>JAIXQP010000040.1 GCA_027485675.1 Terriglobales bacterium | reverse complement strand
TGAGTCTGCCTGGCCTTGTTGGCCGTGCTCTGGTTCAATCTACGGTAACTACCCGGAAGACAGAGTCGGCCAACTCCTCTCCCTTGGATTCAGCCACCAGCCCCCGCCGGCCTGCGCATCACCATTCTGGCGCGCAGGCTGGTTCAGCCCGCACTGTGCCTCCGTGAGTCTGCCTGGCTTTGTTGGCCGTGCTCTGGTTCAATCGACGGTAACCATCCGGAAGACATATTCAGCCTAGCCTTCTAATCGGCACCAGCCACCAGCTCCCGCCGGCCTGCGCATCACCATCCCGGCGCGCCGGGAGCACTGTAACTCCGTGGGTCTGCCTGGCCTTGTTGGCAGCGCTTTCGTTCAATTTTCCGTAACCACTCGGAAGAAGTAGCCGGCCAGCTCCTCTCCCTTGGTTCAGCTCGCACGGTGCCTCCTTGGGTCTGCCTGGCCTTGTTGGCCGTGCTCTGGTTCAGTCTACGGTAACCACCCGGAAGACATAGTCGGCCAACTCTTCTCCCTTGGCATCGGCCACCGTGGCGACATAGTCCCCCGGCGCGAGGCGCGGAAGGCGCGCCACCCCGTCGCGCAGCTCCCCCGCCGCCACCGGCCCACCGTCCACCGCGCGCAACTGCCAACGCACCGCCTCCCGGTTGCCGAAGTCGACCGCCAGCGCCGTCACCGCGGCGCCAATCCGGACCACCTGCGCGTTCTCCGACCCGCGTAACGTCCCCGCCGTCAGCGTCACGGCCAGAATCGTCTCCCGCGGCGGCTGCATCCAGAACCAGCCCAGCACCACCAACGCCGCCACGGCCGCCACCCAGCGCCACCAGGTCACCCCGCGCCGCTGCCGCTGCCGCAGCGCCCGCGCAAAGGGCTCCCGCCTTACCAGGTCCGGCCGAGCCGCCCGGTAGCTCTCCCACGCCTGCCGCTCCTCCGCCGTCAGACGCCCGGCCACGTATTGATCAATCAGTTCCTCCTCCTCCGCCTCGACCAACTCGAGAAACTCCGCGTCCCCAAACAGCCGCGCCTCCACCGCCTCCCGCTCCGCCGCGTCCAGCTGTCCGAGTAAGTACCGTCGAATCTCGCTCACTCTATTCCATGGCCTCCGCGCCCGTTTCATTACCAGCCAGGCACGCCCGCACACACGCCTCCAGCTTGCCCCGCACCCGATGCATCCGCACCCGCAAGGCGTTCGTGTCAATCCCCAACTCGGCGGCCAACGCGGCCCGCGCCCGAATCTTCTCGCCCCCGTCGCCCGTGTAGAACCGCTCCACCCAGCTCCGGCTGGCCGGCGCCAGACGCTCTAAACACCGCTCCAGGCAATCAAGCGCCGGCTGCGGCGCCGCCGTCTCCGGGGCCGCCACGCGCCGCCAATCCAACTCCACCACCTTCGGCTTCTTCCACCCCTCCCGCACCACATTGCGCGCAATGCCCAGCACAAAGCTCTCGACCGTCGTCACCGCCACGCCCTCCGCCAGCCGGCGGGCCGCCCGGTCGAGCGTCTCATCGGCGGCCTCCTCGGCGCCCGGGTGCCGCTGCGCGCCGAAGTAGATCAGCAGCCGGCGCCGCAACTGCTCGTAGCGTTCGCCGGCGTTCTCGCCCAGCACGGCCAAGAAGTCGGCGAAACTCTCCGGCGTCAGAGGAACTCTCCCTGCACCACGAACCCCGCCCAATAGAACGGTTGCGCCCAGCGCCGGCTCGCCGCCAGCCGCCGCTGCGCCTCCCGCAGCGCCTCGGCCGCGGGCCGTTTGGCTACAAACATTTCTGTGTAGAAATGTTTCATTAGTTCCGCCGTGGCCCGGTCGTCCACCTTCCACAGACTCGCCACCACCCGCTTCACGCCCGCCTGCTGAAAGGCGCGCGTCAGGCTCATCAGGCCTTCGCGCTTCATCTCCTTGCCGAGCGCCGTCTGGCAGGCGCTCAGCACCGCCATCTCCGCGCCCAGCTTCATGCCGTAGATATCGCGCACCCGCAGGCTGCCGCCGCTCAGGACGATTTCGGTCCGCTCGGGCCGGTCGGTATCGAGCACGGAGTGGGCGGCGAAGTGCATCACGGCCGCCGGGTTCTGCCGCACGGCCTCCGGCGTGGCGGCCGCCCCCATGGCGGCGACGCGTTCCGCCGCCGGCACCAGTGCCAACACCTGTTCGGCCTCCATGCGGGCAAACGCCAACCGCGCCAATTGCGGCGCCGCCGGGTCGGCGAAGACGGCCAGGCGTTTGCCGCGAAACGCCGCCGCCCCGCGCTGTGCCGCCACGGCCGAAGCCGAAGGCGCCAGAGTTACCGCGGCCCCCGTCAGGTCGGCGAACGGCAGATACTGCAGCGCGCCATCGGCCACCACCACCAGCCGCTTGGCCGTCACCCCGGGCAGCAGCGCCTTGGCCAGGGCGGCCGCGTCCGGACGCGCGGGGCCGGCAGTCCGGTAGCCCTCGTACGCCCGGCGGGCCATCGCTTCGAGAGTGGCGCGACCCGGCAACAGGCGATGCTGCACGGCCCCTTTGGTCACGAGAAATAAGTGGCTCCGCTCTTGTCCCAGGGCGTACTCCGCCAGGGTCGTCTCGGCGTCGAGCACGTCGCGCTGCACCTGTTCCGCAGTCAAGGTGGCCCGCTCCGGCCCGCCTTTCACCCCGGCTTCCCACAACGCTTCGACAATCGCCCGCGCGCGGGCCCGCTCGCTGATGGCAAACGCGCGGCGCGGGTCGCCCTTGTCGAGTTCGAGGTAGACCTCAATCAGAAACTCATACCGGTTCTGCACATAACCGATGTAAGTCGCCCGCAGATCCTGATCCGATAACTTCTGTCGCAAGCCTTCGGCCAGGGTCACCGCGGCGAGCATCTCCCGCGCCGCCGCCTCCAGGTTTCCTGCTCGCCGCTCCAACATGGCCAGAGTCTGCCGGGCGAACGCCTCGCCGCCGCGATACTTCGCCTCGCTGAACAACGCAATCGACCGTTGTAACTCCTCCCGCGCCGCCTCGACCGCGCCCTGGCCCAGTAACTTAGTCCCTAACTTCACCCGCGTTGATGCCTCCCCGCGGATGTCCTTCATCTCCTGCCGGATCACCAACGCGGCGGCTAGATCCTCCTGCCCCGTCTGCGGGTCGAGCATGGCGCGGGAGCTCAGCGCGTCGGCCTCGGTTTTCCGGTCGCCGGCGGTGCGCGCCAGTTGCAGCGCCTCGTCCAGCAGCAGCCGCGCCTTGGCCGTCTCCCGCTGGTACCGCCGGAACTCGCCGAGGCCGAACACGGTCAAGGCCAGCGCCCCCGGCTTCGCCGTCCCTCGCTGCATGGCCAGCGCCCGTTCGAGATAGGCGAAGGCCTTGGCGTTCTCGTTCAGGTTGAAATAGAGCACCCCGACATCGCGGATCGTCCTCGCTTCGAGCTCGCGCAGGCCGGCTTTGCGCAGCACCGTCAGGGCTTGTTCGTAGAACCCTAGCGCCTTCTGCCGTTCGCCGATGCCTTCGTGGATATACGCCAGCAGGCGTAGGTTCACCGCCTGTTCGTTCGGCTTGCCTAACTGCCGGTGCAGCGCGAGCGACTGCCAAACCGCGGCGATGCCAGCCTCCGCCTGACCCTTCTCATAGAGTTGCAACGCTTCGTTGTGCAACGCCTCAGCGTGTTCGGCATCCTGCCACCAGAACAGCGCGAGAAAAATCCAGACGGCCATTCGTGCATCGTAGCGCCCCTACTGCCGCAGAAACAACATCCCGTTCAGTTTCAGTCCGTCCCGCGTGTAGGGTTCCATGGCAAAGATCTGCCGCCCCATGCCGTCGATGTCGGCCACCAGGGAGTTGCCATAGATCCGGTAGGTCCCCGTCGCGGCGTTGTTCGCCCCCACGCTGCCGCCGCCGTAGACCTGCGAGGTGGTATCGAAGTGGTTCTGCTGCGTCGATTGAAAGCGGTTGCCCGGCAGAAACACCACCGTCCAGTTACTCGAGTAACTCGAGGAATCGCGCACCCCGGTCCGCGTGCTCTTGTAGTTACTCAACTCCCACCGGCCCAGCACCTGCTGCTCGGCGGCCGTATTGCGCGGCGGAGCTTGAAAGCGCGCGTTCTGCAGAATCGCCCGGCCCCGGCCCTGCAGCTCGGCCAACTTCTCCGGCCGTCCTACCGCCATCACGGCAAAATAAACCTCACCTTGTAACTGCATGCCGTTCCAGGCCACGAACATGCCGTTGGCATACTCCTGTTCGGCCGCCGCGCCGGAAAATGACGGCCCGGCCGTCACCCGCAAGCCCGGCAGGATGGTGTTCGAGATCCCCACGGCCTGCTGCGCCAGCTCCTGAATCGACCGCGCGGCCGAAATCCCGGAACCCACCAGAATCCGCTCCGCCGCCCCGTCCACCGGTTCCACCACCGTCATTAGAGGCGAGTAGCGCGCCCGCCAACCCTCCGGAATCGCGAACCGGTAGGACCCATCCGGCGAGATGAACTCGCCGGCCCAGAGAGGCATCGTCAGGAGAAACAGCCAAGCTTTCATACCCGGTATGGCGGCTGGGGAAAAAACATTACCGCCCCCCGGTAATGTTTTTCCGACGCCCGCCATTTCCCTTTGCATGCTGAATCGTGCCACCTTCACCGTCGTCACCCTGGCCTTTTGCCTGGTTCTTTCGAGCAACACGTGTCAATACACCTTCGGCCAGCCGGAACTGCTGCGCGATGCCGTCGACAAGTGTCTCAACCTATCGCTCAGTCCAATTCCCATCCCGCCCAGGTACACGCCCGGCGGCCAAGGCCGTTTCGAGGCCAATCAGGGCCAGGCCGACGCCCGCTATCCCCTACTCGGCCGGGGCGCCGGCTACTTCCTCTATCTGAATCCGCAGGAGACGGTGATCGACCTCCGCCCCGCCCAACGCACCATCCGGCTCACCCTTGACGGCGCCACGCCCGGCGCCCCGCTGCTCGAACCGGAGGGCGAGGTCAACTACCTGCTGGGCAACGACCCCTCCCGCTGGATCACCGGCGTGCCAACCTACCGCGAGGTCGGCTACGGCGGCGTCTATCCCGGCATCGACCTCGTCTACTACCGCAAGGACGGCCACCTGGAGCACGATTTCCGGCTCGCCCCCGGTGCGGACGCCCAACGCATCCGCTGGCGCTTCGCCGGCGTCGACCGGCTGCGCCCCGACGGCGACGGCCTGCTGCTCGAAGCCGGCGAGGCGCGGATGCGCTGGCGGGCGCCCGTCGCGCGGCAGGGCCGCCGGCCCGTGGCGGCGCGTTATCAACTGCACGCCGATGGCACCGTGGGCTTCGCCCTGGGCAGCTACGACCGGACCCAGCCGCTGGTGATCGACCCGGTCATGGAGTACCTCACCTATCTCGGTCAGCGCGGAGGCGAAGTGGCTGGCCGCAGCACGGTGGATAGCCAAGGCAATCTCATTCTCGCGGGCGCTACCACGGATCCGGTCTATCCGGTCACCCCCGGCGCCACCGTCACCAATCCGCAGGGCTTCCGCCCGTCGAACGTTTTGATCTCAAAGTTCGATCCCACCGGCACGCGACTGCTCGCCTCCACCTACATTGGCGGCGGCAACGCGGAAATGGCCGCCGCCGTCGCCACGGACGCCGCCGGCAATCTCTACATCACCGGTGTCACCGACAGCCCCGACTGGCCCACCACGGCCAACGCCTGGCAACGCCGTCCCGCCCCGATGGACCCCGGCAAGCAGGACCCCGCCAACTGCTTTGTCGCCAAGCTCAACCCGGCCGGCTCGGCGCTGCTCTACTCTACCTTCCTCAGCGGCAGCGAACGGGATGGCTGCGTGGCAATGGCGGTGGACGCGGCGGGCCACGCCTATGTCACGGGCGGCTCTGATTCCTCCAACTTCCCCACCTCGCCCGGCGCCTACCAAGCCCGGCTGCGCCTGGGCAGCGACCAGATCCGCTACGACGTCTTCGTCGCTAAGCTGACGCCCGACGGAGCGGCGCTTGCCTACTCCACATTCGTGGGCGGCACCGGTTCCGAGACCGGCCATGGCATCGCCATCGACTCGGGCGGTCACGCCTACGTCACCGGCGTCACCAATAGCCCGAACTTTCCGGTCACGGCCGGCGCCTGGCGCAGCACACTCGCCGGAACGGGCGGCAGCCCGCTCTTTTACCCCATCGGCGACGCCTTCGCCTTCAAGCTCAATCCCACGGGCACGGACTTGCTCTATAGCACTTACCTTGGCGGCGCGCGTGACGATTCGGGCTTTGCCATTGCGGTTGACTCGACCGGCCACGCCTACATCGCCGGCAATACGCTCTCCCGCGACTTCCCGGTCACCACCCGCGCCCTGCAGCGCGAGTGGCGCGGCGAAGGCGGCAACGCTGGACTACCCGCCGGAGACGCGTTCGTCGTGAAGCTGAATCCGTCCGGCGGCGCCCCCGTGTACAGCACGCTGCTCGGCGGCGCGCGGGACGATCGGGCCCTCTCGCTCGCCCTCGGCGCGGGCGGCACGGTCCACATTGTGGGCCATACGCTCTCGACCGATTTCCCGCTCTCCGCCGACGCCCCGCAGAAGACGAACCGCAGCACCAATCTGACCTCGCCGCTGCAGACCGGCGACGGCTTCTACGCGCAACTGGATCCCGCCGGCGAGCGGCTGCCCTTCAGCACCTACCTGGGCGGCGCCGGAAACGAATGGCTTTCCGGCGTGGCCGTGACGCCCGCGGGGGCTGTCGTGGTCACCGGTAATAGCGCCTCCGCCGATCTCCCTGTCTCCGCCAACGCCTTTGGACGGACGTACTTCGGCGCGGACGGGGGTTGGGCTATCGTGGGCGACCTGCTGGTAGCGCGATTCGCCGATCCCCCGTCCATCGCCTATGCCAACGCCGCCAGTTACGCCACCGGCGCCGTCGCCCCGCGGTTGATCACCGTTCTGGCCGGCAGTGGATTCACGGCGCAGAGCCGCTTCCGCTTTGATGGCATCCCCGCCGAAGTGCTCTATAGCACTCCGACGCAAGCCGCCGTCGTGGTTCCGGCCGGGGTGCGGAACTCGACCGTGCTGACGGTGGACGATCGCCCACCGATGGTGATCCCGGTGGTGCCCGCGCAGCCGGCCCTGTTCACGGCCAATGCCTCGGGCTCGGGGCCCGGGGCGATTCTGAATCAGGACGCTTCGCTCAATAGCGCCGCCAACGCGGCCCGCCCCGGCGAAATTGTCGTGCTCTACGGCACCGGCGACGGACCGGGACCGGTGCAGGCGACGGTGGCCGGCCGGCCCGCCGAAGTCCTCTACGCCGGGCCCTCCGCCGGCTTGACCATCGGCCTCGTGCAGGTCAATATCCGCGTCCCGGCCGGCACCCCGGCCGGCGCCCAACCCGTCACCATCCGGGTAGGCGCCGCCAGCAGCCAGCCGGGCGTTACCGTGGCAATCCGGGAGTGAGCTTCCACTGCTCATCGAAAAACCCGGCGGAAACTATCTTGCCGGGATACTTGCCATCGGCCGGGGTCGTCGTATCGATCACGGCCCAATCTGGCAGCTTCGCAATCTGCCGGGCGTTGTTCAGATAGTCGAACTCGCGGAACGTGAAGCCGGAGTTGACGACCACGTAGCGGGCCGGGTTCAACGGATTGGGATAGACGAAGGCGGGATAGTGGGTGGCGGCGGCGTAGGTCGCCGTCCCCACCTTCACCTGGTCGCCGGCCCATTGCACGGGCAGCCGGTCGGCGATCTTGCCGAGCAGCGAGTTTGTCGCCGGCGTCCCCCAAACCACGATGTGGTGCGCGGCCAGGTCGGCCTCGGTCACCTCGCTATCTCTCTTCACGCGCGGTTCGCCCCGGAACTGCCGGCGCCACTCTTTGATGGCCCGTGCCTGCTCCGCCTCAATCCGCTCGCTGCTCTTGCCGGACCCGGTGACGATCAGGAAGCTATCCATAAACGCGTCATCGATCGGCCCCTGCAACCCGTGCGCCTTCCGCAACCCGGTCGCCGTGCCGGCCGCCCACTGTCCGCCCTGCTTTACGAAGCTCACCTTCCAACTCCGGTCGCTGGCCGGGCCGGTGACGTCGATCTTCTTGCCGTCAATCGTCACCGCGGTACGGCCCACCAGTTCCACCGGCGCGCCGCCGGGGCCGAACTCGAGCGTCAGGCCGGTGACGCCCGCGGTCTTCACGTCCACGCCCGCGCCGGCAATCATCGCGTCCACCGAGCCCTTCTCCCAGTGCTGCGCCAGGCCATCCACGGTCACCCACTTCATCCGGTTGTAGCGCAGCGTGTAGGTGACGAAACGAACCCGCCGGGGATAGGCTTCCCGCCCCCGGGCCGCGATGGCATCGAGCTTCTGATTTAACTCCTCGCGCGCGCCCGGATGGTAGCGGTGGCCGGTCTGCGGCCCGATGATGTGGGTCATCGGAATGCCCTCTTTTTCGAGGTACTTCGCCATCAGGTCGGCGGCCTGCTTCTGACCGTCGATTTCGCCGCTGTACGCCACCAGCGGCACGTTGACAAAATTGGCCGCGTAGTCCGTGGCGTCGTACATCCGCCACAGCTTCTGCTCCCACACGGGCGGCATCTCTTTGAGCTTCAAAAACTCGCGGCTTTCGCTGAATCCGGCTCCCGGCGCCACAGCGGCCCACAGGCCGGCGTAGTGCGCTCCGATATGCCAGGCCGCGGCGCCGCCCATCGAAAAGCCGCGCATCACGATGCGGTTGTCGTCAATCCGGTACTGCTTCTTCACGGCGTCCAAGGCTTCAAACAGGTCGATTTCGCCCGCGAACTTATTCGCGTTGCAGTAGCGGCCGTAGAGGTGCAGCACGATGGCATCGCGCGGCGTAAACTCGCCGGGGCGGCTCATGCGTTCCGATAGAAAATTCACTTCGCTCAACTGTTCGGCGCGGCCGTGGAACCAGGCGTCGAGCCGCCAACTGCGCGGCAGACGGGGGTCGTAGGACGGCGGAACGACGAGGCCATAGGGCTGCACGGAGCCATCGAGTTTCGAAACATAGCCGCGCACCACCAGCCCCGTCGCCCGCGTCCACGGCGCTTCGCCGTTGCGCAGCGCTTCGGCGCGGTTGACGCCTTCGGCCAGCAGCGCCTTCGCTTTGGCCGGCTCATCGGGGCGGAAGAACTCGTTGTTTTCGAGCGCAAAGCGGGCCGCATCGCGGAAGATGATCACGTCCGGCAGCAGGGCGTGGTTCCCAAGGCCGGCGATGAGGCCGGAGAGCCGTTCGATGCCCGCCTTGAGCTCTTTCTGGTCGGCTTCGGAGACGGCTACGCCCGGCGGAGGGATGGGCCGGTCCTGCGCCCACAGCGCGGCGGTCAGCAGGGAAACGCAAAGAAAATTCATTTTCATAGACCCGGCTAGCATATCCCAGAAATTTTCTTCTCCGTGCTGAGCCAATTCGCCGCCGCTTCTCGCGTCTCTGAGGGTGTCGGAATCTCACACCGTTCAGCCCGGTGATTGCCTGTTCAGTATTGCGGAGGAGTATGGCTATCACTGGGAGACCATCTGGAAGGACGCTGCCAACAACGCTCTGCGCCAACTCCGCAAGTCGCCGGCCGTGATCGCCCCGGGCGACCCGCTCCATCTGCCGGATAAGAAGTTGAAAAACCTGGATCGGCCGACGGACCAGACCCACAAGTTCGTCCGGCTCGGCAGCCCAGCTAAGCTCCGGCTGCAGTTCCTCCGCGATGGCCAGCCCCGCGCCGGCGAGCCGTACACGCTAAACATCGATGGGGTGATCCGCTCGGGCGCCACCGATGGCGACGGCTTCGTCACCGAGTATTTGCCGCCGAAAGCCCGCCGGGGCGAACTGATCATCGGCCAGGGCGATAACCAGATGACCTATCCGCTGCAACTGGGCCATCTCGATCCCCTCGACAGCGACACGGGCGTCTCGCAACGGCTCAGTAATCTGGGTGTCCTGCCGCCGAACGCCGACCCCTCGGACCCGGCCGTCCGCGCCCAGGGGCTCCGCCAGTTCCAGGCGACGCACGGTTTGCCCATCACCGGAGAAGCCGATGGCGATACCAAAGCGAAATTGAAGGCGTTGCACGGCTCGTAGGGAGATTCGATGGATACCAAGGGTCATGAGGAGTGCGCCGCGCTTGGCGGCGAGCAGATTCAGGCGGCGATCAGCCAGGTGCCCTACGCGCAACTGCGGCTCGGCGCCTTCTATTTGGGGAACTGGCTGACGGACGTCTCGCAGACGGTGGACCCGGTGGCGGTCTCGCTAATGCGGCTCGGTTTGCGCGACCTGATGTGCGGTCTGATTCTCGAAGTAGAAAGGTGGTCCACCTCTCTGCCGGACATCACGCAACTGCAACTGAACCAACTGCGCAATGGACTCAACCAGACGCGCTGTGACATCGATGAGGCGATCGCTACCCTCGCCGGCACGGCGGACGCCAGCCCCCTGGCGAGCGCCGCGCGCAGCACGTTTTTCGTGTTGGGCTATCGCAAGTTCGTCCATCCCAACAGCCCGAAAGAACCCGCGCGCATGGACTACGCGTCCTTCCGGTCCATCGTCAACTCCTGCTACACCCAGTATTTTCCGCACGAGCACGTCGATCGCTCCCCCGAAGACCCCAAGGCTTGCGGCGGCTATTCCGGCCGCGTGGCCCCGGGCACCAACACCCCCACCGGCAAAGGCACGGGTGCATCGTCTCTCTCGCCCCACCAGTATCAGTATCTGGTGGACGACATCAAGATCATCGCCGGCCTCTTGGCGGAAATCGACCTCCGTTGGGCCCGGAAGACCTTCTCCCACCGCCATGCCGTTTCCGATACCGATGTCGAATGGAACACGTATCTCGCCAGACTCGGCCATGCCATTCACGCTGTCGAAGACTACTTCGTCCACTCCAACTACCTCGAACAGGCGCTGCACGGATGGCCGGGCGGAGCGGCCTATCTGCCCGAAAAGCCTGGACTGTTGGACGGCATAGTCATCGAATCTTCTTGGGAGATCGTGCAGAAGCGCCTGAACCGCTTCGACGGCAAGGGGCTACCCAACCGCTCGCCGGAACGCCACGTCGTTACCGGCTACTTCGATTCCACCGATACGCTCTTCAGTCTGCGTCACGTATGGGAGGAGGTGTTTGGGGGCGAGGGTGGGGGCGGTGACGTGGCCGAGGGCTGGCGGAAGCTGCTCCATCACGTCGTGGTCACGATCCACGAGAAGACCAGGCTGCAACGGTCGGTAACCCGCGAACAGGCTATCCAGATCGCGCGGGAGGCTTTACTCGAAACTGCGAGTAAGGGCGATCCCGACGTGCGGGAAGCGGCCACGGACCTGCTGGAGCGGTGCCCCTCGGAGGTGCGCGACGAGTTCCTGAACGCCGCGGCGCAGTTCTGCGTTCGCGCGCCGGACTCTGCGATTAGTTTGTATACCGCCGTCGAACGGATCCACCAATTCACCGAGCAACTCGCCAAGCCAACCGAGTGGATTCGCAAGATGCTGGGCATCGCCGTCGGCGGGGTCGTCGAGTTTCTGACCCGCCCTGCGACCAACCGTCTCCGCCAAATTATCGACAATTACCTTGGCCGTACCCGCGTCGGCAGCCACTCCCTGCTTGCCAAGGACTACGCTTGGGAGGACGAAGGCCGCGAAGATCTGGACCGCATCTACAACCTCGCCAAGTCCTTAGCCAAGGCCATCCACTGGTACGTGATCCACGCCTTGACCCGGTGGGGTCGCGTCGAACCCATCAACGCCGCCCGCACCTTCGCGGGGGATGCCGGGGTCTACAATACGCTCGACACCCGACACTACATCGACTGGCTCGAACTGCTCGAATGCTTCCTGCGCCATCCCCACGCCAAGCCCGCTCTGCCCGGCGAACCGTGGTGGCAGCAGGTTGTCGAGAACGGGTACCACCAGATGGAAGCGTTAATGACGATGGTGGGAAAGAACCCGCCGCCGCACCAGTATCGCTTCGTCACGGAAGACGACGTGGCGGCCCTGATCTCCGACGCCAAGGTGTTGCGTACCGAGGCCGAGACCCGCTACAACTCCAACCCCGCCGTGGCCGAAGCGCGGACCATGGCCGATACCTGTCAGCCGGCCGGCGCTATAAGATAGGGCCATCATGGCCTACTCTCACATCATCCCCTGCGGCCAATGTGGCGCCGGCAACCGGATTCCCGCGGCCCACCTGGCCCATCGCGGGCGCTGCGGCAAATGCAAATCGGCCCTGCCGGCGTTGGCCAAGGCGCTGCCCGTCGATGCCGAAGCCTTCGCCGAAATCCTCAGCGCCGCCGAGGTCCCCGTGCTCGTCGATTTCTGGGCCTCTTGGTGCGGGCCCTGTCTCATGGCGGCTCCCGAAGTAGAGAAGCTCGCCGCCGAGATGGAGGGCCGCGCCATCGTGCTCAAGGTGGATACGGAGGCGCAGCCGGCGTTGGCCGCGCGGTACCGGATCCAATCGATTCCCAACTTCATCGTCTTCCGCAACGGCCAGGTGGTCCGCCAGCAGGCCGGGGTGGTCCCACGCGCGCAGATGCGGAGCTGGCTTGAAGCTTAGGTTTTGAAGAAGCCGAGATCCGCCGTCGGGAAATTCGCCAGATTGGGGAAAACCGTCGCCAACCCGCTCTCCGGTACGCCGAACCATTTAGCCAGCGTCGCGCCGTACTGGTCGAGCGAGATGGACGGAATCCAGTTGCCGCGGCTGCCCGAATCGTCGGAGCCATTCAGGATCATACTCGGATAGGTGCCATAGAAGCCGCTTTGCACCGCTCCGCCGGTCACGAACTGATGGCCGCCCCAGGCGTGGTCGGTACCGTTGCTGGCGTTGGGTTGGAAGGTGCGGCTGAATTCGGACTCGGTGAACAGGGTCACCTGATTGGCGAGTCCTAACTCATCCATCGCCAGATTGAAGGCGAGCATGGCCGCGCTCAGGTCGGCCAGGAGCTGCGGCTGCCGGTTCGGCTGGTCCTCATGCGTATCGTAGCCGCCCTGCGAGCAGAAGAAGATCTGCCGCTGCAAGCCCACCGCCCCACGAATCTGAATCAGACGGACGATCTGGCGGAGCTGGTTGCCGATGGAGGTCGTCGGGAACGGCGTGGTCAGGTTCGGCAACGTGGCAAAGGCGTCGTTGGCCTGCCGCAGGACGACGAGCGAGTCGTTAATGCGGCTTCCGGCGGCTTGCACCAGGGTCACTCCGCTCGACAGGGTAAGGATCTGCTGGAGCGCGTTCAGCCGCTCAAGGTCACCCGGCCGGTTCTGCTGACCGTTGACGTTGATGTTTGGCGAGGCGATCTGCGAGGGTTGGGTCTGCTGGCCCACCAGGAAGATGGAGTTGCCATTCACGGAAACCGCGGCCGGAAATAGCGAGGGAGTGTTCAGCGGCAGGACCTGGTCGGCGATCCGTCCGGCCCACCCGGACTGCGAGATGCCGACCGGCGTGGCCGTTTGCCACTGCTGCTGCTGGTCGGAGTGAGAGAACAGATTGCTCGGCACGGGCTGCTGATTGGCCCGGTACTGCGCTCGCGTGAGCGGCCGCACCAGCATGCCGACGTTGGACACAACGGCCGCTTTGCCGGTCTGGAACAGCGTATGCAGGCCCGGCATGGAGGGAGGAAGCCCGTAAGTCGAACTGCCCTGGCTCGTAGCCTGCAGCAGGTTCGCCCGCGGAATCGCGATGTTTCGCCGGACGCCGGAATAGGCGGCGTAGCCGGCGTCGTCGGTGGGAATCAGCATGTCATTCGCATCGCTGCCCCCGAACAAAAAGATGCATACCAGCGCTTTGTAGCCGGTGTTCGCTGTTTGGGCCAGGGCGTTGATTCCGCCTAGCTGCCCCAGCGCTCCGGCGGCGCCCAAGCCAGTTACCGCCTGGCAGCCAAACCGCAGGAAAGCCCGGCGATTGGCAAGCAAACCGGCATGTCGACGTGCTGAAGAGAGTGCCATATTGTTTCCTTGTTTACCGTTTCACCAGGACCTGCGGAGAGGAACCGACCAGATACAGCGCCGTAATGGCCTTCATCCGGTTGCTCGTCTGCGCATTAACCGCTTGCAGGATAATCGCTCGGGCGTTACTGGACAACAACCCGCGATTCAGGGCGTTCGCCGCCGCCGAAATCAGGGCGTCCGGGTTTGTCGCCAACTGATCCCAGGGATTGAGATCGAGCACCGCGGCGTTGCCCAATCCGTTGCTCGCCAGCCGGTAGATCAGGTTCACCGCGTTCATCGCCGTCGTGGCGTTCAGGGCTTGAAACTCCGGTCCTGGCCTTGAAAACGGCGAGAAGTAGCTGAAGACGCTGCCGGGGTGGAACAGGTTTTGCCCCACACCATTGATGGTGCTGGCCAGTCCTCCGTTGGACCGCATGTCGAGCGCGCGGATCAGGTTCAAGGTCAGCGCCAGCGGTTCGCGCAACGACCCTTGGTCGGCGCTCATCTCCGTATATGCCCCGGGGCCCGTACCCGCTTCGGAGTCGGTCAAAATCGCCTCCACCACCTCTTTCAAATCGCCGCGGACGCCCCGGCTGTTGCTGTTAAACACCCGCGCCACCCGCTCGACGTAGGCCGGCGAAGGGTTCGAGGTCACCAGCCGCTGAATCAGCCGGTAGGAGACGAACGGTCCCACGTTGGGATGATTAAAGATCGCATCCAAAGCCGCCGCCAGATCCTGCCGCGCCATCTGGCCGGCCGGCAGGGTGACGCCGGGCAAGATCGCCTTGGCGGTCGTATCGTGTTCCGCTTCAATCGGAATCATGGGTTCCGCCCAGTTGTCCGGCGCCCGGAAGCGGGGCGCCTCCCCGTTCATCGGGGCCGAAGTCCAGCCGGTAAACACCTTGGCGAGTTCCGAGACATGCGATTCGTCGTAACTCGCCGGATTGCCCGTCTTCGGGGTTCCGTTCGGGTTCAGTTCCACGAGACCGATGGTGAACAGCTGCATCAATTCCCGGGCGTAGTTCTCATTGGCAACGGTGTTTCGCGCGGGGTTCGCCTTAGCGTTATTGAGCATGTTCAAATAGCGCCCCATCGCGGGATTCAACGTGATCCGCTCGAGTAACTGCCGGTAGTTCCCGAAAGCCCCTTCATGCAGAATCCGGAGGTAAGGCACATACTGCCGGTGCTCCGGGAGGTCGAGGGCCGAAACCACCAGAATCGAATGCAGCGCAAAGGCTACCCGGTGGCGAAGCTGGTCTGGCGCGGTGAGCGCGTTGGTAATCCACGTGGTCTGCAGTCGCCCCATGCCTTCCTGCGAGCCGCCCCCAGTCGGAGGCAGCGCATCCGGCAGAGGCGTCACCGGCGCCTGGAACTGGGAGGCCAGCCAGGCGCCGCGGCCCATGGCCTGCACCTTGGCGATGGCCGCCGGATCGGCCCCAAAACCCGCCTGCTCCAGCAAGCGCACCGCCGTCCCGTAACTCATTAACTCCTGGGCGTTCTCCACTCGCACCACCAACCGGGCTGACTCACCGCCGCCGGGCGCCGGGTTCACCACCCGCAGGGTCGTCAACTGCCCGACGACAGGCGTCAAGATCGCCGTCGCCCGCAACTGGCCGCCGTTTACGAACGTCACCGGGAGTTCGAGCGCGCCGAGAAACACCTTCGAAGTCGGCGTAAACAAAGATCCGGTTAAGGTGAACGTGGTCGTGTTGCCGCTCTGCGGCGCTACGGACAGGGTCGGATTCAGCGGAGAAAGTTGCACGAGGGGCGCCGCCGGGGTTCCCGTTTTGGCCGACGTCGGCGTTACGCTGCTCAGCACGGGGATTGGATTTTGCAGCGTCACGGTCGCCACCGCAAAGCCGCGAGCGTCGTGGCGGCTGACCGCCTTCACCTCCACTCGCCCGGAGGGCGGCGCGCCAGGCGCCGTATAGAGGCCCGTCGAATCCACGGTTCCCACAATGGCGTTTCCACCGGGAATCTCATTGACGAACCAATCCACGGTCGTCACTGAGGTATTCGAGACAAACGCGTTGAATTTCGCTGTGGCGCCGCCCCGGATTGTCGTGGAGGTAGGCGAGATCGTTACCCTTACCGGGGCATTGACCGTCAGGCCCCGCGTATTACTAGCCGACGCGCCAGGATCGGGATTCGAGACGATCACGTCAATCGAGTTACCCGCTGCATTCTCGGCCACGGCCGAAACCTCCAGCTCCGTCGAACTGAGAAACCGCGGAGTCGCCGGTCTCCCTTCGAGCGTTACCGTGCTCGTGGGCAGGAAGTTGGTCCCGATGATCCGCAGGGTATAGGCGAGGCCTGTGTTCACCGCCGACGGAGCGAGGGAAGTAATCGTCGGACGGGCGTTCTGGATCGTCACCATCGCCGTGGCGGACTTCGTCTGATCGGCCACCGAGGTCGCCCGCACCGTTACCGTGCCACCGGCGGGGATCGCCGACGGCGCCGTGAACTGCCCCCCCGCGGTGATGGTTCCAGCCGTCGCCGTCCAGTGGACGGCAGTATTCGTTGTGTTTCTTACGGTAGCCGAAAAGCTACGGGTCTCGTTGACGCGAAGCGTCGCCGTAGTGGGCGACACTGTGATCGTGACCTGTTGCGCTTGCAGAAGGCCACACAGAAGGGTTAGAGATAGGGCCAGTCGGGACAGCATCGGTTGCTCTGAGAGTAACAGGACTACCAGAACCAGTAAAGAAAAAGTTTGCCCTAATACCCTCTGAGGGTTACCCCCTTACCCCTCTGCAGCCCCCTCATATATGGGGGATTCCCCCGGCGGCCGCGTCTTCCAGCGCCGATGAATCCAGAGCCATTGGTCCGGATAAGCCCGGATCGCCCGCTCGAGCGCATTCTGAATCCGCTGCGTGTCCACCAGAACGTTTCCAGTGATCCCCACCGGTGGGTCAAACCGCAGAATATATTTCCGCTCTTCGTTGGACCACACCGCGTAACCCGGGATCACCGTCGCGCCGGTCCGCGCCGCCAGCTTGGCGAAGGTCGGACTCACGCACGCCTTCCGGCCAAAGAAGTTCACGAACAGGCCGTCGTCGAGACCCACATTCTGATCCACCAGAATGCCAACCGGCTGATTGGCCTCAAGCGCGCGGTAGATCGGCCGGATGCCATCCGACTTCCCGAAGACGATGTTCCCGCTCCCCGTGCGCCGCTTGCGCACGAGGGCGTCGAGCAACGGATTATCGAGCGGCCGCACAATGATGTGCATCGGCTCGGTAAGCAACGCATGGGCGTAGGCGGAGAGCTCCCAATTGCCCAGGTGCAGGGTGGCGAACAGCACCCCCTTGCCTTTCGCCTTGGCCGCTTCGTAGTGCTCAAAACCTTCGTACCGAATCCACTCCCGCACGTTTTCCTGGTTGATGCGCGGGAACCGCGCAAAGCACACCAGCATGCGTCCAATGGAACGAAACACGCCGTCGATGAGGCGCGGATCCATCCCCGTCAGTTCGCAGTTCCGCCGCGCCACGCGCCGTAACTTGGGAACCGCCAGATCCAGCAGTTTCGCGTACACCGGCCCGAGAAACCGCGTAGGCCCGTAACTCACCGTGGCGAGAATCAGGCGGACTAACCAGTACTCCAGCCGGTTTCGCCGCTCGCTACGCAATCCACCCGCCTCCCAGCACCAGGTCGCCGTCATAGACAGCGGCCCCCTGGCCCGGGGTGACGGCGCGCTGCGGCTGGTCGAAGTCGACCTCCACCCGGCCCTCTACCACGCGCAGCGTCGCCGGCGCCGGAACGTGCCGGTTCCGGATGCGCACCTGCGCCCGGATGGGTTCAGCCGGCTCGGCAATCGAGATCCAGTTCATGTCGCGGACCGTCATCCGCGTGGTCAACAGATCCTCGGGACCGCCCACCTTCACGCGGTTGGCGGCCGGTTCGGTGGCGATGACATACAACGGCTCGGCCGCCGCCACCCCCAGCCCGCGCCGCTGGCCCACGGTGTAGTTATGGAAACCGGCGTGCCGGCCGACCACCTGGCCGGTTTGCGTCACAATTTCGCCGCCGCCCTCCGGCACGGCGATGCCCTGCTCCCTGGCGTAGGCCGCGATGAAGGCCGCATAGTCGCCGTTCGGCACGAAACAGATCTCTTGGGAATCCTGCTTCTCGGCCACCGGCAAGCCGGCCTCCCGCGCCAACTCCCGGGTCTCGGTCTTCAGCATCTCGCCGAGCGGGAAGAGCGTCTTGGCCAATTGGGCCTGCGTGAGGCCGAGCAGGAAATAGGTCTGGTCTTTTGTTCCATCAACGGCGCGCCGCAGTTGATACCGTCCGGAGGCTTCGTCGTAGGAGACCCGGGCATAATGGCCGGTGGCGATCTTCTCGGCGCCGATGCCGGCCGCCATCTCAAGAAACGTCTCGAACTTGATGAAGTTATTGCACAGCGTGCAGGGGATGGGCGTCCGGCCCTGCAGATAGTCGTCGACGAAGGGCCGTACCACGTGCTGTTCGAACTGATCCTCGAAGTTCACGACGTAATAGGGGATGCCCAGATACTGCGAGACGTATCGTGCGTCATAGACGTCATCGATCGAACAGCAGCGGCCGGAGGCGCTCTCCGCCGCCAGTTCCGGCAGCCGCCGCTGGTTCCAGAGCTGCATCGTCATGCCCACAATGTTCCGCCCCTCGCGCTTGAGCAGCGCGGCAACGGCCGACGAATCCACGCCGCCGGACATGGCGACCGCAATCAATCCATTAGACATAAGTGGGGGAAAGCTTCCGCAGATGCGCCACCGCGGCGCTCACGGCCGCAATCAACGCCTCTACCTCATCCAGGGTATTCGATTCACCCAGCGAAAATCGGATGCAGCTTTTGGCCTCCGTTTTCGTCAGGCCCAGCGCCAGCAGCGCCGGGGAGGGCTCCACGGCGCCCGACGAACAGGCCGCGCCGGAGGAGACCGAAAAGCCGCGCAGGTCGAGCGCGATCACCAGCGCTTCGCCTTCGAGGCCGGCAAAGCGAATGTTCGCCGTATTGGGCAGCCGGGGGGCGCCCGCGCCCTGCACCACCGCCTCCGGCACCGCGGCCAGAATGCCCGCTTCGAGACGGTCTCGCAGCTCCGCCGTGTCGGTCAAGGGCCGCGCCGCCGCCGCACCCAGCGCCACGATGCCCGGCACGTTCTCCGTTCCGGCCCGCCGGCCGCTTTCATGCCGGCCGCCGAACAGTTGCGGCGCCAGTTCGACGCCCTTGCGGACGTACAGCGCGCCCACGCCCTTCGGGCCGTACATCTTATGGCCGCTGACGGAATAGAGATCCACGCCCAACGCCGCGACATCGACGGCCATCCGCCCCGGCGCCTGCACGCCGTCCGAATGGAACAGGGCGCCAAACTCATGCGCCACGGCGGCCAAAGCAGCCAGCGGCTGCACCGTGCCGAACTCATTGTTGGCGTGCATGACAGAGACCAGGTCCGTCTCCGGCCGCATGGCCGCGCGCAGCAGCTCCGGGGTGATCAGGCCGTCGCGATTGGGCGCTACGACAGTGATGGCATCCCGGCGGCCTAGCGTCTGCGCGACGGCCGGATGCTCGATGGCGCTAGTGACCACGTGCCGCGCCGGCAGGGAGAGCGCGAGGTTGTTGGCCTCCGTGCCTCCGCTTGTAAACACGATCTCTTTCGGCGAGCAGCCCAGGCGCACCGCCAACTGCCGCCGCGCGGTTTCCACCATCTGGCGGGCCCGCTGGCCATCGCGATGGATGCTCGACGGGTTGCCGCAGGCTTCAGTCAGCGCGGGCAGCATGGCCGCCAGCACGTCGGGCGCTACGGGGGTTGTCGCATTATGGTCGAAGTAGGCCAACTTCCATGGTATCAAGGCGGGAAATTCGCGCCGAACGCACCCACACCGTGCCGGGCGACGGATTCACGAGGCGCAGCCAGGTTGGGGGAGGGGGCGCCGCGCCGGAGGAAATTACGAAACGAAGCCAATGGAATTCGCGGCCGGGCGGTTCGCTGATCATGTGGTCCTGCTCGGCGGCATCGTAGCCCTCGCCATAAAGGTCGGCATAGAAGGCGCGGGTATCGCCTTCGCCGCGCAGCTCGAACTCGACGACGTAGTCGGAATCGGCCTGGAGGGCGACCGGGTGCTGGGCGATGCCGACGGGCTGGCCGCGGAGTTCGAGCACGCCGTCTTTCGGCGGCTTGGCGCCCTGGAGTTCCCAGCGCGCTAAAGCCACCGGCGGCCCCGGTTTCCGTTCGCCGGCGTAGAGCGGCTTCGTGCGGTCGAATCGCACCTGGTAGTCCTCGGTCTCCTCTTTCCGCAAGACACTCACCCGGCGCACTCCGGTCTCGTCGTAACGCATCAAAATGACCTGGCTGTAAGGCACCCACTCGTGGGCCTTGCGCAAGATAAATCCCCGATGCCCCATCGTGTTCTCGGCCCATAGCCCCTTTTCGTCCGCACCAAACGTGAGGTCGGCGTAAGGAGGAAATCCGGCTCCCTGCCTTCCGGGCGAGAAGATCTTGAGGTTGACCTCGTTCGACCGGTAGAGATTCTTCACAAAGACGTCGCTGTTGTAGGGGGACAAGCCGAGCGCGGGCTGGGTGAGTATGAACATGGTCGGCGACGTGATTTTCGGTACGGCTGCCCGCAAGCCGGAGGCGATCCGCTCGAGGTCCCCCGTCCACCGCGTCTGCCGGGCGTTTGCCGCCATGGCGAGAAACGCTACGGCGGCAAAGGCGGCCAGCCGGAAGCCCCGTGCCCACCGCGCCGGCAGCAAAAGCAACGCGCCGGCCACCAGCGTCGGCGCCACAACCTGCTGAATCATCGGCGCCCGTGTCCCGGGCACCCACAACGCGCTTGTCATCTCCAACGCCAGCGTTGCCGCGCCAATCCCGAAAGCCGCGATGGCCAGTTCCAGGGCGAGGCGCCGATCGTCCCCCGTTTCTCCCGGCTCGCCGCAGATCCGATGGAACACCACGCCGAGGAACACCCCGGCGCCAAGGCATACCACCAATTCCGGCACGTAGTCCCGCCCAAGTTCATGAATCAGATGCCCGTAGACGGGATCCCAAAACCACCCCGCCAGCGACTGCACCAGCCGGAGCGGCGCCGAACCGTCAAGGCGCAGGGTGTCCGCCGGCACGTAGCCTACCGTAGCCCAGATCAGGCCAAACACCGCGAACACGCCGGCAAAAGGCACGGCGTCGGCGCATCCCTTTCGCCAACCGTAGCGAACCGTTCCCAATCCGGCGATCGCTAACAAGGCCGAAGCTTGGAGAGAGTAAGTGGAAAGGGCAACGAAATAGAGAAACAGACTCCCGGCCACCCACGCGCCTTCGCTTCGCCCACTGTTGAGATAGCGCACATAGACCGCCACGGCCAGCAAGGATGCCGATGCCGCCACTAACATCGTCCAGTTGATCTGCCCCACGATGCCCGATGCGCTCCACAAGATGGCCAACGCCCCGGCCGAGATCGCCGCCTTCCGGTACGCCGCGCCCCCCAGCGTCGACACGAGCGCATAGACCGACAAGCCGCAGAGCAGGTCCACGACTTTGCGGATCGCGAATAACCCGTAGGCCGTATCGATCACCAGCGGCTTCACCGCCAGATACCACCACGGAGCCAACGGATTCCGCGCATCGTGGTCCCAGAACGCCCGCGCGGCCGGATACTCCGCATGGCGCTGCAGAAAGTACACCCAGTTGAAGTCTTCCCCTAACGGCGCAATTCGAAAGCTTACCCCGGCGCCGCAAGCCTGCAGAATACCGATCACCCCGAGCGAAATCGCCCAGAGCAGAATTAGGGTGACAACCGGATTGGCCAATCCCCCTCACGGTATCACGGACCGATAGAATAGCGGTCATGCTTGTCGCCAACCCTAAGGGCAACTACTCCTTCATCCGCGGTATCGCGCCATATTCGGGCGGCGCCGTCGCCGCCGACGGTTACGAAGTGGTGCACGCCCGCTTCCATCAGCCCGTGCCGCTCGCCCAAGGATTTGAGCGGGTGAAAGCGCATCTGGCCGCCATCAACCGGCCGCTCCACGCCCTCTGCTCAATGGAGCTGCGCTCGCCGCGCCCCTTCACCTTTCAGGGCTTCAACGAGTTCAATGGCGGCTATGTCACCGTGCTCAAGAACTGGGGACTGTTCCTAGGAGACATGAATCCGGTGGCCCGGACGAACATCGCCCCCGAAATTGGCGCGCCCTCCGAGCCGAGCCTCTATGGCTTCGGCTACACCGTGCCCTCGAAGGTGAGCCGCAAGACCTTCATCGTGGCCGGCGCCGGCGAACTGCCGGAAGGCTCGCTGGACCCGCACGACGTGGTCCGGCGCGGTGAGCTCTCCGCCGAGGCGTTGCGCGTGAAGGCCGAATTCGTCATGGGGCTCATGACGGGCCGCCTGCATGGGCTCGGCGTCAACTGGGACCTCGTCAATGTGGCCGAAGTGTACACCGTGCATCCCGTGTGGCACCTGCTCGCCGAACAGATCGTGCGGCCCATGGCCAAGGGCGGCATCCACGGGGTAACCTGGCACTACTCCCGGCCTCCCATTGAAACCATCGAGTTCGAAATGGATGTGCGCGGCTGCGTGCAGGAGCTGTTCCTCTAAATGCCGATCATCACCCTGACGACCGACTTTGGTACCACCGACTCCTACGTCGGTGCGATGAAGGGCGTGCTGCTCTCCATTTGCCCCAAAGCCACGATCGTGGACTTGACGCATGAGCTGCCGCCTTATGACGTCAGCGAGGCGGCGTTCGTCTTCGAACAGGCGCGCCGGTGGTTCCCGAAAAAGACTATCCATGTGGTCGTGGTCGACCCGGGCGTCGGCAGCACGAGGCGGCCGCTGCTGATTGAAGCCGGCGGCCACTATCTGGTGGGCCCGGACAACGGCGTGTTCACCTACGCCCTGGGCCAAAGCGGGGCGAAGGCGCGCCTGCTGGGCAACGAAAAGCTGTTTCTGAAACCTGTCAGCGCCACCTTCCACGGGCGGGACATCTTTGCCCCCTGCGCGGCGCATCTGGCCGTCGGCATGGCGCCGGCCAAACTGGGCAAGCTCGTCAAGGACGCTCTGCGGCTGAACCTCGGGACCAACCAGCGCATCTCGAAGCGCCAGTGGAGCGGCACCGTTCTGCGGGCTGACCGCTTCGGCAATCTCATCACCAGCTTCTCCATCCAGGAGTTCGGCTGGCTGGCCGACCGGCCATTTGAGATTCTGGTGGGTTTCGAGAAGGTGTCGAAACGGGCCACCCATTTCGCCGAATGCGAGTACGGCGAGCTGTACGCCATCGTCGGCTCCTCCGGCTATATCGAGATCGTGCAGCGGGAGGCTTCGGCCGCCAAGCGGCTGGGGGTGGTCAGCGGCGCCCCGGTGGATGTGACTGGCTGGTAAACTCAAAGGTTAATGAGTTCCGCCACCCTGTCCAAGTCCCGCGCTAAAGAGTTTCGTGAGGCGCTGGCCCACGGCGTTCTGGTCGCCGATGGCGCCATGGGCACAATGCTCTATGAAAAGGGCGTCTTCATCAATCGTTGTTACGACGAGTTAAACCTCTCCGCTCCCCAGTTAGTGAAAGAGGTGCACGAAGCCTACGTCAAAGCGGGGGCCCAGATTCTGGAGGCCAATACCTTTGGCGCCAATCGCGGCCGGCTGGCGACGTTCAGCCTGACCGAGAAGCTGGTGGCGATCAATCAGGCGGGTGTCCGCCTGGCGCGCGAAGCCGCCGGAGAAGCGGCGTTCGTCGCCGGTTCGATCGGCCCCACCGGCATGCGTAACGCTTCGCCCGAGGAGCTGCGCGACATCTTCGCCGAACAGGCCAAGGTGCTGGTGGAGGCGGGGGTGGATCTCCTGGTGCTCGAAACGTTCTTCGCCATCGATGAGTTGCGCGAAGCCGTCACCGCGGTTCGCGAAGCCGCCGGGCCTGAACTCGCCATCATCGCGCAGGTGACGATTAATGACGACGGCGCGATGCTCGATGGCACCAGCACCGAAGACTTCACGGCGTTGCTCGATCAGTGGCCCGTGGACGTCATCGGCTTGAACTGCTCGGTGGGTCCGAAGGCCACGCTCGAAACCGTCGAGCGGATTATGCGGCAGACGAACAAGCCGGTCTCGGCCATGCCCAACGCCGGCCATCCGGCCGACGTCGAAGGGCGTAAGATCTATCTCTGTTCGCCGGAGTATATGTCGCAGTACGCCCGCCGCTTCCTGTGGGCGGGGGTGAAGATTGTCGGCGGCTGCTGCGGCACCACGCCCGAACATATCAAGCTCGTGCGCAGCGAAGCCCGGAGTCTGCAGCCGGGTCATCAGGCGCTGCCGGTGACGGTTGACGAAACGAAGCCACCGGTAGCGAAGATGCCGCTGGTGCCCGTCGGCGCCAAGAGCAAGCTGGGAGCGAAGCTGGCCGCCAAGCAGTTCGTCACGTTCGTTGAAATCCTGCCGCCCCGCGGTGTCGATCCCTCGCGCGAAGTCGCCGGCGCCATTCTCTGCCGGGACGCGGGCATCGACGTGATCAACGTGCCGGATGGGCCGCGCGCCAGCGCCCGGCTTTCGGCCGCCATCACCTGCAAGATCTTCCAGGAGCAGGCCGGCATTGAAGCCGTTCTCCACTTCTGCTGCCGCGATCGGAACATTCTGGGCATGCAGTCCGATCTGCTCGGCGCGCATGCGCTGGGCGTCCGGAATCTGATCTGTATCACCGGTGACCCGCCCCGCATGGGCGCCCATCAGCACGCCACGGCCGTCTTCGATGTGGATGCGATTGGTTTGGCCGACATTGTCACGAACCTGAATTCGGGCCTCGACATCGGCGGCAACGCCATGGGTTCGCAGACGGCTCTGCTGCTCGGTGTGGGCGCCAACCCCGGCGCGCTCAACATTGATGAAGAGGTACGCCGCTTTGAGCGCAAGGTGGCGGCCGGAGCCGAGTATGTGGTGACGCAGCCGGTCTTCGATATCAAGCTGCTTGAAAACTTCCTCAAGCGGATTGAACACTGCCGGATCCCGGTGGTCTGTGGTATCTGGCCGTTGACGAGCTACCGGAACGCGCAGTTCATGGTGGACGAGTTGCGGGTGCCGGTGCCGGAGCCGTTTATGCAGCGCATGCAGCGGGCGGCCGACGCCGAAGCGGCGCGGCAGGAAGGCATCGCGATCGCGCAGGAGATGTCGCGCGAGGTGCAGTGGATGGTGGACGGCATCCAACTCAGCGCGCCCTTCGGACGCTATCAGATGGCCGTGGATGTCGCGGCCGTGATCGAGAAGCGATAACCACCCCGTGCCTACTGACCTACTCGAAATCGATCCCGCTGAGCCGGATGAAGCCGCCATCGCCACCGCCTCGGCGGCGATTCTGCGCGGGAAAGTAGTCGCCATCCCGACGGATGGGTTGTATTCCCTGGTGGCGGATCCGTTCAACTTACAAGCGGTTTCTCGCGTCTTCGCCGCCAAGGGCCGCGAGGCGGCACGGAGCCTGCCGCTGCTGGTGAGCGATGTGCCCATGGCCGAGGAGTTATGCGCCGAAGTTTCCGCGCGATTTCGGGTGCTGGCGCGGGTGTTCTGGCCCGGGCCGCTGACCGTAATTGTTCCGGCGTCACCGAAGGTACCGCTGCGGGCTACGGGCAATACCGGAAGGTTGGGGCTGCGTCATTCCCGTTCCAACGTCGCGCAGGCGCTGCTGCGAAAGTTGAATCAACCTTTGATTGCGACCAGCGCCAATATCAGTGGCCAGCCGACGTGTACCAGCGGCATCGAAGTCTTT
This sequence comes from Terriglobales bacterium, assembly GCA_027485675.1. Classification (GTDB taxonomy): domain Bacteria; phylum Acidobacteriota; class Terriglobia; order Bryobacterales; family Bryobacteraceae. The sequence goes on along the minus strand of JAIXQP010000040.1, from coordinate 66,574 downwards.
GGTACGATGGACGGTCGTCTGGACTTAGTGCTGGACGGCGGAACCTGTCCGGGGATGGGTCCTACGACGATCGATATTACCGAACCCTACTGGCGCGTGATCAAAGAAGGGGCGGTCCCAGAAAAAGAACTCGCAGAAGTCTTGCGGCAAACGTGAGGCATATATGAAGTATTTCCTGCAGCGGGAAGGCCGGAGTTTCGGACCTTACTCCTTCGACGACCTGAAGCGTTACCAGAGTGAAGGCCGGATCGGTCCCGAGGACAAGATTCGGCAGGAGGATTCCGAGAACTGGGTTCCGCAGACCGAGTTCTTTAATCCCCCGTCGGCTCCGGCGCCGCAGGTAGCCCCGGCTCCTGTCTTTATGCCGCCGGCTCCCACCCCGGCACCGGCCCCGGCGGCGAATCCCTTTGCCGCTCCCACGGATGCCAACCCGGTGTGGACGCCCCCGACCCCCGCGCCGGCGCCGCAGGCGAATCCCTTTGCGCCTTCCGGCGCCACGGCGAGTAACCCCTTCTCTGCCCCACCGGCGTCTCCCGGCTTCGGTGCGCCGCCGGCCGGTGGCGGCTTTGGTGCGCCTCCGGCCTCTCCTGGTTTTGGCGGTCCCCCGGCCGCCGGTGGCTTCGGCGCTCCGCCCGCGTCTCCGGGATTCGGCGGCCCTCCGGCCGGCGGCGGCTTCGGTGCTCCTCCGGCGGGCGGTGGCTTTGGCGCCCCCGCGGCTGGCGGTTTCGCGCCCGCTCCCAACCCGGCCGCTTCCGGCGCCTGGCCGTCCCCGCCGGACATGCAGTGATATCTGGTGCTGATCATCTCCATGGTTTGCGGCTTCTTTGCGCTGTATTGGTTCTACACGCAGATGGCTTTCGTGAAGAAGCTCGACCCGGCGAGCAAGGCGATGAAGATGATCTTTGGCGGCTGGGCGATTGCGTTCGGCGGTGTTCTGATCGGGGCGATCCTCGGCGCGGCGTTGAGCGACTCGGCGCTCGCCGTGGTTCCGATGCTGTTGACCTTAGTCTGCTACCTCGGCGGCATCATTTCGGTCATCCTCGGCGTCTTCAATATGCGGACGTCGATTGAACGGCACTACAACACGGTGGAGAACATCGGTTTGAAGCTCAGCCCGGTGATGACGTTCTTCTTCAACCTGTATTATTTCCAGTACCACTTCGCCCGGATTGCGGAGTGGAAGAAAACGGGCCGCTTGGCTTAGACCGCGCCATGCTATCCTGACCCTTGGAGCGTTTCTGGGGGTCAGGTGGGGCCCCTTAAATTTGATCCGATAGTCAAAGTCATGGAGTCCGTCTCGCACAAATGTGCCGGTGTGCAAGCTCCTGAACGCAAGTTCCAGGGAGAAGCCTGAAGGCGCGCGGAGGGTTCCCCCGTTCCCAAAGACGGGTCAATGACAGGGGTTTTACGGACACCCCGGGGCGCTCCAACTCGCTCCTGCCAGCATGAACATCCTCTTTATCGGCGACGTGTTCGCCTCGCCCGGCCGCCGCATTGTCGCCAACCACCTGCATCAGATCGTAACCGAGGAACGGATCGATCTGATCATCGCCAATGTGGAGAACTCGGCGGGCGGATTTGGCGTGACGGCGGCGATTGCCGAGGAGTTGGTCTCTCTGGGCGTCGAGGTGATGACGACAGGCAATCACGTCTGGGACAAGACGGAGATTCACGAGTACCTGCCGCGCCAGCCGCGGCTGCTGCGGCCCGCCAATTACTCGCCGCTGCTGGCTGGATCGGGGCTCTACATGGGCAAAGCCCGCAACGGCGCCGAATACGCCGTGATGAATCTGCAGGGCCGGACGTTTATGGCGACCTTGGACGATCCGTTCCGGAAGGTGGAAGAGCTGCTGGCGCAGATCCCGGACCGGATCAAGGTCCGGTTCGTCGACTTCCATGCCGAAGCCACCAGCGAGAAGGTCGCCTTCGGCTGGCACCTCGATGGCCGGGTGACGGCTGTTGTGGGCACCCACACCCACATTCCGACCGCCGACGAGCGCATTTTGCCCGAAGGCACCGCCTACCAGACCGACGTCGGCATGACCGGATCCTACGCCGGGGTGATTGGCGTTGAGAAGGGGCCGATCATCCGGCGATTCCAAACTGCCCTGCCCGTCCGCATGGAACCGGCCAAAGGTACCGTGGAACTGCACGCCACCATCGTGACCGCCGACCCGGAGACAGGAAAAGCGGTGGGTATACGGCGATATGAGTTAAAGGAATAGTCCTAGTCTGCCGATGAACTCGGTAGATGAACGAAGACAACGCCATCATTCCGGCCTCCCGCCTGGCTCAGATTTTTCTGATCCTCGCTGTCTTCTCCTTGGCAGGTGCGGCCTCGGTGGACCGGATGATTGGGACCCGTCTCCACTCTTTTGAGCGGCTCGGACACGAGCTGCGGAGTCTGGAGGAATTGGAAGATTTGATGGAGCGGTGGCAGAAGGCTCCCGACGCGGAGCGCCGGCAGGAGCTGTCGGGCCGGGTGTCGCTCGTGGTGCGGCAGATCTCGCGCCAGGCGCCGGCGGCTGCGTTTCAAGACCGCTTGAATCGCATTGATACGCTGCTGCAATGGTCGCAGTCGCTGGACGGACCGACCGAAACGACCGAAGAGCTCCGCCGGATCACGGAAAGAGCACAAACGCAGCACCGCCTACGTGGCGAAATCAAGGCCGCCGTAGCGCAGGTGGCGGCCATGCAAGCCTCGAAAGGGGAGGAGGTTTTGCTGCTGGAACGGGGCGGTCAGGCGGGACTTATCCTTGGGGCAGCGTCCGCGCTAGTCGCCCTGATCGTGTTCCTGCGGAGCCGCCGCCAACGGGTAGAAGATCCGTTCGGCTACCCTTCCCCTCCGGCCTCCCAGGAACCAAAGGGATCCCGGTAGTTCGCCCACGCGGCCGGACCTTCGGCCATTTCCGCATCGGTGAGCAAACAGCGATTCAAGACCTCTTCAATGCCCGGCTGATCCATTCCGGCGCCGATGAAGACCAGTTCCTGCATGCGGTCCCCGTACTCCGGATGCCAGTCCTTGGCCAGAGCATCGAGAGTAGCCTGATCGTCGGGCCACTCCTCTTTCGGACTCGCCGCATACCAGCACCGCACCGGTTCGACGCCGACGCAGTTCCCGGCCTGCGCGTAATGGCCGATGAGGTCGTGCTTGCTGGCGATCCACATCATCCCCTTGGCCCGCAACACATTCTCCCAGCCCTCGTCGAGAGCTTCGTTGAGCCGTTCGGGATGGAAGGGCCGGCGGGCGCGATAGACAAAGCTAGCAATGCCGTACTCCTCAGTCTCCGGGGTGTGGAAGCCTTGTAGCTCCTTAATCCAACCGGCCGCTTCGGAGGCCTTCTCCTCGTCAAACAGACCGGTGGCGAGAATCTGCTGGGGCTTCACTTTACCGCGCTCCGCCGTCAGGATGGTCGCTTCGGGATTCAGCTTCCGCAGAATTGCCCGCAACTGGTCGACGTCGTCGGGTTCCATGCGGTCGATCTTATTGATGATCAGGACATTGGCAAACTCAATCTGGTCGATCAGCAGATCGGCGATGTTCCGTTCGTCGTCCTCGTTCAATTCGAGCGCGCGATCCTGCAGGCCTTCGAGCGACAAGTAGTCTTCGAGGAACTTCTCGCCGTCAACGACGGTAACCATCGTGTCGAGGCGGGCGACATCGGACAGGGAAACGCCGGTCTCATCGACGAAGCTGAAGGTCGCGGCCACCGGCATCGGCTCGGAGATTCCGGTGGATTCGATCAGCAGGTAGTCGAAGCGGCCCTGTTCGGCCAACTGGCGGACCTCTTTGAGCAGGTCGTCCCGTAGGGTGCAGCAAATGCATCCGTTCGACATTTCAACGAGTTGTTCGTCCACGCGGCTCAGCGAGGCGCCCTGGGCCACCAGACGGGCATCGACGTTCACCTCACTCATGTCGTTGACGATGACGGCAACCCGCAGGCCTTCGCGGTTGTTTAGGACATGATTCAACAGAGTGGTTTTCCCGGCGCCGAGGAAGCCGGAGAGGACCGTGACGGGAAGTTTGGAGAGTGCGCTCATTCCTGATAATGATAACGCACTCGCGCTTCAATCGGCCGTGTGCAGTTTGCGGGCTGCCTCCACATAGCGCTTCACCTTCGGATGGGACTCCACCCACTGGGGCGCCGTTTCGTTGTTGGCGATCCGGCTGACGGTCACGGCTGCGGTACGAACCACTTTCTCCATATTGGGCAGGTCGATCTTTTCCCAGTGGTCGCTCGGGCGGTGGTAGTCGGGAAAGATCCAGGCGACGCTGACGGTAATGGCGGGCACGCCGGCGTCGGCGAGGGCCTGGTTATCACTACGAGCAAAGAAGTCGTCGCTATTGCGGGGATGGCTCCAGGTGCCGATGCCGGTGGCGGCGCCGGCGGCGGTGAGCGCTTCGCCCAGGGTTGTATAGTCGAAGCCGGTGGCGGTGATCTGCCCTTCGCGTTTGCCTTCGCTATCGTCGGTGCGGCCCATGTGTTCGAAGTTCAGGTTGGCGACGGTCTGGCGGAGCGGAACGGTGGGATGGGCCGCGTAGTAGCGGGAGCCGAGCAGCCCCTTCTCTTCCCCGAAGTAGGTCATGAAGACCAGGGTCCGCTTAGGGCGCAGTTTGCGGGCGCCGATCGACTCGGCCAGCGCGAGGACGGTGGAGACGCCGCTGGCGTCGTCGTTGGCGCCGTTGTGGATGCGGTCGCCGTCGCCGCGCGGGGAGACGCCGACGTGATCGTAGTGGGCGGTCAGCAGAATGGCTTCGTTTCGTAGAATGGGGTCGCTGCCGGGCAGCTTGCCGATGACGTTCCGCAACTGGATGGGCTCTTCGACGGGAGCCGCGATGTTGGCGGTGAGCTTGGCCGGGGTGAGACCATTGGGCAGGGCGTCGAAGAGCTTGCGGAACTCGGTGTCGGCGGTGAGGAGGAAGGGCGCCGAAGGCGGGGCGGGGGCGGAGGCGGGACGGAGACGGTAGGGGGTAGGGGGGACGACGGCGTAGGTGAGCAGAAGGGCCGGCTTCATTTCGATGAGGGCCCGGCTGGACACTCCCCGCCCCATGTACAGCACGACTGCCTTGCCCCGGACCAATTCGGCGCTGGGGAGCGGCGAGTCCTTGTCCTGTAGCGTCACTTTCACCACCTCGAGGCTGGCGACGTTCACGGCCGCATTGGTGATGGCCATCACCTTCGGGCCGGCCGACTCCCAGGACTTCCCGTCCGGGGTTTCGAGACGGACGCGGAAACCCTCCATCGGCTGTGTAATCTTCAGGTACGGCGCGTTCTGGAAGTAGGTGCCCTGATCGCCCCCCGGCTCGAGGCCGGCGCGGCGAAACTGCGAGGCGATGTACTCCGCCGCCAGGTCGAGACCTCGCGAGGGGGTGTCGCGGCCTTCGAGCAGGTCTGAGGCCAGAAACGAGAGATGGCCGCGCAGGGTGTTGGCGGAGATCGACTCGACGAGTTCCCGTTCGGCCGGACTTAACGGTCCGCCGGCGAACGCCGATCCCAAAAGAAATGTGGCCAGATAGCAGAGGCGGTGAGCGATCATAACTAGATTGTGTCGCAACAGGATGAAGCAAGTCTCTCCCGATTTGGCTATGCCCAGGAACTTTGGCGGAACATGGGCGGGTTTTCGAACTTTGCCATCTCGTTTTCCATCATTTCCATCCTGACTGGCGCGGTGACCCTATACGGCTACGGTTACGAGATGGGCGGCCCGCTCGAGATGACGCTAGGCTGGCCGCTGGCGACCGTCTTCTCGCTGCTGCTGGCGGCAAGCATGGCGGAGCTCTGCTCGGCCTTTCCCACCTCCGGGGCCATGTACCATTGGACGGCCGCGCTGGGTTCGCCGGGGTTGGCGTGGTTTGTTTCGTGGATGAACCTAGTGGGGCTGATGGGCATGGTGGCAGGGATCAACTATAGCTGCGCCCAGTTTTTGGGGCCGGTGGTGGGTTGGCCACCGGAGCGGACGTTTCTGCTGTTTTTGCTGTTGACGATGGCCCAGGCGGCCTTCAATCTGCTGCGGGTGCAGTGGGTGAGCTGGATGAACGACGCCAGCGTGGTGGTGCACATTGTTGGGGTGCTGCTGATCCTGGCCGCTCTGTGGTGGGCGGCGCCGCTGCGGCCGGCCTCGTTTTTGCTGGAGCGCTCGACGGGGACGCCCTACGTTTGGGTGTTCCTGCTGGGTTTGTTGCAGGCGCACTGGACGTTTACGGGCTTTGACGCCTCGGCCCACATGGCCGAGGAGACGGAGAATCCGCGGACGAAGGCGCCGTGGGGCATGGTGCTCTCGGTCGCGGTGGCGGGGGTGTTCGGGTATGCGCTGCTGCTGATGTTGACGCTGGCGATCCGGGAGAACCCGCCGGTGGCGGCGGCCGGCACGCCGATGGCGATCGCGATTTTCGCGGGGGCGCTGGGGGAGCGGGCGGGGACGCTGATGAGTCTCGGCGTGGCCCTGGCGATGTGGTTTTGCGGCCTTTCGACGCTGGTTTCGGCCTCGCGAACGGTGTATTCGTTCGCGCGCGATGGCGGGTTGCCGGGCTCGGCCTATTTCCGGCGCGTGGATGCGCACGGGGTGCCGCAGTTCGCCGTGCTGGCGGTGGCCGTCTGCTCGACGGCGGTGATGGCGTGGGGCGAGGCGGTTCCGGTGGTCACGTCGATGAGCACGGTTTCGCTCTATTGGGCTTACGTGATTCCGGTATACCTGGGCTGGCGGAAACGGCGGGAGTGGGTGGGCGAAGCGGTGTGGACGCTGGGCCGGGCGGGATGGTGGGTGAACCTGCTGGCGATGGTCTACACGGTGTTCATCTGCTTCATCCTGATGATGCCGCCGAACGCCCTGGCGGGCAAAACGATGGCGGGCATTGTGGCCGGTTTGGCGTTGCTGTGGTGGGGCGGGGTGCGGCGGCGCTTCGCGGGGCCGGACTGGACGCGGGGGCATTCCTAGCTCGATGAGACGCTTGGCCGCTCGAAATCCTTGGTTTGCGTTCTGCGTGTTGTGCAGCGCTGTCTTGGGTGGCTGGCTGTGGAGCCGGCACGCGCTGCAAGTTCCGCTTTTTGGCGATGCTCTCAGCTACCATCAGATCGCCGAGGCGATTCAGGTCCGGGGCGTGCTGACACAACATGACTACTCGGACCTGCGGACGTATGGGTACCCGCTCTTTTTGCGGATGGTCCTGGGGGTAGCGGGCGGGTCGGCGATACCCGAGCGGCTCCTGGTGTTTCTGGTGCAACTGGGTTTCCACCTGGTCGCAGCGGCGGCGCTTTGGGGGATGCTGGACCGCGCCGGGGTGCGTCCTTGGGCGGCGCGGGCGGCGGTGGCGGCGGTGGCCGTGCATCCGCTGTCGCTCCTGTTTCCCGGCTATCTGTTGACGGAGAGCCTGGCGCTCTCGATGGGATCGTTGACCCTGGGGGTGGCGGTTCTTGGTTGGGCGCGGCCGCTTTCGGCGGCCGGTTGGCTGGCGGGCGGATTGTTGTGCGGCGCGATGATTATGGTGCGGCCGGCGAGTATCTTCGTGGTTCCGGTGTGGGGCCTGGTGCTCCTGCAGGGTGGGAAGCGGCGCGAGGCGATGGCGCTCTTGGGCGTGGTGGGTTTGGCGCTGCCGTTGGCGCCGCAGGTGTGGATGAATCTGCAGTATTTCAACCGGCCGACGCCGCTGGTGGCGGCACCTTTTGGCCAAGCGTTGCAGACGTGGGGCATTCTCCATTCCAAGGTCAAGACCTCACTGATTCCCAACAGCAATCCGCGGGTGACCTACGAGAACCCGTTTCTGGCCGACGAAGGGTTGGCCCGGCAGGATCCGCTGCTTTGGTACCGGACGCATCCCGCGGCGGGAGTGGCTACGGTCCTGCTGCATGAGTTCAACGCGCTCGATCAGGACCTGCTGCTGCCCTATGTGACGGACCTGGCGCCGGCCTATGGGCCTTATGTTGCGGGCGGCAACTGGGCGGTTATCGCCCTCGGGGTGTTGTCCTGGGCCGCAGCGTGGCGCCGCCGGAGTGATTGGAACCCGGCCGAGTGGGGCGCCTGCTGGGTTTCCGCCGGGATGATGCTGGGGCCCATGGCGATCAATGGCGGGATTATTGTGGAGTCGCGGTACGGATTGGCGACGCTGGTTCCTTTATATGCCTGGGCCGCCATAGGGGCCACGGCGTTGTGGCGGGCCGGCAGCGGGTGGCAACGATGGGTTGCGGTGGGGCTGGTCTCGCTGGCCGGTTTGGCCGGGGCGTCGATCTCCCATTGGGTGAGCGAGTACTCGGCGGCGATCCAGGAGGTGCGCGGCCAACCGCCGCGGCTACCGGCCGGCAGGCAGGCGAAGCATCCGCTGTGCGAGGGCCCCTGGACGAGTTGGGAGCTGACCCGCGGCCACCAAGCGTATGGCGGGGTGCTCGTGCTGCAGCCCGGCGGCCAGGCGGAACATCCGGTGGCGATGGAGCCGGAGAGGGAGTACTGGCTCGAGTTCGAGGTGAGAGGCAAGGCGGCACAGAGGGCGCCTCTGGTGGTGGGGCTGACCCCTGGCGGAACCGCGTATGAGAAGGTTCGGCTGGTGTTGCGGGGGGCGCCCGGCGCGCGACTGCGGCTCGAGGCCGAAGGGGAGGCGCCGGTACGGGTGCGGGACGTCCGCTTCGGACCGGCGGGAGCCTTGCCCACGGTGGCGGACTGGCGGAGCGAGGACGTGGTGGTGACCTTTGACGGCACCGCCATCCTTTGCGCTCATGCGGGCTCGGTGGGCCAGTTGGCGCAGTTGGTGGATCTCGAACGGAACGCCGATTACGAAGTGGAGTTTGCCTTGCGCAGCGTGGGGCCGGTGACGGCGCCGGTCAGCGTGGACTTCTATGGCGGCGCGGCGTACGACTTTGCCGAACAGAATCGTTTCCTGCAGGAGTATGGGCCCAGTTGGGAGCAGCACCGCATCCGGTTAAACGCGGGGGCGCAGGCGCCGCCCCGCGCCGAGTTACGCTTCGTGACGCTGAATGAGGGCCCGGTGGAGATCCGCGAAATCGAGATCAAGCGTAGGTAGAGTCATGACACGCCGGGGCGTGTCGGGGCTAAAGGCACTCTAGGCGCAGGGAGGCTGCACCGGTAGCACGCCATAGCTGCCCGGCCCCAGGCCTCCGGCGAATGACCTTCTGGTTCGTGATGCTGCACCAGCTTTGGATTGGTCCGTTCGTGGGGGCGGCACCGATGGCCCGGCGCGCACGTAGATAGCTGGAGGCGGAGGAGGCGACAGCGAACAGAACGTTGGATTCCGCGATGACGGGAAGATCCCCGCTCTTCACCAGGTCTCGGCGTCCGCCGCCCGTAGCCCGGCGGGCGGCAAGCCCAAGGCGACCCCGATTGCCACAATCCCCCCGTCCGCGCGGCGAAGCACCCTCCGGATAGCCGGAGTCGTCTCCGGTTCGGCGTCGGTAAAGTGGGGAGGGGTCTGGCGGTGGTTTGCGGGACCGGACGGAGGCCTGAGATACTATCGAGTTGCCGAAATTGGGAAGTCCCCGCGGAATTTACTGGCTTACGACGACGCTATGGGCTTCGGCGGTCGCCTACTTCTGGAGCCTGGAGACGTTGCGGACGCCAAATGTTTTTGACGCGGCAGGTTACCACCAGATCGCGCAACAGATGCTGTCCGGTGGGATCCTGACGAAGCACGACCTCTCGGACATTCGGCTCTACGGCTATCCGGCATTTCTCAGCCTTATCCTACGTGGGGCGAACTATTGGGGCTGGAACGAGAGGGTTCTGGGCTTTGGCGTGCAGTTGAGTTTGTACTGGGCCGCCGCCGGGTTCTTGGCGTGGTCGCTGGCCCGTTGTGGGGTACGGGCTTGGGCTTGGCGGGCGGCTTTAGCAATGGTGGCGGCGCATCCTCTGGCGCTGCTCTATCCTGGGTTCTTTTTGACGGAAAGTGTCGCGTTTTCTTTCGGGATAGTGCTCCTCTCATTGGCCGTTCTGGCCTGGGAGCGGCGCGGCGGGGTGGCGGTTTGGGTGGCGGGCGGATTGGTCTGCGGCGCGATGATTATGGTTCGGCCAGCGAGTGTGTTCATTCTGCCGGTTTGGGGCCTGGTCGTTGCCAAAGGCCTCGGTCAGCGGCAGTGGAAGGCGGGGCTTGGAATGTTGTTTCTTCTCGTGCCGCTAGCACCGCAATGGTGGATCAACTGGACCTACCATGGTCAGTTTACTCCGCTCATTGCGTCGCCCATTACCCACGCAATGCCACTTTTCGGGATACTCAACGCGAAGTACGCCACGGCGATGATATCTGGGGTGGAGCCGCCGGTAACTTATCCGAATCCGTTTCTCGTCGATGAGTCGTTGGCACGGCAGGACCCAATGGCGTGGTATCTCATGCACCCGGCCGCTGGCTTGGCGACGTGGGCGCTACATCTGTTCAATACGCTCGATCAAGATTTGCCGCTGCCCTTTGTGACAGACCTGGATCCTCCGTACGGTCCTTGGGTTTCCGCTGCGAACTGGGCCGTCGTAGGGCTGGGTCTAATGAGTCTGCTGGCCACTTGGCGCGCCGGGGGGAGTCCGGGCGAACGCGCCGTGATCTGGGTATCCACGGGCTTGATCGCCGGAAATTTGGGCGGCTACGGGTTCTCGATGGTGGAGTCGCGATATGGGGTTGCCGCATTGATCCCGCTCTATGGCTGGGCGGCGGTGGGAGCCGCATGGTTGTTGCATTTTGGCGGCTGGAGAGAGAGATGGGTCGCGGAGACTGGAATGGCAGTAGTGGGTGCGCTGGGGCTGGGCGTCTCGAGTTGGGTGCGGGAGTACGCTCCAATGATTCAGGATGCGCGGGGATTGGCGCCCCGGCGCCCCGTCAGTGTGAAGGCGAAGCATCCGCTGTGCGAAAGCGCCTGGACCCGCTGGGAGGTGTCTCGAACGCGGATAGGCCCTTCCGGTGAGCTAGTGCTGGCGGCCGGCGGCGCCGCCGAGCATCCGGTGGCCATGACGCCGGGAATAACTTACTGGCTCGATATTGAAACCACCGGAACAGCCGTTGCCAGCGGTCCGTTCGAGATTACGCTTGGCGGCGGAGCCGGTGCCTACCAATGGGTTCGATTCGCTCAGCAGGGGTCCGCGAATGGACGAATCCGCCTGGCGGCCACGGGTGGCGCCACGCGGATCCGCAACGTTCGTTTCGGCCTGGCGGAGGCGAGGCCGCCATCGGGAGATGGGTACCGGGAGCATGTTCTACAGCCCCTTGATGGCACTTCCGTGTTCTGCTCCGAACAGGGGGCGGTCGCATTGTTGAGCCGCCCCGTGACGCTCGAAAAGAATACCGAGTACGAAGTAACGTTTGAAATCCGGAGCGAACCGCCGGGAACCGGAGAGATGAGCATCGACCTCTTCGGCCCCGGCTACGATGCCGCGGAGCAGAACGGTTTCGTGCGCGAGTTCCGCGGGGAGTTCGAACGGAAGCAGATACGCTGGAATTCGGGACCCCTAGCTCCCGCCAGGGCGGAGCTTCGATTCGCGACGCTCAACGAATTTCCGATCGTCGTGCGCGATATCCGTTTCCGCAAGGTCGATTAGCTATTCGTAGCGGAGAGCCTGCATGGGGTCGGTGCCCATGGCCCGGCGGGCGGGCAGGTAGCCGGAGCCGAGGGAGACGGCGGCGACGAGCACGACGGCGCCCGCCATGACACTGAGGTCTCCGCCCTTGATCTCATAGAGCAGCGTTTCGGCGTAGCGCCCCAGCAGCCAGGCGGCGGGCAGGCCCAGGGCCACGCCGATGGCCACCATCACCCCGACTTCGCGCAGCACCATGTTCCGGATGGCCGGCGCGGAGGCGCCAATCGCCAGACGGATCCCGATCTCCCGTGTACGGCGGGCCACGGTGAACGATAGAACGCCGTAGAGGCCGACCGCCGCCAGCACCGTGGCCAGGGCCGCGAAGGCCGCCGCCAAGGTGGAAACCAGCCGGTCGAGGACGATGTTTTCATTCACCTGCGTCTCCAGGGTCTTCAACTGCTCGATGGGCAGATTCGGGTCGAGCGCCGCGATGGCCTGCCGGAGGGCCGGGACGGTCTGCTCCGGCGGCAGGGTGGCCTTGACGTAGAACGTCGTCGAGCCAATGCCAGGATCCTGGCGGTACGGCAGGTAGAACAGGGGCGGCACGGCGTCCTTGACCTGGCTGTATTTGGCATCCTTCACGATGCCGACGATCTCGATGTCGTTCTTGCCGCCCGCGCCCATCTGCATCCGTTTGCCCAGCGCCGGGGACTTGGGCGAGAACTTGCGGACAAAGGCTTCGTTGACGATCGCCACCTTGGGGGCGTCGATGGAGTCCGTCGCGGCGAACTCGCGGCCCGCGGCGAGACCGATGCCGAACGCCCGGAAGAAACCGGGGCCGATGCGGCTGAACATGGCGTGCGAGTCGGTATCGGGACCGGTCTCGAAGCCATCGACGGAGACGTTGCTGCCCCAGTTGTTGCCGGCGAGCAGGGGGACCGTGGAGGCCGTCACCGCGGTAATGCCGGGCAGCGCTCCCACCGACTCTTCGATGCGTTCGAACAGCGCCCGGCTGCGGGCCGGGGTGTACTGGTTCAACTCGGGCGACAGGCCGAAGGTGATGGTGTTGGCGGTCTGCAACCCCAGGTCTACCTTCATGATCTGGACGAGACTCTTCAAGAACAGACCCGCCGAGACCAGCAACAGCAGCGAAAGCGCGATCTGCGCCGTGACCAGCACGTTACGGAACCGGGTGGCCGAGCGGGAGGCGGAGACGCTGGCGCCCTGGTCCTTCATGGCGGAGGCGAGTTCTTGCCGGGTGGCGTGCATGGCGGGAAACAAGCCGAACAGGAAGCCAGCCACCACGGAGACGGCGAAGGTGAAGGCAATGATGGTGGGGCGGAGTGGAGAGATGAGCACGGTGCTCGCGTCCGGTGGCATGACGCTGAGGATGAACTGCGAGGTGCCATAGGCGACAAACAACGCGGCGGCGCCGGCGAGGAGCGCCAGCAGCAGCGCCTCGGCCATCAACTGCGCGATCACCTGGCCGCGGGACGCCCCGAGCGAGAGGCGGATAGCGAACTCCTTGGCGCGGTTGGCCGAGCGGGCCAGCAGTAGATTGGCGATGTTGGCGCAGGCGATGAGCAGGACAAAGCCGGTGATGGTGAGGAGGAGGATCAACGGCGTGCGGGCTTCCAGCATCATGTTGCTCTGGCCCTGCGCGCCGGGTTCGAGCTTCATGGTCTGGTTGACGAACCGTTCGCGAAAACGGTCACTGGCGCCTTTCTGGAGCGGCAACTCGACATCCCTGATGATGGCGCGGAAGGGACCGTTGATCGTGGCCTGGGCCTGCTCGACGGAGAGGCCGGGCTTCAGGCGGGCAAACAGATAGATCCAATAGTTCCGGCGTTCGGTGAGGCCCTTCCAGCCGGGGGTGAGCGCTTCGCGCATGCTGATGGGAACGAAGATGGAGGGCGTGGAGCCGAGGGTGGTGCTGTGGAAGTCGCGCGGGGCGACGCCGACGATGGTCAGCGGAACGCCGTTGACGAGCAGGGCTTCGTTGAGTAGTTGGGGATTCTGGTTGAAGCGTTCGGTCCAATAGGCGTGACTGAGGACGACGACGCGATGGGCACCGGGGGTTTCGTCGTCGGCCGGGGAGAGCAGACGGCCCAGGGCGGGTTGGAGGCCCAAGACCGGGAAGTAGGAGCCGGAGACGAAGGTGCCTTCGGCCGCGATCGTGTTGCCGCGGTAGGCGAGATTGGCGCCGAAGATGCGGTGCGCCGCGATGCCGGTAAACACGGTCTGGACCTTTTCGAGGTCGCGGAACATGGGGTAGCTGAAAATCGAATCGTTGCCACCGGCATTGTTGGTGGAGTTACTGCCGCTGCGGGATCCGTTGGCGGTAAGGTTGACCAGTTCGCCCGGGTTGGCCGCGGGAAGATTGCGCAGCAGAATCTGTTCAAACAGGGAGAAGATGGCGGTGTTGGCGCCGATGCCAAACGCCAGCGAAAGGATGGCGACGGCGGAAACGACGGGGCTGTGCAACAGGGTACGAAACGCGAGACGGAGGTTACGCATGGTTGGCCAAGAAAGATATACGGTCCAGATGGCTTTAGGTTCCGCCATAATCGTAAGGTTGCGTGGCATATTTTTCATGGGGACCCTGTGTTTGCTCCTGGGGTGCGGGAAACCGGCGGCGGAAGGCTCGGCCGCGCCGATGGAGGCGAGCCCGCTGTTCGGAAACCTGCGTTTGGAGACCGGAAAGGGCGAACTGACGTTGCACCTGGACCGCGCGCCGGGTAAGCCGGAGCCCGCGTTTGTGGGTGTTTTGGTGAACGATGCGGCCTCCGGGGTGAAGGCTTGCTATGTGCTGGTGGAGGTGGCGGCGGGGGTGGCGCGGCTCGTTAACGATAACGGCTCCGGCTCGACGGCTGCGGGGCCCGATGGGCGGTTGCGAAACGGGCAGTGCGCGGTGGAGGCCGGGCGGGTGGAGCGGTCAAAGCGGACGGTCGCGGTGCGGCTGCGGGTGGCCGGGCAGCCGGGATTTGCGGGGGCGAAGCAGGTCTTTACGATTGCGATGGATGGCAATGGTCAGGGAACGGCGCTAACGCCGGCCGGCACGTGGAGCGTTGAGTAGATGGCGCGCCGGTGGCTGGGAATCTTTGGCGTGTATTTGCTGGCGGCGTGGCTGCTGCACGGGTTGGGGGTGAACCTATGGACGCAGATCCTGGGCGGGGGGGACAGTTACACGGCCGGGTTGCCGAGTAAGCTATTCGCCACGAGTCTTTCGCCGTGGAACCCCTACGTGCAGTTAGGCCAATACACTTTCGCCAATACGCAGTTTCAAGCGCTCTACCCGCCGGCGTTAGTGGCCATGACGATTTGGCCGAACACGCTGGGCTACAACCTGTTTCTGCTGGGCCATTACGCGGTGGCGGGTTTCGGATTCTACCTCTGGATGCGGCAGACGGGGATGGGCCGGGAGGCGGCGTTCGGGGGCGGCCTCGCGTTTCTTGCGAGCGGGTTTCTGGTGGCGCATAAGGGCCATCAGGCGATGGTGACGACGGCGGTCTGGCTGCCGCTCTGGCTGGGCTTTGTGGCACGTCATGCGGCGAGCGGGGTGCGCCGGGACGCCATTGGCGCGGGCGTGGTGCTGGCGCTTTCGCTGTTGGCCGGTTTCCCGCAGATGACGCTGTACGGGTTGCTGGTGGTGGCGCCGTATTGGGTCTGGCGGGGCGGATGGGCCCGGGCGGCGGTGGGCCTGGGGTGGATGGGGTTGTTCGGATTCCTGCTCAGTTCGCTGCAACTGCTGGCCGTTGTGGAGGCGCTGCCGCTGATGACGCGGGAGACGCTTACGTTTGCGATGTTTATGCAGAACGCTCTGCCGGCGGCCCACCTGGCGGCGTGGTTTGTTCCGAATGTCTTGGGCGGCATGCACGGGGTGCCGAGTTATGCGCAGGACGCGCAATTGGTGGAGGTGTATCTGTACTGCGGCCTGGCGCCGTTGCTATTGGCGGGCTTAGCGCGGGGGCGGGAGGCGCGGTTCTGGGCGGTGGTGCTGGGGGTGAGCCTGGGCGTCGCGTTGGGTTGGGAGCCGGTGCAGCAGGTGTTGTTCCGGGTGCCGGGCTACAACCTGTTTCGCGCGGCGGGGCGGCACCGGATGGAGATGCACCTGGCTTTGAGCGTCCTGGCGGCGCTGGGGCTGAGCCGGCTGGCGGAGAGCCGGGGGCGGCGGGTCGCCTTCGCGGTGGTGGCGGCGGGCGTGGCGGCGAGTTTGGCGTGGGCGTGGCGCGTGCCGATCTATGACTCGGTGAACGTGCTGGTGACGGACCTTTCGGCGGCGGAGTGGCGGGCGCGGAATACGCAGTGGACGCACGTGACGATGTGGGGGCCGCTGGCGGCGTTGGCGGCGGGCGGCATCTGCCTGTGGCGGCGGGCGCCGGGTTGGGCGTGGGCGGTGCTGCTGCTGGTGGACGCGGGGAGCGTGGGGCGGACGATCTATGACAACCCCAACACCGCCGATCTGTATGGGCGGGAGCGGCGGAGCGAGGTGCGGTATCTGTTCGACCGGGGCTATGATCCGGTGCAGCAGCGGATTCTGCCGGTGGATGCGCGGCTTTGGCAGACGTACCCTCTGCAGAGCATGATGTACGGCTTGCAGACCGCCAACGACTATACGCCGATGTGGATGAAGCGATACCAGGCGCTGACCGGCTTTGCGTTGAACGGCGAAGGCGGGGCGGCGCTGGCGGCGCGGCAGCGGTTGGTTTCGGCGTTGGGGGTGCGGTTTCTGTTGACGAAGGAACCGGAGAGCGTGGCGGCCGTACGGGCGGCGAAGGGCTATCCGGAACTGGCGGCTTCGCGGGAGGGGATTACCGTGTTTGAGAACCCCGGCGCGTTGCCGCGGTTCCGGTTTGTGGACGAGGCCGTGGGCGTGAAGGATTTCGCGGCGGCGCAGGAGTTATGGGCCGGCGGCTTCGATGCGGGTAAGGCCGCGATGGTGGAGGGGCGGAGCGGACGGGAGCGGTTGGCGGCGGGACGGATTCTGCAACAGAGCGTAGAGAATATGCGCCTCGAATGGAGCTTGCAGACGGAGGGGCGGGCGCTGTTTGTGGTGGCCGACACCTGGTTCCCCGGCTGGACGGCCACCGTCGACGGCCGGCCCGCGCCAATCGAAATGGTGAATGGCTGTGTGCGCGGGGTGTTCGTGGACGGCGCAGGGGAGCACCGGGTGGTAATGCAGTTCTGGCCGTGGAGCCTGACGGCGGGGTTGGTGCTGACTGCGATCGGCCTGGCGGCGTTGGTTAGTCTTTGCCGGCGAGGAGCCGGATCAGCACCATAACAAACGCACCGACGGCGGCGGAGGCCGGAATGGTCATGACCCACGCCCAAATGATATTGGTGGCCAAACCCCAGCGGACGGCCTTGAGCCGTTGAATCGAACCGACGCCAACGATGGCGCCGGCGATGACGTGGGTGGTGGACACCGGCATCTTCAGATAGGTAGCGAAGAGGATGGAGAGCGCCGCGGCCGTTTCGGCGCTGAAGCCGCCGCGGGGACGGAGACGGGTCAGCCGGCCGCCCATCGTCTTGATGATGCGCCAGCCGCCGCTGAGGGTGCCGAGCGCGATGGCGATGTGGGCGGCGAAGATGATGGGCACCGGGACCTCGAACGTGTTCAGATAACCGGCGGTGACCAGGACGCCGGTGATGATGCCCATGGTCTTCTGCGCGTCGTTGGTGCCGTGGGCGAACGAGAAGATCGCCGAGCTCAGGAGTTGGAGAACCCGGAACCACTTGTCCATGCGGGTGGGCGAGGCGTTGCGGAAGATCCAGAAGATCGCAATCATCAGGCCGTAGGCGAGGAGCATGCCGAGGAGGGGCGAGATAACGATGAAGGCGATGGTCTTGGTCCAGCCGCTCATGATGAGGGCGTCGAAACTGCTGGTGATGCCGACGGTCATGGCTACCTTCGCCATGGCTGCACCACCATAGCCGCCGAGAAGGGCATGGGAGGAGCTGGTGGGCAGACCGAAATACCAGGTGATGAGATCCCACGTGATGGCGCCGAGCAGGCCGGCGAGAATGACGTACGGGGTGACGAACTTGAGATCCACCATGCCCTTGCCGACGGTGCTGGCGACCCCGGTTTCAAAGGCGAAGGCGGCGATGAAGTTCCAGAAGGCCGCCCAGGCGACGGCGTGGAATGGGCTGAGAACGCGGGTGGCCACGATGGTCGCCACGGAGTTGGCGGCGTCGTGAAACCCATTGATGTAGTCAAAGGCGAGCGCGACCGCGATGATCAGGGCTACCAGGATGAGGGTGGTATCCATGCGGAAGGTTAGCTGTTCTTTACGACGATGCCCTGCAGGACATCCGCCACATCTTCGCACGCATCAGCTGTGCTTTCGAGGTAATCGTAAATCTCTTTGAGCTTGATGACCTGGACGGGATTCGTTTCGTTATCAAAGAGATCGACGATAGCCTGCCGGACCAGGGTATCGATCTGCCCTTCAATCCGGTTGATCTCGATGCAGTGCCGATGGATGTTCGGCATGTCCTCTAGCGCCTCAACCGCCTTGCTCAATTCCACAGAGCATTCCCGGAGCAGTTCACAGATTTCGATCACTGCTTTCGGAATGGGATCGATACGGTAGGAGACGATGCGGTGGGCCACATCTTCAAGACCGTCCATGACGTCGTCGAGATGGGAGCAGAGGGAATGGATATCCTCAGGATCGAAGGGAGTGATGAAGGTCTGGTTGAGCCGGGTGAAGACCTCGTGGAGAATCTCGTCGGCTTCCTCTTCTAACTGTTCAATCCGGGGGCCCATCAGCTTCAGTTGGGAGTTCCCTTTGCTGACGCCTTCGGCCAGGACGACCGCGGCTTGCGCGATCGACCGGGTTTGACTATTAAATTGTGCGAAAAACTTCTCTTCCTTGGGAAGAAATCTCATAGCGCCTCAGTTCTTGCTACTTGGCCTGCGAATCGACAGAATGGGCTGGACGGAGATGAAAGAACCCCTAGTGTCGCAAAGGGGTGTCGGAACCGCAACGCCAAGTTGGTTACATCTCCATGACAATTGGGAACGGGTTTGGGGCCGGCGGCGCCGCGGGTTGGCCGCCGCTATCGGCCGGAAGATAGCGGGTATCGAGGAGACGGGAGGTTTCCAGGTTCCCCATGGCGGAGAGCAGATTCTCCTTGAGAAAAGGGTGTTCCGCCTCCAGATCTTTGAAAATATCGCGCAGGGTGCGGCGGACGGTCCCGGTCTTCTGGGAGCAGCCGCAGGGGATGACCGGGGCGGTCAGTTTGGCGGCGTAGGCGGTCGTGATCTCCTCGCTGACGTAGACGAGGGGACGGATGAGCCGGAAATCGCGTTCCGCGGACCAGGTGACGGCGGGCAGGGCGGCCATGCGGCCCGTGAACATCGCGTTGCGGAGGAGCGATTCGCAGAAATCGTCAGCGGTATGGCCGAGGGCGATGACGTTGGCTCCCATGCGCTTCCCCACCTCATAGACCGCGCGCCGGCGGAAACGGCTGCACAGGTCGCAGCCATGGTCCGGTTGCTCGTCGAGCAGGCGGAAGCTGGGGGCGTCCTCAAAGTACTCCCATTCGACGCCGCGGGTCCGCAGATACTCGCCGAAGGGTTTGATGGAAGCCAGGAACTTGCCCTGCTCGATGGTGAAAGCCGAAAGCCGGAATGAGATCGGCGCCCGCTTTTGCAGGAGCAGCAGGGCTTCGAGGAGGGTTACCGAATCCTTTCCCCCGGACAGGCCGACCGCGACATGATCGCCTTCGCGAATCATGTCGAATTTCTTAATGGCCTCGCCGACTTTGCGGAGCAGCGTCTTTTCAAGTTCCAAGCTCTCCCATTATAACTGGGTGACTGCGGTAAACTAGAGAAAGTTCATCGCGGGGAGAAGTGGCCGAGCGGTTTAAGGCACCGGTCTTGAAAACCGTCGTACCTGAAAGGGTACCGTGAGTTCGAATCTCACCTTCTCCGCCACCCTGACGGAGGTTCCGATTGCGCTAGAGCGAGCGGAAGACGTGGTTGATAAACTCGCCGTCCACCGTGGCGCTTTCGACGCGGAATCCGGTGCGCTCCGCCAGCACATGCGGCGATCGCCCGAGCAGGAACAGGGTGTGGAAGCGGGTAAACGGGTAGTTGTAGGCGTAGCAGGGCGAGGCGTGCGCCATCGACGCGTTGGGCTTGAGCAGGGATTTGAAATCCTGGAACTGCGCCACCGGATCCCGAAAATGTTCGATGACATTGTTCGAAAAAATACCGTCGAATTGCGCGCTGATCTCCCCGCGCCACTTCACAATATGACCGGCCGATTCAGGCGCGGAGGGTTCGTAGCCCCAGACATCGAAGCCTTCGGCCCGTAACTGGGGAATGCTTTGGCTCCATGCGCCGCAGCCCCAGTTCAGGTGGAGCGAGCCGGGGGTGGGCTGCAAAGAGCGGAACGCTCGACGCTCGTTTTCCGTGCTGTCCGACTCGGCATAGCGGGAGTACAGGAGATTGTAGTCGGCGACGACAAACTCTTCCGCCAGATCGAGATACTTCTGCGGCCCAAACAGGGCATCGCACCGGGGGCATACATACCGTTCGAGTTGGCCGCCGCCAAACTGACAGACCGCGGTGCGGATCCCGAATCCGGAACGCAGATCGGAATGGTCACAGACGATGCAACGCAACCGGCGAGTGGGGAGCGTGATCTCGTAAACATGGTCGAGGGCGTGCCAGAAGCCGGCCACCGAGTAGGTTTCCAGGAGCTTCAGTTGGTTTTCAAGCCGGTCGATTCTGGCCGCCGTATCCATCGTCGCAATCCCCCCGGGTGCTCTTCAGGGTAGCAGCGCGAACTGGAAACCGCGCTTTTTGAGGTCGGCGATGAGCGGATCGAGCATGGGCCAATAGGGGTCCTGGCGGGACCAGATGCCGAGATGCAGGAGGAGGATCTCTCCGTCCTTGATGTTTCGCAGCGAGTCTTCGAGCAGCCGGCGATTGGGATGGGTTTTGCTCGACAGCTCGTCACCGAGGAATCCGTGCGGGGTCCAGCCGACGTGGCGGAAGCCGCACTTTTGAGCGAATTGGAGGACGCGGGGCGTCGTGCGGCCGCCCGGGGCGCGCCAGAGGGGATCGAGATGGCGGCCGGTCATCTCATGAAAGCGTTCGTCGACACGGCGGAGTTCGGCGCACACGCCGGCCTGGTCCAGTTGTTCGGTGGGGCCGGCCTTGGCCACATAGGCGACCTTGCCATTGGGAAGGTCGCGGCGGAAGTAGGAGTGCTTCCAGGTGTGGCTGCCGAACTTGTGCCCGTCGGCGGCGAGCGACCGCCAGAACGGCGTCCAGGCGGGGTCGAGCGAGGTGTCGCCCCGCTTGGTCTTTTCATCGGCCAGGAAGAAGGTGGCCTTCACCTGGTGTTTGCGGAGGATGGCCGCGATCTGGTCGGCCGGCTCCATGTTCCCGGTGTCGATGGTGAGGTAGACCGTGGCGGCCCAAAGAAAGAGACTCATCGGAAGCTCTGCCGGGGACCGTGGTTGGCGAGGTAGATGCCGTGCGGCGACTTGCCGACGGGGATCTGGTGAACGATCTTCTTCGAGGCGAGGTCGAGAATGGAAACCTTGCGGGCGAAGCGGGAGGTGAACCACAGCTCCTTCTTGTCGGCCGAGAGCTCCATGCAGTCGGGACCGCCGGGGGCCTGGTAGCGATCGACAACCGTCAGGGTGTCCTGATCGATCTTGGTGATGACGGCGTCGACGCGGTTGGACTGATAGACGTGGCGGCCGTCGCCGGCGGAGATGAAGTTGTGGGCGCCTTTGCCGGTGACGATTTTCTTGACCTGCTTGCGGGTGCGCCAGTCGATGACTTCTACGTAGTCGCGGCCCATGATGCCGATCAGGAGGTGCTTGTCGTCGGGCGTCATCCAGATGCCGGACGGGAGCGAGCCGATCGGCATGCGCCAAGCTTCCTTTTGCGATTTGAGGTCAATGGCCATCAGCTCGTTCGTGTCCTGGAGAGTGATGAAGACGAACGAGGAGGACTTGTCGTAGGCGAGATGGCTGGGGGTTTTGGCGGCGCGCAGGCGCTTGAGCAGTTTGAAATCCTTGCCCGAATAGATGTCGACGCGGTGCAGGCGCAGCGAGCAGGAGACGAAGTACTGGCCATCGGGACTGAAACCGATTTGATAAGGATCGGCGATGTCCTTGATGCGATTCTTGATCTCGCCCGAGGTGCGGTCGAGAAAGACGAGTTCATTGGAGGCGGCGTTGGCCACGATCAGGTACTTGTCATCCGGGGTGGCCATCAGGTGATGGGGTTCTTTGCCGATGCGGAAGCGCTTGGTCTCTTTGCGGGTCTTCTGGTCGATGAGGGAGATCATTTCATCCCCGGAGTTCAATACGACGACCAGTTGGGCGGACAAAGGGAGGGCGGCGGCGAGCAGGAGGGCGGGCAGAAGAGTGGACATAAAGGTCTTACATTCGCAGGGTACCATGGGGATCTCTTCATCCTATCCCCTGTCCAAATGGGGTAACCTATCGGGGATGTTGCTTTCCGTACGATCCGGACTGCTGGTTTTCGGCAGCGCTCTTTTTGCGCTGGCGGGCTCCGGCTTAGCCGCTTCCGGGACCCCGGTCGACTGTGATACCGATGGACGCTGCCGCTCGCTGAAGAGTTTTTTCGCGCGCCACGGCAGCCCATTGCAGACGATGGCGGCTGTTTTTATCGAGAAGGCTGACCAGTATGGCCTGGATTGGCGCCTGCTGCCCGGGATTGCCATGGTGGAATCGAGCGGCGGTAAGCATTCCCGCCGGAACAACGTCTTCGGCTGGAACTCGGGCCGCACCGGCTTCAAAACCGTGGCGGCGGGCATTGACTTCGTGGCCAGCCGGTTTGCGCACTCGCCGATTTACCGCGGCCGGACGAGCCGGGGGATCCTGGCGGCGTACAACCCGGCCCGCGAAAAGTACCCTCCCAAGGTGATCCACTTCATGGAGATGATCGAGAAGGTACCCGTTCGCTAGAGCGTTATTGCACCGTGAAGCCGAACTCGCGAATGGGTTCAGCGTGGTCGGGTCCGTACAGGCGCAGCCAGTAGCGGCCGGCCGGGAGCCCTTCGGCCACTTCGACGGGCGCCACGGCGGCAGTGGGGTTTACCGCGCGGGTGAGCACCGTTTCTCCGTCGTCCTTGGCGAGTTCGGCGCGATAGGTGGCCGCCGGGGAGAGACCGGATAGATCGATGCGGAAGATCAGGGGCCGGCCTTCCGGCGCCTGGGGTACGGTGGCGGCGCGGACCGCCTGGAGCTCAATCGTGACGGCCGGACCCGAGACGGATCCACTTTGCCAAGCCATGGGCGCCATAAAGAAGACCAAGGCGGCGGCTGCCCCAAAGGCCAGCGCCGGGAAAGGATTGCGCAACTGCTGCCGCAACCAGGCGATTAAGCCGCTGGGCTCCGTCTGCGCGTCCTCGCGCGCCAGCACGGGCGCGACCGCCCGAAACGTTTTCGTAAAACTCTCCAGCTCTTCTAATTGTGTCTGACAGTGCTCGCACACCAGCAGATGCTCTTCGACCGCGGCAGCGGCCGGCTCAGAAACCTGTTGCAACAGGTATTTTTCGAGTTGTTCTTCGGACAGATGCGCGGTAGATGATTGCGCCATTCCAGTTCTCCATTCCAGTCGATTCAGGGGAATCCTTCACCCTCAGCGGATTAGTGGGAAAAACATAAGAATTCTCTCCATTTTTTGTTTTACGGAATTTGGAGCAAAACGTACTACGCGGATACCCGCAAAAGGTGGTGGGCGTTGTCCCAGCAGATCTTGCCAAACACCTCGGGCGTGGTGAATTGCTGGAGCAGTCCGAGGGTGTCGCGGCCGACGCATTTGCCTTTGAGCCGGGTGAGCAGCGGGCTGCCACCGGTTCCATTCCCATCTTTGCAGGAGCAGTCGCTGCCGAACATCAGTTTGTTCTGATGACGCTGGAGGAATGCCCGGGCGAAGGCGGGATCGCGGCTGAGGGCGTTGTTGCCGGAGTTGGCGGAGAGGTCGCCATAAAGGTTGGGATAGTCGGCGAGCCAGCGGTCCGTCAGGCCGCCGAGTTGAACCGGACCGGCGGGGTACTCTTCGCCCGCGGGGGGATTGGCGCTGATACTGGCCCAGAAGAAATTGGCGTGGCCGATGAAGGTCGTCTTCTTGTGCGCCTTCAGGATCTTGTCGAACTGGGGGTAGCCGGTGTTCCAAAGGGCTTCCTTGTCAAAGGGAGCCGCTTCCTGGAAGTGGAGGAGGACCGGGGCTTTATGGTCGGCGGCAAGGTCGTAGAGCCGCCGCATGTCTTTGGCGTCGACGGCGGTGTGCGTCTTCATCTCGCCGATGCCGATGGCGCCGTCCTTCAACGCCTGCGCAACACCCGCGAAGCCGCCGGGCTGCGACGGATCGGCGGCGACGAACCAGGTGAAGCGGCCTGGGTGCTTGGCGAGTTGCTCCTTGGCGCGGTCGGCATCGCGGAGATGGGTGAGCAGAACGGCCTTTTCCATGCCGGCGCCGGAGACATGATCGAGCGAGGAGACGCCGTCGCGGCGGGGATGGAGATGGATATCGATGACGCGGGAGGGCCAGGAGGTTTGCGCCAGCAGGGGGGCGGCGGAGGCGACAAGAAAGCGGCGGCGGGTAAGCATGACTGTGGCGTATTAAATCATGTTTGGCGGCGGGGCGGAGATGTGATGCAATGGGGCGATGCCTCAGAACACCAGTAGTCAGGAAGTTTATGACGCCGTAGTGGTCGGCTCTGGCGCCGGCGGTGGTACCGCGGTGCATGTGTTGACGGCTAAAGGCCTGAAAGTGGCGCTCCTTGAAGCCGGTCCCATGCTCGACGTCGCCACGGAATTCAAAGAGCATAAGGTCCCCGCCGACTATGACCATCGGGGCGCGGAAGAGGGCGGCAAGGCGTATTTCGGCCAGGGAAAACCGTTCGGCTTCTTTTCGACCACCAGTGGCGGCTGGCAACTGGACGGCGAGCCGTACACGGTCGGCGAAGGGAGCCAGTTTCAATGGTTCCGGTCGCGCATTCTGGGGGGACGAACGAACCACTATGGCCGTATGTCGTTCCGGTTCGCCGAGTACGACTTCAAGCCGTATGACAAGGACGGCTTGGGCTTCAACTGGCCGATCTCCTATCAGGACATTGCCCCCTACTATGACAAGGCAGAAGAGTTTATCGGGGTGGCCGGAACGGTAGAGAACGTTCCTTCCTGCCCGGACGGCAAGTTCCACGCCGCACCGCCGCCGAAGGTGCACGAGATGCTGGTGAAGAAGGCTTGCGACAAGCTGGGCATCATCTGCATTGCCAACCGGCGCGCGGTGATTACCAAGAATCTGAATGGCCGCGCGGCGTGCCACTACTGCGGCCAGTGCGGCCGCGGCTGCCAGACGGCGTCGGCTTATAGTTCGGCGCAGGTGCAGGTGTTCCCGGCGATGAAGACCGGGAAGCTGAAGGTGTTTGACCTGGCGATGGTGCGCGAGGTGCTGACCGACAATAACGGGAAGGCGACCGGCGTCCTCTACATCGACAAGAAGACGCGCACGGAAAAGATCATTAAAGCCAAGGTCGTCGTTCTGGCGGCGAGCGCCTGCGAATCGACGCGCATTCTGCTGAATTCGAAGACGAAGGAGTTCCCGAACGGCCTGGCGAACGGTTCCGGCCTGTTAGGGCGCTACCTGATGGACACGGTGGGCTTCGGGCTTTCGGGTACGGTGCCGGCGCTTGAAGGCATGCCGCACTACAATACGGACGGCTACGGCGGGGCGCACCTGTTCATGCCGTGGTGGCTGTGGGATAAACACAACAAGCTGGATTTCCCGCGCGGTTACCACATCGAAATCGGCGGCGGCTACGGCATGCCGGGCGTAGGCTCCTATCATGGCGCGGCGCGGCGTTACGGCTACGGCGCCAACATGAAGTCCAAGATCCGCGAAAGCTACGGCACCTCCATCGGCTTCGCCGGCCGCGGCGAGATGATCCCGAATATCCACTCCTACTGCGAACTCGATCCGAACGTGGTGGACAAGTGGGGCATTCCGGTGCTGAAGTTCCACTTCAAGTGGACGGACTACGAGTGGAAGCAGGCGCGCCACATGGAGAAGACCTTCGCGGACATCATCACGACGATGGGCGGCAAGGTAAGCGGCCTGAGCGCTTCGCAGCGCGAATCGCAGGGCATCTCCATTCCCGGCACGATCATCCACGAAGTGGGCGGCGCGCGGATGGGTAAGTCCGCGAAGGACTCGATTCTGAATGGCTACTGCCAGACGCACGAGATGAAGAACCTGTTTGTGATGGACGGCGCGAGCTTTGCCTCCAATCCGGACAAGAACCCCACCCTCACGATTAACGCATTGGCCTGGCGCGCTTGCGACTACCTGGCCGAGGAGATGAAGAAAGGCAATGTCTAACTTCGTACCACTCGAAACATTGGACCGGCGTTCGCTGCTGCGGACGATCGCGCTGGGACTGACGACGCTCGGCACCTTGGACGTGGCGGCTGCGCAGCACGTCCACTCCGAGACGGCGGCCGAAAAGGCGAAGGGCCCCTACAAGGTGAAGACGTTCACGGCGGGCGAGTACAAGACGCTGCAGCGGCTGGCCGTTCTGATCGTGCCGGCGGACAGCGTCTCCGGCAGCGCGCTCGACGCCGGGGCGCCGGAGTTCATCGATACGCTGGCGAGCCAGAACGAGAAGATCGCCGATATCTTCCACGGCGGCCTAGCGTGGCTCGACGCCGAGATGCGGAAACGCTACAACGCCACCTTCGTGGCGGCCAAGCCGGAGCAGCAGACACAGATGCTGGATGCGTTGGTGGAAGCCGGACGTGAGCTGGCCGAGCGGCAGAGCGAGGAGCTCGTTTATCAGAAATCGCCGATTTACAAGGACTTCACGGGCTATACCGTCCGGCGGGCCAATGAACTCGGCGCGGGCGTGGCGTTCTTTGATTGGGTCCGCAAGATGACGGTGGACGCGTTCTATACGAGTCCCATCGGCTTCAAGGATCTGAACTACATCGGCAACCGGGCGTTGAGCCGGTACACCGTGCCGGCCGAGGCCATGGAGTACGCGTTGAAGCGGAGTCCGTTCGCTTAGCTAGAGCGCGGCGATGGCTTTGGCGAAGTCGGCCGGGGTGCGGAGCAACATGCTTTTGCCCTTGCGCCGGCGGACCGCCGAATCGAGGATGTCCGGGAAGGGTGTCCCGTAGCGAAAGAAGGGAAGGAACTGGAGATTGAAGATCCGGGCACTTCCCTTCTCCAGTTTCTCGGCTGGCATTTTTTCGAAGTAGCGGGTGGTGGGGCCGAGCAGGACTACCGTCTCGGCGGTGGCCTCGCGGTTGAGCAGTTCGGCCAGGAAATCGATGTGGCCCTTGGGGCTTTTCAACACGGCATAGTCCACCATTCCCAACTCGAGCTGATTGATGGCTTGCCCCACTTCGTGCAGGCGGTCCGGGCGGAAGTTCTCGCGCTGGTAGAGCTGCGTGCGCTGGTCCAGATTGAAGACGACGAGTTTCACCGGGCGGTCGCCCAAGCGTTCGAGCAGAGAGGAGAGCGCGCCGACCAGCAGCATTTCGTCCGAAGCCCGCAAGCGCATACGCCGGGGCGAAAGAGGCGCGGCGTTGAGGAGCACCGTCAGCGGCCCGCCGGACTTGCCTTCGTATCGCTGGGGCTGTAGTCCGGCCAGCGAGAACTCGGTGACCGTATGCGGCGGAATCGCCAGCACGACTTTCTTGTCGGCGCCGGAGCGCGCCACCTTGGTCTTCCAACTTTTGCGGCAGGCGCGGGTCCGCTCATCGAAGAGCAGCCAATCCACCTGATACTCCCCTTCCCCCAGCAGATAGCCGCCGCTGACTTCGATGACCTGATTCGTCTTGGGCACGGGCGGCAGGTCGAAGCCCTGGCCCAGATAGACGGGCTCGCCGCCCTGGGGCGTGACGCGGGCGACGACGTTGAGGCGGTGGCCCGGCCCGAAAAACTGCTTGAGGGAGGCCGTGAAGTAGTAGCCGGCCTGAAAGCGGAAGCCGAAGTTCAGGTAAGGGCGCGTGGCCTCGACCTGGCAATCGAGAGTGCCTGTGAACTTCTGCTCAAAACTGGAGGCCCAACTGGCAGGTAAGAGCACCTGCGCCCACAGGACCGTTACCAGTTGTAGAGTACCCATCCGCCGAAGTTCTCGTCGTCGGTGGCGAAGATGATGCCGCCATTGCCGGGAACGAGCTCCATCCCCTCTATTTTATGATCGGCGAAGGTGCGGACGCGCAGGAGTCGCGGATGCGGCTTGAAGCGCAGCCTCTTCTTCTCGAAGCTGAACACGCCGCCCAAGTAGACGGCCGAGGAGAACGGGCCGTCGTCGCCGGGGTCAGAGGCGGAGGCGAGGAAGAGAATGCCCCCTTCGTCCACCTTCATCTCCGAGATATGGCGAACGTTTCGCTCCGGCCAGGGGACCCGGATGGTGGTCGACTGGACCTGCGACAAGCGATAGCCGTCGAGTTGCAACTCGCCGAAATAGAGCCGTCCGGGGCGATCTTCGGCGCCGCGGTCGGCCCAGGCGAGGAGCAGGCGCCCGTCCAGACGCTGAATGCAAAGACCTTCAAAGTTGAGATCGGGCGGTAGGTCCGGCAGGGTGAAACGGCCAATGGATTCGGCCGATTTGCGATCCGCCGACAGGCGGATGTGATACACGATCCCCCGGCTTATGAGCGCGAGAAACTCGCCGGGGCGGCCCGGCACGGCGGAGATGCTTTCGAGGTCGATGCACTCGGGATCGATCTTCCAGTCGATCAACTGATAGGCGACGGGCTTCGATCCCGACACCGTGATCAGGGCAACGCGGGGATCGGTGAGCGCCTTATTGTCGTGGACAATGAGGAACGAACTGTGGTCCGGCGTATGTTCCACCAGAGCCAGGTCGGAGATGCCGCCAAGGATTCCACCTCGAACGGGGCGCCAGTCATCGGCCAGCAGGGACGTGGCGCAGGCAAGTAGGGCAAGCGGGCGAAGGAGCATTTACCCTTCGAGGATAGCAACCAGGTCCAAGACTGTCTTGCGCGCGGGCCGCAGCAGGGGCAGGTTCGACAGCTTCAGCAACAGCACCACCATGCCGGCGCTGCGTTTGACGAGTTGCCGGCTGCGCGATTGCTCTTCCGACCGGTCATAGATCCAGAAAAGTAGGATGCCCATCTGGTACATCCAGAGGATCTTCGCCATGTGGGGCGCCAGGTCCTTCGGGATGCTGACGCCGGTTTCATCGAGGGCCCGCTGAAACTGCGCCAAGTCAAACTCGCGAATCGGGCGCGAGGGTTCGCTGAACGGCGAGAGCGGACTGGCCGGATCCGCGGCGTCGCTCATCAGAGCGCCGAGGAATCGGCGGTTGGGCGCGAAGTATTGGAACTTGGCTTCGAGAATGGCCTGGAGACGGTCTTCCAGCTTCTTGTGCTGCTGCGCCGGTTCAAGCAGCGGGCCGAGATCCGCGAGCGCCCGCTGGTAGAACTCGAGCACAATCGCATCCTTCGAGGCGAAGTAGTAATAAGCCAGGCCCGTGGCGACTCCGGAGCGGGTGGCGATCTCCCGCATGGTGGATTGCGGGAAGCCGCGCTCCCGGAACAACTCGAGCGCGGCTTCGAGGATTTTGGCGCGGGTTTCCGCGGACCGTTGCTGGCGCATGGTACCTCTTATCGCACCGGGCAGGAGGGAAGTTCAACCTGCTGCAGTTTGTAGGCGAGATCCGCGTCGGCCTTCAGCCCGAGCCAACTCGAAAGCTGCGTTCGGCTGCGCGAGAGCGTGGCGAAGGCCTGGCGGGCCAGCGGCACGAGCGACGGCCGGGCGAGACGATAGGACCACGATCGATAATCTTCGAGCGCCCAAAGGACCATGAGCCAGGCCGAATCGCCCTGCCAGACTTCACCGGTATCGGCGACGACGGTCAAGTCGCGCTGATCGTCCGGCTTCGGCGAGAGGTGCAGCGGCAGCGCGTGGCGCTGCGATTGAATCCAGTTGCGCATCGAGCTGCAGAGGCCGCAGCGGGCGTCGTAAAAAAGCGTGAGGCTGGTCATTGGGCACCTACGTAGCCGGTAGGCGGGATGGGCGGCGCCGCGTGGCGGCGGCGAATGCGCGTAAACAGGAAGAGGTTGAAGAAATGCACCACGCCGAGGACGAGCATCACCAGTCCAACCTTATAGCTCAGCAATTCGATGGCGACTCGCACCGTGTCGACTTGCTGGTAGGTGTTGAGACTGGAGACGATCCAGCCCAGGTTGATGAGGTAGAAACCGACGACCAGCAGATGGTTGATGGAATCGGCAAGTTCGGTGTCCCCGAGGAAGGCGTCGACCAAAAAAGTCCGGCCGGTGCGATGCAAAGTGCGGGCCACCCAGATGGTGATCGCGATGGACAGCACGAGATAGGCCAGATAGACATGGACAATGTACATGACAGGCTCCTTTTTTGAACATGTTCAGTTGAACGTGTTCAAAAACAGTATGCCACGTTATTTGGCGCAGCGAAAGCCAATCGTGGGGCTCCGTTCGCCCGGCCGCGCCCAACTGCGGTAGGGCACGGAGAGGAACAGCGGCGGCACGTCGAACCAACTGCCGCCGCGCAGCACCCGGTAGACGCCGGTGGCGGGGCCGGGCGGGTTTTCGGCCGGCGCGGTCTCGTAGTACTTCTGCCCGTACCAGTCGGCGCACCACTCCCAGACGTTGCCGGTCATATCGCACAGGTCAAAGCCGTTCTTCGCCTTGCTGCAGACAGGCTGGGGGCCGGCCTTGGCCTCGTAGACGGCATCGGCCTTCGTGATGGCGCGGTCGCCCCAGGGGTACATCTTCCCTTCCTCGCCGCCGCGGGCGGCGCGCTCCCATTCGGCTTCGGTGGGCAGGCGTTTGCCGCCGTCCCAGGCGCAGAAGGCGACTGCGTCGTCATGGCTGACGTTGTAGACGGGATGGTCAAGTTTGGCGGGGTCCGGAGCGCCCTGTTTCCAGTGGTAGGGCGCGGCGTGGCCGGTGGCTTTGACGAAGGCCTGATAGCGCAGGTTGGTGACTTCGGCGACGTCGAGCGAATAGGCCTTCAGCTTCACGCGGCGGACGGGCGTATCGTCCTTGGCCGGATTGGGATACCAGTCGACCTCGTAATCCTTCCAGGCAAAGTTGCGGCCCTGCTGGAATTCGCCGGCGGGAATGGAGACCATTTCGGGCGCGGCCAGCAGGAAGAGGGCGGCCCACCAGCTAGGCATAGAGGTTCTTGAGTTCGTCGGTCGGAATCAGCGAGTTGGCGCCGAGCGGATCGACGTAGATGTAGGCGCGGCCGGACGTGGTGTGG
Source organism: Terriglobales bacterium (assembly GCA_027485675.1). Classification (GTDB taxonomy): domain Bacteria; phylum Acidobacteriota; class Terriglobia; order Bryobacterales; family Bryobacteraceae. The sequence goes on along the minus strand of JAIXQP010000040.1, from coordinate 35,787 downwards.
TGCACCTCCTTCGACCAGTCGATGCCGAGGGCGGAGTAGATGGTGGCCACCACGTTTTCAATGCGCGGTTGCATGGAGTGCTCCCATCCGGTGTCGATGCACTTCACGCCGTCCTTGTCGCTTGCGCCGAGCACGCGTCCGCCTTTCACTCCGGCTCCAGCGAACATGGCGGGGAAGCAGTGTTTATGATGGTCGCGGCCGTGCTGGAAGTTCAGCGGACCGGGGGTACGGCCGAACTCGCCCATGCAGACGACGAGCGTGTCATCAAGCAGCGTCTTGCCGGGGTTCACCGGGGACTTGGCCACCGCCAGGTCCTCGATCAAGCTGGCAAGAGCGGGATCCATCTCCTGGATCAAGTGGTAATGATTGGTGGACGCCGTCTTGGTCCAGATCTCTTTGTGGTGATCCCAGCCGTTGTGGCAGATGTGGATGTAGCGGGTACCGCCATCCTGTTGCAGCAGGTTGCGGGTGAGGATTGAGGAGAGGCCCACCGAGGTATTGCCGTAGCGTTTTCGGTCCGCTTCGTCAATGGTGAACGCCTTGGGCCAGCGGCCGTCCGAGAGCAGCTCCTTCGCGGTATGGGAGAAGTCTTCGAAGCCGGAGATCGACTTATCGAGACCCGCCAGCCGCTTACCCTGAGCCTGCCGCAAGCTCGAGAGCAGCCGCCAGCGCTCTTCGAGCAGTTCGGTCGCCTTCTGATCGAGGCGCATACCCGAGAGCGCTTCTTCGGGGTTGAGATCGAAGACGGCATGGCGCGGCGGCAGGAAGCCGGTGGACAGGGCGCCCACTTGATTCGTCGTGAGATTGAAGGAGACGTAGGTGGGGAACGTGTCGGCGCCGCGGCGCTGCGGCTCCAGTTCGCTGGCGATGACCGAGCCTACCGAGGGGATCTCCGGCGCGAAGGCCACATTCAATTGGCGGCCGGCCTGGACATAGTATTGGCCGCGCAGATGCACCTCTTCGTGACTGACGAAGGAGCGGATGTGCGCCACCTTGTCCATCACGTGAAACATGCGGGGGAACAGGCCATAGGGCACATAAATGCCATTCGAGGCTTTGCGAACATCGAACTCCGGATAGGTAGCCGGGTTCTCTTTGAAGTCGAACGAATCAACGTGGCTGAGGGCGCCGGCGAGTTCGAAGAAGATGACGTTGCGAGCGTTGCCCCGCGGTTTGGTTTTGGCCGTCGGGTTGGCGCGGAGGGTGCGCGGCACGGCGGAGGCGCCGAGGATGCCGAGACCGCCGTAGCGCAGCAGTTCGCGGCGGGTGGGGAGCAAGTCTTGGATCTTCATAAGTTGTAGAGGAACTCGACGAGATTCAGGAGCGCCCACTGCAGGTTCTGCGCGCCTTCGATGCGGTTCGCCCGGAGCGCATCCACAGCCACGGCTCGCTCCTCCGGCAAGGGAAGGCGGGACAGAGTGGCGAGAAAAAGTTCGTCAACTACCTTGGCGTTATCGGGGTAGGTATCGAGCAGCCGTTGCACCCGGCTATCCTTGGCGGCGAGCACCCGGTCATTGACAACCGGCGAGCGCATCGTGGTGATGGGCTGCAGGGGAGAAGGCTGCGGTGTCCGCGGCGGGCCGCCCCGGTTCGATTGGCCGAAGGCTGACATAAACGACTTCAACTCGCCCTTGGCCTGGGGCACGGAAACCTGCATCGCCACGAACTGTCCGGGACGCGTGGTGGCATCGGCGATCGCGTCGTGCAGCTCTTCGGCGGTCAACATGCGGACATACTTGCGGGCGTAGTAGCGGGCGTAGGACTCCTGCCATTCGCCGGGAAACCGAGCCGACAGTTGATAGGCCGAGGAGTTACAGATCAGCCGGAAGAGGGTTTGGATGCTGTGGTTGTTTGCGCGAAAGTGGGCGGCCAACCGTTCGAGCAGGGCGGGATGAGAAGGCTGCAGATCCCAGCCTTTCGGCAGGTTTTCCGGGTCGAGCCGAAGGAGATCGAACTCATCATACGGGTCCACGATGCCGATGCCCATAAGCTTGGCCCAGAACATATTCACAGTGGCGCGGGCGAACTGCGGGTGGCTCGTCAACATGCGGCCGAGCGACTCGCGAGGCTCCTCACCGGCCGCCGGGACGGCATTCGTCAGAACGAATTTCGGGGTGTTCGGACCGCCGGAGCGTTTCGTGCGCAGCATGCTCTCGGCCTTCGTGTTGTAGGGGCCGCCAAAGTCGTCGACCAGGAAATGGCCCATGACAGCGGCGGACTTCTCAACGTGCGGGATGTACCGGGTGCCGCCGAGGAAGGACGACATCTGGAAGAAATCCGATCGCCGCAACGTGGTGAGGTAGGCGTTCACCTTTTCGAGATGGCCGCGGCCGTTGTGGCAGGAGACGCAGGAGAGGTTGATGCCGAGGAAGACCTTGCCGTACAGGATGGTGAGTTCGTCGTGGGTGTCGAGCTGGTTGATCTTCGACAGATCGTCGCCATCGGCGGCTTCGCCGGGCTTGCCTTCTACGTGCTCGCGGACGATGGGGTTGGCGGCGGCCACCACGTAGTTGCTCTTGGCCGAAGCCGCGATCATCGAGCGCACCCAATCGTCATAGGGCCGATCCGCGGCGAGGCTTTCCTTGAGCGCGTAATGGAAGAGCGTGTGGCCGCGCCCCATTTTTCCATTGGCGCGGAGGACGTCCATGAAGAAGTAGGCCCATTTATCGACGAACTCGGGAGAACCGATTAGCTTATCGATTAGGCGGGAGCGCTTATTGGACGACTTGTCGGCCAGAAACTCCCGCACCTCCGTGGGCGTAGGAATTTTGCCCGTGAGGTCGAGGCGAACGCGGCGGAGGAATTCGAGGTCGGTGGACAACGGGGCATGGGGAATGCCGTCGCGCTTCCATTTGCCGAAGATCTCTTCGTCGATAAAGTTTCGGGCCGCTACCGGCGCGGCGGCCGGCCGGGGAAGGTGGGCGGTGACCCGGGCGCTCTCCTGGCTTGCGGTGTTCGCTTTGGGCCGAAACAGTGGGGCGTGGGCGTCGGAAGCGGGAGATTCCTGGCCGAGGCAGATCGCCGCGGGCAACAGGACGGGCAGGATCCACGTGGATTTCACGATGCACCTCATGCGGGAGACGGTATCAGAACGAAACGCCGGGGTAAAGGGGAGCGTCAAGCGTTCGCCCGATACTGCCGGGGTGGTTGCGATTCCAGAAAATCGACAAAGGATTTGGCCGAAAGTGGGGGGCTATAGAAGTAGCCTTGCACGGTATCGCAGCCGGATTGATTCAGAAAGGCGACTTGCGTCGAGTTCTCGACCCCTTCGGCGATTGCTTGAATCCGCAACGAATGGGCCAACTTCACAATGCCGTCGACGATCGCTTCATTGTGGCGATCCTGACCGACCCCGGCCAGGAACGACGCATCGATCTTTACGGCCTCAATGGGAAAGTGCTGCAGGTAGCTCAACGAGGAGTACCCGGTGCCGAAGTCATCGAGATGGATGCCGACTCCGGCGCCGTGCAGGGCATGGAGGACTTCGCGGACGCGGGCCGACCGGTGCAACAGAACGGTCTCGGTGATTTCCACTTTCAAGCAGCGGGCCGGCACTCCAAAGTTGTGGAGATTCTCCATCAGGATGGCGAAGACGTCCTGCTGGTGGAACTGCACGGGCGACAGGTTCACGCTCAGGTGCAGGTCGTAGCCGGCGTTGCGCCAACGCTGGAGTTCGGCGATTGACTCTTGAATCACCCACTGCCCGATCGACAGAATGAGGCCGGACTCCTCGGCAATCGAGATCACCTTCGAGATGGAGATATCGAGCGACAGATTATGGCGCCACCGCAGCAAGGCTTCGGCGCCGATGATCTTGCCGGTCTGCAGATCCACTTGGGGTTGCAGTGCGATGGAGAGGTCCTTCGAACTCAATGCCCGCGCCAGGTCGCGCTGAATGAGGACACGGTCGCGGATCTCGGTTTCGAGGCGATGGTCGAAGCGGCGGAAGCCGCGGCGGCCGTCGGCTTTGGCGCGGTACATGGCCAGGTCCGCGTTGCGGAGCAGGTCGGCGCCCGACTTGGCGTCGTGGGGGTAGAGGGCAATGCCGATGGAGAGGGTGATCTGCAGCGGCCGGCCATCGAGAACGAAGGGCCGGGAGAAGCTCAGCAGCACCCGCTCGATCAGCGCTTCGGACTCCGCCGCGCTCGGTGGCTCAACGAACAGGACAAACTCATCGCCGCCGAAGCGAGCGAGAGTGCCCACGCCGTTCGTGGCATGGCGGAGGCGCTGCGCCGCCTCCATCAGGATCTGATCGCCCACCAGATGCCCAAAGGCGTCGTTGGTGTCCTTGAAGCGGTCGAGGTCCATGAAGAGCAAGGCCACGGCGCCTTCGGCCGATTTTTGCCGGGCGATGGCCTGGTCCAGTCTCACGAGGAAGCTCTTCCGGTTCAGCAGGCCCGTGAGTTCGTCGTGGCCGGCGATATAGAGCATTTGATTCTGCGCCACTTTCTGCTCGGTAATGTCCACAAGGGTGACCAGATAGTGGGTGGTGGGACCGCCATAGACGGGGAGCGGGCTGAGCGTCTGGTAAGCCGTGAAGGTGCGGCCGGACTTGGCACGCAGGGTGACTTCCGAGGGGATGGGCTCGCTGGTCATCTTCGCCTGGCTCAGCAACCCGTCGAACGATACAAGGTTACTCGGGGCCTCCAGGATGGACGCCGGCTGGTCGGCTAGCTCCAGCAGGGGATAGCCGGTGAGCTCCAGATAAGCGTTGTTCGCCCAACTGATCCGTCCGTCGGCATCGACCATCAACATTGCATTGGGCGTGGTCTCGAGAATGGCGAGTTGCCGCAGCAGTTGCCCATCGCGCTGCAGATGGTCCGTCACGTTGAGATGCGTGACGATGGCGCCCCCCAGGGTCTTTGCTCCCACTGCATTCACCATGCACAGGAACCAGCGTGCTTCGGTAGGCGAGTGGCACTCATAGTACATCGAGAACAGTGGCTCATTGCCCAGCAGAACTCGGCGCAGGCCGTTGGCGATGTGCGCGGCATCGAGACTTCCTCGTTTGGCCGACTGCTCACAGACCTCCAGATAGTTGGAGCCTACGCCGGCGTTGCCTTTGAAGAATTCGTTCTCAGTGGCGAAACGCCGCCAGGCGTCATTGACTTCAACGATCTGGCCTTGCGCGTCGAGCACCGCCAGTTCAGCTGGGACGGCATTGAATGTAGCCTGGCGCCATTCGGTCGTCGTCCGTAGCCGGGCCTCGGAACGGCGGAGGCGTTCGTTGACCTTGACGAGGGAGGTGACATCATGGAACACGATGACCACGCCCATGTGGGACTTGTGCCGGCCCTGGTAGGGGCGTAACCGCACGCGATAGTGGCAGGAGTTCAGAACCTGCCGGAACTCAATGGCTTGGCCGGAGTGGAGCACCGATTGTACGCGCGCGGCGAGTTGCGCGGCAAAAGTCGCGTCATTGGGGATGATCACGGGGCCGCCGAGTTGATCGGACGTGAGACCGAACAGCCTCCGGGCGTCATCGTTCATGTGTCGCAAAAAGCCGCGGCTGTCCGCGACCAGCAGCGGCGAGTCGATGCTGTTCTCGATGTTCTCCAGATCCTCGATCGCAAAGGAGAGTTCAAGCGACTTGTGTTCCAGTTCCTCGTTCACGGTCAGTAGCTCTTCGTTGGTCGCCTGCAACTCTTCATTCGAGGCATGCAGCTCCTCATTTGCGGCTTGCAACTCTTCGTTTGAGGCTTGCATTTCCTCGTTGAGAGCCTGCAACTCCTCGTTCGATGTTTCCAGTTCCTCGACCGCCGCCTGCAGGCTTTCCCGGGTGGACTGCAGTTCGTGTTCCAGTTCCCGGAGCTGGTGCTCCCCTTCGGCCTGCGACTCGAGAGCCAGGTCCTTCAGACCGGGGATGGAAGGCAATTCCCGGAAGGTGACGACGTACTGACGCCCCAAGCCCGTTTGCGGCAGGGGAACTACGGTGGTTTCGAGGCGGCTGAGTTTGCCACCGAGTTCGACCGAACGGCTCGTCGAACGGACCATGGAGCCATTGCGGGTGGCGCGCTGCACGAGCGGACGAAGGGCGGCTCCTAGGGCTCTTGGCAACATGTTAAGGAGCGTGAGGGTCGCCTTACCATCGGGCACCGAGAGAAACCGGTTGACGCCGCCGAAGGACTCGACAATGCGAAAAGCCTCATCTACCACCACCGCCGCGGGGGCGAAGTGTTCCATCAGAACCTGGCGCAGCGTGGCGGACGAGGAGTTGTCCGCACCGCTGTTCAGCGTCGGCGTACGCTCCGCGGGGCCCCAGTCTCGAGTCACCGGCAGCCGCCGCTCCCTTTCCGCCATGGGCCCGTTGACGAAGATTCGCCAACGCCGGTCTATGACGGCGAAACCCTCGGAATCGATGTTCTCGCTGCGGCCAAGAAACAGGACGCCACCCGGGTTGAGAGCATGGTGGAACTTGCGAATGACCTCTTCCTGCAAGTGCGGCTGCAGGTAGATCAGCAGATTGCGGCAGGAGATGAGATCGATGTTGAGGAACAGCGGATCCCGCAGCAGGTCATGCCGGGCGAAGACCACGCGTTCCCGAATTCGCCGCTCCAGTTGATAGCCATGGACCGATTCAATGAAGTGCTGCGAGGAGTATTCAACGGGCACGTCCTCCACGGACGGCGCGGCATAGACAGCCTTCCGGCCAAAGGCAATGGCGGCTTCGTCCAGGTCCGTCGCGAAGATCTGAACGCGGCGGTGGGGCAGCACATGGTTCAAGGCGATCGCAAGCGTATAAGCCTCTTCACCGGTGGCACAGCCCGGCACCCAAATCCGGAAAGGCTCCGAGGCGGCGTCGCTGAATCGTTCCTTGATGGTGTCCAGCAAGGCATCGAACGCGGCCGCGTCGCGAAAGAATGAGGTGACCGAGATCAGGCAGTTGTGGGCGAGTTGCTGGATCTCCTCGTGATGCTCGTCGAGAAACTGGAGGTAGGCGGCGTAAGAAGAGCAGCGGGTGGCGACCAGGCGCTGCTTGATCCGGCGGGTAATCGTATTCGGCTTATAGCCTCGAAAGTCGATCTTTGTCGAGACGTTGATACGCTCGAGAATCTGGTCGAGTTCGGAACGCGAGTGCGGCGCCGGAGCGGGAACCGACGCGCGTTGCTGGTTCAGAAAGGCGCCAATCTGTTCCGGGGGCAAAATTGTATCGGGCGTGGTCGCCGCAATGGCCGCCTCCGGCATGGAGGGATATTTGGCGGTTTTGGGATCCTGGACAACGACCATCCCCCCCGCCGACTTCAGTTGCCGCGCACCCAGACTGCCGTCCGAACCACTGCCCGAGAGAATGACCGCCACGGAACGTTCTGGAACGTTATGCGCTAGAGAGTAGAGAAGCGTATCAATGGACGGCTTGGGGCCGCGTTCAAATGTGGGTTGCAGCAGGAACCGGTTGCTCTCAAAAACGATGTTCCGGCTGGGCGGCGTAACGTAAATGGCACCGCCGAGCACGTCCGTTCGGTGCTCCACTTGGACCACGGGGATGGTCGTCTCCCTGGCTAGGAGCGTGGTCAATAAGCTGACGTGGTGAGGCGAAAGGTGCTGCGCGATGACGTAACAGGTGTCCTGATCGGACGGCAGCCCGCGCAGCAGCAGTCGAAGGGCTTCGAGACCGCCAGCGGAACTGCCTACAGCAATGATTCGAGGGAAAGCGTTGGTGGACTCAAACGAGTCTACGCTGGGGGCGGCGATTGACAGCGCATCGTCGCTCATTCCAGGAGGTAGCTTGTTCAAAGCAGGATTTCCGTATCTTAGGCGGAGTTTCGAAAATACGCAAGAGAATAAGAATGTTTTGATTTGACTCCCGTTTCGAGCACCGATACACTCGGGCAGTGTTCGGACGAATTCTCCCCTTTCTGGCGGTTGCCGCGGCTGCCTACGCCGGAGAAGCCGCGGCTTTTCTGGAGCGCACTTGCGCGGGTTGTCATCAAGGAAGCAAGCCGGCGGCGGGCCTGGACCTGAAAGCTCTGCCGGAACGCTGGGACGACGCCGCGGTCCGGGCCGTATGGGTTCGCGTTCATGATGCGGTGGCCCGGGGCGCCATGCCGCCGGGCGGGGCGGCGCTCACCGGCAAGCAGGAGTTTCTATCCGCGATCGGCCAACAGTTGCGCACCACTGAATTGGCTCACCGTCAGACCCACGGCCGCGCCATGCTCCGGCGGCTGAACCGTTACGAATTCGAGAACTCACTCCGCGACCTGCTCCAGGCTCCCTGGCTGGAGCTGCGCGATTCCCTGCCCGAAGATGGCCTCGTGCAGCGATTGAACAAGTCCGGGCAGGCCCTCGACATTTCCCATGTGCAGATTGCCCGCTACATGGAGACCGCCGACGCCGCCCTGCGGCAGGTTCTCGCTTCGAACGCGCAGCCACCGGCCAAGCAACGCTACTACGCGCGGGACCAGAAGCGCCTGCAGGCGCGCATGCGCTACACCTCCTTCAACCGCCATCCGGAACGCGCCACCATTCCCGTAATCGGCTATACGGCGCAGCCTGAGGTACTCGCGGAAAAAGCGCCCTTCAGCGATCCGAAGACCCGCGACGTAGAGGCCTTCGTCACCCCGGCCAGCACCTACACTGGCAATGAGTATCACTTCGATCAGTTCACCGCGGCCGTCGGCGGACGCTATCAGATCCGCTTCAGCGCCTACACCGTCTGGATCGGAACCGAATGGTATGAGTACAAGCAGGGCGACCGCCCGTCCTGGTGGCGGCCCCTGCGCGAACGTACCTCGAAGGGAAGAACCACTGAACCCGTCACACTCTATGCCTTTAGCCGGGGCGGAGAAAAGCGTCTGCTCGGCTCCTTCGACGTGACGCCGGAGCCTGCGGAACAAACCTTGACGGTCCACCTTCTGCCCGGCGAATCCATCCTGCCGGACGCCTCGCGCCTGTTCCGTTCGCGGCCTGGCTTCATTGGCAGCCCGGACGCTTCGGCAGAGGGGATGCCCGGCGTGGCCTATCGCTGGATGGAGGTGGAAGGCCCGTTCCCCAACGCGGCCCCCGCCCTCCCGATGCCTACCCGCGCCGAAGAGGTGGCCCCGCTTCTGAACAGCTTCCTCGACCGGGCCTACCGCCGGCCGCCCACCGCCGCCGAACGGCAGCGCTACCTCGCCATCGCGCAACGCCGCCTGCAGACGCATCCGAAAGAGTGGACCGAAGCGATGCTGGCGGCCTACACGGCCATCCTCTGCTCCCCCGGCTTTCTCTTCCTCGAAGAGCAACCCGGCCGCCTGCCGGGCACGGCCCTGGCCAGCCGCTTGTCCTACTTCCTCTCAAACGGCCCGCCGGACGCGGAGTTGCGCGCGCTTGCCGACAACGGGCGCCTGCTGAACCCTTCCGTCTTGCGGGCGCAGACCGAACGCCTGCTCCGCGACCCGAAATCCACGCGCTTCTTCGACGCCTTCCTCGACTATTGGCTCGACCTGCGCAAAGTGGGCGACACGACTCCCGACGTCGTCTTGTATCCGGACTACTATCTCGACGACCTGCTCGTCGAATCCTCCGTCAACGAAACGCGGCTGTTCTTTGCCGAAATCGTCCGAAAGAACCTGCCGGCCCGGACGCTCCTCGACGCGGATTTCACGATACTCAATAGCCACCTGGCTAAGCACTACGGCATCGTCGGGGTGGATGGCGTGGCGATGCGGCGCGTGGCCCTGCCACCCGGAAGCGTTCGCGGCGGCTTGCTCACGCAAGCCAGCGTGTTGAAAGTGACGGCCAACGGCACCACTACCTCGCCGGTCCTCCGCGGCGTTTGGATTCAGGAACGCCTGCTTGGCGACCCGCCGCCTCCTCCGCCGCCCGGCACGCCCGCGGTGGAACCGGACACGCGCGGAGCCACCACCATCCGGCAGCAGTTGGAGCAGCACCGCTCCATCCGCTCCTGCGCCGTCTGCCACAACAAGATCGACCCTCCGGGCTTTGCCCTCGAGAACTTCGACGTGCTCGGCGGCTGGCGGGAACGCTACCGTTCGACGGCCGAGGGCGACGCCGTCAAAGGTGTCGGCAAGAACGGCCATGCCTTCGCGTTCCGGCAGGGGCCGGTGGTGGATGCTTCGGCCGTGCTGGCCAGCGGCGAACGGTTCGCTGACGTCAAGGAGCTGAAGCGCCTGTTGGCCGCCAACGACCGGCAGATCGCCCGCAATCTGGTCCAACAGTTACTCGTGTACGCCACGGGTTCGCCCGCCGGCTTCGCGGACCGCGCGGCGGTAGACCGGATTCTGCAAACGGCTTCCGCTTCGCAGTTCCGCGTGCGGTCGCTGATTCATGAGATCGTGCAAAGTGAGCTGTTCCGCAGCAAGTGAAGGAGCGTTTCATGTCCCATCCATTTATTCAGGTTCCGAATCCGATCAACCGCCGCCGCCTGCTGCGGGGCGCCGGGGTGGCGATGGCTCTGCCGCTGCTCGATGCCATGCGGCCGGCGTTTGCGGCGGAGAAGCCGGCGCCCCGCCGCATGCTGGCCATCTGCAATAACCTGGGCGTGCTGCCCAACGGCTTCTTTCCGGCCAGCGCCGGCCGCGGCTATACGCTCTCTCCCTATCTCGAAGAGCTCAAGGCGCACCGCCAGGACTTCACCGTTTTCAGCGGCGTTTCGCATCCCGATGTCGACGGCAGCCACGCCTCAGAGGTCTGCTTCCTGACGGCCGCGCCCCATCCGGCCAACGGCGGCTTCCGCAACTCCATCTCGCTCGATCAGTTCATGGCGGACCAGATCGGAGTGGAAACGCGCTTCCCTTCTCTCACCCTCGGGGTGAACGTCAACCGGGGCCAGCGGAGTCTCACGTGGACCGGCGCCGGCGTGATGATCCCTTGCGAAGATAGCGCCGCGCAGGTCTACCGGCGGCTGTTTCTGCAAGGCTCCGCCGAAGAGATCGAAAAGCAGGTGGCGCGTCTACGGCAAGGCGAAAGCATTCTCGACAGCGTCGCCGGCCACGCGGGAACCCTGCAACGGGAGCTGGGCGCTGAGGACCGCGCCCGGCTCGATCAGTACGTCACTGGGGTGCGGGAACTCGAGCGCCGCATGCTTCTGGCCCAGGCGTGGGAGCGGAAGCCCAAACCGGTGACCAAGGAGAAGGAGCCGGTGGACCCGGACAGCAGCCGCGCCTACCTGCAGAAGACACGCCTGATGTACAACCTGGCGCGTCTGGCCTTTGAGACCGATTCCACCCGGCTCATCACCCTCTTCCTCGATAGCACGAACTCACCGGCGATTGATGTCGAAGGCATCGAGATCACCGACGGTTATCACAACCTCTCGCACCACGGCCGCAATGAGAGCAAGCTGGCGCAGTTGGCCGCCATCGACCGCTGGCACATGCGCCTGCTCGCCGAACTGCTCACCAAGCTCCGCGGGGCCGGCGAAGGCGCTTCAACCCTGCTCGACCGCAGCATGGTGCTCTACGGCAGTAACTTCGGCGATGCCAACAAGCATACGACCAACGATCTGCCGGTGCTGCTGGCCGGAGGCGGCTTCCGCCATGGTCAGCACTTGGCCTTCCCGGGTGAGCGCAATTACCCGCTGCCGAATCTCTTCATCAGCATGCTGCAACGCATGGGAATCGAGACGGATCGTTTCGCCACCGCCACGGGTCCCATGCGGGGATTGGAATTGGCCTAAAGCCGCTTCTTATACTGTTCGTAGAGCTTCGTGTGGCGGTTCTCCAGGCTCACGGGCTTGCCCAGAATCCACATCTGCCGGATCTGCGTCTTCGGTTCGAGCGGGTCGCCGTCGGTCAGAATGAAGTCGGCGAATTTGCCCTTGTCGATGGAACCCAAACGGTCCGCGACGCCCCAGATCTCGGCAGCGCCCAGGGTCAAGGCCCGGATCGCCGCATCGTGCGAAAGGCCGTTGCCCACGGCGTTGCCCGCCTGGAACGGCAGATTCCGCGGCCGTTCGATGTTGTAGCTGCCGAAGGCGAACGGGATGCCCGCCTTGGCCAGTTTGGCCGGGATATCGAGCGGTTCGTCAATGCTCGCGTCTTCTTCGAGCGGCACCTGATAGAGGTCGGGAAGAATCACGGGAATCTTCTTGCGGCCGAGCTCTTCGAGGAACGGATCCACCTCACGCACCCCGGCCAGAATCACCTTCACCTTCTCGCGTTCGGCAAAGGCCAACGCATCGCGAATGGCTCGTTCCTTCGGCGCCACAATCATCAGCGGCGTCTTGCCTTCGAGCACCGGAATCATCGCCTCCAGGCGCAAGTCCGGCTTAAAGCCCAACACTGGATTCGCCTTGCGGGCCTGATAGGCGCGTGCGGCCTCAAAGAACAGGCGCACCTGCTGCATCTGCTCCTCGTAGCGGCGCTTCACTTCGGCGTAGGGCCGGCGGCCGGTGCCGAGGGCCCGCCCGGTGACCGTAGCCTCTTGCGAGGGGAGCCGCATCTGCATCGCCGCCGAAGGGGAGACGGCCATCTCCTCCCAGGTCCAGCCATCCAGGTGCATGATGGACGCCTGCCCACCAATGAAGCCGCCCGAGGGTACCACCACGCTGCTCGTGATGCCGTTGGCCCGGCTTACCGGGATGTGTTCGCTGCCGGGGTTCACCGCGATCATCGTGCGCAACTGCGGGTTGAAGTCGCCGAGTTCGGCGATGTCCTGCGTCTCCCGCACGGAGCCGATTTCGCTCAGGCCGAGTACACTGGCCGAATCAATCATGCCCGGATACACATGCAGGCCCTTGGCTTCTACCACCTTATGGCCCTTGGGAATCGCGGCCTTCGGTCCGAAGTCGGTGATGCGGTCGCCGGTGACCACCAGCACGGCATTCGGAATCTCGACGGCGCTCACCGGATGAATGGTCACGCCCCGCAAGGCAAAGTTTTCGGCGTGCGCCAGGGAAGCGGCGGCCAACACCGCCAGGGTTATCAGCCGATTCATTAGCGGGCTCCTTTCTTCTGCGCCGGAGGCGCGGCCGGTTTCAGTTTCTCCGCCAGCGCCTTTCGGCGCGCGGCGCGCAGGCTCCGTTCGCGGACGTCCTGTTCGCGGTCGAAGTAGACCTCGCCGTCGATGAACACCTTCTGCACTTTGGTGTAGAGGGAGAGCGGATGCTTGTCCGTCAGGACGATGTCGGCATCCTTGCCCACCTCGAGCGAACCCACGCGGTCTTCGATCATCAACTGCTTCGCCGGGTTGATGGTGACGAGCGACAACGCTTCGTCGTCGGTCAACTGCCCGTAGCGCTGGGTCTTGGCGGCGTCCTGTAGCAAATGGCGTTGCTGCGTAACCGGCGCGTCGGTATTGAGCGAAGTCAGCACGCCGGCCTTCATGCACAGCGCGGCATTGTAGGGAATCGCATCGTAGGCTTCGATCTTGTAGCTCCAGGAGTCGGCAAAGGTGGAAACTCCCGCTCCGTGCTTGGCAATCTCCTTGGCCACTTTGTAGGCTTCAAGGCCATGCTGCAGCGTGCGGATCTTAAAGCCGAACTCCTCGGCCGCGCGCAGCAGCATCAGGATCTCGTCGGACCGGTAGCAGTGCGCATGCACCAGGCGCTTGCCTTCGAGCACCTCCACGAGCGGCTCCAGTTTGAAGTCGCGGCGGGGCGGCGCCACGCGTTCGCCTTTGCCGGCCCGCGTCTGGTACTCATCGCGCTGGCGCTGATAGGCGCGGGCATCGTTGAACGCTTCGCGGACCACGTCCTCGACGCCCATCCGCGTGGCGGGGTAACGCAGCGTGGCGCCGAAGTTCGTGTTGCTGCCGGAACGCTTCACATTCTCGCCGAGCGCAAACTTAATGCCCGGCTTCGCGCCGGAAAACACCATCTGCGTCGCCGGCTTGCCCCAGCGCATCTTCACGACGCTGCACTGGCCGCCGATCGTGTTGGCGGATCCATGCAGCACATTGGAGGTGGTCACCCCCGCGGCCAGCCCCCGGTAGATTTGAATGTCATCCGGCGCCAGAACATCTTCAATCCGCACCATGGACGAAACCGAAATGGTGCCTTCGTTGATGGCGTCCGCCCCCACATGGGCGTGGCAGTCCACAATGCCCGGCATCAGGAATCCGCCGGCGGCGTCAATGGTCACCGCCCCGGCCGGCGCCATGACGCTCGCGCCGATTTCGGCAATCTTGCCATCGCGAATCAGCAGCGACCCATCGACGCGGCCTTTGGTGACCGTGAGGATCTTGGCGTTCTTGATCAGGATCGTTTCGCCCACGGCCCGCAGAAGCGAAGCGGAGGCGAGCGTAGAGAGAAAGAGGCGTCGGTTCATCGGTTGGACTCCGGAGTAGCTTCGGGCGTGGGTTCGTACTTGACGCCGTCGATGATGGTGAATTTCAGCTTGGCGCGATCGTCAAACAGGTCGCCGTCGATCACGGTGAGATTGGCGATCTTTCCGGCTTCGAGCGAACCCAGCCGGTTGTCGATGCCGAAGATCTGGGCCGGGTAGAGCGTCAGCGCCTTGAGAGCGTCCTCTTTACTCAACCCCGCGTCCACCGCCTTCTTGATCGCTTTGCGCAAATCCGCCGGGCGCTCGACGCCGCCCGAGTAGAAAGCGAACTTCACGCCGGCCTTGGCCAGTTCCGCCGGTCCGGTGGGCGCCAGGTCCCGCGTCTCCAAAACGCGCAAGGACTCCTTCACGAACGGATCGGCGTCCCGCTCGGCTTCCGGCCAGCGCAGGTTGATCAGCATCGGTACCTTCGCCGCGGCCAACAGCGCCGCGCCGCGAAAGGCCTCGGTGCCGCCGTAGAGCACCAGCGGCTGCTTCAACTCCTGCCCGAAGCGGAGCATCCGATCGATCTCGGCCAGGCGGCCCGCCGGCAGCAGCAGGCGCCGCGAGGCGATCACGCCATCGAGAGCCCGGTCATACGGGGGCCGCGGCAAGCCGCGCGGGTCTTTCTCGTAGAGCGCCTGGACCGCTTTGTAATGTTCCGCGTCGGCGTAGATCTGCCGTACGTACGAGATGATGCCGATCAGCGAACCGGGGAAGCCGCCGCCGAAGCCCCGCACCGGCAACGTGATCATCTGCCCCACGCCATCTTCAATCACCATCTGCCGGGCGCGGCTGCCCGCCACGTTGTAGGCGCTTCCCTGCCCGGCGAAAACGTTCGTGCCGGGAAAGCCGATGGCCGTGGTGTAACCGGCGTTGCGGGCCGCGGCCAAGGTGGGCAGTTTCGGATCCAGCAGATCGGCAGCGCGCACCCAACTGGTGTTGGAGGGACGCTCCTCCGGGCCGCCGTCGTCGAGTGTCTGAATTCTCTGCTCCAACACCGCCGGGGTCACCGGCGTCGGCGCCGGGTTGGGCGCCCCGGTGGGACGGCCCGGCGCAGCGGGCAAGCCCCAAGTGCTGAGGGAATCAATCAGGCCGGGATAGACCTGGAGCCCGGCCCCGTCAATCACAAAGGCCTCCGGCGGAATCGCCACGTTGGCGCCCACCGCCTCAATCAGCCCGTTTCGCAAAACTACATTGCCGCTCGCCAGCACCGGGCCGCTCACCGTATGGATCCTCGCCCCGCGGATGGCAAGCACTCCGGAACCCGCCGGTTGCGCCAAAGCACAGGCAGCCACCAACCCAAAACACCAAAGGACTCGTCGCATTAGAAAACAGAATAGCAGCGCTACACTGGAATCAAGGGAATGGCAGGCATCGACCGTCAGCGAGTGAAGGAACTCTTTCTGGCCGCGCTCGAACTCCGGCCCGGGGACCGGCCGCCGTTCCTCGATACCGAGTGCCAGGGCGACTCGGCACTGCGCACGGAGGTGGAGAGCCTGTTGGCGGCCAGCGACGAAGCGACGGGCTTCTTGGACCGTCCCGCCAAGTTGGACGTCTTCGCCGAGTTAGGCCCCGAAATGCCCCAGCCGGTCGATACGCTGCCCGGCAGCCGCGTAGGGCCGTTCCGGATTGAATCCACGATTGGCGAAGGCGGCATGGGCATGGTTTACCGGGCCTCCCGCGACGACCAGAACTTTGAGCAGGTTGTCGCCATCAAAGTTTTGCATCGCGAACTCGACCGGGGCGCCATGCTGCGGCGGTTTCAAGCGGAACGTCAGATTCTCGCAAGCCTCGAACATCCCAACATCGCCCGCTTGCTCGACGCCGGCGTGACGGCCGATGGCCGGTCTTACCTGGTCCTCGAATACATCGAAGGGCAGCCGCTCACCACCTACGCCGAAACCGCGCGCCTTTCCGTCCGGCAGCGGCTCGAACTCTTTCGCCCGGTCTGCGCGGCGGTGCAGTGCGCTCATCAACGGCTGATCGTTCATCGGGACCTGAAGCCCGCCAATATTCTCGTGACGGCCGAAGGCGTACCGAAGCTCCTCGATTTCGGCATCGCGAAACTCCTCGATGATTTGGATGCCGACCGCACCGCCACCGGCATGCACCTGATGACGCCCGCCTACGCCAGCCCGGAGCAGGTTCGCGCCGAAGTCATCACCACCGCCAGCGATATCTACTCGCTCGGCGTCCTGCTGTATGAACTCCTCACCGGCGACAAACCCTTAAAGCTGCCGACCGGGGACCCCCTCGCCGCGGCGCGGATCATTACCGATCAGGAGCCCCCCGCCCCCAGCGCGGTGGTTCCCAGCCTCGCCGGCGATCTCGATAACATCGTCCTCAAGGCGTTGGCCAAAGAACCCCAGCGGCGCTACGCCTCCGCTGCCGAATTCGCCGAGGATATCCGCCGATACCTGGACGGCTTGCCCGTCGTGGCCCGCACCCCGACGTTGTTCTACCTGGCGCGGAAGTATGTGCGGCGGCATTCCGGCCGCTTGGCCGCGGCGGCGCTCGTGCTGCTCGTGCTCCTCGCCGGCGTTCTTTCGACGCTCCGGGAAGGACGCCGGGCGCAGGCCCGGTTCAACGACGTCCGGGAGCTCTCTCGCTCCGTGCTGTTTGAGATTCATGACGCCATCAAACCCTTGCCGGGCTCCACAGCCGCCCGGGAACTGGTTATCTCCCGAGCCCTGACGTTCCTCGACAAGCTGAGCGCCGAGGCCGGTTCCGACCTGACTTTGCAGCGGGAGTTGGGCGACGGCTACATGCGGCTCGGTGAGGTGCAAGGGGCTAGCGGCTCCTCCAACCTGGGCCGGACCGCGGCCGCGCGCTCCAGCTTCACGAAGGCGCTGGCCCTCCGCGATGCGGTCGCCCAAGCCTTCCCCAACGACCCGGCGGCGATTCGCAACCTCGCCAGCACCCACGACGCCCTTTCCGCCTACTATGAGGACGCCGGAGACATTGCCGAAGCCAGGCGCCACCTGGAGCGGGCGTTCGAGCTGCGCCAAAAGATAGTGGACGTCTATCCGCAGGAGCTCGCCAAGAGTTACTTCGGACAAGCCCAATCCCGGGTCGTCGCCGGAGATTTCGCCCGGGCGCTCGAACTGCATCGGGAAGCTTTGAAGCTATGGGACCAGGCCGCCCGCTCGGACGGCCGGCAGTTCCAACGGTCCCGGTCCATCGCCCACAAACGCATCGGTGGCATTCTGATTCGGCTGGACCGCCTGGATGAGGCGGAGAAGGAGTACGAAGCCGCCAGAGCCCTGGATCTCGCCCGCCTCGAGTCGAACCCCGCCGACCTCGAAGCCCGCCTCGACATGAGCTATGCGCAAAGTGATCTCGCGCTGATCTGGCAGCGCCGCAAGAACCATGCCAAAGCGAACGAGTTTGCCACCCAAGCGCTCGTCGCGCGCGAGGCCGTTCTCGCGGCCGATCCTTCCAATGAACGGGCCCGTCTGGCTGTTGCGAACTCCTTGACCCGGGTGGCCAGCAGCCTCTGGCAACTCAATCGGCGCACTGAGTCCATTGCTCGGTATGAACAGGCGCTCGCCATCCGGTCCCAGACCCTTCGCGAGAGCGCGCCTTCTGTCTCCGAGAACGCCAGTCTAGCCGAGTTGCATGGCCAACTCGGCGGCGCCTTCGCGACGATCGGCCAAAAGAATCGTGCCCGCCCTCATGTGGAGACCTCCATCAAACTCTATACTTCCGTACGGGCGGCATGGCCGGACCGGAAAGAGTACCAAAAAGCGATGGACGAACAAAAGGCCTTACTCGCCACCGTTAAGGAATAACTTGCATCGACTGTCTTGGTTGCATGATCCTTAGGGATCATGTTCGGCCTCTCCGACCTGGCTCGCGATTTCCAACAGGCGCTCAGAAACCTGCGCCGTCGCCCCGGCGTACTCTTCGCCGCTCTCTTTTCCCTCGGCCTCGGCCTGGGAGCCAACTGCGCGATTTTCAGTATCGTCGATACGGCGCTCTTTCGGGAACTGCCGCTGACCAACCCGGAACAGCTCGTCGCCCTGCAGGATTACGCCGATGGCCGCCGCGCGGGCAGCAACGCCGCGCGCCTTTACGACATCGCCGAGCAGTTGCCGAGCGCGGCCTATGTCTCCGGCTTCTACGGCGAAGGCGCCACGCTCACCGGCGAAGGCGCCACGCTCACCGGCGAAGGCGACGCCCGGCGCATGACCGTTCTGCGGTCCTATGGACCCATCCTTTCCTTACTCGGGACTACGCCGGCGATGGGCCGGAACTTCACCGACCAGGAATCCCGCGGCGTGGGCGAATCCGTCGCCCTGCTGACCCACCGGGAATGGCAGAGCCAGTTCCAGGGCGATCCGCGCATCGTTGGCCGTGTGATCACGCTCAACCAAAGCCCCGTGACCATCATCGGTGTCCTGCCCGCCGGCTTGACCTACCCCGAAGGCTTCGCCGCCATTACCCCGGCCGACCGCGGCCTGCAGGATCGTACCAATCGCCAGGCGAAGTATCTCGGCATCTATGCCCGCTTGCGTCCGGAAGCCACTCTTCCGGCCGTGAACGCCGAACTGGCCACCATTGGCGCCCGCTTGGCGGCGCAATACCCCGCCACGGACGGCAACCTGCGGATGGTGGCCGTCAGCGCGCAGGAGGAAGCAAGCAGAGAAGCGAGACAACCGCTGTTGCTCTTGCTGGGCACCGCGGGATTCGTTCTGCTCATCGCCTGCGTCAATCTGACTAACCTGCTGCTCGCCCGCGCCGCCGAACGGGAACGCGAAGCCACCATCCGCGCTTCTCTCGGCGCCGGCGCCGGCCGTCTGTTCCAGCTCTATCTGGTCGAAAGCGTGTCCCTGGCCATCGCCGGCGGCGCCGCCGGATGGGCCTTGGCTGCCTTTCTCCTGCCGGTGCTGCAAGAGTTGCTGCCGAGCGGCATTCCCCGTCTGGAGGCCGCTTCGCTCGATGGCCGCGTCTTCCTGTTTGCGGCCAGCGTCACCCTTCTGTGCGGCGTCGTCTTCGGCGCCTTCCCCGCCCTGCAGATGGCGCGGACCCGCCGGCTGACGCTCTCGAGCCGCTCCACGGCCGCCCCGTCGTCTCTGCTGGCGCGCCGCATTCTCGTCGGCAGTCAGATGGGCCTCTCGGTGGTTCTGCTCGTCGTCGTGGCGCTCATGGGACGCGGCTTCGTTTCTATGCAGCAGAGGCCCCTTGGCTTCGTTTCGCAAAACACGTGGTCGGCAGCCGTTGATTTCAACTGGACCGCCGATGGGCAAACGGTCCACGCCTTTTCGCGCCAGGTCCTCGAAAAGTTGAACTCCCTGCCGGGAGTCACCGCGGCCGGCTTAACTGACCGCCTTCCGCTCGAAGGGGGCTCGCAGGATAACCCGATCCGGATTCCCGGCCGAACGCTGTCGCCGGAACTCGCGCGGGAGCCCGTGGCGATGCGGTCGGTCAGCGCGGGGTATCTGCCGGCGTTGCAGGTTCCGCTGCGTCAGGGCCAGTGGTTCCGCGAAGGCCAGGATGAGGTGGTGGTCAACGAAACCTTCGTTCGGCACTTCTTCCCCACCGGTGACGTACTGGGCCAGATCGTCACTCCGGATCGGGGCGCCAATGCTCCGGCCTACCGGATCGTTGGCGTGGTGCCGGACGTGCCGCGGGAGTGGGGCCAGACTCGGCCGATGCCGGAGATTTATGTCAGCCATGAACGGATGTTCTGGCCTCTGCTTCGCTTTGTCGTCCGCGGTCAAACCGATGCGGCTGCGCTGCGGCAGGTCTTCCGCGACGTCGATCCCGGGCTGGTGGTCGGCCGCATTGCTCCGCTGGAAGCGCGGGTGCGGGAAGCGGCCGGCGAAGATCGCACGCAGTTGACCCTGGTCTTTGCGTTTTCGTTTTTGGCGCTGCTGTTGGCCGCCATCGGCCTGTACGGCGTCCTGTCGAGTGATGTGGTGCAGCGCACGCGCGAGATGGGCATCCGGTTGGCGTTGGGTGCCGCGCCGGGCCATCTGGTTCGCCAGATTGTCGGAAATGGCATGCGTGTGGCATTGTTCGGACTGGTGCCGGGCCTGGGGCTGGCTGTGGCGGTGGCGATTTGGGCCAGTGACCGTTTCCCGATGCTCGGCTCCGTAGACGGCGCCTCGCTCGCCCTGGCCTCCGCGGTTCTCTTGGCGGTCGCCCTGGCCGCCAGCTACCTGCCGGCCCGCCGCGCCGCCCGCGTCGATCCCGTGCTCACGTTGCGGCAGGAGTAGGCGGCGTCCAGCGGGAGCCGATTTCTTTCAGGCGGTCGACCGCTCGCGCCCAGTACTCCATTTCGGCGCCTATCGCGGCGGCCGCCTGGCGCAAAAGGCTGTAGCTATCCTGGTCCGGCCGGGCGCGAAAAACCTGCCAGGCGATCTCCACGGCGGCCTCGGGCTCAGCCCGCTCCATGCGGAGAATCGCGAGGTCGAAGAGCGTGTCTTCCACATAGGGCGAGCGCTTCGCGAGAGCGAACCCCTTCTCGGCAGCGATCATCGCCTCGTCCTCGTGCTTGCCCCGCAGCAAACTCTTCGCCGCCTGCAGAAACTCGCCGGCGCTGGCCGCCACGGCTGCCAGCACGCGGCCGCTTTCCACGGCCCGGCTAGCGGGATCTTCGAGCGAACGGGCCCACGCCAGCATCTGCCCCCGCGTCTGCTCCCGGCGATGCCAAGGCATCCGCACCGCGTTGAGAGTGTCCTGCCAGTAGGGCTCCATGGCCTCCCGAAACCAACCGAGGCCCGCGTCCCCAAGGATGTCCCGGTACTCGTAGGCGGCCTCCCGCAAGGCCCCGGTAAAGCTGAATTCCTGCCCCAGTTGCACCAGTTCCATGGCCAGTTCCCATTGTTTGGGCCGCAACTCCGTAGCGGCAGCCAGATGCAGCCGGGCCAACTCCGCCGTCAGCTCCTGCAGCTTGCCCTTCGGGTCGGAGTTCTCGCTCAGGAAACCGTGGATCGCGCGGATCCCTTCCGTGCAAACGGCCATCACCAGCTCCGTGCGCCCCGCGGCGAACTCAGCGGTCAGCGCCGCCTGGAGACCATCGAAGTTCTGAGCCGCCTCGCGCGCACGCTTCTGCGGATTCCGGTTCCGGGACTTCACCAGCGTTTCCACCGTCGCGCGGTACTGCACGAGCGCGGCCTCCGCCGGACTATGGCGCGCAATGTAAAGATTCAGCCGCTTGCCAAAGTCCGGGACCACCTTCGCGGTTTCCAGCAGCCACGCCGACAACTCATCGCGCGGAATCTCTTGGAGCAGCCGCCCCACCGCGGCCGTCCCCGGCTTCTTCGCCTTCAGGCGAGGAAGCTCCGCAGGAGAACGAGGTCCTTCCGCATCGCCGCGAAAACCGCTTTCGGATCCATCGTAATCTTCGTCAATCCCTTGTCCGCCCCACCCAGATCGTACTCATAGTGGACCTGCAAGGGGCCCTCGAACGCGGCAGCCTTCATCATCGGGATGAACTTGTCGAACCGAACCATCCCCTCGCCGATCGGGCACCAAGCCACCCGCCATCCTTGCGGACCACGCTCCCACTTGAAGTCCTTGAGCGCGATGCCCCGCGACAACGGCAGAGCCAGCCGGGCGCTATGCACCCATCCCCCGAGTCCGCCCTCGATCGTGGCGTGGGCGATATCGTAGTTGAAGCTAACCTCCGCCGGCTTCTCGTCCTTGAGTAACATCCAGAGATCCCACATCGACGCGCCCACCTGATTGAGCCCCGAATGCGTGTGATACATCGCCGTAAGCCCCAACTGCCGGTTCAACGCGGCCAGCTCCTTCACCTGCGGCTGTAACTCGCGTAACTGTTCGGCCGGCGGCGGTCCGGGGTCGCGGTAACGGAAGCCGCCCCACCGATAGTGGCGAACGCCGAGTTTAGCCGCCGTCCGCAGGACCGTCTCCGCGTGGGGACTGCCGGCATGAACCACGTCCGAGGTAATCATCGTCAAACGCAGACCAGCCCGTTCGATGGCCTCTTTGGCTTTGGGCAGGTCGTCGGCGGCGCGTTCCGGCGTCACGTGGCCGCCCTTGCGCACCGTCAGGTCGACGCCATCGAACCCGATCTCCTTGGCGGCGGCGGCCATCTCCGCCCAGCCAAGAAAGTGGAGATGCTTCGAAAACACCGACAGCGGAGGAGGCGTGGCGGCAGCCAGGGGAGCGGCGGCCGCGGCGGCGGCCAGGAATTGACGACGGCTCACAGACATGACAATCCCCATACTGTATCAGTTGCAATGCTATATTCAGCCTTGCCATGCCGGAAACGGGACTTCGCTTTCAATGTCAGCCTGGGTGCATCCGCTGCTGCGATACCCAGGGCTTCGTGTATCTGAGTGAAGAGGATTTGACGCGGGCGGCGGCATTCGTGGGCCTCTCCCCCGCTGCGTTCGAAGCCCGCTATGTCTACCGCACCAAACATCTCCGCCGCCTGCGGAAACCGGCCGACCGGCAATGCCCGTTTCTCTTGGAAGGCGGCTGCAGCATCCATCCCGCCAAACCCACCCAGTGCCGGCTCTTCCCCTTCTGGCCGGAACTGGTCGCCGACCGGAGCCTGTGGAACGATACCGGGCGCCGCTGCCCGGGAATTGGCCAAGGCGAACTGATTCAAATTGGCACGGCCATCGAGATCGCTTCCGAAATGGAACGCGCCTACCCGACGTTTTATGGTCTCGACTGACGAAGTTTTGCCGCTAATTCGCTGATTTTCTGGCGCAAACCGGGATTGGCAGCAAACGTGCAATCAGACGTTTGCCATGCTAGACCGGATCGCAGCTACCAAAGAGCATTACCTGAATCTGTTGAGCGCTCGCCAGAAACTGGTGGCCTCGAACATCGCCAATGCGGACACCCCTGGCTATCGGGCCAAGGACATCGACTTCCAGCGCGAATTTCTCACCTTGGCCAAGGGCTCGGCTCCTGCCGTCCAGGAAATCGAAGGGCTGACGGTAGGAAACGACGGAAACAACGTCAACGTCGACGAACAAGCCCGGCTGCTGGCGGAAAACGCCATCCGCTTTCAATTCGTGTCCATGAAGATCAAGAGCGAATTCAAAGACATCAAGCTGGCGATCCAGGATGGGAAAAGCGTATGAGTCTGTTTAATCTTCTCTCGGTCAGTGCCTCCGGCATGTCGGCGCAGCGCAAACGCGCGGAGGTTCTCGTTGAAAATCTGGCGAACGCGGAGACGACGCGTACGCCGGAGGGTGGGCCGTACCGCCGTAAGGATGTGATCTTCGAATCGGCCGCGGCCCAAGGCCCGTTCTCCGCCGTGTTCGCCTCCCAGCTCCGTGGTACCCCGGGCAACGGCCAGACCATGGAAGGGGTTCGCATCGCCGAGGTCGTGCAGGATCAGCGTGAGCCGGCCAAACGCTATCAGCCCGGCCATCCCGATGCCGATAAGGACGGCTACGTCGCCTATCCCCATCTCAATCCCGCCGAAGAGATGGTGGATCTGATGAGCGCCAGCCGCGGCTACCAGAGCAACGTCGCCGCCATGGCCGCGGCCAAAGACATGATTCAAAAGACGCTCGATCTCATGAGGGGGTAGCGCAACATGCTCGATAGAATCTCCATGCTCGGTCTCAAGGGGATCGCGCCCATCGTGCCGCCCGCGCCCGTCGGAGAGACGGAGCAGTCCAGCGGTGAGGTGTTCCAGTCCGTCCTGACGGACGCCATTCAACGCGTCGAGCAGTTTCAAATGGGCTCCCAGGAGTCCACCGACCGTTTCCTGCGGGGCGAGGAAGAAGAACTGCACCAGGTGGTCCTCGCCGGCCAGCGGGCCGACGTGGCCTTTGAGATGTTTCTCGGCGTGAGAAATAAGGTGGTCTCCGCCTACCAAGAGATCATGCGCATGCAGCTCTGAAGGTGGCAGCGTAAACCCGCATGAGCGCATATCTCGAACAGATCAAGCAGCTTTGGCTCCGGCTGACCATGCGGCAGCGGATCGTCCTCGGGGTGACGGCTGTCGCCCTGCTTGCCGGAATCCTCTTCGCCACCCGGCACCAACGGGAGCAGAACTTCAAGCCGTTGTTTCAGAACATGGCTGGCGAGGATGCCGGACCGGTCATCAATCGGTTACGCGAGATGGGCGTGGAGTTTCGATTGGCCGATAACGGCACGACCATCAAGGTTCCGGCCGACCGTCTCGACGAGTTGCGGATTCAAATGGCCACCGCCGGGCTGCCCAAGACCGGACGGATTGGCTTCGAACTGTTTGACAACGCCAACTTTGGCGCTAGCGAGTTCTCCGAGCAAGTCAACTTTCATCGCGCCATCGAAGGCGAACTCGAACGTTCCGTCATGTCGCTCAATGAAGTGGAACACGCGCGCGTTCATATCACCTTCGCCAAGAACAGCATCTTTCTCGAGCGGCGCGAAGCGGCCAAAGCCAGCGTGTTGGTGAAGCTCCGTCCCGGCGCCAAGCTGTCGCCGCAGAACATCCAGGCGGTCACTCATTTGACCGCGAGCGCCGTCGAAGGGC
Source organism: Terriglobales bacterium (assembly GCA_027485675.1). GTDB lineage: Bacteria > Acidobacteriota > Terriglobia > Bryobacterales > Bryobacteraceae. Next base: position 11,124 of record JAIXQP010000040.1, on the reverse strand, counting down.
TCACGCCCGACCAGGTATCCGTCCTCGACATGCGCGGCAATCTGCTCAGCCGGCCCAAGAAGGACGATCCGAATGCGGCCGAGCCATCCGAGGCGATCCTCGCCTACCGGGCCAGTATGGAAAAGGAGCTGCTGCGGAAGATTCAGGATACGCTCGACCCTCTGGTTGGGCCGGAGCGCTTTCGCGCCGCCGTATCGCTCGATTGCGATCTGGCGAGCGGGGACCAAAGCGAGGAGACGTACGACCCGACCCGCTCCGTCATGGTCACTGCGCAACGGTCCGAAGATGGCAGCGGAATCCCGGGGCCCAGCGGAGTTCCCGGAACTCCTTCGAACCTGCCCCGGCCCACTTCCCGTCCCGGCTCTGGCAATGGAGCCGCCGCTTACCGAAAGTCAGAAAACACCACGTTCCAAACGAGCCGGGTGGTTCGCCGGATCCAGTTTCCGCAGGGACAGATCAAGCGCCTCTCCGTGTCGGTCCTCCTCGATCATGGAGTCCGGTTCGAGGGCCAGAAGCGGATCGTCGAAGCCCCTACCGCCGAGCGCCTGAAATCCATTCGGGAGGTCGTGGCGGCTGTCGTCGGGTTTCAGGAAGATCGCGGCGACCTGTTGACCGTGGAAGCTCTGCCGTTTGCCGCGAGTATCGACGCCGGCGAGCCCCCGCCTACGGCGGCTCAAAAGCCCCGCGTCACTTTGCCTGGCTTCATTCCGGACTGGCTGCGGATCCCCCTGGAGGGTCATGCGCAGTGGTGGGTGGAACAGCCCTGGCTTCCGGCCCTGATCGTCGCCATCGTCCTGGCTATCCTGGCGATTCCGGTGCTGCTCCTCCGCAAGATGTTCCGTGCGATCAAGGCCTTCCGCGCCAAACTCGCCGAGAAGAAAGCGTTGAAGGCGGCTAAGGCGGCCAGTTTGGCCAGCGGAGAAGTAGCGGCCCTCGAAGGCAAACAGGCGGGCGAGCTGCCCGCGCCGGGCGACAGGGCCGACTTCGATCCGACGATCAGAGAGGATCGCGATCCGAAAGAAGAGATGCGCCGGCTCCGGGAGCAGTTGGCGATGGAGGCCCAGGAGCGCGAACGCATGACGATCGAGGCGATTCAGTCGCTGCGGCCCGGAGAGGTCCAGATCAGCCGGATGGACATCCTGCAGAAGTTCATCAGCGAAGAGATTGAAAAGGAGCCGGAACGGATGGCACACATCGTTCGCGCCTGGCTCCGGGAGTCCGAATAGATGACGGAGGTTCTGTATGGCAGAAGGTGATCCGGCAGCAGCACCGAGCCGGCCGAAATACAGTGGCATGCGGAAAGCCGCGATGCTGATGGTGATACTCGGCGAAGAGACCAGCGCCCGGCTGATGAAGTGCCTCGATGAAGAAGAGGTCCATTTCATCGGCCGGGAGATTGCCCGCATTCCCCACATGAACTCGGAGAGTGCGGAATTCATCCTCGAAGAGTACTACCAGATGACGATCGCCCACGAGTATGTCTTAAAGGGCGGCGTCGACTACGCCAAGAAGATCCTGATGAACGCCTTCTCTCCGGACCACGCCCAGTTCCTGCTGGACCGGTTGATGAAAACCATCGGGGTCGACGCGGCCAACTTCGACGCGCTGCAAAAAGCCGATCCGCAGCAGCTGGCCAAGTTCATCCACAGCGAACATCCGCAGACGATCGCCCTGATTCTGTCCCACTTGAATCCTTCGCAAGCGGCGGCGCTGCTCAACTCTTTGCCTTCAGAAATCCGTGCCGACGTGGCCCTCCGCATGGCCAATCTGGATCAGATCTCGCCCGATATCATTGCCCGTATCGCCACCATCATCGGACAAAAGCTCAAGAACCTGGGCGAACTGAGCCGCGAATCCTACGGCGGCGTCCGGGCCGTGGCGGAACTGTTCAATCGTCTCGATACGGCATCGAGCAAAGAGATCCTCGAGAAGATCGAGGGCGAAGATCCCGCCCTGGTCGAGACCGTCCGGCATCTCATGTTCGTCTTCGAAGACCTGCTGGCCGTCGATCAGGGAGCCATCAAGGAAATTCTCTCCCGAGTAGACCGCAAGATTCTCACGGTCGCTTTGAAGGGAACCAGCGAGCAGTTGCGTAATCATTTCCTCGGCTGCATGTCGCAACGGGGCTCGGAGATGATGCGCGAGGATATGGACTCGCTCGGACCGGTGAAGATCAAGGACGTCGAGGCCGCGCAGCAGCAGGTGATCGCCATCGTCCGGCAGCTCGAAAGCGAAGGCACCATCAGCATGAAGGGAGGCGGAGGCGGCGAGCAGTATGTCGTCTAGGATCATCCGCGGGGCGGCCAATCCGGCAACGGAAGACTGGCTGGTCGTACCGAGCAGCTCGACCGCGTTTGAAATCACCCACGGCGACGCCCAGGGCCGGGAGGACCGCGGCAACGAGGAACTGATCCAACAGCAAAGCCGCCAGATCGCGCAGCTCGAACGGCAACTCACCACCTTAGAATCTGAACTCCCGATTCGCATCGACCAAGCCCGGCAAACCGGTTTCCGGGAGGGTGAGGCCGCCGGCCACGCAAAAGCCCAGGCCACTCTGGACGCCGCCGTGCAGCGGTTGGCCCGCGCCGCGGCTGAGTTGGCCGGTTACCGCGCGGCCTACCGCCGGGAAAGCGAGCAGGAACTGGTGAAGCTGAGCCTCGCTATCGCACGCAAGGTGCTGAAGCGGGAAGTGACGGTGGATCCCTCTTCGCTGCAAGGCATCGTGAAAGCGGCGCTCGAAACGTTGAATGCCGGCGAGGTCTACCGCATCCGCCTGGCCACGCCAGACGCCGCCGCGCTCGACCGGCACCTGCAGGCCATGGGACTGCCGCAGGCCATTGAGGTGATCGCCGATCCGGCCCTCGAGCGGGGCGCGGTTCTCTTTGAAACGGCGCGTGGCCTGGTGGACGCTGGGGTACAGACCCAGATTGCGGAGATTGAGCGTGGCTTTGCCGACTTGGCCGACGCCCGATAAACGAATATGACCACCATCGATCGATTTGACAGTACGCTCTACCTGCGCAATCTGTCTCGCATGAATACCTATGTCGCCAGCGGAAAGGTTGTGCAGCAGATTGGGCTCCTAGTCGAATCGGAGGGCCCCGCGGCCGGCCTCGGCGACTTCTGCGAGATTCGCGCCGCCAACGGACGCAAGATCCGGACCCAGGTCATTGGCTTTCGCAGCGGCAAACTCCTGTCGATGCCGCTCGAAGAGACCGACGGTTTGCAGATGGGGGACCAAATCGTAGCGCGCAGCGAAGCCGCCCGGGTTCCGGTAGGTTCCTCGTTACTCGGCCGGGTGCTCGATGGTTTCGGGCGGCCCATTGATGGCGGCCCGCCGATCGACCCCGACGCCCTCTACCCCCTCTACGCCGCGCCGCCGGGCCCTCTCGCCCGTCCCCACATCACCGACCCCCTCATTACCGGGATCCGCGCCATCGACGGGATGTTGCCCTGCGGCAAAGGACAAAGAATCGGGCTCTTTGGCGGCAGCGGCGTCGGCAAAAGCACCCTGCTCGGCAGCATGTCGAAACACAATTTCGCCGACGTCAGCGTCATTGCCCTGATCGGCGAGCGGAATCGGGAGGTCCGCGGCTTCCTCGAACACGAACTCGGCCCCGAAGGTCTGGCCCGATCGGTGGTCGTCGTCGCCACCTCCGATCAACCCGCCCCCCTGCGCTTGCGGGCCGCCTTCGTCGCCCTCGCCATCGCGGAATACTTCCGGGACCAGAGCAAAGCGGTCCTGCTCGTCATGGATTCGGTCACCCGGCTCGCCATGGCCCAACGCGAAATCGGCCTCGCCGCCGGCGAACCCCCCAGCCAGAAGGGCTATCCGCCCTCTGTGTTCAATCTCCTGCCCAAAATCTTCGAACGGGCCGGGAATTTCGAGGGCGGCTCCATCACCGGCTTCTTCACCGTTCTGGTCGAGGGCGATGACTTCAATGAACCCATCTGCGATGCCACCCGCGGCATCCTCGACGGGCACATCATCCTCTCTCGCGATCTCGGCGCCGCCGGCCATTACCCGGCCATCGACGTCCTCCAGTCCGTCAGCCGCCTCTCTTCCCAGATCGCCACCCCAGCGCAGAAGGACGCCATGCGCAAGGTGCGCGAGACCATGGCCGCCTACCGGCGCTCTGAAGACCTGATCAATCTCGGCGCCTATGCCGCCGGCAGCAACCCGCTCCTCGACGCCGCCATCCGCACCCGCGGTTCCCTCGAACAGTTTCTCAAACAAACCCCGGAGGAAAAGATCAATCGGGAAACGACGCTCCAGAAGTTGACGGCCCTCGCGGCTGAACTCGGGTGAAGCGCTACCAATTCAGCCTCGCCGGGGTCCTCCGGCTCCGCGTCCAACAGACGGAAGCCGCCGAGGCCGAACTCGCCATACTGTACCAGGAGTTACAACAGATTCAGGACCAGCAGGAGATCCTGCTCACCAACCTTCACAAAGACCAGGCCGAACTTTTTCGACCCGACCGTCCGATCTCCGGAGAAGCACTCGTCCAGATGGATGAATACCGCCGTTGGGTGGCGACCGAACGCCGCCGGCAGGATCAACAGGCCGCCGAATGCATCGCCCGCATTCAAGAACAGAACCGGAAGGTGCTCGAAGCCAAGCAGAATCAACAACTTCTAGAAAAACTCCGGGATCGTGGCCGCCAACGCTGGGAAGCGGAAGCCGCCCGGGAGGAACAGGCACTCGCCGAAGAAGCGTTTATGAGCCAGTGGGGTAAGCAGCGAGAGGAGGACTAGCCTATGCCACACTAAGGAAACTGCTTTCCTGAATCTTCTATGCGAAAACTGCTTGCTTTGAACCGTGGCGAAATCGCCATCCGTATCCTCCGCGCCGCGAATGAATTGGGCCTCCGCACCGTAGCGGTTTACTCTCAGGAAGACCGTCTCAGCCTGCATCGTTTCAAGGCCGACGAAGCGTATTTGATCGGGGTCGGCAAAGGACCAGTCCAAGCTTACCTCGACGTCGATGGCATCTGCGCCCTCGCCGCCGAAAAGGGCGTCGACGCCATCCATCCGGGCTATGGTTTTCTCAGCGAAAACCCCGCCCTGCCGCGCGCCTGCGAAAAACACGGCATCACGTTCATCGGGCCGAGCGCGGAAATCCTCGAAATGCTCGGCGACAAGACCGCCGCCCGGACGCTCGCCGAAAAGGCTAACGTCCGCGTCGTCCCGGGAACGGAAAAGCCCATCAAGGACCCCAAAAAGGCCGTTGCGGCCGCCGAAAAGATCGGATTTCCCGTCATCGTCAAGGCCGCCTTTGGCGGTGGCGGCCGCGGGATGCGCGTCGTCGATAACGCCGCCGAACTGCCCGCCAAACTCGCCGAAGCTCAGGCCGAAGCCGGCGCCGCCTTCGGCAACGATGCCGTCTTCATTGAACGCTACATCCGCCGCCCCCGCCACGTCGAAGTGCAGATCCTGGCCGACAAGCACGGCGAGGTGATGCACCTCTATGAGCGTGACTGCTCCGTCCAGCGCCGCCACCAAAAAGTCGTCGAAGTCGCCCCCGCCATCGGGCTCGACCCGCGCATCCGCACCGAACTCGCCGAAGCCGCCGTTCGCCTCGCCCGCACCGCCGGCTACTACAACGCCGGCACCGTCGAATTTCTGGTCGACACAGACACGAGCGAATGGTTCTTCATCGAAGTCAATCCGCGCGTCCAGGTGGAACACACCGTCACTGAGATGATCACGGGCATCGACATCGTCCGCTCCCAAATCCAGATCGCCCAGGGCCTCGCCTTGCACGGCCCGGAGATGGACCTTCCGCCCCAGGATCAGGTCCCGCTGCACGGCACCGCGCTGCAGTGCCGGGTCACCACCGAAGACCCCGCCAACGGTTTCGTGCCCGACTACGGCAAGATTCAAACCTACCGTTCGCCCGCCGGTTTCGGCATCCGTCTCGATGGCGCCAGCGCCTACGGCGGCGCCGTCATCACGCCCTTCTACGACTCGCTCCTCGTCAAAGTCACCGCCTGGGGCCGTACCTTCCCGGAAGCCTGTGCGCGCATGGACCGCGCCCTGCGCGAGTTCCGCATCCGCGGAGTCAAAACCAACGTCCCGTTCCTCGAAAACGTCGTCAACCACCCCGACTTCCAGGCCGGTCAGATCAACACCTCCTTTCTCGCCAACACCCCCTCCCTCTTCGAGTTCTCTAAGCGCCGCGACCGCGCCACGCGCCTGCTCACCTACCTCGGCGAAGTCACCGTCAACGGCAACCCCGAAATAAAGGGCAAAGCCGTCCCAGTTGAGTACCGCCCCGCCGTCATCCCGGAGCACGATCCCCTACCCCCGCCTCCCGGTACCCGTCAACTCCTCGATCAACTCGGCCCGGAAAAGTTCGCCGCCTGGATGCGCAAGGAAAAGCGTCTCCTGCTCACCGATACGACCTTCCGCGACGCCCATCAGTCCCTCCTGGCGACCCGCGTCCGCACCTATGATCTGCTCGCGATCGCCAATACGGTGTCCCACCAGTTGCCCAACCTCTTCTCGCTTGAGATGTGGGGCGGCGCCACCTTCGACGTTTCCATGCGGTTCCTACTCGAGGACCCCTGGCAGCGCCTGCGCCTCCTGCGCGCCGCCATCCCGAACATCTGCTTCCAGATGCTCCTCCGCGCCTCGAACGCGGTTGGCTACACGGCCTATCCCGATAACGTCGTCCGCGAGTTTATCGCCGGCGCCGCCGAAAACGGTATCGACATCTTCCGCATCTTCGATTCCCTGAACTGGCTGCCGAATATGAAGGTGCCCATCGAAGCGGTCCGGAAGACCAATCGCCTGTGCGAAGGCGCCATCTGTTACACCGGAGATATTCTCGATCCCAAACGCGACAAATACCCGCTCACTTACTACGTCAATATGGCGAAGGAACTTGAGAAGATGGGCGCGCACATCCTGGGCATCAAGGATATGGCCGGTCTGGCCAAGCCCTACGCCGCACAAAAGCTGGTCAAGGCACTCCGCGACGAAGTCGGCCTCCCCGTACACTTCCACACCCACGATACCAGCGGCATCAACGCCTCTTCCATCCTCAAAGCCTCTGACGCCGGCGTGGACGCCGTCGATGCGGCGCTGGCTTCGATGTCCGGCACCACCTCCCAACCCAACCTCAACTCGCTGGTCGCCGCCCTCAACAATACCCCGCGCGCCACGGGCCTCAATCTTGAAGCCCTGAACCGTTGCTCCGATTACTGGGAGACCGTCCGCACTTACTATCTCCCCTTCGATAGCGGCCTCCGCGCCGGCACCGCCGAAGTGTATCTCCATGAAATGCCCGGCGGCCAGTTTACTAACTTGAAGGAACAGGCCGAAAGCATGGGCCTGGGGCCGAAGTGGAATGAAATCGCCCGCACCTATGCCGAAGTCAACATGGCCTTCGGCGATATCGTTAAGGTCACCCCCTCGTCGAAAGTGGTCGGCGACATGGCCATCTTCCTCGTCAGCCACGGCCTCACCATGGCCGACATCGAAAAGCTCGGTCCCAACCATACGATGACGCTGCCGAACTCGGTCATCGATATGTTCGAAGGCTCGCTCGGCGAGCCCCCCGGCGGCTGGCCGAAGAAACTGGCGAATGTCATCCTCAAGGGCGGCAAACCGCGCAAGGGCCGCCCCGGCGCGCTCCTGCCCGCGGTCGACCTCCAGGAAACCGAGGCGATCGTCGAAAAGAAGATCGGCCGCAAACCCAGCCGGACGGACCTCCTCAGCTACCTCATGTACCCCGAGGTCTACACCAAGTTCGCCAAAGCTCACCAGCAATACGGCGATCTCGAAGCGCTGCCCACTCCCCAGTTCTTTTACGGCATGAAGCGCGGTGAAGAGATCACGGTGGAAATCGAACCGGGCAAACTGCTGATCATCAAGTTCCAAACGATGTCGGAACCGCATCCGGATGGCACCCGCACGGTCTTCTTCGAACTGAATGGACAACCGCGCGAAGTCGTCGTCCGGGACCGCAGCCTCCAGGCCGTTGTCGCCTCCCGGCCCCAGGCCGACCCGTTGCAACCCGGCCATGTAGGCGCCCCGATTCCTGGCGCTGTCTCCTCGGTGGCCGTCGAACCGGGGCAGACCGTGGCCAAGGGGGATCGTCTCCTCGTGCTCGAAGCCATGAAAATGCAGAGCACGGTTTACGCTCCTATTGGCGGTAAGGTCACCCGGAAACTGGTCGACGCCGGTCAGCAGGTGGAAGCCAAAGACCTTCTCATCGTTATTGAGTAGATATGCAGCGGTCCTATCAGTTCGCTCGCCGCCTGGCGTTAACCGGCATGGCGGTGAGCGGACTGCTAGCCGTACTCAAAATCATCGTCGGAACCAAGGCCCAGTCCACCTCCGTCGTGGCGGACGGCTTCGAGTCGGCTGCCGATGTCGTCAGCAGCGGTCTCGTCTGGCTGGGACTCACCATCGCCTCCCGCCCGGCCGATGACAACCACCCGTACGGGCATGGCCGCTTTGAGATCCTCACCGGTCTGCTGATGGGCATGATCCTCACGATCACCGGCGCGGCGATCTGTTGGAGCAGTTGGGCCAGAATCGGAACGGACAAGGAGCCACCCCAAGCCTGGGCTCTTTGGGCCTTGGTGCTCTCTATTGTGGTGAAGGCCGGTTTGTCCTGGGCCAAGCTGCATTACGGCCGCCGGGTCAGCAGCGCTGCTCTCCTCGCCGATGGCCAGAACGATTTCGTCGATATCCTCTCGGGCTTCGTCGCTTTGGCCGCCGTCGGCCTCACTCTTTCTGATCCCATCCGCTTTGCCGAGGCCGACCATCTGGGAGGCGTCGCCGTAGGCCTCATCGTCGCCTTCCTCGGCGTCCGCGTGATCCGCGAAACCGGCATGCAGTTGATGGACACGATGCCTGAAGATGCCAAGCTCCAGGCCATTCGCGCTGCCGCTCTCTCGGTCCCCGGCGCTCTCGACGTCGAAAAGTGCTTCGCCCGCAAGACCGGCCTCCAGTATCACGTCGATCTCCATCTCCACGTGGATCCGAATCTCACGGTGCGCGACTCCCACGTCATTGCCGGCAGCGTCAAGACCGCCATCAAGACCCAACTGCCGTGGGTCCAGAATGTCCTCGTCCACGTCGAACCGGCCGACGGTCCCTAGTCGACACCGCTCTGCTGCGCCGAAGTCTGCGTATTCGGATGCTCGATGTCGACCTCGATCGACAAGTGGGCGTAGTAGCGCATCGCTAACGGCTCGAATCGCAATAACGTCGCGCGCGCCAAGGCTTTGGCCGCTTCGTCCTCGGCACGCACCGCCACCGCGCCTGCCCCGTTCCGTGCCAGGTCCAGGTCCAGATCGATGTAGGCGGCCTCCGTGCCCACAATCCGCGAAAGGCTCTCGAGGAACTGGTTCCACAACCCCTTGTTCTCCCGGTGCGCCTCCACCAGTTCGACGAACACCTCCGGAGGGAACGCCACCACGTCGTCGGCGGCGAATCCGGCCTCCCCGAGCGCCGCGCCGGCCGCCGTTGCGACGGCGCCGCTCGGCACCAAAGCCATCAGGTAGTGCATGGGGTACAGCACTCCGAACGAAGATGCCGAGCCTGAGAACTGTTCGGTCAATTCACTCATCAAAGTATCTCCTGAAAGAGGGAGTCCTCCGATGGAAGAAGTGTTTCCAACGCTACACTAATTGGGAATGATCTCTGTTGATACCCAATTGAAACCGGCAGACCTGCGCGCCGGCCTCGACACCCTGTGGCATGTCTCGGCGGCCAAAATCCGTAGCCTCGAAGCAAGCTGGAAACCGGAATCCGGCGCCCCCGTCTTTACCGTGGCTGGCAAGTATACAAGCCGCGGTTGGACCGAATGGACCCAAGGCTTCCAGTTCGGCGCCCCCATTCTCCAGTTCGACGCCACCGGTGACACCGAATTCCTCGAAATCGGCCGCGAACACACCCGGCGTTACATGGCGGCGCACATCACCCACATCGGCGTCCATGATCACGGGTTCAACAACGTCAGCACCTACGGCAACCTCCTCCGCCTCCAGCGCGAAGGCCGCATCGCCCCCAATTTCTGGGAGGAGCAGTTCTACATCCTCGCCCTCCAGTGCACCGGCGCCGTCCAGGCCGCCCGCTGGAGTGAGACCGCCGACGGCCTCGGTTATATCTACTCCTTCAACGGCCCCCACTCCCTCTTCGTCGACACGATGCGCACGCTCCGCGCCCTCTCCGTCTCGCACCGCCTCGGCCATGTCCTGATGGGCGAAAACGATCGCCGTATCTCCCTGCTCGACCGCATGATCCAGCACGCCCGCGTCACCGCCAATCACGTCATCTTCTACGGCGAAGGCCGCGACGCGTACGATGTTCCCGGCCGCACCGCCCACGAAATCGTCTTCAACCGCAACGACGGCAACAAGCGCTGCCCCAGCTCCCAACAAGGCTATTCGCCGTTTTCCACCTGGACCCGCGGCCTCGCCTGGGCCATGCTCGGCTACGCCGAACAGCTGGAGTTCCTCGAAACCGAACCCGGCGACTTCGCCGAAGTGAAAGCCTTCATGCTCCGCGCCGCCCGCGCCACCTGCGATTTCTATATCGCCCACACCCCCACCGACGGCGTCCCCTATTGGGACACCGGCGCGCCGGGCCTCGTCCACCTGGGCGACTACCCGAATCGCCCCGCCGACCCCTTCAACGACCATGAACCCGTCGACTCCTCCGCCGCCGCGATTGCCGCGCAGGGCCTGCTCCGTCTGGGCCGTTACACCGGAGAAACCCGTTACACGCAAGCCGGTCTCACTGTCGCCCGCACCCTCCTCGGCGAGCCCTACCTCAGCACCAGCCCCGACCATCAGGGCCTGCTCCTCCACAGTGTCTATCACCGTCCGAACGGTTGGGATTACATTCCCCCCGGCCGAAAGATCCCCTGCGGAGAAAGCTCCCAGTGGGGCGACTATCACTTACGGGAGTTAGCGCTGTATCTCCACCGCGCAATCCAGGAACAGCCTTACTTGACCTTCTGGAGTTAAGGATCCAACGGTTTCCGTCGTCACTGGTGTCCAAATTAGCCGGAGACCGGTTGGGTCTGAATTGATAGCAAAGGACTTGTGGCGGTGATTTCTGTGGTCTGGAGTTGAGGTTGCCCTTGTGCCGCCGAGGTGCCGGTTA
>JAIXQP010000034.1 GCA_027485675.1 Terriglobales bacterium | reverse complement strand
TCCGCCTCCCGCTCGGCCCGGTGCCACAGCAGCCGCGCAATCGCCGCCCAGTTCACCACATCGGGACGAATGCCCCGCGGATGAAAGAATAGACGCATCAGGTTCGGCGTGCCGCCGCCTCGGCGTCCCGCTGGGCCCGGCACGCGAGTGCGGGCCGGTTCACTACATCGGGCCGCATGCCCCGCGGATGGAAGAATAGCGGCAGCAGGATCGAATTCCTGGCCCCCCACAGTGGGGTCAGCCGCTCAAAACACGCGTTCGCCAGACGGATATTCCACGCCCGGTCAATCGCCACCGCGGGAAACGGCTCGTGGTTCGTTAACATCTTCTGCACGGCAAATAAGAGCCAGCTCATCTGCGGGTCTTCAAGTGGCCGCGCCGGATAACCCGGAGCGAATCCCCCAGCCAGCAGCCCGACGTTCCGCTCCCGCAAGGGAACCTGCAACGTCTCGCTGATCTGCAAGATCATCGCCCGGCTCGGCTACGCCCGACCGGATTCGAGAAAACTCAGGTGACCCTGTGATACCCCGCCCCGAAGCGCCAACTCCAGTTGCGAAATACACCGCCGTCGCCGCCAGCTCTGCAGCAGCTGACCAAATCCCTCCTGCACAATACCAGGTCGCGCCACGATCCACGATTCCATACCCAAGCGCCTCCGTGCGCCCATTCTCCAGGGTGACCGCGACAGCCGTCAAGGAATTACCCTACGAGATCGTGATAGACGCGCTGACAGTATCCGTCTGTCATGCCGGCAATATAGGCGCAGATCACCCGATGCGGATGTCCTTCCTCCGCCTGATCCCGATATGGCTGCGGAAGCCGCTCCGGATGCTCCAGGTAATAACCGAATAACTCGGCAATCATCCGGACCGAACGGTTCCGCTCTCGCAACAGCTCCTCCGAGTTATAAACCTTACGGTGAAGAAACTGCTTCAATTCGCGGCCCGTCGCCGCCGCGCTCTCCGTCAGGCAGACCAGGCGCCTGTCATGCCGACGCACATCCTCAACCGTCTGCACCCCAGCCAATCGGATCGCCTCCGCGGTCCCATCGAGCAATCCGGAAACCAGCAGATTGATCACCTGCCGCAGCGCTTCGAGAAACTGCACCCGCTCTTCAGCCCCGGGAAACTGCATCTCGACCGCCTCCCAAATCTCCGAGAACGCCGGCACCGCCTCGCGCACCTCTTCGATCGTGAAGAAACCGGCCGAATAGGCATCGTCGAGATCGGCCGTGTTGTAGGCGACCTCATCCGCAAGATCGATGATCTGCGCTTCGAGCGGCGGACGCAAATCCGGGAGGTAAACATCGAGTTCGGGAGATTCGCCCGGCGTCAAATCCCGCGAATGCTTCACAATGCCTTCGCGCACCTCAAACGTCAGATTCAAGCCGGGGAAGCGGGCGTAGCGCGCCTCAAAGCTCTCGACAATGCGGAGCGCGTGAAGATTATGATCGAACGTCTCGCCGAACCGCTCCATCTGGCGGCAGAGCTCATCCTCTCCCGCGTGAGCAAAGGGCGGATGACCAATATCATGAACCAGCGCCAACGTCTCCGTCAGGTCTTCGTCCAGGCCCAGGGTGGCGGCGACGGTCCGCGAGATCTGCGCCACCTCCATGGTGTGCGTCAGGCGATTGCGGAAATGATCGAAGATCCCGGCGGGGAAGACCTGGGTCTTGTTCTCCAAGCGGCGAAACGCGCGCGCGTGGATGATGCGGTCGCGATCGCGCTGGAACTCCGTGCGATACGGATGGACCAACTCCGGGTAACGGCGCCCGCGGCTCATCTCCGGCCGAAACCGGAGGGAGGCGAACGGTCTGTCGGAGTTGGCCGCGGTCACTACTTCAACTTGGCGTCGCCGTAGGCAGTAACCGCCCAGCGAGACACTGTGCTGCGTTCCGATGTGCGCAACGGCTCGAGCAGCTTCTTCGCCTCATCGGGCTTGGCCGGGGCAATCAGCTTCGCCAGCTCAATCTCGGCCTGTTCCTTCGAAACCAAAATGGTGGGCGAACCGACCAGCGACCGCAGCAACTTTTCGGCTTCGTCCTTCTTGTTCTGCCGCGCGTACATCTGAGCGAGCGAATACTTCGCCAGCGAACCGTAGTCCTTGTCGCCGGTGTCGATCGCTGCCTTGAAATTCGTCTCCGCCTCGGCGTACTTCCCCTGGTCGGCATAGATCACGCCCTGGTAGTACTTCGCCACGGCGCCGACCTCATTCGAGCCATGCTTCGCCGCCAGCGCGCTGAAAGCTTTGAGAGCAGCGGCCTCTTTTTCGGCCTGGCTGGGAAACGTCTTCAGGTACGGGTTGGAGCCCGGGCCGACGGCAGCGTCCTGAATCAGAATCGCCTCCCGCAAGTCCGCCTGGCGAGCTTCCGCCTGCTTCCCCATGTAGTACCAAGCGCCGAAGCCGACCACCAGGACCGCCACGGCGATGCTGCCGTAGAGAGTGACCTGCTTTTTGTGTCCGACGGCGTACTCGACCGAGTGGGTGACTTCTTCGACGAAGCGGTCGTGCTTCAATTGTTCGCGTTCTACTTTATCCACAGCAATACTCTTCCAACCTCTCATGGTAGCATTTGTCAGTCATGAGTGCCGAGGAACGGGAGCGGGATTTGTTAACGGCGGTGGCTTTGTTACAAGCGACCGTGGCGGCGAAGGACGTGAAGATTGAGGCGCTCGAGAGCGAGTTGGACGCGACCAAGCGGCTATGCAACCAGATTTCGCAGCAGATTCAGGGCTTGGAGATGACGGTGCAGGACCTTCGGAACGCGTACGAGAACGTGATGGGGATTCACCAGATGAACCTGAAGACGCACCAGGTGGACCGGGAGAGCTGGTGGCGGGACCGGGGCCATTTCATGGCTGAGCGGGAGCAACTGCGCGACAAGCTGAGCCAGCTGAACCGGACGGAGGGCGACAACGAGCAGTTGCGCCGGGAAATCCGCGACCTTAAAGAACGGCTGCTTTGGGCCGAGCGGCGATAGCCGCCCGCAGGCGTCGCCAGGAAAGCGCCAGCCCGGTGTAGACGAGGACCGCGCCGGCGGCCGAGGCGAGGCCCGCGATTGTCTGTCCGAGCAGGCCACCGGCCTCGCCGGTATGCACCGTGCGCACCCAGAGCCGGAGCCGGCGGGCGAGCGGCAGGGTTTCGAACCGATCGGACCGGACCAGGGCCTGGTCCTTAATCGTCCAAGTGCTCTTGAGATCGACACGGCCCCAGGAGCCTTCCTCCACGGCGAACGTGCCGGCGGCCGGCCGGAAGGTGATCGTCTGCCACTGGGGGGCGTCGATCTGCCGGAAGAGCGGCTCATAGGGTCCCGGTCCGGACGGCGGGGCCTTGACCTCGGCCGCTGGCTTCTCCCCGGTCAAGGTGAACAGGAGCGGCGTCGCCCAGGAGTAAGAGAAGAACACCGCGGTGACCACGATCAACAGCAAGGGAACAGCGGCCCAGATGCCCAAAACATGGTGCCAGTTATAGTCGCGCGCCTTCGGGGAGAGACCCCGGCGAAACCCGGCGATGGGCCGCTGAATCCACATCGGCACCCCGGTCAACAGGAGAAACAGAAAGGCGAGATTGGATGCGCCCGTAATGGCCTTGCTGGTGGGGGTATTCTCACCGAGCCAACGATGCCAAAGGATCACCTGCCGGAAAAAAGACCGGATACCGGCCGAACCTTCGCCGACCAGCTGGCCGGTATACGGGTTGACGTAGACCAGCTTGTTGCCCGGAAGCGCGAGTTGGGCGGCCGCCTCCGGCCGGTTCCAAAGGGTTAGTGCGCTCGCCTTGGGAGCCGTGGCCAGCAGCTCATCAATCGGCAAGCGAGTTGCGCCCGCAGGCACGGATACGGTGTTGACAGCGCGGTCGGCCCAGGCCACCATCTGCTTCTCGTAGGTGAGAAGCACCCCGGTTACGGACATTATGAAGATAACGCAGCCCGCCAGAACGCCGGCGATCAGGTGGGGCCAGAAGAGGAAACGACGCATGATAAGTTGCAAGCCACTTGCAGTAGAATCAGCGTAGCACAATGCGACTAAAATGGTCGTGGATAATTTCATGCCCACTCCGAAGATTCGGGATATTCAAGCCATCGAAACGGCGCCGGTCGGCCTGCGCCTGACCGTTGTGAAAATTGTGACGGACCAGGCCGGCCTCCACGGCTACGGCTGCGGGACATTTACCCAGCGCGCCGAACTGGTGGGACTGGCGGTAACAAAGTATCTGCGCCCGCTACTGCTGGGTAAACCGGTGGATCGCATCGGCGACATTTGGCATGCGGCCATGCAGAGCTCCTATTGGCGCAACGATCCGGTGCTGAACAACGCGTTGAGCGGAGTGGATTTAGCGTTGTGGGATATCAAGGGCCGCATGGCCGGGTTGCCGGTGTACCAACTGCTCGGCGGGAAATGCCGGGAGGCCGCGGCCTGCTATGTGCATGCGGGAGGGGACGAGATTTCGGCTGTCCTGGCCAGTGCGGAGAAACTGCGGGCCGAGGGCTTCCAATACATCCGGGTGCAGGTGGGCGTGCCGAATCAGGCGGCGTACAGTTCGGGCGGCGGACGGACCTACGGGGGTGGCCGGGCGCCGGCGGCGTTGGGAAGAGCGGCCACCGGCGCGCTGCACGATGGCCCCATGTTTGAACCGGCCGAGTATGCCCGGCGCAGCCTGCGGATGTTTGCCGCCTGCCGGGAGAAGCTGGGCGACGAGGTGGAGCTGCTGCACGATGCCCACGAACGCCTGCCCGCCACGATGGGCCTGCAGTTTGCGAAAGATGTGGAGCAGTTCCGCCTCTTCTTTCTCGAGGACGTCTTCGCGCCGGAGGACATTGGCTACTTCCGGCTGGCGCGCAAGCTGACCTCCACGCCTTTGGCGATGGGCGAGCTGTTCAACAATCCGGCGGAATGGGGCGAGTTGGTGCAGGAGCGGCTGATTGACTATCTGCGCATTCACCTTTCGCAGGTTGGCGGTCTTACCCCGGCGTGGAAGCTGGCGGCGATGACCGAGATGTTCGGAGTAAAGACCGCCTGGCACGGGCCGGGCGATGTTTCGCCCATCGGCCACGCCGCCAACCTGGCGCTCGATCTGGCGTGCCCAAACTTCGGGATTCGGGAGTTTGTCGCCTTCAGCGACCCGGTGCAGGAGGTGTTTCCCGGGGCGCCGGTCTCAAAGGGCGGCTACCTGTATGCGACCGAGGCGCCGGGCTGGGGGATTGAGGTGGATGAGAAGGCCGCCGCGAAGTATCCGTTCGGATATGGCGAAACCGGTGAACGGCAGCGGCTGCACGGCGGCTGGGGGGAAGTGCGGCGCCGGGACGGCACCATCGTCAAACAGTGAGGCGTCAAACAGTGAGGCGTCAGCGCCACCACTTGCCGAAGACGAGCACCCCGTTCACGAACATGAAGATCAGAAAGGCGTGCAGCCAGCCTCGCCGCGGGTAGAAAAAGTCCACCGGCCAGAGCAGGGTGAACGCGTAGTTGAAATAGATGCCGCCGCCCCAGTCGAGGCCGAAAAGCTCCCGCGTCTGGCGGGCCGTCTCCGCGTAAGCGGCGGCGTGGCTCCAGCCATAGCGCTGATCAAAGGCGAGATAGACGTGGGCGAGGTAGAGCACGTAGGCGGCGGCGGACAGCCAGCGGGCGTGTGGGTGATGGCGCCGGTAGGCGTAGAGGGCAGCCGCGTACACTACGGCGCTGAGGCGGATGGTCCAGAGCACTGGGCTACCATTGTTCCATGTACCGCGGCTGGGTGGTCTTAGGGATGGCGGCGCTGGCCATGGTGGGCACGTTGCCAGGGCGGACGCAGGGGTTGGGACTGGTGACGGAGCCGCTGCTGCGGGACTTCGGGCTGGACCGGGTTTCCTACGCGACGATCAACTTATGGGCGACGCTGATCGGCGCCGCCTTCAATGTGCCGTGCGGCCGAATGGTCGACCGCTGGGGAGCGCGCGCGGTGATGACGGGGCTGCTGGTTTTGCTGGGGCTGACGGTGCTGGCGATGGCGGGGACGGGGAGCGTCGCCGTGCTGGCGGTGGCGATTACATTGACGCGCGGGTTGGGGCAGAGCGCGCTTTCGGTGGTGAGTTTGGCGCTGGCGGGGAAGTGGTTTGCCCGGCGGATTAACTTGGCGATGGGGGTGTATGCGCTGCTGGTGGGGATGGGGTTTATTGCGGCGTTTCCGAGCGTGGGGCAGGCGATTCTCGCCTTTGGGTGGCGAGCGGCTTGGGCGGGAGTAGGGGTGGCGTTAGTGGCGGTGTTCGCGCCGTTGGCGTGGGCGATCGTCCGGGAGGCACCCGCGACGGAGGAGGAGGTGGCCGGCGCGACGGGAGGGATGCGGTTTGGCGAGGCGCTGCGGACGCCGGCGTTCTGGGTGTTTGGGTTGGCGAGCGCGATGTTTGGCCTCGTGTATTCCGGCATCGCGTTGTTTAATCAGTCGATTCTGGAGCAGCGGGGCTTTGACGCCAACGTTTACCAAATGGTGCTGGTCGTCAGCACGATGCTCGGGTTGCTCGCGAATTTCGGCGGCGGGTGGCTGGCGATGCGGTGGCCCATTCAGCGCTTGATGGGTTTAGGGATGGCGGTATTGGCCGGGGCGCTGGTGGCGCTGCCGCTGGTGACGACGATGACGGGGGTGATGGGCTACGGCGTGGCGATGGGCGTGGCGGGGGGCGTGGTGACGGTGGTGTTCTTTTCGGTGTGGAGCCAGGTGTTCGGGCGGGTGGAGCTGGGACGGATTCAGGGGGCGGCGCAGATGATGACGGTGGTGGCTTCGGCGATCGGGCCGGTCCTGCTGGCGGCGACGCTCGAACGAACGGGTTCGTATGACCTGATGTTCTGGGTGCTGGCGGGATTGACGGCAGGGTTGGGTTTGGCGTGCTGGCGGGTTAGGATGCCGGTATGAAGAAGCTGCTGGTGGTGTGTTTAGTGTTGGTGGGGTGTGGCGGAGGGAAGGTGGCGACGCCGCAGGAGCAGTTGGACGCGCAGTTGTCGGCGATGTTGACCGGGGCGGCGTTGGTGGGCCAGTCGACGACCTGGAAGAAGGCGGGGGTTTCCGGGGAGGAGCGGTATTCGATTGACGGCATGACGAAGTTGACGGGGAAAACCTGGCTCTTGCGGACCCGGATGAAGCTGGGGGAGACGGAGGTTCCGCTGCCGGTGCCGGTGACGATTGAGTGGGCCGGGGATACGCCGATGATTCAGTTGACGGACGTGGCGATGCCCGGGGGGCCCTATTCGGCGCGGGTTTTGCTGTACAAGGATCAGTATGCGGGGACGTGGTTGGGCCCGGGGCGGGGTGGGCAGTTGTTTGGGCGGATTGTGCGGTGAGGGTGTGGGGAACGTTACCGATCCGTAACGCTTTTGCTGAGAATGCAGTAAACCGCTAGATTAGCCCAGTGCCCGGTGGGGGTTGGTCGAGGGTCGCCTGGCCGCAGCAGGGGCAGGGGTAATCGGTTGGCGAGCCGGCATGTTGGTGGGCCGACGGGGGCCCGGGTGCGGGCCGCTCAGCTGGCGGCTTTGGCAAGAGCGTGCGGGGTGATGGCCGCCGAGCCATGCCCGTTGCTGTACTCCGCGCCCGGCAGGCTGGTCAGGTTCCGCGTGATGGCGAATTTCACCAACCCGGCCACATCGTGGATGTCGAGCTTCCGCATCATGCTGGCGCGGTAGGTGTCGATGGTTTTCGGGCTGACGGCGAGGCGGGCGGCGATCTCCTTGGCGCGGTGGCCTTCGACGAGCATGGTGAAAACCTGGTGCTCGCGGGCCGAGAGCGTCTCAAACGGATCCTCGTTCTCCTTGCGATTGCGGTGTGCGGCGAAGATCTTGTCCACTTCCACGGCCGGCGAAATGTAGACGCCGCCGGAGGTGACCTGCTGCAGGGCATCCATGAGATGGCGGGCCGAACCGCTCTTGAGCACGATGCCGTGCGCGCCGCAGCGGAGCGCTTCGATCACCGTTTTGCGATCGCTGCGCGCCGTCATCAGGACAATCCGCGTGGGACAGTGCTGCTCGCGGGCCTGGTTCAGCAGCTCGAGAGTATGGAGTTCGGGGAGATCGAGCTCCAGCAAGGCCACGTCCGGAGGCCTTTGCAGGATGAGCCGCAGGGCAGCGGCGCCATCGGCACATTGATCGGCAACCTCGAGGTCGGGGTTGCGTTCGCAGAGGGCAACTAAAGCTTCGCGCAGAAGCTGTTGCGGTTCGGCGATGAGGACGCGGATTGGTTTTCGATCTAGCATGACCCTACGCGAAGTAGTAGGGGTGGGGGTGAGAAAATCTCAGGAAAAACTGCGGACGGCGCGCGTTTCGTCGTCGTGGACCTCGAAGACCGTATAGAGTTTGGTGATCTGGAGGAGATCTTCGACGCGTTTGGTGAGGTTGAGGAGCTTGAACTGGCCCTGCTGGCTCGTGACGGTGGTGTAGCTGTAGACGAGTTCTCCGACCCCGGACGAGTCGATATAGCTGACCTCGCCGAGATTCAACAGGAGCTTCTTGTTGCCGGCGGCAACCAGATTTTTGACGGTATCGCGGAGAAGGGCGGAACCTTCGCCGAGGGTGATGCGGCCGACCGCATCGATGACGGTGACATCGCCAACCTGGCGGGTGGTTAATCGAGCACTCACGTGAAATTATCTCCCTGTATCGGACGCGTACTTGACGAGGACTACTTCGGCGCCGCCCGCGGCAGAGCGCTTGACGCTGAACTCGTCGACAAAGGCTTGCATCAGCAAGAGACCGCGGCCGGATTCGCGCATGAGGTTTTCGCCCTGGGTAGGGTCGGGGACTTTGTTGAGGTCGAAGCCTTCGCCTTGGTCGATGATCGTCACGCGCACTGCGTCGGGGCGGGTTTCGAGGATCAGGCGAACTTGCTTTTCGGGGCTATACGCGTTGCCATGGGCGACGGCATTGACCATGGCTTCGCGGATAGCGAGGCCGAGATCCATGCGCGCGTCTTCATCAAGCCCGAGGGCGGCGGCGGATTCGACAACCATGGCTTCGGCTGAATCGACGCTGGCGAGAGTGGACGCGAGAAGCGTGTCCGTTATTCCGGTCATGTGTCTCCCTAGAAGGTATCAGAAGCGAAGAGAATGTGCCGGGGGTGGTCCGAGACGTTCGTAAGGATTTGTGAAGATGCGTTAAGCCGGACGCATTTCATCCGTGATAACATTCTGCCCAACGGGCAGGTTGTCACTCACTCTCTCTCGCGAGTCTGCCCAAATTTCAGTTAGGGGTTTTCCATGATGAAACGATCTCTGCAGATCGCCTCATTGGCTGCGCTCTGTTCTTTGGCCGGATGGGCCCAAGAATTTCGCGCGACCATTACGGGGCGTGTCCTCGATGGTTCTGGAGCGCTGATTTCCGGCGCTACCGTGAAGGCCGTAAACAGCGGCACCAACGAAACCAACACTGCAACCACGGATGCCTCCGGCGTCTACTCCATTCCTTTTCTGCGTCCCGGCCAGTACACCGTAACCGTCACGCAAGCCGGTTTCAAGACCGCGGTACGCAGCAACATTTCGCTGGCGATCAGCCAGGTGGCGGGTATCGACATTACGATGGAAGTCGGCCAGCTGACCGACTCCATTACGGTGGAAGCCAACGCGGCCGTGCTCGAAACGCAGACCGCTTCGCGCTCCGGCGTCATTGACACCAAAACCATCGCGGACCTGCCGCTGAACGCGCGCAACCCGTTTATGCTGGGCGCCACGCAGGCAGGCGTCACGTTCCGCGGCGCGGCCATTTGGCAGCGTCCGTTTGACAACGGTGCGATTGCCGAATGGTCGATCAACGGCGGGCAGCAGAGCCGCAACGAGTTCCTGATGGACGGCGCGCCGAACAACGCGCAGTTGGGCGGGAACAACATTGCGTACGTACCGGTGGTGGACGCGGTGCAGGAGTTTGCGATTCAGACGAACTCGTACGATGCGGCGTATGGCCGTACGGGCGGGGGCGTGGTGAACGTGATCTTGAAGTCCGGTGGGGCGCAGCATCACGGATCGGCGTTTGAGTTCCTTCGGCGGGCGCCGCTGAACGCGAACTCTTTCCAGAACAACGCGCGCGGCCGGAATGCGGCGGGGCAGTTGAATGCGCCGCGGCCGAACGGCAACATGGACCAGTACGGCGTGCAGGTGGACGGACCGATCTACTTCCCGAAGCTGCTCAAGAAAGACGGCGCGGTGAAGCTGTTCTACATGGGCGCCTATGAAGGCTATCGCGAAGGGACGCCGAATCCGCTGCGGAATAGCTTTGCGCAGCCGGAGATGCGGACGGGGGATTTCAGCCGGTTGACACAAGCCAATTTGCAGCCGATCCGGATCTTTGATCCGATGAACACCACCCTCGATGCGAGCGGGAATCCGGTGCGGTTGCAGTTTCCGAACAACCAGATTCCGGCGAGCCGGATTGATCCCGTGGCCCGGCGCGTGATGGCGTTCATGCCGACGCCGAACAATATCGAACCTGGCCAGCGGTATTCGACTACGAACTTCATCCTGCCCACCTACGTGAATCAGGACGACTTCTATAACCTGATTCTGAAGTTCGACTGGAACTTCGGCGATAAGCACCGGAGCTTTATCCGTCATGCTTCGAACGACCGTACGGAAGAGCGCTGCGCGAACGGCATCTGCTCCGGCCCGGGTATGGACGGGCAGCAACCGTTCCAGCGCATCAACGATGCGTACGTGATCGACTGGGTGTCGACGATTAACCCCACGACCGTGCTGAACGTGCGTGCTTCCTACAACCGCTTTATCGAGAAGGGCTTTGGACGGGACAATGAGAACTTCGACCTGACCAGCCTCGGCCTGCCGTCGTCGCTCGTGAGCCAGCTGCCTTCGCCGGCGTACTTCGGCCGCTGGAACATCAACGGCTACAGCCCGCTGGGCCGTGGCCAGGGCATCAACATCACGAACAACTACAGCATTACGGGTGGCCTGACCAAGAACTGGCGGAGCCACACGTTGAAGGGCGGCGTCGACCTGCGCCGGATCCACTTCATTCAGCAGAATAGCGGCAACATTCTGGAGTTCACCTTCAGCGACCAGTGGACGCGGCGGAACTGGAACCAGGCGGAAGCGGACAGCGGCGACTCGTTCGCCAGCTTCCTGCTGGGCATGCCGGGTGGATTCTCGGGCGACCGGACGCTGGGCGGCCAGCAGTTCTTCCCGCTGTATCCGTTCTACCAGAACTGGTACACGGCGCTGTACTTCCAGGACGACTGGAAGGTGAGCCGGAAGCTGACGCTGAACCTGGGCTTGCGCTACGACATCAACGCCCCGGCCAGCGAGAAGTACAACCGGATCAACCGCGGCTTCGACCCGGGGGCTTCGTCGGTGACGGTACCGGGCTTGAATCTGCGCGGCGGCTTGCAGTTTGCCGGCGTGGGGAGCAACCCGGCCAATTCTGGCGACCTGTACCGGAACACGTGGCAGCCGCGCATCGGCGTGGCCTATCAGGTCAGCGACCGGTTGGTGCTGCGTGGCGGTTTTGGCCGTTACTACATGAACCCGAGCAACAACAATCTGCGGAGCTTGGGCTTTGAGACGAACACCCCGATTGTGACGAGTCTCGACGACGGGCGGACGCCGATTGCCGGCCTGCTGAGCAATCCGCTGCCGAACGGCTTCTCACGTCCGGCGGGTGCGGGTTTGGGTTCGGCCACGTTCGTGGGCCGCGACTTCAACCACTGGTCGACGGACTTCAAGCTGCCGAGCATCGATCAGTTCTCGATCGGCTTCCAGTATCAGGTAAATCCGCGGAGCGTTTTGGACGTCAGCTACATCGGCAGCCGGACGCGCGACCACGAGACGGAAATTCCGCTGAACATTCCGAGCGCGGCCTTCATGCGGCAGTGCGATGCGTTACAGGGCGGCTTGCCGAACTTCTGTAACGAGCAGTTGCCGAATCCGTTCCGGGGCAACACGGCCTTCACCGGCACGCCGTTCTTCACGGCTTCGACGCTGTCGCGCTATCAGTTGAACCGGCCGTTCCCGCAGTTCAACGGCAACCTGCTGCAGCAGGGATTGAACGATGGCAACATCAACTACAACTCGCTGCAGATCAACTATAACGTCCGCATGAACGGGCTGACCATTACGACCAACTACACGTGGTCGCGGATGCTCGAAGAGTGGGGCTTCACCGATCCGTTCAACCGGGTGGAACAGCGGAGCCTTTACTTCAACGACCGGCCGCATGTGTTCAAGCTGACGGGCTCTTACGATTTGCCGTTTGGCAAGGGCAAGAAGTTCGGCAGCGGCGTGAGCGGTTTGGCGGACAAGTTCATTGGCGGCTGGCAGGTGACCAGCTTCTTCCAATGGGCCTCGGGCGAACCGACCGACTACCCGGCGAACGTGCTGCCGCTGCGGGATTCAAGCGTGAAGGACATCAACTGGAACCAGCATCAAGTGCGCGGCTGGGGCAACTGCGTGGTCCGTCAGAACAACGACGGCTCGCGGACGCCGATGCCCTATTCGGTCGCGGCGGGTTGCGGTACGAACCTGGCGAGCTACGACTGGCTCTGGGTTGGCGACTACTCGCCGGGCCAGACGGCTCCGGGCCGGCAGACGCCGAACCGGCAGCCGAGCCTGCGGAAGCACCGGGTGCCGACGCTGGACGCTTCGCTGCTGAAGACGACGCGTTTCGGCGAGCGGTATCGCTTCCAGTTCGGATTTGAAGCGTTCAATGCGATCAACAAGTACTACTTTGGCCGCAACGACAACTTCAACACGAACCCGAACGACGCCAACTTCGGGACGCTGTTCCCGGCGTTGACGTCGAACCAGAATTTCAGCCCGCGTACGATGCAGGTGCGGTTGAAGTTCCTCTGGTAAAGAAGGCAGTAACCAACAAAGAAAAGGGCGCCCTTTGCGGGGCGCCCTTTTTGTTTTTTAGCCTTCGGTAGAGAAGCCGTGCTGCTTGCGGTGATGGGGGCCGTCGTACATCTTCGAGCTTTTGAAAAGCTCGTGGCGGCCATCGCCGGCCTGGTCCTTGACGCGATTGCGGAGGGCTTCCATTTCGGCGGGGGACATGGGTTTGAAGTTGCGGGCGAGGGCGACGTCGGCTTTGAGTTGGGCCATCGAAGTGATGCCCATGACCTGTGCGGAGACGGGGAGGCTGAGGCAGTAGCGATAGCACTCGTCCGCCGTCAGGCCGAGCGTTTCGAGCAGACGGCCCTGGGTGTTACCGCCGCCGAGACCCTTCATGCCGATCACGCCGACGTTCTTTTGGAGGCAGACGGGGACGACGGATTTCTGGAAGCTGCGGTAGTAGGCGTCGCAGACGTTGATGGGCATCTGAGCGGTGTCCCAGGCGTGGGGCTTGCCGAGCATCTTTAAATGAATCTGCGGATCCTTGTGGCCGGTGAAGCCGATGAAGCGGACCTTGCCGGCCTTCTTGGCTTCGAGCGCGGCCTTGAGGCCGCCCTTCTCGAAGACCCAGTCAGGGTCGTTATCGTAGACCATTTCGTGGAACTGCCAGAGGTCGAGGTGGTCGGTTTGGAGACGGCGGAGGGACTCGTCGAGGTTGCGCAGGGAGCCGGCGTAGTCACGTTCGCAGTTCTTGGTCATGAGGAAGACCTTGCTGCGGCGGTTGTCCATTTTGAGGGCTTTGCCCATGACCTCTTCGGAGTGGCCGTTGTGATAGTCCCAGGCGTTGTCGAAGAAGGTGAGGCCTTCGTCGATGGCGGCGTGCATGATGCGAATGGCTTCGGCGTCGTCCTTGACGCTACCGATGTGCCAGCCGCCGAGGCAGGCGATGGAGACCTTGACGCCGGTGCGGCCGAGGGTGCGTTGGGGGAGGCCGGCGCCGGGGGACTGGGCCATGGCTTGGTCGGCGAGGGCGGCCAGGGAGGCGGCTTGGAGAAAGTGACGGCGGGATTTCGAGGTGGGCTGCATGGGCCCACTCTACGCTAATCAAGCTTCGTTTTGAAGGTCCCGGAGGAAGTCGCGGCCGGCGTTGCGCGGATAGCCGAAGTCCCACCAGGGGTTGGCGCCGGAGGACTCCCAGACGCGGAGTTCGGTTTCGGTGAGGAGTTCGGCGAAACGGGCGTCGGCATCGGCGACTTCGGGCGCGAGGCCGGCGAGGTCGATGACGCCGCGGAGATCGAGATCGTAGCGGTAGTCGCGGAGGCGGTAGGGGTAGCCGGATTCGACTTCGGCGACGAAGGCGTTCCAGCGTTGGATGAGCCCCGGGGCGCCGGCCTCGACGACGTGGGCGGGGTAGCCGTTGTCGTCGAGGTAGGACTGGACTTCTTCGTTGGTCATGCTAACGAGACGGTGTGGGTGTTGTAGTCGATGACGGCTTCGCGGCCGCCATTGAGGATCGACAGGCGGCCGGCTTCGACGACGAGTTCGTTGTAGCGCGAATTCGACGGCGTGGCGAGGATGCCCTTTTCGTCGATGGCTTGGAGCGCCGCCTGGCGGGCGGGGAGGTCGAGGCCGGCGAGCGAGTCAATGGTGTCGAGAATGTAGTCGACGCTGCGGACGCCATACCCGACGGGGACGAGACCGGGGCCGCCGAGGTCGTTGTACTGGAAGTAGTCGGGGCTGGGTTCGGTGTAGAACGTGGCACCGGGGGAGCTGGCTTTCGAGGTGAGCGAATAGGCCAGGCCGCGGTACTGATCGGAGTGGTCGAGCATAGCGCCCGAAGGACCGCTGCAATAGAGCGTCATCCCTTGGGTGTTCGGCCCGGCGGCTTCGTTCGGGTAGCAGAGCGAGGTCTGGACGTTGAGCACGGCGCCGTTGTTCCAGCGGACGCGGGTATCGCACCAGAGGTAGCCTTCGCGGCCGTTGGGGTAGGTATCGACGATGCCGTAGTTCGAGACGGCGACCGGGAGGAGGCCGGTGATAAAGTGGACGAGGTCGACGTAGTGGCAGCCGATGTAGGTGAAGGTGTCGGTGTTTTCCTTCGTGCACCAGTTCTGGAAGTTGGAGTCGCGGTAGTACCACTTCTCCATGAGGCGGGCGGTGCCGAGCTTGAAGTCGCCCAGGCGGCCGTCGCGGTAGAAACTGCGGGCCTTGTGGGCGCGGTCGTCGAAGCGCTTGTGGTATTCGACGGCGACGAGGAGGCCTTTGGCGTGGGCGGTCTCAGCGATCGTCTCCGCTTCCTTCGCCGTGAGCACGAGCGGCTTCACGCAGAGGACGTGCTGGTTGGCTGCGAGGGCGTCCATGACGGCGGCGAAATGGAGCTGATCGGGAAGGGCGACGAGGACGGTGGAGAACGGCGGGAGTTCTTTGAGGAGCTCCTTATAGAGATGGGGCTGGGCGCCTTCCGTGGTGGGGAAGGCGCGGAAGGATTGGCCCGGGAAGGCTTTCAAGATAGCCGGGGCGCTGGCGAGGGCGGCCACGGTGCGCTGGTGTTGGGCGCAGATGGTGATTTCGCCGAGGCGGCCCTGGCGCTGGCGGTGGTAGAGCGCCGGGAGGAGCTGATCGTGGGTGATCATGCCTCCTCCGATGACGAGGGTGGGCGTTAGAGGCATGAGACGAAGGCTTCCTCGAACACGGCCAGCGATTCGTCGACTGCTTCCTGGGTGATGTTGAGGGGCGGACAGACCTTGATGGTGCCGCCGCCGAAGCCGACGGGGGAGAACATGAGGACGCCGCGTTCGATGGAGGCGCGGATGGCGTTCCAGGCGAGGTCGGGATCGGGGTCCTTGGTGCCGGGCTTGACGCAGGCGATGCCGGCGACGAGGCCTTTGCCGTCCACCCAGCCGATTTGCGGGTACTTGGCCTTCATGCCGTGGAAGTAGTTCAGCATCCGGTCGCCCATGACGCGGGCGTTCTCGACGAGATTCTCGTTGAGGATCAGGTCGAGCGAGGCGAGGGCGGCGGCGGCGCAGACGGGGTTGCCGGAGTGCGTGGAGGTCATCGAGCCGGGCGGGAAGAGGTCCATGACTTCGCGGGAGCCGATGATGCAGGCGATGGGGAGGGAGCTGGAGATGCCTTTGCCCCAGGTCGAAAGGTCCGGAACGATGCCGTAGTGCTCGAAGCCGGAGAACTTGCCGGTGCGGCCGAAGCCGGCCTGGACTTCGTCACAGGTCAGCAGGATCTGGTGTTCGTCGCACCACTGGCGCATGCGTTGCATGTACTCAACGGGAGCGAAGGAGGCGGAGCCGCCCTGGTAGGTTTCGAGGATGACGCCGGCGACCCGATCCGGGGTGACGCCCTTGTCGGCAAGCGACTTCAGGAAGAACTCGAAGGAGGTGTCTTCGGTGCGGAAGCCATCGGGGAAAGGGACCTGGACGAAGCCGGGATCGAGGTTGACGATCCATTCCTTGAGCGCCGGGATGCCGCCGGCCTGCTGGGAGCCGAGGGTGCGGCCGTGGAAGGCCTTTTCGTAAGAGATGATGACATTCTTCTGCGGGCCGCCGACTTTGACGCCGTGGGCGCGGGAGAGCTTGATGGCGCATTCGACGGTTTCCGAGCCGACGGTGAGCAGGAAGACCTTCTTATGGGGCTCCGGCATGAGGTCGGAGAGGCGCTTGACGAAGTTGGCGCGGACTTCGTTGGGGAAGCAGTAGTTGGTGAGGAGGCCGTGCTGGGCCTGCTTGACGATGGCGTCGACGATTTCGGGGCGGCCGTGGCCGGCGTTGGTGATGAGGACGCCGGAGGACCAGTCGATCCACTGGTTGCCCCAGCGGTCGCGGACGGTGGTGTTGATGGCGGAGTCCCAGACGACGGGGGGTTGACCCTGCATGGCGGCGGGCTCGTATTCGGCGAGTTGTTTGAGGATGGGGATGGATTCGGGGACGGGGAAGTCCGTCACGATGCGACGGAGGGATGTTTCCACGCGGGGGACGGGGCGTGGGGTGAGGTCGTAGGTTCTGGACATAAACCTCTATTCTAAACGGCTAAACTGGGGATGCCGTGTTCAAACTTTGGCTGCGATTCTGCATGGTGGGGGTTTTGGGGTCGGTAGTGCAGACGGTCGTCCTGTATTTGGGACGCGATGTGGCGGGGCTGCATTATCTGCTGGCGACGGTGCTGGCGGTGGAGATGACGCTGGCGCACAACTTCGTGTGGCACGAGCACTGGACGTGGAAGACGGCGGGGCAGCCGTACTGGACGAGGCGGGCCTGGAAGTATCAGTTGGGGACGGGAACGGTGGCGTTGTTGGCGAATCTGTTCGCGATGCGGGTGCTGGTGGGAGGGTTGGGCCTGCCGACGCTGGTGGCGACGCCGCTGGCGATCGTGGGGTCGGGGGTGATTAACTTCTTAATTGGACAGTTTTTGGTGTTTAAGCGGGTGGTGCTACCAGGGCGTGATGCGCTACGAAATGTGATGAAGTAGGTGCCTATGGTGCCCTCCCGCCGCCAACTGCTCGCCTCGCTTGCCCTCCAGCAGCCCGTTCCCATGCGGGCCATCACGAAGGGCCCGAAGTTCCACTGGTTCGGCTACTACGACAAGCTCGAGTTCGACCCCACCGGCCGCTACGTCCTCGGTAACGAAGTCGATTTCGAGGGGCGGTCCCCCCGGGCCGACGACACCATCCGCGTTGGCATGGTCGATCTCAAAGACAACGACCGCTGGATCGATCTCGGCGAAACGCGGGCGTGGAACTGGCAGCAGGGTTGCATGCTCCAGTGGGTCCCCGGCGGCCGGTCCGAAGTTCTGTGGAACGACCGCGTGGACGGGCAGTTCGTCTCCCACATCCTCGATGTGAAGTCGGGCAAGAAGCGCACGATCCCCCACGCCGTCTATACGCTCGCCGCCAGCGGGAAGTGGGGCATTACGTGCGACTTCCGCCGCCTCAACGACGTCCGGCCCGGATACGGCTATGCCGGCATCGTCGATCCCAATCGCGATACCCTCATCCCGGAAGACGTCGGCATCTGGAAAGTCGATCTCACCACCGGCAAGAGAGACTTGTTAATTTCGGTCGCCGACGCGGCGCGCATTCCCTACCCCGGCGGCTACTCCGAAAACGCCAAGCACTGGTTCAACCACCTGCTCATCTCCCCGGACGATCAACGGTTCATCTTCCTCCACCGCTGGCGCGGCAAGAAGGAAGGCACCAGTTTCTCGACACGCATGTTCACCGCCGATGCCGGCGGCAAGAACCTGCACGTGCTGGATCCCTACGGTAAAACCTCCCATTTCGTCTGGCGCGATCAGGCCAGCGTCATCGCCTGGGCCTGGCACCCGTCCCAGGGCGATCGCTTTTATTTGTATCGGGATAGAACCGATCAGGTGGAGGTGGTTGGCGACGGCGTCATGACCGTCAACGGCCACTGCACCTACCTGCCCAAACGCGGCAACCGCTGGGTGCTGAACGATACCTATCCGGATAAGGACCGGAAGCAGAACGTCTACGTCTTCGACACCCGGACCGGCGTACGGACACCGCTCGGCAGCCTGTTCTCCCCCAAGGAGTACTCGGGCGAGTGGCGCTGCGATACCCACCCCCGTTCGAGCCCGGACGGGCAGAGCGTCGTGGTCGATTCGCCCCACGCCGGAGGCCGCCAGATGTACCTTTTCGATATCCGCGGGTTGTGACATACTGGGGGCAAATCGCAGGAGGGATGCCCATGGCGCGTCTTCGAATTTCTCTAGCGGCCTTCGCACTGGCTGGCATGTTGCAGGCTCAGGAGCCTGCCCCCGCGCCAGGACCCACCGCGGGCGGGGGTGGCGGAGGTGCTGCCGGTGGAACGCAGCAGCCCACCATGCCGAACCCCGGCCAGGGCACCCAGCAACCGGGCAATCCTGGGCGCAATCCGTTCCCGGGGCAGGATCCCAACCAGCAGCAACAGCAGCGAATGCCGGAGATGCAGCGGTCCATCTTTCTCTCGGGCAAGGTAATGCTTGACGATGGCACCCCGCCCCCGGAGCCGGTGACGATTGAACGCGTCTGCAATGGCAACCCCCGGCCGGAAGGCTATACCGACTCCAAGGGCCGCTTCAGCTTCGAATTAGGCCGCAACAGCGCCATGATGGCCGACGCCAGTACCAATATGGGCGGCGACGGCTTTGGCAACGGCATGCCGGGTCAGCCCCAGCGCGGTGGCTTCGGCAACACCGGCTTTGGCGGCAACGCCAACGTGGAACAGCAGTTGATGGGCTGTGAACTGCGGGCCTCGCTCCCCGGCTTCCGCAGCGACATGATCAATCTGGCGGGCCGCCGCGTCATGGACAATCCCGACGTCGGCACCATCGTGCTGCATCGCCTTGCCAACGTCGAAGGATTCACCTTCAGCGCCACCTCCGGCATGGCGCCCAAGGATGCGAAGAAGGCCTTTGAGAAGAGCCGCGATCTCCTTAAAAAGAAGAAGCTGCCGGAAGCGCAGAAGGAACTCGAGAAAGCCACCTCCCTCTATCCGAAGTACGCGACTGCGTGGTACGACCTCGGCCGGGTTTATGAAGCCCAAAACCAGGTGGAACCGGCGCGCAAAGCCTTTGAATCGTCCATCGAGGCCGACCCCAAGTACGTCAACCCCTACCTGAATCTCTCCGGCATTTTCGCCAAGGAAGGGAACTGGGAGAAGACCGCCGAATTCACCGCGAAAGCTTTGAAGCTGAATCCGTTTGAGTACCCCACCATGTACTTCTACAATGCGGTGGCCAATCTGAACCTCCAGAAACTCGACGATGCCGAAAAGTCCGCCCGCGAGGCCCGGAAGCTCGACGCCAAGAACCGGATCCCCAAAATCGACCACGTTCTGGGCATCGTCCTCGCCCAGAAGCGCGACCTGCCGGGCGCCAAGGATAGCCTGTCCGCTTATCTCAAGGCCAGCCCGAACGCGGGCGACGCCGACCAGGTGAAGAAGCAGCTCGAACAGATCGATAAAATGATCGCTGAGGGCCAATAGCCAGGCATGAATTTTGTCGAGGAACTGGAGCGGGTGCTTCCGTCGGACCTGCCTAATCGCGTCCGCGTGGTGGAGAAGGCCGGCCAACACCTGACGCTGATCGTCGCCGCCAACGAACATCTGAATCTCACCCGCATCACTTCGCCACGCGAAGCCGCGATTAAGCACGTACTCGATTCCGTGCTGCCGTGGCGGCTGTTCGCCGGAGCGAAGAAGGTTGTCGACGCCGGATCTGGGCCGGGCTTCCCCGGGGTGCCGCTCTCGTTGGTCCTGCCGGACGTCCGTTTCGTCCTGGCCGAAAGCGTGCAAAAGAAAGCGCGGTTTCTCGACGCCGCCATCGAGGAGATGGGTCTTGAAAACGTCAGCGTCCTGCCGCAGCGGGCCGAAGACGTGCTGCGCGCTCTGAAGGCGGATACCGTAACCGCCCGCGCCGTCGCCCCGCTCTCTCGCGCGGTCGGGCTATTCGCTCCGGCGGTGAAGGCGGGGACGCGGGCCCTTTTTTATAAAGGGCCGGACGCCGAGACCGAGATTGCCGAAGCGGCCGCCGAAATCAAAAAGAGCCGGATGTTTCTGCGCGTGGTGGATCGTTACGATTTGCCCGACGGCCTGGGTACGCGAACAGTGGTGGAGATGACGCGGTATGGGAGACTGGAAGATCGGCATGACAGCTCCCGTTCTGACTGACGAAAAACTGCAGCGGCGGACGCTGACGCTCGTCTTTGTAACCGTATTTCTGGATCTATTGGGCGTCGGAATTCTCATCCCGATCATTCCCTATCTCGTCCGGCAGTTCCAGACCGACGCCACCACGGTCGGCCTCCTCAGCCTCTCGTACTCCGCGGCGCAGTTCGTGGCCTCACCCATCCTCGGCGTCCTCTCGGATCGCTACGGCCGGCGCCCGATCCTCGTCTTCAGTATCTTCGGCTCCGCCGTCGGCTTCTTCCTATTCGGATGGGCCGCCTCGCTCTGGCTGATGTTCTTCGCCCGCATCGTCGACGGCATCACGGGAGGGAACATTTCCACGGCGCAAGCCGCTCTTGCCGATATCTCCCGCCCGGAGGACCGGGCCAAGAACTTCGGTCTGATTGGCATGGCCTTCGGCCTCGGATTCATCATCGGCCCGGCGCTCGGCGGGTTCCTCAGCAAGATCAGCATCCACGCCCCGGCCTACGGAGCCGGCTGCATGGCCCTCGTCACCTCCCTCTTTGCCTTCTTCCTGCTGCCGGAGACTCTTCCCGCCGAACGGCGCAAGAGCGGCCCGGCGCAGTGGAGCGACTTGAATCCGCTCCGGCCGGTGGTTACGGCGTTCCAGAACTCCGCCCTGCGGGCGCTCCTCATCAGCCTCTTCCTGTTGAACTTTGCCTTTGCGGCACTGCAAACCAACTTCTCCGTGTTCACCCTCGCCCGCTTCCAATGGACGGCGGAGGACAACGCCTGGACGTTCGCCTTCATCGGCTTCATGGTCGCCTTCAATCAGGGCTACCTCATCCGCCGGCTCACCAAGGTGGTCAAGGAGCGGACGCTGGCCCGGTGCGGTTTCGCCCTCTTTGGTCCGGGGTTCATCCTCATCGCCGTGGCCACCGAAGGCTGGATGCTCTATCTGGCCAGCGGCCTGATCGCCACCGGCAGCAGCTTTATCAACCCCACGCTCACCTCGTTGATTTCGCAGCGCGTGAGCAACCGCGAACAGGGCTCCATCCTCGGCACCACCCAAGCCGTCCTGAGCCTCACGCGGGTCTTCGGCCCCCTTTGGGCCGGCCTGGTTTTTGATCACTACGGGGCTGCTTCCCCTTACTGGTCCGGCGCGGCGTTCATCTTTGTGGCGGCGCTCTGCGTCTGGCCGGTACTTCGCAAATGAGTCTCTTCCTCGCTACCCTTCTCGTGGTCTCCGTTGACGGCTTGGACCACCGGTATCTTGAAAACGCCGACCAGTTGGGCCTCAAGATTCCCAACCTCCGGAAGCTGATGCGGGAAGGGGAGTGGTCCCGAGGGGTGATGGGCGTGGTCCCCACCGTTACCTGGCCCTCGCACACGACACTCATCACCGGCGCCACCGCCGAGGAGCACGGCATCCTCTCGAACCGGCGGCCCGCGGAAGAAGGCGGCGACTACTATTGGGACGTCAACCTGCTGAAACGGCCGACGCTCCTCGACGCGGCGGCCAAGCAGGGGAAGAAAGCGGCCGTGATCACCTGGCCCGTCACCGTCAACGCCCCGGCAGCCTACAACCTGCCCGAGTACTTTAAGAAGCGGCGCGGCGGCGCCATGGATACCCCTTCGATCTGCTCGAAGGCGAAACCCGCCGGCTTGTGCGACCAGATCGCCGGCCGGTTCCCGAGTTTCCGGCAGGAGTGGATGGACGACCGGACGCGTACCTTGGCCGTCCGCTACTTTCTCGAACAGAAAGCCGACGTCATTCTGGTGCATCTGGTGGACCTGGATAGCGAGGCGCATGAAACGGGACCCTTCTCTGTCGAATCCAACGCCTTGTTGGAATACACGGACGAACTGATCGGAACGATGCTGGCGGCGCTGCCCAAGGGCGGCCGGGTGGCGGTGGTGTCGGACCATGGCTTCGAAGCCGCCAAGTCCGAGGTGCATCTGCGCACGGAGGCGCCCAAGGGGGTCCGGCCCATGGGCGGCATCGTCCTGGCCGAAGACGCCGAAGCCGAAGCCTGGCTGCGCCAGGCGAAGGCCACGCCGAAGTACGGCATCGGCCGGGAGATTCCCGGTGATGAAGTGAAGCGGCTGTCGCCCCGGCTGGCGAAAGCCCGGGCTGTCTTTGAATGCGCCGAAGGCGTCTGGTTCGGCTTCGGCAACGTGAAGTTGCTCAACCAGCCCCGCGAGGTAGGGAACCACGGGCACTGGCCGACCCGGTACCGCGCCGTTTATCTGGCATGGGGCAAAGGGATCCGTCCGCAGCGAACGCCGGAGATCCCCATGCAACAGATTTATGAGAAGCTCAGCGTGCTCAGCGGCCTATCTTCTACAATAGGGACGAAATGAGTATGCTTTCCCAGCGGCTGCATGTTGGCGTCGCGCAGAAGCAAATCCTGACCCCTGGCCTCGTCCAGTTGGTGACGGTTCTGCAGCTAAACCGGCTCGAACTGAAAGAGATGATCGCCCAGGAGGTGGCCCAGAACCCTGTGCTCGAGGAGTCTCTGGACCCCTCGGAGGAGCTCACCGCGGCCGAACTGCAGGAAGTCCTCGAGCGGGAACGCGAGTCCGCCCCAGCCGACCAGGAGCTGCTGGCGGCCACCGGAACCGAGGCCGAGCATCAGTCCGAACGTCTCGGCGATTCGGTGGAGGCCAGCAGTGATGAGCCTGCCCCCGCGGCCACCACCGATCCGTTTGACGAAATCGACTTCGACAACTACTTCAACGACTACCTGGAGCCCGGCTTCAAGAGCCCGGCCGGCGAGAACCCGGAAAAGCCCAGTTGGGAGACCTTCGCTTCGGCGCCCGTCACGCTGGGCGACCATCTGCGGAGCCAGTTGAGTCTGGTGGTGATGCCGGAAGAGGTGCGGGACGCCTGCGAAAGCGTCATCGGCAACCTGGACGACAACGGCTACGTCACCGCCTCCGCCGAAGAGATCGCTACCTATGGCAGCCACACGGTGGACGACGTCGAAAAGGCGATTGAAGAAGTGCAGTCGCTCGACCCCGCCGGCGTCGGCGCCCGCGATGTGCGCGAGTGCCTGATGCTCCAGCTCGAAAACCGCCGTGCCGTCGGCAGCGTGGCCTGGAAGATCCTCGATCAGCACATGAAGCTGCTCGAAACCCGGCAGTACCGCGAACTGGCTAAACTGCTGGGCCGCCCCATCGAGCATATCCAGGTGGCGGTTGAAGCCATTAAGCATCTCGACCCCCGGCCGGGGCTGCGCTATTCCGGACCCGGCGCGCGAACCGTGGAGCCCGACGTCTACATCTACAAGGACGGCGACAACTACCACATCGAACTGAACGACGACGACCTTCCCCAGTTGCGGCTCAACCGGCAGTACATCAAAATGCTCGACCGCGACCAGGAGCCGAACAAAGAGGTTCGCAACTACGTCAAGGACCGTTTCAACGCGGCGTCCATGCTGCTCAAGAACATCGAGCAGCGGAAGCAGACCATCTTGAAGGTGTGCAACTGCATCATTGAACGGCAGCGCGAGTTCCTGGAGCATGGGCTCAACCAGTTGCGGCCCATGATGATCAAGGATCTGGCCGAAGAGATCGGCGTACACGCCTCGACGGTCAGCCGCGCGGTATCCGGCAAGTATGCCCATACGCCGCAAGGTGTTTTTGAACTGCGCTACTTCTTCTCGGAAGCGGTGCAGGGGCCAAGCGGCAGCTCCACGCCGCTGCTGCTCCTGAAGCGGATGGTGAAAAAGATGATCGAGGAAGAGGACCCGGGCAAACCTCTCACCGACGATCAGATCACCGCGAAGCTACAGGCCGAAGGAATTAATGTTACGCGGCGAACGGTGGCGAAGTACCGGGAGGATTTGAAGATCCCTTCCACCCACCAACGCCGCGTGAGGGACTAAATCGACTATGAATCTGCACTACACCGGCGGTAACGGAGAGTTAACCGCCGCTCAACTCGCGAAGCTCGAAAAGCGGTTTGTCAAGCTTGGCAAGATGATCGATGGCAAGGGAGAGAAGGAGGCGCACGTCATCCTGAATCCCGACAAGCGCCAGAAGAAGGCCGAGATCACGGTGAACTTCCAGCACCATTCGCTCGTCTCGGTGGCCAAGGGTCCTGCTTATCTGCCGGCCTTGACCGAGGCGCTCGACAAGCTCGAGAAGCAGGTGATCAAGCTCCGCGAGAAGAAACGCGATACGGTGCGCGTCGGCGTGAAGCTGGTGGAGACCGTGGCGAAGGAAGCCGCCAAGGAAGCGGCCAAAAAGGCGCCGGCCAAAGTGGCGAGCCCGAAGGTCCATGCGGCGAAAGTCAGCAAGAAGCCGATGAGCGTGGACGAAGCGGTGCTCGTGGCCATCCGGAAGAGCGTGCCCTACGTGGCCTTCCGCGATGCGGAAACCGAAGGAATCAGCGTAGTCATCCGCCGGGCGGATGGCGATTTCGACTTCTTCCAGGCATAGATAAATCCTGTGGCGAAAAAGACCCCGATGAAACAGGCCGGCCGCTCAGAACTCGTGATCATCACGGGCATGAGCGGTTCGGGGAAAGGGACCGTGCTCAAGTCGCTCGAGGATCTGGGTTACTACTCCGTGGATAACCTGCCCCTCGAGCTCATCCCGAAGTTCGCGGAGCTGACCGGCAGCAGCCCGCAGATCGCCTCCGCCGCCCTCGTCGTCGATGTGCGCGAGGGCGAGGCGCTCCGGCGGTTTCCCGCCATGTATGAGCAGATCCGCAAGGCGATCCCCACCCGGTTGCTGTATCTCGAAGCCGACGACGCCGCGCTGATGCGCCGCTTCAGCGAAACCCGGCGTCCGCACCCCCTGGGCGGCGACCGCAACGTGGCGACCAGCGTCAAGGAAGAGCGGCAGCTGCTCGAGCCGATCCGCGCGCTGGCCGATATCGTCTTGAACACCTCGAAGTTCAACGTCCACGAACTGCGCGAGGTGATTGGCGAAAAGTTCGGCGCCGGGCGGGACGAATCGCAGATCCTCATCTACGTCACCAGCTTCGGCTACCGGCACGGAATTCCGCCGGATTCAGACCTCGTCTTCGACGTCCGTTTCCTGCCCAATCCCAACTACATCCCGCAGTACAAGGACCTAACGGGCAAGAATCCGAACGTCGCCAAGTACATCCGCAGCTTTCCGCAGACGAACGAGTTCATGGAACGGATCTCCGATCTGCTCGAATATTTGCTGCCGCACTACATCGAAGAGGGCAAGAGCTATCTGACCATCTCCTTCGGCTGCACCGGTGGCCATCACCGCAGCGTGATGATGGCCGAGGAGATCCGGAAGCGCCTGACCAAGATGGGCTATCGCGTCAAGGGCCTGCACCGCGACATTCAGAAGTAAGATTCAGAAGTATGATGGGGCCAATGGGTAACATTGGCCTCGAAGTCTCCTTGATCCTGCTGCTCGTCCTCGCCAACGGCATCTTCTCGATGGCGGAGATGGCCGTCGTCTCCTCGCGCAAGGCGCGGCTCCGGCAAAGGGCCGAAGAAGGAAGCCAAGGCGCCGCCGTGGCTTTGGAACTAGCGGCGAACCCGCACAATTTTCTCTCCACCGTCCAAGTGGGCATTACGATGATCGGCACCCTGGCCGGCGCCTTTGGCGGGGCGACCATCGCCGAAAAGCTGTCCGTCTATCTGAAGCAGTTCCCCCCGGTGGCCGCCTACAGCGACTCCATCTCCATTACGGTGGTGGTTCTCATCATCACCTATCTCTCGCTCATCATCGGCGAACTGGTGCCGAAGAACCTCGCGCTGAGCAACGCCGAAGGAATCGCCACGGCGCTCGCCCCGTCGATGCGGTGGTTGTCGCGGATCGGCTCACCCGCCGTCAGCGTCCTTACGCTCTCGACGCAGTTGGTGATGAAGCTGCTCCCCTTCCACCAGAACAACGATGCGCCGGTCACCGAGGACGAGATCAAGGTGCTGATCGCCCAGGGTACCGAACACGGTACGTTTGAAGAAGCTGAGCAGGAAATGGTGGAAGGCGTCTTCCGCCTCGGCGATCGGCGGGTGGTGGATCTCATGCAGCCGCGCGGCAAAGTAGTGTGGCTCGACATCACCGCTCCCTGGGAGGAGAACCGCGCGGTGATCCGCCAGTCGACGCATTCCCGCTTCCCCGTGGTGGAAGGAGACCTGGACGGCGTCATCGGTATCGTCCACGTGAAGGAGCTCTTCATGGCGCTCGAGTCCGGGCGGCCGCTCGATCTGCGGGCGCTCTCCACCGCCCCGCTCATCGTGCCCGAAACAACCCCGGCGCTCGATGTGCTGGAACGGCTCCAGCAGACCGGTGAACAGATGGCGCTGGTGGTCGACGAGCATGGCGGCATTGACGGCATGGTGACCCTGACGGATCTCATGCAAGCCGTCGTCGGTGACCTGCGGGGCCCGGGCGAAGGGGTGCGGTCCCGCCTGGCCAAGATAGCGGATGGCAGTTGGCAGGTCGATGGCGCGATGCCCATCT
Organism: Terriglobales bacterium; assembly: GCA_027485675.1. Taxonomy (GTDB): domain Bacteria; phylum Acidobacteriota; class Terriglobia; order Bryobacterales; family Bryobacteraceae. The sequence continues at coordinate 9,483 of JAIXQP010000034.1, read as the reverse complement.
CCGATGTCAAAGAGGCGCTCGAATGGCGCGAGATTCCTGGCGAAGAGGATGGTTTCACCACCCTGGGCGGTTTGGTGCTGGCCCATCTGCACCGGATCCCGGTGCCCGGTGATTCGTTTACCATCGACGGATGGAAGTTCGAAGTGGTGGCCATGGAGGGCAACCGGGTAGATCGCGTAGTGATCACCAAAGTAGCGGCGGCAGGGTAGCGCCGCGCCAACGGCCACAACGCACTTCACGGGTTCAGCGGACGCACCGCGATCCCCGCCGGCACCCACACGCACCGGGGCGCCCGGCAGCCGGTTGCCGGATTGGCGCGGACCGCTGCCGTCAGCCTCTCCAGCCCGGCCAGGTCCGGCGCCGCCAGTACCGCCATGTTGTGGTCCGCCGCGCTCGACCGCAACAGATACAGTAGCCGCACATAGCGCGATCGCCGGGGAAGCTCGAACAATGGCACCCGCGGCTTTGCCGCCGGTGTCCGCACGCCGTCGAGGATCGTCGCCGTTTCGGTCGGAGTAATCCGCAGGCCTTCGCTAACGGCATAGAGCGACTCCTCGTAGCCCAGGAAGTCGCCCTTCGTGTCCACGGTGACCTGCAAACGGCCCTCGCCCTGCCCAACCGCCGCCGAGGCCCCGGGCACCTGAAAGCCTCCGCTACGCAGCAGCGGAGTGATCACGCGAAGCGTCTGCCCCGGACGCAAATCGAAATACTCTCGCGACGGCGGCGCCACGGGCAGCGGTCGCCGCGCGGCGCACCCGGCCAAGATCAGCACTGCGGGAAGGAGCAGACGCACAGCCATCACAGAAGCCGAAAGTTCACTTCCACCGTCGCCTGCACATCCACGGGCTCCCCGTTCTCCCGTCCCGGCTCGAACCGCCACTGCGCAACCGCCGCGATCGCTCGTTCGTCCAGGCCCAGACCCAGCCCGCGAATCACCCGCAGATTCACGGGCCGGCCACTCCGGTCAATCACCACGGAGAGAACCACGGCGCCATCGATTTTGGCGGCCCGGGCCTCTTCGGAGTACTCCGGCTCCACCTTCGTCAAGAGCCGCGGCCGGGTCCCTTCCCGGCTCAGCCGCGGCGCCGAACCGGCCGCAGGTGGCGCCAGTTTGGCCTGCAGAGCCGCCTGCCGGGCCTGAATGGCCTGGAGCCCTGCCTGCCGCCCGGCCTGCTGCCTCAAAAAGCGCCCATACAGCCGCAGCGCCACCAGTTGGCCGCCATCGTCTCCGGCGGCGAGCGCCACGGCCTGTTCAAAGTGCTGTTCCGCCGCCGCGTCCTGGCCCTGGCTTTCGCGGGTGATGGCCTGCCACAGGGCGGCGCGCGCGGGGTCCAGGCGGGAAAAGCGCGCAAAGGCCTCCTCATAGGCCTTCCGTCGCAAAGCCTCCAGGCCCTCTTGCAGCGCCGGCGGGGTCGCGGGAGATTGCGCGCTCACGGTGGCCAGGGGCAGAACCATCAGCGCCCAGGCCACCACGGCAAACGCCACGGTGCCGAGGCCCGGCGCCGTCCGGACCGTTCGTGCCGAGAGAATGGCCCGCAAGCGGTTTTCAAACGGTAGGCGGCGGGCCATGGCGATGGCGAACGGGGCCGGCGGCAGCGCGGCGGCGACGTGCAGCAGGCTCTGGGCGTACTCGGAAGGCCGAACGCCGCGGCCAAGCACCAGGTCGTCGGCGGCCATCTCGCGCTCCACCAGCAGCCGGCGCCACGCCAACCAGGCGAGCGGTTGCCACCAATAGAGCGCCAAGACAAACCGGGCGAACACGTGCGCCGCAAAATCGTGGCGCCGAATGTGCGCAATCTCGTGGAGCACCGCATGCCGGCGGCGCGGCGCGGGCCATGCCGCGGCATCCGCCGGCAGCAGAATCACGGGCCGGAAGTGTCCGAACGTCAGCGGCATCGTGCCGGACGGTGCGCTTCGCAGTATGGAGTGGGTGCCGGTCGCCCGCCGGCGCAGGCGGCGCAGCAGCAGCAGGGAGATGGCCAGATGCAGCAGCATCCCGCCGGCGCCCAGCGCCCACAGCGAAAACAGGTCCAGTGGCAGGGCCGCCGCCACGCCCGCGGAGGCGCCGCCGCCCGCGGTAACCGTCGTGCGGAAAAGCGGGGCCGGTGAGGTCACGGGTAGCGCCGGCAGCGTCCGGGTCAGCAACGGCAACAACGGCAGCGCAGCCATCGCCAACAGCCACACCAGGTGGCGAAAAGCGGCGGATTGGCGGCGGAGGCACTGCGTTACCAGGCCGGCCGCCGCCAGCAGAATCGAACTCTTGAGCACCAGCGAAAGGGGATCCATGTCAACGTCCTTCTTTACGGGCTTGTTCAATCAAAGCGGCCATGCGATCCAGGTCATCGCGGGTGAGTTCGGCGGCGGAGACGTCAAGCAGGGCGGCCACGACCTGCGCGGGTGAGTTGCGAAAGAAGGTTTGCAGCAGGTGCTGCAAAGCGGAATGCTTGGCATCGGCCGGGGCGACCGTCGGGAGATAAACGTACTTCAGGCCATCGAGACGATGGGTCAGGTGGCCCTTATCAACCAGCGTGCGCAGCAACGCACGCACCGCGGAGTAGGATGGAGGATCCGGCAACCCCTCCAACACCTCGGCCGCCGTGGCGGAGCCCCGCTGGAACACGATGTCCATGATCTGGCGTTCCCGCCGGCTGAGAATCTGCTGTTTTTCTAGCACCTGCTAGAAAACTAGCACGAGGGGCGCCCAGGCGCAAGACTTATTTCGTGCAGCGAGTGACGAACGCCGGCGGCAGGTTCCGCCACTCCCAACTCAAGCGCTCCACATGACTGAAGTAATGCGACAGCATCCTGTAATAGCGATGGAAGCCAGGCATCAGCAGACCGATGTGATATCCGAACGCCGCCATCTGGCCACCCGGGCTGAGTACCTGATGCACCCCCGTGAGCCCGGCCTTCTGCAACTCGGGGTCGAACGAAGGCCACGGCAGGCCACTGATGACACAGTCCACGCTCTCAATGCCCTGACTCCGGCAGATCTGCTGCAGGTCAGCCACGCTGCCTTCGACGACATCATGGCCGGGGTATCGCTTGCGCCACGCGGCGCACAGCGCAGGATTCCGCTCCACGGCCAGGAACCGCACTCCCGGCTTCAGACGGGGCAGCACAGCCTCCGTCAGGGCGCCGGTACCAGGGCCCAATTCAACGACCACCCGGGCGCTGGACAGCGCCAGGGAATTTGCAAGATGGCGGGCGAGGAACGGCGAGCTCGGACATACGGTCGCCACCGCGAACGGATCGCGAGCGAACTCTCGGAGGATGAGCTTGTAGTCCTCAACCGATTTTGTCTCTGCGTTTCGCACCTCACTAGTTTTACTCAAGCCGAGGGTCAAATGTTTGGCTTTTTGCTTACAACAAAGCATTCACCCTTGACAAGTAGAGAACAAAAGGCGAATATGTCGCGATGAGCCCCCTGATCGGAATCGCGAAAATGGCTGCTGAAAGCCCTTTGCTCGAAGCCAAACGCCGGGTGGCCTACTTCGAGTTGCAGGGCAAGAGCCTGCTCAACCGCTGCTCCGGCCAGCGAAAGATTTTCGATTGGACGGTGAATCCCTACCGCGGCTGCGAGTACGGCTGCCGCTACTGCTACGCCCGCTACACCCACGAGTTCATGGAACTGCCGGTGGAGGAGTTTGAAACCCGCCTGTTCGCCAAGACCTGGGACGAAGCCACCTGGCGCCGCGACCTGCGGCAGGTCAAGCCGGGAGATACCGTCGCCTTCGGCACCGCCACGGATTGCTACCAGCCCGCCGAGCGCCGCTATGGGCTCATGCGCAAAATGCTCGAGGGGCTCGCCGGACGAACCGGAATGCGCCTCACCATTACGACGAAATCCGATCTGATCACGCGGGACATCGATCTGTTGACGGAACTGGCCCGCCGCAACCGCGTATGGATCTTCCTCACCATAACCACCATGAACGCGGAGCTGGCGCGGCGTACCGAAGCCTACGCTCCCCGGCCGGACTTGCGCATGGAAGCGGTGGCGGAACTGGCGCGGCACGGGCTCGACGTCGGCGTGTCCGCCTCACCGGTGCTGCCCTGGCTGACGGATCGCGAGGAATCGCTCGCCGCGGTGGCGCGCGCCGCCCGGGAGGCCGGAGCCCGGACCTTGCACGCGCGTCCCCTCTTCCTCCGCGACTCGGCTTGGGCTGTCTTCCTCCCCTGGCTCGAACGCGAGTTTCCCCATCTGGCCGGACGGTATCGGGAACGATACCGCCGGGGCGCCTATGTCGACCCCGCTTACCACGACTGGCTGCGTGAGCGTGTGGATCGCATCCGCGCGCGGTGCGGCCTCGACAACCGGGCCGACGATTTCCTGCTGCACCGGCCCACCCAGTTGAGTCTATTCGCTTGACGCGGCAAAGCGCTTGCTGGAAGATAGAGGCGTATGGCGCAGCCGACAGACATGGGCGATTACGCGCTGGCGCAACTCCGCTACATCCGCCAGACAATGGAAAAGTCGGGCGCGTTTACGGCGGTGCCTGGCTGGGGCGGATTCTGGATGGGCGTTACCGCCCTGGGCGCCGCCTGGTTGGCCGCCCGGCAGGCGGACGAAGCGGGCTGGCTCAGCGTCTGGGCGGCCGAAATGGCCATCGCGGTGGCGATCGGCTGCCTCGCGATCTGGCGCAAAACGCACCATGGCGATCGCAGCCTCTTCTCGGCGCCCGGCCGGCGGTTCTTTCTCAGCTTCGCCCCGCCGGTGGCGGCCGGGGCCGTGCTCAGCGCCGTGCTCTTCCGGCAGCACCTGGCGAGCCTGCTGCCCGGTTTGTGGCTGCTGCTCTATGGCGCGGGCGTCGTCACGGCGGGCGCTTTCAGCGTGCGGGTCGTCCCGTTGATGGGTGTCTGCTTCATGGCGCTGGGCGCGGCCGCCTTGGCGGGGCCGCCGGAGCTCGGAGACGCTTATCTGGCGGCGGGCTTTGGCGGATTGCACATGGGCTTTGGGGTTTGGATCGCGAGGAGGTACGGTGGCTAGAGCAGCAGCGGTAAAGGTAAAGCCGGTTCTGGACGAAGTGGCGGTGGAGGTCAGCCGGGAAGCGCAGGCGCTCGAAGGACTGATCCACGAAAAGATGCGCCTGGGCATCGTCAGCGCGCTGGCGGCGAGCGGGTCGATGACCTTCAATGAGTTGAAGGAGCTCCTGCAAACCACCGACGGCAACATCAGCGTCCACGCCCGAAAACTCGAAGAGGCTGGCTACATTCAATGCCTGAAGACGTTCGAAAACCGCAAGCCGCGGTCTGAATATGTCCTCACCGAACCGGGCCGCGTGGCCCTCGAGAAATACCTCAGCCATCTCGAAGCGCTGTTGGGCGCCATGCGGAAACGATAGGATAAGAGCGATGACCAGACGGAAACTGATCGGGACAGCGGCGGCCGGTGCGGCCGCCATGGCGCAGCAAACGGCAGGCGGACCTCCGCAGACCTTGCTGCTGCGGCGGTATCAACTCCGCAATAGCGGCGACATGATGGGCGCCACCTTGGCGAAGTTCCTCGAAACGTCCAAGCGCCCCGCGCTTGAGCGCGCCGGAGCACAGGGCCTGGGATTCTTCAGCTCCTTCATCGGTCCCGATACGCCCTACTACCTCACGCTCGAAAGCTATCCCTCGTTCGCCGCCCTCGAAGAGAGCATGAACCGCCTGGCCGCGGACAAGAAGTTCCAAACCGAATTGGCGGCCTTCAACAAGGCGCCGGGACAGCGCTTCGTCCGGTATTCGAGCCAGATCCTGAAGGGCTTCACGGGCTTCCCCGGCGTCATCGCCCCGCCTCCATCCAAAACTACCCGCCTCTTCGAACTCCGGACCTACGAAAGCGACGACCTCACCACGCTCGCCGACAAGATCCGCATGTTCAACGAAGGCGAAATCGCCATCTTCCAGAAGACCGGGCTTAACCCCGTCTTCTTCGGCGAAACCGTCATCGGCGAGAAGCAGCCGAACCTGACCTACCTGCTCTGGTACGACAGCCTGGCCGCGCGCGAGGCCAACTGGAGCAAGTTCGTCTCCCATCCCGAATGGCTCAAACTTCGCGCCACGCCCGGCTGGAGCGATGCCGAAATCGTCTCGAACATCTCGAACTCCCTCCTGCGGCCCTTGCCGTTTTCCCCCATCAAATGACCAATCACGGCTGGATCCTCGAGCGGCGCCCGGTAGAAAAACTGGATGCGAGCTGTTTGGCCTGGCGCGAAATGGCGGTGCCCGATCTGACGCCGGGCAGCGTCCGCGTGAAAACCGTCATGCTGTCGCTCGACCCGACCAACCGCATCTGGGCCTCCCCGGCCGAAAGCTATCTGCCGCCGGTGCCGCTCGGGGAAGTCATGCGCGGGATCGCGGTGGGCGTGGTCGAAGAGTCCGCCGATCCGCGCTGGAAAGCCGGCGACCTCGTGCAGGGGATGCTCGGCTGGCAGGAGCGCGCGGTCGTCCCGGCTGGCTCATTGAACGGCCTGCCCCCGGGCGTCACCCCGGAGCAGTGGTTCGCTGTCTTTGGCCACATCGGCCTGACCGCCTACTTCGGCCTGCTCGACGTTGGCCAGGCCAAAGCCGGCGAGACGCTCGTGGTCTCCGCGGCGGCCGGCGCGGTCGGATCTCTCGTGGGCCAGATCGGAAAAATTCTGGGGATGCGCGTTGTCGGCATCGCGGGCGGCGAGCCGAAGTGCCGCTGGATCACCGAAGAACTCGGCTTCGATGCCGCCATCGACTACAAGCGCGAGGATGTGGGCAAACGGTTGCGCGAACTCTGCCCGGCCGGCATCGACGTGGACTTCGAGAACGTGGGCGGCGAGATTCTCGATGCCTGCCTCGCCCGTCTCGCCCTGCGAGGACGCGTGGTGCTGTGCGGGATGATCTCGCAATACAACGCCGGCAGCCAGCCGCCCGGACCCAAGAATCTCGCCAACGTCCTCATGCAGCGTGGCCGCATCGAAGGCTTCATCGTCCTCGACTATCTGGCCCGCGCAGGAGAAGCGTTCGGGAAACTGGGCGAATGGCTCGCCACTGGAAAGCTCCGGTACGCCACTGACGTCGTAGCCGGACTGGAGCAGGCCCCGGCCGCGCTTGACCGGCTCTTTAGTGGCGCCAATCGCGGGAAATTGATGGTCAAAGTGGCGGATCTCCCAGAATCTTTGTGATTTACTGGGAGTTGTGAAGACGCGACAACTCCTCCACTTGGCCGTGGTGACCACGCTTCTGGTCCCCGGCCTGCCAGCTCAGAAGAAGAGCGGCATCGACCTCTCGGGGATCGATAGCTCGTGCAAACCGTGCGATGACTTCTGGCGCTTTGCCAATGGCCAGTGGGTCGACAAGAACCCCATTCCGGCCACGCAGTCTTCCTGGGGCACCCTCTCGCTGGTCGTAGAGGGAAACCGGGAACGCCTGCGGGTTCTGCTCGAGGAGGCCGCCGCGGCCAAGTCGCCGGCCGGCAGCGGGGAACGGAAGATTGGCGATCTCTATGCTGCCTGCATGGACACCGAAGCGGTGGAGAAGCAGGGCATCCAGCCCTTGGCCGCCGAACTCGGGCAAATCGAGAAAATCAGCTCCGCGAAGGAGTTGCTCGATACGCTCGTCGCCTTCCAGAAAAACTCGCCGTTCGGTCCGGTGATCGTTTTTGCTCGGCAGGACTCGAAGAATTCGAGCGAAACCGTCGCCAGCGTCTCCCCCACCGGCCTCTCGCTCCCGGAGCGGGACTACTACTTCCGGGACGACGAGCGAACCAAAGCGATTCGCGCGGAGTTTCTGGTGCATGCGGCCCGGATGTTGACTCTGGCCGGGGCCCCGCCCGAGGCGGCGGCCGATCAGGCGCGGGCGATCCTGGCCTTTGAGACGAAGATGGCCGAGCCCCGGCTGACGAACGTGCAGCGGCGGGACCCCAATGCCACCTATAATCCTTTGGGCTTGAAAGGAACCGCCGAACTCACGCCGTCCTTGGATTGGAAGGCCATGTTCGCCCGGTTGGGAATCCCGGAATCCACCCAGGTCATCGTCTCCGAGCCTGCCTATTTGAAGGCGGTGGAAAAGGAGTTTGCGGCCACGCCGCTGGCGACCTGGAAGACCTGGATGCGCTGGAAGACGATTGCCGGCGCTGCGCCCTATCTCGCCAAGGCGTTCGTCGACGAGAATTTTCGTTTCCAAAGTACCGTGCTGACGGGGGTCAAGGAGCAGCAGCCTCGCTGGAAGCGGTGTACGTCCCTGGTGGACGAGACTCTGGGCGATGCGCTGGGGGAGGCCTTCGTCAAGAAGCATTTCCCGCCCGCGGCCAAGTCGCAGATGAACGCTCTCGTTGAGAATCTGCGGGCGACGCTGCGGGAGCAGTTGGAAGCTTCGACCTGGATGGATGCCGAGACGAAGAAGAACGCGATTCTGAAGTTGAACGCTTTCCGCGCGAAGATCGGCTATCCGGAGAAGTGGAAGGATTATTCGGTGGTGAAGGTGGACCGCGGGAATCTTTTTGCGAGTATTGAGTCGGCCAGTGAATTCAGCCGCATGGAGAACTTGAAGAAGATTGGCAAGCCGCTCGATCGGAACGATTGGGGAATGACGGCGCCGACGGTGAACGCTTATTACAGTCCGTTGCGGAATGAGATTGGGTTTCCGGCGGGCATTTTGCAGTCGCCGCTGTTTGACATGGAGGCGGATGAGGCGGCGAACTATGGGGCGATTGGGGCGGTGATTGGTCATGAGATGGGACATGGGTTTGATGACCAGGGGTCGAAGTATGCGGCGAGTGGGGATTTGCGGAACTGGTGGACGCCGGAGGACCGGAAGAAGTTTGAGGCGCGGGCGGAGTGTGTGGTGAATCAGTTCAACACGTTGGATGTGGGGGAGGGGTTACGGCACAATGGGCGGTTGGTGGTGGGGGAGGCGTTGGGGGATTTGGGTGGGTTGAAGTTGGCGTATCGGGCGTATAAGCGGGCGTTAGGGGGAAAGGAGGCGCCGGTGATTGACGGGTACACGGGCGATCAGCGCTTTTTCCTGGCGTTTGCAAGGGTTTGGGCGACGCAGTTGCGTCCGGAGGCGACGCGGTTACGGTTGACGACGGACCCGCATCCGTTGGGTCGTTTTCGGGCGATTGGGACCTTGCAGAACATGCCGGAGTTCCACAAGGCGTTTCAGTGTAAGGTAGGCGACCCGATGGTGCGTCCGGTCGATAAGCAGTGCGAACTTTGGTAGCGCGAAATGTTGCCAAAGGGTGACACACCTTGGTAGTATTGGAGTGCGGGGTGGAGCAGCCTGGTAGCTCGTTGGGCTCATAACCCAAAGGTCGCATGTTCAAATCATGCCCCCGCAACCAACTCATTCTATTGGACTTAAGTTGGTTTTTCCCGCTCTGAAAAGTGTCACCAATTTCGGAGCGACTTCCCTAAGTTGTTGATTCTAAAGAGCGAAATTGGTGATAGTACGTTGGGTTGATTCCTGTTTGTGCCCTGCGAACGATTTTGTTTTAGAATCAACAGGTTATCTGGTTACTTCGCTGGT
>JAIXQP010000052.1 GCA_027485675.1 Terriglobales bacterium | reverse complement strand
TGCAGCCAGCGGCGGGGAACGGGCAGGGAGGCGGTGGCGCCGGGGGGAGGAGGTTCGGGGGCGGACTGCGGGGTGAGCCAGAGGCGGGCGGGGGCGATGACGCGGCCGAAGGGGTCGCGCTGGGGGCGAACTTTAAGAACGGAGGGACCAGGGGCGAGGGGCCCGGTGCGGAGTTTGGGACCGGCGAGATCCATTTCGATTTTGCAGCGGAGTCCGGTTTCCTGTTCGGCCTGCCGGAGGTGGTGGATCATGCGGGACCAGGCGGGTTCGCTATCGTGGGCGCAGTTGATGCGCATGCAGTTCATGCCGTTGCGGAGGAGGTCGCGGACGAGGGGGTAGTCGCTGGCGGCGGTGGAGGGCATGGTGACCATGATGCGGACCTGGCGGGAGGCGGGGGCGGGGCCGAGGAGCGCTTCGGTGTTACGGCTGAGGAGGCGGCGGCCGGCGGGAGCTTGGCAGGGCGGCTTGCCGAGGGCGGGAAGCTTTCGGCGCGAGAGGGTGGCGAGGAGTTGGGTGACGGTGAGCACCCCGCTGAGGGCGTGGGTTTCAATGCGGCCGAGGGAGGAGAGGCCGAGGCGGGCGAGTTGTTCCTGGAGGGGGCGGAGATCGTGGCCGCGGAGGGCGAGATAGTGGAGCAGGTTGGTGGCGCTGGTTTGGTTTTGGGTCGCGACGTGGGCGAGGAGGGGGCGGTTTTCCTGGGCCAGGGACCGCATGTCGCGGGTCAGTTCGAGCAAGGCTTCGATGATGGGGGACAGATCCGGCTTCATGGCGGGGCTCCAGACCTATGGTGGCATGGGTGGGCGCGGATGCAGAGAATGAGGGGCTGCTATGTTGGGATGGCGAGGAGGCGCAAGGGCAGATGGGTTTCCGGGCGCGGCGGTTGGCGGGGCCAATGGCGGAGCATGTGGAGTGCGTTTCGGTTTGTTCGAACGCGCCGGGACCTTGGCGCCTCGAACGGGTGCTGCCGCCGGGTAGGGCGCAACTGATCGTGAACCTGCGGGAAGACCAGACGCGGAGCTATCGGGGCGAACGGATGGAGGTGGGGCCGGGGACGGTGGTTTCCGGGATCGGGACGCGTTACGAGATCATCGATTCGGCGGAGCAGGAGGAGGTGGCCGGTGTGGTGTTCCGGCCTGGTGGGACATTGGCGTTCTTCGGTCTGCCGGCTGATCTGTTGAGTGAGACGGGGATGGCGGTGGAAGACTTGTGGGGCGCGGGGGCGGTACGCCGGTTACGAGAGCGATTGCTCGAGTCGAGGGACGCCGGGCGGCGGTTGGTGGTGTTCGAGGAGGAGTTGCGGCTGGCTTGGACTGGACGGGGTTTGCATCCGGCGGTGGCGTACGCGCTGCGGCAGTTTCAGGCGACGCCTTCGCTGGTCCGGGTGGGCGGAGTGGCGAAGGCGGCGGGATTGAGCCAGAAGCGATTGGGGGAGCGGTTTCAACGGGAGGTGGGAATTTCGCCGAAGCGTTACTGCCGGCTGTTGCGGTTTCAGCAGGCGGTGGGGCAGGCGCACGGGGCGGCGCGGCCGGACTGGAGCGCGGTGGCGGCGGACTGCGGGTTTTCGGATCAGGCGCATCTGATTCACGAGTTTCAGGCTTTTGCGGGGCTGACCCCAGGGCAGTACGAGGCGCGGCGGACAGCGTTCCAAAACCACGTGGGGAACTGAGGGGGGGTCCATTTTTTACAATCCACGAGGCGGTGGTTCGGGCTAGGATTTGGGCATGAGTGAATCCTTGCATCGTTATCGGACCGTGACCCCGTATCTGGTAGTGCCGGATGCGGACGGGGCGGTGGTTTTTCTACAGAAGGCATTTGAAGCGGAGGAGGTTTCGTGTGACCGGAACGGAGCGGGGGCGATTGTCCACGCCGAGTATCGGGTGGGGGACTCGATAGTGATGCTGGCTCAGGCCGGCGAGGCGTGTCCGGCGTTGCCGGCGGCTCTGTATCTCTGGGTTCCGGATGTGGACGCCGTTTATACGAAAACTTTGGCTGCGGGGGCGACGTCGACGTTTGCACCGGAGGACAAGCCGTACGGGCATCGGAACGCGGGGGTGGTGGATGGAAACGGGTTGACGTGGTGGATTGGTTCGCCTTGCGGGTGAGAAGGGGGGTGGCGGGGCACGTATAATGACAAGCGGTATCTAAGGAGATCCTCATGTCATTGAATCGGCGTCACTTCTTTTATGGCAGCGTGCTGGCTGGGGCGGTGCCCACGGGCGGGTTCGGCAGTACGCCGTCGCTCAAGGCGTTGGGGTATAAGTCACCCAACGAGAAGCTGAATTTCGCGGCGATCGGCTCGGGCGGCCAGGGCGCGAGTAACATCCGGGCGGCGGCGCCGACGGAGAACATTGTCGCCTTGTGCGACGTGGATGACCGGCGGGCGGCGCCGACCTTCGAGGCGTTCCCGAAGGCGACCCGGCACCGGGACTTCCGGGCAATGCTCGACAAAGAGGCGAACAATATTGACGCGGTGATTATCGCCACGCCGGACCATATGCACGGCATGGCGGCGATGTGGTGCATGGAGCGGAACAAGCACGTTTATGTGCAGAAGCCGCTGGTGCGGACGATTTGGGAGGCCCGGCAGGTGCGGGCGGCCGCGTCGAAATACCGGGTGGCCACGCAGATGGGAAACCAGGGCTATTCGAACGAGGGTACGCGGCAGTGCGCCGAGATCGTTTGGAATGGGGACATTGGGAACGTGACGGAGGTGCATGCGTGGTCGGACCGGCCGCTGTGGCCGCAGGGGATCACGCAGGTTCCGGCGGAGGAGCCGGTGCCGTCCGGCTTGGATTGGGATCTGTGGCTGGGCGTAGCGGAGAAGCGGCCGTATACCGCGGGCGGAGCGAAGAAGCCGGACCGGTGGGGCGGGTACTTCTATGAATCGTTCAACTGGCGCGGGTTTTATGATTTCGGGGCGGGGGCGCTGGGGGACATGGCTTGCCATATCCTGGGTGCGCCGAACATGGCACTGCATTTGTCGCGGCGGAAGGTGATTGGCGTGGAGTGCATTCGGAAGGAGGGGGTGAGCCCGTTCCAGTTTCCGAAGGCGTCGGTGATTCGCTTCGACTTCGCGGCGCATGAGGATATGCCGCCGCTGCAGGTGTTCTGGTATGACGGGATGAAGGCGAGCCCGAAGGTTGCGGGGGTGCCGGAGGGTGAGTGGCTGGGCGATCCGCCGATGGTGCGGCCGGCGGGGGACCAGGCGGGACGGCGGCCGATGGGATTTGGGCCGCAGCCGGGGGTGGCGGAGTTCCGTTCGCCGGGCCGGGTGTATTCGAAGGCGATGTTTGAGGCCTTGCAGGCTCCGGGGGCGAATCTGATGTTCCCGACGCCGAACGGGAGCGTGTTCAAGGGCGATAAGGGGATGTTGACGACGGGGACTTATGGCGAGGTGACGCGGTTGTTGCCGGTGGCCAAGATGCAGGATTACACGATGCCGGCTCCGCTGTTGACGCGGTCACCGGGGCATATGCGGGACTTTATCCGGGCTTGTAAGGGCGGGGATCCGGCTTGTTCGAACTTTGAAGTGGCAGCGCCGTTTGTGGAGTGGATGTTACTGGGGGTGATTGCGCTGCGGCATGAGGGTAAGTTGGAGTATGACCCGGAGAAGATGCGCATTACTAACAATGCCGAGGCGAATCAGTTGCTCCGGCCGGTGTTGCGGAAGGGCTGGGACTTCCATGCGGTGAAGCTGAGCCGTTAAGGCGGGCGGTGGGCCAAGGGGCATGGCGGTGGGGCCGTGCCTCCTCTCTGAACTTGTCGGCAGCGGCCACCTTCGGGTGGCTGTTTGTCTTTAAACTCCTGTCTCCTTCGCACCCTCTTCTTCTTCACGCCCGTTTCTTCCCCAGCAGTTTCCGAATCCTCTCCTGGCCGGTACATCGTTGGGCGTTCCAACCGTCGCTCCGCCGTGGTGATGGTGCAGCGGCGTGTTCTCGAGTGGACGGAGGCGGCGTTAGACGGTCTTTTCGTCTGTGCACGACCGAACGCAGCCGATGAGGCGGGTGCGGGGGAACGGATTGGCGGGGTGGAGCAGGGCGATGCGGCTTATTCGAGAGTAGAGCTGGCGACGCGGCTGGGGGGTGGATTTTGCTGGGAGTGGCTGGGCGGCGGCCCTTACAGCGCAATGGCTGGGAGCTTCGCACGGTGAGGTGGAAGACGTAATTCCCGGAAGCTGTCTGGCACGGCGGGTTTGCAAGTTTGGGCCGTGACGTGCAGGAGGAGTAGACATGAAGACCAAACTGATTCTCGTGGCAGCGATGGCTGGCCTGCTGTTCAACTGCCAATCGGAAAAGAAGACTACGGCGGAGACGCGGACGGAGGCTGTTGAGGAGGCGGCGGACAAGGCGGCGCGCGAGATGAAGGTGGAGGCGGCGGAGGCGAAGGCGGCCTTGGCACGGCGGTTGGATCTGTTGGATGCGGAGATCGACAGCCTGGAGGCGAGGGCAAAGAAGGCTTCGGCGAAGAGCAAGGCCAAGTTGAATGCCGAAGCAAAAGAGCTGCGGGCGGAAGCGGCGCGGCTGCGGGGGCGGATGTCGACTTGGGATGATCAGATGGCGTCGGGCTGGCGGACGGTGAAGAACGAAGTGGAAGAGGGTCTGGCCAAGACGGAATCGGCGATGAAGAAGCTGGTTGCGGACATCAAAGACTGACGGCGGGCGGTCAAGTGACAAGATCAGGATACTTATGCCGGGAATTTACAAGATTATTGAAGTAGTGGGGACATCGCCGGTGGGCTTTGCCGAGGCGGTAAAGGCTGCGGTGACGGAGGCGTCGGATACGGTGCGCCACATGGAGTGGTTTGAGGTGGTGAGTCAGCGGGGGCGGATTGCGGAGGGCCGGGTAGCGGAGTTTCAGGTGACGGTGAAGATTGGGTTCCAGGTCGAGCGGTAGGCGAGGGCGGGAAGATAAGCGGGCACTGTTCTGCCAGACTGATCTAGCCACCGATGAGCGTGGTGCCCACCCGATCGATATGAGTGTATGGTTTGGCGCCGGCGGGGCGGGGGAAACGCTGGCGCAGCCACTCTGCTCGCCGAAGTGCCTCCGTCTTCAAGGGCTCGGTCTCCAGATAGGCGGTCTTCATTCGCCGCTTCCTACGATCCAACGCTGAGGCCGAGTAGATTGGCCAACGAGTAGCCACTCGGAGACAACACATTCAGCAATAACCGCAAAGCCGTACCGGTGACGAACGCCGTTGAGAACAACGGTCACGGCGAAAAGCGTAGGTTCTGCCTTCGGCCTGGTAGCGAGCCGGAATGGCTGAAACGGAGACGGCCCGCCGCCCATTGATGGGAAAGAGACAACGAACTTCCGCATGCATTCGAAGGCGTGCAAAAGTTTGTCGTTCCCACTTGCGTTACCACCGTAAACTGCAGCGGAGCGGAGTTCCCGTGAAGGCTGGGGGAGGCCGGTAGCAACGGTGTTTAGCTCGACGAGAGATTTGTCCGAGGATGCGACCAGGGAGAGCGTGGTTTCGTCTCGGAACGATCGGAAATTGCGAACTCGGAACTCCAAAAGCTTTATCTGGCTATCTCAGAGCCCGATTACTACATGAAAAGTGCAGGAACGCCGGTTACAGTGAAACGCTCTCAATTGAAAGGGGCTATTCGAGAGGCAGGGCCGGGTCCGGGCCGGCGTCTGTCGGGGTGGTGATGGTGTGGATGATTTTGCGCTGGGCGACGTCGATGACGTGGACTTTGCCTTGGGCTTGGATGCCGGAGAAGGCGTACTTGCCGTCCTTGGACAGGGTGAGGGAGAGAGGCTGGCCGCCGAGGGGGATGGTGGCGGTTTCTTTGCGGGTGGCGACATCGGCGAAACCTACCGCGGAGCCCTCGTTGCCGAGGGAGTAGACGAGGGTCTTGCCATCCGGGGTGAGGGCGACGCGGTTGGGATAGGTATAGGTCGCGATTTCGCCGGTGACCTTGTCGGTGGCGGTGTCGATGAGGACGATTTTGTTGCTTTCGGCGTTGGTGAGATAGATGGTCTTGCCATCGTGGGAGAGCACGCCGCCCTGGGGGTACTTGCCCGTGGGGATCAGTTTGGTTTCGCCGGTTGCGATGTCAATGGAGGCCAACGTTCCGCTGTTGGTATTGGAGACATAGGCGCGTTTGCCACCCGGGCCGAACAGCACCATGTGGGGCGATTTGCCCTGGACGTCGAACTTGCGGAGGACCTTGCGCTGAGCGGGATCGACAAGCAGAAGGCCGTCGGGGTTCTCGATGGTCACGACGAGGTGGCCGGTTTGGGGGTGGACGGCCATGCCGTGGGGGCGGCGGTATTCGCCAAGGTCAATCACGCCGGTCTTCTGCCGGGTGGCGGCGTCGAGGATCGAGATGGTGTTGCCACCTTTGCCGGCGTACTGCATCCATAAGATCCCGTTGTCGGTGACATAGAGGGATTTGCCGTCGAGCGAGCGGACGATTTCGTGGGGGTAGACGCCGACCTTCACTTCACTCGTGCGTTCGCCGGTGAACTTATAGAAACCCACTTTGCCGGAGACCTTTTCGACGACGGCGAGGTCGGGCTGGGCGTGGAGCGTGGCGGCCAGAAGGAAGATAAAGAAGCGCATAGCGAAGGCATCATATCGCGGATAATGGGGGCATGACTCGCCGGGAATGGATGTGGGCACTGGCGCCGGCGGGGGCCGCGGCGGAGGAGGGGTGGACCTCGATGTTTGACGGGGCGACGCTCGGCAAGTGGAAGCCGGCGCCGTTTCCGGGGCAGGGCAAGGTGGACGTGCGGGAGGGCATGTTGGTGCTCGAACGGGGCGACCGGATGACGGGGCTCGTATGGACGGAGCCGTTTCCGACGGTGAACTATGAGATCCGGTTCGAGGCGGCGCGCCTTGCAGGGAACGATTTTTTCGCGGGGCTGGTGTTTCCGGTGAAGGAGACGCACTGCTCGTGGATCTGCGGGGGATGGGACGGGTCGACGGTGGGACTGTCGAATGTGGACGGGTATGACGCGTCGGAGAATGAGACCTCGATCAACCGGGACTTTCCGCAGGGGCGGTGGTACGGGTTCCGGCTGGCGGTGACGGCGGAGCGGGTGCGGGCGTGGATTGATGACGCGCTGGTGATTGAGGTGGATGTGACGCGGCACGCGCTGGCGCTGCGGTTTGACGATACGGACCTGGCGAAGCCGTTGGGGTTTGCCTCGTATGGCACGGTGGGGGGCATTCGGAAGGTGGCGTGGCGGCGGATCGGGTAGCGCACGCTGTATACTCTTGTCGAGTCGCCCGAATTTCGGGGGAGTGAGGAAGATACTTTATGAATCGTCGATTTTTTGTGATGAGCTCGATCGCGGGCCTATCAGCCGCCCAGACGACGCGGACGAACGCGAGCCCGAACGATACGGTGCGGGTGGCGGTGGTGGGCTGCGGGGGCCGGGGCGCGAGCCACATGGGCGCCTGGACGTCGCTGCCGAATGTGCAGTTAGCGGCGTTGGTGGACGTCGATGATAGCCATGCGGAGCGCTACATTGGCCAGTTGCAGCGGCGGAACCTGAATCCGGTGCCGACGTTCCGGGACATCCGGAAGGTTCTCGAAGACAAGACCGTGGACGCCGTTTCGATTGCGACGCCGAACCACTGGCATACGCTGCAGACGATTTGGGCTTGCCAGGCGGGCAAGGACGTCTACGTGGAGAAGCCGTGTTCGCACAACGTGTTTGAGAGCCGGCAGATTGTGGCGGCGGCGCGGAAGTACGGGCGGCGGGTGCAGCAGGGGAGCCAGAGCCGGTCTTCGCCGGCGCTGCAGGAAGCGGTGCAGAAGATGCGGGCGGGCGAGTTGGGCGATGTGTACATGGCCCGGGGCTTGTGCTTCAAGTCGCGGAACACGATTGGCAAGACGCCGGTGGAGCCGGTGCCGCCGGGCGTGGACTACGACATGTGGACGGGGCCGGCGCCGCTGCGTCCGTTTACCAAGAACCGTTTCCACTACAACTGGCATTGGATGTGGGACACGGGCAACGGCGACCTAGGCAACCAGGGCATCCACGAAGTGGACATTGCGCGGTGGGGCCTGGGCGTGACGCACCCGACGAAGGTGAGTTCGATGGGCGGCAAGTTTATGTTCGACGACGACCAGGAGACGCCGAACACGCAGATGTGTAATTTTGAGTTTGACGTGGCCGGCAAGAAGAAGTTCATGAGCTTCGAGGTGCGGCACTGGTTGAGCAATCACGAGGCGGGCATTGGCGGGGAGAAGCCGGGGAACACGATTGGCAATACGTTCTACGGTTCGGAAGGCTACCTGGTGATTGACGGGTACAACAAGTACTACACGTTCATGGGCAAGGAAGGGAAGCCGGGGCCGTCGCGGACGGAGCGGGATACCCACTTTGAGAACTTCATCAAGGGCGTGCGGAGCGGGAACTCGGGCGATTTGTCGGCGGAGATTGAAGAGGGCGCGTTGTCGTGCGTGCTGGTTCATCTGGCGAACATCTCCTACCGGTTGGGCCGGACGCTGCACTGGGATGAGAAGACCTGGACGGTGAAGGGAGACGCGGAGGCGAACAAGATGCTGACGCGGGAGTACCGGAAGCCGTACGTGGTGCCGGAGAAGGTGTAAGTTCGGTTTCAGTTAGTGGAAAGCTGCGCCGTTGCCCGGTAGGGGACGGCGCATTTTCTTTGGTGCAGGGTGCGGAGTGGGCGGATGGCCGCTTGGATCTCGGGCGCGTTGGGGTGAGCCACGATTGGGTTGGCCTAGCGTGGTTGGCGCCTCCCAAGATCTTGCACCGCCGTGTTTGGTTGGGCCGGACGCTGCACTGGGATGAGGAGACTTGCGAGTGAAAGGGGACGTGGAGTTGGACAAGAGGCTGGCGCGGGAGTACCGGAAGCCGCAGGTGGCGCCGAAGAAGGTCTAGCCTGGTCCTGGGGCCGTAGAAGAAGGCGCCGTCTCCCATAGGGAGGCGACGCAATCGCGTTGGTGGAGGTTTCGGGACGGAAGGGCGGCTTTACTCGCTTTCCAAGCGCAACCGCAACTTGACGAGAAGAGCGACCGCCGCTTGGATCTCGGCGGCGCTGACGGTAGCCGTGGTTCGGTTGGCCCACCGCTGTTGGCGTTGCCCGAGGTCTTGCATCGCGGCTCTTCCGCGCTCGGTGAGGCGAACGAGTTTGGCGAGCTTGTGCTCCGGGTTGGGCAGATACTCGACCATCTGCGCCTTTTCGAGCTCGTTTGCCAGGCGCTGGACGTTCTGCCGAGCTAGGCCCATCTTGCGGGCGATCTGGGCAACGGATAACGATTGGCCCTCGATGGCGCCCAGGACTTGCCAGCGGGCGCTGGTCAAACCCAGCGGCTTGGTGAGACGGTCGCCCGCCGCGAGTAGGCGACCGTTGAAACGAAACGTCTCGAGGATTAAGTCGGTGAAGGCGCTCGCGGCTTTGGTATGCGGCATAGCCAATTCCCTTGACGGTGGCGAGGGCGCCTACGGCCCGACGCAAAGATTCGGAACGCTGAGACGGGTGAACAGATGCGGGGAGGCGACGGCCGAGGAGGGATACTGGTCCAGCGCTTTTTTGAACTCCGGGTGGTGGAAGGCGGCCCGGAAGTGGGCGACGGACTCCCAGACGGCGTAGTTCATCAAAACGGTGCTGCCGGCGATTCCTTGATGGAGTTGCGTCGAAATATAGCCGGGTTGTTGTTTCATCCACGCGGCGTCCTGCGCCCACGCTTCGAGGAGGGCCGGGAGGTCGGCCTCCGCCACCTGAAAAATGTTGACGAGGACAACTGGCGACAGATCGGCATGCAGTTGTTGAAAGATGGGCACGTTGGCGTCGAGCGGTTGCAGTTGCAGCAGAAGGGACCTCCTGGGGCGAATTCATCCGCCTCCGAGAACGACACTATCGTGTCATTGTGTCACTATGATGTCAATCTGGAATTGGGCACGGGCGAAATCGCCAACCGTTAGAATGGCGGGGGAGCGATGACGACCGATCTGAAGGTGAGTTACGACAGCGGGTGGTTCGATAAGGACGAGCAGGGGTGGTGTGCGCGGCAGGTGGCGGTCCGGCACGAGGGGGAGACGGTGGTGGTGCGGGAGTGGGGGGACGATAACGGCGCGCGGCCTTATGACGCAACGACCGTTTACCGGGTGGGGAGGGAAGTGGCAGGGATGGGGTTGGTGCAGCTCTTGAATCCGGCGGGACAGGTGGCGCGGTACTTTGACCTTGCCCGGCGGGAATTGCGGGAGGCGACGGAGCGGGAGCCGTTCGCATTTCTTCCGCCTGCGGAGTACACCACGCAGGCGGCGCGGGAGGCCGTGGCCGAGGTGCTGCTGCCGGTAGCCCGCGCGTTGGGACTGGCAGTGGAGACGGCGCCGCCGATGCCGCTCGGCGAGATGAGACCGAGCGAGACGGCCGAGGGCGCCGTGGAGGCCAAGGGGGCTACCACGGTCGGGCCTGTGGAGTGGAGGTGGGTGCGGCGATTCTATGCGGACGAGTCAATTGACTGGGTGGGGCCGCAGCAGATGTCGGTAACTGTCGCGGCCGTGGGACCGGAAGAGGCGCTGGTGAGCGTCTTTGTGCAGTCGCCCGAGAAGGCCTCCTTGGTGTTGGGGGCGCGCCTGGAGGAGTTACCGGCGGCGCGCGAGGCACGGGATGAGGCGATTCGGAAGTGGACGGGGCGGGCGGGAAGCGCCTGATTTCGGGGCGAGAGTGGTTCTGTTAGCCGCAGCCATTTTTTCTTGGCCGCGAGCGTGATGCCCAGGAGTTTTCTCTCACTGGGACTTGAATGCCACAGACGATCTTCACGATTGGCCGCGATCCCGCGGCCAACCTGTTCATTCAAGACCCGTCCATCAGCCGGTTTCACGCGGTAGCGACGCTCCACGAGAACGGGGCGCTGCTGATCGCCGACTCTCAATCCAGCAACGGCACCTTCCTCATCCGGCAGGGCCAAGAGTCGCGGTTTGAACGCGAGTGGGTGGTGGCGACAGACACCGTCAAGTTCGGTGGGTTTGCGATCCGGGTGGCCGAATTACTCTCCATTGTTGGCGCCGCCAACACCGCCCCGACGCCCGCTGCCGCGCCGGCCAGCGTTCGGCTGATCCGCTGCTCGTGCGGCGCCGTCAAGACCGCGGGCGCCAACTGCCCGGCCTGCCGGCAATAGGAACTTTACTCTATGCACCAGTCGTTACCTTCTCTGCGCCATCCCTTACCCCATCGCGGCCTCGTTCTCCTGATCGCCCTTGCCGCGGCGCTGGTCTTCATCGCGGTGCTTTCGGTCACGCTCAAAGGCCGGGCCGCGGTGTTGCTGCTCGATTACGGCTCGACCCACTTTCCGTATCCGCTGACGATTCAAAACCTGATGTGGGTGGGCTTCTTCATTGGCCTCGGCGAGTTGTATGTGCGTTGGCGCAGCGGCGTTCATGAGATGAAGATGCTGAAGTACAACTTCCTACCGGAGGACGAGGTGACCGTGCTCCAGCCACGCGACCTCGGCCATATTCGCCAGCGCATCGCAGGCCAATTTGATGGGGAGTCTGGCTTTGTTCCCTCTCTGATCAACCTGGCGATTCTGCAGTTCCAGGCCAGCCGAAGCGTGGACCAGGCCGCCTCCATCACCAACAACCATCTCGAACTCATCGCCCACCGCGTGGATATGCGCTACGGGATTGTCCGCTTCATCGCGTGGCTCGTGCCGACGCTGGGATTTATCGGCACCGTCTATGCGCTGGGCGCTTCGCTGGCCGACGCGGGCTCCTCAGAAGGCGAGCTGAACATCAAAGAGATCGCGCGGACGCTGGGGGTGGGCTTCGACTGCACCATGGTGGCGCTGATGCAGAGCGCCGTTCTCGTCTTTCTGATGCAGTTGGTGCAGGAGACCGAGGAAACGGCCGTCAACCTCGCGGGCGACTATACCCTGCGCAATCTGATCAATCGGTTGTATCCGGGATGAAAGTTCAACGGCGGGAGGTCAATATCTTCAACATGTCGCTGCTGGACATCCTTTGCGGCGCGCTGGGGGCGTTTTGCTTCCTGATGTTAGCCCTGCTGCCGTTCTGGAAGCCGGAGGGCCTGCATAACGAAAAGATCCCCGACTTACGGAAGGATGCCGCGGAGTTACGGGAGAAGCTGGCGCGGCTGGGCGCCCCCACCGAGCTGATTGAGCGGGTTCGCCAGCTCGACATCGAGTTGCGCAAGGCGCTCGCCGCGAAGGCGGAGACGGCGGAGCTGCTGCGGCAACTTGAAGATCTGAAGAAGCAGTTGGCCAACATGCCGCCGGACGTGCGCGAACAGTTCGAGAAGCTGCAGCGGGAGTACGCTCGCATGCAGGCGGCCATCGACGAGCAGAAGCGCCTGGCCCAGGACGCCCAAGCGCAAGCCGCCGAACTGGCCCGCCAACTGGAGGCCATGAAGAAAGACCTGGCGCCCGGGCTGAAGGAGCAGTTTGAGAAGCAGCAGGAGATTCTGCGCCGGACGCAGGAGGCGCAGCGCGCCGCCGAGGAAAAGGCGCGGGAACTGGAATCGCGGCTTGGGCAGGCGGAACAGCAACGCACCACCCTGCAAGACCGGCTTCCATTTACCGCCGCCCTGACGTGGACGTCCGCCAAGCATGACCTCGACATTTACGTCCGCTTCGTGGGCAAGAAGCCGGACGGCACGCCGCGGATGGCCCCGGTCGATCCCTTGAAAGCCCAGACGGCGACGCTGACCGGCGACTTCAACGTCAACTGCACCGAGGGACCCTGCACCGACCTCTGGACCATGCGAGACATGCCGGTCCTATCGGAATACGAGGTGCATATCAAGTTCCTTGCGGCCAAGGGCAACTCTGGGCCTGCCTTCATCCGTGGGGTGTTTCTCACCTACGAAGGTAAGTTCTGGCGTCTGCCCACCAAAGCCATGCCGCAGGAACAAACCTCTCTCTTCCTGGGCAACTTTCGCGTTAACCAGAAGCGCGATTTGGAGTTCGCCATCGCCCCCGAGTTCCTGGCCCAATTCAAGGCCGCCAATCCCGAAGAAACCAATTACTACACCCAGTGAGCCTCCTATGATCCAGTGCGCTTCCGGACACTTTTTTGATGAACAGCGGCATACTTCGTGCCCCTATTGCCTGCAGCCGTTCCCGGCCCCGGCTAAGACGGTGGCGCTGCAGCCGACGGCCCCGGCAGCGGCACCTCCGCCGTTCCCGGCGACGATGCCGCTGAGCCCAGCGCCGGCCGCCCAACCGGCGGCCCATCCTGCTACGGTACGGCTCGTCCGCGAAGCCTCCGGCATTGACCCGGTGGTCGGCTGGCTCGTCTGCGTGGAGGGACCGGACCGCGGCCGCGACTTCCGTCTCCGCGCCGAGAAGAACTTTCTGGGCCGCGACGCCTCGATGCAGGTGGCGCTGACGGGTGACGATGCCGTCTCGCGGCAGAGGCATGCGACCGTGGTATTCGAGCCGTCCAAGCGGGAGTTCTGGCTGCTGCCTGGGGACGGGGCAGGACTGGTGTACCGCAATGGGGAGGCGGTCTACGGGCCGGTTCCCCTGCAGGATCGGGACGAGCTGGGCCTGGGCCGCACGAGGCTCCGGCTGGTGACGTTCCTGAACGACGGCTTTTCCTGGTAAGCACCGTGGCCCTTGTTAGCGCAGCGATCGACATCGGGAACGCCCAGCACATCGGCGGCCGGAGGGACCAACAGGACTCCTTCGGCTTTTCGACGGTCGCCGACGCGGGCTTTGTCGCCCATGGTGGCATTGCCGCCGTGCTGGCTGATGGCATGGGCGGCATGGCGCACGGCGATTTGGCCAGCCGCACCGCCGTGCAGGCGTTCCTGCTCCACTATCAACTCAAAACCACGGCCGAGACGATTCCGCAGGCGCTGGCCCGCAGCCTGGCCGCCGCCAACGATGCCGTGATCGCCCTCGGCCCGGAAGGCGAACTGGGGGCCACGTTGATTGCGGCCGTCGTGGACGGCTACCACTTACACTGGATCACCGTGGGGGACAGCGCCCTGACCTTCTTCCAGGGCGGCCAGTTTCACTTACTCGCGGAGTTGCACACCTACGCCAGCGAACTCGACGCCCGCGCGAGCCGGGGCGAAATTACCACCGCGGCCGCACTGGCCGACCCCCAACGGGAGGCTCTTTCGAGTTACCTGGGCCAACGGCGCCTGGAACGCGTGGAGCGCTCCGCCGCGCCGCTGGCGCTGCGCCCCGGCGACCGCGTGCTGCTGGCTTCCGACGGGATCTTTCGAACGCTCACGGCTGCCGAGATGGCCGCCGCCATGGCCGGCTCGGCCCAGGAGTCCTGCGAGGCGTTGCTCGCCCAGGTGCTCGAGAAGGGAGTGCCTGGCCAGGACAACGCCACCGCGATCCTGTTGAGTATCTGCGCCCCGCAGGTGGCTGTCGCCACAGCCGTGTCCCGGCCCCGCCGATTGTCACCCCCGGTGGGGCGCTTACTCGCCGCAGGCGCCGCGCTTAGTTTGGGGGCCGCAGCCGTTTGGGTGCTGGCCCAGCTGCCGCCTCCCCCGCCGCCAGCCGGGGCGCTGGCCAAACCCGCCTCCGTGGGTGCGGCCCCCCTGCCACCGGACGCCGGCCCGCGCAAACCTTCTCCCGACGACGAAACCGATGAGACTCCTTAAATGGCTCTTGCTTCCCCTGGTGCTGACAGCGGCCGATCCCAAAATCGAGCTGATGAAGCAGCGCACTTTGTTTGTCGGCGTACTGTTTCAGACCGGCGGCCAGAAGGGCTTTGCGAGCGGCAGTGGTTTCGCCGTCGACAGCCGCCACGTCGTCACCAACTGGCACGTCTGCTGCGACTTCCCGCCGGGCTCCACCGTTGTTCTCGGCATTCCGCTGGGAAAGGACGAGGCTATTGAAGCCCGGGTGATCTGGAGCTCCAAGGCCAAGGATCTGGCCGTCCTGCAGCTGCAGAAGGATCTGCCGCGTCCGGCCTCGCCGTTGAGCCAGCGCACGCACCTTGAAGAGGCGCAGCCCGTCTACGCCCTCGGCGTTCCCGGCGCCTCGCGGTCCTCGGGCGGTATCCAAAATACTCTCGACCCGACCATCTCGACGGGCATTATCAGCAAGTTTATGCCGCATCGCAATGGCGCTGGCTTAGCCGACGTTCAAGTGATTCAGACGACGGCCCCCATCAATCGCGGCAACTCCGGCGGCCCCCTGTTCAACGCCTGCGGGGAGGTGACGGCGGTGAACTTCGCCTCCGCCGCGGAAGCGGATTCCGACGGCCGGGCGGTGGCCGCCCAGGGCATTAACTTAAGCATTCTGGTGGACGAGTTGCGCAGCGAACTCGATACGCTCGGCATCAAGTACCAAGCAGCCACCGGCCCCTGTGTCGCCACGCCGACCGGTGGCGCGCCGTCCACCTGGGGGTCGTTGGCGTTGCAAGGGGTGACCGCCTTGCTGGCGTTGGCCGCGCTGGTGCTAGCGGTGAGCCGGAAGACCCGTGACCGCGTTACGTCCCGATTGCAACGGGCTGAACCGGCCGCGCCGCAACTGGTCGGGGTGACCGGGGTGCACGCCGGCCATTCGCTGGCCCTTTCGAGCCGCCGGCCGTGCGTACTGGGGCGCGACCCGCGGGCCGCAAATCTCATCTTTCCCGGCGAGACCCAAATGGTCTCCTCCCGCCATTGTGAACTCCGTTGGGACCCGCGGGACGGCCGTGTTTTTCTGACCGACCTGGGGTCCACCAACGGAACCTTCCTCGAAGGGGGCCGGCGGCTCGCTCCCAACGTTCCGGAAGAGCTCCATCCCGGCGCCACGTTCTACCTGGGCTCCTCCCAGAACCAATTCACCGTACGGACCGGCCGCCCATGACCTGGACCCTGGCCACCCTTTCCGAACCCGGGTCTCGTCCCGTGCAACAGGATCGCTGGGGCGATGCCGCAGCTGCAGGCGTGCGCTGTTACGCGCTCGCCGACGGGCTGGGTGGGCATGGGGGCGGCGAGTTGGCCGCCCATCTCGCCATTGCAGCGATGCTCGCCGGGTTCGCTGCCGACCCGGCGGCCGCGCCCGCAGCCCTGCTCGAAGCCGCCAATCAAGCCATCGCCGCGGCGCAGAAGGAGCACGAGATGCAGCGCCAGATGCGTTCGACGGGCGTTTTGCTTTGCCTCGAGGAGAACCGGGCCCGTTGGGCCCACGTGGGCGACTCGCGTTTGTACGCGTTTGCCGGTACGGCCATCGTCGCCCAGACCAAAGACCATAGCGTCCCGCAAGCGCTGGTGGACGCGGGCGAACTTGCGGCGGAACAGCTCCGCTACCATGAGGACCGCAACCGCCTGGTCCGCTCGCTCGGCTCGGATGGCCCGTGCCGGCCGACGGCGGGCGAGTTGACGAACGGCGAAGGATTTCTGCTGGCTTCGGACGGCTTTTGGGAGGGGGTGCTGGAAGCGACGATGGTAGCGGCTTGGACGTCCACCACGACGGCCGCCGGTTGGCTGGAGCAGATGGCCGCGGGGCTCGCCGAACCGGCGGATAACTACACGGCGTTATCCATCCGGAGGGTGCCATGATTTCCCCAGCCCTGTGCGTTTCCTGCCTAGAAGACAAAGGCGCCGCCGCGGCGTGTCCGCACTGTGGCTATTCCGCCGCGCAACGTACGCGCAACTCCACGTACATCCCGCCGGGGAGCATCCTGCGGGAGCAGTATCTGGTGGCCCGGGTGCTGGGGCACGGCGGATTTGGCGTTACTTACTTGGGGTGGGATCTCCACTTAGCCCGAAAGATCGCGATCAAAGAGTACTACCCGGCCGGGGTGGGCATGCGGGCCGGCGCCCCGGAGGTTTTCCCCTGCACCCCGAGCCGCGCGGAGGAGTGTCAGTTTGGCCTGGAACGCTTTCTCGATGAGGCCCGCGTGGTCGCCCGGTTTGAGAATCATCCGAACATCATCTGGGTGCAGAACTTCTTTACCGCGAATGGGACCGCTTACATTATTCTCGAGTATCTCGACGGGATGACGTTTGAAGAGTATCTGCGCGCCGTGGGCGGCCGGCTGGACTGGCCGACCGCGCTCCGGGTATTAACGCCCGTGATGGACGCGCTACGCGAGGTCCACCGGGTGAAGCTGCTGCATCGCGACGTGGCTCCGGACAACATTTATCTGCTGCGCAATGGGTTGGTGAAGCTGATCGACTTCGGAGCCGCCCGGTACTCGCTCTCGGCCCATAGTCAGAATCTCTCGGTGGTGTTGAAGCCGGGCTACGCTCCGCCGGAACAGTATCAGTCCCGGGGCAATCAAGGGCCTTGGACGGATGTCTATGCCTGCGCCGGGACGCTCTATCGCGCGGTGACCGGCCAAATCCCCCCCACGGCCCCGGATCGGCAAGCGGGCGAGGCCATTCCCGCGCCGGACCTGCCGCCCGAGCCAGCCTGGGCGCTGGCCAAGGCGCTGGCGCTGCGGCCGGAAGATCGCTGGGCCACGGTGGAGGAGTTTCAACAGGCGCTGCAGGCGACGTCGCCGCCGGCCGTTGTCACGGCCCCTCCGGCCCCGGCGCCAAGCCCGACGCCGGTTCCCGTTCCGCGGCCCGATCCCCTTTTCACGAAATGGATCTGGCCCGCGGTCGGGGTGATGGCCGTCGTCGTGGTGCTGCTGCTTGCCGCGGTCTTCCTGCTTCCGAGCGGCCCGCCCCCGGAGATTCAATATCTGAAGCTCACACCCCCGGTGGTCACGACTGGAGAGACGGCGACGCTCTCCTGGTCGGTGACGGAGGGGACCGAGGTGGAAATCGAAGGGCTCGGTGCGCAGCCACCAACGGGGACAGTTCAAGTGAATCCCACCGCCACCACCGTCTACTTGCTCCGGGCTAAGCGCAACGGTTTGGCCACCTCGCAACGCGCGGAACTCGTCGTGGTCGAGCGGCCGCCACCCCCCGCCACAGTGCTCCGCTTTGAGTTCGATCCTCCCAAGATTAAGCCGAACGAGACGGCCACACTACACTGGGAGGTGGCGGATGCGGCGCAGGTGGTGATTGGGTCCACCGAAGTACCGGCCAAAGGCAGCCGCGAGATTCAGGTGGCCGAGTCCACCGGATTCGTCTTGCGGGCGAAGGGGTTGGACGGCGCGCTGAAGGAGCACACGGCAACGCTGTTTGTGGAGACCGAGACCGGTCGGCAGCCGCAGCCGCAACCGGTTGGGCGTGTGCAGATTGTCCGCTTCGAAATCGTGCCCGCCACCGTCGAACCCGGACAGGCGTCGAAAGTGTATTGGGACGTGCGGAACGCCAGCAGCGTCACCTTGAACGGCAAGGCGTATCCAAACTCCGGCGACGCCACCGTCCCTGCCGAACCGGACTTCACGGTGGTGCTGCGCGCCGAGGGTGTGGGCGGTCCGCTGGTGGCGAGAGCAAGCCTTGTCGTCCGTAGCGCGGCGGCGCCGGATCCCGGCCCGGCACCGCGGATCCTCCGCTTTGAGGCGGCGCCCAATACCGAAGGCCGACCCGGCACTTGGCTGAACTGGGCGGTAGAAGGCGCGCAATCGATCACGATCTCGCCGGACCCCGGGATTGTCCAACAGGCCCGGGGATCGGTGCTGGTGACGCCGCCACAGACCACGCAGTACCGTCTGGTTGCCCGTTCGGCTGACGGCGCCACCGCCCAAGAGTTGGTAACCATCCGCGTCAACACGACGCCCCGGGCTCCGGCGACGTCCTGGATGCTCCAACATACCCACGGACCGGTGGGTTCGCCGCTGTTCTGCGTGGGTCTGCTGGTTCTCGAAGGCGAGTCTTTGCTCTGGCAGCCGCGCGAGTCTCGCCACGGATTCTCCGTGCCACTGAGTTCGATCGATACCATCGGCACCCATCGCTTCAGCCTGACGACAAACCGTGGCTTCTCGGTGAAGCTCAAGTCCGGCAAGACCTATAACTTCTCCGGCCGCGAATCTTCTGACGAGATTGTCGAGGCGATCCGGGCCCGCATGAGTAGCCGCCCCCCGCTGCGGTGGTGAGGCCGCGCCGGGGTGGATGGAGTTAGGCGAGGCCGAAGAATCTGACGACGAACACAACGACGACGATGACTCCGATGATGTAGAAGATACTGTGCATAACTAGCCTCCTTGCGCATTCGTGGATCGCAATGGTTTCCAGGCGAAAGAACGGATGTCCATGGGAAGGAGGCGCCGGGCGGGGGAAGCGTTACGGCTTCTTTGCCGGCGGGCAGCTTAGCGGGGCAGAGAGAAGGTCATGACGTTGGCGCCCACGGCCAGGGTGATGTACTGGCGGCCGTTGACGGAGTAGGTCATGGGCGAGGTCTTAATGGTGGCGTGGAGGGGAACCCGCCAGAGCGTCTTGCCGTTGCGTTCGTCGGCGGCGACGAAGTAGCCGCTGGGGTCGCCGTAGAAGAGCAGGCCGCCCGCGGTGCCGAGGAGGCCGGCGACGCGCTTGCCGTCGACGGGACCGGTGAGCGGGACTTCCCAGGCGATGGCGCCGGTTTCGATGTTCAGCGCGCGGAGATACTTCACGCCGGGGTCCTCCGGCGGGCGGGCGGTTTTCCAACTGCCTGGAAGGAGATTCACGGTGCACTTTTCGATGGCGATGATGGTGTAGAGCTTGGTCGTCGGGCTCCAAGTGGTGCCGTTCCAGTTGGTGGCGTGGTCGGGGCAACCGAGTTCGCTCGGGGGCGCCTTCTGCGGGCGGCCGTCGGGGCCGATGCCGCTCGCCCAGGTGAGGCGATGGAGGAACGACTTGCCGAGAAGCAGCTTGCCGTCGGTACGGTCGAAGACGTAGAAGAAGCCGTTGCGGTCGGCGTGGAGGAGGAGCTTGCGGGGCTGCCCTTTGTAAGTGGTATCGACGAGGACGTTGGGCTCGGTGGCGTCCCAGTCGTGGGTGTCGTGGGGGGTGAACTGGTAGTACCACTTGAGCTTGCCGTCGGCGGGGTTGAGGGCGAGGACGGAGTCGGTGTAGAGGTTGTCGCCGCCGCGCTGGCGGTCGTCGGAGTTGGGCCAGGGGTTGCCGGTGGCCCAGTAGAGGGTGTCGGTGGAGGGGTCGTAGGAGCCGGTGAGCCAGGTGGAGCCGCCGCCGAGTTTGTGGCCGCCGCCGATCCAGGTTTCGATGCCGGGTTCGCCGTCGGCGGGGACGGTCCAATGGCGCCAGACGCGTTCGCCGGTGGAGGCTTTGTAGGCGGAGATGAAGCCGCGGATGCCCCAATCGCCGCCGGCGACTCCGGCGATAACCATGTCCTTGACGATCAGCGGCGCGATGGTGCCGCCGTACTTTTGGGGCTCATCCCAGAGAACGGTTTCCCAGACGAGGCGGCCGGTGATGCGGTTCAGCGCGAGGAGGTGGGCGTTGTCAGTGACGAAGAAGACGTTGTCGCCAAGGAGGGCGACGCCGCGGTTGGTGCCGAGGGAGGGGTCGGAGACGAGGCCAGGGGTGCGGGGCCGGGAGTATTGCCAGATGGGGTGGCCGGTGAGGGCGGAGACGGCGTGGACCTGGTTGGGACCGGTGAGATACATGATGCCGTCGGCGACGACGGGAACCGTTTCGAGGCCGAAATAGCGCATGTTTTCGTGGAAGTAGGGCGTGTCGGGGAGGAACTGGGTCCAGAGGGGGATGGTGTAGGACCACTGGAGGGTGAGCTGGTGGACGTTGGCGGCGTTGATCTGGTTGAGAGGGCTGTAGCGGTTGCCGCTGAGGTTGCCGTTGTAGGTGAGCCAGTCGCCGGACGGGGGGTTTTGGATGCGGGCGAAGGAGATGGCCCCGGGGGCGGAGGAGGCGGGGGCGAGGGCGCCGGGTTTGACGCCGGAGAGGGTGCTGAGGAAGGCGAGGAGGTTTTGGAGTTCGGCGGGGGAGGCTTGGGCCGGGGGCATGGCGGAGGCCTTTTCGTCGGTGACGCGGGTGGCGGCGGTGAGGGGGACGGAGTGGAGGCCGCCTTTCAGGTCCTGAATGGCGATTTCATAGGCGCTGCGGTTGCGGGCGAAGCCGCGGAGGGCGGGGGTGTTAGGGCGGGTGAGATTGACGAGTTGGTAGCCGGGGGCGAGGCGGGCGGAAGGGTTCAGGAGAGCGTCGCGGAGCTGATCGACGGTGAGGTCGCGGGCGATGCTCGAAAGGTCGGGACCGATGGGGGCGCCCCGGCCGGCGACCATGTGGCAGGTGGCGCACTGGCCCTGGCCGAAGAAGTAGGCGGCGCCGGCGGCGGGGTCGCCGGGGACTTTGGAGTCGGCGGCGACGGCGTTGAGGCTGATGACGAGGGCGACGAGGCCGTCGAGGGTGGCGTCGGGGAGGGGGAAGCCGGGCATGCCGGCGGCGGGGATGCCGCGGGTGATGACGTTGCGGAGGCTTTGGGGGGAGCGGCGGCGGAGGCGGAGGTTGCCGGAGAGGCCGGGGCCTTGCTGGGAGCCGCGGGCGTCGGCGCCGTGGCAGCCGGCGCAGAGTTGGGCGTAGGTTTGGGGGATATCGGGTTGGGCGAGGAGGGGGAGGGAGAACAGGAGGACGAGCAGCGCGACCGGCATCTTGCGATTAGAACATAGGGTGCGGGGGGAGGCTGGACGGAGCGGGTGGGGCGCCGTGGACCGACCCCGGCGGACGAGGGAGCGAAGGCTGCTTCGAGCGACCGGCAGTTTTTGGCGCAGACCGAGGAGGTGGCAGTGACGGAAGGGCGGATAAATGTTGTAACGCCATCTAAGCGAGACTCACAGTGGTGCGACGGTGGTAATGTGAGCTGGCGCCAGCGGAGGTTTGGATAACTCCGATACGAAGCCCGCGGAGGTAGATTGTGAGTTGGGAACTAATCCAGTCTACAGGCATCTGGCGCTGCTCCCGGTACGCCGACCTCGACGCGGTAGCGATTAACAATCTAGCTGAATATGGCCAGCCATTCAGTCCTTACGACCCACCGGGCCTGTTTGTGCATGACTTCGTCCCGGACTTTGCCCACGTCATTCTCGAAATGCCGCAGGTCGAAGTGATGACCAATGGGTACGGCCGGGATCTCCAAGCGGCAAGTTTCCCGATTGTGAGCAGCTTTCTGGACGAAGAGTTACCGTTTGCACGGGGCGAATACACATTTGCCGACTTGGTGGAGCTGGGTTTTACGGCGGCGGCAGACCGGGGAATCGCCGGTGACCTCTACCTGGGAGGCAGTAATGGGTTCACCCCGGGAGCGCTAGAGGCAGCCGATGCCGCCTATGTTCACGGTACGGTGGCGGCGGCGTTGATGGCGGGGACGAGGTTCGTGTACGCGGACGAGTTGCGCCGGGTCGATGCCGAGATGGGGGCTCTGGATGACAATTGGGACTTCGAGTCGGACACGATACCGGACATTGTCGAGGTTTTCGTAGCAGCCGCACTCGGCCCGGATCATTACAACCTGACCGGGCCGATCGTCCTCCGGTATACCGGACCTGGCCGCCGTTCGGTGGTGGAACGCCTGACCCCCACGGAGGAGGAGACGACACAGGCTCCGGAACCGGCTGCTCCCGTTGCCCCACCGACGCCCACCCCGGCGCTACCGGTAAATAGTGTGGGAGGCTTGAGCGCCGACCATCCGCTGGTTGCTGTTCTTCCCGTTGTCGTCTCGCCCTCCACGGCCGGGAAAGGGAAGAACACGATCCGGATGGAGCTGATTCCAGTGGCCTGTTGGAAGCTGAAGAACGCTGGATTTGCCTTTGCATCGTCTTTTATCCTGCCCGAAACCCGCCCTGAATTTGCCGCGTTAGCCAAGCTGCGAGCGGCACACCCCGGCGCCCCGCTCTCCGTTTTCGGACATGCCGACCCGGTGGGCGACGATGTTTTTAACAAGACGCTCAGCGGCAATCGAGCCAACTCTGTTTACGCGGTTCTCACACGCGATACCGCCCGATGGGAGCAACTCTACTCGTTAGCGGGAGCTTCCGAGGGCTGGGGTCTGGCCAGCGTCCAGCATATGTTGACGGCGCTGGGCCACAACCCTGGGCCAGTTACCGGCTCGGCCAACCCCAGCACAACAGCCGCCATTCAGGAGTTTCAGGGGCAAGCCGATCTGACCGAGGATGGCGTGGCTGGCCCCATCACGCGAGCAAAACTCTTTGCGGCCTACATGGACTTCCTATCGCCCGAAACGCTGCAGCCCGCGGAGTTCCTAGGCCGGGGCGCCGATGCAGCGGGCAAGGGCGATCTGCAAGGGTGCGGGGAATTCAATCCTGTTTTGTCGTTTTCGCAAACCGAACACCAAGCGTATTTGGAAGCGGCCGATAAATCCGAGCGGGACGCGGAAAACGAAGTGAACCGGCGGGTTATGATTCTTCTTTTCCGCCCGGGAACCAGTGTTACTCCGGAGAAATGGCCGTGTCCTCGCATTAGCGAGGGCATCGCGGGTTGCCGAAAGCGCTTTTGGTCCGACGGCGAGGCTCGCCGCACGCCGCACGCCGAACGCCGCGAATTCGAACAGACCCACGATACGTTTGCCTGCCGTTTCTATCAGCGTCTGGTGACAGGGTCGCCCTGCGAAATCGTACGGCCCGTGGAGCGGGTGTTCTGGATTCGCCTGTTTGACCGCATCGCCCACCCGTTACCGTTTGCGCCGTGCCTGATCAGTGAAAATGGCAAGCCTCCGCGGGTGGAGCGGGCAACGGGTGCGCCGCCGGTGGCGAACACGTTAGCCCCGCCGCCGCCCGAAGATGCCTACATTGCCATCCGCGATCCCGTGGTGCCGGCCACGGTGAACTTGAAATGGAACCAACCCCGGCCGGGAGACAATGCGGCCACGGCGCTGCCGACCCCTGAATCGACCTTCGAGTTCGAAATGGACGTGGTGATTGACATTCCGGAGCCGGATGGGGAGGCGGCGGCCGAGCTGCGACTGCGCAATTTGGGATACGAAATGCAACCGGGCCGGCCAGTCGACATTCGGTCCTTTCAGCGAGACTACCGCCCAAAATTTCCCTTGATTGTGATTAACGGAACCTTGGACGCGCCGACGATCGAGGCCATCCGCACCGTTCACGACACCTGCGACCCATCGCTCAAGGGCCGTCAACCAACCGCACCCTAGTCAGGTTTTTAGCCATGGGCCCCTTCCCTCCCACCCTACTTGCCAACCGTCCCGCCGTGCCACTTCCGTTCCGGATTCGGCGGAACATCCTCAGTCTTCCGGCGGATGATCCGATCATCGACTTTTACCGCCAAGCCATCGGCGCGATGAAGGCCAAGCCGATCGCCGACCCGTTGAGTTGGCGCTTCCAGGCCGCGATCCACGACTATCGAGCGAGCGAAGATCCCTCTGCCGACCCGAGCGATGTGCTTCCTTCCGCTGCCGAGCAAGGGCGCTTCTGGAACCAGTGCCAACACTCTTCCTGGTTCTTCCTGCCTTGGCATCGGATGTATCTCCATTTTTTTGAGAAGATCGTGATGGCGGAGGTGGCGCGCCTCGGCGGACCCTCCGATTGGGCCCTACCGTACTGGAATTACAGCGCCTCGCCGGCGGCCGCCCGTTTACCGGCTCCATTTCGGGCACGCCGGCTGCGGGATGGCTCGCCGAACCATCTCTTTGTGGCGCAGCGGCACCGGGACGCAAATCGTGGCCGGAACTTTGTTGGCGCTGGCGACACCGATCTGACGGCTTGTCTCCGTGAAGCGAGTTTTGAATCCGGCGGTGGAAGTGCCGGCTTCGGAGGACCCAAAACCGTGTTTTCGCACGCCGCTGGGATTACGTTAGGCGCGCTCGAAGGAACACCCCATGCCACTATGCACGTGGCGGTGTCGGGGCCAGCCGCGGGCGGCTTCATGGGGTCATTCACCCGAGCCCCGCTAGATCCCATCTTCTGGCTTCACCATTGCAACCTCGACCGGCTGTGGGAGGTATGGCTTCGCAGGGTGAATACCCATGCGAACCCCACTACGAATGATTGGCTCCTCGATGTCCCTTTCACGTTCCACGACGCGACCGGCGCAATCGTAAACATGACACCCGCCGAGGTCGTCGTGACGTTTCCCACCCCTTTGGCATACGTTTATGACGATACCAGCGATCCGCTCGGTGGTCCGCCATAGCGCTAGCGCCCACGGCTGAAACCGATCAGACTGAAATCAACCAACTGGAGTCCCTCATGCCGCCTTCTCCGCCCGAACCCGCTACGCCCTCCGCCGAACTTGTCGGAGCCACGAGCGCGCCGATCCTGTTAGGCCGGGAGCCGTTCGACGTCGAGTTTGAAATCGATGCCCCGACCGGTCCGGCTCGCCTCCGTGCGGACCGGTCCCTGCGTAAGGTTTATCTCCATGTGACGAACATCACCTCCGCCGAGGCGGCACCTAACTACCTCGTCTACCTCAATCTGCCTTCCGGGGAGCCTGGCGAACAACATCCGGAGTTGCGGGTAGGCACGCTGGCGATGTTCGGACTTCGCGAATCCAGCCGGCGAGACGAGCGGCACCCGGGCAATGGCCTGAGCTTCCGGTTCGACGTCACCGGGATCGTGCTTCGCCTGGTAGCCGAAGAGCATTGGGATGCAAAGCGGCTGCGGGTGACGTTTGTCCCTGGCGCCTGGGAGAGTGCGCTGGCAGTGCAGGTGGGCCAAATCCGGCTGTACTTCGTATGAGGACGGGGAGCGCTTGGGCCCGCCCGCGCACGCTACCAGACTACCTTTGGCAGCATCCGGAATGGTGGGCCGTTGTCTTGTGTGCTTCTTCCTGGGCGGTGCTGGTTGGGTTGGGACTTGCCGGAGGGCCCCATGCGGGGCATGTCCACGCGCCGCGGACGCTTGGGTACGGAAGCGAGGTGCTGCATTGGAGTCTGATGGTTTTGGCGATGATGCTGCCTTTCCACCTTGAGACGATTCGCGAGACAGCGGAGATCAGCCTATGGCGCCGCCGCAATCGCGCCATTGCGAGCGTGCTCGGCGGTTTCGCAGTGCCTTGGCTGGGCCTGGGCCTGGTGGTGGCGGCCTTGCGATCAAGTCCCCTTGCTCATCAACGGGAAGCCGCGAGCGGGGCGTTTGTCTTGGCGGCTTGCTGGCTGTTCACCCGGCCGTATGCTTACTCGTTGGCGGCCTGCCACCGCCAGATGCCGCTGGCGGCGAAGGGGTGGCCCGCGTATCGCGATGCACTTTGCTTCGGCGCGGTGCGTGGGGCGGCTTGTGTCGGCACCTGTTGGCCATTGATGGTGGCATGTACGTTCGCCGGGCACAGTCTGGTGGCGCTGGGAGGTGGTTACATGATCAGCCAGGCAGAGCGTGGCGCGTTTCGACCGCGCCGCCGCGTTTCGTTCCTGCTCACCCTCGGTTTGGCGGCATGGTCACTCGCGGCGGCCCAGCCGCTACCCGAAGGGCATCTGATGGGAGCGACCAGCAAGGCGTTTTCGCTGAGTCCCCGGACCGAAGAGTTGAGGATTCCGATTGACGCGCCGACGCCGGGCGGCCGGTTCGTCCTACGGATGGAAAGCCTCAAAGCGACCGAGCTTCCGCCGGCCTATGCCGTCTACCTGAACCTTCCGAGGGGAGTGAACCCGAAAAAGCGGCCGGACTTACGCGTAGGCGTGCTGGCCATGTACGGCATTATGGAGGCGACGGCGGCCCGCCGGCCGGCTCCGGCAGATGGGTTGACGTTCCAGTTTGATGTCACCACGGTAATCGGGCAGTTGGCGAAAGAGGGTGGCGGGCCGGTTCGTGTGTTGCGGGTGGCCTTCGTCCCGAACCATACGAAAGGGGCTACCCGGGTGACGGTAGGGCGTGTCGCTTTGGTGCATTACCGCGACCCGCGGCGGGAGGGTTCGCCCGAACGGCCGCAATAGCGATCGCCGGGCAGGGGAGACGATTTGGCGAGCGTCGAAGGTGGAGGAGTACTGGCCGAAAGTTCCGCTCGCTTGATGGTTTTGGGCATCAAAACGAGTCCGGGAAGCTGGCGTGGTGGAAGAAGTTGCAGAACTCGCGGGGCGTTGCCGAGGCCGAACTCGGCCCGGCTGGGCGGAGCGAAAGCATCGGTGTCGAAATGCCGCAGCGTGGTCCTCTGGCTCTTGGGCAGAATCAGATTGCGGAGGACATTCCCCCGGCTATCGATGCCGGCTCCGGTCGATGGCACTAACGAGCGAATAGCCGTTGCCAAAGACGTCATAGGAGAAGCCGATACGTGGGGCGACGTGAATGGGGGCCGGTTCTGGATGTGTTCGTTGAAGACGCGCATGCCCTGAAAGGCTTCGACGCCACCAGCGAACTGCCCAATGGAGGCGGACGAAACGGTTTGTCCGATGACCGGATCGATGCCAACGCGCTGCCCGGTGGCGTTCCGGAAGGAGCGGGATCGTACCGGGAGTTATCAAAGGCGGCGAGTTGAACGCCGGCGGAAGAGGTGGGCTGGATGATAGAGAAGCCGACGCCGGCGTCGAGGATGAAACGACGGGGGATCGTCCAAGTTTCTTGTGCGAACCATTCGATGTCGCGGCAGCGGACGTGGCCGTCCGGTTGGTGCCGAAGAAGGGGAAGCGCTGTTCGATGTTCAGCACACCGGCGTTGGGCACGCCGCCGAAGCTGGCCTGGGGGAAGAACTGCGGCAGGTTGGGAGCGACGTTGAATCGGATATTGCGACTGAGACCTTCCCGCGAGAGGGGATCGACGGTTTGGCGGGCGCGATTGACTCCGAAGGTGAATTCGTTGACGGTGGTGGGGTTGAAGGAATGGATGAGGGTGGCGACCATGCCGGCGGAGCGGATCTGGTAGTTAATGGGCAACTGGGCTCAGCTGCCGCAGGCGAGGACGATGCAGAAGTCCCGTTTGAAGGCTTCGTAGTCGTTAATGCCGCGCCAGTAGAAGAGAGTTTGGGTGCAAGGTCGGAGTTGACGCGGAGGATGGAACCTTGCCGCGGCGGACTGATCGGGGCCTCGATGAGGGAATGTGTTCAGCAGGGCCCGGCCGTTGCGGTCGATGCGGTTTTGCGGCACGATGCGCCGGGGAAGGGTACGCGGTGATTGAGGGGATCCCAGATGGGGATGAGGGTACGGTTGGTAATGGAGGCAGGGGAGAATTCGGCGTTGATGGTGATGCCGCCGAGGTTGTTCCAGCCGGAGCGTTGCGGTTGGCGGTGTCGATGACGCCGGGCAAGAGTGTGACAAGGCCGGGATGGTTACGCCCTTTTAGGGGGACGTTCTGCGTTTGCTTGAGGGAGATGAGGCCGGACCGTTCGGCGGACTCAGTTGGCAGGCGAGCGGTTGGGGCTGAGACCTCGACGATCTGGGTCGTTCTCGCACCGCTTAAAGCCTTTGGATCTGCCCTGTAGCTTGTACGTGGAGAGCAGCAGGTGCGTAAAGACGAAGTTACCGGTGGAATCGGACTGCATGGTGCGGACCTGACTAACGGCGATATTGGTGAGGGAAACTTCAGCCCCCGGGATGACGGATCCAGAGGGATCGATCAGACTGCCGGAGAGATTTCCAGTCAAGCCCAGGGCAAATAGCGGGGCGGCGGCAAGCAGGGCCGTCAGCAATAGAGAGCGGAACGAGTTTATTACGAGATCCTCTAGCGCGACGAAACGAGGTGGGGTTGTTCCTATCAAGAAGCTGCGACGGAGCCCAAGGGGTGTAGTCTATGAGGGTGCGATTTCTACTTCTATTTTGGGCTGGCTGCGCACTGGCGCAGGATCATGAGAAGGCTTTCGCGGAGTTGACCGAGCGCCGGTTGCGCGCGGATTTGACCTTCCTCACTTCGGAGCCGCTGAACGGGCGGCTGTCCCTCGAGCGGGGCTCGGAGGTGGCGCTGCATTGGATCGTCTCCGAGTTCACCAAAGCCGGGCTGCAGCCGGCGGCCAACGGTTCGTATCTCCAGCCGGTGCCGCTGATCGAGTTTCGCAGCGACCGGGAGAAGTCCGGCGTCACCATCAGCAGGAGCGGCGAAACGAAGACGTATCGCGGGACGGACGCCTCGGTCTCCTTCCCGAAAAACGCCCGGATTCAGGGCGGCGTGGTGTTCGCCGGGTTTGGGATTACCGCTCCCGAGTTGCGGTACGACGACTACGCGGGCCTGGATGTAAAGGGCAAGGTGGTGCTGATCTTCGACCACGAGCCGCAGGAGGATAACGCGGCGTCCGTGTTCAGCGGCAAGGGCAATACGCGGTACGCGGGCACCTATGTGAAGGTGAAGAATGCCCAGCAGCACGGGGCGGTGGCGGTGATGCTGATGCCGGAGCCGAACCGGAAGCACCCTTCGAACGAAGAGCGGCGGGCGCGGATTCCCGGGTCGGCCGTGCGGAATTCGCGGCTGCCGCAGCAGGTGCTGGCGGAGAGCGAGATTCAGATTCCGCTCGTGAGCCTGAGCGAAGCACTGGGGAAGGAGTTAGTGGCGGCGACGGGCATGAGCGCGAGCGAGATCCATACCGGTATTGACCGGGATTTGAAGCCGCGGTCGAAGGCGTTGCCCGGGGTGACGGTGGACATCGAGATTGTGAACGCCGCCGTGAAGGAGGCGCAAAGCTATAACGTGGTCGGGCTGCTCGAAGGCACGGATCTGAAGCAGGAGACCATTCTGATTACGGGCCACTTTGACCATGACGGCCCGGCGTTTAACCTCGGCGCGCTGTTTCCGGGGGCGGATGACAACGGGTCGGGGACGGTGGGCGTGGTGGCGCTGGCGCATGCCTTTATGAAGGCCGGGGTGAAGCCGCGGCGGTCCATTTTGTTCGCGGTGTTTGCGGCGGAGGAGCGGGGGTTGTTGGGGAGTTACCACTATGCGAACCGGCCGCTGCGACCGCTGGCGGGGACGCGGGCGGTGATTAACTTCGACATGATTGGACGGAACGAGACGGCGAGTACGCAGACGGACGGGTTGATCGAGATTGCGGCGGATACTTCGAACGAGATGAACCTGGTGGGGGCATACTATAGTCCGGAGTACGCGGCGGCCGTGGAACGGGCGAATGAGCGGGTGGGGCTGCGGCTGAGTAAGAAGTGGGATATGGAGCCGGCGTTGAACGTGTTTTTCCGGAGCGACCAATATCCGTTCGTGCTCAAAGATATTCCGGCGATGTGGTGGTTCACGGGGTTTCATCCGGAGTATCACCAGGTGACGGATACGGTGGACCGGATCAACTTTCCGAAGATGGTGAAGATCCTGAAGCTGGCTTATTGGAGCACCCTGGATTTTGCCAACACGGCGAAGCCGCCGCGGTTTGTGGCGGTGACGAAATGACCAAGTGGCTGTGGCTGCTTTGGCTCTGCGGCGCGGTGTGGGGCGCGGAGTTGAAGGTGGCGACGGTGCAGATGCGTTCTTCGTTCGACGTGGGCGCGAACAAGGCCAAGATCCTGCGCAGCCTGGAGAGTCTGGCTGATCAAGGGGTGCAGGTGGCGGTGTTTCCGGAGTGCGCGTTGACGGGGTATTCGACCGATAAGAGCTTCCGGGTGGCAGCGGAGGCGGTGGGAGAGGCAGAGCGGGAGATTGCGGCGGTATGCGCGCGGCGGAAGATCGCAGCGATTGTGGGGACGGTGTACGAGGCGGGCGGGAAGGTGTTCAACGCGGCGCTGGTGGTGAACTCGAAGGGCGAGACCGTGGAGCGGTACGGGAAGCTGCAACTGGCGGGGGAGCCGTGGGCGACGCCGGGGAACCATATGGCGCTGTTTGAGCTCGAGGGGGTACTTTCGACGGTGATCATCTGCCACGACGAGCGGTATCCGGAGTTTGTGCGGCTGCCGGCGATGGCGGGGGCGCGGGTGGTTTACTACATCAGCCACGAGTCCGGCATGCGACAGGAGCAGAAGCTGGCGGGATACCGGGCGCAGATGATGGCGCGGGCGGTGGAGAACCAGATGTATGCGGTGGCGGCGAACGCGCCGGGAAACGTGGAGGACAACTCGGGATCGCATGGCCAGAGCCGAATTGTTAACCGGGAAGGTAACATTCTGCGGGAAGCGTCGATCTATGGAGAGGATGTACTGGTGGAGACGTTGCCAGTCGAGCCGGGAAAGCTGACGCGGCCGCTCGACGGGGTGACAGGACCTTGGTGGAAGCAGGGATTGGAGCAGTTGTTGCGGGAACGGGGGAGAAAGCTAGGCGAGTAGCGAGTCCAGTGAGGGATAGCGTTGGGAAAGGAGCGGTGCGAAGATGTCGAAGCGCGGCTCGCTGATCTTTCTGGGTGTATTGTTGGCGGCTCTGCTGCCGCCGCTGTTGCAGATGGCCCGGCCGTTCTTCACGGCGTTTCTGCTGGCCTCGATTCTGGCGATCGTGCTGCACCCGGCCAACCGCTGGCTGGGGCGCCGCCTGCGGCGGCCGGGGGTGGCGACCCTGGTGACGACCGTGACGACGGTGCTCGTGTTGAGCCTGTTGCTGGGCTTTGTCGGCCTGGCGCTGACCCAGGAGTTGGCGGCGAATTACGAGACGTTGAGCCAGCGGTCGCTGCAGGAGGGGGGCTGGCCGGCGCTGGCGACGCACTCGGCGGACCGGGTGGTGGACGCCGTGGCGGTGTATGTCCCGCTGGACCGGGCGGCGATTCGGAACCATCTGCTGGAGGCGCTCGAAGGCATGACCGTGTATTTGCGGGATCACGTGGGGTCGGCCGTGGGCGGGGTGACGTCGATGCTGATCACGAGTTTGTTGACGACGATTTTTCTCTACTTTCTGCTGCGGCGCGGGGAGCTGTGGCTGCGATGGCTGGCCGTGTGGACGCCGCTCGATCGGGAGGTGACGGAGAGTCTGGTTCTGACGGTGAAGAACTCGGTGATGGCGAATGTGAACGGGGTGTTCGCGGTGGTGGTGGCGCAGGGGGTGTGCCTGGGATTGGGTTTCTGGTTTGTCGGGTTGAACTCGCCGGTGCTGTGGGGCGCGGTGGGCGGCTTAGCGTCGATTGTGCCGTTTGTAGGGAGCCCGATGGTGTGGCTGCCGATTGTGCTGGCTTACGCTCTACTGGGGAACTACTGGCTGGCGTTGGGGCTGGGGCTGTGGGGGGCGTTGATTGTGGGGTCGGTGGACGATGTGCTACGACCGTTTGTGGTGGGGGCGCGAGAGAAACAGCACCCGGTGCTGATTGCGTTGGCGGCGGTGGGCGGCACGTACGCGTTTGGGGCGTTAGGGTTTCTTTTGGGCCCGCTGGTGCTGTCGCTGGTGGTGGCGCTGGTGAAGGAAATCCAGGCGCTGGTGGCGCCGCGTTAGGGCGTGCCGATGCGGAGGAGCGGCGAGTTACTGGGGACACCGTCGATGGTGACCGTCAACGGATAGTCGCCGGCGGCGAGTTCGGGCACCTGAAAGTTGATTTGCGCGAGCCCGACGAAGCCGGGGGTGAGGCCGGTGAAGAGGACGTTGGCTGGGGCATCGCCGACTTGGAGGGTGGCCCCGTTGACGGCGAAGGCCAGCGGGTCAGCGGGGGAGGGCGCACCGGGGGCGACGGTGGCGGTGGTGGCGCCGATGCCGGTGAGATAGAGGACGGCGAAGCGGCCGGGGAGTTCAGGCGAGTCGGGGCCGTTGATGCCGCCGTCCTGGTTTTGGACGACGGCGCGGTTGTCGCCGTAGACGAAGATTCCGGGGGCAGCGGAGGAGAGGGTGATGATGATTTCACCGCTCAGGTTGCCGTCGACCCGGGCCTGCAAGCGGGCCGGGCCGACGGGCGTGGCCGGCGGAATCTGAGCGTTGACCTGGCCGGGGCTAGCGAAGGCGAGGGGAATGGGCTGGCCGTTGAGGAGCACCTCGGCGCCGGCCAGGCGGGTGGGCAGCGGCGTGCTGGAGGCCGCTTGGGTATCGAAGGCAAGGTGGGCGCCATAGAGCGAGAAGAGGCTGCCGGGGCTGAGTTGGTTGGTAAAGCTACCGGCGTTGACGGCCGCTCCGGACTGAATTTCGGGGGCCTCGACGGCCTGGCGCGTGAAGGAGAAGGCCCCCGCGGAGTCGAGCACGACGAAGCCATTCGCCGGGGCGGGCAGGATGGCCGCCACGATGCCGAAGCGGGTGTCGCGGACGGTGCCGGCGTTGGCGTTGAGGGAGGAGTTTGCAAACGACGAGGAGGAGACAGTGAAGAGGGTACCGTCGGGCCGGATGAGGCGCAGCACGGAGTTGCCGGAATCGAAGAAGAGAATGTTGCCTTCGCCGTCGGGGGCAAGCGCGGTGGGGCGGTTGAGATTCGCGGCGAGAGCGGGTCCGCCGTCACCAGAGCGGCCAGCCGTACCGGTGCCGGCCAAGACGGTGAGCCGGCCGCCGGCGAGACGGTAGATGCGGTGATTGACGCCAGACGAGAAGAGGAACGACGTGTTGCTTTCGACGAAGAGATCGAACAGGCTGGGGCTGCCTACCGGCGCGGTGAAGTTGCGAAGGACGAAGGCGACTTCCGGACGCTGTACCCCGTTGAGGCGGAGCAGGGCGACGCCATCGTTGACGAAGACATCACCTTGCGGGGAGGTGCCGATCCCGCGCGGGCTCCCGAGTCGCGAGGGGAAGCTGCCCGGAACGGTGATGAAGGTTTCGTCGGCAACCACGCGAACGACTCCGCCAGTGATGGCATAGATCCGGCTGGGCGTGGAGTCCGCCACGTAGATGGTGCCATCGCCAGCGACGGCGACCCCGTCGACGGAGTTGAAGCGGGCTTGGGCGGCCGGGGTGTTGTCCGGGGTGGTCCCTTGCTGGCCATTGCCGGCGATGGTTTGGATGGCGCCATCGGGGCTGATGCGCCGGAGCCGGCGATTGGTCATGACGTAGAGATTGCCTTGGGAGTCGCGGGCGGCGCCGGCGATGCTATTGAGAGGTTGGGCGAGGGCGGAGGCGCCTTCAACGATCGAGGCGTTGAGTCCGCCAGGGCCGCCGGCCAAGCGCTCAAAGGAGTAGCGGACCGCGGAGAAGGCTTGAGGGGTGACGGTTACGACCAGTGGGATCGTGGTGGATGGGTTGACGGTGAGCGAGGAGGTGAGGAGAAGGGAGGCACGGTAGGTGCCGGGGACGAGATCGGCGGCGGAGATGCGGACGGACAGAAGCGTGTTCAGATTACCGGAAGCGGCGCCGAGTGAGAGCCAGGGCTCGCCGGACGTCGTGGCCTGATAGGGGATGGCGAAGGAGCCCTCCGCGAGACCGAGGGCGATGGTGATGTTCGTGGTTTCGCCCTGCGCGACGGTGGCAGCGGTCTCCGGGAAGATGCGGAGAGTAGGCCGGAAGGAGGACGTGGCGGGCTGCCAGGTGGTGGCGCCGTCACGGCTGATGAGCGAGAAGCGCTCGCGGTAGAGATCGCCATTGCGGGGGTCCATGGCGACGAGATAGGGGGGGTTGGTGGAGACTGGCTCTTGGGTACAAACAAAGGTTGCTCCGCGGTCGATACTGCGACAGTAGGGCTGACCGGCGAAACCGGTGCGGAGATAGACGTTGGGGCGGTTGGGGTCGATGAAGGTGGCGGGAGAGACGTTGCAGAGATTGGAAGTGTAGACATTGACGAAGGTCCGGCCGGTATCGCCGGAGCGCCAAAGGCCTCCACCGGGGGCGTCGCAGCGGCCATTCTGGTCGGATTCCGCTTCGGCGCGGACGAAGAGGGTGGTGTCAGACTTGGGGTCGAAGAGGATTTGGCGGCCGAATTTGCGAGGATCCTGCATGATGCGGGAGCGGAGTTCCCAGGACTGGCCGGCGTTCGCGGAGAAGTAGAAGGTGCCGCTGCGGGCCAGGACGGCGGCGCGTTGCGGGTTGGCGAGATCGAAAGCGAGGACGGTGGTGTTTGCCGGGAGATCGGCGAGGCGGGTCCAGGAGGAGGCGGTGGGGTCGAGGGTGTAGAGGATGTCGGCGATGCGAAGACGGGCGGATTCGCCGGCGCCACGGAGGATGACGGGATCGAGGATTTCGCCGGTGGCGGGGAGGCCGGTGGTAAAGGGGGTCCAGGTGCGGCCGCCGTCCTGGCTGCGGAAGAGGCCGCCATTGGCGCGGGCAAGGCGGGCGTAGACGATCTGGGGGCGGTCCGGGTGGACGATGAGGCGGTTGACGTTTTGGGTGGCGCCTTGGGGGGCGACGTAGAGCGGAGTCCAGGTGGCGCCGCGGTCGTCGCTGCGGAGGAGAGAGGTGTTGAGAAGGCCGTAGAGGATAGGACTATCGATCGATGGGAACTCCAGCGGGAAGACGGCGGGCGAGGGTAGGGTTTGGGCAAACGCGGCGAGGACGGCAAAGAACGTAGCGAAGAAGCTCAGTTTCAAAACAGACTCCCGGTCAAGCGTATTGAGTTTTGGCAAGGACGACGGACGCGGACAGCATTCTGCTCAGGCGGTTAGTTAGTCCTCGTATTGTAACGTTGCCGATGGGCGATAGTTACCTCCGTTTGTTTCAAGATAAATCGCATTGTGACCATATTTGGGCGAAGGTCAGGATTCGCGCAGGGCGTCCCGGAGGCGTTTGATCTCGTCGTGCGCTTGGCGGATGTGGGTGGCTTGTTCTTCAACGAGAGACTCGGTGATTTCGAGGAGGCCTCCTTCCTGCGCTTTGTTGTAGGCGGCGATGGTGAAGTCTTCGGCGGTCTCGCACTCTTCGAGAATCGCTAAATCAGTTCGTTTCGCCAGCGCGGCCTTCAGATTGATCCAGCCACGATGGATGGCGCCGCCAAGGGTACCGGTGTACTCAGCCTTATCGCCGGATTCCT
The DNA here is from genome assembly GCA_027485675.1 of Terriglobales bacterium. Lineage (GTDB taxonomy): Bacteria > Acidobacteriota > Terriglobia > Bryobacterales > Bryobacteraceae. Next base: position 83,404 of record JAIXQP010000052.1, on the reverse strand, counting down.
CGACGAGAAGTTGCAATGCTTCGGCAAATTCAGCCCGCTGTGTGGCATACCCCATCAGGACGTCTTTGAGCTCGGGGCTAAGTGCGTCTTCAGCGGCGGCCAGAAAGCCGGCTTCTCCATCCTTGAGGTGCTCGATCAGATGGTTTACTTTTTCTCGTTCTTCGTAGTGCATGGAATCACCGGAAGCATGCGAATGGCCATTCCGAGTGGACCTTCGCGTGCAGTCAACGGCGGTATGAAAGTGAAACGACCCGCCCATCACCAAGACCCGGCCCCATCCTCGCACGAAGGTCAAGGGGGGGAGACCCATCAGTCGGAGAACGAGGCGAAGCTGACCTCCAACCAGGGAACGCCCATATCCGACAACCAGAACTCTCTGCGGGTGGGGGCACGTGGTCCGACACTGCTCGAAGACTTTCTCCTGATGGAGAAGATTACGCACTTCGACCATGAGCGAATTCCAGAACGAATCGTCCATGCCCGCGGCTCAGCAGCACATGGATACTTTCAGGCGTACGAGTCGCAAGCGGGTGTAACGCGGGCGGCATTTCTGGCGGATCCAAAGGTGAAGACGCCGGTGTTTGCTCGATTTTCGACAGTGGCGGGAGGTAGCGGGTCGGTAGACCTACCCAGGGATGTGCGCGGGTTTGCCGTGAAGTTTTACACGAGCGAAGGAAACTTCGACCTGGTGGGGAACAACATTCCGGTTTTCTTCATTCAGGACGCCATCAAATTTCCAGATCTGATTCACGCCGTGAAGATGGAACCGGATCGCGGTTATCCGCAGGCGGGGTCGGCGCACGACACGTTTTGGGACTTCATTTCGTTGATGCCGGAGGCGTTGCATACCGTGATGTGGGCGATGTCGGATCGGGCGATTCCCCGCAGTCTGCGGATGATGGAGGGCTTTGGCGTCCACACGTTCCGGCTGGTGAACGCGGCAGGGGAGAGCCGGTTCGTCAAATTCCATTGGCGGCCGGTAATTGGCACGAGTGCGGTGCTGTGGGACGAGGCCGTAAAGATCTGCGGGGCGGACCAGGACTATCACCGGCGGGACCTATTTGAGGCGATCGAAAAGGGCCATTTTCCTGAGTATGAGCTGGGGCTGCAGGTCTTCGACCAGGCGACGGCGGATGGACTGGAGTTTGATGCGTTGGACGCCACAAAGTTGGTGCCGGAAGAGGTGGTCCCGTTGCGAATGGTGGGGAAGATGACGCTAGACCGCAATCCTGACAACTTCTTCGCCGAGACGGAACAGGTCGCGTTCTGTCCGAGCCATGTGGTGCCAGGGATCGATTTTAGTGACGACCCGTTGCTGCAGGGCCGGCTACATTCTTATCTCGATACCCAATTGAGCCGTTTGGGCGGGCCGAATTTCCACCAGATTCCGATCAACCAACCGAAGTGTCCTTTTGCGAATAACCAGCGAGACGGGCACATGCAGATGGGTGTGCCAAAGGGACGGGTGAACTATGAGCCCAATACTTTGGATGCTGATGGGCCGCGGGAGAGCCCGGAGCGAGGGTACCGAACTTGGGAAGCGAAGGTTCCCGGCACGAAGGTGCGTGTGCGTTCCGAGACTTTTGCCGACCACTATTCGCAGGCCCGGATGTTCTACCGGAGTGTGACACCGCAGGAGCGGAAACACATCGAGCAAGCGTTGACCTTCGAACTGGGCAAGGTAGGGACGCTGGCCATCCGGCGGCGGGTGCTCGGTCATTTGGAGGTGATTGCGCCGGAGCTGGAAGCCGCGGTGGCGGAAGCGCTGGGAATGCCGGGCGAGGCGCTGAAGATTCGGCCGACGTGTGCTCCGCGAGACGTGGCTCTCAGCCCAGCGGTGCGGCTCTACGGGAAATACGCCCCCACCTTGCAGGGCAGACGCGTAGGTTTGTTATTGGGGCCAGGCTTTGACGCAGGAAAAGCGGCCGAGTTGGAGGCGGAGTTGAAAGCGGCCGGGGCGATGGTCACGCGAATCGGCTTGCAATCGGGTGGAGCGGGGGACGCGGACGGGAAGCGCTGGCCGGTGGATGGAGCCTTGGCGGGGACACCATCGGTGTTGTTTGAAGCCGTGGCGATTCTGGCGGGGGCAACCGGGGACGCGATGCTGGCTGCGGATGCGGATGCATTGGGATTCGCCATGGACGCCAAACGGCACCTGAAGGTAATGGCATTGGACGGCGCGGACAGCCTGGCAGAACGGGCCTATCTGTCCGGAGTGGTGGGCGTAGTGGGGGTCAAGGAGTTCGTCGAATTGGCCAAGCTTGGCAAAGTGTGGGAACGCGCGATATGAAACGGCCGTGGGTGATTTACGAGGATGGCGTGGAGCGGGAACAACCGAACGAGCAGGCGCAGATTGCCGCGATTGTCGCATCGATGGGGCGGGTGCAGCAGGCGGTGTTCGATAGGCACCGGCATGCTTTGCGGGATGCTCATGCGAAAAGCCACGGCATCTTGAAGGGGGTGCTGGAAGTCAGGAAGGATCTGCCAGACGAGCTGGCGCAAGGGATTTTCGCAGCTGGCCGGGTTTACGATTTGGTGGCCCGGCTATCGAGCGCGCCGGGGGATATTCATCCGGACGGGGTGCGGAGCTTGAAAGGGATGGCTTTGAAAGTGATGGGGGTGGACGGCACGGGCACGCAGGACTTTCTCATGGTGAATTTGCCGGTGTTACCGTTTGGCGATGTGGCGGCGTACCTGGCGTTCCAGGAAGAGGCAGAAAAGCGGGTGTTGCGGAAGGAGGCGCCCCCGGTGCTATTGCCGGAGGTGGCACATGCGGCGGCGGCGGTATTCGAGGCCGTGGGGCATCGGGTACGCACCCTCGAGGCACTGGGCGCGACAGCGAATCATCTCCTGGGGGAGACCTTCCATACGATGGCCGCACTGCGCTACGGGAGGTATGTGGCAAAGTTGAGCTTGGCGCCGGGCTCAGACAATGTGAAGCAGTTGGCCGGGCAGGCCGTGGACGACAAGACGGGCGATTCGGTTTACCGGGATCTTGTCGTTGCGTTCTTTCGGCGGGAGGCGGCGGAGTATGAGTTGCGCGTGCAACTCTGCGTGGATTTGGAGCGGATGCCGGTGGAAGACGCGTCGGTGGAGTGGCCGACGGAGATGTCGCCGTTTCTGACCTTGGGGACCGTGAGGTTTCCGGTTCAGGATGCTTACAGTTCGGCGCGGCAGGTGTACGGGGATGAGGTGTTGTCCTTTAACCCATGGCAGTGCGTGGAAGAGCACCGGCCGTTGGGTTCGATTATGCGCTCGCGGCGGGCGGCGTATGAAGCGTCGTCACGGTTCCGGCATGAGCGGAATGTGCAGCCCCAGGTGGAACCGCAGGACGCCGCACAGATTCCGGACTAAACTGTTGGCATGAAGCTGGGTTTGTTGTTCTTGCTGGTGACGTTGTCATCAATGGCGTTGGAACGGCCGGGTGTCGAGTTCCGTGTGTTTCAGTTTCCAGCCAACCAGATCCCGCGGATCGACGGCAAGACGGACGATTGGAAGATGGTACCCGCGAGTTATTCAATTGGGATCGACCAGTTGAAAGACACCGTGAACAACACGCCGATGGACAAGAAGGACCTGGACGTGAGCGTGAAGGTGGGTTGGGTGAAGGGACTCAACCGGCTGTACTTTCTCTACGAGGCGTCCGATAACTACTGGGACTTCCGGCACCGGGATCTGCACAACGACATCTTCGAGGTGGTGGTGGACGGGGACCGCTCCGGCGGGCCGTTCATCAAGCAGTCGCATCCGGACAAGGGGTATGACCCGAAGGACGCTCATTTTACGTTCCATGGGGTGCACGCACAGAACTACCATATCTTCACCCCGGCGCTGAACAAGGACTGGACGATGGTGTGGGGATGCCAGCCGTGGATTAAGAACCTGCCGTACGCCAACGCCGCCTATGATTACAAGTTCCAGCCGGGCGAGAGCGGAAAGCTGGTGCTGGAGTTCTACATTACGCCCTTTGACTATGCGGCGTATGAGGGTCCGGCGCGGAGTGTGGAAAGCCAGTTGACGGAGAACAAGGTGATTGGGATGTCCTGGTCGGTGCTCGACTACGACGATGAGAAGGGGACGAAGTACCGCGGGTTTTGGAACCTTTCGCACAAGACTTCGATGTACGGGAACGCCTCGGATCTGGTGGCGTTCCGGCTGATGCCGGTGGAGGGGAATTTGCGGCGGCCGGTGGAGGCGGACTGGACGTTTCAGGTGCTGGATATGGACCGGCGCCTGGTGGCGTTTCAGGATGCGACCTACGGGCAGGTGACGGCGTGGCGGTGGGATTTCGGCGATGGGAAGACCTCGACGGAGCGGCATCCGCAGCACCGGTACGAGAAGCCCGGCGAGTATGTGGTGACGCTGGAGGTGGCGGGACCGGCGGGGAAGGATAGCCGGACGAAGGTTTGGGACGTGGTGTTGCGCTAAAGCCTGCGGAGGCTGGCGCAGCGTTGCGTGGGTTGACCCAGTGACGGGCGGTTAACTGCATGGCCCGAGAGATTGGCACGGCTCTTGCAAGGGTCCTCTTCGAAGGAGGGCCCAAAGAATGGCCAAAGTAGAAGTGACGAAAACGTCTGCCCCGGCGGACGTGACGATGCGGAGTCCCTGGTTTAGCCCGTTTCCAGGATTCGGGAGCCTTTTAACGAACAGTCCGTTCGACATGATGCGGGAGATGACGCGAGCCTTCGAGCGGCCGCTATGGACGGCGGAGGGAAAAACGGCCGCGTGGGCGCCGGCGATTGAATGCCGGCGGGTGAACGGCGAATTGCTGGTGACGGCGGAGTTGCCGGGGCTCCAGAAGGAAGACATCAAAGTGCAGATTCAGGACGAGAGCCTGATTCTCGAAGGCGAGCGGAAGCTGGAATCGAAAGAGGAGAAGGAGGGATACTTCCGGAGCGAGCGGAGCTATGGCAAATTCTGGCGGCAGATTCCGCTGCCGGAAGGCGCGCAGGCGGAGCAGATCAAGGCCTCGATGAACGACGGCATGCTGGAAGTGCGGATTCCGATCGCCGAGGCGAAGCCCCAGACGCGGCAGATCCCGATCGATCAGCCCGCCACCAAGGCCGCGGAAGCCAAAGCCGCCCAAGCGAAGGCCTAGGTGCTGTCCGCGGAACGGAAAGTGACGAGGGAGGAGCTCCCATTCCTCGACCGGACAGACGGCGGAAGGCGTCTGGCGAAGCGACTGGGAGAGGAGCCGGCCGCGGGGCCGGTGTTGGTGGTGGCCCTGGGGCGCGGGGGGCTGCCCGCGGGACGGGAGGTGGCGCGCGCGTTGGGGGCGGAGTTGACGGTGGTCTGGGTCCAGCGGCTCGGGGTTCCGTGGCAGCCGGAGTTAACGATGGGGGCAGTGACGGCAACTTCCAGCGTCTGGGATGACCAAGTGGTGGAGGCGTTGCGATTGTCGCCCGAGCGGGTGCAGTTTGCCTTGGCGAAAGGACGCGGGGAGCTGCGGCGGCGCCAGGCGGTCTCCCCCTCGGAGCCCCACGCGTTGGACGTGCGGGGCCGGGAGGTTCTGCTGGTGGATGATGGGGCGGCCACCGGGCTTTCGATGATCGCGGCCCTACGGGCGGTTCGGCAGTGGCAACCGGCTTCCCTGCAGGTCGCTCTGCCGGTGGCCTCCCGCAAAGCCTACGCGTCGATCCTGCGAGAGTGCGACCAGTGCTGCTGCCTGGCCACGCCGGAGCCATTTGGGACGATTGGCGATTGGTACCTGGATTTCCGGCCGGTGAGCGACAGCGACGTACCCCGGCTGCTGGGGCTGGTTCGGGCGGCCTCTCCCAACAGGGCTTGACGAATGGTGAGCGGCGCGACCCCCAGCACACGGCACGAACCCGGGATGCCGGCCGGCTACTACGCCCTGGCCAGCGTGAGGCAACGGATGGCGGAGTTTATCGGCACTGCGGCCTATCTGGTGGGCGCCGATGGCAGCGGGGGATTTTCCGAACCGGCCTCACCCCGCGGGCTCCCGCGTCTGCTGGAGCGGGGCCTGGATGTGGAGCGGTCCCTCTGGGACCGCGAGCTGCTAGTCTTCGACCTGGACCTCGAATATCAGAACTTCGACCGTCCGGCGCTGGCGTGGTGGGATCCGGCGCGGGTGTTCCGCCTGCAGGAACCGGTGTTGGCGGCGGCAACGGGTTTTCTGCACCGGCGAGGGATCGAACCGCTGATTCTGGTCAGCGGCCGGGGCTACCATCTCGTGTGGGCGATTTCCCGCCGGGCGGAAGCCTTTCATCGGCTGGCGCGGTTGGGACAGGTGCCGCCGAGCCTGGCCGCCCGGTACGCGGAGGCCCGCTCTCCGGACGGGGGCCGTGTGGATGGGGCGCTGGGGCGGGCCTTCGCGGGTCAGGGGCTGCTGCTGGCGTATGTCGCCCAGGCGATCCGGGAGGCGGCGATGGCGAAGAGTGCGCTGCCGATTCAAGTGACCGCCTTGGAGGTGGGGGTGGGAGCGGCGGGACGGGAGATCATTTCAGTGGACGTTTCCGAGTACGGGGATCCGTTCCACAGCCGGCATATCCGGATCCCGTTCAGTCTCTACCTGAAGCCGCGGGAGCCGCGTTGGCGGCTGGGGGAGGCGCAGCTGCGGAGTCTGCTGCCGATCGTGCAGATTCCCCAGGGCGGGATGGACGGGCCGGAGGCGAGCGCCGCGGCGCGTTGTCCGGAAACGGTGATGCGCTTGGCCGAAGCCGGGCCAACCCACATACCGATCTTTTCCCGAGCGATGAGCCAGTTGATCACGGAGTACGAGGGATCGACGTTAGGCAAGTGGCATCGGGAGTGCTCCTGCCGCATCGCCGATGCGCCAGCGAAACTTCCGGCCGAGAGCGAGGCGCGCATCCCGGGAGCGCCGCCCTGCCTGAACTGGCTGTTTGCTCACGCCAATGATTGGCTGCTGAAGCCGGCGGCGTTACAACATGCGGTGCGGGTGCTCATGGCGCTCGATTGGCAGCCGGCGGCGATCGCCCGGCGGATCTACGAGGCGTACCGGCGGGACGGCGAATGGGGCGATACCTGGGTGGCCCTCGACCCGGCGCAGCGTGCGGAGTTCTATACCCGCCTGTTCGCGGGAATGATTCATACCGGCGCGGATTCGTTGATTGACCTGAACTGCGTCTCGCACCAGGAGAAAGGCTACTGCATGGTGCCGGACTGCCGGGCGAATCTGGCGGATTTCCGCGACCGGCTGCAGGCGAGGTGGACGGCATGAGCGACTGGTCGATTGGACTCTCCACGGGCTGCTTCTGGCAGACCAGCATCTTTGATTGCCTGGAGCCGATCCGCAACAGCGGGTTTGACCGGCTCGAGATCTGCTCCTACCCGGCGCACTTGGACTATCACGATAAAGAGGCGGTGAAGCGGGCGGGCGAGAGAATGCAGGGGCTGGGTCTTGAAGCCTATTCGTTCCACGCGCCCTTTTCCGAGGCGATCGACATTACGTCGCCGGACCAATCGACGCGGGATTTCGCGATGGCGGAGCTGATTGATGCAGCGGAGGCGGCGGCGCTGCTGGGGGTGCGGTATTTCGTGCTCCACCCGGGACCGGAGAAGGCGATCCTGCCGGAGACGGAACGGTTCTACCGGTTGCAGAACGCCGTCGATGTGCTAAACCGCTTCTACCATCACTGCCGGAGGCTCGGCATCGGGCTGGTGCTCGAAAACATGCTGCCGCACCTGTTCGCCGGACGGACGCGGGACTTGATGTGGATTCTCGGCGCCCTGGATGTGGACGAGGTGGGCATTTGCCTGGACACGGGCCACGCCTATCTGGCGGAGGACCTGCTGCTGGTGGTCCATAAGCTTTCCGGGCATCTGTGGATGGTGCACGCCAGCGACAACCGGCGACAGCGGGATGACCATTTGCCGCCGGGCGAGGGAGAGATCGACTGGGCCGCGCTGATGGCCCACCTGACCAAGCTGCACTTCAACGGCACGATGATCCTGGAGATTGCCGGGCACGCGGACCAGGCCGAGACCTTGCAACGGGCCCGGAGCGGCCGGCAGCACCTGCGCCAACTGGCCCACCGATTTCGGACCGAACGCTGAGCGGTGATCGATTTCCGCCCGTGGCTGCGCCCTGACGAACGAGGTACACGGCGCAGATGCGAAAGTTCGGTTTGGTTTCCTGGGGGCTGACGGTGCTGACGGCCCTGGGCGGCAATAGTTGCTCAGTGATGGTGGCGGAAGGACCGGGAGCGCCTGTCGGTGCCTCGCGGCGCGCCGGGGATTCGATCGCCACACTGCTGGCGACGCTGGAGGCGCGGGTTCCCGAACTGCATCGGCGGCCGGAGAACGACCGGTACCGGTTGAGTCTGGTGCTGCATCCCTTGGACGGCGGGGCGCCGAAGGTGGTGGTGATCGCCCGGGGGCTGCGGGCATCGGACTACATCCACGCGGCGCGGCTGATTGCCGATGATGGCCGTCTGCTGTGGTTCCATGCGCACGAGAACGCCGCCTACGACTACCGGGCCGGCCGGTTGCTGATGGGACGGGAGCTGCCGCCGGGCGGTCCGCTGGGGCCGATGTCGATGAGCCGGATTACCCCGCCGAAGGAGTGGCAGGAGCCGACGGAGCGCTTTGGCACGCAGTACAAGCGGGCAGCGTTGATCCGGGAGACGCCCGGAGGGAAGCCGTTGCGGCTGGCGGGTCCCGATGGCTATCTGTTGACCTATCGTTCGACGAGGGCGCTCTACGGGACGATGGTGCTGGCGCGGGTGGCCGAGGATGGCAAGGTGCTGTGGACGGTGGATACGGACCTGCAGGACGTGGAGGAGATTCTGCCGGGCCGGGATGGGATGGCGGTGATCGGCAAGAAGGTGCCGAAGGTGCCGGACGAGGTGCGGGGGCCGACGCTGATTCTCATTGATACGAAGAGCGGTGAGTCGCGGGCGAAATCGCTGTGGATCTAATGGTGTTTCCCGGATTCCAGCAGAACCATGACTCCGGCCAGACCCAGCAAGGCGGTCGCATAGACCACTTGGCGGGGACGGTCCGCCAGGCGTTCCACCCACATGAAGATCGTCAACCCAATCATCAGCAGAAGGCCGTGCGCGAAGGCGCCGCAGGCCGCCATGAGCAACCAGCAAGAGGCTAAGCAGGCGCGGGAGGCGAGAAGTCCCGCCAGCAGGCAGTCCCGATTGGCGGGCCATCCGGAGGGCGAAAGCGTCCGGGTGCGATGGCAGGCCCCGAGAGCCCGCCGCTTATAGGGCGTCAGTTGCCAAGCCGCCGCCAGGACCAGCCAAGTTGCGGGCGGGATGGGCAGGTATTGGGTACCTGCCCAGACGATGAGCCCGCAAGCAGCCCACGGAAGGACGAAACCGCAAAGATAGAGCGCCATCGCGAGGTGACGGCGGCGCCATAGGCTCCGCTGCGCGACCAGGCGGAGTTGGCCGGATTGGAGCGGGACCATCATCGCGAACACCATGGGAATCCAGTGCCACAAGAACCGCGAGAGTTCGAGAGGGCCTGGGTGTCCATGATGGTGCCCCTCGGCGGCCGTGGACACCGGCAACAGGAGGAGGATCCCGCAACCAATCGACACGGCCCAGACCCAGGCTTCAGGAAACCGCCACAGCACTCGCCGGAAGGCCAGCGGAGGGAGAGAGAGCGCCAGAGAGGACATCAGGCGTAGTAAAGGCTAACCCGCCCCACCTCAACCGGCGCCATCTCGATGACCTCCTCGTAGTCTCCCGGATAGCGGCAAGGCAGGAAACTGACCCGCAGATCCTCCGCGTTCCAGCTGCCTTCGGCCCGCAGCGCATCGCGAATGCCGGTAATGTCAAAAGAACAGTTGATGCCGTCGCCCCCGTGTTCGCCGTCGGCCTGGGAGGCCTCGACGATGCCGAACTGGGGCAGGATCCCGGCCATGAGTTGCGGGAACTGCGCGGCATCCTGACCGGCCGGGACGTTGACATAAACTTCGTAGCTTTCGATGGGAAAGCGGGAGGCCTTCACGTTTTCGAGAACGAGATGGACACTGGGAGCGGCGGCCCCGGCCTCAGCGGGCGCGAGGGCGAGGGTTAGCGGACCGGCCGGTTCCCCCACCGCGAAGCTCACATGGGTGGGGTTGGCGCTTAGCGTTACCGGCGCCGCAGTGGCGCCGACCAGTTCGGGAACGGGCGTTGCGTCGGACATATCGAGACCCCCTACGGCGGCTAAGGGACCCGCGACGGCCGCGGGCGGCATTCCCTCATAATCATAGTCCAGCAAAGGAGCGGTGAGATCCGTCACATCGACGGCCCGGATTGAGGTGGGGTTGCCGCTGACGTCGTGGAAGTCGAAGGAGAGTCCGGTTTCCCAGGCTGGGGCGGCGGGATCGAGATGGGTCGTGGCCGATCGCCGCCACAGTTCCCAGAGACGATCGATGTTGCTATGGTGGACCCAAAAGATCGGGTCGAGGGCCGCGGTCTCGAAGGCACTCATCCATCCAGTGGGACCGCCAATGGCGCCGTGCATGGTGTTATGCGGAATCCGCTCACACTCGCCGGGAACCCGCCCGCTATGGGCAAACCCCGTGGCTCCACCGCCAAACTGCACGACCACCCCATTGTTTTCGAATAGAGGCTTACCCAGACAGGAAGCGTCACTGGCTTGCCCCGGGGACCCAACCAACTGATTGGCGTTCGCGGCGCCGGACCGCCGGGGGATAAAGAGGGGGTTGGGGGAACCATCCGGCAGAGCCTGCTGTTGGAATGCCGCGGGCATGCGGCGGGCGTCCGGGTTGGTCAAGTCCGCGTAATTCCAATAGGGCAGCGCCCAATCGGCAGGGCCACCCAAGGAGACAACCGTGGCCGCTACGGTGCGTTCGAAGTAGAGCAGGTAGGCGCGGTGCCAGGGGAGAAAGAACCAGGAGCCATGCTGGCAGCGGGACCAGAACGTAGCCTGCTGGACCGCCGAGGGCAGGGTTTCCCCCGGGATCTGAAGCGGATCCGAAGCGCGAATATAGCCATGGATCGCCGCCTGATACCGCCAACTGAGCGGATCGACGAGCGGCCGACCCTGCATGGCGCGAACGGCTTTGGCATACCAGAGAAGGATGGGATCCCAAACCGGAAGATTGTGTACATTGCGACGGATTCTCATCTCGTATCTAGCTCCTGTTGGCGTCGAATCAGAGCGGGGATTTTGGCGGCGCAAAATCCCTCGCCCGACGAGATAAGCGGAAATGGACGATCGATCGGGGCGGCCCGGCTGCGCTATTTCGCCAGATACCAGGCGCGATCCCAGGGGAAGGCGAAGGTGGGCTTGTTGGTGTAGCGGGTCATCTGGAACTGCAGCTTGCTGCCCGCGCCGGGCGCGAGGCGGACGGTGAGGACAGGCCCCTTGATGGGCGTCGTCTGGCCGTTGATGGTGACCGACTCGAAGTTGTGTTCGCCATAGCCGCCGGCTTGCACGACCACCTCGCGGGGTTCGAGCTGATTGGTGTTAACGAGGGTCATGGTGGCGCTGTTGGCCTCCAGCTTTTCGACGAGCGCGGCAACGTCGTCGGGGAGGCCGGCGCGGCGCTTGACGGGGTCGAAGTGGCGGAACCGGCTGTGCAGCACCCAGACGCGGCCGTTGGCGAAGTAACCGCCAACGGTGAGGTTGAGCAGGGCGGCCGTCGCGGCGGGGTTGTAGTCGAGCAGGTAGTCGGCGAGCCGGGAATCGGCCGTGGTTTGGTCTTCCATGAAGTCGGCGACTTTGTGGCGGACATGGGCGAGGTCCTGACGGAGCGCCTTTTCGGGGTAATCGGGAACTTTGCCTTCCAGGAAGCCGAGCCAGTAGGTGGTGCGGTCCGGGTCGCCGTAGCTGCGCCCGGGTTTGTCGCTGGGGTTGAACGACGAGGCGATGGGGATGCGTTCGAGGTCCTTGCGATCCATGGAGCGGAGATAGATTTCCATCAGGCGGTCGTGATGCAGGTTGGGGCCGTATTGATACCAACTCGGCGGGCCGTTGAACTTATATCCACGGGGATCGCCGTACATCTGCGGCAGCAGGGTGCGGCCGTTTTCGACCTTCTTTTGGGCGTAAAGATTATCGAGTTGTTGGCGGAGGACCTGGGTGTAGGATGGGTCGCCGCTGAGGAGCAGGGCGTTGCCGAAGCCGGGCCAGGCGCCGGCGGTGAAGTAGTTGCGGTGGGCGATCTGGCCGAGTTCGCCGTCGAAGATGGTGAAGTTCCATCCGTAAGTGCCTTTCCACCACTGGCCTTTATATTCGCCGCCGAGTTTGCCATCGAGGCCGATGTTACTGGGGATATTGCCGCCGGCTTCGACGGAGCGCTGCTTCCAGGCGTCGGCGTATTCGAGGGTCCATTTCCGGTACTTTTCGTCGCCAGTGAGCATGTAGGCGTTAAGGCCGAGGATGGTGGCGGCCAAGTTCAAGTTATTGTCGCCAACGCTATCGAGATACTCATCGCAATGGGAGAGCATCTTCTTGTAGTTCGCCTGCAGGTCGAGCATCTTGCCGTGGGCGGCGGGGTTGTGCAACAGATGGAAGGTGCCGGGGACGGGGTCGCCGACCCAATCATAAGTCGTGGCTTTCCGGAGCATGGGGCCGAGGCTGCCGGTCCAGATGCTCTTGATGATCTTCTTCGCGGGATCGTAGTTCGGGGTGTCGGGGTCTTCGCCGTTGTACATATTGGCGAAGCGGACCATGCGCTGGCGGTAGGTGGGGTCGTTGGGGTTGGAGAGGCCTTCGAGGAGGAAGGCGCGGAGACCTTCGGCGGTGTGGAACCAGTCGGATTGGGTGATGAACTCCTGCTTGTAGGCGCCGTTGGCGGCCAGGGCGGTGAGCTTGGTGCGGAGTTCGCCGTACTGTTTCCAGTGGCCTTCCTGGGCGAGTTTGTAGTGTTGGAGGACGGAGTCCGCGCCGCCGAGGGCGTGGAGGAGGGTCCAATTCCAGGTGGTTTCCACGGCGTCGTCGGGTCCGTCGAGGGTGCCCCAGCGGGGGGTGTGGGCCAGGTAGCCGCGGTTGTCGTAATACTTGGCGGCAAAGCGGTCGACGGCTTGAGAGTTGTATTTGAGGAGCTCGCGTTCGAGCATGGCCCAGGCGGGGGGCGGCATGGGCGTCTTGACGTGCAGGGCGGGCGATTGCGCGAAGAGGCCGGGGAGGAGAAGCAGGGGCAGGAGGCGATGCATCGGCGTGATTCTATCTGATTTCTCGGGTTGCTATGATGCCGGGATGCGGTGGATCTGGTTAGTAACGGGGATACTTTGTGCGCAGCAGGGGCGGGACCTGGCTTGGGAGCCGGGGCCACCAGCGAATTTGCTGGGGGATCAGGGGACACGGTGGGCCCTCGTGGTGGGGGTTTCGCAGCACGAGAACCTGCCCGCGGCGGCACAATTGCGCTACGCGCACCGGGACGCCGAGGAGTTCGGCGGCTTTCTACTGACCGCGGGCGGCGGGGCGCTGCCCCCGGACCATGTGAAGGTGCTGACCAATGAACGGGCGACGCTAGCCGAAATCCGCGCGGCGCTGCATAGCTGGCTTCCGGGGGTGGCGAAGCCGGAGGACGTCGTCTATGTGTTTTTCGCCGGGCACGGGGTGGTGGCCGAGCGGGGGGAGGGTTTCTTTGTCGCGCACGATTCGGACCCGCAGAATCTGCATTCGACGGGGCTGTCGTTCGCGGAGGTGGAGGAGACGCTGGCGCGGCGGATGCGGGCGAAGTTAGTGGTGATGATGGCCGATGCCTGCCACGCGGGGCAGTTAGGATGGAGCACTTACTCAGGAGGCGGGGCGGGACAGGTGGTGGGGCAGTTAGAGAAGTTAGGGGACCGGAACTTTTTGAAGATCCTTTCGGCGCGGCCGAGCGAGCAATCGTTCGAAGACGCGCGGTGGAACGGCGGGGTGTTTACCTACGCGTTACTGGAGGGTCTGCGCGGGCGGGCGGACCGGGACGGGGATAAGGTGGTGCGGGCGTCGGAGGTGATCGACTATTTGGCCGAGCGGGTGCCGGCGGAGACGGGGGCGCGGCAGAATCCTCGGGTGGCGGGGACGTTTGACGCGCGGCTCGCTTTAGCTACGGTGCCCGGGGCGGCGCCGGCGGGGACGTTGGCGCTGGAGGTGGACGGGCCGGACGGGGTGGGGGTGTATGTGAACCATGTGTTTCGCGGGAGCTTGAAGACGGGGCGGCGGTTGCGGGTGGACGGGTTGGCGGCAGGGGTACACCGGGTGGGAGCGGATACGGGGTTTGAGGGGATGGTGAAGTTGAACGCGCCGGTGTCGTTGCTGCGGCTGCCGCTGGCAAAGACGGAGCTGCGGGTTGCGGAGTTGGAGACGGCGGGGCAGGCGTGCGTCTCGGACTACGTGGCTTCGACGGCGGCGGGGCCGAAGCGGGTGTTGTTAGAGAAGGCGGTGGCGGCGTTGACGGAGCTGCGCCAGTTGCGGCCGCAGGATGGGTCGATTGAAACGCGGCGGTTGTTCTGCTTGGGGCGGCTGCAGATTGCGACGAACCAGTTCAACGAGGCGGAGGCGAGTTTGCGGGCGGCGTTGCAGCGGGACCCGGCGTTTGCGTGCGCGCGGAACGCGTTGGGGGTGGCGTTGGGTCGGCAGGGGCGGGGAACGGAGGCACGGGCGGAGTTCGACAAGGCGGCGGAGTTGACGCCGGAGTGGGCGTTGCCGCTGGTGCAGGTGGGGAATCAGATGCTGGCGGGGGGGAAGGTGAAGGACGCGTTGGAGTACTTTGAGAAGGCGGTGAAGCTGCAGCCGGAGTCGCGGGCGAACCGGGCGGCGCTGGTGCGGGGCTACCGGGCGGCGGGGAAGACGGGCGAAGCGCGGCGCGGGGCCGAGGAGTTGATTCAACTGGACCCGAGTTACGCGCCGGCGCATTTGGAGCTAGCGCGGACGCTGGAGGCGCAGGGGGATGCGTTAGGGGCGGCGGGGGCTTATGAGGCGTACTTGTTGCTGGCGCCGAACTACGGGGATAGTGAGGAGATCCGGGCGCGGACGGGAAGATTGAAGGCGACCGGCAGCGGGGCCGCGCCGACGTTGAAGCGGAAGTAGGGGTCGGGAACTGGCATTGCCGGCCGAACAGGTTCAGCGCCCGGCCGAATTCTTTGGTTTGAAAAAAATCGTCGACGCTCAGTCCTGCTTAGCGTTTCAGGAGAGGTTCAAACTGGACAGCGGGTTGATGCTGCTGTTCATGGGTTGCTCGGGCTGTATATCGTTTTGAGGCTGTACATCGTTTTTAGGATGATGAACGCCCGGATTCGACACCCTCAGGCTCGATGAGGCACGGGGGGGAGGCGGCCGGTGCCTAGTTCTGCGCGACTCCTCAATGCTGTTGGTTAGCGCCCAGGCCGTCGGGCGCTAACCAACCGCGGTTTCCGGTGTCCGGTTTCGGCTGGCCACGTGCCTCCTGATCGGGTCAGAAGGTCAGTCTCGCCTGAACCTGCAGCCAGCGATTCGTGGCGGCCGTTTGTGCCAGTACTCTTCCGAAGTTGGTCGAGTAAGGGTCTGTGTTGGCGCCGGCCATCTGCGAGCGGTTCATGACATTCAACGCATCAAACCGCAATTGCATGTTCACTCGCTCGCTGACGGGGATGTTCTTTGAAACGTTGGCATTCCACTGGTTGGTGGAATCCTGCCGCAACCCGGCGATTCGCGTCGGGAAAACGCGGCGGTGGAAGCTGTTCGGACCGAGGGCGGAATTCCGTTCAAAGTTGTCGGTATTGAAGGCGCGGTCCAGGGTCGGACTCTGCGACAAAATCGCATTCGGATCCTGTCCGTAGTACCAGACATTGCCGCCCCAGTTGAGCAGCGGGCCCGGCTGCCATTCCCAAGTCACGGCCGTTTGCCAACCACCGACCACATAGTTGACGGCCCGGCCGGCTCCCTTCAAGAAACTCTTGCCTTTGCCAAACGGCAACTCGTAAATGCCACTCGCCACAATGCGATGCGGGCGCCCATCGTTCGAAGGCCGCTCGTGCCGGGCCGTGTCAAATTCGTTGAAGAAGAAATCGGCTTCGGTCAGCTTCATCGCGGTGTAGCCGAAGTTCATATTCCAGCCTTTCGAGAAACGCTTGTCGAAGGAAACCTGCAGTTCGTGAGCGCTGGTGTACGAACCACCGTCGCCATTGTTCCGGACGCCGTTGCCCGCCGAGCTTTGGGGGAAGGCGCGGAGCAACTGATGGCGGCGAATGATGTTCGCCGTGAAGAAACCATTGTTCTGCAGATCCTGCCAAACCAGCGGGTCAAACCGCGAGCGATCCAGGTTTCCTAGGAAAAACGGGTTCGGGACATTGGCATTGAGGTTATTGGCGAGCGCGTTGTTGCGCGTCAACCCATTGGCCCAATACTGCTCCGGCAACGGGTTCATGCGCAGGCTGACATTATCTCCGCTCAGCGAGACCCTATCGGAATAGGACCCCTGATACATCACGTTCACGACCATCGTGGCGCTCAACTGCCGCTGGATGCCGATGCTGTACCGTTGCTGACGGGCATGCGGCAAGGAGAACGGAGTGAAATCGAAGTTTCGCCCGGCCCGTGCCATCGAACCCAAGGCATCGCGCGTCGGCACGTCAAACCGGGTGCCATCGGGGCGCACCGGGAACGGGTCGCGCAGCGGGGAGCCGCCATTGGCCGGATTGGCATTGCCCGCGAAGTTCCAGGTCTGGCCAAAGTTGTTGGTGATGATCGTGCCGGTGGAACGGGAGTAGCCGAACTGGTCCGGTCCGAAATTCATGACGTTCAGCGTGTCGAAGAACATTCCGTATCCGCCACGAAGCACGGTCTTGCTATCGAGCAGATAAGCCACGCCGATGCGCGGCATCCACATCGATTCATTGCGGAACAGGTTTCGCGGCGCCCCGTTGGATCCAGCATAGACGCTGCCGCCCAGGACCTTGAACTGCGATGCCGGTAGTTCCGGAATGGGGTTGCGGGCGTAGGCGGCCTCTGCCTGTTCGGTCAACGGGAGGCGCAGCGTGGGATCAAAGCCGGCAATCTGCCGGTTGTAGCGCTCCGTCGCGCCGCCCTCCCATTCCATGCGTACTCCCAGATTCAGCGTCAGCCGTTTCGAGACGCGCCAGGAGTCCTGCAGAAACGTTCCCCAGTAGGGGGTGTGCGTGGCAAACGTATCGTTGGTGGCGATCGAGATCCCGTTCGGGATCCCCAGAATGAAAGCCGCCATCGAGTGCACCAGGTTGGACGACGGGAACAAGCCGTCATCGTGGCGTCGCGTGAAGGTATCGGCAAAGGTGAAGTTGCCACTGGTGTTGCCGCCGCCGCCGCCCGTGCGGAAATAGTTTCTCTTGTCTACGGCAGCCCGGAAGGTGTGTTTACCCCGAATGTGGGTAACTTCCAGCTTGGCGTTGAGCGAGCGCGTCCGGGTGAACACGGGAAGCCCGCCGGGGCTGATCTGCGAATACCCATTCAGGTTCATCAGGGGCAACATGGCTTCGTCCCCTGCTTTCTGATCGAGGTAGGTGGGCAGGCCAAGGTCACTGGGCTTGAAGGTCCTGGCCAGCGGCTGCACATTTCCCTCTTTGAACTGGTTAGCCGCTACGTTGAGGTTGAAGATCGTCGATGCGGATTGAGAATAGACGACGTCGAAATTGCCGCCGACATTGTTCCTCACGAGTCCATTCAGGTTCAGCCCGCGGGCGGTTTCGTAGGTCCAGTCTCCGCGGTCCTCCGGGCCAAAGTTATTCCAGGACCAGCGCCCGTACATGCGCCATTTGTCGTTCAGGTTGTAGTCGACGCGGTTCGAGTAGGCCGCGTAATCCCAGTTGTAGGGCGTTTGGTTGGCCAGGTAGTTGTTCGTGGGGTCCTGGCCAGGAATCTCCGCATTGGGGTTGGGGTACAGCGACATGATCTTGTCGAAGGCCGGATTCGCGAAGCGGCTGCGGGGAATCACGTTGTTCGGGAAAGGCTGCCGGATGAAGTTATTCGGCCGGTTCGGGTCTCGCGTGATGGTTATCGGGTCATGAATGATGAAACGCTGGCCGTTCGGGATCGACAACATGTCGGTGAAGATACCCTGGCGGGCGTTCAAGGTGGGTACCGTCCGGTTGAAGGCCGAAGAATCTTCCACCTTCACATCCTTGAAGGCGTTATAGGTGAAAAACCAGAAGAGCTTGTTCCTGCCGTCGTACAGCTTCGGGATGATAACCGGGCCACCGCCCGAAGCGCCCCAGTTGTTGCTGCGTCCGGTCGGCTGCTTGTCGGTACTGCGAATCTGATTGGCGCGGGCCACATTGCCTGCGGCTTCCGCCTGCGCAATCGAACGGTAGTAGTTCTGCTTCACGAAAAACGGTGTGCCCTGCCAGCGTTGTTGCCAGTGCTGCCAGGTGGCGGTTCCATGGAACTCGTTCGAGCCGGACTTCGAGATCATCGTGATGGCCGCACCCGAGGTTTGGCCGATGGCCGCGTCGTAGTTGTTGGTTTCCACCTTAAACTCGGCGATGGCGTCGGTATACGGCAGATAGGCGGTGCGCCGCCCCGGTCCCTGGTTAGGGGAGCCATCGAGTGTCCACGAATTGCCGCCGATGTTGCCGCCGACGCTGTAGTCGCTGCCGCCGGCGTTCGAGTGGAGCGCCAAGTAGTTGTTCACCCCACTCGACTGGATGCCCGGCGAGTTCTTCACGAGCAGCATCGCGGAATTGCCCATGACCGGGAGTTCCATCACGGTTTTGTTATCGATCACGCGTCCGGTGGAAACCGAGTTCGTCTCAAGCAGCGGGGCGTCTGCCGTGACCGAGATGGTCTCGGTCAGCGCGCCCAACTCGAGCTTGAGTTCCACTTCCACCCGCGAACTCACCGGCAGCGATACCCCGTTGCGTACCGCCTTCTTGAAGCCCTTGATCTCTGCGGTCAACTGATAAGGCCCCGGCATCAGGAGATTTGCTTCGTAATATCCATTGCCGTTGGTCTCGATGGTTTGGCTTGCCCCGGTGTCGGTGTTCCTTACGGTCACCTTGACTCCGCTAACGACAGCGCCTTGTGTGTCAATCACCCGGCCCAACAAAGTCGAGCGGGTTTCCTGTGCATGAGCCGTGAGTCCGGCGAGCAGGAACATGAATAAGTATTTACAATTCAATGGTATCTACCCCGTTAGTGGGAAAAGAATATCACAGACGAGACGAACTGTTTACTGTTCGGCCGGATCAATTCGCCGTAACGGGGGACAACAATTGTCTCAACCAGCGGTCACTCCGAAAGCGGACTCCGCCGTCACTCGCCATCGTCTCCTCGCTTCCTAACCCTAGCCCGTCTGTTTGGCGTCAAGAGCGCGGGCCTGCCCTGTGGCAGCCGATCAACGAATCATAAACATCTCTCCCTGCTCGAGCTTGTGATACCGCTTTTGCAGTTCGGCGGAGAGGCGCAGCTTGAGCTCGTCGGGGTAGCCACGGGTCCAGAAGGCGATTTCCGGGCGCACGATGAACGTCCCGAAGTGCTGCGGGAAGATATAGGCGGGTTCCAAACGGTTGATCAGAATCATCGAGCGATCGATGTACATGTTGTGGATGGTCGGCGAGACGAACAAGACATCGATGTTCTTCAGGCCAAGATGTTGTTCGGTGAGCACGGAATCGCCCGGGTGAAGAAAGCGCTTGCCCAGGATGTTGAGAACATAGCCACAATTGGCCCGGATCGATTCCACGAAATCCGGCTCGCGAGTCAGAACCGTGAAGTCCTGATTGCCGTGAATGGCGTTGATGGGTTCGACGGCAACGCCTTTGACGTCGAAGGGGCGCCCGGGCTCCGGGACGATCAGCCTTTCCGACGGGATGGCGATTCGCGTGGTCCTCTTGAGGCATGTGGCCGGCAAGACGAAGGCCGTCCGGCGCCCTTTGGCCAGCGCGTCGATCGTGGGCAGATTGCAGTGGTCTCCGTGTTGATGGCTGACAAACGCCACGTCCAGATCGCCGGCGAGTTCCTCGGGCTTGATGACGGGCGGAGTGATCTTGTTCGGCAGGCTGAGGTCGAGGTCGATCCCAATGAGGAGTTCGTCAGCCTTGATGAGCCAACCGGCGTTGCCGACCCACCATACGGCAATTCCTTTCCGATGCGCCCGGATCTGCTCGAGAACCGGAGGCTGCTGCTGAGCGCAGGCGGAACCAGCCCAGAGCAAAAACGCAACCAGAACCGAAAGCCGGATGGTGCGAGGACGGAGTGTCAGCATCCCGGAATTATCCTTTTTCTTCGCAATCCTTTCAAGTTGGTTGCCCGGGAGGACTTCGTGCTTCGAGCGAGAATGAAGGCCAGTCATGGCAGCGTTCTTGTTGGAATGCCAGCTTCACCAAACATGATGTGGATTTCGAACGAGCTGCCGAAGCGTTTCGGGATCCGCTCGCGTTGACGATTCCGGACGAGGACCACAGCATCAGCGAAGCCCGGTGACGGAACGAGCGGCAGACAAAGGCGTCCCTCTCGGTGAAATGCTTATCGGACTTCTGAAGCGTGAGATCCAGATCATCGAGTCCGTCAGGTAGCACCGCCCGGTCGCCCCTCGTTTCCTGCTTTGCACGAATGGGGTCTCTCCCGGAGCAGCAGCGGCTTAATCCACCAAGAACTACGGAAACTCCCGCTCCCCGGGGAACGTCGGTCAGGCGCCTGTCCTTGCCGTCGTGGCTATCAACCAGGTTCTCCACCGGGCGGAGGCCGGTCAACAGGCCCGCGATGAGCCTAGCCTGGAACCGCCATCATTGGTGTGGCCGCCCGTGAGATTGGCTTGCGGAGGGGCTGGCCGGTCGTGGAACGAGCAATGGCTAAGCCACGTCTTGTCGCCGCCAAGCGACGGTATTACACTTTCGGGATGCGTCGTTTTGCCCCCTACCTGTTACTCTGCGGTCTTGCCTTCGGACAATCCAACGCAGGTCTGGAGCAACTCGTCAGCGCCACCGTCGAACGCGCTCGAAAAGAATTCAACGTGCCCGGCATCTCCGTGGCGGTGGTGAAAGACGGCAAGGTGGCGCTCGCGAAAGGATACGGAGTGCGGAGTCTGACGACGAAAGAACCGATGACCGAGCGCACTCTGGTCGCCATCGCTTCGAATACGAAGGCGTTCACTTCCGCGGCCCTCGCGATGCTGGTGGACGAAGGCAAGCTCTCCTGGGACGATCGCGTCATCGACCGGCTGCCGGAGTTCGCCATGTCGGATGCGTATGTGACCCGGGAGATGCGGATTCGCGACCTGCCTTGCCACCGCAGCGGTCTGCCGTTAGGCGCGGGCGACCTGTTGTGGTGGCCGGCTTCGGACCTCACCTCCGCAGAGGTGCTCTACCGGCTACGGTTCGTACCGCTGAAACATGGATTTCGCGAACGCTATGACTACGACAATATCCTCTATAACGTGATGGGCGCGGTGGTGGAACGGGTTTCGGGCCAGCCGTGGGACGAGTTCATTCGGGAGCGATTCTTCAAGCCGCTTGGGATGACCACGAGCCTGACCAGCGTGCGACAGCTCGCGCGATCGATGGACGCAGCGATGCCGCACGCGCCATCGGACGGGGTCTTGAAGGAGTTGCCGCATTCGCCTCTGGACAGCGTCGCGCCGGCCGGTTCGCTGGTGTCCTCCGCTTTCGACATGGCCAAGTGGGTGGCCACGCTCCTGAACAAGGGCGTAACTCCCGATGGCAAGCGGTTACTGAGCGAAACCCAAGTGAAGACGCTGTGGACGCCCTTGATCTTCGTCCCGCAGTCTCCCCCACCGCCGGAACTGCAAGAGTTGAAAGCGAACTTCGCGGCCTATGCGATGGGAGAAGGGATCTCAGAGTATCGCGGGCACTTGACGGTGTCCCATAGCGGCGGCCTGTTGGGGATGGTGACGTTCGTGACCATGATTCCGGATAGGAATCTGGGAGTCATCGTGTTGACGAACCAGCAGGAAAATGGCGCGTTTCTAGCGGTGAAGAACACCATCCTCGATCACTATCTCAATGCACCCGGCAAGGACTGGGTAACCGCTTTCGGTGCGGTTCGGAAAAAGGCGCTGGCGGAAGCGGCGAAGACCATGGGGGAGACGTCCGGAAAGCGGAACGCGGACTCCAAGCCCAGCTTGCCGCTGGCCTCCTACGCCGGGCGATACCGGGATGCCTGGTACGGCGATGTGCAGGTCACCGGAGGGGACCGGTTGCAGATGCGGTTTTCACACACCCCGGCGCTGACGGGGACCCTGGAGCATTTCCACTACAATACCTTCATCGTGCGATGGAACGATCGGTCCCTCGATGCCGACGCCTACGTCACCTTTTCTCTCGATGAGAGCGGAAGCATTGCCGACGTCCGGATGAAGGCGGTGTCGCCGCTGACCGATTTCAGCTTCAATTTTCACGATCTCCACTTGAAGCCGGTCGCCCCGAACGCACCGGCGTATTAGACAGGCGGCCAGTTCAGGCCAGCAAGAACTTCGTAAACTCCCGCTCCCCGTGGACGTCGGTCAGGCGCATGTCGCGGCTCTGGTAGAAGTAGGTCAGCTTGGTGTGGTCCATGCCCATCAGCCGCAGAATCGTCGCGTTGACGTCGTGGCTGTCCACCGGGTTCTCCACCGGCCGCAGGCCGAACTCGTCCGTCGCGCCGTACACCTTACCGCCCTTGATCCCCGCGCCCGCCATCCACATCGAGAACGCATACGGATGATGGTCGCGGCCGTTGGCTCCTTCGGCGAGCGGCGTGCGGCCGAACTCAGTACCCCAAATGACCAGCGTCTGGTCGAGCAGCCCCCGGCCCTTCAGATCCGTCAGCAGACCCGCAATCGGCAGATCACTCTTGGCCGCCATCTTGTTGTGGCCGCCGGTCAGGTCGCTATGCGCATCCCAATCGTCGCCCTGGTGAGTGCCGGAGTACAGCTGGATGAACCGCACCCCGCGCTCCGCTAACCGGCGCGCCAAGAGACACTTGCGGCCAAAATCGTCAGTCTTGGTTTCGCCAATGCCGTACAGCTTCTTCGTCGCCTCGCTCTCGCTGCTGAGATCCACCGCGTCCGGCGCCGCGGACTGCATCCGGTAGGCGAGTTCATAGGAGGCTAAGCGCGCCTCCAGATCCGAATCACCCGGCCGCGCGGCCAAGTGCTGCTGGTTCAACTGGTTCAAAAAGTCGAGCGTCGTCCGTTGCGTCTTGTCCGCTATCCCCTCGGGCGTGGCCAGGTCGAGGATCGGATACTTGCCGCCCCGGAACACCGTGCCCTGATAGATCGCCGGCAGGAACCCCGCGCCATACCCCTGCGGACCGCACTTCATCGCGCCATCCGACATCACCACGAACCCCGGCAGGTTCTCGTTCTCCGAACCCAAGCCGTAAATCGACCAGGAGCCGAGGCTGGGCCGGCCGGGGAACTGCGAACCGGTGCTGCGGAGGTACATCGCGGGCGCATGGTCAAACGCATCACCGTAACAGGAGCGGATCAGCGCCAGCGAATCGGCGTGCTTGGCGATGTTCGGAAAAAGATCCGACACGGCAAGACCCGACTGGCCGTAGCGCCGGAACTCCCACGGCGAGCCGCGCATGATCGCCTTGGTGAAGTCGATGCGGCTCGTCTTTAACCCCTTGACGAACGAGGCCGGAATCGTCTGGCCGGACCGTTTGGTCAGCTCGGGCTTGGGGTCCCAGGTATCAATGTGGCTCACACCGCCGTGCATGAAGAGGTAGATGACCGTCTTCACCTTCGTCGGGAAGTGGGACGGCTTGGCTCCGGCTTCGAGCAAGCTGGCGGCGGCCAAGGCGCCAAATCCGGCGCCGGTCTTGGTGAGGAAGTTGCGGCGGGTGAGCATGTTAGCTAGTCCACGTAAAGAAATTCGTTGAAGTTAAAGAGACCGCGCACCAGCTCCGTCAGAGCGGCTTCGCGGGTGCCGGCGTTCTCCTGCTGGGTCGCCAGAAACGCGGTGGCGGATTGGCGCTCGGCGGCTGTGGGCGGGCGAACCAGAATCCGCTGCCAAGCGGTTTGCACCGGATCGGCGGCAACGGCCAACTCGGTGGCCATGGCCCGGGCCTGACGGAGCAGGAAGTCGCCGTTGAAGAGGCTCAGCGACTGCGGGGCGGAGGTGGAGGACTCCCGGCGGGCGCAGGTCATCATGCTCTCGGGCGCGTCGAAAACCTCCATCATCGGCAGGCGGAAGGTGCGCTTGTTGAACATGTAAACGGCACGCCGGGTGTACTCGGTGGGGTCGGAGGAGAGGACCCAGGTATCCTCCGGGCGGCCGATGAGATTGAACAGCTCCTCTTTGCTCAGCGGCGGAACAACGGGCTTGCCGTGCATCTTCAGATTCAGGGAACCGGCGGACTGCAGCACGGCGTCATGGATCTCCTCGGCGGCCAGGCGGCGGCGCTTGAAGCCGGCGAGATAGACGTTCTCCGGGTCGGCGGGGTTGGGGGCGACCGCCTGGCGGTAGGTGGCGCTTGTGAGAATCAGCCGGTGAAGCCGCTTGAAGGAGCCGCCCTGGGCGACGAATTCGCTGGCGAGCCAGTCGAGGAGTTCGGGGTGCGAGGGCGGAGCACCACGGGTGCCAAAGTCGTTGGGGGTGGCGACAACGCCGCGGCCGAAGTGCTGCTGCCAGATACGGTTAACGATGACACGGTT
The DNA here is from genome assembly GCA_027485675.1 of Terriglobales bacterium. Taxonomy (GTDB): domain Bacteria; phylum Acidobacteriota; class Terriglobia; order Bryobacterales; family Bryobacteraceae. Next base: position 58,917 of record JAIXQP010000052.1, on the reverse strand, counting down.
CGTTAGTGGATGATCCTCTTTCGTCAGCCACGCCGCGAGCGCGGCGCGGCGGCCGGTGGTGGGCTGATAGGGGATCGGGCCGGTAGCGACCGGCAGCTCGGGCGGCTCGAGCGACACATCGCCGCCGCCGAGGGCGGTGAAGAAGCCCGGGAAGATCTCCTGCTTGCTCTTACCAGGGATGAAGGTCTTGGGTGAGACATCACTGATGTCGGTAATCCCGCAGGCGAAGGGCTTCGATTTATAACCCGCGAACATCTTGACGAGGCGTTGCTGAATGGGCAGCAAGCGCGGGTCGGAGCAATTGGCTAAATCCTTACAATCCTTTTGGATGGAGCGGATTTGCTCACCGATCTCTCGAAGCTGAATCTCACGCTTGTTTTCGGCGGTATCAAAGCCGAGGGATTCGAGGCGGCTGAGCGGGATGCGGGTCTTGACGAAGGGCGCGAAGATGGCCTGCAGTCGGAAGTAGTCGCGCTGCGGGATGGGATCAAACTTGTGATCGTGGCAGCGGGCGCAGCCGGCCGAGAGGCCGAGGATGACGGAGGAGGTCGTATCCACGAAGTCGGTGAGGGTTTCGACGCGGTTGATGTCGGCCTGGTCGGGGAAGTAGTCGCGATTGGGGCCGACGCAGTAGTAGCCGGTGCCGCTGATGGCGGCGGGATCGTCGCGGAAGAGTTCGTCGCCGGCGATCTGTTCGCGGAGGAAGAGGGGGTAAGGCTTGTCGTTGTTAAAGGAGTCGATGACGTAGTCGCGGTAGCGCCAGGCGTCGGGGATGTGGGTATCGAGTTCGAAGCCGGCGGTGTCGGAGTAGCGGACGAGGTCGAGCCAGTAGCGGCCCCACTTTTCGCCGTAGCGGGGGGAGGCAAGGAGCTGGTCGACGAGTTGTTCGTAGGGCGGGGCGGCGGCGAGTTGGGCGGCGGTGGGGGGCAGACCGGTGAGGTCGAGGTAGACCCGGCGGACGAGGGTGGCGCGGTCGGCTTCGGGAGCGGGGCGGAAGCCCTTTTCGGCGTGCTTGGCGGCGATGAAGTGGTCGATGGGGTTCTTGGTCCAGGGAGAAGCGGCGGGGACCGCGGGCCGGCGGACGGGTTGGAAGGACCACCAGTTGGGAATGGGTGTGGACGGAGCGTTGAGCCAGGGGGCGCCGGCGTCGATCCACTCTTTGAGCGTGGCGACCGCGGCGGCGGGGAGCGGCTTGGCCGCGGGCATGGCCGGGACGCCAGCCATACGGGCGACCGCCTTATAGAGGCGGCTGGCGGCCGCGTCGCCGGGGACGAGCGCGGGTCCGGCGTGGCCGCCTTTCAAGGCGGCTTCGCGCGTCGAGAGATCGAGACCCGACAGTTTCGCGGCGCTGCTATGGCAACCAAGGCAGTTTTGGGCGAGAACGGCGTGGGCGCGTTCGGCAAGGTCCTGCGCCGGCAGCAAATAAGCGGTTAGCACGAAGAACACAAGTGTCCGCATAACTGCATCCAACATACAATATAGGGATGTTCGGAGCAATCGAAGCGGGGGGCACCAAGTTCGTGTGCGCGGTGGGAACGGGACCGGAGGATGTCGTTATTTCCGCCGAGATTCCCACGACGACGCCGGAAGAGACGATGGCCGGGGTGGCCGCGTTTTTCGCAGGGAAAAAAGTGAAGCGAGTGGGTATCGCCTGTTTCGGACCCGTAGACCTGGCCGGGGGCAAGATTGCGAAGACGACGCCGAAAGTCGCCTGGCGCGGCTTTGCGATTCAAGCGGCGGTGGAGCGGGCGCTGCGAGCGAAGACGGTACTCGATACGGATGTGAACGGCGCGGCGCTCGGCGAGCACCTGTGGGGCGCGGGGCAGGGCGTGGATCCGCTGCTCTACGTGACGGTGGGAACGGGCATTGGAGGCGGCGGCGTGGTCGGCGGCAAGCTGTTGCACGGGTTGCTGCACCCGGAGATGGGGCATGTGCGGGTGCCACGGTTGGACGCGGCGCCGGGCATCTGTTTTGCGCATGGAGATTGTTTAGAAGGCTTGGCTTCCGGACCGGCGATTGCGGCGCGGGGCTATGATTATGAGTTGGCGGCGGAGTATCTGGGTATGGCGTTGCAGATTTATGCGTGCGTCCTGTCGCCGCGGATGGTTTTGCTGGGCGGCGGGGTGATGAAACACGCGGGGATGTTAGGAAAGGTGCGGGCGGCGGCGAAGAAGTACATGGCCGGTTACGCGCCGATGCCGTTGATTCGGGCGCCGAAGTTCGGGCAACGGGCGGGAACGTTAGGCGCGTTGGCCTTGGCGGTGCGCGGTTGATTCTCTTTTCCGAAGCGTTGCGCCTGTTCATGCACGGCGTTTTGAAGGTCTTGCTGCGGGTGAAACGCCGGGGGGAGAAGCTGCCGGCGACCGGCCCGGCGCTGGTAGCGGCGAACCACTACTCCTTCCTCGATGCGTTTCTAATGGGAAGCGGGACACGGCGCTGGATCCGGTACCTGCTCTGGAAGCCTTACTACGAGAACAAGTACGCCCAGCCGTTTGCCAAAGCGCTGTTCTGCATTCCGATGGCGCAGGAGGGCATCCGCGAGATTGTCGCCAACCTGCGCGGGGCGCAGGCCGTGATCAAAGAGGGCCACATGGTCGGGATCTTTCCGGAGGGAGAGATCACCCGGACCGGCGCGATGGGGCCGTTCCGCCGGGGGTACGAGAAGATCCTGCAGGGCACGGATGCCCCGATTATCCCGATGCACATCAGCGGCTTGTGGAAGCACCCGCTGTCGCCAACTCCGGCGCCGTGGTTTCCGTGGCGGCGCTGGCCGGTAACGATTTCGATCGGCAAGCCCTTGCCGTCCGAGACGACGCCCGAGGAGGTGCAGCGGCAGGTGCTGCGCCTGATCGGCGAGACACTGGCCGAGCGGTTCCACGATGTGGCGCTGCGCGAGCGCGAGACGCTGGCCGTGGGGACGATGACCTACGGCGAGTGGTGGCGCGAGGCGAACCGGCGCCGGGGAGGCCGCGTCGAAGAGGTTGCGGCGACGGACGACCGGGAGTATGCCATTGCGGTAATGGCGGCGGTGTTGGCGCTGGGCGACGGGCCCATCCGGTTCGAGGGAGTCGCGGTGCGGCAACAGGATCTGCTGGCGACCATCGAAAGCGCGGCGATGTTCGGAACGCCGGTGGCGGGCCGGCTATACGAGTTGCTTTTCGCGATGGCGATGGGGCGCGAGTGGAAGCCGGGGGAAGGGGACTGGCTCGTGTTCTGGGAGATGGGCGGGCCGGTGGCGTTCGGCGGCAAACCGCTGTTGGGAGTGACGATGCGAGTGGATGCCGAAGGGATGCTGCACGTGACGGGACCGGGCCGCGAGAGCGAGTGGGCGACGGGGCGCGTGGCCGCCGCGAAGGATTAGCGCCCGAAGCGCAGGGTGCGGACGTTGATCGCCCGGCCCTGGATCAGCGTGAGGACCAGGAGGCGGTCGTACTCCTGGTCGCCATAGGCGGGCACTTTCAGCGGGGGCCCGGCGAGGGCTTCGACGAGAGCGGGGATCTCATCGGAGTGACGGATGGCGACGATGGAGCCGTTGCCCACGCTCTTTCGCAGTTCGGCGACAACTTCGGCCAAGGCGCCGCGCTTGATGACGATGGGTTTCTGTTTGAGGGCGGCAGCGAGGGGTTCCGCAGTCTGGCGGGATCGCAGCGTCTCGCTGACGATGATCTTGCGGACGCCGGCTTCCCCAAGGGTGCGGCTCAGCAAGGCGGCGCGTTCCTCTCCGAACTTCGTAATGGGATCGTCGGGAGAGCCGCCGGCGCGTTCGGCGTGGCGGACCAGGAAAAGGGTGGCCGGCCCGGTGACGAGGAGGTCCTGGGGGACAGCAGCGAGCGCCACCAGAAGGAGAAGGCCGCAGCGAAGGAGCATCCGGTCAGGATAGCAAGTGCGCTCAGCCCGCCATCAGTTGGCGGAGTTTGGTGACGGTGCGCCAATTGCGGGTGGTGCCGAGTTTGGGCATGGCGGCGGCGAGTTTGCTGCGGCCGACGCCGTTGGGCAGGTAGAGGTAGAGGTGAAGGCCATTGGCCGTCAGGGCTTCCGGTGGTTGGGGAAGGGGCAGCGGCGGAGCGGGTGCGAACAGGAAGGTGACGTGGGAGTGTTCGGGCGGGTAGGGGTTGCCAGCGATGACGGCGTCAAGCTCGGTGGCGGTGCGGATGAGTGTGGGGAAGGGGAGCAGGCCGGGGAGAGCGGCAGCGACGGCGGGTTCGGCGTTAAACAGAACGTTGCCCGACTGGATGTACGTTTGGACGCCGGTGCAACCGGCCGCTTCGCAGAGCCGGACGAGCTCCGCCATGGGAAGGCTGGTCCGGCCGCCGACATTGATTCCGCGCAACAGAGCGAGATAGGTTGAAGGCATGAACCAGGTTAACCTGGCGGAGAAGTTCGCTCTGGCCGGCGATGACGGCGTCGAGTTCTGATGTGGGCGGACTTTCTGAGCCGGCTGGACCCGTTTCAGGCCACCCACGCAGCGCCGCGTTAGGCAGCGTCAATCACCTTGTCGAGCTGCCGCACCGCGGATTGCAACCGGGCGGTTGCCTGCTCGGCTAACCGAAGCTGATCGGCCAGATGCATGGCGGCCAGCACCGCAATGCGGGCCGCATCCAGGTTTCCACCCCGCGCGATAGACGCCATCAATTCGTCCACGCGGCGCGCCGATTCTTCCAATTCGGCCGGGTCTCCCGTCGTCGAGAGATTGTAGACCTGATTGAACACGGTCACACGTACTTTTACTGGATCCGAGGGGGCAGTCGCATCCATAACAGGAACCCTAGGAGTCCGCTAAGCGGTCCATTTGTCCGAGCAATTTTTCAATGCGGTTCTTAACCTGCTTCCGTTCGGAGCGAAGCAGTTCCAACTCTTTCTCCGCCGAAGAGGAGGAGGATTGGAAGTTATCGAGTTCGGCCTTAGCCTTGCGCGCCTCAGCTTCACTCGCCGTCAACTGATCCCGGAGAGATTGGTTCTCCTCCCGGAGCTGCTGGATCAGGTCGACGACCTTGAGGATACGCTCCTCAAGGCCGTCCAGGCTGTCGGTATCTTCGAACAGCTGTCCCATGGTAGTTTACGCGAGGGCTGCTTTGGCCTTATCGACAAGGGCCGCGAAGGCCGAAGCGTCGGTGGCGGCGATATCGGCCAACATCTTCCGATTCAGCTCGATGCCAGCCTTCTTGATGCCGGCCATGAACTTGCTGTACGAGATGCCGCCGAGGTGGCAAGCCGCGTTGATACGCACAATCCACAGCGAGCGGAAGTTGCGTTTCTTCTGGCGACGGCCGGTGAAGGCATACTTCAAAGCCTTCTCTACCGCTTCCTGGGCCGAGCGATTCAGCTTGGACTTAGTGAGGAAGTATCCTTTCGCCCGGGCGAGAGTTTTCTTCCGGTAATTTGTACGTTTAGTAGATCGTTTTACTCTGGGCACGTTTGTCTCCTTGTGAGTGAATTAGTCTGTCCGGCGGAACGGGCACGTGCGAGGAGCCTCGGCCGCTCGGGTAGCGGGGCTGCCCTAGTAGGGCAGCATCCGCAGCATTTCGGGGCTATTGGTGGCATCCATTACGACGTCACCTTTCAGCTTCCGCTTGCGCGCGCGGCTTTTGCCGGAGAGCAGGTGGCGGGCATTGGCGTGATGCCGCATGACCTTACCTGAGCCGGTCTTCTTAAAGCGCTTCTTCGCGCCCTTGTGCGTTTTCAACTTCGGCATGGGATTTCCTTGGGGGAATAATGACGTAGGGCGACAACGCGCAAAAATAGCGTTGGCGCTCCCCACGCACTTCTGTCAGGATACCACGACTAGCCGTTTTTCGTAGTATCCCCATTCGAAAGGTGGCTCGGAGAGTTCGCGCACCAGCGAAAATCCGTTCCGCCCCGTGAAGAAGCCGAGCGAGCGGGCGTTGCGTACCGGACCATGCATAATGACGGCGCCCAACCGGCTCGCGCCACTCCGGGCAATTACGGCATCGAGCATCTGCTGCGCCAAGCCCTTCCCCTTATAAGCGGGCAGCAGCCCGATCTGGTCAATGAGCAGATAGCCCGTAAGCGGCAGCGGTGCCGTGAGTTCGGCGTACTGTGGGGACAGCTCCGCCTCCTCGCCGCCCACGGCGCGGAGGAATCCGACTACCTCGCCCTCGTCAACCGCGACCACGGAGTAGGCCGAAGCGGCAAAGCGCCTCGCGTACTCCTCCGCCGAGACGACGTGAAGCAGATATCCTTCCGTCGAACGGGCCGAATCCAAGTGAAAGCGAACCGATTCGGCCACGGCGGCGGCGCCGGGGCCATGCAAGGGGCTGGCGGGAAGGATCGCGATCATCGTTAGGGGAGCCGGGCAGCGTTCACTTTTAACGAGCGGTTGGTGCCCGTATTGTCGAGAAAACGGATGATGAGGGCCATCGTCAAGCTGTCCCGGCGGTCGTCGAACCGGCCGCGCAGAATCGAGATCACCTTTTTGCCCGCGGCCGTTGAATCCCCGGCCAGGTATCCATTGGAAAGGGTGTAGTTGAGCGTAATCCTGGTGCCATCGGCCAGCACGACATCAGCCGACTTCTGCCCGAACACCACCGTACCCAACCGCTGTCCTTTATTGTCGTCCTCCAGCGACAACATCTCCCACTTGCCTTCCACCGAAGCGGAAAGCAGGGAGACGGCGCAAAAGAGCCAACAGAACAGCAGACGGGGCATTTCTATGCAACTAGTCTAGTCTTGATTATCTTTCCATTCTTCATACCACGCCATCTGAATCGCTTCGAGCTTGCCTTCATTCGATTTCATGGGGTCGTCGGCGAAGTCCGGCAGCGCCAGTACCCATTCGCGGAGATCGGTAAAGCGCACCTGTAGCGGGTCGACGTCGGGGTGGGCGTCGAGCAGGGCGAGACCGATGTCTTCAAAATCCTGCCAGGAGAGTTTTTTCATTCGATTTTGGTCCCTTTGAGGGCGCCGCGGACGGCGCTATTCATCATGGTTTCAGCCAAACCACGGGATGCGTGATCGAGTGCTTCCATCTTACTCTGAATCAGCACGTAATCGTCTCCGTGGTAGCTCAACAGCAATTCGTTCAGCGCCTGGTCGATGCCGGCCTGTTCGGAAGCGGGCAGCTCGAACCAGGCATCGCTCTGCTTGGCCTTCTCGACGGCCGCCAGCACCCGATCGGCTTCCACCCGGGTCTCCCGCACTTGCCGCTCTTTGAAGTCCTCTTCGGCCTTGTCGAAGCTTTCGAGGATCATCGCCTCAACCTGCTCATCGGTTAACCCGTAGCTGGGCTTGATCTCCACCGACTGCTCTTTACCGGTTCGCAGATCCTTCGCCGACACGTTCAGAATGCCATTGGCGTCAATCAGGAACCGGACCTCGATGCGCGCCATGCCCGCCATCACCGGGTCGATGTCTTTGAGGTCGAAACGGGCCAGCGATCGGCAATCCTTGGCCAACTCCCGCTCGCCCTGCAGCACATGGATCAGCACGTTGCGCTGGCCATCGACGGCAGTGGTGAACTGCTCGGTGGCCGAGGCGGGAATGGTGGAATTCCGCAGGATCAGCTTACTCACCACGCCGCCCATGGTCTCAATGCCGAGCGAGAGCGGGGTGACGTCGAGGAGGAGTTGATCCTCCACTTCACCCGACAGAATCCCGGCCTGCACCGCCGCCCCCAGCGCCACCACTTCATCCGGGTTCAATTCCGTATGCGGCTCGGCTTTAAACAGTGCGCGCACCGCCTGGCGTACCAGCGGAATGCGCGTCGAGCCGCCCACCAGCACGACCTCATCGATCTGCTCCGGCGTCAGTCCCGCATCGGCCAGGCAGGAGCGGCAAGGGCCGAGCGTCCGGTCGATGATGGGGGTGATCAACTTGTCGAAGACCTCCCGCGGCAGATGGCGGCGGTACTCGCGGCCGTCGTAATCGAAGGCGATCGTGGTGGCCGGCAGCGTGGAGAGCTCGTGCTTAGCGTCAATGACGGCCCGGCGCAGCCGTTGAATGGCTTCGTTGTCCGCGCTGAGATCGCGGCCCCACTCGCTGGCGATATCTTCAAGAGCCACCCGCAGCAGCAGGTTGTCGATATCGTCGCCGCCCAGATGCGTATCGCCGTTGGTGGCCAGAACTTCAAACAGGCCTTCCTGCAGCTTCAGGATTGAGATGTCAAACGTGCCGCCGCCGAAGTCGTACACCGCGATGGTCCCGTTCTGCCGCTTGTCGAGGCCATAGGCGAGCGCCGCTGCCGTCGGCTCGTTGACGAGCCGGAGCACCTCCAGCCCCGCGATGCGGCCTGCGTCCTTTGTCGCCTGCCGTTGCGCGTCATTGAAGTAGGCCGGAACGGTGATCACCGCCTGCGTGACGGGCTCGCCCAGAACCGCTTCGGCGTTCTGCTTGAGTTGGCGGAGAACGTAGGCGCCCACCTCGGGCGGCGTCACTTCCCGCCCGCCGACGGCGAGACGGATGACGCTTTCGCTGCCGGCCGCCAGAGAGAAGGGAAGCAGCGAAAGCTCGCCGGCGACATCCGCCGCCCCACGGCCCATCAGCCGTTTGGCCGAATAGACGGTGTTGTGCGGATCGGTCAACAGCGCCTGCTGCGCCGCGGCGCCCACAACGGGCTCTCCGCTGGCGGGGAAGTGGACGATGCTTGGAACCAAGGGGGAGCCATCGGCGCCCGGGATCACTTTGGGAGCCGTGAGGTCCAGATAGGCAACCAGGGAATTCGTAGTGCCGAGATCGATGCCCACGACACGGGGCGCAGAGGTTGGCGAGTCGTCGCCGAAGTCGATTTGGAGAACTGACATGACGGTTTAGGAGAGAGCTTGCTGGGCGTCCCGAACGAGATTTTCGATGTAGCGGCGCCGGTTGAGAAGGGCCCGTAGATCGCCGAGCGTGGCGGCGTCGCGTTGGGCGTCGTAGCGAACGAACAGCGCCTCACGGTCCCGATCGAGCTGGTCCCGCATGGCGAGGAACCGGTCCAAGGCCTCGGCAATGGGGCCGCGGGCGTCGCCGTCCCCGGCGCGGAGCTCTTCGAGGGCCATATTGAGTTCGAAGACCTCTTCGAGCAGTTCCGGCGGCGGCGGATTCGTCCGGCTATCCCCCGGCTCGAGACCCTGCTGCTTTAATAGGTACTCGGCGCGGGAGACCGGATCCCGCAACACCCGCCAGGCGTCGTTCAGCAGGCTTGTGAAGTCCAGCGCGTACTGCTGTTCAGGCGCCGAGGCCCGGGCGAACCGGTCCGGATGGAATTGCTTACTCAGAACATAGAATTGGCGCTGAAGCTCCGGGAGATCCAGCGCCAAGGTAGGAGCAATTCCGAATACCGAGTAGTAATCGGAGGGTAGCGAGTTCATGCCGTGAAGGAGGTGCCACAGCCGCACGCCTTTTTGGCGTTCGGATTGTGAAACTCAAATCCGGACTGCATGAGACTCTCGTGGTAGTCGAGCGTCATACCATCCAGGTAGATAAAGCTCTTCGGGTCGACGAAGACCTGCACGCCGTCGTAGTCGAAGACCTTATCCGTGGGCCGGGGTTTGGTATCGAATTTGAACTGATAGCTCAGCCCGGAGCAGCCGCCGCCCAGCACGCCGAGCCGCAGCCCGCCCTGCACACCCTGCTTTTCAAAAGCCTGGCGAATCTTGGAGACCGCTTTGGGAGTAACTTCAATCATAAGTTAGTGAGCCTGCACCAGCGACGAGACATCAGCGCCCTGCTTGACCTTGTAATCGTTGATGGCGGCCTTGATGGCGTCTTCGGCGAGCACCGAGCAGTGAATCTTCACCGGCGGCAGTGCCAGTTCGTTCACAATGTCGGTGTTCTTGATCGCCAGAGCTTCATCGACGGTCTTGCCCTTCAGCCATTCGGTAGCCAGCGAGGAGCTGGCAATGGCGGAGCCGCAGCCGAAGGTCTTGAACTTGGCATCGTCAATGACGCCCGTCTCGGGGTTGACCTTAATCTGGAGCTTCATGACGTCGCCGCATTCCGGCGCGCCCACCATGCCGGTGCCGACATGGGAGTCATTCTTGTCCAGGGAACCCACGTTCCGCGGGTGGTTGTAGTGATCAAGTACTTTATTGGAATAGGCCATGATAGTCTCCTGGAATTAATGAGCGGTCCACTGGACCTTGCTTAAGTCAATGCCTTCTTTCACCATCTCGTAGAGCGGCGAAAGTTCGCGCAGTTTCTGCACAACAGAAATCAGTTTGTCGGCGACATAGTCGATTTCGGCGTCGGTATTGAAGCGGCCGAGGCCGAAGCGAATCGAGGTGTGCGCCATATCGTCGCCCAAGCCGAGGGCCTTGAGCACATAGCTGGGTTCGAGTGTGGCCGACGTGCAGGCCGAGCCGGAGCTGACCGCGATGTCGTCGATGCCCATCAGCAGGCTCTCGCCTTCGACATAGGCAAAGCTCATATTGAGGTTGTGCGGCAGCCGGTGCTCCATCGAACCGTTGATGAACACCTCATCGAGGGCCGACTCAAACTTGGCGCGCAACCGGTCCCGCATCGCCTGCAGCCGCTTGGACTCTTCCGGCATCTCCGCCTGGGCAATTGCGCAAGCCTCGCCGAGGCCGACGATACCCGGGACGTTCAGTGTGCCCGAACGCATGCCGCGCTCGTGCCCGCCACCGTCCATCTGAGCGGTCAACTGCACCCGCGGCGATTTGCGGCGCACGTACAGGGCGCCCACGCCCTTCGGTCCGTACATCTTATGGCCGGTGATCGACATCAGGTCCACATTGTCCGCAAGCACGTTGACGGGAATCTTGCCCACGGCCTGCACGGCATCGGTGTGGAACAGAACGCCGCGCTCCTTGGCGAGCTTGCCGATCTCGGCAATCGGCTGCACGACGCCGATCTCGTTGTTGGCGTACATGATGCTGATCAGGATCGTCTTGTCGGTGATCGCGTCGCGCAACATGTCGAGGTCAATGCGCCCATCGCCCATCACGGGGAGGTAAGTCACCCGACAGCCCTTCTTTTCAAGGTGCTTGCAGGTATCGAGCACGGCCTTGTGCTCGGTGGCGGCCGTGATGATGTGGTTGCCCTTCTCGGCATACATCTCGGCGACGCCCTTGATGGCGAGGTTATTCGATTCGGTGGCGCCGCTCGTAAAGACGATTTCCTTGGCGTTAGCCCCGATCAGCGAAGCGATTTGACGCCGGGACTTTTCAACGGCTTCTTCCGCTTCCCAGCCATAGGCATGATTGCGGCTGGCCGCATTCCCGAAATGCTCAGTGAAGTACGGCAGCATGGCCTGCAGAACGCGAGGATCCAACTGCGTGGTGGCGTGGTTGTCGAAATAGATTGGTTTCATGGTTACTGGCGATTCAAAACGGTTAAGGAGGCGCCGCCAATTAAGGCAGCGGGGACAACGGAGGACGCAGCATCGGAGTCGGTGGCGAGTTCCGTCATCGTCATCTTGGTCAGCAGGGCGATAATGCCCTCATGGATGCGGCGCAGGGGGTCGCGAATGGAGCATTTTTTGTGATGCTCGCAGTCCCCGTTCTCCGTAAAGCAGGAGGTCAGGAAGATGGGGCCATCGATCGTCCGGACAATGTCAAAAGCGGTGATCTCCTCCGGCGCGCGGCTGAGGCGATATCCGCCGTTTGAGCCGTGCTCAGAGGTCAAATAGCCGCCGCGAACCAAAGTCTGCAGAATTTTCGCAAGAACCGGGGCCGGGAGGCCATAATGATCGGCGATTTCTTTCGCGCTGGCCGACCGCGGCCGGACGGCGGTCAGGTGCCGCATCGCGATGAGTCCATAATCGGCCTTTTTGGTCAGCTTCAGCATGAGATTGATGTGCGACTAAATCAGTCCACGTTTCCAGTTTAGCCAGCGGGAGGGAGCGTGTCAAGTTTCCGGGCCAGCAAATTGAACAACTTAAATCCGGCTATTTTCGGTCGGGATTCCGTCCGCTACAATGGATGCTGAGACATTCGCAATCGATGCAGAGGGAATTCGCAGAATTGAATCGCCCTAATGAACTTTCCCAATTCGGTCGATATTTCCCATTGGGGAGTAAAGAGTAGTACCCCAACTTCGGTATACTCCAAGGTCGGACGTTGTTCCTGGCCTGCCTGAGCTGCCCATCGTTTTCGTTGTGACGATCTTTTTCCTCGCCTGATGATCCGCATATTCCGAGTCTTTTTTCCCGCCAGCATGCTTGCGCTGTTGATCTCGGAAGCGGCGTTGATTCTGTTCTGTCTCGTTCTGGTATCGGTTTGGGTGACGGATCTCGATCCGGAGTTCTACCTGATCGACCAGGGCGGCCTGACGCGGATGTCGTTCGTTGTGTTCAGTATGATGAGCGGCCTGTACTTTCAGGATTTGTACAACAACCTGCGGGTGCGCAGCCGCATGCTGCTGCTACAGCAGGTCTCGATGGCGATCGGGATCAGCTTCCTGTTCCAGGCGCTCCTCACTTATGTAAACCCCGAGTGGATGCTTTCGCGCTGGGTGATGATCTACGGCGCGCTACTGATGCTGGTCCTGCTGCCGGCGTGGCGCCTGGCGTTCCTGCGGTTGGCGCTTTCGGCTTTGGGGCAGGTGAAGATCCTTTTTGTGGGGGGCTCGAGCGTTCTGGTGGAAATCTCCGAACGGATCGCGAATCGGCCCGAGCTGGGTCTGCAGGTGATCGGCTACCTCGAGGACAGCGACGGAGATCCGTTTGGCGGTGCGGTTCCCAAACTCGGGGGCGTCGACGACCTTCGCCGGGTGGCGGGGGAGTTGAAGCCGGACCGGATTGTCGTCGGCATGTCGGAGCGCCGGGCGCGGATGCCGGTTTATGAGTTGCTGGACTTGCGGCTTTCGGGAATTCTCGTGGTGGAGGGATCGGTGCTGTATGAGTCGACGTTTGGCCGCGTCTCCACCCGGGACCTGCGGCCGTCGCAGCTGATTTTCTCGAGCGAACTGGGCCCGGCGCCGAGCAGTGTCGCGGTGCAGGCCATCTACTCGTGGCTGCTGGCCCTCATCGGATTGATCGTCCTGTCGCCGGTGATGGTGATTGTCGCGATCCTCGTGCGCGTCAGTTCGAAGGGACCCATCCTGCACCGGCAGACGCGCGTTGGGCTCAACGATGTCCCCTTCACGGTTCTGAAATTCCGGTCGATGTACGCCGATGCCGAAGCGCGCACCGGGGCGGTCTGGGCCAAGAAGAACGATCCGCGAATTACCCCGATCGGCCGTTACCTGCGCCTGTTCCGGTTGGATGAACTCCCGCAGTTTTTCAATGTGCTCAAGGGAGAGATGAGCTTCGTGGGCCCCCGCCCGGAGCGTCCGGAGTTTGTCAAGGCGCTGTCAGAAAAGATTCCGTTCTACCGGCAGCGTCATTTCGTCAAGCCTGGGATTACCGGCTGGGCGCAGATCAACCATAAATACGGGGATACGGTCGAGGACACGATCACCAAGTTGGAGTATGATTTGTACTACATTAAGCACATCTCGCCCTCATTGGACGCCTATATCGTCCTCAACACGCTGAAAACGGTAGTGCTTGGACGAGGAGCCCAATAGATTGACCTGGAGCCGCCGAGTCGTTAGACTGAAAGAGCCTCACATGAGCGGGGGTAACTCAATGGTAGAGTCACAGCCTTCCAAGCTGTTGGTTGCGAGTTCGAATCTCGTCTCCCGCTCCATCTCCTCTCTCCCAGTCTGGTTTTCCTTGAGTCGATAGACCGGCCTAACTATTATGCTTCTTTCGATTCTGGTGCCAGTCTACAATGAGCGCACGGTCGTTCTGGCGAGTTTAGCGAAGGTATTGGAAGCCCCGCTTCCTGAGGGATTGCAACGGGAGATCATTCTCGTTGATGACTGCTCGACGGACGGCACTGGGGAGATCCTGGATAAGTTCGTCGCCGAGCATCCGGACATCCGGCTCTATCGCAAGCCGAAAAACGAAGGCAAAGGCGCGGCGATTCGGACGGCGTTGGGCATGGCGACGGGCGATTTTGTGCTCGTGCAGGACGCCGACCTCGAGTACGATCCCTCGGAGTATCCGGCACTGGTGAAACCACTGCTCGAAGGCCGGGCCGATGCGGTGTTTGGCTCCCGCTACATGGCCGGCGAGCAGCGGCGGGTACTGCGATTCTGGCACTCGATGATCAATCACACGATCACGTTGATCTGCAACATGTTCTCGGATCTGCACTGCACCGATATCGAGACCTGTTACAAGGTGTTCCGCACGGACCTGCTCAAGAGCATCCCCATCCGGTCGGACCGCTTCGGCTTTGAGCCGGAGATCACGATGAAGACCTCGAAGCGGAAGCTCCGCGTGTACGAGGTGCCGATCAGCTACCACGGCCGCACCTTCGAAGAGGGCAAAAAGATCGGTTGGAAGGACGGCGTGAAGGCGCTGGGGGTGATCCTCTACTTCTGGCTGGTCGATGATCTCTACGCAGAGAACTATGGCCGTCAGCATTTGAACACTCTGACCGGCACCCCGCAATACATCGCCTGGGCGACGGCGCTGCTGCGCCCGCATCTCGGCGACCGGATCGTCGAGTTGGACGCCGGTATCGGCGACTTCACAGGACGGCTGATGGGCCGGAAGCTCTCCTACTACGCCTGTGAGAGCGAGGCGGTTTACCTCCATGCGCTGCGCAACCGCTTCCTGAAAACGCCCAGCGTGCAGGTTTTTGATTTGCGGATTGAGGAGCCGGCGGCCTACGGCCAGTTGCCCGCTGGGTTTGACACGGCGCTCGTGCTCAACAGCCTCGAGCGAGTGGCGGACCCCGCCGCGGTGCTGCGTCGGCTGGTGGACAAGATGGCGCCGGGCGGGCGGTTGGTCGCGCTGGTGCCGCACGGACCGGGCCTGTATGGTTCCCTCGATAAAGAGCTGGGTCACCTCCGCCGCTTCAGCCGGGCGGACATCACCAAATTGTTTGAAGAGGTCGGCCTGGAGGTCGTTTCGCTCGAGACGTACAACCGCGTGGCCACCTTGCCCTGGTGGATTAACTCCCGTCTGCTCGGCAGCCGCCGCATCTCCCGGATCACGTTGAAGCTCTTTGATAAGACCGTCTGGGTTTGGCGCCTGCTCGACCGGTTGATCCCGCTTCCCGGCTTGAGCCTGATTGCCGTGGGCAAGAAGCGTTAATGCGGGCTCTGCTGCTCGACTTCGACGAGCGGCGCCCGCGCCTGGCAGACGTACCGGAACCGGCCGGCGGCGAGGTCCGGCTGCGGATCCAAGAGTGCGGCACCTGCGGCACGGACCGCGACCTGGCGGCGTTTGCCTTCGGCGCGCCCCCATCCGGTGAGTCCCAGTTGATCCTGGGCCACGAAGCGGTAGCCGAGGTGGCCGACTCCTCCGTACCCGGCCTCGCCGCCGGGACGATCGTGGTGCCGGCCGTACGGCGGGCCTGCCCGACGCCGTGCGCCTCCTGCGCCCGGCACCGCCGCGACCTGTGCGTCACCGGCGCCTATCAGGAGCGCGGAATTTTCGGCTTACATGGCTACTGCGCCGAGTGGGCCGTCGACCGGGCCGAGGACCTCTTTGCGATCCCCCCGCGCCTCGTCGATGTCGCGGTGCTGGTGGAACCGATGAGTGTCGTCGAGAAGGCGTGCGATGTGGCGGTGCGGCTGCACCCCGGCGAGCCGTCGCAACTGCTCGTTTTGGGGGCGGGCGCGGTGGGCATGCTGGCCGCCTGGGCCGGGGTACGGCGCGGGTGGCAGGTGACGGTGGTCTCGCGGGAGCCGGAAGACGGGCCGCGGGCGCGGTTGCTCCGGACCGGGGGCGTGCGGTACCGGACCGAGCTGCCGGGGATGGAGGCCGATCTTGTGATCGAAGCGTGCGGCTCGGCCGAACTGGCGGCCGCGGCAGTCGGTTGTCTCAAGCCGCTCGGGGTGATGGTGACGCTCGGCGCGCGGAACGAAACGGTGCGTCTGCCGTTCCTCGATCTGATAGTGGGCAACCGGACCATTACCGGCAGCGTGAACGCGGGGCCGGAGCATTTTCGGCAAGCGATCGGCACGCTGGCGGGCTTGGAGCCGGCCTGGTTGCGGCCGATGATTGAGCGGCGCCCATTGGCCCGCGCCCTTGAGTCCTTCGGCGCGCCGGCGGGCGATGCAATCAAGGTAGTGCACACCTTACACTAGGAGTTCCATGAGTTATCCTTTTCGCCAAGCGATCTGCAACGAAGTGTTTCAGGGCTGGGATTTCGCCGAGCAGTGCCGGACCATCAAGCGGCTGGGCTATGACGGCATCGAGATCGCCCACTTTACGCTGGCCGATGATCCGGCCGCCATCGGCCCGGCGCGCCGGAAGGAGCTCGCCGACATTATTGTGAGCGAGGGGCTCGAGTTCGCCGGACTCCATTGGCTGATGGTGGCGCCCAAGGGGCTGCACGTGACCACCCCCGACGCGGCGCTGCGGACGCGGAGCTGGCTGCACATCGCCACGCTGATCGACCTGTGCGGGGACCTGGGCGGCGGCAAGATGATCTTCGGCTCTCCGGCGCAACGGAAGACCACCGGGGGGGCGACGAAGGAGGAGGCCACGGCGCGCTACGTGGACGGGCTGCGCCAAGCCGGCGCACACGCCGCCTCCCGGGGCGTGACCCTGCTGATGGAGCCGCTTTCCCCGAATGACACCGACGTGCTGAACACGCTCGAAGAGGCCTCCCGCTATGTGGCCGAAATCGGCAGCCCGGCGGTGCAGACGATGTACGACTCCCACAATGCGGTTCTCGAAGCCGAGCCGCACGAGGTGCTCGTGGAGCGCTACTTCGATATCATCAAACACGTTCACGTGAACGAACTGGACGGCAAGCATCCCGGGACCGGCGATTGGGATTTCAAACCGGTGCTGCGCGTGCTGGCCGCCAAGGGCTACACGGGCTGGATCTCCATGGAGGCCTTCGACTTTACCGCCGGCGCCGAGCGTATTGCCCACGACTCTCTCCGGTACCTGGAAGCGGAAATTAAGAAGCTATGAGACCGAAATTCGTAGTCACCGGAGGAGCCGGGTTCATCGGCTCGGCGATCATTCGCGCTTTGCTGGCCGAGGGGGCTGGCCGTGTCGCGGTGGTCGACAATCTGGCCAGCGGTAAGCTGGCGAACCTCGAAGAGGTGCAGGACCATGTGGAGACGCACGTCTCCGATATTCGGGACTTTGACGAGATGAAGGAGATCTTCAGCGGCGCCGAGGTGGTATGGCATCTGGCGGCCATCCCGTCGGTGCCCCGCTCGATCGCCGACCCCGTGCCGTCGCACGACGTCAATATCAACGGCACGTTCGCCGTTCTGCGGGCGGCGAAGGAGGCGGGAGTCCGGCGGGTGGTCTATGCCGCCTCGAGTTCGGCCTACGGCGACACGGAGGTTTTGCCGAAGGTCGAGTCGATGACTCCCCGGCCGAAGTCGCCGTATGCGCTGCAGAAGCTCGTGGGAGAGTACTACTGCAACCTGTTCACGGAGAACTTTGGCCTTGAAACGGTAGCGCTCCGCTTCTTCAATGTCTATGGGCCGCGGCAGGACCCGTCGAGCCCGTATTCGGGGGTGCTGTCGCTCTTCATGAAACACCTGCTCGCCCGGACGCAGCCAACGCTGTTCGGCGATGGGGGCCAGAGCCGCGACTTCACCTACGTCGAGGATGTCGCCGGGCTTTGCCTGAAGGCGGCCCGGGCGCAGGGCGTGGCCGGGAAAATGTACAACGCCGGTAACGGCGGACGGTACACCTTGAATGAGATCTGGGCCATGCTGCAGCAGATGGAGGGGGTGAGCCTGCCTCCGCTGTTCGGTCCTCCGCGACCGGGGGACGTCCGGGACTCGCAGGCGGACACGACGTCCGCGATGCGCGACCTCGGACACGCTCCGCGGTTTACCATGGAAGAAGGTCTGCGGGCGACACTCGCCTGGTACCGGACCGCAATGGCATGAACTTTCCCATCCAGAGTCAGTTTGAACGGAATTTCCTGACGACCTCGGTCGATTACATCTTCAATTGGGCCCGCAAGTCCTCGGTGTGGCCGTTGACCTTCGGCCTGGCGTGTTGCGCGATTGAGATGATCGCCTCGAGCGCCTCCCGGTTTGATATTGCGCGGTTTGGGTCGGAGGTTTTCCGGCCCAGCCCGCGGCAGAGCGACCTGATGATCGTGGCCGGCACGGTCTCGCTGAAGATGGCGCCGGTGGTGAAACGGATCTGGGACCAGATGCCAGAGCCGAAGTGGTGTATTTCGATGGGCGCCTGCTCGAGTGTGGGCGGCCCGTTCAATACCTATAGCGTCCTGCAGGGGATTGACCGGATAGTGCCAGTTGATGTGTATGTGACCGGTTGCCCGCCGCGTCCGGAGAATCTGTTTTACGCTCTGTTGAAGCTGCAGGACAAGATTGACGCGACGCCGAATCTGATTCGCCGGCCGACCGAGGTCCGGCTGCACGAGCAGATGCTGGCCGATTTCAAGCGGCGCGTGATGGTGGCGCAGGTACAGAACCCGGTGGCGTAATGGTGACGGCTACGCCGCTTGCGGCGTTTGACTGGCTGCGGCACGAGTTCGGAACCCGGCATACCGAACCGTTGACCGGCCGGGTGGCGACCTTGCGGCAGACCCATTCCGCGACGGTGTGGACCGTGCGGCAGTCGGGCGGTTGCCTGGGGGATGGCGATGCGTTGATTACCGGCGAGCCGGGGTTGCTGCTGGCGATCCGGACGGCGGATTGTGTGCCGATTCTGCTGGCGGACCCGGTGCGCCGGGTGGTGGCGGCGGTGCACGCCGGATGGCGGGGCACAGTGGCGGGGATTTTGACTCAGACGCTGGGGCAAATGCGCGCAGAGTACGAAACGAAGCCAACGGATGTGGTGGCGGCGATTGGGCCGTCGATTGGGCCGTGCTGCTTTGAGGTGGGTCCGGAGGTGCCGCTGCCGGTGCTGGAGCGGAAGGCGGATCTGTGGGAGGCGAATCGGGAGCAGTTGGCGCGGGCGGGCGTTGGGCAGATCTGGGTAGCCGGGCGGTGCACGATGTGCGAGCCGGAGCAGTTTTACTCCTTCCGCCGGGCGAAGGATACCGGACGGATGGTGTCCGCGATCGGGATTCGTTAGGGAGATAACGAAACGAAGCCAACGGATGTGGTGGCGGCGATTGGGCCGTGCTGCTTTGCGGTGGGTCCGGAGGTGCCGCTGCCGGTGGTGGAGCGGAAAGCGGATCTGTGGGAGGCGAATCGGGAGCAGTTGGCGCGGGCGGGCGTTGGGCAGATCTGGGTAGCCGGGCGGTGTACGATGTGCGAGCCGGAGCAGTTTTACTCCTTCCGCCGGGCGAAGGATACCGGACGGATGGTGTCCGCGATCGGGATTCGTTAGGCAGATAACGAAACGAAGCCAACAGATCGGCTGCTTTGCGGTGGATCGGAGGGCGGATCGAGGCGATATAGAGCTGGGGAAGGGGGATCCAGGCGAAGGATACCGGACGGATGGTGTCCGCGATCAGGGTTCGTTAGGGAAATAACGAAACGAAGCCAACGGAGCGACGGCTTTGGGGTTGGTCCGGAGGTGGCGCGGGCGGCGGATCGGGGTTCGTTAGGGAGATAACGAAACGAAGCCAATGGATCGACGGCTTTGGGGTTGGTCCGGAGGCGGGGCGGTGAGAGCGGATCGGGGTTCGCTTGGGGGAATTACGAAACGAAGCCAATCGGGTGGGGGAATGAAAAAACCCCGCAGCCGGGTAGATGCGGGGTCGAGTTCTGGATTCGTGTCGAAAGAGGGGAGATCGACGGACGCTCGCGGCGCGATTAGGCGGAGACGAGCATGTCGTCGAACGTTTCGTCCTGCACGAACTGCTTGCGGTCGTATTGCTCCTGGCACTCGATGCAATACGGGGTCCACGGTACGGCGTTGAGGCGCTTCACGCTGATGTCCTCTTCGCAGTGGAGACAGATGCCGAACTGATCGTGGTCAATGCGCTGCAACGCGGCGCGGACGTTGCGGAGCAGGGCGGACTCACGGTCCAGCGTACGGATGGCAAACTCACGCTCGGAGGCGCGCTGCACTTCGTCGAGCGCGTCCGGGCTCTTTTCGATTTCGATTCCTTCGCGATTGCGGAGGAGGTAGATCAACTCGGCCTGCTTGGCTTCGAGCGTCTCGCGGTACTTCTTGATTTCTGCGTTCGTCATGGTGATTCTCCCTCTTGTGATTTTTTTTTGGTAGCGATGTTGCGGTTACCGGCAAAGCATTGGGGTTCCGCTGCTTTCTGGATTTACAGACGTTTGAAGCCTGAAAAAGGTTCAAGTTTCTGTATAAAATTTTCTGCGTGTACCAGACGCAGATTTCGACACTTAGCAACCCAATCGGCGTTGGGACCTTGTTGTACCAGTTAAAGAGCGTTCAGCGGTACAACAAGGATCTGGTCTGCCAGAAGAGTATACCACTTCTTACCAGCAATTCCAGTGCCAATTCATTCAAAACGCGATTTTGACCCGGCGAACGGCGCTAAACTTCGTTCCGTAGCCAAAATCCCGAAACTGCAGAACTGTATCGGCAAGATTACGATGGAACATTAGTACTTTCGGTAGACGAGAATTCTCGTGTGCGGTTCCAGAATAATTTTCGGTGTTCCAATATTGGACGATTTGGGGCAAAGTGGCTCATTTGCGCCCAATGGTGCCGAAGGCGAGGCCGAATTCGCGGTTGTCGGGCGGGACAGAAAAGGCGGGGCTGGCGGCGAGTTCCAAGCGGAGTTCGGGAGCCGGCCACAAGGCCTCGGGAAGGGCGAGTTCGCCCTGGCAGCGATCGCGCGGGAGCGAGAGCGTACCGAGAAGCTGGCCGGCGTGGCGGATGGTCAGGGTCACCGGTCCGGGGCGCGGCTCGGCGTCGGCGCGGAAGCATTCGACGAACAGGGTCTTGCCGGGGCCGCCGAGGGTGATCTCGGCGCGGGGGCGCATCCAGCGAAAGCCTTGTTCGATGGGTTCCCAACCGGGCCCGAGCTGCGAGGACAGATAGGGCCGGCTGAGATCGACCACAGCCGCCAGTTGGCGCGCCCATTCGACGGCGGCCTTTTCGCGGTAGTAGCCGGTGATGTTGCGGAGCGGCTTGCCACCGGCGGCGTAGACGATCGCCTGACCGGAGGCGAGCGCGCCGCGGGCCTCGGGGAGCGGCAGGATGCACTGCAGCGGGTCGCCCAGTTCGGGGTGGGCGTCGATGTTCTGCTCGCTGCCGGGAACGAGGTACACCTTGACTCCCGGGAGGAGCCGGAAGGGATCGTCCACGACGATGTTCCAGAACTGGTCGGAGGTGATACCCGCCAGCAAAATCGTCTTGCCGGGGTGAAGCGCCGCCGCCTGCTCGACGCCCCGCACCAACACGCGCGCCGATTCGGCCTGCCGGCGGTTGTAGAGTAGGATCTCCTGCGAGAGCAGGTAGGACCCGGCCCCGCACACGAGCAGCGGCAGGGCGACCAGAAGCGGCCGGCGGAGGGCGGCGACGCCGAAGGCCAGACCAAGCCCCGCGGCGGGGACCACGAGATAGTAGTCCGTAATGTGGCGCGGCAGCAGGAGCACGGGCCCCAGGCAGATGACGAACCAGGCGCAACCGTAGAGCAGGAGCCGGTCGCGTTCGAGGAGCCACACGGCGGCTAAGGCCGCCAGGGCCAGGAGCGTGGCGGCGTGCCAGTAAGGCGACAGGGGGGTGACGGACCACGGCACGTGAGCACCCATGGACATGAGGAGGTACTGACCCAGGGTGTGCAGGATGGAAAGGGGGCTCGCGTCCATCACATAGACGGGGCTCGTGTTCGGGGGAGCCAACAACCGATTGCCCAGAGCATAGACGGCGCTGACGGCAAACAGCGGCACGGTGGAGCGCCAGCGATCCGGGTAGCGCAACAGCGCAAGGGCGGGATAGACGACGTTGAGTTCAAGGACGCCGAAGCCGAGCAGGAAGAAGACCCACTCGCCGGCGCGGCGGCCGGCGTGCCGGAAGGAGAGCGCCGCCAGCAGGCAGGCCGGCCAGAGCACCTGATTCATGGCGCTGGCCCACGTCAGCGGTTGCGCGAGCGAAGAGTGGAGCGTCCAGAAAAGGGTGGCGACCAGGGCGGCCGCCCGGGAGGAGGTCCACAGGAAGACGAGGCGGGCGAAGAGGACCAGATTGGCGCAGTGCAGGACGAAGATGGCGATGCGGAGCGGCTTGGCGTCGAGGCCGAACAGAGCGTGGGTCAACAGAAACGGGAGACGGTCACTGAGGGGGCGGATGGTTCCCTGGGCCCGGGGACCGAACAGCGCCCCGAGCAGGGAAGGGAGGTCGAAGATATCGAGGCCGATGCCGAGCCAGGCGAAATCGTCGCGGGCGAACCAGACGACGAAGGATTGGCGGTAGACGAGCGAGCAGACGAGCGGGGCGAGGAGGAGCCATCCCCAACGGCGCAACCAGGTCATGGCAGATAGAGACCGGACTTGACGAAGATGAGCCCGAGTTCGCGGGGGTCGGCGGCGCCGGGGGGCAAGGCCTTATCGAGGCTGAACTCGATGGTCACGGTCGGGGTGGTGAGCGCCTGCGGGGGGATGGCGTAGCGGAGGGCGTGGTCGCCCACCTGGCCTAGCGGTTGGGCGCCAAACGACTGGCCGCCGGCGGTGGCGGTGAGTGCGAGGGGGCCGGTGGTCTTGAAGATCACTTCCGGCAGAACGACATCGCAGTGCAGGATCGCCCCTTTTTCGCGGGCGCCCGCCGGCACGAGGAAGCGGATGGCGAACTTCGGCATGGTCCAGCGCCAAGCGCCGCTTTCGAGTTCGTAGAAGCCGCGGATGAGTTGCGCGGTGACGCGAGAGTCGTTGGCCGGGACTTCGGCGCTGACGGGGGCTTCGGTATCGTCGACGAGCACCTCGTTGCGGGGCTTCCGGGTCTTGCAGGAAAGGTCGAGGAGCAGGGCAGCGACGGCCACCGTACCGATCAGTCTCCGCATTTTTCCACTTGGACGAGGCAACTATAAAACGTAGCGCCTGCGCCGACGTCGGTCAACCGTTCGCTGACGAGGGCATTGATATTGAGCCCGCCGGGCTGGCGCTTGGGCCAGCGGACGCTGGGCGAGCTGACCGTGCCGGGCCCAACGACACCATCCACTTCCGCGCGCAGGACGAGGCTGGCGCGGCCGTTGAAGACGCGGACGCTATCGCCGGTGGCGATGCCGCGGGTGGCGGCGTCCGCGCTGCTGAGGTGAAGCACGGCGGTTTGCCGGTCGACATCCGCCCGGTTGCCGAAGGTGGAGTTCATGCTGTCGTGGTTTTTGGGGCTGAGGAATTCGAGCGGATAGCGGGAGCGGAGGCTGGCGTCGCCGTGGCGGGATTCGATGGGCGGGACGTAGTCGAGGCCTTCGGGGCGGAGGTCGGCTTTGCCATCGGGGTGGCCGAAGCCGCCGTCCTTGAAGGGCTCAAAGGGTCCGTCGCCGAGGTTGAGGCGGATGGAGTGTTCCTGGTCGAGGCGTTCGAGGGTGATGCCCGCGAGATGGGGGTGGCCGCTTGCGAGGATGCCGCGAATCATGTCGTCTTCACTTTCGGTGAAGGCGGCGTCCATGAAGCCCATGCGGTGGGCGAGTTCGCGGAAGATCTGGACGTTCGAGCGGGCTTCGCCGGGCGGGGGCAGGGCGGGGCGGGCCAGTTGAACGTAGTAGTGGCCGTAGGCGCCGTAGAGGTCGGTGTGTTCGAGGAAGGTCGTGGTGGGGAGGACGAGATCGGCGTAGTCGGCGGTGTCGGTTTGGAACTGTTCGATGACGACGGTGAAGAGGTCTTCGCGGCGGAGGCCGGCGAGGACGGCGCTTTGATCTGGCGCGACGGCGGCGGGGTTGGAGCAGTAGACAAAGAGGGACTTGACGGGCGGGTTGTCGACGCGGGTGAGCGCGGAGCCGAGTTCGGACATGTTCAGCAGGCGGGTGGGGCCGGGCTGGAGCTCCGGCATTTCGAGGGCGGTACGGTTGAAGTTGAAGGCCTGCGAGGTGGAAAGCTGGAGGCCGCCGCCGATGTGGCGCCAGGCGCCGGTGACGACGGGGAGCATGGCGATGGCACGGACGGCGGTGCCGCCGCGTTCGCTGCGCTGCACGCCATAGTTGAGGCGGATGACGGAGGGGTGGGTAGCGCCGTAGGCTTGCGCCAGGGCGATGATGTCGGCTTCGGGTATGCCGGTCCAGGCGGCGACCTTTTCGGGGGTGTAGGCCTTGGCGGTTTCGCGGAGCTCTTCCCAGCCGTTCGAGTGGGCGGTGAGGTAGTCCTGATCGAACTGGCCGTTGGCAAACAGGAGATGCAGTAAGCCGAGGGCGAGGGCGAGATCGGAGCCGGGGTTGATGCGGAGGTGCTGGTCGGCGAGGGAGGCGGTTTTGGTACGGACGGGATCGATGACGATGAACTTGGCGCCGCGGCGGCGGGCTTCGACGATGAAGGGCCAGAGGTGGACGTTGGTCGTAAGGATGTTCGCGCCCCAGGCGATGATGAGCTTCGCGTGCACGAAGGCTTCGGGTTCGACGCCGTAGCGGAAGCCCTGGGTGGCGGTGAGGCCGGCGGTGCCGGCGGAGGCGCAGATGGTGCGGTCGAGGCGGCTGGCGCCGAGGCGATGGAAGAAGCGGCGGTCCATGCCGTTGGCCTGGAGGAGGCCCATGGAGCCGCCGTAGGAGTAGGGCAGGATGGCTTCGGCGCCGTGGGTGGCGATGATGGAGTGGAAGCGCTGGGTGATGGTCGTGAGGGCTTCGTCCCAGGAGATGGGTTCAAAGCGGCCTTCGCCTTTGGCGCCGATGCGGCGGAGGGGCGTGGTCAGGCGTTGGGGGGAGTATTCGCGTTCGAGGTAGCGGGCGACTTTGCCGCACAGGAAGCCCTGCGTGACGGGGTGGCCGGGGGTGCCTTGGATGCGGGTGGCGCGGCCGTCTTCAATCTTGAGGACGAGGCTGCACGCATCGGGACAATCGAGAGCGCAAACGGAGTGCCGGGTCTCTGCCATGGCCTATTATAGTTTGGGGACAGGGGCCAGGGCCATGGCCGCGTAGGCGGTGGCGTGGGCGGAGATCCATTGGTCGTGGCCGTAGGGGAAGCCGCCGTCGAAGTAGGGCTGGAACTTGGGCGAGCGGCTGGCGACATGCCAGGAGCCGTCGGCGCGCTGGGTGCGGAGGAGATAGGCCGCGCCCTTCTGATAGGCGGGGCTCTTGGGCGGAAGGGTGCCCGATTCGTAGAGGGCCCAGAGGGCGAAGCCGGTGGCGTAGGCATCGGAGGCCAGATGGGCGTTTTGAGCGAAGCCGCCGTCTTTGCGTTGTTGGGCGCGGAGGGACTTGGCGGCGGCCTCGATGGCGGCGCGGGGGGCGCCGGACCAGTGGAGGCCGAGGAGCTTTTCGGCGTGTTCGTAGGGGGTGGCGGGTTGGGCGGCGAGGAGGTAGGCGCGGGCTTTCGCGATGCGGGCGTCGAGTTCGGCCTGGCGGCCGGGGAGGGGGTAGGCGCGGAGAGCGCGGACGGCCCAGGCGGTGCGGCCGATGACGGACTCTTCCGAGGGGGGCCGGGGGATGCCGGCGGTTTGGTTCCAGGAGCCGTTGGGGAGTTGGGCGAGAGCGACGTAGTGGACCAGGGTATCGGTGAGGAGGTCGGCGGGGTAGTGGGCGGCGGCCATGCCGATGAGATAGTTCATGGCGGTATCGCTGACACCGCCGAAGTCGAAGCCTTGGAGGATGGACGGCACCTGGGGGGCCATGGTGGCGGCGATTTCGCGGCCGAGCTGGCGATGGCGAGCCTCGTTGACCGGGAGACGGGCGGCTTGGGCGGACTGGAAGGCGAGGGCAGAGGCGACATGGCTGTGGCAGGCGCCGCAGCCGGACTGGGCGAAGAAGGTGCGGGTGGATTGGTCAAGCAGGCTGAGAGCGCGGGTGGCCGCGGCCTGGGGGTTGGGGGCGGGGGAGGGCGGCGGCGGGACGACGGGCGGGGCGGCGCCGCGGGGAGCGTTCCGGACGAGGGCGAGGGCGGCAGGGTGTTGGGAGCGGTGGGCCCAGTCGGCGGCGGTATCGCCGGAGGTCATCTTGAGGTCGAGCTGGGCGCCGCGGGCGAGGAGGAGCCGGGCGGATTCGACGCGGGGGTTTTCGGCGGAGAGGGCGAACATGAGGGCGGACATGCCGCGGACGTCCTGTTGGTTGGGGTTGGCGCCGGCGTCGAGCAGGAGCTGCACCATTTGGGGGTAGGCGGCGGCACTGGCGAGCATCAGCGGAGAGATGCCTTTGAGGGCGATGTCGCCGTGCTTGACGCGGCCGCCGACGGTGTTGGCGGCGTTCGGGTCGGCGCCGTTCGCGAGCAGGGTTTTGGCGGCGGAGAGGTTGTTGGCGAGGGCGGCGAGTTGGAGAGGGGTGAAGCCGGCGCCATCGGCGCCTTCGGCGACGGTGAAGCCCTGTTGGAGCAGGGGGGCGGGATCGGCAAAGGCGGCGGGCAGGAGGAGATTGAAGCCGCGGACGTCGCGGGCCTTGGGGTTGGCGCCGCGCTCGAGAAAGACCGGGAGGGACGCCGAGCCGGCGGGGCTGCTGGCGGCGACGAGGAGGGGGGTTCGTTTTTGCTTGGAGGGGGCGTCGAGGGTGGCGCCATGACGGAGGAGGAACCGCACGCGGTCCGGATGCCAGGCGGCGTAGTGCAGCGGGGTGGCGTCGCGGGAGTCTTTGGCGTTAACTTGGGCGCCGCGGGCGACGAGGGTTTCCATCGCTTCGAGGCTGCCGAAGGCGGCGGCGTAGTGGAGCGGGGTGAGGCCGAAGCGGCCGGGGGCGTTGATGGCTTCCGGGGAGGCCTGGCGGAGGAGGTCGAGTTGGTTCTGGCGCAGGGCCGTGAAGAGGTCTTGCGAGAGCACGGGCAAGGAGGCAATCAGGAGCAGAGCAGGGAAGCGGAACATAGACCACCGGAGAGGGAGAATCGGTCTTTCAGATAAGCGCAAGTTTACTTGAGAAAAGCTCAGGGCGGTTGAAGGGCAGGAGCGGCGGGTGTAGGCTGAAGGCATGCGGACTGCTTGGCTGATGGGATTGGCGATGACGGCAGCTCTATGGGCGCAGATGCCCCGGTTTCCGCAGCATTCGACGGGGTCGCCCGCTGTGTTGCCGCCCCCGGTGCAGAACCATGGGACGGGGTTGGCGGCTTCCGTGGCGGGCCGGCCGCTGCGTTTGGCGCCGCCGCGCGGGGTGCGGCCGTACTATCCGATCGCCGCGCCGATCTGGTTTCCGCCGGTGGTGCAGCAGCAGCAACCGATTTACTGGGTGCAGCCGCAGGCGCCGGCGCCGATGACGGTGGTGCAGCAGCACGCTCCCGTCGTGATGAACAATCCGAACTATGTACCGGATACGGCCAAGCCGGTGATGCGCGAGTACTTTGCCGAGAGCAAGCCCTACGAGGCCGTCGAGGCGAAGAAGTCGTCGGCGTCCGTGACGCTGATCGCGTTGAAGGACGGGACGCTGGTGCAGGCCGTGGCCTACTGGTACGAAGGGGACACGCTGCACTATGTGAAGCCCGACCACAAAGTGGCCAGCGTGGCGTTGGCGCAAGTGGACAAAGAGTCTTCCGAGCGGTTCAACCGGGAGCGGGGCCTTTCGTTTAGAATGCGGGAATGACGCGCCGTTCGTTATTGCTTGCGCTGCTACAAAAGCGGCCCCGGATTGTGTTGTGCACAGGGTGGCAGACGCGCAACATCGGTGACGTGTGCTTCACCCCGGCGATGCTGACGGCGCTGCGGCGGTATGTCCCCGAGGCGGACGTGACGTGCTGGGTGAAGAACGCCAACGACGATGTGCGGCGAATGATCCGGCGCGATTTTCCGAACTTCCGCGAGGTGAACGGGGCGATTGGCGATGCGCCGGTGAAGCAGGCGTTTGAGGAGATGGACCTGTTTCTCTACAACTCGGGGATGGTGATCAACTACGGGTTTGTGTATCAGCAGGCGACGAGTTGGGATGCGGTGATGGGGGCGCTGCTGCCGCTGTACCGGGCCAAGGAGTTGGGCAAGCCGTACGGGATTTACGCGCAGACGTTCGACGCGTTTGCCGAGCCAAGCCCGATGGTGGTGCGGCGGGTGTTGAGCGAGGCTTCGTTCGTTTATGCGCGGGATACGATTTCGCTGGACGTGCTACGGGGCGCGGGGGTGAAGCCGCCGGCCATGGACTTTGCGCCGGATATCGCCCTGCAGTTCCGCCAGCGGGATGACGCGCGGGCCAAGGCTTACCTGCAGAGCGCGGGCCTCGAGCCGGGCAAATTTCTGATGTCGATTGGCCACTACGCCGTGTTGACGCGGCCGAGCGTGAAGGACCGCGGGCCTGAGCACTGCGCGCGGATGCGGGCGGTGATGGAACGCTGGATCCGGGAGACGGGCCTGCCGGTGCTGCTGGCGCCGGAGGACGACCGGGAGATGGCGCTGAACAAAGAGGCGCTGCTCAATCCGCTGCCGGCGGACGTGAAGGCGAAGGTGAAGCTGCGGGAGACGTTCTGGCTGCCGGATGAGGCGCTAAGCGTGGCGCTGGCTTCTCGCACGATGTTCAACATGGAGCCGCACTTGAACCTGATGGCGCTGGCCAACGGGTTGCCGTGCCTGCACTGCTACGACTATGCGTTCGGGAAAAAGGCGCAGATGTTCGCCGACTTCGGGATGGGGAAGTGGGCGTTCGATTTGAACAAGACCTCGGCGGCCGAGATGGGCGATGCGCTGTTGGCCGTGCACAAGGACTACGCCGGGGCGCAGCGCTACCGGGAGCAGGGCATGCAGCAGGTGGAGGCGAAGACGGCGGCGGCGTTTGCGGTGATGCGGAAGACGCTGGGCCTAGGAGCCGTTCGCGGCTGAGCGGGCGTGGCCGCGGGCGAGGCGGCGGACGAAATCGACGTCGCCATCGAGGAAATCATAGGACGGCAGCTTGGCGGGGCTTTCCCAGACCATCTGCTCAAAGATTCGGTTGCGGAGTTCGCCGGTGAAGGCGGTGACGCGGAAGAAGATCAGCAGAATCGGGGTGCGGCCGGAGTATTGGAACTCGTAGCGGCTGATCTCTTCGCCTATGTCGGCGGTGATATCGAGCTCTTCCTGCAACTCGCGGCGGAGGGCTTCGCGGGGCTCTTCTTCGGGCTCCACTTTGCCGCCGGGGAACTCCCACTTGAGGGCGTGACGGTCCGTGCTTTTGCGCTGGCAGATGAGGACTTGCCGGTCTGCCCGTTCGATGACGGCGGCGACGACGCGGATTTCGTTGCGGGGTTTCATGCGCGGCCCTCGAGACAACTGCCAAAGGTGAAGGCGAACATCTGGAGGCCGGTGGTGGTGGAGCGGAGTTCGAGGAGCGCGGTTTCGAAGGCGGGGCGGTTGACGACGCGGTACATGCGGGGCCGGTCGACGAGGAGGAAGGTCTGGCCGTTGGCGTCGAGACGGATATCGGCGCCGCGGGCTTCGGGCCGGATCGGGGCGCCATTTTCGGTGATATCGATACGACCCTGCGGCTGCGACATGGACGGGCAGAGGACGAGGTTCACTTCGGCTGCCGAGTATAACAGACAGAGGCGGGAGGGGTCCGACTGGTCGCGGGAGCCGACGGTGAGGCAATCGGGGAGCGAGTTCCAGAGGCCGGCGAGTTCGGGGGTGTCGGCTTGGGGTCCGGCGCCGAGGCTGTAGCGTTCGAGCTGGTCTTCGCGGAAGCCTTCGGGGTTGGCGAGGCGGCCGCGCTGATAGCCGAGGTAGATTTCGGGGCTGGGTTGGGGGCAGAAGGCGAGGGCGCCGGGTTCATCGAGGGCGCGAACGAGAGGGAGAGTGGGGGGCAGGACGAGGTTGGGATTCTGCTCGCGGAGGAGTTCTTGAATGGCTTCTTCGGTTTCGGTGTAGGCGCCTTCGCCGAAGTGGGCGTAGCGCATGTAGCCTTCGCCATCGATGAGGTACTTGGTGGGCCAGTAGCGGTTGGCGAAGAGCTTCCAGACGGTGTAGTCGTTGTCGAGCATGACGGGGTAGTCGATGCCGAGTTCGGCGAGGGCGCGTTCCACGACTTGGGGGGCGCGGGAGAAATAGAACTCCGGGGCGTGGATGCCGAGGACCTGGACGCCGAGGGGTTCATAGCGGCGATGCCAGGCGGTGATGTAGGGGAGGGTCCGCAGGCAGTTGACGCAGGTGAAGTCCCAGAAGTCGAGCAGCACGATGCGGCCCCGGAACTGACGGAGGGTCAACGGGGGGGAGTTCAGCCACACGGGGCCGATCTCGGGCGCGTGCACGCTCTGCGGATCGATGCGCATTACACTTAGGGAAAGACCTTAAGAGTATCTCATGTATAGCGCCCAACTCCTCGACCACTTTCAATCGCCGCGTTTTGTGGGGGAGTTGGCGGCGCCGGCGGTGACGGTGCGGGTGGAGAATCCGATCTGCGGGGACATTCTGCAGCTGTCGGTTTTGTGGGAGGAGGACGTGGCGCGGGAGGCGGCGTTTAAGACGCGGGGCTGCACGGCGTCGATTGCGGCGGGGTCCGCGCTGGCGGAGTGGGTGACGGGGCGGTCGCGGGCCGAGGTGGGCGGGTTTACGACGGCGGTGATTGAAGAGGCGTTGGGCGGGTTGCCGAACGAATCGAAGCACGTAGCGGTGCTGTGCGCCGATGCGGTGAAGGCGTTGCTGCGGGCTTAGTACTTCTTCTTTTTCTTTTTGGCTTTGGGGGGGCGGTGCTCCCAGAGGCTGAAGGTGAGGCGGCGTTCGACGCCGTCGACGCGGTCGAGGACGACGCGGATGGGATCGCCGATGGAGAACTCGCGGCGGGTCTTTTCGCCGATGAGGCGGCGGGCGCCTTCGATGAAGCGGAAGCGTTCGCCGGGGAGGGCGTCGATGGGGAGGAGGCCTTCGATGAAGAGGTCGGTGAGTTCGACGAACATGCCGTATTTGGTGACGGAGATGATGACGCCATCGAACTCGTCGCCGACCCGGTCGATCATGAACTGCACCTTCTTCCATTCGACGAGTTCGCGTTCGGCTTCGGCGGCGCGGCGTTCGGTGAAGGAGCAGTCGTTGGCGATCTCTTCGAGTTGCGCTTCGGTCCAGAGGGCGCCCTGGCCGTCGAAAATGCCGCCGAGGATGCGATGGATCATGAGGTCGGGGTAGCGGCGGATGGGCGAGGTGAAGTGCGTGTAGGTCCCGGCGGCGAGGGCGAAGTGGCCGACGTTTTCGTGGGAGTAACGGGCCTGTTTGAGCGAGCGCAGCATGAGGAAGCTGAGGATGCGCTCTTCGGCGGTGCCTTCGAGTTTGGCGATGAGTTTTTGATAGGCGCGGGAGGTGACTTGGATGCGCTCGTCGGCAAGGACGAGGTCGCGGCGTTCCTTGCGGCCGTCGCGGCGGCGATCGACGACCTTGTGCTTCTTGACGGGCAGGGCGGCGAAGCCGAGGGAGTAGCCGAACTGGGCGGCGACCTCTTCAAACTCGGAGACCTTCTTGAAATCAGGGGTTTCGTGGATGCGGTAGATGCCGGGGAGGCCGGCGGCTTCGATGTGTGCGGCGACGGCTTCGTTGGCGGCGAGCATGAACTCTTCGATGAGGCGATGGGCGATGTTGCGGGGGGCGCGGGTGACGCCGACCATGAAGCCGTGTTCGTCGAATTCGATTAGGGGCTCGGGGAGGTCGAAGTCGATGGAGCCGCGTTTGACGCGCTTGCGGTTGAGGACGAGCGCGAGTTCGCGCATGTTCTCGAAGTGGGGGACGAGGGTGGCGTACTGGGTGCGTTCGGCTTCGTCGCCATCGAGTATTTTGTGGACGGCGGTGTAGGTCATGCGGGCGGCGGAGCGGATGACGCCGCGGTGGAAGGTTTGGGCAACGACGTCGCCGGTGCGGTCGAGTTCGAGTTCGGCAGAGAGGACGAGGCGGTCCTGATGGGGGACGAGGGAGCAGAGGTTGGTCGAGAGCTCGTGGGGGAGCATGGGGACGGCGCGGTCCGGGAAGTAGACGCTGGTGCCGCGGAAGATGGCTTCCTTGTCGATGGGGCTGCCGGGCTGGACGTAGTGGCTGACGTCGGCGATGTGGACATCGAGCTTCCAGTGGCCGTTGGGGAGGGGTTCGACGTAGATAGCGTCGTCGAAGTCGCGGGCGGTTTCGCCGTCGATGGTGACGATGGGGAGATGGCGGTAGTCGCGGCGGCGGGCGATTTCGTCGGCGGGGATTTCGGCGGGGATGGCGCGGGCCTGGGCGAGGACGGAGTCGGGGAAGGTGTGGGGCAGGTGGTGCTTGCGGATGGTGATTTCGACATCGAGGCCGAAGTCGCCTTCGCGGCCGAGGACTTCGATGACGCGGCCGATGCCATCTTCGTTTTCGGTGGGGAACTCGAGGACTTCGACGTCGACGATGGCGCCGTTCAAGTCTTCGGCGGTGCGGTATTCGCGGAGGGCGGGGCCGGTGCGGTCGGCGGCCGCGGAGCGGGGGATTTCGTAGCCATCGGGGATGAAGAGCCACTGATGGATGCGGTCGTCGTGGGGCTTGACCCAGTTGCCGCGTTGGCGGACGCGGAACTCGCCGACGACGGTGGCATGGGCGCGGCTGAGGACTTGCAGGATTTCGCCGTCGGCTTTGCCATCGCGGCCGATGAAGCCGATTTGCACGAGAACGCGGTCGCCGTGCATGGCGGCGGCGGCGTGCTTGGCGGGGATGAAGATATCGCCGATGAGGCCGTCGATTTTGTGGGCGGGGGTGACGAAGCCGTAGCCGTCGCGATGCATGTTGAGGCGGCCGGTGGCGAACTCGCGGCTGCCTTTGGCGGCGACGTACTGGCCGGTGCGGAATTCGATGAGTTCGCCTTTGCTCGTGAGGCGGAGGAGGGTCTGTTCGAGGGCTTCGCGCTGTTCGCCGCGGGCGGAGAGTTCGCGGACCAGGTATTTGAAACTGGCGCGGCTGTGGGGGAGGCGCTGAATGCGTTCGAGCACCTCGCGGTCGGACAGGTAGAATGAGGGAGTTTCCAAAACGTATGGACCTACTCAATGTTCCCATCAATTTTCCCGCCGATGCCAACGTCATCATCGGGCAGAGCCACTTCATCAAGACGGTCGAGGATATCTATGAAGCGATCGTGAACACGAACCCGGGGATGGAGTTCGGGATTGCGTTCAACGAAGCTTCCGGGCCGTGCCTGACGCGGTTTGACGGCAACGACCAGGCGTTGATTGATTGCGCGGTGGACAATGCGCAGCGGATCGGGGCGGGGCACTTGTTCGTGGTGGTGATGCAGAAGGGGTTTCCGATTAACGTGCTTTCGCGGATTAAGCAGGTGCCGGAGGTGGTGAACATCTTCTGCGCGACGGCGAATCCGTTGAGCGTGATTGTGGCGCAGGGGGAGACGGGGCGCGGGGTGTTGGGCGTGATCGACGGCTTCTCGCCGAAGCGGGTGGAGAACGAGGAAGACATTGCGGCGCGGAAGGCGTTTCTGCGGAAGATCGGGTACAAGCGATGATACGGACGATTGAAGACCTGGAAGAGTTTCTCTCGCGGCCGAGCGAGGCCGACGTGGAGGCGATGATCAAGCTCGATGGGGATCTAATGATCCTCGGGGTGGGCGGGAAGATGGGGCCGACGCTGGCGATGCGGGCGCGGCGGGCAATGGACCTGGGCGGGGTGCGGCGGCGCGTCTATGGCGTGGCGCGGTTCAGCGATCTCGATACGCGGGACCGGCTGGCGGCGGCGGGCGTGGAGTGCGTGCAGGCCGATCTGCTGGACCGGGCGCAGTTGGAGTCGCTACCGGAGTGCGAGTTCGTGATTCATGCCGCGGGGCGGAAGTTCGGTTCGGCGACGGATCCTTCGTTGACATGGGCGATGAATGTGCTGGTGCCGGCGATGGTGTGTGAGCGGTTCCGGACGTCGAGGATCGTCGCGTTTTCGAGCGGGAACGTGTATGCGTTTTCGCGCTACGGCGCGACCGAGCAGGACCAGCCGGTGCCAGTAGGCGAGTACGCGTGGACGGGTTTGGGGCGGGAGCGGATGTTTGAATATCACGCCAAGCGGCTGGGGACGCCGACCGTGCTGCTGCGGCTGAACTATGCGCAGGAGCTGCGCTACGGGGTGCTGCTGGAGATTGGGACGAAGGTGTTCGAACGGCGGCCGGTGGATGTGACGATGGGCGCCGTGAACGCGATCTGGCAGGGCGATGCCAACTCGGTGGCGCTGCGGGCGTTTCCGTATGCGGCCTCGCCGGCGGCGATCGTGAACCTGGCCGGGCCGGAGACGCTGAGCGTGCGGACGGTGGCCAAGGCCTTCGGGCGGCACTTTGGCGTGACGCCGGAGTTTACCGGGGAGGAGGCGCCGGACGCGTTGCTGAACGACGCGGGCCGGTGTCAACGGCTGTTCGGCTATCCGAGCGTGACGCCGGACGAGATGATTGAGTGGATGGCCAAGTGGATCGGCATGGGCGGCGCGACGCACGGCAAGCCGACGGGCTTCATGACCAGGGACGGGAAATTCTAGACCCAGGGACGGGAAACTTAAGACATGGATTGGTTGGCTTCGTTTCGTAAAGGCGGGGTGATTCCCGCGCATCCGCTGGCGTTGACGGCGGAGCGGAAGTTGGACGAACGGCGGCAGCGGGCGTTGACGCGCTACTACGTGGCGGCGGGGGTGAGCGGCGCAGCGGTGGGGGTGCATACGACGCAGTTCGCCATTCGCGAGGCGGGACTGTTCCGGCCGGTGCTCGAGTTGGCGCGGGAGGAGATGGAAGGCGTCGTGCGGATCGGCGGGGTGTGCGGGCCGACCAAGCAGGCGGTGCGGGAGGCGGGGATACTGCGGGATTTGGGCTATCACGCGGGGCTGTTGAGCCTGGCGGCGCTGGTGAACGCGAACTCCCGGAAGATGATTGAACACGTTCAAAAAGTGGCGGAGGTGCTGCCGGTGGTGGGCTTCTACCTGCAGCCGGCGGTGGGCGGGCGCGTGTTGCCGTATGCGTTCTGGCGGCAGTTCGTGGAGATTAAGAACGTGGTGGGGATCAAGATCGCGCCGTTCAACCGCTACCAGACGATTGACGTGATGCGGGCGGTGGCCGAGAGCGGGCGGGAGTTAGCGCTTTACACGGGCAATGACGACAACATCGTGATCGACCTGCTGAGCGAGTACCACGGGGTGAAGTTCGTGGGCGGGTTGCTGGGGCATTGGTCGGTCTGGACGAAGAAGGCGGTCGAGATGCAGGCCAAGGTGCGGAAGCATAAAGACCCGCTGCGGCTGAACATGGAAGTGACGGATGCGAATGCCGCGTTCTTCGATGCGGCGAACGGGTTCAAGGGCTGTATCGCCGGGCTGCACGAGGTGCTGCGGCGGCAGGGACTGCTCGAAGGCATCTGGTGCCTGGATCCGCACGAGGGACTGTCGAAGGGTCAGGCGGAGGAGATCGACCGGGTGTATGCGGCGTATCCGCATCTGCACGATGACGAATTCGTCGCGGCCCATCGCGACAAATGGCTGCGCGGGTAAAATAGCTTTATGTCAGACTCCAAGATCGATCGACAGCTCGGGTTCAACACCCGGAGCCTTCACGCCGGTTACGCGCCGGACCCCACGACGGGCGCGCGGGCGGTGCCGCTTTACCAGACGACTTCGTTTGTGTTTAAGAACTCCGACCATGCGGCGGCGCTGTTTGGCCTGCAGGAGTTCGGGAACATCTACACGCGGATTATGAATCCGACGACGGATGTCCTCGAACAGCGCGTGGCGTCGCTCGAAGGCGGCGTGGCGGCGCTCGCGGTTTCGAGCGGTCAGGCGGCACAGTTCCTCGCGATCACGAGTTTGCTTGAAGCGGGCGACCATCTGGTGAGTTCGAGCACGCTGTACGGCGGCACGTACACGCAGTTTGACGTGAGCTTTAAGCGCATGGGCATCAGCGTGACGTTTGTCGATCCCGATGATCCGGAGAACTTCCGGAAGGCGATTACGCCGCAGACGAAGGCGATCTACGGTGAGACGATTTCGAACCCGCGCGGGAACATTCTCGACATCGCGGCGGTGGCGGCGATTGCGCACGAGAACGGGCTGCCGCTGATCATCGACAACACGTTTGCGACGCCGTACCTGTGCCGGCCGATTGAGCACGGGGCCGACATTGTGCTGCACTCGCTGACGAAGTTCATTGGCGGGCATGGGACTTCGATTGGCGGGATTATTGTGGACGCGGGCAAGTTCGATTGGAAGACGAGCAAGCACTCGCTGCTGAATACGCCGTCGCCGGCTTACCATGGGCTGAACTTCGCCGAGGCGTTGGGGCCGATCGCGTTTATTATCAAGGCGCGCGTCGAAGGTTTGCGGGACCTGGGCCCGGCGCTGAGCCCGTTCAATGCGTTCCAGTTCCTGCAGGGCATTGAGACGCTGGGGCCGCGGATGGACCGGCACGTGGCGAATGCGCTGGCCGTGGCAACGTTCCTCGAGGGCGATTCGCGCGTGGCCTGGGTGAAGTATCCGGGACTGGGCAGCAGCCCGTATAACAAGCTGGCGAAGAAGTATCTGCCGAAGGGACCGGGCGCGGTGTTCAGCTTTGCCCTGAAGGGCGGGGCCGAGGCCGGCAAGAAGTTCGTCGATGCGTTGAAGGTGTTCTCGCACCTGGCGAACGTGGGCGATGCGCGGAGCCTGGTGATTCAACCGGCGGTGACGACGCATCAGCAGTTGACGGCGGAGCAGCAGTTGTCGGCGGGCGTCGAGCCCGGGATGGTGCGGCTGTCGGTGGGTATCGAGGACATCGAAGACATCCTGTGGGATGTCGAGCAGGCGCTCGAAGCGATCTAACGGATCGCTAGAGCAGCTCTTCCACCATGCGGAGGAAGGCGGCGGCGACGACCGGCTGATCGAACTGTTGCACGCGGGCAAAGCCCTCCTGGCCGATAGCGGCTCGGAGGGCTCGATCCGCGGCGAGACGTTCGAATTGGGCGGCGAGGGAGGCCGGGTTGTCCGGGAGGGCGAGGAGCGCGTGGGGAACGACCTCGGGGGCGGCGGCGGCGCGGACGGCGACGATGGGCCGGCCGGCGGCCATCGCTTCGAGAAAGACGACGCCAAAGCCTTCCTGGACGGAGGGGAGGCAGAAGGCGTCGCACTGCTGATATTCGCGGGCGAGTTGGGCGGGTTCCGCGTTGCCGAGCCAGTGGACGATGCCCGCGAGGCCGAGATGGTGAGCGAGGGCGCGGAGGCGAGGGGCATCGGCGCCGTCACCGATGATGCGGAGCTGCAGGTTGGCGATGGCGTGGCGCGCGAGGGCAGCAGCGCGCAGCAGCACGTCGACGCGCTTGCGGGGGAAGAAGCGGCAGACGCAGAGGATGGTGAAGCGGTGCGGGTCTGGCGCGGCGGGATGCTGCCGGAAGGCTTGGCGCCAGTGGGCAAGATGGATGGGTTCGGGAATCACCTGGACCGGGGCGCAGGGGCCATAGAGGGCGGCGATGCGTCCGGCGGAGTAGGCGCTGCTGGTGGTGACGCGGCTGGCCCGTTGGACGTGGCGGCGCTCCCAGCGGCTTTGGACGCGGAGGAGAAGGCGGTTCAGCCCACGTTCGTGGATGAGTTCATCGGCGATGACGCCTTTGACGGCCGCGATGTGGGGCGGGCCGCCCGAGCCGACGAGACGATAGCCGTCGAGATCGTAGCCGATGGTGGCCTGGCAGCCGGAACGGTCGAGCGTGGGGAGCCAGCGATTGAACTGGTAGCGCTCGACGGTGTAGTTCGGCAGGCGGGTGCGCGGGCCGACGATTTCGACCGTGGCGCCGGCCTCGCGGAGGCCCTGGACGAGGCAGTGGAGCCCCGTGTAGGTGCCGCTGCCCTGCTCGACATTGAGCGGGGTGGCGGTGTAGAAGCGGAGCTTCAACCGCGGGTCAAGGGACCCTTGAGACCAAGGCCGTTGCCGGCCGGAAGCGTGAGCTTGCCGTTGATGACGCGGACGCCAGCGAAGGGGTCGTTGGCGATGAGGAGATTGCCATCGAGGTCGGCGTAGTCGACGAGAGGCGAGAGCTGCGCGGCGGCGGTGATGGCGACGGAGCTCGAGATCATACAGCCGAGCATCGTCTTGAGGCCGAGGCTGCGGGCGATCTGGATCATGCGGTAGCCCTGGAGGAGGCCGCCGGCCTTATCGATCTTGATGTTCACGCCGTCGAAGGCGGAGGCGAGCTTGGGGATATCGGCGGGGCGGAGGCAGGCTTCGTCGGCGATGATGGGGATGTGGACGCGCTGGCGGACGTAGCGGGCCTCCTCGATCATGTGCGCGGGCATGGGCTGTTCGATGAATTCGACGCCCATCTTCTCGAGCCAGTTGATCTTGCGGACGGCTTCGTCCTTGTCCTTCCAGCCTTCGTTGGCGTCGACGCGGAGCGGCTTCTTGGTGACGCTGCGGACGGCTTCGATGACCTCTTCATCGTTGGCGAGGCCGACCTTGATTTTGAGAACCGGGTAGGCTTCGGCTTCGCGAACTTTTTGCCGGATGACTTCGGCTTTGTCGATGCCGATGGAGAAGGTGGTGAGCGGGGCGTCCTTGGGATCGAGCCCCCAGAGGGCGTGGACGGGGACGCCGCGGCGCTGGGCGACCCAGTCGTGGATGGCGATATCGAGGGCGGCCTTGGCGGCCCAGTCGGCTTCGCTTTGCTGGAGAATCCAGTCGATGACCTTGCCGAACTGGAGGAGGTCCATGCGGCCGAGTTCGGGGGCCAGACGGTTGACGAAGGCGACACCGGCTTCGGCGGTCTCGCCGTAGCGGACGATACCGGCGCCTTCGCCGCGGGCGGTGAGGCCGCCTTGTTGGATGGTGGTGTAGAGAACGTCGCGGTGCGTGCTCGAGCTCATCACCGTGGTCCAGGTGTGTTTCAACTGGAGCCGCTGCACCTGGCCGCTGACGGGGGAGCCGGCGGCGAGGGCAGGGAGGGCGGCGAGCCCGAGCATGGACCGGCGCGTCATGCTACTTGGCGCAGTGCTGGGCGAAGGCGTTCTTCAACTCTTCGGCGATGAGGAACATGTCGCGGCTTTCGATCTGGTGGCGGTGCATCATGTAGACGGGTTTGCCGTCCTTGAAGATGGCGACCGAGGGGGAGCTGGGGGGCAGGGGAGAGAGGTGCTCGCGAACCCGGGCGACGGCTTCGACGTCACCGCCGGCGAAAACGGTGGCGGCGACATCCGGCTTGACCGGGGAATCGGCGAGGGCCCGGACGATGCCGGGACGGGCCTTGCCGGCCGCGCAGCCGCAAACGGAGTTGACGACCATCATCACGGTGCCTTTGCCGGGAGCAAGCAAGGCGTCGACTTCTTCGGGCGTGCGGGTTTCGACGATGCCATGGTTGGTCAGGTCCTGCCGCATGATGCCAATGAGATGCTCTGGATAACGCATATCTCCACTATAGCGAGCGGCTAGCCGGAAAGCACCAGCCGGCTGCGGGGGTGGCTGAAAAGCACCAGGGGGCGGGGAATCGGCGTGTTGGAAATAAAGGGGTTAGACATTGGCCCTCGGAGTGCAGATTCAGTAGGCGGGAGGAACCAGCCATGTTCCGCAATTTACTTCCGGCGCTCGTTTTGACCGTCCTGACCACGGGCGGCGCGGGGGCCCAGGACGATGTCCAAGAGCAAGGGCGCGGGGTCGCGCGGCTCAGTCTGATCTCCGGAGACGTTTCGGTGCGCCGGGGGGATACGAATGAATGGGTGGCGGCAGCGATCAACGCGCCGCTGATGACCGAGGACCGGGTGCTGACGGCAGCGGGTTCGCGGTCCGAGGTGCAGTTTGACGCCAGTAACTTCGCCCGTCTGGCGGATGGAGCGGAGCTGCGGTTGGCGGATATTGAGAACCGGCGGTATCTGGTCCGGCTGGCATCGGGAACGATGACGTGGCGCGTGTTGCGCGACCGGACGGGGGAGGTGGAGATTTCGACGCCGACCGTGGCGGTGCGTCCGATGCGGCGAGGGGTTTACCGGGTAACGGTGCACGGCGATGGCTCGACGGAGGTGACGGTGCGGAGCGGGGAAGCGGAGATCTTCACGCCGCAAGGGAGTGAGCGGCTGCGGAGCGGCCGGACGCTGTTTGCGCGGGGCGAGGCCTCGGCGCCGGAGTTCCGGACCGATGGCGCCATTCCGATGGATGAGTTTGACCGGTGGAGCCAGAGCCGCGACCGCGAGCTCGAACGCAGTCAGAGCTACCGGTATGTGAGCCAGGACATTTACGGCGTCGAGGACCTGGACGGCCACGGCCGGTGGGTGAATACGCCGGAGTATGGGCAGGTGTGGGTGCCGGCGACGAGCGGTGGCTGGGCGCCCTACCGGAACGGCCGGTGGAGCTGGATTGACTACTACGGCTGGTCGTGGGTGAGCTACGACCCGTGGGGCTGGGCGCCGTATCACTACGGGCGCTGGTTCCACCAAGTGGGCATCGGCTGGTGCTGGTGGCCGGGGCGGGTGAGTGCACGCCACTTCTGGAGTCCGGCGCTGGTCGGGTTCTTTGGTTGGGGCGGGGGACGCGGCTTCAACGCCGGCATCGGCGTCGGGTTCGGGAACTGGGGCTGGGTGCCGTTGGCGCCGTTTGAACGGTTCCACCCGTGGTACGGCCGGGGCTACTACGGCGGGTTCCGCAACGCGGGTTATGTCAACAACAGCGTGAACATTACGAATATCAACGTGACCAACGTGTATCGGAATGCGCGCTTTAACGACGGGGTGACGGTGATCAACGGGCAGGACTTTGGCCGGGGATCGGTGAACCACATCCGTTACGACCGGAACGAATTGAACAATGCCTCGTTTGTGCGGGGCCAACTGCCGGCGACGCCGGGCCGGGAGAGCATCCGCTGGAGCGACCGGGCGGTGAACACGCAGCCGGGGGCGACGCGGGGGGACGACCGGTTCTTCAGCCGGACGCAGCCTTCGCGGATTGACCGGGTGCCGTTTGAGAATCAGCGGGCGGCGATGCAGGACGTTTCGCGGCGGACGTTTGGCGGCGAGAATGGCGGCGCGGTGGCCGAGCGAGGCGGCGAATGGCGCGGCAACGTGAGCCGGGGCGACAATCCGGCGGGCGGCGGCAACATCATGGAACGCGGCGGCGCGCGGGCGGAGATGGCCCAAGGCGCCGGCGGGCAGCCGGCGGACGGCGGCGCGGTGACGCGCGGCGAGATGAACCGGGGCGGGGACACGGGCGGCTGGCGGCGGTTTGGCGATGCCGGGACGCGCGGCGACGCCGCGGCGGCGGGCGGTGCGGTGACGCGCGGGGACATGAACCGGGGCGGGGATACGGGCGGCGCGGTGACGCGGGGCGAGATGAATCGCGGCGGGGATACGGGCGGCTGGCGGCGCTTCGGCGACAGCGGGTCGCGCGGCGACGCCGCGGCGGCGGGCGGCGCGGTGACCCGGGGCGAGATGAACCGGGGCGGCGATACGGGCGGCTGGCGGCGCTTTGGCGACAGCGGGTCGCGCGGCGACGCTGGAGCTGCGGGCGGCGCGACGACGCGGGGCGAGATGAACCGCGGCGGGGACACGGGCGGGTGGGGTCGCTTCGGCGACACGGGCTCGCGCGGGTCGAACGGAGATGGCGGCGCGACGACGCGCGGGGAGAGCAACCGCGGCGGCGACGCTGGCGGCTGGAACCGGATGGGGGGTAGTTCGCGGGGCGACATGAATGGCGGAGCGACCACGCGCGGCAACGATGGTTGGAACCGCATGGGCGGTTCGCGGGGCGGATATGAGTCCGCGCGGCCGACGCCGGACGGCGGTGCGACGGGCCGGGGCGGCTTCGGGAGCTCGACGGAACGAAACGGCGGCGGGATGCGTTCGACGATTCCGGACCGGGGCAATCGGGGCGGCGACTTTGGCGGCGGACGGATAAGCGGTCCGGTGGTGCGGGAGCGGTCGTCGGGGGACGGCGGCGGCTACGGGGGTATGTCGCGCGGCGATGGGGGCGGCGGAGTGGGACGCGGCGGGTATAGCGGCGGCGGATATAACGGTGGCGGTAGCTACGGCGGCGGTGCTTCGCGGGGAGATAGCGGGGGGAGCGGTCGCGGTGGCTATAGCGGGGGTGGTGGTGGATACAGTGGCGGCGGTGGTGGCAGTGGCGGTTACGGGGGTGGCGGCGCTTCACGAGGCGGAGGAGGCGGGGCAAGCCGGGCCGGTGGCAGCGGCGGGGGCAACAAATAGGTCCTGCACGGGAACCTGGGGCCGGGAGCAGCTGGGTGCTGCTTCCGGCCTTTTCGTTCTTTCGCTTGGGTCTGCGGGTTAGAATGCGAGGCGGAGCCCGGCCTGCATCCGGCGCGGTTCGAGAGCGCCGAGGATGCGTCCGAAGTTGGCGTTGAGGTTCGTGGCGGCCTGGCCGGCGGCGGGCCGATTGGGCTGGAAGGAGATGTTGGGCAGGTTGTAGTTCACCGTGTTAATGGCGTTGAACATCTCCCAACGGGCTTCGAGGCGGAAGCGTTCGCGGAACTTGAAGGTCTTGAACAGCGAGAAGCTGAGGTCGTTCAGGCCCGGGCCGCGGGTGCTGGGGAGGGTACGCGGGGCGTTGCCGATGGTGAAATCGGCGGGGTTGCCGAAGGCCTCGGTGTTGAACCAGCGGACGGGGGTGCGTTCGTCAGAGGGCAACGTGGGGTTGCCGACGATGTTGGGATAGGCGATGCCGGTGAAGTTGTTGGAGCCGCGAACGGCGAGCGGGGTGCCGGTTTGCAGCGTCCAGATGCCGTTCAACTGCCAACCGCCGAAGAGGCCGTCGACGAGGGAGTTGACGTTGGCCCCGAAGCGCTGGCCGCGGCCGAAGGGGAGTTCCCAGAGGCCGCTGGCGACGAAGCGCTGCGAGACGTCGTCGGCGTCGATGGCGCGGTCGATGCGGCGGTTGAGACGGCCGATGCGGTAGTCGCCGGAGCCGGCAGTGGCGTCACCACCGCCGCCGATGGCCTGGCTTTCCGAGATGAGCTTGCTCTTGGTGTAGTTAAAGAGAGCGGAGACGCCATTGGCGTAACGCTTTTCGACGGTGACCTGGAGCGAGTGATAGGAGGTGGATAGGCCGGTGTTGGCCCAGGTGGAGACGACGCCGTAGTCCGGGTAGGGCAGAAGCAGTTGCTGGCGTTGGACGCGGGCGGCGCTGAGGGGGCCGGTGCGGATCTGGCCGAAGTAGGGGTTGTCGACCTGATCCTGCAGGCGGAGGCCGAGGCTGAAGAAAGAGGGATCGAGCTGATTGAGGTTATAGTTGGCGCCGAACAGCTTGGTGCCTTTGTTGCCGGCATAGACGGCTGTTCCGACCCAGCCGCCGCCGAGGGCCTGCTGGATGGCGAGGTTCCACTGCTGGATATAGGGCGTGGTGGCGTTGCGGTCCTGCGCGCGGACGGCGAGGCCGCGGAAGGCCGACGGGCCGCCGGCGGCGCCGAGCGGCTGCACGAGGGCGGTGGGGCCGGCGCTGAAGCGGAAGGCGCTGACAATGCCGGGCTGGGCGGAGGCGAAGGGGGTATCCACGGAGAAGCCGAGGGCGTTGGCGTTATCCGGATTGAGATTGCCGGATTCGACCA
Organism: Terriglobales bacterium; assembly: GCA_027485675.1. Lineage (GTDB taxonomy): Bacteria > Acidobacteriota > Terriglobia > Bryobacterales > Bryobacteraceae. The sequence goes on along the minus strand of JAIXQP010000052.1, from coordinate 15,618 downwards.
TCGAGAAGATGAGCCCATAGCCGCCGCGGATCGCCGAGCGGCCGTTGCCGCGGGGGTCCCAGGCGAAGCCGAAGCGGGGGCCGAAGTTGTTGGTATCGCGATTGACGAACTGGGCGGGGGTGGAGCCGGCGCCGGCGTAGGTCATCACGCCGAGCATGTTGGTTTCCGGGTTGACCGTGAAGGGGTCGAAGTTGCTGCCGCGGTTATGGAGTTCGGTGCCGCCGAAGCTGGTGTCGTAGCGGACGCCGAGATTGAGGGTGAGGCGGCGGGTGACTTTCCAATCGTCCTGGAGGAAGGTGCCGAAGGGATTGCCGCGGAACTGGAAGAAGGGGCGGACGCCGAGCGAGCCGGAGGAGACTTCGCCGAGCAGGAAGGTCGCCATGCCGAAGCCGGTGCCGGCGGGGCTGAGGGGATTGTTCGTCAGGTCCGTATTGAAGTTGAACGATCCGGAAGGCTGGGAGCGATTGATGAAGCTGAGACGCCACCAGCGGAAGTCGAAGCCGGCCTTGATGTTGTGGGCGCCGCGGCTGATGGTGAGGCTGTCAGCGATCTGCACAATCTGCTGGGCGCGGAGGCCGGCGGAGAAGCCGGCGCTGCCGATGCCGAGGAGGTTGTTGATGATCACGGGGGGGAACTGGTCCTGAGGAATGATGGACGGGTAGCCGAGCTGGCGCGGCCAATCCTGGTCGAAGCTGGGATGGGTGAAGGGCAGCCACTGGCGGGTGGCGCCGAAGCGGAAGTCGTTCAGCAGGCGGGGAGAGAGCACCTTGATGTAGCTCAGCACGGCGTTGTGGTTATCCCGCTGGTCGTTGCGGGCGGCGGGATCGGCGACGCCGAGGCCCCAGCCGCGATCGACGCGGGTGTTGCGGGTGCTGGAGTAGCGGAAGAACATGGAGTCGCTGTCGGTGAAGCGATGATCGACGCGGACGTTGGTGACGCCCTGATCGGAGAGCGAACCGACGAGGGAGACAAAGTTGTTGGCGTTGGTGTTGAGATCGGTGGGCCGGGCGTTGGGCAGAGGCATGTAGGGGAGGACCTTGAGCGAGAGCGGGTCCTGGCGATTGGTGGGGACGATGTTGCCGGGGAAGAGGTCACGGACGAAGCCGGCGCCGTTGGGATTGGGGCGGGTGGTGGCGGGATCGTAGATGGGAATCACGGCGCCTTGCGGGGTGCGGGTGGCCGAGAAGTTGCCGGCGCGTTCGAGTTCGGTGGCGACGGTGCCGATGCGGGGTGCGCCGGTGGAGCGCCAACGCCACTGCTCGTAGCCGGCGAAGAAGAAGGTTTTGTTTTTGCCGTTGTAGAGTTTGGGGATCAGGACGGGGCCGCCGACGGTGCCGCCGAAGTGGTTGTAGCGGAGGACCTGCTTGATGCGGCCGGTGCGGGGGTCGGGCTGGGTGGCGAAGGCGTTGCGGGCGTCGAGCGAGTCGTTGCGGAGGAAGTGGTAGAGGCTACCGTGGAACTCGTTGGTGCCGGACTTGGTGACGGCGTTGACGACGCCGCCGGAGGTTTGGCCGAACTCGGCCTTGAGGGCGTTGGTTTCGACGCGGAACTCGGCGACGGCGTCGACCATGGGGACGACACTGATTTCGTTATGGACGGCGGCGGAGTTGGAGACGCCATCGAGGAAGTACTGGTTGCCGTAGGCGGGTCCGCCGTTGATGCGGATTTGGGAGAAGTTCTGGTTGCTGATTTCGGCGAAGCCGTCGGTGGAAGGGAAGCGGGGGGTGACGCCGGCGACCACCTTCACCAGGTTGAAGACGTGGCGGCCATTGAGCGGGAGCTGTTCGATGCGGCGCTGCTCGACGACGGTGCCGAGGGAGGAGTCTTCGGTCTAGACGCGGGCGACTTCGGCCGAGACGACGACGCTTTCGGTGACTTGGCCGATTTCGAGGGCGAGGTCGACGCGGAGGCGCTGGGCCACTTCGACGTTCAGGCTGGTGCGTTGGATCCGCTTAAAGCCGGGATGGCTGACGGTGAGTTCGTAGGGGCCGACGGCCACCGAGGGGATGCTGTAGGTTCCGTCGCCGGTGGACGAGCCCCGATAGGTCTGGTTGGTGCCGGTGTTCCGGGCGACCACCTCGACCCCTTCGACGCCGGCGCCTTGCGGGTCGGTGATGGTTCCGGTGATGGTACCGAGGGGAGATTGCGCAACAACGAGGGAGCAGAAAGGAAGAAGGATGGCAGCAAAGCGAAGCGACGACATGGAAGACTCCTGAGATCTGAGTTTACGCTTTTTGCTGTCGCGCAGACACGAAGGAGAGCCTGGGGGTGTAAAATCGGACGATAAAGATCTTTAGTCGCTACGCTTTCTCCAGTTGACATAATATCCATTCTGCGAAGTTCCGCATTGCGCATTTCCGTCATCATTCCCACCTTGAACGAAGCCACCGCCCTGCCAGCGACCCTCTCCGCAGTCACGCGGATGGAGGGTTTGGCCGAGGTGATTGTGGCGGACGGCGGGAGTGAGGACGCGACGCGGAGTTTGGCGGAACCGCTGGCGCGAGTCGTCGTCGCGGCTCGCGGGCGCGGTCAGCAGCAGGCGGCCGGAGCGGCGGTGGCGACCGGCGAGGTGCTGTGGTTTCTGCACGCGGACTGTTGCCCGGCGCCGGAGGCGTCCGCGGCGATTCGGCAGGCGCTTTTGGACGCGCGGGTGGCCGGAGGCAACTTCGCGCTCGAGTTCTCCGGGCCGAGCCGCGCCGCGCGGACGATGACGAGAGTTTATCCATGGCTGCGGTGCCTGGGCCTTTGCTACGGCGACTCCGGGATCTTCGTGCGGCGGGATCTCTATGAGGCCGTTGGCGGTTTTCGGCCGATGGCGCTGTTTGAAGACATCGATCTGGTGCGGCGGTTACGGCGCAAGGGGCGATTCCGGCGGCTTCCTTGCCGGCTGCGGGCGTCAGCACGCCGCTTTGAGCACGGCAACTTTGCCCGGGTGTTCGCGCAGTGGACCGGGCTGCAGATTTTATATTGGCTGGGTGTTTCGCCCAGTTGGCTGGCGCGGCAGTACGCGCTGGTACGGGAGCGTTCGTCATGATTTTGGTCACCGGTGGAACGGGGACAGTGGGTCGGGAGATGGTCCCGGTTTTAGAGCGGCTGATGCCGGGCGAAAGGATTCATCTGTTACGCCGACCGGCGGCGGATATTCGTTTGCCCGGTTTGGGAATGACGAGCGAGGAGCGGGCGGCGTTGCAGCGTGAGGTGCGGATGATCGTGCATTGCGCGGCGGAGATCCGCTTCAACCTGCCACTTGACGAAGTGCGGGAGACGAATCTCGAAGGCACGCGGCGGATGCTCGAGTTTGCGCACGGCTGTCCGCGGCTCACGCGGTTCGCCCACGTCAGCACGCTCTACATCGCAGGCCGGCGGGAGGGTTGGGTCCGCGAGGAGCCGATGGACCATAGCGAGGGCTACTTCAACACGTACACGCAATCGAAGCACGAAGCCGAGGCGTTGGTGCTGGCCGAGACGAAGCTGCCGGTGTCGATCCACCGGTTAAGTTCCGTAATTGGCGGGGGCGGCCATGTGGAGCAGGTTTTGCGGTTGATTCCGTTCAGCTCGGAGATCCCGCTGTTGCCGGGCAGGCCCGAGGTGCCGGTGGACCTGGTGAGCGCGGAGTGTACCGGACGGGCGCTGGCGCTGCTGGTGGCCCGCCATTTTGAGGCGGGCGCGATCCGGCATATTTGCGCCGGGCCGGAGCTGGCGCCGACGCTGGGCGAACTGCTGGACGTTGCCTTCGCGGGCGGCGGACGGCGGCCGCGGCTGGTTTCCGCCTCGAAGTTTGAATGGGCGCTGAAGGCGGTTTCCGAGCGCACGACCGGATGGCGGGCGATGGCGGGATTGGCGACGTTTCTGCCGCACCTTTCGGTGGCGCAGCCGTTTGATCCAGGCGCGACGGGCGAGTTGCTGCGGCGCGAGGGGATGGCGCCGGAGCATGGCCGGGAGTTGATGGCGGCGACGTTGGCGGCGCTGGTTTAGGCCGGGAGCGCGGCGGCGTTTTCGCGAGTGAAGCGGCGGGCGGAAAGCTGGAGCCGGCGGGGTGGGGTTTCGCCGCGCAGTTTGAGGACGAGCGAACGGACGGCCTCGTAGCCGATCTTGTCGGGATCTTGGACGAGCATCACGTCGACCGTCCCGCTCTTGAGCGCCGCGCGATGGATGTCGCTGTTATCGAAGCTGACGATCTTCACGTGGCCCGCGCGGCCCCGGCTTTCGACGGCCTGGATGATGCCGATGGAGGCGGCTTCGCTCGATCCGAACATAGCCTGGAGCCGGGGGTGGGCGGTGAGGATGTTTTCGGCCGCGGCGCGGGAGCGGGCGCGGTCGCCCATGCCGAACTGGCGGCCGACGAGGCGGACGGCAGGGAACTCGCGGGCGAGGGTTTCCTCAAAGCCGCGCTCGCGGAGGCCTGTGGAGGCGCCGCCGGGCTTCTGCATGACCATGGCGACACTTCCCTGCCCTTCGACGAGGCGGCCGATTTCCCGGGCGGCCTGGCAGCCGGCGGCATGATTGTCGGTGGCGACGAAGGTGACGTAGTCTTCGAAGTGGACGGCGGAGTCGAAGACGCTGATGGGGATGCCCGCGGCCGCGGCCCGTTCGAGCGGGGCGACGAGAGCGCGTTCCTCGGTGGCGGAGATGGCGATGGCGTCCACGCGTTGGGCGACGAAGGCGTCGACGATCTGAATCTGGCGCGAATGGTCGGTCTCTTCGTTCGGGCCGTTCCAGAGGACCTGGACGCCGAACTCCCGGGCGGCGCGGTCGACGCCGGCGTGAATCGAGACGAAAAACAGATGCGCGGTGGCCTTGGGGACCACGGCGATCCGCGGCAGGGAGGGCCGGCCGCAAGAGGCTAACAAACAACCGGCGAGCAGGTGGCGACGGGGCAGCACCCCGTTAGCATACGCCTAAACGGTGCGCTGGAAATCGACCTCGTCCTTCCAGGCTTCGAGGGTGTTGTAGACGATCGGGCAGTAGGTGGCGCGGTCCGGCATCTCCCACATGCGCCAGACGAGCGAGCCGGGGCCGCTGGTGAGATGGGGAAAGTGGCGGCAGGCGGTGGGCCGGTGGCGATAGATGAGGCACTCGTTGCCGTTAAGGAAAACGCAGCTGCCGTCTTCGTTCCGCTTGAGGATCATGCCTTCTTCCTCGGACTCCTCGACGCAATCACGGAGAAAGTCCTTTAGGCGCATACCCGCGCCCTTGGCGACGGCCTCCAACTCCCGTTCCTGCAGGCGGGCGGTGGCGTTGCGGCAGCAGTTGGCGCAGGCGAGGCAGTCCGTCTGCTTTTCGATTTTGTCGGCGATGCTTTTCAACTTGCGCTCGACGAAGGCGTGGCGTTTGAGGTGCATGCGCAGGCGCAGATTCTCGTCGCGTTTCTGCTCGCCGAGGCGTTTGATCTGGACGAGGTCGGTGACGAGAGGTCGTTCGCTCATACCTCTATAATGAAGTATTCCTGACTGCCTATGAGTTTGCTCATCGAAAGTAATCTTCCCGGAGTGAAGCTCCTCCGCCGCGGTAAAGTGCGTGACGTCTACGAAGTCACCCCTACCCAACTGCTGATGGTCGCCACCGACCGCGTATCGGCCTTTGATGTGATTTTGGGCAGCGGCATTCCGGATAAGGGGCGCGTGCTGACGCAGATTTCCCTGTTCTGGTTCGACTTCCTGAAAGACGTGGTGCCGAATCATGTGATCAGCGCGAACGTGGACGAGTTCCCCGAATCGCTGCAGCCGTTCCGGGACCAGTTGGAAGGCCGTTCGATGTTCATCCATCTGGCGAAGATGGTGGACGTGGAGTGCGTGGCGCGGGGCTACCTTTCGGGATCGGGATGGAAGGAGTATCAGCAGGTGGGGACGATTTGCGGTTTGCCGCTGCCGCCCGGCCTGCGGGAGGGCGACCGGCTGCCGGCGCCGATCTTCACGCCGGCGACGAAGGCGCAGACCGGCCACGATGAGAATATTCCGTTTGAGCAGGTGGTGACAACCGTCGGCGCCAAGCTGGCGACGCAGCTGCGCGATCTGACGTTGAAGATCTACGACCGGGCGGCGGCGTACGCCGAGACGCGCGGGATCATCCTGGCGGATACGAAGTTTGAGTTTGGCTTTGTGGATGGGCGGTTGGTGGTGGCCGATGAGGTGTTGACGCCCGATAGCTCGCGGTTCTGGCCGCGCTCGACGTATAAGCCGGGCGGTCCGCAGCCCTCCTACGATAAGCAGTATGTGCGGGATTATCTCGAGACGCTCGATTGGAACAAGCAGGCGCCGGGTCCGGAGCTGCCCGAAGAGGTGGTGGCCAAGACGCGGGAAAAGTACATGGAAGCTTATCGGGTTTTGACCGGCAAGAGACTGTGAACGCGCTGGATTTTGTGTTTGGGGCGATCCTGCTGGGATCGGTCTATTCGGGCTTCCTGAAGGGGTTTGCGCGGATCGGCATCGGCATGGCCGCGTTGCTCCTGGCGTTTGTGTTGGCCGCGCTGTACTATCCCGAAGCGGCGTTGCCGGTGCGGGATTATACGAGTTCGGCGGGCGTCGCGAACTTCTGCGGATTTATTGGGATTTTTTCGGCGGTGGTGTTCGCGGGCGCTTTAGTCGGCCAAGCGGTGACCCAGTTCGTCAAGTTGGTGGGCCTATCGTGGTTGAACCGGGGGCTGGGCGGTGCGGTGGGCCTGGTGCGCGGGGTGCTGATGGCCGTGATTGTGCTGATGGCGGCGAGCGCCTTTTTACCGGGCGAGCCGCCATCGGTAGTGGTGCAATCGCGAATGGCGCCTTATCTGCTCGATTCCTCGCGGGTGCTTTCGAACGTCATGCCGGCAGAGTTCAAACAGGAGTTTCTCAGGAACTACGAGAAGGTGAAAAAGGCGTGGTTCAACCCGCTCCGCGACCAGTTTCGCCGGTTGGAATAACGGATTATGCATCTGCTGATATTTGATTTGGACGGCACGCTGGTGGATTCGAAGCAGGATCTGATCGACGCGGTGAACGCGACGCGCGGCTACATGAACCTGGCGCCGCTGCCGGGCGAACTGGTGGCCAAGTATGTGGGCCGGGGCGCGCTGGCGCTGGTGCGGAGCGCCTTGGGAGAGACGGCGCCGGAGGCGGACGTGGAGCGGGCGCACACCTTCTTCATCCGGTACTACGGCGAGCACATGCTCGACAAGACCGTGCTCTATGACGGGGTGCGCGAAGCGCTGGACCGGCTGAAGACGCGGGGCCATACGCTGGCGGTGCTGACGAATAAGCCGGTGAAATTCTCCGAACGCATGATGGACCGGTTGGGACTGGGGCGGCACTTCATCCGGATCTACGGCGGGAATAGTTTTGAGCCGAAGAAGAAGCCGGATCCGGTGGGGATACTGACGCTGCTCGAAGAGACCGGCATCAGCAAGGCGAAGACCATCATGGTGGGCGATTCGTCGGTGGACATCCGGACGGCGCGGAACGCCGGGGTGCAAGCCTGCGGCTGCGCCTGGGGCTTCCAGCCGGAGACGTTCGCGGCCGAGCCGCCGGACTTTCTGATCGACCACATGAGCCAGTTAGTGGAGAGGATAGAATCGTAGGCTGTGTCTATACTGATTCTGGCCGCGACGATATTCACGATAGTGGACGTGGAGAAGGTTCCCGTCGAGGGAGACCCGCAGGTGGCGGTGCTGCGGCTGGAGGCGCCGGAGCGGCCGCGGGCCGCGGCGTGCGACGTGCTGGTGGCCGGGGCCGGGATGGGCGGCGTGGCCGCGGCGATGCGGGCCGCCGACCGGGGGCGCAGCGTGTGTTTAACGGAGGAGTCCTCCTGGGTGGGCGGGCAGGCCACGGCGGGAGGGGTTTCGGCGCTCGACGAGCATAAGTTCATTGAGATAACCGGGGCTCCGCTGACTTACTTGCAGTTCCGGCAGAAGATCCGCGGAGCTTACGGCGGCACGGCGAATCCGGGCGGCTGCTACGTCTCTTCGCTGTGTTTTGAGCCGCGGGTGGCGGTGAAGATTCTGGATGAGTTACTGGCCGCGCGGAGTAACATCACGCTGCTGCGGCGGACGAAAGTGGTGGAGCTGACGCGGGTGGGCAACCGGATTACGGCGGCGCTGGCGGTGAATCTGGACACGAAAGAGTTTGTGCGGATTACGCCCGGCTGGGTGCTGGATGCGACCGAGTTGGGCGATCTGCTGCCGCTCGCCAAAGTGCCCTACGTCGTGGGTTCGGAGGCGCGGAGCGAGACGGGCGAACCGCACGCGGCGGAGAAGCCGAACCCGGCTTGCGTGCAGAGCTTCACCTATCCGTTCGTGATTGAGTCGCGGCCGGGCGAGAAGCATGCGCGGCCGAAGCTGCCCGAGCACGAGGCGATTGTGAAGCGGCAGAACTTCAGCCTGCGGATGAACTACCCGGCCGAGTACGGCTGGCGCGGCGAAGTGCTCTATAGCATGTACGGGGACGATGCCCCGGTGCCGAATAACATGTCGCCGCGTCCGTTTTTCTCGTGGCGGCGGGTGAAAAACCCCAACGTGGCGCTGATGAACTGGCCGCGGCAGGACTACCATGAAGAGTCGATTCTCGACCGGACGCCGGCGGAGATGGCGCGGATTCTGCAGCAGGCCAAGCGCACCTCCTACGCCTTTCTCGCGTGGCTGCAGCATGATCTGGGCCATCCGGAGTTGAAGTTTTTGCCCGAACAGATGGGCAGCGCCGATGGGTTATCGATGTACCCGTACATCCGGGAGAGCCGCCGGATTGTGGCGCGGGAGACGGTGCGGGAGCAGGACATCGTCGCCGAGTTTCAGCCCGGGCTGCGGGCGCGTCACTTCCCTGCCTCGGCCGGCACGGGATTCTACATGGTGGACATTCACCCGTGCGGCGCCAACGAGAAGGGCCGGATGATGATGCCGCGACCGTTTCAGATCCCGGCCGGATCGCTGCTGCCGAAGGACCCGATTGAAAACTTTCTGCCGGCCGGCAAGAACATTGGCGTGACGCATCTGACCAACGGCGCCTACCGCCTGCACCCGATTGAATGGAACGTCGGCGAGGCGGCGGCGATTCTGGCGACGCTCACCCCCGGCCAGGCGCTCGACCGGGAGCTGACCCGCGCGGGGATTCCGGTGTTCTGGTTTGACGATCTGGCGCCGTCGCATCCGCAGTTCGCGGCGATCCAATTGACGGCCCAGCGGGGATTGTACCCGGTGAACTCCCACGATCTCCATGCCTCGCCGGACGCCCCGGTTTCGCGCGGCGAGGCGGCGCAGATTCTGGCGTCGCTATTCGCCGTTCCGGCCGAGCGGCCGGCGGCGATCACGATGGCCGTCGAGCAGGGCTGGATGGCCGTGGATCACCGGAACTGGTTCCATGCCGACCTGCCCATGCTGTGGACCGACTGGCGGCTAAACCGCTTTCCCCGGCTCTTCCCTGCCCTGCCGGCCAAGACGGGTCCGGTAACCCGCGGGGAACTAGCGCAATACCTGGCAAATGCAATACAGTAACCCAGATGGCTTCGCCTGCAATGTCTAAACAACCCTTGAAAGATCCCTACGCATACCACGATGAGGATGTCGCCGAGCCGCCCCGGTCATTCTGGCAGATTCTCCGGCGCATCGGCCCGGGGATGATTCTGGCGGCTTCGATTGTAGGATCGGGCGAACTGATCGCGACCACGGCGCTGGGGGCGGAGGTGGGCTACATCGCCCTCTGGATCATCATCATCAGTTGCGTGCTGAAGCCGGCGATTCAATCGGAGATGGGACGGTTTACGATCGCCACCGGGAAGACCGGGCTCGGTTCGTTCAACATGATTCCCGGGCCGCGGCTGGGGGTGAGCTGGGTCGTTTGGATGTGGGCGTTCATGGTGCTGGTGACGATGTTCCAGATTGGAGCGATGTTCGCCGGGGTGGCGCAGGTGCTGAACACGCTGGTTCCCGGGGTAACGATTACGATGTGGGTGATCGGTCTACTGGGCTTGTCGCTGTGGCTGTTGCTGGGCGGGGGTTATGAACGGGTGGAGCATCTGGCGACGTTCAAGGTCGGCCTGTTTACCATGATCACGCTGCTTTGCGCCATGGTGCTGGTGAGTAAGCCGGAGTATTTTTCGGTGCAGATGGTGATGGAAGGGTTCAGTTTCAAGCTGCCGGGCCAAGGTTTGGCGACGGCGGTGGCGGTGTTCGGCATTACCGGAGTTGGGGCGGCAGAGCTGTTCATGTATCCGTACTGGTGCGTGGAGAAGGGCTATGCGCGGTACACGGGCATTCGGGACACCTCGCCAGCGTGGAAGTCGCGCGCGCTGGGCTGGGTGAAGGTGATGAATACCGACATTGTGGCTTCGATGGTCGTGTATACGATTGCGACGCTGGCGTTCTACCTGCTGGGCGCCGGGGTGCTCCACAGCCAGGGTTTGCGGCCGGAGGGTAGCGAGATGATCGCCGTGCTGTCGAAAATGTACACCGAGACGCTGGGTTCCTGGGCGCTGTGGGTGTTCTACGTCGGCGCGTGCGCCACGCTCTACGGCACGATTTTCGCGGCCACTGCGGCCAATAGCCGCGTGTATTCGGACATGGCGTGTCTGCTGGGATTGTTCGACCGGGGGGATTACGCAGCGCGGGTGAAGTGGCGGAACCGGTTCGTCTGCGCCCTGCTCTTCATTCCGGTAGCGCTGTACTTTCTGAAGGTGAATCCGACGCAGATGGTGCGCATTGGGGGGGTGGCCCAGGCGATGATGCTGCCGGTGATCGCCATTTCCGTGCTTTACCTGCGTTACAAACACATGCCGCCGGAGGTGAAGACCGGCGTGCCGTTTACGATCACCCTCTGGACCGCGTGCGCCTTCACAATCTTTATGATGGGGTACTATACAATCCGATTGGTTTGGGGTTAATATACTGCTAGACGAGTTTGGGGGATACCCCTCTCTTCGTAATTTGGTCGGCCGCAACCGTCCCCGAAACGGCCTGGTGCCTGACCCAACCGGTGAGTATCTTCCTCCGAGTACTCACCGGTTTTTCCGTTTCAGGCGGGCCGGGTGAGCGCGAAGAGCCAGCGGCCGGGGATCCAGGGAGCGAGCAGAGGACCCACGCCCGCCGCGATGGAGGCCCGGAACACCCCGGCGGCGAAGAGCGGGCGCTGCAGCCGGCGCAGCACGGCCCGCCGGTAGGCCTCCGGCGATTGGCCCGAGGCCGCCGCCGCGCCGGCCATCCGCCCTGTTTCCAACGCGTTGAGCATGCCGGCGCCGGTGAAGGGGTCGATGAAGGAGAAGGCATCGCCGGCCGGGTAGACATCCTCGGGTTGGGTGCGCCGGCCATAGACGAGCGGTCCGGTGGAGAGCCAGTTCATGGTCCGGGTGAGGGGCCGGGTGCGCTCGCGAAGGGCGGGGCTGAGTTCGAGCAACTGATCGTAGGAGAAATCGAGGCCGCGGAGGAGCGATTCCGGGGCCAGCCCGCAGACATTGGTAACCCCATCCTCCACGGGGTTGACCCCGACGTAGAAGCGGTCGCCGAAGTAGAGCTCCACGGCGTCGCCGGGGGGACCGGAAAAGTGGGCCTTGAACCCGAAGATGCGGTCTCCGGGTGCGGCGCAGGACTGCCGGCCGGTGGCCAGCACGCATCCGGAAGCCGGGGCCTGCCGTTCGGCGACGAACCGGGCGCCGCGGGCGGCAGCGGCTTCCCGGAGCAGGTGGTCCAGGCGGAGCCGGCTGAGCCCGATGGCCGGTTCCGGCAGACGGTCCGCGCAGACCCGGCGGCCGAAGTGGACCCGCATGGAGTACATCAGGGCCGGGCGGCACGCCTCGGCGAGGGGCCAGACGCCGAGTTGGTCGAGGGAGTCCCGCACCTCCGGGCTTAAAAACTCTCCGCATACCCGGTGGCGGGCGGCGCGGGAGGGATCGTAGATCGTGGCGCCACGCTCGCGGGCGAGCGCGGACAGCCCGGCTGCACAGCCGGCCAGGCCGCCACCCAGGATCGAAACGCTATTCGAGTCCGCCATCGGCGAGCTTCGGGCCGCGTTTGCCGCCTTGGCTGAGCAGTTGGCGGAGGCCACGCTCGGCGCGGTCCAGGGCGGGAAACTCTTCGAGGGCAATGCGGTACGCCTTTTCGGCCTCCTTCCGCTTGCCGGCCTTGGCGGCGGCATCGGCCCAGGCGGCGGCCACGGGGCGAGGATAAAAGGGCGGCTCGTTGTACCGCAATGAGCGCTCGGCCAGCGAGACTTCGGAGAGGATCTTCAAGCCACGCGAGACTTTGCCCGAGGCCAGGGTGATTTGCCCGTGCAACTCCTGTTCGGCGACTCCGAGTTCGCGGGGATACTTCGCTTTATTCCGCGTTTCGAAGTCGAGTAGGGCGGCGCGCATCCCGCTGGCTTCGAGCCGGGCTTTGTCGACATCGCCCTTGGCCGCGTAGGCGAGGCCCCGGGCCCAATGGGTCCAGGCCTGTTCGCGGGGTTTCGCGACGACGGGAAACACCGACGGATCAAGGACGGCATCCCACCGCTCGGCCCACACGAGCGTCCGCATGAGGGCGAACCAACCTTGGCGGTAGGCGGTGCGGGAGTTGTCCAACTGTTTGGCTTCGGCTTCCGACTCCTTCAGCGCGAGGAGTTCGCGCGCGGCGGCCAGGGCGTCGTCATAGTTTCCGGCCGCGGCCTGCACAACGGCCAGGTAATGAATGTTGTGGCCGTGGTGGAGATTGCCGTAGCCGGGATCGGCCTTCATGTAGGCGCGCTCCAGATTGCCGGCGGCGACGAAGCTGGCGGCGGCCTCTTTCAACTTGCCGGTCTGCGAATAGATGTGACCCGGCATGTGCAGCGCGTGCGGAATCTCCGGCACCAAAGCGGTGTAGCGCTCGCAGCTAGCCCAAGCGTCTTTCGCAAACGAGGAGCCCTCCCAGCCGTGAATTACATAATGATGGACGCCGGGATGATTCGGCGCTCGCAGCGCGAGATCTTTCAGGATCTGGACGGCTTCCATCGTGCCCGGACGCGGCTGGCGGTTCGGGGTGAGGAAGCCATCCATTAAATGAAGGGCCAGGTAGGTGGGCGCCTCCACTTCGTCGGGGAACTTGGCGATGACGGCGCGGAGGCCGGCGATGTAGGCGGCGTCGCCGGCCGCGTCGTCGAGGGGAAACTGACGGCGCGCGGCGATGGAATCGATGTAGGCTCGCTCCCGTTCGGAGGCGTTGGCGGCCAATTCCTTGGCCTTGCGGGCCGCGTCGATAGCGCGCTGCAGCGGCGGGGTGATCCCCTTGGGAGCCGCATTTTTGTCGCGAACCAGTTGAAAATGGGGGCGATAGTCGCCGGCGGCTACCATGGCGACGCCCCACCAGGGCATGGGCGCGGCGGGATCGAGAGCCGCGGCCTGCAGGAAACTGCGCTCGGCTTCGCGAGCCCAGAAGGAGTGCATCTGCGCCACGCCTTGGTTAAAGAACTTCTGGGCTTCCGGACTACGGGTGGTGATCAGAAGGGGCGAGTCACCCTGTCCCGGCAACAGCCGGGCCGGCAGGGACGGGGCCCCGTTGGACGGAACCACGCAATGGCTCGGGGCCGCGGTCTGCGCGTGGAGGGAACCGGCGAAGAGAAGTACGGCGAGGGTGGAGGCACGCATAGAAACTATAGTATGCCTCCAAAACCCGGGAGCGCGGCTAAGAAATCCGCTGCTGCTGCGCTAAGTAGGTTTCGCGGAGGCTGAACTCGAAGTGCTGCAGGACATCAATGAGGCCGGAAACATCCGACGGGGTCCAGCCGCACGCATGCAGGGCGAGCAGGCCATGCGCCTGCCACACGGATTTCCGGAACTGCCATTCCAGGCGCAACAAGGTCTCGACGTGATCCGACTGGTCCTCGGTCGCGTTGAGGATGGCCTGCTTGGCGCCGAGACTCAAACGGTTGAAGTCGGCCTGTAAGTCCTGCAAGTACATGCGAAACAGTTCGCGACGCTCAGCGCGGAAGGCCCGGAGGGAGTCTTGAGCCCCCAACTTCTGGCGCTGGAGGAACGCTTCATCGGTACCGCTCAAGAGCCGGCGCATGGGCAGATAGCGAAAAGCCGAGAAGCCCTCGAACCATTCGGGATCAAATCCCTCGGCCGCTCGGGAGACCTGTTCCGAGCGCACGTACAAGCGATACAGCAACGCAACGAAGACGACAGTCCCAACGACACCAATCACAATCGGAAAAAACGACATAGACGGATCACCTCACGCCTCGGTCGACGGGACATTCCACGAACGAGGTCGTCGAATGCGATACCGTCCTGAGTTGGAACACTCCCGTTCAGGCACTTTCTACTTTCTAGCAAGTGTAAAGCCAAGCGCGGGGGAAAGCAACGGCGGTTTTTCGAAAAATCTCAAGAAAATTCCCGCTTACTTTACGACCCGTAAAAGTGCCCGGTTGAGCGCTTCCAATTGCTCGAAAATCCAGTTACCGTCCGCCGGCGCGACCGCATGTTCCGTCTGCGCCGTCTCACCGGCGGGACGCAGCAAGGCGGCCCAGGCCACCAGACAAAGGGATCCCAACGCCATTACGCCGTGATTGACCTGGTCGGTCGCTTCTTTTCCCGTCAGATTCCGGTACAGATGGGCCACCGTCATCAGCAGAAAGAAGAAAAAGGCCAAGGTGGTATGGACCAGCGTATTCCGCGAGGTGCGCACCGGAAACCAGTTCAACACAATGGTGAGCAGCAGCAGAAACAGGGTCAATCCGCCGGTAACCACCCGGTGAGCGGCGGTGATGTAGAGGATCGGCACGGCGCCATCGTGGTTGTTGGCCTGCAGATCGGGTTGGACGGTCGCGATGGACAACACGATCGAACCGATCAATCCGTAGACAAGCACCTGCTGGCCGACCCGGGCGATTCCCCGATACTGCGACAACGATTTGGCATGGATCTCGCCAACCATGACGACGTAGAAACACCAGAGTAGCGGCTGCATCAGAATGAACAAACGCGCTTGACGGGTTTGCGTGAGAAACAAGCCCCCGCCGCCCAGTGTCATGCCACAGACAAACTCTGCGATCAGGTAGGCGACAAACCCTTTATAAGCGGAGGCGAGCCCCCGACGCCAGAGCAGCGCGGCCAGAAGCGCGGCGCCGACGCTGGTCCCCAAGCTAAGCCATAAATCAAGCTGAAGATAAGCAGGCATGCAAACCCGGGAAATGGACCTGTTGGGAGTGTACCATTACTACCACCGCGGAACTAAGGGGAATTGGAAGTGACCGCGATCTCGTTCCGCATGCCTGCCAAAAGATCCGGTGGGGCGCCGAACTGGCCGCCCCACCGGATCAAACTGGGTTCTAAATTAGGCAGCGGCGCGTTCGCGGAGGATGGCCACCGGGCTGATCGCGCTGAAGGTCCGCTCGGTGGAGGGGGCGAGCGTCGCATCCGGAGAGGACTGCAGATCGCCGCAGGGGTAGCAGCGGGGGATGGGGAGGATGTTGGTTTCGGCGACGACGGTTTCGGTCAGGTCACCGCAGGGGTAGCAGCGGGGGATCGGCAGGATGTTGGCTTCGGCGACGACGGTTTCGGTGAGGTCACCGCAGGGGTAGCAGCGCGGGATCGGCAGGATGTTGGCTTCAGCGACAACGGTTTCGGTCAGATCACCGCAGGGGTAGCAGCGGGGGATCGGCAGGATGTTGGCTTCGGCGACGACGGTTTCGGTGAGGTCACCGCAGGGGT
>JAIXQP010000050.1 GCA_027485675.1 Terriglobales bacterium | reverse complement strand
TCACCCCGCAAGTCCAGGTCACTCTCGGCGGCTTCCGCCAGAACTTGGTCACCCGCCGCTGGCAGCAGACCGTCACCCTCCGCAACAACACCCAATCCGCTATCTTCGGCCCGGTCGCTTTCGTACTCGATAACCTCTCCGCCAACGCGACCGTCCTCAACCCCGCCGGCACCACCACCTGCGCCGAACCCGCCGGACGGCCCTTCTTCCTGGCGCCAATCGGCAATACGAACTTCTTCGCCGCCGGCAGTTCCGTCTCGATTAACCTCGAATTCACGACGACGGCGGCCGGCGCCATCACCTACACGCCCCGCGTCATCGCCGGCGGAGCGCTCCGCTAAAGCTGGACCGAGTGAGCCCCAGCACACCCTGAGTAGTACTACTCAAGGGAAACCGTATCTCCCTCTATTCTCGCGGACGCTGCCGGCCGGCATACTGGCAATCAAAGCCTATGTCCTTCGGTTTTCGTTTGATCATCTTCCTTTCCGCGGCCATCGCGCTGCAGGCTCAAGGCAATGTCATCCCTGAGTTTGAGTGCCTCGACCTCCTCACGCGTTCCGGCTCTACCACGCTAGCCGCCAGCGCAGTAGCCGGCGGACTGGAGATCGTGGTGTTGCAACCGATTCCACTGGGGGCTCGCATGGTAATCAACCCCGGCGCGTCCAACGAGGAGATCATCTACCCGTCTAGTGTTAGCGGCACCGGGCCATACACGCACCGACTCAACGGAGGCTGGTCCAGTCATGCTGATCGGAGCTTACAGCAGGCGCATAACTCCGGGGAGCCCGTGGTATTCGACGCCCGTAGCGGCTCAGCCTACTTCACCTATTACAATCTGTTGACGCAGCCGGTTCAGTTGCAACCCGGCTCGTTTGGCAACTTCTTTACCACCGGCGATCCGGTACGTGGGCAGCCCTCCTCCTTCGCCCCCGGTCTGAACGTACTCAGTTTGGCCATGCCCCATCACCCCGACCGGGCGGTGCTTTGGGTCCTCAACGACCTAGCAACCTACGTCAGCGAAGCGCCCGAGCGGCGATGCGGCTACGTCCCGCCCTCCGTTCGCGTCGAGTCCCTTTACCTGAACCCCGGAACCACTCGGACCAACGTTCGCCTCGGCACCGCCTCAGCCACCTACCCCACAACGTTCACCGCTTCTGTTCCCTACGTCTCCCGATCGGGCGGCAGTATCAACGACCGAGCCATCATCACGACCGACGTAACCATCTCGAGTCTCCGCGTCGACAACGGCTTCATCTTTGGGGACATCACCGCTGCCGCAAACGCCGCCGGCCGCTATTACACCTACGCTCTCCGGGCCGTCACCGCCACGGGCCAGGCCGGCATCGCCAGCAACATCATTGAGGTGGCCGCCGCCTGCCCGCTCACCGTAACGCCCTCCTCCCTCCCCAACGCCTTCGTCAACACACCCTACTCCACCGCCCTTCAGGCCACCGGCGCGACAGCCCCGTACCGGTTCGCCCTCGAAGCCAGCTCGCTCCCGCTCGGGCTCACGCTGTCAGAAACCGGCGTCCTCTCCGGCACCCCGCAGCAGACCGGCACCTTCCCGCTCAACCTCGTCATCACTAGCGTGACGGGCTGCTTCCATCGGACGACGATGAATCTGGAGATTCTCGGCCAGTTCTGCGCCGCCAACATCACCCCGCAAGTCCAGGTCACCCTAGGCGGCTTCCGGCAAAACCTCGTCACCCGCCGCTGGCAGCAGACCGTCACCCTCCGCAACAACACGCAGTCCGCCATCTTCGGCCCGGTCGCCTTCGTACTCGATAACCTCTCCGCCAACGCGACCGTCCTCAACCCCGCCGGCACCACCACCTGCGCCGAACCCTTCGGCCGGCCCTTCTTCCTGGCGCCCATCGGCAATACGAACTTCTTCGCCGCCGGTAGCTCCGTCTCGCTCAACCTCGAGTTCACGACGACAGCGGCCGGAGCCATCACCTATACCCCCCGCGTCATCGCCGGAGGAGCCCTCCGCTAATTTCTGATAAAGTGACGCCGAACGCCCCTTATGCGCACCCTCGGCCTCCTTCTGCTTCCCGCCCTCCTCCTCGCCCAGCAGGAGTGGCGCTCCTGGTCCGGGGGTAACGACGGCAACCGCTACTCCCCGCTGACGCAGATCAACAAAGCGAACGTAAAGCAGCTCAAAGTCGCCTGGGAATACAAGTCCGGCGACGCCGACGAACGCGGCCGCACCGCCATCCAGTGCACCCCCATCATCGTCAACGGCGTCCTCTACGCCACCACCCCCACCCTCGACGCGGTCGCCCTCGACGCCGCCACCGGCAAGCAACTCTGGCGCTTCTCGCCCCCCGCCTCCCGCTTCCGCGGCGTCAGCCGGGGCGTCATGCTCTGGCAGGACCAGGCCGAAACCCGCATCTTCTACGCCGCCGGCCCCCAACTCTTCGCCATTGACGCCAAAACCGGAAAGTCCATTCCCACCTTCGGCGAAAACGGCGCCATCAACCTCGCCAAGGATCTCGACCGCGACCCGCCCGGCGCCATCAACGGCTCCTCCTCGCCCGGCGTCATCTACAAAGACCTCATCATCATGGGCTCGAGCGTCGGCGAAGGCCCGCGCATGGCCGCCCCCGGCCACATCCGCGCCTACGACGTCCGCACCGGCCAGCGCCGCTGGATCTTCCATACCATCCCCCACCCCGGCGAGTACGGCTACGACACCTGGCCCAAAGACGCCTGGAAAACCAGTGGCGGCACCAACGCCTGGGGCGGCATCAGCGTCGACGACAAGAAGGGCGTCGTCTTCGTCTCGCTCGGCTCGCCCTCCTACGACTACTACGGCGCCGACCGCGTCGGCGACAACCTCTACGGCAACTCCATCGTCGCCCTCGACGCCAACACCGGCAAGCGCCTCTGGCACTACCAGACCGTGCATCACGACATCTGGGACTACGATCTCCCCGTCAACGCCAATCTCTTCACCTGGAAAGGCAAGCCCGCCCTCGCCCAGATCACCAAGCAAGGCTACGTCTTCGTCCTCGACCGCAACACCGGCAAGCCCCTGCTCCCCGTGCAGGAACGCGCCTTCCCCGCCTCCGATATCCCCGGCGAGGTCACCGCCAAAACCCAACCCGTTCCCCTCACGCCGCCGCCTTTCTCGCCGCAGCGCTATGAACCCAGCGACGTCACCCCCGAAGCCCAAGCCAAGTTCACCGCGATGTCCAAGGACTGGATCAACGAAGGCATGTACATCCCGCCCAGCAAGCGCGGTACGGCCGTCGTCCCCGGCACCGTCGGCGGAGGCCTCTGGGGCGGCGCCGCCGTTGACCCCGCCAAAGGCATCCTCTACGTCAACTCGCAGAACCTGCCGACCATCATGCAGATCGTCGACGCCCCCGCCGGCAGCCCCTATCCCTACCAACTCGGCGGCATCCGCAAGCTCCGCGACGAGAAGGGCAACCCCGGCATCAAGCCCCCCTGGGGCCAACTCACCGCCATCGACCTGAACAAAGGCGAGTTCCTCTGGCAGAAGGTCCTCGGCAAGAACAGCACGACCGAGAAGGAAGTCGGCACCGAGAACTTCGGCGGCCCCGTGCTCACCGCCGGCGGCCTCGTCTTCATCGGCGCTACGAAAGACGAGATGTTCCGCGCCTTTGACGCCGCCACCGGCGCTATCCTGTGGGAGACCAAGCTTCCCGCCGGCGGCTACGCCACACCCGCCACGTACTCCGTCAACGGCAAACAGTACGTCGTCATCGCCTGTGGCGGCGGCGCTCGCCTCGACACGAAATCCGGAGACTCCTACGTTGCGTTTGCTCTGCCTTAGCCTCCTCGCCGTCCTGCTCCTCGCGCAGGAGCAACCCATCCCCTACAGCCACAAGACCCACATCAAGATGGGCCTGAAATGCAACGAGTGCCACACCATGCCCGGCAAGGGCGAAGCCGCCACGTTTCCCGCCGAGTCCAAGTGCATGACCTGCCACACCGCGATCAAGAAGGAGAGCAAGCACATCCAACTCCTCGCCGAGTACGCCGCCAAGAAGGAGCCGGTCCCCTGGGTCCGCGTCTATAAGCTGCCCGGCTACGTCTGGTTCTCGCACAAGGCCCACACCGCCGTCGTCGATTGCGCCACCTGCCACGGCAACGTCGCCGAAAGCGAAGTGGTGAAGAAGGAAAAGCCCATCACCATGAACGCCTGCATGGCATGCCACGACCAGCACAAGGCGCCCAACGAGTGTAACTTCTGCCACAACCCGGCCTAAGCCGCTAGGCGATCCGGTACTTCTCCACCACGGTCTCGTCCACCTCCACACCCAGCCCCGGCCCCGTCGGCACCCGCAGATAGCCGTCGTTTTCGAGTTGAATCGGGTTCTTCACCAGTTCCCGGCTCAGCGGCCCCTGCGACGTATTGAACTCGACAAACTCCGCCCGCCGCTGGAACGCTGTCATATGCAGCGACGCCGCCGTCAACAGGTCCGACGACCACGAATGCGGCACCACCAGCCGGTTCGCCCGCTCCGCCATGTGGACGATCTTCCGCCCCACCGTGAAGCCGCCGCACCGCGTCAGATCCGGCTGCAGAATATCCACGCCGCCGCGCTCAATCAACTGCTGGAAGCCCCAGTCGGTCGCCTCCTGCTCGCCGCACGCAATCGGCACGCGCACCGATTCGGCCACCTGCCGGTAGCCGTCGTAGTTCTCCGGATGCAGCAACTCTTCCACAAAATACGGCTTATAGGGAGTGATCGAATCGACGAGGCGAATCGCCTCTTTCGGCGTCCGCTCGACGAACCAGCCCGTGTCGACCAACAGATCGCGCTCCGGACCCAGCGCCTCGCGCGCCGCTTCCATCAGTGGCAAGTCCCGCCGCTCGTTCTGTCCGAATCCGCCCCAGCCGAACTTCACCGCCGTGAATCCCTGCGCCGTATAGTGCTCCGCCGCCTCCCGCATGGCCGCCGGATTGCCGCGGAACAGGGTGGAAGCGTACGCCCGCACCCGGTCCCGCCACTTCCCGCCCAGCAGCACGTGCACCGGCTGCCCGTAGGCCTTCCCGCAGATGTCCCACAGCGCAATGTCCAACGCCGAAATCGCCTGCAACGCGACTCCTCTCCGGCCGTAATAAATACTCCCCCGGTACATGCGATACCACAGCCGCTCCACCTCAAGCGGGTTCTCGCCAATCAGCAGCGTCGCCAACCCGTCGAAGCACTCCATGCCCGGTTCGAGACTCCACTTCGGCGCGTCCACGCAAGCCTTCGCCACCGGCGCGCACGTCTCGATGTCGCTCCAGCCGGTCAACCCCGTATCGGTGGTCACCTTGGCGAGCCCCATGTAGGTGGGCCCCTCCGGCTCCGCCGCCGAGTCCGAGTTGTTATACAAACCCGGCGACTTCAAGACGATGATTTCAACGCTGGCAATCTTCACCGCACCACCTCCTGCGCAATCACGAACAACGTCTGCCCCTTCAATGGCCGGGCGCTCCGATGCATCATCAGCAGATATCCCGCCCGGTCCGCCCGGATCTCGAGCGGCGTCTCCGCATGGTCCGAAAAATCATGCAAGCGGCCGAGCAGGTCCCCTGGCTCTACCTTTGCTCCCAACTCCGCCAGCGGCTCCCAGACGCCATCGCGCGGACACGGCACATACGCGGACAACTCCGCCGCCGCAACCAGCTTCGGCGCCGGCGCCCCGGCCGGCCGGATCGGCCGCACCGGTTCAGCAAGCAGCCCATAGTGCCGCAGCACGTTCCACACGCCTTCATAGGCGTGGCGAATGCCCGCCGGGTCGGCCGTCTCTCCGGTGCCGAACTCGCCGCCGATCGAGATCTTTCCCAGCGCCTCCGCCTCATCCGTCAACAGCCCGGAAGCCATCGCCGACGAGTAGATGAACAGAAACGGCGGATCAAACAATCGCGCTACCGTCTCAATCTCGGCCGCCTGCGCCGGATCCGGAATCGGATGGAACGACGTGCAGATGGGAAACGCGCCCTCCCGTCCGCCCGAATGGATATCGATCACCACGCGCCCCAGCGGAAACACCCGCGTCGTCACGAAGTTCGAAATGCGATACGACAACGTCCCCCGCGGATTGCCCGGGAACGCGCGGTTCATGTTCACGTTATCGAACGGCGAAACGCGCGTATTGGCCCGGCAGGCGCTTTCCGAAAGCTGCGGCATCAGCACCACCCGTCCCGCCAACCGCTCCGGGTCCAGATCCCGGCACAGCCGCTTCACGGCGATCTGCCCTTCGTACTCGTTCCCGTGCGTCCCGCCAAAAACCAGGACGCCGTTGGGATTTCCGACCCGGGCCCCATTGATCACCGTCAACGGAACCAGCGAGTATCCCCATGTCCCGTCCAGTGGAAACGCCACCTGATAGTGCGTTACGCCCGGACGCTCAAAGTCCACCGCCTGCGGCTCGACAATCATAGCCTAAGCCTACGGAGCCCCGCGGCGGCGGTCAATCACCCTTCGAATTTCGTCCAGCATCCCGAACGATTCCCGATTGCGGATTGCCCCGCTCCCGGCTCCCGTTCAGAATGCTGGAAGGAGGATACATGTCTGCAAACGCTACCGCCGTCGAACGCGCCTTGGCCATCCTCGAATATCTCGATGGTTCCCGCCGGGGCTTGAACATCTCAGAGATCAGCCGGAAGCTCAGCATCCCCAAGAGCTCCGCCCATGTGATCGTGGTCACGCTCGAGCGGCTGGGCTACGTGCAGAAGCGCGCCGATTCCCTCCATTACACACTCGGCCTCAAGGCCTACGGCCTCGGCCAGGGCATGGTCCGCGGCCTCTCTATCTCCGAACTCGCCATGCCGCACATGCGCGCCCTGGCCGATCAGCTCCGGCTCCCCGTCCATCTGGCGGTTCCCGACGGCGACCAGGGCGTTTACATCCAAAAGGCGGACGCCCCCGGCCTCATCAAGTTCGATACCTACGTCGGCCGCCGCATGGACCTGCATTGCACCGGCGTCGGCAAGATTCTCCTCTCCTGGGGTCCGCCCGATATCCTCGAACGCCTCCTCGCCAAGCCGACCTATATCCGGTACACGAAGAACACCATCACCAACCCGAAGGCGTTGCAGCGCGAGATCACCATCGTCCGCAAGCAGCGCTTCGCGCTCGATGACGAAGAGGAAGAGATCGGCGTCCGCTGCGTCGCCGTCCCCGTCTTCCAGGAGCCGGGGCGATTCGTCGCCGGCCTCTCCGTCACCGGCACCACCGGGCAGATCCCCATGACGGAGGTGGAAGCCATCGTCAAGCGCCTCCACCAAACCGCCACCGCCATGTTTACTCCGGTCGACAGAGAGGAGCAATAAGAGGCAGGCTCGATTAGGCTACACTTGTTCTTCGCTTATGAAGAACTGCTGCCGAATTGTAACTTTCCTAATAAGTGCATTCACTCTGTGTCAGGCTTCGACTCCCATCCCGGAGCGATTCGAGAAGAACGAGGGTCAATTCGATTCGCGCTTCCATTATGTGCTTCGCCAAGGAACCGCGAACTACCTCTTCACCGGCGACGGGGTTACAGCTCAGCAGGGCACCAGCCAAATCCGCCTTCGCTGGCCCGGCGCCGATTGGAGCCGCCCTTCCGGTGAGTCCCCTTTCGACTTCAAGACCACTTACATCCAAAGCCATCGGCACACCGTTGCCGCCAACTACCAGAAGCTCCGCTACCGTCAGATCTATCCGGGCATCGACATCGTCTTCTACCTCGCCGGCGGCAAGTTAGAGTTCGATTGGGAACTTTCTCCCGGTGCCTCTCCGCGCCATCTTCGTCTCGCCACTGATTCCGGTGTCACTCCCCGGCTCCTTCCCTCCGGAGCTCTTTCCCTCGGCGCGCTGACCTTGGGCGCCCCGCGCGTGTTCCAAGGCGCCCTGGAACTCGAGAGCCGCTATATCCTCGATGGCAACGCGATACGGGTACAAATCGAGAATCTCGATCCCGCCACCCCGGTCCGCGTCGACCCGACCCTCGAATTTCGCACCTTCTTTCCCGGCACTGCGCCAAGCTTCGGCTACCACATGGCTCGCGACCGCGCCGGCAATCTCGTGATCGCCGGAATCTCCACCGATACCGCCCTCCCCACCACCCCGGGTTCCGCCTTTCCCACCAAGCCTAGCCCCACCAACACGCTCTATTCGCTCTTCGTCATGAAGCTAAGTCCCGACGGGAAGACCACTCAGGCGCTCACCTATCTGGGCGGCAACTCCAATGAGCAAGTCCCAAGCGCCTTGACCCTCGACGCCGAGGATAACGTCATCCTCTCCGGCATGACGACCTCCACCACCTTCCCCACCACTCCGGGTGCGCTCTCCACCCCTACACCAAACCCCAACACGTATCTCACCATCCTGAGCGCCAACCTGCAGAACCTTCGCTACAGCACCATGCTGGCTCCAGTAATCCGCAGCGATGGCTCGGTCAACGCCCTAGCCGTCGACGCCGCTGGTCTGATCACCCTCACGGGAGGCTTCGCGTCCGTCAGCACGAACTCCCTCATCGCCACACCCAACGCCATCCGCGCCACCCCTGGAGCCAATCGCGCCCAGGATGGTTTCATCCTCCGCATCGATCCGGCGAGAGCCGGCGCGGCGGCCGTCATCTACGCCTCCTTCCTGCCCGGTACGAACTTCTCTCGCGCCATCGACTTGGCGGTCGACCCTGCCGGCATCGTCTTTCTTCTCGCGGAGAATGACGGCACGGTCGCCGCCACCCCCGGCGCCTTTCGCTCGGCTCCGCAAGCCCGCGACGGATTTCTCTATCGCCTCGATCTGAGCCGGAACGGCGCGGCGGCGATTCAATACGCAACGTGGCTCGGCGGACCGGGCCAGGACGATTTCCTTCGCCTTGTCCGCCATCCCGAAGGCGACCTGTTCGTTGCCGGCATCAACGAGGGCGCCCGTATCCCCGCCTCGCCCGGAGCCTGGAACAACAACAATGCGGAGAGTTCCGCTCGCCTCCACGTGGTCCAGCGACTCGATATCCGCCGCCCCGCCGCCGAAGTCCTTCGCTACACAGCCACCTTCGCGCCCCAAGCCAATACTCAGCCCATCCTCGCCGTCGACACGGCTGGGAACGCCTTTCACGCCACCAGTCATGGCGCCTTCCCTTATCTCCCCACTGTCGGCGACTCCTTCCAGCGAGGCATCGCCTCGGAGTCCAGTGACATTTACCTGGTCAAACTCAGCGCGCAAGGAGCCGTCGATTTCGCCACCTACATCGGCGGCTCAAACTTCGAAGACGCTTACGCCCTGGTCCCGGACCAGAGCGGCGGCGTATTCGTCCTCGGCCGCACCTCGTCCCAGGACATGTCCGCAACCGCCGACGTCGTGCAAGGGTTAATTCAGACACCGCCCTCTCCGACCGGGGTTCCGCAGACCGGGCTCCCCAGTGGCTTCGTCATGCGGGTCGGCGGCCAGCCCAGCGGCTGCACCTACTCCGTCAGTTCCTCGCGGGTCTCCCATACCGCTCCCGGGAGGTACTCCCTCATGGTGCAAACGCAGCCCAACTGCGTCTGGAGAGTCACCTCCGCCGGCCGGTCCGTCGGTGTCGGCATGGGAACCAGCGCCTACGTTTACGAGATCGCCGACCACCCGCCACTCTTGAACGACTACACGACATACTTCATCGAAGGCGTCCCGTTCGTCGTCTTCTATGAGCAGTCCCCCGGCTATTGCTCCAATCAGTCCGCCGGTCCCCGCAATATCGAAGTCGGGGCTGACGCGGCGACCGCGGTCATCGTGGTCAGTACCTCCTCCGGTTGCCGCTGGCGGATCTCCCCCGCCGAACCCTGGGTCGAACTCGCAAGCCAGGCCTTCTTCGCCGGCAGCGTCGGCGGTGGCGGGAGCGGTTTCGGCCCACTTTCCATCACGGCCAGAATTGCGGCACTCCCCGCTGGCGTCAACTCCCGCACCGTCACTTTCGAAGCCGCCTTCAGCCCCATCACCATCACGCAGTCGCGGCGCATTGCGCCGCCTGAACTTCTCATCACCGACGCTGCCGGCAGCACCAACTCCAGCTCCGCGGTTTTCGAATTTAATTTTCGTTCGGCCGGCGGCCGCGATTTCCTCGGCATGGGCAGCGTCGTCATCACCCGTGCTCTCCGCGACCGGAACAACTGCCAATTCTGGTTCTCCCCCAACGGCGTCTTTTTCCTCGCCGCCGACGACGGCCTTCGAATCCAGTCCCAATCCGTCGCCCCCGGCGCTGTCCTCGAAAACAGCTTCTGCCGGCTGCAAGTGGGCAACGCCGTCATCTCCGGATCCGGCAACGACCTCAAACTCCGCATCCCCGTCACACAGAAAAAGTCCGTCGGGCCGGGACAAACCGTCTACGCCAACATCCTGGA
Source organism: Terriglobales bacterium (assembly GCA_027485675.1). Lineage (GTDB taxonomy): Bacteria > Acidobacteriota > Terriglobia > Bryobacterales > Bryobacteraceae. The sequence continues at coordinate 249,290 of JAIXQP010000050.1, read as the reverse complement.
CCGGTCCGGCGCATCCTCCGGATGGCAACCCGCCGCCCTGTGGGCCGCCTTGGTTCCGCCCCCGGTCTATCCCAGCCCCGTAACCACCCTGATCTCCCTCTGCGGCTCCAATCCAGCTTGGTTCGCCAACTTTGATCAGAATCCCAATGGGCCAGCCATTCGCAAGGCCACGATGATCTTCAACCCTCGTCCCGAAACGCGGAACTCCTGCGTGGTCGAGTATGACAACATCGCAGACCTGTTCTACCTGCTCGCCGACGACGGCGCCACGCGAATCCAGCCCGGTCTGGCTCCCGGCCCAACGCCGGACGATCCGTCCAGAACAGTCAATGTACGCTCCGGGAGCGGGGCCTGACCCGGGCGTTGGCCAACAACCGGCTAACCCTCGGCTATGACGTCGGCCTGAACGGCAATTACGGCCCGCGCATGTTCATTTTCGGCAAGGCCGAAGACACGGCCGGAACCGCTTCCCAATTCTGGCCCATCGGGATGATTCGAGGCCAGTGCGAATCCTTCTCTCCGTTTTAGACGTCGATTCCAAGCAGACTGAGCGAATCCCGGTGGAGCATCTCTTCCATCTTCTCCACATCCAACCGCGGCAGCCGTGTCCCCTCGAGCATATCGTTCAGCGACCGCATCCCCGCCAGCGTCTTGTCAATCGTCGTAAACGGATAGTCGCTGCCCAGTAGCAGCTTGTGCCAAACGCCGTACTCCTGCAGCAGCATCAACGAGTGATAGTTCTGGAAAGGCCGGTAGTGCAGCGCCGAGCAATCGGCATACACATGCGGGTGCTTCCGAATGGTCGCCACGCACTCGCCTTCGTACGGATGCCCCAGGTGCGCCAGAATCATCCGAACCTCCGGGAACCGCGTCGCTACCTCGTCCAGATGCCGCGGCAACGTGCAATCGAGCGAGGCCTGCGCCACAAACGTCGTGCCCGTATGGAGTAACACCGGTAACCCATGCTTCTGCGCGTAAGCCCAGAGGTCATCAAACTGCCGGTCCTGCGGATAGAACCCCGCGTACATCGGCATCAGCTTAATGCCTTTCAGTTTCAGATTCTTATGGCCCTCTTCGAGCTCGTCCCGCCATCCCGGCTGCGTCGGGTCGAGCGAAAGGAAGCCAATCAACCGGTCGGAATGCTGCGCCACATAGGCCGCCACCTCATGATCCGACACCCAGAGGCCCGATAACTTCGCCTTGCCGCCAAACACGATCGTCTTATCGCAGGCCGTGGCCCCGGCCCGGTAATCTTCGTAACGGACCGTCAGGTCCACATCCTCCCCCGTACCCCGCGCCCGCCGCGCCTGCGCCTTGAAGTCTTCTGAAAAGTGGCGGGGAAACTCCCACCAGTGGCTGTGTACGTCGATCACCATGGGCACAGCATAGCCCATCGGCTGGACGGCCGGCGGAATACGTCCGCAGGACTGGACACTCCGTTACGTTCTCTTGAACTTTGCCTTAGTCTGGTGGTATGAGAATGCGGTGGTTGCTCGGATGTGCCGCGACGGTCGGCTTGTTACAAGCGGCGCCGGATCAGGCGATGACCTTGCTCAAGGCCAAGTGCCTCGGCTGCCACAACGCCAAGGTCAAGCAAGGCGGCCTCGACCTCTCGACCCGCGAAGCTCTCCTCGCCGGCAGCGAACACGGCCCCGTCGTCACCGTCGGCCATCCCGCCGAATCGCAGCTCTACAAAGTAGTCGCCCATGTCGTCGAACCCGGCATGCCCTTCAAGGCCAAGAAACTCCCCGACGCCGAAATCAAAATCTTCGAAGAGTGGGTGAAGGCCGGGGTCCCCTACGAAGGCGCCGCCGCCAACCCCGACGCCGAATGGATCTCCGCCGCCGCCAGCCATTGGGCCTACAAGCCTCCCGTACGCCCCGCCGCTAAAAGCATCGACGAACTCCTCGCCGCCCCCCGCGCAAAGAAAGGCGTCACCCCCGTCGCCGAAGCCGACCGCCCCACCCTCCTCCGCCGCGTCTACCTCGATCTCATCGGCCTGCCCCCCACCCCCGCCCAGGTCCAGGCCTTCGTCGCCGACAAACGTCCCGACGCCTACGAACGCATCGTCGACGAACTCCTCGCGAGCCCCCAACACGCCGAACGCTGGGGCCGCCACTGGCTCGATATCTGGCGCTACTCCGACTGGTACGGCTACCGCAAAACCGGCCAGGTCCGCTACAGCGCCCGCCACATCTGGCGCTGGCGCGATTGGACTATCGAGTCCCTCGCCAAAAACAAGCCCTACGACCGCATGATCCAGGAGATGCTCGCCGGCGACGAACTCGCCCCCGGCGATCCCGATACTGCCCGCGCCACAGGCTTCCTCGTCCGCAACTGGTACATGTTCAATCGCAACGTGTGGATCCAGGAAGCCGCCGAATACACCGCCGCCTCCTTCCTCGGCGTCACCATGAAGTGCGCCCGCTGCCACACGCACAAGTACGATCCCATCCCCCACACCGACTACTACCGCTTCCGGGCCTTCTTCGAATCCCACGACATCCGCACGGACCGCGTCCCCGGCCAGGCCGACACGCTGAAAGACGGTCTCCCCCGCGTCTACGACGCCAACGCCGAAGCCGTCACCTACCGCTTCATCCGCGGCAACGAAGCCACCCCGGACACCTCCGCCGTCATGCAGCCCGGCATCCCGAAGTTCTTCGGCAAGCCCGATCTCAAGTTCGAACGCGTTCGCCTCCCGCTCAACGACACCTTCCCCGACGCCCGGCCCTTCGTCGTCCAGGACCTCGCCGCCGCCGCCAAGGCCGCCATCGAGAAGGCCGAAGCCGACTTGAAGAAGGCGAAGGAGAAGCCCGAGCCCGAAGCCATCATCGCCGCGCTCACGAAGGAACTCGAGTTCCGCCACGCCGATCTCCCCGCGCTCGAAGCCCGCATCCGCGCCGACCTCGCCACCCTCCAGACCCCGGTCCCCGAGAACATGGAGCAGATGGCCGAAGAGGCCCGCAAGCTCGAGCTCAAGGCTAACGCCATCAAGGCCGACGCCGAAATGATCCGCGCCCGCCACGAGTTCGCGCTGAACAAACACGGCGCGGCCGCCGCTCGCCTCGAAGCCGCCACCAAGCTCCTCAAAGAGCCCGCCGAAGGCTACACCCCCATCGGCCCCAAGTACCCGGCCTCCAGCTCCGGCCGCCGTCTCGCCCTCGCCCAATGGATCACCGGCAAGGACAACCCGCTCACCGCCCGCGTCGCCATGAACCACATGTGGGCCCGCCACTTCGGCGCCCCGCTCGTCTCCACCGTCTTCAACTTCGGCAAGAGCGGCCAGGAGCCGGCGAACCCCGCGCTCCTCGATTGGCTCGCCGTCGAGTTCATGGATCGCAACTGGGATATGAAGGCCATGCACCGCCTCATGGTCACCTCGAAGGCCTATCGTCTTGCCTCCACCGTCGCCCCGGCCCAACTCCAGGCCGACCCCGACAATGTCACCCTCTGGCGCGCCAACGTCCGCCGCATGGAAGCCGAGGTGGTTCGCGATAGCGCTCTCCACATCGCCGGGAAACTCGACCTCACCCCGGGCGGCCCCGACATCGACGAGACCAAAGGCCACGACGTCTTCCGCCGCAGCCTCTACTTCCGCACCGCGCCGGACCTGCAGATGGACATGCTGAAAGTCTTCGACGCCGCCAGCCCCATCGAGTGCTTCCAGCGCAGCGAAAGCATCGTCCCCCAGCAGGCGCTCGCCCTCGCCAACGGCAAACTCAGCTTCACCGTGGCCCGCGCGATTGCCGCCGATTTCGCCTCCCATACCGATCCCCAGGCTTTCGTCCAAGCGGCCTTTGAAAAGCTCCTCGGCCGCCAAGCCAAGCCGGACGAACTCCGCGAATCCGCCGCCTATCTCGACGGCACCCAGCAGCGCCGCGAAAGCCTCGTGCACGTCCTGCTCAACCACAACGATTTCGTTACCATCCGATAAGAGGAGACTCCCCATGGCCCGCAAAATCTGTTCCGATCCCCGCAGCCGCCGCATCTTCCTCGCCGACGCCGGCATGGGTCTCGCCGGTCTCGCCCTGGGCACCCTGCTCCCCCAGAAGGTGATCGCCGGCGTCCAGCCCCACTTCGCCCCCAAAGCCAAACGCGTCATCTGGCTATTCATGCTCGGCGGCGTCTCCCACGTCGAATCGTTCGACCCCAAGCCCGAACTCAACAAACACGCCGGCAAGCAGCTTTCTGAAACACCCCACCGCGACACCCTGACGAACCCCTTCGTCAAGGAGAACCTCAAAGCCTTCGTCCCCGGTCAGCACCAGATCAAGCTCACGCTCTATCCCATGCAGACCGGCTATAAGCCCCGCGGCAAAAACGGCGTCCTCGTCTCCGACTGGTTCCCTCACATCGGCGATCAGATGCACGAAGTCTCCCTCATCCGCTCGGCCTGGACCACCGACAACGACCACGGCGCCATTCTCCAGTTCCACACCGGCCGCCACATCTTCGACGGCTATCTGCCCACGCTCGGCTCCTGGGTCCACTACGGCCTCGGTTCGATGAACGAAAATCTGCCCGCCTACGTCGTCCTCGGCGAACCACCCGGCGACTGCTGTGGCGGCAACGGCACCCACGGCTCCGGCTACCTCGGCCCGGAACACGCCGGCGTTTCTCTCGACGTCAATCCCGATAATCCCCTCCCCTTCGTCTCGCCCGGCAAGGAGCTTTCGAAGGCCGATCAGGAGCGCGAGTTCGCCCTGCTCCGCAAGCTCAACGGCATGTCGGCCGTTGAATACCCGAACGACCCCGCGCTCGTCGCCCGCATCAAGTCCTACGAACTCGCCTTCCGCATGCAGATGGCCGTCCCCGAAGCCATCCAGTACAAAGAGGAGTCGGAAGCGACGAAGAAGATGTACGGCCTCGACCAGGAGATCACCAAGCCGTTCGGCGAGGTCTGTCTCGCCGCCCGCCGGCTCTCGGAACGCGGCGTCCGCTTCGTGCAGGTCTATCACGGCGGCGCCGGCAACGCCTGGGACGCCCACAAGGATCTCAAGAAGAACCACTCCGACCTCGCCATGAAGGTCGACCAACCCATCGCCGCCCTGCTCAAGGACCTCAAGCAGCGCGGCCTCCTCGACGAGACCCTCGTCGTCTGGGGCACCGAGTTCGGCCGCACCCCCGGCGCCGAAGCCTCGAACGGCCGCGACCATCACCCCTTCGGCTTCTCCGTCTTCATGGCCGGCGGCGGCGTCAAAGCCGGCGTCGTCCACGGCGCCACCGACGAGATCGGTTTCCACGCCGTCGAAAACCGGCACTACGTCACCGACATCCACGCGACCGTTCTCCACCAGATGGGCCTCGACCCCCGCAAACTCGATATCCCCGGCCGCAAGCGCATCGATATCGACTACGGCAAGCCCATCAAGGAGATTCTTGTTTAGCTTCGTCGCCGCGGCGGTCTGGACCATCGAAGCTCTGATGGCCCTGCCCGGCCTCGGCGACCCCCAAATGCGGCCGGACGGTGGCGCCTACGCCTACGTCCTCAACGGCGAAGTCCACCGTGCCGACCTCCCCAGCGGCAAGCCTACCCCCGTCGGCAAAGGCAACCGCCCCCGCTGGTCCCCCGACGGCAAGCTCCTCGCCTATCTCGTCAACGGCAAGATCCTCCTCGGCAAGAAAACCTTCGGCAACGCCGTCAACACCTACTCCTGGTCCCCCGACGGCGCCTCTTTCGCCTACCTCGCCACCGACAATCCGCCCCCCGCCGACCCCGAAGTCAACCGCGAAACCAACCGCTACACCGGCCTCTGGCTCCAACCCCTCTCCGGCGCCCCGGCCAAGCGGATCACGGGCCCCAAACGCCACGTCCTCTCCTACGCCCTCTCCCCCGATGGCAAGCGCGCCGCCGTCGCCATTCAGCAGACGCCGAAGCCGGGAGACATCTTCCACGTCGACCTCTTCGAAATCGATCTCTCCACCGGCGCCGAAACCCCGCTCGTCATTCAACCCGGCCGCGACGCCGAACCCAGCTACTCGCCCGATGGCAAGCGCATCGCGTTCCATTCGCAGTGCGGTTCGCTCAACTACTTCAACGAGCGCCACATCGGCCTCGTCCCCTCCGGCGGCGGCGACATCGACTACGTCACCAAGTTTCACCCCTACGACGTCTTTCGCAACGGCAACGCCTACACGTGGTCGCCCGATGGGCAGCGCCTCCGCTTCACCGCTGGCCACGGCACCCAGGACGAGCTCTGGGAGGTGAACCTCAAGACCGGCAGGGCCGCCCGCCTCGCCGAGTTCATCGCCGGCACGGCCAGCTTCAGTCAGGACCTCACCCGCGCCGTCTTCTCAAAGACCCACCCCTCGCACCCCGCCGAGATCGTTCTCTGGGAGGGTGGCCAGGAGCGCCAACTCACCGAGGTTTTCGCCCATCTCGCGGTGTTCCCCGCCATCAAGAGTGAAGTCGTGCAATGGAAGGCCCGCGATGGACTCGCGGTCGAAGGCGTCCTCTGGCTCCCCTTCGATTTCAAGCCCGGTAATCCCGTGCCCGTCGTCACCGAGCTCCATGGCGGCCCCACCGGCGTCGCGCTGACGGCCTTCCCTAGCGGCCGCACCTACCCCACGGCCGCTTTCCTCCAGAACGGCATCGCCGTCTTCGCCCCCAACTTCCGCGGCAGTTCGAACTACGGCGCCGAGTTCCGCCACAAGAACGCGCTTTCGCAGGGCGTCGGCGATTTCGATGACGTGATGACCGGCCTCGATGAACTCGTCCGCCGCGGCATCGCCGACCCCAACCGACTCGGCGTCATGGGCTGGAGCTACGGCGGCTATCTCAGTGGAGCGACCATCGCCCAGACGAAGCGGTTCAAAGCCGCTTCCGTCGGTGCCCCCGCCGTCGACTGGTTGACTTACTACGGCGAGTTCAACGGTTCCCGCGAAGTGCTCTGGACCTACTTCGGCGGCAAGCCCCACGAAGTTCCCGAGAACTACATCCGCCACTCCTACGGCCACAAGCTGAAGGACATTACGACGCCCACGCTGCTGCAGATCGGCGCCCTCGACTGGCAGTACACCGCCCCGATCTATCAGTCCCTGCGAGACCGCAACATCCCGGTCGAGTATGTCGTTTATCCCCGCGAAGGCCACGGCTTCACGGAGAAACCCCATCAGCGCGATCTGATGGAACGCAACCTCCGCTGGATGACCACCTGGCTAAAGTAACCTAATTCGGGAGCAAGACTCGTATTGGTACCCTCTAAGTACACCAATGCGAAACAAGTTACCTGTTGGTTGCCTCTGGGCCATCTGCCTGACCCCCTTATGGAGCGCCTCCTTTGAAGAGAACCGCGGCCAGTTTCCACCGCCCGTCCGCTTCGCCGCTCGTGGCGAGAACTCGACACTCCTCGTAGAAAACCACGCCCTCCACATCCTCAGCCGCAAAAGCGGTTTGCGGCTTGAGTTTGTTGGCGCGATGCGTCCGGTCGCCCGGGGTATCCGCCCTGCCCCCACCCTCACCACCCACCTGCTGCCCCGCTTCTCCTCGTCCGGCAAGCCAGTCTCCGTCCCAACCTTCGATCAGGTGCGCGTTCCCGGACTCTTTCCCGGCATTGACCTCCTCGTTTATCAGAACGGCGCCGACCTTGAGTTCGACTTCGAACTCGCCCCCCACGCCGACCCCGCCACCATCCGCATGAACCTAACCGGTTCTGGGGCTTGGACACTCGCCCCGGACGGCGCTCTCACTCTCGGAGAGATCCGCATCCTCGCCCCCATCGCCTACCAGACCATCAACGGCCGCCGGACGCCCGTCCCTGCCCGCTTTCACCATCAAGGCAGTACCCTCTCGCTCCACCTCGGTGCCTACAACAGGAACCTTCCCCTCACCGTTGATCCCATCGTCCGCTTCACTCGTTATCTCGGCGGCGACGGAAACGAAGAGCTTCCCGCGGTCGCCGCCGACGCCCAGGGCAACAGCTACATCGGCGGCCGTACCGAGAGCCTTCCCGACAGCCTGAACGCCACGGCGACTCTCGCCTCCGGCTCGCCCGAACTCTTCGTCTCGAAATACGACCCGAACGGCAACCTGGTCTATCGAACCGTCATCGGCTCCGGCGATCGAGCCGACCAGGGCGTCAGTGTGATCAAGCAGCTCGCGGTCGATACGGCCGGCCAATTGGTGATCGCTGGCTCCGTATTCGGAACCATCGCCGTCAGAGCCGCGACGCAGGACCGGCCCCGCGGCAACCATGACGGCTTCCTGATGAAGCTCAACGCCCAGGGCAGCGACCTGATCTTCGGTACCTACTGGGGAACCGGAGGCAACGACTACATCGAAGGGATGACTTTGAATCGCAGCGGCGACATCTACGCAACTGGACACACGACCAACGGCAGCTTCCCCACCACTGAGGGCTACTCCGCACCGTTTATCAAGTTCATCGACTTCTTCGTTACCAAGTTCAGCCCCACCGGCCAATTGCAGTTCTCCACCTTCACCGGTGGTTCACTGCCTCTCGCCTACGACACGCCCGTCGCTGCGGGGTTCATAGCCCGCGTCGCCAATGCGGTCGCCGTGGACCAGGCCGGCAACATCTTTATCACCGGGCTCGTCTCGAACGAGTCGCTGCCCGTAGCCAGCGCTTTCCAACCTCGGCAGGCAGGCATCAGCGATGCGTTCGTCATGAAGCTCGACCCAACCGCCAAGCGCGTCCTCTACTGCACCTACCTCGGTGGGCGCGGAGGGGAATCCGGCAGAACCATCAGCGTCGACACCGCCGGCAACGCCTTTGTCGCCGGCGATACGACCTCGGCGGACTTCCCCATCAAGAACGCTTCGCAACCCGCCCCTGGGAGCGGCCAAGACATTTTCGTCGCCAAGTTCAACCCGGTTGGCGGTCTTGAGTTCGCCACCTATCTCGGCGGCGAAGGCTCCGACGGCTCTCCCCGTTCTGCCATCGACGCCTCCGGCACGCTCCTGCTCACCGGCACCACGGATTCACGCAACTTCCCTCTCCGCGGCGCCATCCGGTCCACGATCCAGAAATTCGACGTCTTCTACTCGCGCTTCAGCAACGATGGCCGCCTCGTCTATTCCACCCTCCTTGGTGGCCTCGAACAGGACTCTTTTCCCGACATCGCAGCCGCTCCAAATGGGGACGTCGTCATCGGCATGGCGACCGACTCTCGCGACGTCACTGGCTCTGACCAATTCACTCCGGTGCCCCGCCTCTCGAACCTGGCCCTCCTGCGCCTCACAACGGCCATCACCGCCAGCCCCACCCAAATCATCCTGGGCAACACTACGGCGACTCAGCCACTACGGCTCGAAACTACCGCCGGACTTGAATACGACGCGACGACCACCACCGAATCCAACACCCCCTGGCTGCGGGTCATCCCGCCTTCCGGAACCACCGCGGCTTCCACCCAGCTCACCGTCAGCGTCAATCCATCCGCCGCCAGCACCCTCCCTCCCGGCACCCATCGCGGTTTGATTGCGATCTCAACCAGCGAAGGTGGCCTCGTCCGAGTTCCGGTCACTCTCGAGACCGCCGCACCCGTCACGGCCGCCCCCTCCACGGTCACGCTCTCCGCCGCGGTTGGCTCGGCTCCCACCCCCCAAACGGTCACTCTCACCTCCGGCGCCACCAGCGTCGCTCTCTCCGCCACAGCCGACGCCCCGTGGCTTCGCGTGACACCCGCTCAGGTCACCACTCCCGGTACTCTCTCGATCACCGCCGATACAGCCAATCTCGCCCCCGGTCTTTACACCGGGGCTGTCAGGCTCCGTGCCGGATCCGCCACCACCGTCACCATCCCGGTATCCCTCAACATCGCCTCCGGACCCGTCACCCTCACCGCGAACGCCGTCGAAGCCCACTTCCGCTGGAACCGCGACTTCCCGGTCCCGCAGCAAACCCGCATACTGGTCACGAGTAGTGGAGCCCCTGCTCCCCTCTCTGCCACCTCCTCCGCCGGCTGGCTGCAGGTCTCCATTCCGGCAGGCGCTCAGACGCCGGATTCCGTCACCATCCGCGCCGTCCCCGACGGCCTCTCGGACGGCTTCTACGAAGGCCGCGTCACGATTCGTGGGGGCCCCGCCGCTCTCAACTCCGTCGAACTGCCGGTCTGGTTTACCGTCGCTTCCGCGGGGCCAACGATCACCCGCGAAGGAATCGTCAACGCGGCCTCCCTCGCCGCTTCCCCCGTCGCGCCAAACCAGATCCTCAGCCTTTTCGGCAGCGGGCTCCAATGTGGCGGCTCCCGAGCCGCGATCTTTCTTTCCGGGGTGCCCGCGGCGGTTCTGGCCTCCACGCCAGGACAGTTGAATTTCGCCACGCCCGCCGTCCTTCCGGCCGGCCCGCTCCGCATCTCATACCGCTGCGCCACCGCGGAATCCGCCCAGTTGCTTTTCGAAACCGCGGCGGCTGGCCCGGCCCTCTTCACCTTCCCTGGAACCGGTAAAGGCAACGCCGCTGCCATCAACGCGGACGGCTCGTTCAACGGGTCCACCCCCGGCTTTGCCCCCGGTCGGCCTGGGGGCGTCATCCAACTCTTCGGCACCGGTTTCGGCTCCTACGGCCCTCCCGGTCCCGACGGCCTGGTCCGCCTGCTGCAACCGCTCCGCGTCGTCGTCGCCGGCGTCCCCGCCCAAGTCTTGTTCGCGGGGCAGGCGCCAGGAGCAACCAACGGCCTTCAGCAAATCAACATCCTGCTCGACCCCGCCACTCCCACCGGAGACACGCAACCCGTCGAGCTTACCGTAGGTGACGTCGGCATCCCTGCCGGGGTCACCCTAACCATCCGTTAGTACAAATGGGGCCTGCGCGTGCCACTCACCGCACGCGCAGGCCCCATTCGATCGGCGATCAATCAGCCTCAGAAGTACAGCTTCAACCCAAACTGCCCAATCCGCGGATCCCGCGCCCCGAACACCCGGCCACCTTGCGTCGGCAGCTCGATATTCGCGTTCGGATTCAGGAACTGCGTGTTGTTCAGCACGTTAAAGAACTCCGTCCGGAACTGAAGAAACACCCCTTCCCGGAAGTAGAAGTTCTTCATGATCGAGAAGTCCCAGTTGTTGATCCCCGGTCCCCGCAGGATGTTCCGCCCCGCGTTGCCCGGCACGAACGGCTGCGGCACCCGGAAGTCCGCGATGTTGAAACACCGCTCCGCCCGGCACTCGTCCACCTTCCCGGTCCCAATCACGTCCGGCCGCCGCGCATAGGCAAACCCGATGTTATGCGGGTCGCTCGCAATCACCGGCGTGAACGGGAAGCCACCCTGCGCCGTGTAGATGCCGCCCAACTGCCAGCCGCCCAGAATCAGCTCCGCTGCCTTCGGCATGTCCGTCAGGAACTGCCGGCCCTTGCCAAACGGCAGGTCCCAGCCGTAGCTGAACACAAACCGCTGGCCCACGTCCAGGTTCGACCGTCCGCGCATCGACCGCAGGTCAAACGGGTTATCCGCCCCGTCGCCGCCGCCCTGGTCGTTCGTCGAGCCGTCAATCGACTTGCTCCACGCATACGCCGCCATGAAGCTCAGACCCTTCGAAAACCGCTTCTCGAGTTTCGCCTCGAGCGCGTTGTAGTTCGCATTGTCCCGCGTGTCATAGTAGGTGCCCGTGCCGTACTGCGGAAACGGCCGCCGCTGCTGGAACGGCCGCGTGTCCGTCGAGCTGATCCGCGGCAGGTTCGTCGGCAGATAACGTTCGAGATAGGAGGACTTATTGCCGACATACGCCACTTCAAGCGAAAGGTTCTGCGCCAGCTCCCGCTGAATCGCGAAGTTCCACTGATACATCGTCGGCGTCTTCATGTTCGGGTTCAAACCAAACGTCAGCGGGGTCGTGAAGTTCGCATTGGTGCTGAACGGTTCAAAGAAGTTCCGCACGTCCAAAGTCGGGAACCCACCCACGGTCGGCTGCTGCTTCGATTCGTCGACGATGAATGGAACGTTGATAATCGGCACGCTCACCGCGTTGTTCCCGCTCGTCATCATGTAGAAAACGCCTGCGCCCGTCCGGATCACCGTCTTGTTGTTCCCGAACGGCCGCCACGCTAAACCAACGCGCGGCGCGAAATCGTTAAACCGGTTGAACACCATCTTCTCCGGCAAGCCGACGTCGGAAGCTTTGTCGATCAGGTTCTGGAAGCGTGGAAAGGCAAACCGCGCCACCTGCTGCGACACCGTGTTCACCTGGCCGTTGATCGTCGCCACCGCCCAGCGGCCGGTCTCGAAGTTGAAGTTCGCCGCCTGCGAGTGCATCGGCGTCGGCGCCAGATTCAGTTCGTACCGCAGACCCAGGTTCAACGTCACGTTGCGCGAAATCTTCCAATCGTCCTGCACGAAGAAGTGCCACCGCGTCTCGTACTGTCCGAACAGGTTCCGCGGGAAGCTCCGCGATCCGTTCACCGGATAGCCCGTCAGGAAGTCCGCAAACCCGTTGCCCGTATAACCGCCGTTGAAGCTGAACGCGCCGCGCGAGTTCGCCGAGTTGGTCGAAGTCAGTCGGTAGTCCCGGAAGTCGATGCCGGCTTTCACGGTGTGTGCCCCGCGAATAAACGACACCGTATTCACAATCTGGTACGAGTTCGTCGGATTCACGAGCGGCTGAAACGCGTTGCCCGGAATGCCCTGAAAGCCTGTGATACCCAGGTTCGGGAAACCGGGGAAGTTCTGGCTGGTCTCCTCAAAACCGCGAATACCCGACAGCGCCGTATGGTTCGTGCCCAACCCCTGATTCAGGTTCGCGTTGTGCATCCGCGTATACCCCAGCCGCAACTCGTTCAACGTCGTCGGGCTGAAGATGTGCGTCTCCGTCAACACCAGATTCTGTACCCGCTGCCGCTGGTTGAATCCGCCCATCGCCGGAAACGCACCGGGCGTAAAGTTCTGCACGTGGTTGATGCTGTAGCGCACCGCCAAGGCGTCACTCGGGCTGAACACGTGGTCGTACCGCGCGTTGCCCTGGTTCGGATCACTCTGAAAGGGAGCGCCATAAACAAACGTTCCCTGCGCCGTGTTCGCCTGCGGCACAAACTGCAGGAAGTAGGTCGTCGCCGGGTTCAACCGGTTCGTCGGAATGATGTTGCCCGGAAACGGCGTACCCGTCAGCGGATCGCGAATCGGCGTCGCAATCGACGAGAAGTCGCCGCGCCGCAGCGCATCCGACGCCACAATCGCATTCGACGTCCGGCCCTGCCGCACCCGCGTCCCTTCGTAGTTCAGGAAGAAGAAGCTCTTGTCCTTCCCGTTGAACAGCTTCGGAATCACCACCGGCCCGCCAAACGCAAAGCCAAACTGGTTCTGCCGGTAAGCCGCCTTCCGCGGAATGAAGAAGTTCCGCGCATCCAACTTATCGTTCCGCAAAAACTCGAATAGGGTTCCGTTGTACCGGTTCGTGCCGGACTTAATCGTCGCGCTCAGCACCGCGTTACCGCGCCCGTACTCAGCCGAAAACGAGTTCGCCTGCACCTTGAACTCGAGCATCGCGTCCACCGAAGGCCGCAGCGCCACCCCGTCGAACAACTGCTCGTTGATGCTGATGCCGTCGAGCAAAAACTCCGTCTTGCTCTGCCGCCCGCCGCTCACCGCCACCACCGAAGCCCCCGTCGTCCCCGACGTGCCAATCACCGCATTCGGCAGCAGCGCCGCCAACTGCACAAAATTCCGGCCGTTCAGCGGCAAATCGACAATCTTCTGATTGCCAATCACCTGTCCAATCGAGCCGCTCTCCGTGTTCACAATCGGCGCCGCCTCCGTCACCGAGATCCGCTCGGTCACGCTGCCCACCGTCATCGTCACATCAATACGAGCCCGCTGATCAATCTGCAGCGTCAGCCCCTTGATCTCCTGCACTTGAAAACCGTCCCGGGAAACCGTCAAGGTATAGCTGCCCGTAATCGACAGCAGGGGGAGTTCATAATCCCCGTTCTCACTCGTCGTCGTGGTGCGTTCGATTCCGGTCGAGACGTTCTTCGCCTTCACCGTGGCGCCTCTCACCACGGCGCCGGTCTGGTCCGACACCCGGCCCACAATCGTGGCGGTTGGCTGAGCCCACAGCATGGACGCCATGAGAAACGAATACAGACAGGCAATGCGGATTTGCCAATTCATAAACTTACTCCCTTGCGAAACGAGATTGAAAGCCGCTGCGGTCGTGAGCTCAGGACGGGAGAGCCATTGGGGTACACGACGCCCACAGGCTTTGAATCGAGCATCAGTCCGAACGCCTTGAGAGTCAATCCGAATCCTTCGAAGGAGCAAGATTCCGTCCAGGATCTCGAACAGCCGCTCTCCCTGCGCCCGCGCTTTCTAACCGTAAGTTCATGAAACGTCCCGGCTTCTGGACAAAGAGGATCGATTTTGACAAGATGCCCCTACACTGTGGGTATGAATTGGTTGGCTGGACGAGTCGCGAGCGTTCTGGGGGCGCTCACCCTCCACGCCGCCGACCCCAATCTCCAAGCCGTCCATCCCCTGGCCGGCCAGCCCGGCGCCACCTACCAGGCCACCATCACCGGCTCGAACCTCGCCAACCTCCGCGCCCTCTCCCTCGATGAACCCGGCGTCCGCGCCCGCCTCCTCTCCGCCACTGCGGACCAACTCCGCATCGAAATCACTCTCGATACATCGGTAACATCGGGCGAAAAGAAACTCCGCGCCATCGGCCCCCAAGGCCTCACCAACGCCGTCTCCTGGCACGTCGTCCCGGAACCCACCACTCTCGAATCGCCCGATCTCGCCCTCCAATCCTCCCGCGTCGTCAACGGCGTCCTCGCCGAACCCGGCGAAGTCGATACCTTCACCCTGAACGCCCTGGCCGGCCAAGCCTTCACCTTCGAAGCCGTCTCCGCCACCCCCGCCTTCGATCCCGTCCTCACCCTCCTCGAACCCGCCCCCGAAAGCTGGTTCTCCCCTAAAAGCTGGAAGCGCCTCGCCTTCCACGACGAAGACCTCTTCTTCCCCGGACTCTCCACCCACGCCCGCCTCACCCACGTCGTCCAGCAGGCTGGACAATACCGCCTCCAGATCTCCGGCTTCTCCGGCCACGGCGGACCCGCCGCCAGTTACTACCTCCGCGTCCGCAACGGCGCCGCCCCGCCTCCCCTACGCCATCCCCTCCCCGCCGCCGACTGGAATCCGCGCAGCTTCGTCCGCCAACTCGGCCCCGACTGGCTCGCCCAACTCCACCGCCGCGGCGGCGACGAAAAGACCCAGCCCCCGCCGCCCGCCCGCGTCGCCGCATCCCCCGATCAAACCCCGCTCCTCCCCATCCCCGGCATCTTCGAAGGCCGCATCGCCCAACCCGCCCAAACCCACAAAGCCGCCCTCCATCTCGAACAAACCCTCCCCGTCACCATCGAAATCGAAACCCCGGAAGCCACTCTCCCCGAGTTCAATCCCATCGTCACTGTCTTCGATTCCACCGGCCGCGAAGTCGCCACCAACGTCCACACCAAACGCAATAACAACGGCCTCTACATGATGAAGATGATCCACGCCCGGACCACCTTCCTCCTCACCCCTGGCGACTACACCCTCCAGGTCCGCAACATCACGACAGACCACGGCCGCCCCGATTTCGCCTACCGCGTCCTCCTCCGCGCCCAGGTCCCCCACGCCGGCCGCGTCACCTTCCCCGACGACCGCCTCAACCTCGTCCCCGGCGCCGCCCGCGTCCTCACCTTCCAACTCGACCGCGAAGAGGACTTCCGCGATCCCGTCGTCGCCACCTTCACCGGCCTCCCCCCCGGCGTCACGGTCCTCCCCGGCGCCGACAACCCCGTCGAACGGCCCCCTCTCCCCAACGCCGGCCGCATCGAACGCTACACCCCCAAACCCCAAACCTTCTCACTCCTCCTCCACGTCGCCGACGGCACGCCGCTCTCCGCCGCGCCCGTCTATCCGAAGCTCCTCATCCGCCCCGTCCGCAAGGGCCAACTCGCGCCCCCCATCCTCGAAAAATCCATCCCCCTCATGATCATCCCGGCGGCCCCATGAAAACACTCCTCCCCTTCCTCCTCGCCGCCATCGCCTACGCCGCCGACCCCGTCGCCGTCCGTCTCGTTCCCGCCACGTTCGAACTCCATCGCGAAGGCGCCGCCCAACAGCTCCTCCTCATCGCCGAATATCCCGACGGCTCCACGCAAGACCTCACCGACGCCGCCCAGTGGTCCCCCAACGCTCCCGCCGGCCTTGTCACCGCCAAGGCCAACCCCGGTCCCGTCCAGGTCACCGCCACCCACGGCAAGCTCCGCGCCACGGCCTCCGGCCGCATCGAAACCGCCGCCGGCCCCGCCGAATTCCGCTTCCGCGCCGCCATCGGCTCCATTCTCACCAAGCGCGGCTGCAACTCCCCCGCCTGCCACGGCGGCGTCAAAGGCCGCGGCGGCCTCAAGCTCTCCGCCGCCTCCCTCTTCCCGCAGGACGACTACGAATGGATCGTCAAAGGCGGCGAATACCAGGTCCTCTCCGCCGAATCGAAAACCCCGCGCGTCCCCCGCATCAACCTCCAGAACCCCGCCGAAAGCCTCCTCCTCCGCAAAGCCACCGGTGCCATGCCCCACGGCGGCGGCAAGCGCTTCGCCGTCGACTCGCCCGAATACCAAACCATCACCAATTGGATCCGCCAAGGCGCCCCCTTCGGCCCGCCCGAAGACGATACCAGCCGCGTCGCCGCCCTCGAGGTCTATCCCAAAATCCTCACCCTCGAAAAGAACCAGAAGCACCGCCTACTCGTCACCGCCGTCATGGCCAACGGCCGCCGCGAAGACGTCACCGCCCAGGCCCTCTACGTCGCTAACGACAAGCAGATCGCCACCGTCGCCGAATCCGGCCTCGTCTCCCCCGCCGCCCTCGGCGAAACCTCCATCCTCGTCCGCGCCGCCGGCCAGGCCGCCGCCGTCATCGTCGGCGTCATCGGCGACCCCATCGCCAACTACCCCACCCTTCCCAAATCCAACTTCATCGACGAACACGTCTTCGACAAGCTCCGCCGCCTCCGCATCCTCCCCTCCGCCCTCTCCTCCGACGCCGAGTTCCTCCGCCGCGTCTGCCTCGACCTCACCGGCACCCTCCCGCCCCCCGCCCGCGTCACCGAATTCGTCCGCAGCACCGACCCCAAGAAGCGCGAACGCGTCATCGACGCCCTCATCGCCACCCCCGAGTTCACCGACTATTGGACCTTCCGCTTCCAGGACCTCTTCCGCGTCGCCCTCTTCGCCAACGGCATCAACGCCAAGTGGAGCCAGATGTACGGCGAATGGATCCGCGAATCCATCGCCAAGAACAAGCCCTACGACCGCATGGCCTGGGAGCGCCTCACCGCCCAGGGCTACGACGGCCCCACGCGCCACTTCCTGCCCTACGACGTCATCGGCTCTCCCGAAGAGACGATGGCCGAAGAGGTCCGCGTCTTCTTTGGCCGCCGCCTGGAATGCGCCCAGTGCCACAACCACCCCTATGAAACCTGGAGCCAGGACCAATTCTGGGGCCTCGCCGCCTTCTTCGGCCGCCTGTTCAAAATGGGCGACACCGGCAACGAATACGTCGTCTTCGATCACCCGCTCAACGAAGGCATGGGCAACGCCGAGGTCAACGGCAAGATCGAAACCCTCCACCCGCGCACTAAGGCCAAGCTCACCCCCACCCTCCTCGACGGCCGCGCCGTCCCGCCCTCTGATCAAGCCAACCCCCGCAAGCCTCTCGCCGATTGGATGGTCCAGCACCCCTACTTCGCCGAAGCCGCCGTCAACCGCATCTGGGCCGAGTTCTTCGGCCGCGGCCTCGTCGACCCCGTCGATGACTTCCGCTCCACCAACCCCGCCACCCACCCCGAACTCCTCGCCCGGCTCGCCGCCGAGTTCCGCCGCAACGGCCACGACCTCCGCGCGCTGATGCGCCTGATCGTCACCTCCCGCACCTATCAGCTCTCCGCCGAAACCAACCCCACCAACCGCGCCGACCGCGTCAACTACAGCCACGCCCTCCCGCGCCCCCTCCTCGCCGAAGTCCTCCTCGACGCCATCGGCCAGGTCACCGGGGTCGCCGAACGCTTCACCACCACCGTCACCGCCAGCGGCAAAGTCACCCAGCAAACCCCCTCCGGCACCCGCGCCATCCACCTCCGCGAACCCGACCTCTTCCACTCCCGCTTCCTCGATCTCTACGGCCGCCCCAACCGCCTCGCCCTCCCCGAACGCTCCGGCAAGGCCAACCTCGGCCAGGCCCTTAACATGCTCGCCGGGCCCATCTACAACGAAAAACTCGCCCACCCCGAAAGCCGTCTCCAAAAGCTCCTCGCCAGCCAAGCCACCGACGAAGCGATCCTCCAAGACCTCTATCTCACCGCCCTCGGCCGCCCGCCCGACCCCGCCGAGCGCCAACAGATCCTCACCGCCCTATCCACCCAACCGAACCGCAGCGACGCCTGGAAGGATCTTTTCTGGGCCGTCCTCTGTTCCCGAGAATTCGCGGAGAACCACTAACATGCAGCGCAGAAGCTTCCTATCCGCCGGCGCCCTCGGCTTCCTCGGCCTCAACCTCGCGGACCTCCTCCGCGCCAAACCCAACGGCAAAGCCCAGTCCTGCATCCTCCTCTGGCTCGAAGGCGGCCCCAGCCAAATGGACACTTGGGACCCCAAGCCCACCTCCTCCTTCCAACCCATCTCCACCAACGTCCCCGGCATCCAGATCTCCGAACTCCTGCCCCAACTCGCCCGCCGCATGGACCGCCTCTCCCTCGTCCGCTCCATGCACACCCGCGGCAGCGACCATCCCCAAGGCACCCACTACGCCATCACCGGCCATGAAGTGAACCCCGCCATGCAGTTCCCCAGCATCGGCTCCATCCTCGCCAAGGAGACCGGCGCCCGCAACAGCATGCCGCCCCACGTCCTCACCCCCCACTGGGAAAAGGCGCGCCAATACGAGGACTACTTCCGCTCCGGCTTCCTCGGCCCCGAATATGATCCGATGTGCATCCCGGATCCCTCCAAGCCCGGCTTCCAGATCAACGATCTCTCGCTCCCCAAGTCCGTCTCCGCCGCCGCCGTCGAGAACCGCAAAAGCTTCCTGCAGATGATCGACCGCCGCTACCGCACCATGGTCGAAGGCGCTGAGCACGCCCAAATGGACGGTTTCCAAACCCAGGCCACCAAGATGCTGCTCAACCCCGCCGTTCGCGAAGCCTTCGATCTTTCGAAAGAGTCCGACAAGCTCCGCGACCGCTACGGCCGCGACGCCGTCGGCCAAAGCGCCCTCATGGCCCGCCGCCTCGTCGAAGCCGGCACCCGCTTCGTCACCGCCGCCGGCTTCCACTCCAACTCCTGGGACACCCACGCCAAAAACGACGAAGGCCACCGCGACCGCCTCTGCCCGCCCCTCGACCGCACCCTCTCCACGCTCCTCGACGACCTCAAAGACCGCGGCCTCTACGATTCCACCATCGTCCTCGCCATGGGCGAATTCGGCCGCACCCCCTTCGTCAATAACGACCGCGGCCGCGACCATTGGCCCAACTGCTGGTCCCTCGCCATCGGCGGCGGCGGCATCGCCGGCGGCCGCGTCGTCGGCGCCTCCGATGCCGACGGCGCCCAGGTCGTCAGCCGCGCCACCAGCATGGGCGACCTCTTCGCCACTATCTATAAAGCTTTCGGCATCGATTGGACCAAGGAGTACGACACCCCCATCGGCCGCCCCATCAAGATCGCTAATTCGCTTGAGGACCAAACCGGCCAGCCGCTCAACGAGCTCCTATGAGCCAGCCCAAGTGGGTCCTCATCGGCCTGCTCTGGGCTGCGTACGTCCTCAATCACGCTGGCCGCCAAGTCCTCTACACCCTCTTCCCCGCGCTCCAAACGGAGTTCGGCCTTTCAAACACCATGCTCGGCCTGATGGGCGCCCTCTTCCTCTGGATCTACGGCCTCGCCTCCCCCTTCGCCGGCGTCCTCGGCGACCGCTGGCCCAAGCCCACGGTCATCGCCGGCAGCCTCGCCCTCTGGAGCTTCTTCACGGTCCTCTCCGGCCTCGCGCCCGAAGGCTATAGCCTGCTTATCTGTCGCGCTCTCCTCGGCATCTCCGAATCGCTCTTCATGCCGGCGGCCTTTGCGCTCATGGCCAACGCCCACGGCCCGGAAACGCGCTCGAAAGCCATCGCCCTGTTCGCCACCAGCCAGATGGTCGGCGTCGCCTTCGGCGGCTCCTTGGGCGGCTTCATCGCGGAACGCTTCAGTTGGCGGGCCTCGTTCTGGATCCTCGGCGCCCTGGGCCTGCTCTACGCCGCGCCCCTCTATCTCTTCCTCCGCCGCCTCCCGGCGGAGATCCGCCTCCCCGCCGCCGGCACGCCGCCCGCGCGCATGGCCGATTTCTTCCGCCTTCTCCGTATCCCGTCCCTGCAGGTCGTCTCCGCCTTCGTCGCCGTCGCCACCTTCGGCCTCTATCTCGTCTACACGTGGCTGCCCACGTTCCTCTATGACAAGTTCCACCTCGGCCTCGAACTCTCCGGCCGCGAGGCCGCGCTCTACCCCCAAGCCGGCACCCTCGCGGGGCTCTTCCTCGGGGGCATCGCCTCCGATGCCTGGCGCAAAACGAACCCCGCCGCCCGCTTCTGGCTCGTGCTCATCGCCTTCTGCGCCGCCGGTCCCTGCCTCTATCTCCTCGGCGCCGCCTCCAGTCTCGTCGGCATGCGCCTCGCCGCCGCGGCCTTCGGCTTCTGCTCGGGCATGATCATTGCGAACCAGGCCCCGTCCGCCTTTGACGTCGTCCCCGCCACCTACCGCGCCACCGCCGCCGGCATTCTGAACCTCGTCGGCTGCCTCGTCTCCGGCTTCGCGCCCTATCTCGGCGGCCTCGCCCGCGGCGCCATCGGCATCGACCAACTAATGGCGGCCACCGGAGCCTGCTATCTCCTCATGGCCGCCCTCATCGCCTACGCCGCCCTCCGCCTCGTCCCCCGCGACGCGGCCGCCTAATTCACCCGCAGCTCCGGCCGCAGCTTCAACGTCCTCCCGGCCACCACATAAACGCGCTCTTCATACCGCGTCCGTCCCACCGCCCGCACCTCGACGTTGTAAGCCCCCGGCTTCAGCCGCAGCGTCTTCAACTCGCCCACCGTCCCCGCAAACGCCCCGTCAATCAACACTTCGGCGTCCTTAATCGGCGTCTCCACCTTCAATTTCCCCTCGTCCGAGCCAAAGCCCGTACCCACGCCAATCACGGGCGCGCCCCAACCCATCGGGAACCAGGGATAAAACCCCATCCCGCCGTACCACCCCCGGTACGCCATCCGCGGGCCATATCCGAATCCGCCCCGCCGCCACTGCGCCTCCAGCGTCGGCGTCATCACCAACAAAGCCATTCCGATCAGCAATGCTTTTCGCATGTTTCACCTTCCTGCCCCCTCAATATGCAGTCCGGTGACCAATCCGCAAACCCTTGAAAACAAAAACTTGTTACAAACACCCTCTGGCTGAGATCCACCATCCCCCTGGTGGATCTCAGCTTCCCCCGCCCGGCCAGACTTAAAAGTCCAGCCGCAACGCCACCTGCCCGTTCCGCGGCGCGTTCGCCTGGCCCGTAATCCGGCCAAACAACGCGTTGCTCACGTTCCCCTGCGGCGCGCCAAACACCGTCCGGTTAAACGCGTTGAACAGCTCCCCGCGCACCGTCACTGTGAACCGCTCCTTCACCATAAACTTCTTCAACAACCCGAAGTTCTCGTTCAGGAAGCTCGGCGCCCGCAGGTCCGTATAGCCCCGCGCCGCCGTGCCAAACCGGAACGCCCCCGGCACCCGGAACGCATCCCGGTTGATCCACGTATGCACCGCCGGGTCGAACCCATCCACATTCGTCGCCCGGTTCACCCCGTTCACCACATCCGGCCGCAGCACGCCGTTAAACAGCGGCAGCGTATTGTTCGCCGTCAGCGTAATCGGCACGCCGCTCGAGTATTGGTGAATGCCCGTCAGCACCCAGCCGCCCCAAGCCTTCTTCTTCCAGAACGGCAGCTCATAGCTATAGCTCAGCGCGAACACATGCGGCACATCGTTCACGGCAATCGTCTGCTCCAAGCCCCGGTTGTAGGTCGTCTGCCCGCCCACGCCGCCGCCCGCCAGAATATCGGCGTCCGAGATCGTCTTGGCAAACGTGTAAGCCATCTGCACATCCAACCCGCTATTCGTCCGCGCCGAAAGCTGCGTCTGGAACGCATGGTAGCTGCTGCTCCCCGCCGGGTTCGACCGGTTGTCCAAATCCAGGTACTGCGGGAACGGCCGCAGCGCCTGCGCCACCGATCCGCGGAACCCCGGGAACGGACTCCGAATCCCCGCCGCCACCGCCGCCGCCGAATCAAACGGCTGGCTCAACAGCCCACCCAGCGAAAGGAACTGCGGGTCCACTTCATTCACGCGCACCAACCCGTTCCCAATCCGTGTGCCCCGCGTCCCGAGATAGGTCACTTCCAGGTTCACCCGCGGCACCAGCTCCCGCTCCACCGTCGCCGACCAGTTCTGGAACATCGGCATCCGCCCGTCCCCCGGCCCAATAAACCGCATCGCCGTCCCGTTGCCCGCCGTCGGGTCAATAAACGGAGGCCGCGGGAAGTTCTGCGGGAAACCGTTGTCCCAGTTGAACGCCGGCGTCAGCCCCTGATTCAACGATTGGAACACCGGCGTCGAAATGAAGCCGTTCGACATGTTCAGCGAATCCCGCTGCCCGGAAGCCGCGTTCCCCGCCGCGTAGTAAATGCCGTAGCCCGAACGCAGCACCGTCTTCGGCGTCAGCGCGTACGCCATCCCCAGCCGCGGCCCGAACGCCTTGAAATCGGTATCGGCAAACGACCGCCGCCCGTTCCGGTTCGGCCCGTCGCCCAAAAACGCCAGCGCCCCCGGCCGGTTCCCCGCCGCCGGATTCGGCAGCGTCGGGTCAAAGCTCGAAAGGTTGTTCAGCTTCTCGTAGCGCGGCACAAAGATGTCGTACCGCAGCCCGTAGTTCAGCGTCAGCTTGCGCGTCACCTTCCAGTCGTCCTGCGCGTAGAAGCCCCAATACTGGTAGCGGTTCCGCGGGAAGTAGCCGAACACGCGCGTCGTCCCCCGGTTCACATCGCCCAGCAAGAAGCTCGCAATCGCGTTCCCCGAGTTCGCCACGTTCGGCAACCCCGTCTCGAGCGCGTTGAACTGGAACAGGCCCGGCGCCTGGAAGTTGTCAATGCCGTTCGTCTCCATGAAGCGATAATCAAAGCCAAATTTCAAATTGTGCGAACCCCGCACCACCGATAGGCTCTCGTTCACCTGAAACGCATTGTTCGCCTGCAGCACGCGCGCATTGCAGTTCGGATCGCCGAGCCGCGAATAACCCGAAGCGACGAACTCGACGCACGGGAAGCCGTTGTTCGCCCCATCGTTGATCCCGCGCAGGCCAATCTGCGTCGGCCAACCCTGGTTCAGCGAGAAGCTGTCAATCGTCACCCGAAACCGCGTGAACCCGATGTTCAAGTGGTTCAACACGGTCGGCGACAGAATCAGATCGTGCGACACGCGCGCCATCGTATTCTGGCTGCCCACGGTCCGCCCCGGCGTCGTCGGCCCCGCAATCGTCTCCGGATCGGCCTGCAACAGGTAATCCCGGTTGAAGAACCCGCTAATCCGGTTCCGATCAGAGAACGCATGGTCCAGCTTCAGGTTGTACTGGTTGGAGTCGGAAGCCCCGCGCCCAACGGACAGATAGTTGTTGAACAAGCCCGTGTTGATCGGCTGCGGAATCAGCGGCAGAATGTTCCGCGCCACGCTCGAAAACCGCGACGTCGGAATCCGGTTGCCCGGGAACGGCGCCCCGGTCGACCGGTCATAAATCGGCGAAGCCAGCCGGCTGAAGTCGCCCTGCCGGAAGTCCATCGGAATCAGACTCTGCAGCGTATTCGGCGCCCCCTGCCGGAAGCGGAAACCCGAATAGACAAAGTGGAAGAAGCTCTTGTTCTTGCCGTTATAGAGCTTCGGAATCACAATCGGTCCGCCCAGCGTCGCGCCAAACTCGTTCTGCCGGTTAATCGGCCGCACCCGCTGGAAGAAGCCGCGCGCGTCCAACTGGTCGTTCCGCAAATAGTTAAACAACGCCCCGTGGAAATCGTTGGTTCCCGAGCGCGTCGTGAAGATCTGAATGCCGCCGCCCGTCCGGCCATACTCGGCGTTGAAGTTCGCCCGCAGCAGCCGGAACTCGCCAATCGTCTCGACGGACGGCCGCGCGTTACCCGGAATCACGCCACCTGATTCAATTCCCGTCGCCCCAATACCATCAATCAGCACCTCTTTGCCGCGCGAAGGCGAACCCGAAATCTGCGTATTCGTCACGTCCCCCGTCACGCCCGGCGACAGGAAGATAAACTGTTCCAGATTCCGCACGTTGCCGCCCACAAACAGCGGCAAATCAATCAGCTTTTTCCGCTGAATCGTCGTGCCCAGGTCCGAAGTCGCCGTCTGTAACTCCGTCGCGGCGCTCGAAACCTCCACCGTCTGCTCCACCTGGCCCACTTCAAGGGCAAAGTCCACCTGCCGCGTCTGCGCGACGTTCAATTCGAGTCCCCGCCGCACCGACCGCCGGAAGCCCTTCGCCTCCACCGCAATCTCATAAGCGCCCAGCGTCAACTGCTGCAGCGAAAACGAACCCGCGTTGTTCGTCACCGTTTTAAACGCGAATCCCGTCGAGGTATTCGTCGCCGTGACATTCGCCGCCGGCACCGCAGCGCCCGAAGGGTCCTGCACCCGGCCCGTAAACGAACCCAGCGTCGTCTGGCCCGCCGCCCAACCGGCCATCCCTAGTAACAAGATTGAAATCCGAAGCATATTAATTTAAGTTTACCGGAACCCCATCGCTGCGCCGTAAATTTAACAGTGCACAATAGAGGGATGCGCCGCCTCGGCTTCCTATTTATCGCCTCCCTCCTGCTCGCCCAGGACTGGAAAACCGCCACGGATCTCCCCGGCGTCGATTTCACGGGGCTCACCCCGGCGAAGAAGACTGAGGTTCTTAAGGTGCTGCGGGAACTCGGCTGCCCCTGCGGCTGCCCCATGCAGCTCGCGCAGTGTCGCGTGGAAGATCCCGCCTGCGGCACCAGCCGCGGACTCGCCAGCGAAGCCGTTGCCGCCGCCAAGGCCGGCCAGGACATCCGCAAGGCCCTCGAAGCCTCGCCTCAAATGAAGGCCGCGGCCAACCGCAACCGCCTCCTGCTCGATCCCGTCGCCATCAACGTCGACGGCGCCCCCGTCCGCGGCTCCCAGAACGCCCGCATCACCCTCGTCGAGTTCTCCGATTTCCAGTGCCCCTACTGCATCAAAGCCATCAGCCATCTGGAGCAGGCCCTCAAAACGTTCCCGAAGGATGTCCGCCTAGTCTATAAGCAGTTCCCGCTCGATACCCACGGCCAGGCGCGCCTCGCCGCGCAGGCCAGCCTCGCCGCCCATCAGCAGGGCAAGTTCTGGCCCATGCACGACCGGCTCTACCAACAGGCCCGCCAGATCAACCGGATGAACATCCTCAATTGGGCGAAGGAACTCGGCCTCGATATGCCCAAGTTCGTCGCCGCCCTCGACTCGGCGCCCATCAAGGCCCAGGTGGACCGCGACATCGCCGAAGGCGACCGCATCGGCGTCCAGGGCACGCCCTCGGTCTTCATCAACGGCAAGAAGTACCAGGGGCCCCTCGATCCGGAGGCGTTTCTTCCCGTCCTGACGAAGGAACTTACCACTCCGTAATTTTGCGGATATTGCCACCTAGCCCTCACCGGGTTAAATGGGGTCATAGGAGCTGAACAGCAATGACCAACATGATCCGGGCAATGATTCTGATGGGCGCGAGCACGCTGGTGCTGGGAGCCCAAACTGGGAACGAGAAAGACCTGCAGCAGATGGCGAAGGCCGCGACCACTTCCGGGCAGCACGCCGCAGTGTCCAAGCAGTACACCCTCCGCGCCGAGCAGTTCGAAGCCAAGGCCAAGAAGCACGAAGCGAACGCCGCCGAACTCGCCGCGCGCAAGAACAACTACGCGATGACCCACAAGTGGCCCGCCATGATCCAGGGGCCCATCGACCGTGAGAAGCAGCTCGCCATCGAAGCCCGCCGGGCCGCCGAAGAGTCCCTCACCCTCGCCGCCAAGCACGGCCAGCAGGCCCTCCAACTCGAAGCCCGCGGCACCGGTGCCCGCCAGGGCCTCTAAAGCGTACCCTTCGCCACGCCACCAGGACCATGGGCCTCGACGGTAACTGCCGCCGGGGCCCATTCCCATTGGGGCAGCCGCAAAAAGGCCGGGCTGCTCACCGCGCGCAAGAACAACTACGCGATGACCACAAGTGGCGGGCCATGATCCAGGGACCGATCGACCGCGAGAAGCGGCTGGCCGTCGAAGCCCGCCGGGCCGCCGAAGAGTCTCTCACCCTCGCCGCCAAGCGCGGCCAGCAGGCCGTCCAACTCGAAACCCGCGGCAACCGCACCCGCCAGGGCCTCTAAAGCGTACTCTTCGCCACTCCCTGCGGCCCATTCCCATTGGGGCAGCCGCAAAAAGGCCGGGCTGCTCACCGCGCGCAAGAAAAACTACGCGATGACCCACAAGTGGCCGGCCATGATCCAGGGACCGATCGACCGCGAGAAGCGGCTGGCCGTGGAAGCCCACCGGGCCGCCGAAGACTCCCTCACCCTCGCCGCCAAGCGCGGCCAGCAGGCCGTCCAACTCGAAACCCGCGGCAACCGCACCCGCCAGGGCCCCTAAAGCGCACTCTTCGCCACGCCACCAGGACCATGGGCCTCGACGGTCACTCCCGTAGGGGCCCACTCCCATTGCGGCAGCCGCAAAAACTCGGGACTACTCACCCTCCGCTCCCACAACACCTCCCCCGCCGCATTCACCACCCGCACCAACTCCGCCCCCTCCACCCGGGCCTCCCGGCAAGCCTTCACCGTGCCCGGCAGATCCGCCCCGGCCATGCCGCACGCGGCGAAGTAGCAAGGCACCGCGCAGTTATACACCTCCGGGTCAATCTGCAACGAAACCCCGTACAACTCCCGCCGCAGCAGCCGATCCCCCACCCGCGCCTCCACTAGCGTCCATCCCTCCGAGAAACCACCCGAAGACCCCCCTGACAAGATCTTGTCGACCTTGACAAGACCCACCCCCCGTTCGAGCGTCCCCACCTCCCGCTCAAACGCATTAATCGCATAGGTCAGTGTATTCACGAAGGTGCCGGCCGGCGCGTCCACCCGGCCCGCCGGCTGCAACGGCAACGTCTCGTCCAGATTGTTCGCCAACCGGTGCAAATTCCCCAGCGCGTCCACCCGCCAGCGCTGCTGCATCGTCCCGTTCGAGAGCACCGCCCAGGTCTCGTTCAGAACCTGTTCTTCCCGCACCACCCGCCACGTCTGGTAAAGCCCCGTCGCCTGCCGCGTGTTGACCCGGTAAGTCCACGAGTTGCCCACCGCTAACGGCCACACCGGCTGATTCACACAGCTCACCCGCGCCGTCACCCGCGCGAGCACCGTCCCCGCCAGCGTCCGCAGCGTGAACCCCTGTCCGTCACTTACCCAGTAGTCCGTCGCCGTCGTCCCCGCCGCGCTCTCCGGGCCGGAAACCGCACTCTCGCCCGCGTACAACACCACCGTTGCCGTATCCGTCGTGCTCCATCGCAGCACGGCCCTCCCCAATACATCCCGGCAGTCCGTGACGACAGACGGATCCAAGCGGAGGAACGAGACAGCAAGCAGCAGTAGGGTCATAACATCGTTTCAGCGGTTACCGGTTTTTGGCGGATCTCCATGCAACCCCGGCCCGTCGGCAGCACCTTATCGGGATTGAGCAAACAGGTCGGATCAAACAGCGACTTGAACCGCCCGATCATATCCAGCGTGTCCGGGGTAAACAAGTCCGCCATCAGCTCCATCTTCTCCATCCCCACCCCGTGCTCCCCCGTAATCGAGCCCCCCACCGACACGCAATACTTCAGAATGTCTTCCCCGGCATGCTGGGCCTTCTCGAGCTCTCCGGGCTTCCGCGCGTCAAACAGGATAATCGGGTGCATGTTCCCGTCCCCCGCGTGGAAGATGTTGGAAATCGTCAGGCCGTACTTCTCGCCTATCCGGCCAATCTCCTGCAACGTCGCCGCGATCTTCGTCCGCGGCACCACGCCATCCTGGACATAGTAGAACGGGCTCAAGCGTCCCACCGCCCCGAACGCGTTCTTCCGGCCTTTCCACAATAGCGCCCGTTCTTCCTCACTCTTAGCAATGCGGAATTCCCGCGCACCACAGGCCAAACAAGCCTCCCGCACCTGCTCCACCTGCTCCTCGACGGCCTCCTTCAGACCTTCGAGCTCAATCAGAAGCACCGCCGCGGCATCGAGCGGGTAGCCCGCGTGCGTCGCCTCCTCCACCATCCGCAGCATCACCCCGTCGAGCATCTCCACCGCCACCGGCGTAATCGCCCGGGCCGTGATCTCCCCCACCGCGTTCCCCGCGTCCGCCGGCGAATTGAAGATGGCGAGCGTGGTCTTCACGAGCTCCGGCTGCCGCATCAATCGCAAAACGACATTCGTTACGAGGCCCATTGTCCCCTCCGAGCCCGTCATCAAACCCACCAGGTCGTACCCCGGCAGGTCCTGCTCCGCGCCGCCCGTGGTGACGACGCTCCCGTCCGGCAGCACCATCTCCAACCCGAGCACGTGATTCGTCGTCACGCCGTAGGCCAGCGTATGCGGCCCCCCGGCGTTCTCCGCCACGTTTCCGCCAATCGTGCAAGCCCGCTGGCTCGAAGGGTCCGGGGCGTAGAAATCCTTCTGCGCCTGCACCGCCAGCGTCACGTCCAGGCTCACGACCCCCGGCTGCACCGTGATCCGTTCGTTCTCTAGGTCGATATCGAGAATCTTGTTCATCCGCGCAAACGAGATCATGATCCCGCCCCGCCGTGCGATCACGCCCCCCGAAAGCCCCGTGCCCGCTCCGCGCCCCACGAACGGCACCCCCGCCTCCCGCGCCAGGTTCACAATCGCCACCACCTGCGCCGTATCCCGCGGGAACACGACGACGTCCGGCCGGTGCTTGTCCACGCCTCCGTCGTACTCGTACAGGGCCAGGTCCGCCGGCTGATCGAGAACGCCCTTCTCGCCCAGCAGCTTCTTAAGTTGAACCACTACCGTTGCGGCAATCATTTGATGTGGCTCTCCAGGCGCTTCAATAGGGCGGGTTCCATCCAATCCCGATCGGCGATAAACTTCTCCACCACCTTTCCGTCCGGGGTGATCACGTACGTCTCGGGGTACTTGAAGGTGCCATACTCGGAAGCGATCTCCGCGCTCGGGTCATGCGCCACTTCGAAGGAAAGCTTGAACCGCTGCAGGAAGTCTTTGTACGCCTTCTCGTCCTGGTCCACGGACACCCCGAGCACCACGACGCCCTTCGGCCCCAGCGTCCGCGCCATCGCGTTCAAGCTCGGCAGCTCGGCGATACACGGCGGGCACCAGGTGGCCCAGAAGTTCAGGACAAGCAGCTTGCCGCCGAAACTATTTCGCGTGATCTGCGTCCCTTTGCTCGTCGCCACCGCGAAGTTCGGGGCCGTGTCGCCGACATTCACCAGCCGCTCGCGAATCGAGTCGCCAATCAAAGCGACCAAAGCCAGCGCCAAAACGCCGGCTGAAATTTTCAACGATTTATCGGAGATCTGCATGGGGCGTAAAATAACTAGTGTATCCCCGTGCCTGCTTCCCGCATCCAAGCTAATGTAATGCTTATCACGCGCCGCGTTGAGTTCTCTTCCTCCCACGTCTGCCGCAATCCGCAGCTGTCTGACGAGGAGAACGTGCGCCTCTACGGCCCCGCCGCCAATGTCAACGGCCATGGCCACAACTACGTTCTTGAAGTCACGCTCTCGGGGGACGTCGATCCCGTTACCGGCATGATCTACGACCTCAAGGACCTGAAGGACGTCATGATGGAGGAGGTGGTAGATCCGATGGATCACCGCCATCTGAACTACGAAGTGCCTCCGTTTGACAAGATCATTCCGACTACGGAGAATCTCGCAGTCGAGATCTGGAACCGGCTCGACAAGCGCTTCCAGAACGGCCCGGCCCGGCTGCACACCGTCCGCCTTTTTGAGACCGAAGACACCTGTATCGAGTATCAGGGGGCATAGTGAACGTACGTCTCACGCGCAACTACCGCTTCGTCGCCTCGCATCGATTGCATCTCGATCATCTCAGCGCCGAGGAGAATCAGAACCTCTTCGGCAAGTGCAATAATCCCTACGGCCACGGCCACAACTACGTGGTTTCCATCACGGTTCGAGGACCGATCGACGAACGAACCGGCTTGGCCGTCTCCGTCCCGCACCTCGACGCGCTGGTGCAGCGCGAAGTCATTGACCGCTACGATCATCGCTACCTGAACTTTGATGTGCCTGAGTTTGCTCAGATCCCCTCCACCACCGAGAACATGGCCTTTGCGATCCGGGATCATCTGCAGGCGAACTGGGAAGCGGCGTTAGGCTCCCAGGCTCCTCAACTCGTCGACGTAAAAGTTCAGGAAACAAAACGCAACTCGGTGGCACTCACCCTCATCCAGTAATTGACGATGAAACAACGTAAAGCTGTGGTTAAAATCATGCCGGTGTCGCAGCAGGTGGACATCGCCGCCCATACCAAAGAAATTTTGACCGGTTTGGGCGAAGACCCCGCCCGCGACGGTCTGCTAAAGACTCCCGAGCGCTATGAGAAGGCCATGCGCTTTCTCACTTCCGGCTATCAGGCCGACGTCGAAAAATTAATTAACGGCGCGTTGTTCGACGTTGATTACGACGAGATGGTGGTGGTGAAGGACATCGAATTCTTCTCGATGTGCGAGCATCACATGCTTCCGTTCTACGGCAAGGCGCACGTCGCCTACATTCCGAACGGCAAGGTGGTTGGCCTCAGCAAGATCCCGCGGATCATTGACGTGTTTGCCCGGCGCTTGCAGGTGCAGGAACGCATGACGCAGGAGATTGCCAACACGCTCATGGAGACGCTGCAACCGCGCGGTGTAGGTGTCATTGTCGAAGCGCGTCACTTCTGCATGATGATGCGCGGCGTCGAGAAGCAGCATTCGGCGACGGCGACGAGTTCGATGCTCGGGGATTTCCGCAACAAGGAAACGCGCAGCGAATTTTTGTCGTTAGTCCGTCACTCCTCCCTGCGAGATTAGTAGACTGAAAGGAGCATGTCAGTTCCCTTTCGTCACTTCACCGCGCCCGATCTGTTTGGCGCTCCGGTTCAGGTGGAATTCCGCTGGATTCAAAACGCGATTTCCATTCGTCATGCCGATACGGTGGATGTGAAGTTTGAGATTGTTTCCGAGGGGCAGCGCGAAGAGAAAGTCATCGCTCTGCCCCATCCGTTTGTCCTGCAGGCATCGGCCGAGACTGGCCATCCCGTCACGGATCCGTGGTGCAGCCGCATCGCCGCGCTGCATCTGAAGTACATGATCGAATCGGGCGACGATCTTGAAAAGCCGCTCGTCACCTTGACCGCGGAGCAGATGTCTGAGTACGCTAAACAACTCAAACCGGAATTGACCGAAACGCATAGTTTCGTATAAACCTGTAACGGTGGAGCGTGAATAGCCATGGTGAACTGTCCCCAGTGTGACGCCGTGATCGATGTGGATGAAGATGAGCTCGATGCGGGCGACGTCATTGAATGTGAGGAGTGCGGCGCCGCGTTGCGTGTGCTGAGCACCGATCCTCTGGAGTTGGAGGCCGATGCCGACGACGAAGACGAGGATGACGAGGACTTCGACGACGACGAGGAAGAAGATGAGGAGGATGACGACGAGTTCGAAGAGGACGAACTCGAGGAAGACGACGATGATGATGACGAGAAGGATTGGTAACCTTCTCCTCCTGCTTCTGTGTGCCGGGACCCAATCGCTCCCGGCACAAGACAAAGCGGCGTACTCCGTCATCGCCGGCACCGTTTTTCGAGAGCCCGGCTTCGCCCTTCCCGGCGCCGTGGTGACACTCGAGGCCGTCGAAGCTCCCGCGAAGGGCAAACGCATGAAGCCACAGAAGGTGATGACCGACCGGCACGGCGAGTATGCGTTTCGGTTGCCGCCGACGGAGACGAAGTTCAAAGTGATGGCGGTGGCGAAAGGATTCGTCTCGCAAGAGAAAGAGACAACGGCGGCGCCGGGGGTGCGGATGGATGTCTTTTTCGAACTGAAACCGGAAACCAAGTAGAATCATCTTAGGCTTATGAAATCTCTTACCCTGCTTCGCGTGTTGGCCATTGGCATGACCCTGGGCTTGTTCACGGCCGCCGTTGCGCAGCAAGGCGGGCAGCAGCCGGGCGGAACGTACGGCAACTGGCTGCCGGGCAGCGGCAACAAGAAGCAGGACAAGGAAGACGCCAACACCCGCGCGGTGCAAGGCTCGGTGAAGACGCCGGATGAGAATGTGGCTGAGGGCGCCGTGGTGCAGATCAAAAACACCAAGACGATGCAGGTGCGCAGCTTCATTACCAAGGCCGACGGGATCTTCACCTTCACCGGAATCAGCACCGGGGTGGATTACGAGCTGAAGGCGACGTTCAAGGGTATGGAGAGCGCCGTACGCACGGTGAGCACGTTCGACGACCGCAAGCGCGTGATCGTCAATCTGCGGGTTGAGCCGAAGAAATGAACCGCCGGGCGTTTTGCAGCGCCCTTCTGGGCGCCGCCGCGCCGGACGGGGAGGTGACGGTGGTTTTGTTCCTCTCCACCATCTGCCCCATTTCGAACGCCTATAGCGACCGCATTCAAGCCCTGTTCGCCCGCTATGCGGGGAAGCCGGTCCGGTTCGTGCTTTTGAATCCGAACGCGAACGAAAGCGAGGAGGAGTGCCGCGCCTATTCCCGGGATGTGGAGTTCCCCGTTCCGCTGCGAAAGGACGGGAACAATGCGATGGCCGACCGGTACAACGCCCGCATGACTCCCGAGGCGGTTCTGCTCGATGCGGCGGGAACCGTGCGGTATCAAGGCGCGATCGACGACGCCAGGAATCCCGCGCGCGTGAAGGTGGATGCCCTCCGCCAGGCGATCGACGCGGTTCTCAGCAAGCAGCCGGTGCCGGTGGAAGGGCTGCGGGCGTTTGGCTGTTCGATCAAACGGATTAGGACTAAATCATGAGACTGTTGCTGCTCCCTCTACTGGCCGCCTCCCTTTTCGCGGCTGACGCGCCCCTCGTCAAACTCAACGAGACGGGCTACCCGAAACTCATTGCCGAGCAGAAGGGCAAGGTGGTCCTGGTGGACTTTTGGGCGACCTGGTGCACCCCTTGCCGCAAGGAGATGCCGCTGGTGGCCAAGCTCGAAGGCAAGCTAAAGGCGAAGGGATTCAAGGTGATCACGGTCTCCTCGGATGAACTGGAGAATGAGGCGGCGGCCCGCACGTTTCTGAAGGACGCGGGTATCACGGGCACAACGTACATTAAGGCGGCCAAGGACGACGACGCCTTTATCCGCCAGATTGATCCAAAGTGGGGCGGCGAACTTCCGGCGCTGGTGCTCTACGACAAGACGGGCAAGAAGGTCAAAATGTGGAAGGGCGAGACAGCCATTGCCGACATTGAAGCCGCGGTGACCAAGCTGCTCTAGGCATGTCCGGATTGGTCGTAATTGACGCCAAGGTGGCGGGCCGGTGCGAGGCGACGGTCGCGGCGGTTCAGGACTGGCCGTGCCGGGCGGGATGCGCCGATTGTTGCCGGTCTCTCGCGCACCTGCCGGCGCTGACAGCGGCCGAGTGGGGACGGTTAGAGGCTGCTGTGCCGGTGAGCCAACAGGGGACGGTGAGGCAGCGCATTCGCGAGCAACTGGCGCGGAGTCAGGGGCCGTATACCTGCCCGTGGCTCGATCCGGAGCGGGACCATTGCCTGGTGTACGAGGCGCGACCCGTCGCCTGCCGCACGTATGGCTTTTACGTTGAGCGCGACAAAGGGCTCTATTGCTCCCGGATCGAACGGCGGGCGGCGGCGGGCGAGTTGGACCAGGTGGTTTGGGGCAATCAGGTGGTGGTGGACGAGGAGCTCGACGCGATGGGGCCTCGGATTCCGCTGGCGGAGCGAGTCCGCTAGTTCCGAAGAGTATTCGAGCCAGTTCTGTCGTCGATCCGCTTACCGGGGATGAGCCCTTTGGTGTGGCCGGCGAGCTGGCGCCAGAGGCGGAGACCCTGGAGCTCGCGGCGATGGGGCCTCGGATTCCCCGCTAGTTCAGGCGGGCTTCGTAGACGTTGCCTTCGCGATCGGACGCCAGGACGATCCACGGCTGGCCGTTGGGGAAGCGGGCCTTCGGTCCGGTCACGTCATTCACTCGATTGCCCGGGATGAGCACTTCTTCGCGGCCATCCGCCCAACGGACGATCTCGCTTCCCCCTTTTGCGTACCGGCTATGGAGGAGGAACATTCGCTCCGGCTCCCCTCCCAGGAGAACGGCCGGGCGGCTGGGCTCTCCGCTCTCCGTGCGCGGGGCGTAGGGCCGGCTGGTCCATTTGCCATCCCTTGCTCGCTCCCGCAAGACCAGTTGGGGGGCGCCGAGCCGGTCGACTGAGTTCTTCATCGCTACCAGGAGACGCCCGTCCGCCGAGACCGAGATGCGGATATGGTCGTCGGCGTTCTTCCCGCCCCGCTCAATCGCCTCGATGGCTCCCCAACCCTCGGCGCCATCCGGGCGCCAGCGGAACCAGACCGTGTCGGCAGCTTGGTCGGACCAGAGCACTCCGATCCCTCCGCTGACCGCGACGACGGCACAGATATCGTCGGCGGCCGCCGGGGCGGCGCTGATCCGCTGCGCCTGTTTCCAAGCGTCCCCCGATCGTCGGACCCACATCTCCCGCTCGAGGCCGTAGGCGATCCACCACTCGCCCCGGCCGTCCCGGGCCAGGGTGGCCGTTTCGAGTTTCCCCTCCACCTCGATCGGGACGGGCGCCCGGGCCAATTCGTAGCCGGCGCCGCGCCAGGCCAAGCAGGCAAACGCCAGCCGCCGTTCGGCGACGAGGACCGCGCAGGCCTCCCGCTCATCGGCCCAGACGTCGGCCTGGCCCGGCAGGCCGCGCAGCGGGGCGTCCAAGGCCGTCTGGCGCGCCCACTGGCCCGCAGCTTCGCGGCGCCACACGCTGCTACCCTCCTTAACCGGCAGCCAAGTCCACCAACTGCCGTGCGCAAACCAGACCTTCGACTGCGGTTTATCGGCCGTTGGGGAGGGAACGTCGACGGTAAAGATTGGCGCTAGGAAAAAGAGAAGGAGGATCATCAGAAAATTCCGCTAAAGATTCGGCGGCCGTAGCCAATAAGTACCACAGGAAATCTCCGAAGCGAGGAAGTCCCATGTCACTCTCTGTTGTACCCGGCCTGCAATCCTCCATTGCCCGGTCGAGCCAGGCGTTCGACAACACGAACCCGCCGGCCCCGATTGAACCGCTCGTAGCGCAGGTTCGGGGGCTGGCGCTGGACTCGGTGAGTATCGCGGCAAGCGACCCTGCGGCTTTGGCCTCCAACCAGGGCCAGATCCAGGCGGCTTTGCTTTCGCTGCGCGCCCTTTCTCCGATTCGGGACCCGAATGTGGCCGCGGAGGCGGCGCGCCTGGCCCAGGCCAAGATCGAAAGCAGCGTGATCAGCAATGGCAACCAGACGGCGGCTCTGGTGGCATCGATGCTCCGAGGATAGACCGATGGCTACCTCTTACCTGAACGCTTACCGGACTCCGCTCGAGACCGCGACAAGCGCGGAGATTGCCGTCGAGCTGTGCGACGCGGCGCTGCTGCGGCTGCGGCCCGGCGCGGCGCCGCACCAGTTGGAGGAAGCGCAGCAGGCGGTCTGCGCCCTGGTGACGATGGTGAACCCGGATGCCGGCGAGGTGGCGACGAATCTGCTGCGGCTGTATGAGTACTGCCTGCACCGGATGGAGACGCCGGACGACGATCTGCAGTCCGTCCGGGCGACGCTCGGGACGCTGCGTTCGGCCTTTGCCGGGCTTACTGACTAGGAAGCAGCAGCTCCGGATAGTCCTTGGCCGCTTGCCAGACGGCCATGGCCAGGGCCATCACCAGGTCGTCGTGCTCCTGCTGATCGCCGCTGGGCTGGAACTGAATCAGCTCCCTTTCCATATCGACAAAACCCGAGGTGCTGGGTTCCATTTTGATGTTGCCCAGCTCGAAGACCATCTTCAAACTGTTGAGCATGTCCGGCCGCGGCAGACTGAGGTATCCGTCCTTCAGGTGCCGTTCGACGTGGCCGCTGGTGAGCGTGACGGGCTGAATGTGGGCTCTGGTCTGACTCTGGCGGATCAGTTCGACGACCGTGTGACCGATGCCGGTGGCGTCGATGAGCAGTTTGTCGATCCGGGATGGTTCGCCATGCCGCGGGGCAAACCGCTGGAGCGTTTCGCGGACCAACTGGGGAATTCGCGTGGTCTCGGTATCGAGCGCCAGCCGGGTGGCGTAGCGCAGAACCAGCGTGGGATGCTCGGGAATATTCTGGGTGATGTTGTTTTTCGGCTGGTAGGCCCAGCGCACTTCCAGAACAACGATGGCCGTATGGTCCTGCCGCTTGCCGATGTCGAGGCCGAGATAGATCCGGGTCTTTTCGCGCAGGCGAAAGTGGATCTCGGGCAGCGTTTCGACGGTGGCTTCCTTGATTTGCGAGCGGGTCAACAGTTGCAGGCCGGCGGCGACGAACTGGCAGTTGTACTCCTGGGCGACATAGAGATCGCCGAAGGTTCGGCGTTCCTGTTCGAGGAACTCCGCGGAGAGCCGCGGACATTCGGCAGCGGTGATGGAGTGCCGTTCCCAGCCGTTGTCGCGGTCGTGCCAGAGATCGGCGAAGTGTCCGACGGGTCCGGCCGGCGTCGAGACCACCCAAAGCGCCCCGCCGCTGACGGCAAGAATCGGCGAGAGCGCTCGATACGAGTCGTGTTTCACGTAGGCGGCTTCATCGACGATGATGAGCCGGGCTTTCGAGTACCCGCGCAGCGAAACCGGCACCGCGGGCCGAGCTACGAGACGGGATCCATTGGGCAGGAGCAAGGACTGCTCGTTAATGCCATCGCCCCGGATGCGGATGCCGAGTTCCAGAGCGAATTGAGCGGCTTTCGCGAGGATTTCGCCCGCTTGCGAGCCGACCGGACTGATCATCAGAATGAGGCTGTTGCGATAGCGCAAGGCGAGAAAGAGAGCCCGCAGCGCCGCGATGGTGCTTTTGCCGACTTGCCGGGCGGTGAGCAGAATGAGCCGTAGCGCGTTGCTCCGGAGAATACTGGCCTGCTTTGCGTCCGGCATGAAGTTGAAGGCGCTTTGGACCCAGGCCACGGGATCGTCGGGCGGCGCGACGAAACCAGGAAGGCTCTCGGCGAGTTCCGCGGTAAACGGCAGTCGCGGATACGCTTCGTAGGGGAATCTGGTGAAACGCATGGGTTAGGCCGCCTTGGGAAATGGAGTGACGCCGCGACGTTTGAGCAAATCTCCGGGGTCGTAATCCGGAGCGATGCGAGCCATTAAGTTCTTATTTGCCAATACGGTAAGGACATATTCGGGCAATGGAAAGCTGGGTTCGATTTTGGCCCGGTCGGCCAGGGCGAGGATCTCTTCGACGACCTCCGGAGCCGGATCGTCTTCCCGAATCTGGCGGACATCGGCGGTGATATCGACCGGCTCCGGCGGCTGCATCGGCGAATGCTTCTGGACGAGCAGCAGCGTCTTGTGGAAACTTTTGAAGGCCGACAGATGCTGCTTCTGGCCGCGGGCGACGAACTGCTGGAGCTCCTTTTCGACGACGGCCTGTTTGTGACCGTGGAAGAAATGCTCGGACAGGCCCAAGGACGGAAACTTGCGGAAGACTTTGTCGATTTCGCGTTGCATGACTTCAGTTCCCAACGTGGTGAGCCGGTCGTGCTGGAACAGGGCGATGGCCATGCGCCGGATCAAGCTGAGTTCGAACTCCGAATTGGGTTGGAATTGGCGCAACATGCTTTGGAAGGACCGAAGATAGTCGGCCCGATCATCGGTGGACAGCAGGAAATAGAACGGCGGCAGATTTTCTTTGTGCAGTTCGACGTGTTCGCCGGTCGCGATGGCGTTCATGGAGCTGCGGTATTTGCCTTCCGGGGTAATGGGTCCCCGGCTTTTGGCTCCGTTGCGGCGCGCGGTTTCGGCGCGCCGTTGCTTTTGTTCTTCCGTCAATGGTTTTTTCGACATGATCCTAACTCCACTTTTTTCGTTTTCGAAGGGGGAAATGGAAAAAGGCGCCCTTTTCCTCCGGAAGAGGAAGAAGAGCACCTTCGCCAAAACGGTAGCATATGGTGTCAAGGCAACCGGGGGCCGGGCGGCGGGGCGAAACGGGGAAGTGGTTTGGATTGAGGGAGTTGGGGGAAGTGAAAAAAAGTGGAATGCTCTGAACTGGCGGGGCGGCGGAGTAGACTTTTTGCGGAGTGGGATGTTTTTCGAGCGGTCCGGCGGGGTTCGAGGCCCCGCCGGGCCGCCGCCCGGATGGGTTCCGGGGCAGCAGGGAGTAGATTCGTATGGCTGTCGATTTCCAACTCGAGTTTTGGCTCCGTATTGGTGGAGGTCCTCCTCGCCGACTTTAGCTTCACCATCCGGATGTTTGAATCCGCGGCTGGCGAGCCCGAGTCCCCCTTAGGCAGACAGGCTCCTCCCTCAGGCACCTTACTTTTCCGTTTGGGCGCGGGCGGTCACGGTACGAGGACGACCTCGCCGGCGAGCAGCCGAGGTGTCTTTGGAATCGGACGTTTCGGCGGCTCCCAGTTCGGCCTCGAGCTGCTCAATACTCGGCAGGCTTCCCCGGAATCTAGCGGGCAACTTCTCCAGGTGGCGGAACTCCGCGATGCCCATCGGCGTGGCGGTATGGCGAAGGGCGTACTCAACGACCAGTTCCTTTTTGCTCTTGCAGAGGATGAGCCCGATGGCCGGGTTGTCACTGGGATGCTTGATCGTGTCGTCGACGGCGGCGAGGTAGAAGTTCATCTTGCCGGCGTACTCCGGTTTGAAGGGTCCAGCCTTCAGGTCGATGACCACGAAGCAACGGAGCTTCAGATGGTAGAAGAGAAGGTCGAGCCGGTAGTCCTCGCCGGCGACTTCGAGGAGAACCTGGCGGCCGACGAAGGCGAAGCCGGTTCCGAGTTCCAGGAGGAATTTCTGGATGTGCGCGACGAGGCCGGTTTCCAGTTCGCGCTCACTGGCGTCCTTGGACAGCGTGAGGAAGTCGAAGTTGTAAGGATCCTTTAAGAGCTGCTGGGCGAGGTCAGACTGCGGGGCGGGTAGAGTTTTGGTGAAGTTGGTGATTGCCTTGCCCTGCCGCTGGTACAGTCCCGCCTCGATCTGGACCACCAGAACGTTCCGGCTCCAGCCGTGTTCGATAGCTGCACGGGCGTACCAGAGCCGCTCTTGCTGGGTCTTGATCTTCTCCAGAAGGGTGAGATTGTGGAACCAGGTCAATTTTGCAAGAGGCTCTTGCAAAATTGCCTCATCCGGCCATGCCTCGGCGAAAGCCCTCATGTAGCCGAGGTTTCTGGGGGAAAGGCCCTTCATCTCCGGGAACTCCGTGGATAGATCCTTGGAGAGGCGTGGGATGACGTTCTTGCCCCAGCCTTCCTGCTCCTGCCGTGCAAGGATTTCCCTCCCGATCCCCCAGTAGAGGAGCACCAACTCCTGGTTGACGACAACGGCCGCTCGCACTTGGGCCGTTTGGATCCGCTCCTTGATGCTCGTTAGGAGTGCGGCGTACGACTGCTTGGTGGGCAACTGAGCTTTCATGGACTCCTTCTGTCTTATCAGATGTTCGGCGTTTCCAACCAGTCACGCGGCAGCGAGATCTCCGGTGACCAGCCATCGTCAACGACAGATGGTCCTGTCGCTTCTCGCGGACAACAGGGCCCGGACGGTGACGTCCTCAAAGCGCCTATACTGAAGAGTGGATATACGACTATCCGCACAGGTTCACCCATGCCTACAACCTCCGGTACCCGCCTCACCATCAGTTGGTCCAAGGACACCGATCTCGCCCTGCGCTCGCATCTTGGTTCACAGGGATTGAAGAAGGGCGCAATTTCGGCGTTCATCGAGGACGCCGTGAAGTGGCGGCTGTTCCACCAAACCGTTGGCGAAGTGCGCGAAGCGTTCGCAGTGATTCCCGTTGAGGAACTCGACAACCTGCTCAACGAAGCCGTACACAGCGTTCGGGGCGAAAAGCGGCGCGAGCGCAAAGTTCGTTTGCGAAAATGAAGCGGCTAGTTCTTGATACCAACGTGTTGCTGAGCGCCCTCATTTCTCCGGTGTCGCCCTCCGCGGAGATCTATGCGCTCTGGCTCAACCGGAAGATTGTGATTCTGACCGCAGCGGAACAACTGGACGAGATCACGCGAGTGACGCGCTACCCGAAGATTCGGGCGCTTCT
The DNA here is from genome assembly GCA_027485675.1 of Terriglobales bacterium. Taxonomy (GTDB): domain Bacteria; phylum Acidobacteriota; class Terriglobia; order Bryobacterales; family Bryobacteraceae. Next base: position 208,897 of record JAIXQP010000050.1, on the reverse strand, counting down.
TTCCCCGGCGCTCGCTGGGCGATTGGTCAACCGCCTTCGCGATGTCGCTTTCGTGGTAGGGCCGCTGCCCGTTGTGGATCGTTCGCCCGACCCTGACGACAATTACTTGCTGGCGATTGCGGAAACCGGACAAGCTCATTATCTGGTCACGGGCGATCAGCATCTGCTCGGCCTGAAGCGGCGCCGAACCACATCGATCCTCTCGCCTGCCGACCTGGTGCGGCGATGTAAGAAGGGGGAATAACACAACCCTCAACCTCCATTCTGGGTGTCGACCAATTCGCCACAACCGCCCGGAGGGCGAGCGCAGTCCGAATCGCCAGCTACGCCGAGCTCTCCGTTCTATTCGCCGCGAAACCGAGACCGGCTCTGTCCCAGAGGGTGAAGTTTTCGAACCACGCAACTTTGCAACAGGCTGCTGCAAAATTGATTCCTCAGGGCTGGCATCGGCGAAAGCGCTTCTGTCTTTGAGCAAGCCCGTTGCCGGAGTCGGCGTACCCAACGAGTGCAAGAATGCGACTTCGGGCGGACCTGCGCTCGCCGCGGGTTTGTCGACCCCTATCGGCCGCACTGCGGGCTCGGGCGGATTCGCGGGCTTACCGCACATGGAGCCGAACCTTTTCTCCACTCGTCATGTTGCGAATCTGGTGCGCAAAGCTACCTTTGAAGCGCATGCTTTCCAACCGATCGCAGGCGTACAGGTTGCCAGCCTCTGTAGCTCCCCGGGCCACGAAAGGAATCTTGGGGCACAGATGATCTGACAAGCTTAGCTTGGAGTTCTCTTTAAGCCAATCGTCAAGCAGCCAAAGGCTGAGTTCCTCGGTCGGATCGCTCAGCATCAGCGCGAGCCAGTCTTCAAATCCCGTGCCGCAGAGTTCTCGGTCCCCGGTTTCTGCCAAAAACCGGAACACCATTCCCACGCCATCAAAGCCAAACTGGTTGCCGAAGATATCTTCCGCAAAGAAGTAAAGTCCTTCATCGAGGCCCCGGTACGCCATTCTCCATGCCTCAGCGGAATTCCAGGCGTCTAAGGCTGGAAGGGGATCCGCTGTGGTCCCGAAAATGCGCAGCCCACCATGGAATGCTGATAGCCCATTGTGAATCTGCAGAAAGCGTTGCCATCCCTCATCCCCTGTTGATTCAGGCGGGCACATCCATGTGTTCGAAATTACAACGTCCACGTTTGGGTGCAGAGTTCGAATGAGTTGGTCAAGCGATTGGCCCATTTCTTCACGTTCTTCGGTTCCATCGTTCGGTTGGGGGCGCGGCACTGGGAAACAACGTGGCACCGGCGAGGGCCCTCGCGTTCTGCGTCGAGTAGACCTCAGACGTATCGTCGCAACCGGCAAGGGCGATGTAAAGCCATTCGGGGGAATCGTTCGGTCTGCATGTTGGCGAGCCGATTTACTGGAGAAGAACGGTGTGCCCACTGGGAACGGGTAGCCAAGCTGAATGGCCAAGCGCCTCCTCTGGACCTTGGAAACCCATGCTGATGCTCGCGCCATTGGCCGCAACTCGGCGCTCCGACTGCTCAAGGCACTTGATCGAGAGTCCTACCCGCCAGTTTTGAAGTTCCAGTGCGGCTCCGGCGTTGCGTATGGACTCGTAGTCCGCTGTGTTTCCTGTGACGAGCGGCGGGTTCAGGCGGACAGCCACCGCGGCGATCAGGCATCCCGGAAGCTCGACAACAAAACCTGACCTCCGCGCGGAGGCCTTTATCCGCGCCGCCCAGCGGAAATCGTCTCCGATTGGCGCCAACTCCTGATTGCGGTCCAGCCATGGGATCACCCGCTGCAGCTGGCGGTCGGCATTTTTCACCCGAAGTCCGCACGTAATTTCGTATGCCGTAATGGATGTGAACGTGAATACTCGATGAACGCTCAGGTAGGCTTCGCTTTGCCGGGCAATAGATTTGTCGTGGCCTTTCAAGTACTCGGAGAGGATGTCTGTATCGAGCACGACCTTCCGCCTCGCAGCGATTAGAGACGCCGGGATGGGTGGTGGCGAAGCTCCCTCGCCATGGCGACAACTTCGTCCATCAATTCCGCATCTTCCGGACTACCGAACAGACCCAGGCCGGACTCCTCGGCTGCAGAGACCGGTGGTTGGTGAGAGATCAGGAATTCGCTCACCAGTTCATCGATTCTGATACCCCGGGCCAGAGCTTCCTCTCGATAGCTCTGTTCAACGCGTGAAGGTGGGTTCGACGAAGTAGCCCTTGTCGTAGGCGCCGCCGGTGAGCCGGTTGCCGCCGCAGAGGGGTTCGCCGTTTTCCTTGCGGCCGATGGCGATGTACTTGGGATCGGTTTCGAACTGACCTTCGTCGACGGCCACTCATTGGCAGCTTCCTTACTGAGCTTGAACCGAGCCTGGAAGCGGCTCGCCAGCTGCTGGTAAAATTAGTCTGCTGCTGTCAGCAAGGATGTGACCCGCATGGCCCTCGATATCGACACTGAATTGAAACAAGTTCACGCTTTGCTCGATCAACTGCCCCCAGCCAAGCTAGGTACGGTTCGCTCTCTCCTCGAAGACATGCTCGACGACGATGAGGATGATGAAGAACTCACCGAAGCTGACCGTCAGGCTTTGCGTGCCTCTGATGAATATTTCCGCAACGGGGGCCAGGGTATCCCGTTCGAGGATGTCGTCGCCGATCTTGGATTCACTATGGAGCAGATTCGCGCCGGATCTAAAGGCGACTAGCGGTTTTGAAGAAGATTTACTTCGAACCGCAGGTCCCAGCGCAAGTTCGCGCCATTCCGCAGCACTTAGCGATGGCGATTCTCGAAGCCATTCATCGCTACGCCGAAACTGGAGCGGGCCACGTCAAGCCTTTATCTGGCGAGTTCGCAGGATATCTGCGCCTCCGGGTTGGCAATTACCGAATCTTCTTTGAGGAGACCGCAGACCTTATCTCAATTCATCGTGTCTCGGACCGTAAAGAGGCTTATCGCTAGATTGTTGCCGCAGGTAGGACAGACTGAATCGCTCCCATGAAGGTTGGGCGCTCTACAGTGGTAAGAGGCGGTTGCGGGTAGCCCTTGGCGGCTTTCCAAAAGGACATGACCGCTGGTACAGCATGGGGCTCCGCCGGCTTGCTTTCATCTGGTGCTGGAACCATGTGTATCCCGGCTATCGAGCCGTTTACATCGATCCTCTGCATGTGTGTTCTCGAGGCGCCTCAACTAATCTCTTCGTGGTGTGTGTCCCGCCTCTCTGACGCATTCGTATCGGTTCGTGGCACTTTGTGCCACCAACTGGCTATCGATGTGATTGAGGTCGTCCGTGTTCGCAATCGGAAAGTCGCCTGCCGACAGGGTGCCAATCGAGGTCCGCCTCCGGCTCATATCGAGACGTTTGGCCGCAAGGCCGTTGCACGGAAAACGGCGCCACGCCCGACAACTAGCGCGTGCCAGACTGGGCTTCGGAGCCTGTTCGATGCCTGCTCTACCCATCGCCGTTCCTAGCGAAGAGATTGCAGCGTTCTGCCGCCGGAATGAGATCCGTAAACTTTCCTTCTTCGGTTCAGTTACCCCCCCGATTTCGTACCGAGAGCGATGTGGATATGCTGGTCGAGTTTGAAGCCGACGCGGCCCAGCTTCTCGAGCGGCCGGTTCTGCCACTGCTGCACCTCGTCCCACACCGAGTCGGTCACCTCGGAGATCAGCGCTGGGCTGACCTCGACCTGGTAGAGATCTTCCATGTGGCGTTGGACATCCCGTACGCTCATGCCGCGCATGTACAGCGCGAGGATCTTGTCATCGAGTCCGGGCACCCGGGTCTGGTGCTTGGGCACGATCTTGGGCTCGAAGGTGCCGTTGCGGTCCCGCGGGACCTCCAATTCGAGGGGTCCTTGGTCGGTTTGGAGTCGCTTCCGGCTGTTGCCGTTGCGGCTGTTTCCGCTGTTGCGGCCTTCGGTGGCATGCTTGGCGTAGCCTAGGTGGTGCTTCAACTCCGCATGCAGCGCCCGCTCCAGCAGGCGCCTCTGGATCTCCTTGAGCAGTCCGTTCTCGCCCAGCAGGTCCTCGGGCTTCTCGTAGCCGGCCATCAGCCGGTCCGATAAGTGCCATCTCGCTCCTCTAAGTCTAGAGAAGCCGTTTACACAAATCCGTGAACACCCTCAGTCCAAGCCAATCGAAGCGACCCCGCACGGAGTCGCCTTCTCCACGTTGTCTTTCCAGAACACGCCCATATCTTTCTTCGCCTGGCCCTCCGCCCCGTTCCACCACAACGTCGGCTTGGTCAGTCCGCGCTGCACCGGGTTCAGCCCGCCATTGGTCGTGCGGGTGTCGAAGTTCTGGTCTTTCGGATGGTCATCCTCCTGCCCCAACCCCACCGCTGTCCACACCCATCGCGAACTCACGGGGCTCGGCTGGTGAAGCGGCTCCACGATAATCAACCGGCGCGCGGTGGGAATCTCCCCGAGCATCGGCCACCGCCGCTGCCCCCCGGAGGAGACACGAGACTCCCGGTGATGCCGATACCGCGCCCACTCGTCATCCATCTCCTGGATCTCATTCCCGATCCCTCGGTCGTTATCCAGCTTCAGGTACCCCACGTGCCCTGGATTCGCGTCGACCCAGTCGGCGATCTCGTTGAGCGCGAACCCACACAACCGGTTGCGGTAGCCCGGCAGCGCGCGGAGCGCCGTGCTCGATGCCGGGCGCAACCGAATCGCGCCGTCAGAGATGGGAAGGCATGGCGGCAGTGGGAACATGGCGTACTGTTTTGGGTCCAACTCCAGCGTCCGCGCTTCCGCGTTCAACGGGTCGGTCATCGACATCACAGGGTTCGTATCCAGGTAAGGACCGGAGCCCTGGGTGCTATTCGAGTGCGCATGGCCCGCCGTTGGCCACGGAATGCAGTGGATCGGCCTGTCCTTCCCCATTCCCAGGGACTGATTCTCCAGCGCCCATCCGGTCCAGAAAGTGCTCCTGGTCGCATCGCCATTCCGGCTCTTGTTCAGGCAGGTTCCGTCCTGATTCGTCAAATCGTGTTCACCGGCCCGGTTGACTCCGGCGGCCATTTTGACGGGCGTTCCGTCTCCGTGGGTACAGGCACGCTGGTTCCGGTTTCCGCCGGCATCGGTCCATTGGGCGAAACCCGGCGCTGGGTTGGTAGTGGCCAGGACGCTTAGTCCCAGCCCCTGCCGTAAGGGGTTCATGGCTCTTCTCCTTCACCGGCGACCGCGTTCGTTTCCTAATCCGCCTGCTCTGAATGCGACAGCGAGCCCGTCGCACCCTCACTCCTCCACTCTTTTTTTCCACCGCTCCGCCGGCCAAGTCCCCCCCTTCGTTCACCCGTCCCCCGCCGTGCCGCCCCGCTGAACGGTAATCCCCGGCACAGTGGAACCCGCCACTGTCAAACCGTTCCGCCGGTTCCCCCCCAGAAAAGGCACGAGACCCAAAAGAACTCCGCTCGAGAGTCCCAGGACCCTCTTCGCAACGTCCCGACTGGCCGGCCACTTTGATGTGAGCCGAAGGGTCGAGCAACCATTGCAGGCCCTCAAGCAAGCACCGAAGGACCTCGCGCGTAGAGGATCGCATTTAGAGCGCCATAGCAATGGCGTTGTAGACGACCACGTGGGCAGGCAGATGCCCCTACGGAAGGCTGGCGCGCTTAGGGACGGCCAACTCCGCCACCCGTTCCACCACCACCTGATGATTCCCAAACGACCCAAACACAAGCGCTGGGGACGAGTCACGGGCACTTGGCAGCGAGTGTCGATACGGGGGCTTCATTTTGTTTGTTCAGTGGGGAGATCGCGGAAGCGCTTGGCCTGAACCTTGAAGACGGAGTCCGCAGGCGGTTCCGGACCGCTAACAGCGGATTCGATACGTTCGGCCAAGAAGTAGAACTGAGTGTGCTCGGCATCGCTACGACCCCCGTCGTCTACTTCTTCGCGGATTCAATGATGGACAAGAACGTGCTGGGAAGAACTGGCTGGCTCGATCGAGTTCGAATTGGTTCGGTCCACCATGACAACAGGGTGTATTTGGCTCCCTATGATCAAGATCGATTTCCTCATTCACCGTCGCCGGCGATAGCTCGCTGCTCTGGTCTCGTCGGCAACGGGACCGGCGCGGAGGCGCGAGGCTCAGACATTTGAGCTGCACCCATCCCGAATCCGGGTAGGATAGACACAGCCGGAGTGCGGGGCGGGAAGTGTTTTGGCGAAGTTGGTGATCGCCTTGCTTTGCCGCTGGCGGAGTCTCGCATCCATTGGGATCACCAAAGCATTCCGGCTCCAACTCTGTTCGATAGCTGCCCTGGCGTACCAGGGACGCTCCTTGCGGTCCTTGACGTGATCCAGGAGGGGAACATTGTGGCCCCATGGCAATTGTGCAACAGCCTGTTGCAAAAATTCAGCTTCAGGTTTCAAGGAGAAAGGCCTTTCCTGACGGTATCGATGGACGTAGTCCTCGCCGATTTCGGGCTCACCACGGCGGACGAGCCCGAGTGACTCCCAACGGGCAGGCTCAATGGCTGATCGCCTTGTCTTGCAGTGACTGCATTGCTATCCGGCAACAAGGGGGAGGGTCTCCGACGGGTCTGGTCAGATCTCGGATGCGTTGGCAGTTCCGAGTTCGGCCTCGAGCTCTTCGATGCTCGGCAGGCTTCCCTGGAATTGGGCAGGGAGCTTCTCCAGGTGGCGGAACTTCGCGATGCCCATCGGCGTGGCAGTGTGGCGAAGGGCGTATTCCACGACCAGTTCTTTTTTGCTTTTGCAGAGGATGAGCCCGATGGCCGGGTTGTCACTGGGATGCTTGAGCGTGTCGTCGACGGCGGCGAGGTAGAAGTTCATCTTGCCGGCGTATTCCGGCTTGAAGGGTCCAGCCTTCAGGTCGATGACCACGAAGCAGCGGAGCTTCAGATGGTAGAAGAGAAGGTCGAGCCGGTAGTCTTCGCCGGCGACTTCGAGGGGAACCTGACGGCCGACGAAGGCGAAGCCGGTTCCGAGTTCGAGGAGGAATTTCTGGATGTGTGCGACGAGGCCGGTTTCGAGTTCGCGCTCACTGGCGTCCTTGGACAGCGTGAGGAAATCGAAGTTATAGGGATCCTTTAAGAGTTGCTGGGCGAGGTCAGACTGCGGGGCGGGTAGGGTTTTGGTGAAATTGGTGATGGCCTTGCCCTGCCGCTGGTACAGTCGCGCCTCGATCTGGATGACCAGAACGTTCCGGCTCCAGCCGTGCTCGACGGCGGCCTGGATGGACCAGAGCCGCTCGGACCTGTCCTTTATCTTGTCTAGAATGATGCAGTTATGGAACCAGGGCAATTGTGCAGCAGCCTGCTGCACAATTGCCTCCTCTGGCCAAGCATCGGCGAAAGCCCTCATGTATTTGAGGTTCCGGGAAGAGAGCCCCTTCATTTCGGGAAAACTTCGACCGAGATCGGCAGCCAGATGGGAGATGACCTTCGCGCCCCATCCTTCCTCTACTTGCCGGTTGAGAATCTCCTTTCCGATCCCCCAGTAGAGGAGAACCAACTCCTGGTTGACGGCAACGGCCGCTCGCACTTGGGCCGTTTCAATCCGCTCGTTGATGCTCGTCAGGAGCACGGCGTACGAATGCGTCGTGGGCAACTGAGCTTTCATTGACTCTTTCTGTCTTGTCAGATGTTGGGCATTTCCAACCACTCATGCGCCAGCGAGATCGCCGGTGACCTACCATCGTCAACCGCAGATGGTCCTGTCGCTTTTCGCGGACAACAAGGCCCGGACGGTGACGTCCTTGAAGCGCCTATCCTGAAAGTGGATACCGACTATCCGCATAGGGGGGCACCCACTCCATGTCCCAAGCCGGCTTAGCGTTCGTGATCGTGTAGCCGACGATGCTCCTCGAGCCTAACGCGGCGGCAAGCTCCGGCTCCGGGGCCGTGAAGTTCGAATCGGCGCGGAGGCCGATGCCGGCCTTGGGGCCGACACAGATGCAGCTCGTGCCCCGAAAAAGATCTCGGCCGTTTGGCGGGGTCGGAGGGGTTACTTTTGCTGAACCTACGGACGTAGAGCTGCGAGACGGCACTAGCCCACAGACGGTTCGCTAAAACGAATGCACCAATAAATTCGGGATCATCCGAAAATGGCGCTCGTTGCGAGTCAGGAGTCCGTAGCCGAAATGCAGCGCGGTTCCTCCAATGAGAAGGTCGGCGAACGGAATGACTACTCCCCGCTTGCGACCCTCAGCATCAACTCGCGCAACGATCTGGCCCATATCACGGGTGAAGGGTACTGCCGGTATCGCGGCGAAGACAGTCTCCAAGTAGCGGCGGCGCTTGGCGGCTTGTTGCGGCGACTGGGCGCGATAGATGCCGTGCTCCAGTTCGACCACGCTAATCGCTGAGAGAACCAGATCCGTAATGCCGTGTTGCTGCTGAAGCTGGCGGAGCAGCAAACTCACCGGCAGCTCCTGACGTTCGGCGAGGACGATAACGCAGGAGTCCAGAACCAGGCCCATTTGCTAATCGTCCCAGACGTTGCGGATTGGATCTCGGCTGGCCTCAATACCCTGCTGCACGTCTCTGGCAAAGTCCTCGTCCGGAATGGGAGCATAGCCGAGCTTTTCTTCGTAGGCTTCGGCCAGCGCGATACATTCGCTGATGTCGCGTCCCACGGGCTGTGCCTGCTTCATGACGGCAACTGGCCAATGATCTTCCCGCTCAATAATGACTTCGTCGCCGCGCTCTATCCTTTCCAACACAGAACGAACGTCGCGAACGAGTTCGGCTTCGGTGATGCGCAGGGTCATACTGCTATTATCGCGCATGTGCGTGCTATCGTTTTGTGTTGCGGCCAGGGAGTTCAGGAGGTCCATTGGAGCGGAACCGACACTGCGGCAGGGAGGTGCCTGAATGAAGGGCGACTACTCCGGCATGCCGAACGGATTTAGCATTCAGGAGATTCCGCACAACTTCCGACGTCGCAGTCAAACATCCTTAAGTAGATCCATGACACCTTTACGATCAATTCTGAGAGGACTGGCTCCTTTGATGTGCCTTGGTTTTCTAGTGGCGCGAAGTGCCTATCCGCAGGAGACGACAACTGCGGCTAGCACGGGCGGCCCATTTGCTATCTCCTTGACCGTGGAGGGAGGAAAGCTTGCGTTTGAACTGGGAGAGCCGATTCCCGTTTCCGCGAAGTTGATTAACACTTCGGGTTTCGAGATTATCTATCGGGACTATTTCAGCGACCGGCTGTTCTACACCATTGCCGTTTGGGTGATTGACCCGGCTGGTTTGCGAAGAAACCGGAAAGTTGAGATTACGAATGAGGGGATAATGGCTGGCCGGATAAGTTCACTCTTTGGCAAGATGGCCGACGTGAAGATTCCTCCTGGCGGGACGCACCGTCCTGTTTCGATCGACCTTGCCAGACACTATTTCCTGAGTGCCAAAGGCCACTATCGTGTTGTCTTTTCGCGTACGCTGCGTAACCCGATGAATCCTGCTACCGTTCTCGACGTTACATCGAACGAGATACTGTTCACTATCAAATGACAGAAAGGCCGCCCCACTGGCTGGTGGGACGGCCTTTGTTGTTTTCGGCTGTGGTGTTCGCTAAACGATGACGCAGGGGTTCGACAGTTCGCCGATGCCGGAGGCGGTGATGGTTACCACGTCGCCGGCGGCAAGAGCAGACTCCTGGGTCACGATGATTCCAGTTCCCGTCAGCAGCACGCTGCCGCAGGGGACCGGGTTCGAACGGAGGAGATACTCAATCAACGTCTCGATCTTGCGGCCGAGCTTGCCCGTCGAGGTCTCTCCATAAAACGTCTGCGTCTCGCCCCGCTTGATCGTGCAGGTCATGTCGATCTTGTACGGGTCCGTCAGTTCGTCCGCCGTCACCATCACGGGGCCCAGCGAGCAGCAGGCCGCGTATTGCTTCGACTGCGGCAGATACAGCGGGTTCTCCTTCTCAATGTCCCAAGCCGAGACATCGTTCGAGATCGTATAACCGACGATGCGGCCGTTCGAACCGAGGACGACGGCCAGTTCCGGCTCCGGGGCCGTGAACTTCGAATCGGCGCGGAGGCCGATGCCGGCGTTCGGGCCGACACAGACGCGGCTCGTGCCCTTGAAGAAGACCTCGGGGCGGTTGGCGGGGTCGAACACGTAGCGGTAAAAACCCTCGCGCGTGTTGTGCTCCGCGTCGCGGAAACTGGCGCTCATCTCATACGTGCAGCCACACGCCCACACTTCCTTGGGCGAGAGCGGGATGATGGGCGTGGCCGTTTCCTTGTGCGTCGCCGCCATGGTGGCGGCGAGCTCCGTGAGCGGCGTCTTCTCGACCTCGGAACGGCGGATGAGGTCGTATAGGGTGTGACCGGGGATGGGACGGGCCTTGTCGCCATCAAAGACCGCCGCGGTCACTTCGTTATTCCATTTGATTTGTCCGAGTTTCATGGGAGAGAGTAACTGACTTAGTACTTCAAGTAGATGGTCTTGTAGTCGGAGTAGAAGTCCATGGCGGCGGGTCCCTGTTCCTTGGGGCCGAAGCTGGAATCCTTGGTGCCGCCGAAGGGGAGCTGATACTCGACGCCGGCGCTGGGCAGGTTGACCGTTAACAAACCCGCTTCGCAGCCGTAGACGAACTCGAACACGCGTGAGATGTTGGTGGTTTGAATCGACGCCGACAGGCCGAATTCGGTGTTGTTAGCCATGCGCAAGGCATCGGCCGGGTCGTTGGCCTTCATGATGGCGAGGACGGGGCCGAAGACCTCTTCCTTGGCGAGGGTGTCGCCTTCCTTCACGTCGGCGAAGACGGTGGGTTCGACGAAGTAACCCTTGTCATAGGCGCCGCCGGTGAGGCGGTTGCCGCCGCAGAGGGGTTCACCGTTTTCCTTGCGGCCGATGGCGATGTACTTGAGGTCGGTTTCGAGCTGGCCTTCGTCGACGGCGGGGCCGATGTCGATGCCGGCTTCCATGCCGTTGCCGACCTTCAGCTTCTTGGTGCGTTCGACGAGGGCGGCGACGAACTTGTCGTAGATGGGGGCTTCGACGATGGCGCGGCTGGTGGCCGTGCACTTCTGGCCGGTGGAGAAGAAGGCCGCGTTGACGACGTTTTCGACGGCGGAGTTGAAGTCGCAGTCGGCGAGGACGATGGTGGGATTCTTGCCGCCCATTTCGAGTTGGAGGCGGAGGTGGCGCTTTGAGCCTTCGGTGTGGACCCAGTTGCCGATTTCGACCGAGCCGGTGAAGGAGATGGCCTTGACGGGCTTGGCGTTGACGAGGGCGCCGCCGATGGTGCCGCCGCTGCCGGCGATGAAGTTCACAACGCCCGGGGGAATGCCGGCTTCATGACAGGCTTCGACGATGCGCCAGGCGCTGAGGGGGGCGACGCTGGCGGGTTTGATGATGACCGTGTTGCCGCAGACGAGGGCGGGGGCGAGCTTCCAGGCCGGGATGGCGATGGGGAAGTTCCAGGGGGTGATGAGGCCGACGACGCCAATGGGTTTGCGGATGGCAAACATGTGGACGCGGTCGCGTTCGGAGGGGACGAGGTGGCCGGGGAGGCGGGAGCCTTCGCTGCCGAAGTAGCGGAAGATATTGATAGCGCGGCGGACTTCGCCCTTGGCTTCCGGCAGGGTTTTGCCCTCTTCACGGCACATCTCTTCGCCGAGCTGATCGAACTTCTTCTCGAGGATATCGGCGACTTTGAAGAGCAGGGCGCCGCGGGCGGGGCCGGGCATGGCGCTCCACTTGGCAAAGGCGGCCTGGGCGGCGTCGGCGGCGCGGTCGACATCGGCGGCGGTGCCCTTGACGAAGAGACCGACGACTTCGTCGGTGTTGGCGGGGTTGCGGTTTTCGAACGTTGGTCCGTCGACCCACTCGCCGTTGATGTAGTTGCGGTATGTTTCTGGCATGGACTTGATTTACTTGTTTCCGAAGTTCACTTTGGGGGCGGTGCGCGCGCCGGGTTCGGTTTTGAAATAGGCGTCGTTACGCTGGAAGCCGAACAGGGACGCAGCGATGTTGTTAGGGAAGAGTTCGATGGTCGTGTTGTACTTCTGGACCGTTTCATTATACTTCCGCCGTTCGACGGCGATGCGGTTCTCGGTGCCGGCGAGTTCGTCCTGGAGGCGCATGAAATTGGCGTCGGACTTGAGCTGGGGGTAGTTTTCGACGACGACGAGGAGGCGGGAGAGGGCGCCATCGAGCTGGCCGTTGGCGGAGATCTTTTCGGCGGGGGTGCGGGCGCCACCGAGGGCGGCGCGGGCATTGGAGACGGAGGCGATGACGTCCTTTTCCTGGGAGGCGAAGCCTTTGACGGTTTCGACGAGGTTGGGAATGAGGTCGGCGCGGCGCTGGAGGGCGACGTCGACCTGGGCGAAGGCGCCTTCGACCGCGTTTTTCTGGGTGACGAGCTCGTTGCGGGTGCCGATGACGGACATGCCGAAGAAGAGGCCGATGGCGACGAGGATACCGACGATGATCAAAGCGATTTTCATGGTTTATTTCTCCAGGCGGTCGACGGAGGCGACCAGGGATTCAATTTGTTGCAGATAGAGGCTGAAAGTGGCGTTGGCGTCGACGTTCCTGGCTTTGATTTTGCCTTCGCGGAGGTCCAACAAAGTATAGAACGCCGTGGGGTTGATTTCGAAAGCTTTCTCGAGGGCGGCGGCGATATCCCGTTTGCCGTGGGGGGCGGGTTGGCCGGCGAGGCGGAGGACATGGCGGCCGAGAGTGAGGAACGTGGAGACGCTTTCGGACATGAGCTTCGTGAGCAGTTCGGGGTCCGGGAGGACGCCGGCGGCTTTTTGGCGGAGGCGGAGCTGTTTGCTGCGGACTTCGAACTCGACGCGGCCGCGATAGAAGACATCATCGATGGCTAGGTTGGCGACGATGTCGGTTCCGGCGAGGATGCGGTGTACTTCTTGGATGTCGTGGAACTCGATGGGGAAGCAGTCGGTGGAGGAGTTTACCTCGTCGAGGGTGAGGAGGAGGGGGGCGGGATTATCGAGGGAGCGCCACCAGCGGAAGAGGGGTTCGGCGAGTTCGAGTTCGCGGGGGGAGAGCTGGCGGAGGACGCAGAGGATGTTGAGATCGGAGAACTGATCGTGGTCGGCGCGGGCGCCGGAGCCGTAGAGGATGAGGGAGACGAGGCGGTCGCCGAAGGTTTTGGTGGCTCGTTCGGTGAGTTCGGTGCAGCGCGTTTCGAGTTCTTTTCGCATAGGGGGTTACCAGTCGGAGGAGGCTCCACCGCCGCCGGAGTCGCCGCCGCCGAAGCCGCCGAAACCGCCGCCGCTATCGTAGCCGCCGAAGCCGCCGCTGCTGCCGCCGCGGTGGTGGTGGGATCGGCCGTTCGAAAGCAGGGAGGCGAGGAACCAGGCGGCGCTGACGTTGCCGGTGGCGAGGAGATAGAGAAAGAGGGCGCCGCCGGCGAGGATGAGCCAGAGGGGGATGGGTTGTTCGGCGGGGCGGGGGCGGCTGGGGCGGGGGGTGGACTCTTCGGCGAGGGCGACGCCTTTCGATTGGGCGATGCGATTGCCGAGGTAGTGGGCGGCGGTGGAGAGGGCGTCGCCGTAGGCGCCTTCGCGGAGGGCGGGGCGCATTTGGCGGAGGACGTCGCCGGAGGCGCCGTCGGGGAGGATGGGTTCGAGGCCGTAGCCGATTTCGAGGCGGGAGCGGCGGTCGTTGACGGCGAGGAGGAGGAGGAGGCCTTCGTCCTTGCCTTTTTTGCCGATGCCCCAGCGGCGGTAGAGGGTGTTGGCGACGTCTTCGATGGGCTCGCCTTCGAGGGTGGGGAGGGTGACGATGGCGAGTTGGGCGCCGGTTTGCTTTTCGACGGTGGCGGCGTAGCGTTCGAGGGCGAGGCGCTGGGGGCCGGGGATGACGTTGGCGTAGTCGTTGACGTAGCCCTGGGGGACTAGCTTGCCTAGGTCGAGTGCCCAGGCGGCGGAGAGGGAGAGGAGGAGGGTGGCGAGCCGGAGGAGGTTCATTGACTCCTCAGCAGTTCAGGTCCTTTCGCGTGAAGCGCTGGCCGTTGAGGCGGCCCATGATGGTGAGGCCCATTTTGGCGGGGTTGAGGAATTCGTTGGCGACTTCCTGGACGTCGGCGGCGGTAACGGATTCGATGCGTTCGAGGATCTCGTCGACTTCGGCGTGGCGGCCGAAGAACATCTCCTGGCGGGCGAGATTGGACATGCGGCTGGAGGTGGATTCGAGGCCGAGGACGATGGAGCCTTTGAGATTGTCTTTGGAGCGGCGGAGCTCTTCGTCGGTGACGCGCTCGGTCTTCATGCGGGTGAGTTCGTGGCGGATGGAATCGACGACGCGGCGGAGGGTTTCGGGGCTGGTGCCGGCGTAGACGGCGAGGCAGCCGGTATCGCGGTAGGAGGTGAGTTCGCTGATGATGGAGTAGCAGAGGCCCTGCTGCTCGCGGATGTTTTGGAAGAGGCGGGAGCTCATGCCGCCGCCGAGGATGTTGTTGAGCGTATAGGCGACGAAGCGCTTGGGGTGGGGCATGGGGAAGGAGGGGGCGCCGAGGCAGAGGTGGGCCTGTTCGACGGCCTTCTTCTCCTTGAGAGAGATTTGGGGGGAGGTCTGGGCGACGGGGAGGACGGGGAGGGGCTTGCGCTTGGGGAGCTTGCCGAGGGTGGCTTCGGTGAGGCGGACGATATCGGCGTGCTCCATGCGGCCGGCGGCGGTGACGAGGAGGTTGGGGGCGATGTAGGTGGACTTGAAGTGAGCTTTGAGGGAGTCCGGGGTGATGGATTTGACGGTTTTGGCGGTTCCGAGGATGGAGCGGCCGATGGCGTCGCCTTTCCAGAAGTTTCGGCAGAAGAGTTCGTGGGTTTGGTACTCGACGTTGTCGGCGTCCATCTTGATCTCTTCGAGGACGACGCCTTTTTCCTTCTCGATGTCCTCGGGGCGGAGGACGGGGTTCATGACGAGGTCGGCGAGGATATCGAAGGCGAGGGGGAGGTGGTCGTCGAGGACTTTGGCGTTGTAGGAGACCATCTCACGGCTGGTGAAGGCGTCCATGTGGCCGCCGATGGAGTCGAAGGCGCGGGCGATTTGTTCAGCGGAGCGGCGTTTGGTGCCTTTGAAGACCATGTGCTCCATGAAGTGGGAGATGCCGTTGTCGGCTTCGCTTTCGCGGCGGGAGCCGGAGCGGACCCAGAGGCCGAGGGCGACGGAGCGGAGGTGGGCCATGCGCTCGGTGACGATTTTCACGCCGTTGGGGAGGATGGTGGTTTCGACGTGGGAGGGGGGCATCTACCTACTATGATGCGCTAGATAGGGGTGGGGTTGCCGAGAGGGAGCTTCCGCCGGTCCGGCGGTGCCGCGAATCTGGCCAGCGAAGATTAGGGCTGGGGCGATTTCGCGGGGAGTTGGCGGCGGAGGGCGTCGAGGACGCCGTTGACGAACGACACGCTCTCATCCGAGGAGAAGCGGCGGGCGAGTTCGAGGGCTTCGTCGATGACCACCGGGGCGGGGGTGTCGGTGTGGATCATCTCAAAGGCCGCGAGGCGGAGGATGTTGCGATCGACATAGGACATGCGGGCGACGCGCCAGTTTTGGGAGTGGCGGTCGAGCAGGGCGTCGAGCTCCTCGAGATGCTCGACCGAGCCGCGGGTGAGTAGGTCCATGAACTCGTCCCAGGGGGGACGTTCGTCATGGTCGTCCGAGTAGAGCGAAGCGTAGTAGGCGCGCGTGGCGTCTTCGAGCGACAGCAGGGGCTGGCGCATATCCCATTGATAGAGAATCTGCAGGGCGCGGCGGCGGGACTGGTGACGGGCAGGCACTACGAGCGCAACTCCCGGAGGAGATTCGCCATCTCAATGACGGTCGCGGCGGCGTCGTAGCCCTTATTGCCGGACTTGGCGCCGGCCCGGTCCATGGCCTGTTCGAGGGTGTTCGTAGTGAGCACGCCGAAGACGATGGGGATTTCCGCCTTCATCATGGCGTTGCCGATGCCTTTGGCGGCTTCGCCGGCGACGTAGTCAAAGTGCGGGGTGTCGCCGCGGATGACGGCGCCGAGGGCGATGAGTCCGTCGTACTTCTTGGTGGCGGCCATGGTGGCCAGGGTGAGCGGCAGCTCCCAGGAGCCGGGAACTTTGGCGACGGTGATGTCGGTTTCGGCGACGCCGTGGCGGCGGAGACCGGCGAGAGCGCCGGCGAGGAGGCTTTCGGTGACCAACGAGTTGAACCGGGCCATGACAATGCCGATGCGGAGTCCTTGGCCCGTGAGGGCACCTTCAATTTCGGAGTGCGGCATAAATTGTGATTACTTTCCTTGGAAATGAGCCGGCCGCTTGGCGAGGAAGGCGGCGACGCCCTCCTTCATGTCCGCGGTGGCGGCGGAGAGGCCGAAGGCGGCGGCTTCAAACTGGAGCCCGTCGTGCAGGCTGCCATTGAGCCCGACGTCGACAGCCTGAATGGTAAGGGCCAGCGCGAGGGGGGCGTTGGCGAGCATTTTGAGAAGGAGATTCTTCGAGAACGAGAGGAGTTCCGGAGCGGGGACGACGTAGTTGACGAGACCGATCTCGTAGGCGCGTTGGGCGGAGATGGGTTCGCCGGTGAGGAGCATTTCAAGGGCGATGCCCTTGCCGACCAGGCGGGGGAGCCGCTGGGAGCCGCCGTAGCCGGCGATGATGCCGAGTTTGACTTCGGGTTGGCCGAGTTTGGCGTTTTCCGAGGCGACGCGGACCGTGCAGGCCATGGCCATTTCGAGGCCGCCGCCGAGGGTGAAGCCGTTGAGGGCGGCGAGGACGGGCTTGCCGAGGGTTTCGAGCTGGCGGAAGAGGGATTGGCCCTTTTCCGACTGGCGCTGGGCGGCGATGGGGGTGAAGCCGGAGAACTCGCTGATGTCGGCGCCGGCGACAAAGGCGCGGTCACCGGAGCCGGTGAGGAGGAGGGCGCGGATGGCGGAGTTATTTCTGACTTCGCCGAGGAGCTGGTCGAATTCCGCTAACGTCCCTGCATTCAAGGCGTTGAGTTTGGCAGGGCGGTTAAATGTGATCGTGGCAATGCCGTGATCATCAATGTCAAACAGAAGGAATTCCAGGGACATATGGGATAATCGGAGAGTAGCTCCGGCCCTTAGCAAGTGTAACGCATGGATCCATCACACATTCGAAACTTCTCCATCATCGCCCATATTGACCACGGCAAGTCGACCTTAGCGGACCGATTGCTGGAGCACACGGGGGCTCTGTCGCAACGCGAGATGATGGAGCAGGTCCTGGACTCGATGGACCTGGAGCGGGAGCGGGGCATTACGATTAAGGCCCACGCGGTGCGTTTGCTCCATAAGTCGAGCAAGGATGGGCAGATTTATCAGTTGAACCTGATCGATACGCCGGGGCACGTGGACTTCACCTACGAGGTTTCGCGGTCCTTGCAGGCGTGCGAGGGGGCGCTGCTGGTGGTGGACGCTTCGCAGGGGGTGGAGGCGCAGACGCTGGCCAATACCTATCTGGCGCTGGGGCAGAACCTCGAAATCATCCCGGTGATCAACAAGATTGACCTGCCGGCGGCGGATCCGGAGCGGATTCGGGAACAGATTGAGACGCTGGTGGGGTTGGACGCTTCGGAGGCCGTGCTGTGTTCGGCCAAGCAGGGGATTGGCATTCCGGAGATTCTCGAGCAGGTTGTGGCGCGGGTGCCGCCGCCGGCGGGGAACCCGGAGGCGCCGCTGCGGGCGTTGATCTTCGATTCGTGGTTCGACCCGTACAAGGGCGTGATCATTCTGATGCGCATCGTGGACGGGCGCATGAAGTTGGGGCAGAAGATCAAGCTGTGGTCGAACGGGAAGATTTTCGAGGTGGAGGGGGTCGGCTACCAGTCGCCGAAGCCGATTCCGACGACGGAGTTGAGCGCGGGCGAGGTAGGGTTCCTTTACGCGAATATCAAGACGATCAGCGATGCGTTGATCGGCGATACGATTACCGACGCGGTGACGCCGGCGGCGGAGGCGCTGCCGGGGTTTGAGCCGATTAAGCCGATGGTGTTCGCGGGGCTGTATTCGGTGGAGAGTTCCGAGCACGGACTGCTGCGGGATGCGCTCGAGAAGCTGCGGCTGAACGATTCGGCGTTTAATTTTGAGCCGGAGAACTCGGTGGCGCTGGGGTTTGGCTTCCGGTGCGGGTTTCTGGGACTGCTGCATCTGGAGATTGTCCAGGAGCGGCTGGAACGCGAGTTCAACATTGACCTGATTACGACGGCGCCGGGCGTGCGGTATGAGATTACGCTGCGGGGCGGGGACGTGATCGAGGTGGATAATCCTTCGCGGTGGCCGGATCCGGCCGCGATTGAGGTGATCAACGAGCCGATTATCGATGCGACGGTGATCACGCGGGAGGAGTATATCGGCGATATTCTGGCGCTGCTTGAAGAGAAGCGGGGCAAGCAGAAGAAGTTCGACTACATTGGCGGTTCGCGGGTGTTGTTGGGCTATGAGCTGCCGCTGAACGAGATCGTGCTCGACTTCTACGACCGGCTGAAATCGGCATCGCGGGGCTACGCTTCGCTCGATTATCATTTGGCGGGCTTCCGGGCTTCGCCGATGGTGAAGCTGGACGTGCTGGTGGCGGGGGAGGCGGTGGACGCGCTGTCGATCATCGTGCACCGGGATGTGGCCTACGAGAGGGGTAAGGCGCTGATTGAGCGGCTACGGAAGCTGATTCCCCGACAGATGTTCGAGGTGGCGCTGCAGGCGGCGATCGGGAGCAAGATTATTGCCCGGGAGACGATTGCGGCGATTCGGAAGAACGTACTGGCCAAGTGTTATGGGGGCGACATCAGCCGGAAGCGGAAGTTGCTCGAAAAGCAGAAAGAGGGCAAGCGGCGAATGAAGCGCGTGGGCCGGGTGGAGATTCCGCAGGAAGCGTTCCTGGCGGTGCTGAAAGTGAACCAAAGTTCCGACGACGATTAGGAGCAACCCTAGTTTTGGTACAGATCACCCTAAAGGAAATTCGCTTAGGGTTCGATAAGTATTCTAGTGCCGAGACTACGACAACCTGCGCTATTGGCTGATGCTGCCGATGTGTTGAGCGAGCAGTTGTATGCCCAGTTGGCGGAGTCGGCGCGGGAGTTGGGTCCGCGGATTGCGGAGGCGGACCGGCGATTTTTGAAGGGGCGGAAAGGCGACGCGCGGATCGGCGTGTCGCTATTGGCGACGACGGCGGGAGCGGCGTTCCGGCTGCTGCAGCAGGGGGCGACGATTTCGGCGTTCTTTGAGCAGGTGGAATACAACGGGCGGCGGTTGGCGAAGTTGAATGTTCCTCCGGCGACGATTGTGACGGCGCTCGACGAGTACGCCCGGCTTTTGGGGCCGGAGTCGAACCTGCACTGGGTGGTGCAGCAGTTGAACTTCTGCGTGATTCTGACGCTGAACAATGCGTTTTACCAGGTGCGAGAGGCCGAGACGAAGGCCTTTTACGATCTGTTTCGGATTGAGTTGGAGTCGCGTTCGGTGGACGAGTTGCTGTCGCGGATTCTGGTGAGCCTGGCGGAGTTCTGCGGGGCGGCCAAGGCGCGGCTTTTTCTGCTGGAGCAGGGGTTGGCCGGAGAAGGCAAGGACGGGGCCTGGCAGCTGCGCGCGGAGGCGCGGGCGACCGGGGTGGCGAAGCACCGGCATCTGCGGATTCCGAATACGCCGGCGTTGCGGCGGAAGCTGTCGCGGGCGTCGCTGAAGAGTGAATTGAGTGCGGATTGGGAGCGCCCGGGAGGATCTGTGTGGTCGGTGCCGCTGGGCGGGAAGCTGGCTTCCGGGGTGATCCAGTTTGCGTTTGCGCGGGAGTATGAATGGCTGCCGCGGGAGCAGGAGTTGTTGACGGCGGCGGCGGAGCGCTGCTGGATGGGGATTGAGAAGGCGAAGCTCGTGGAAGGTTTGGCGGCGCGGGAGGAGCAGATCCGGCAGTTGGCCGAGCATATGCTCCACGTCGAAGAGGCCGAGAGGCGGCGGATCAGCCGCGAATTGCACGATGAAGCGGGGCAGAGCCTGCTGTGTGTGCGGTTGCAGATGGAGATGCTGGAGGGCCGGCTGCCGGATTCGCTGGCGGCGGAGCGCGCGACGCTGCGGGAGACCCGGCAGGCGGTGGAGCACACGATCATCGAGACGCGGCGTCTGATTAGCGCGTTGAGCCCGGCGGTGCTGGAGCAGTTGGGTTTAGGGGCGGCGATCCGGCAGTTGATTCAGCGTTTCCGGCAGATTTACCCGACTAAGGTAAAGCTGGTGGCGCATCGGCTGGAGAACCTTCCGAAACGAACCGAAAGCATTGTTTATCGTCTGGTGCAAGAGTGTTTTCACAACATTGCGAAGCATTCTTTCGCCGACACTGTAAATATTTCCGTCGGAACCGCCGATGGATATTTAAAGCTGGTGGTTGTGGATAACGGCATCGGCTTTGACGTCGAGGCGGCGTTTCGCAAGCAGGATTCCTTCGGGCTATCGGGAATCCGCGAGCGAGTAACCTTGCTCGGCGGGACTTTTCAAATTGAGAGTAAGCGGCCTGAGGAAAAGCGAGTAACTTCGCGGAGGACTCAGGGCACGAGGATAGTGGTCGAATTGCCGATTCCTAGAGAGGCTACAGGAGTAGGGGCAAAGGGTTACCGGACACCAGCGCAAAATGGGTCTGCGGTGCTCTTTGGCACCCGCTAGCCGGGAGCAGGAACCGACCGTCGTTGCGAAATGTTGATGGGCTGTAAGGCGCCATTGACAGCGGGAAAATCTGTTCGTTTGGGAAAAATTTAGAACAACAACGGTAAGCACTATGGCCAAGATTCGCATCATGTTAGCGGACGATCACACGCTGTTCCGCCAAGGTATTCGCACCCTGATTGCGGCGGAGTCCGATATGGAAGTCATCGGTGAAGCGGCAAACGGCGGGGACGCAGTGGAACGCGCCAACGAACTCCGGCCCGATGTCGTGCTGATGGATATCGGCATGCCCGGTCTCAGCAGCTTCGAGGCAACGCGGCAGATCAAGAAGAATCGCCCTGAGACGAAGATTCTGTTTCTCACGATGTACGACGACGAGGACTACCTCGTCGAAGGCATGGAAGTGGGCGCGGGCGGCTACGTGCTGAAAGATAGTCCGGCGCAGCAGTTAGTGGCGGCGATCCGCGATGTGATTCGTGGTGGCAGCTACCTGAGCCCCCGGATGCTCTCCCAATTAGTGGACGACTTCCGGTCGCGCATCAAGTCCGCCAACCGGCTTCCGCGGTTTGCGACCTTGACGACGCGGGAACGCGAGGTGCTGAAGATGCTGGCGGAGGGTCAATCGGTGAAGGAAATCGCCTGCGACCTGAACCTTAGCGTCAAGACGGTGGAAGCGCACAAGTTCAACCTGATGCGGAAACTGGACATTCACAACAAAGCACAACTGGTCCAGTACGCCATCCAGAAAAAGATCATCAAGATTCCGAATCTCGTCTAGCGGGATTCCCCCAGTTTCTTCTGACGCCCAAACGGGTCTTCTTGGCCGGACTGGCCAGCAACAGGTATGTTGCTGGCTGGACCGGTCTCTTTTTTTGTGGCGACTGCGGGTTCGGGCGAGGTTGCTATCATGAACGGAACTTATGCCGAATTTTGCAATCGCGGTGCTGCCGGGTGATGGGATTGGTCCGGATGTCGTAGCCGAGGGTTTGAAGGTCCTCCGGGCCGCGGAAGCGAAGCTGGAAGGGGTGACGTTTTCGACCGCCGAGTTTCTCGTGGGGGCCGGCGAGTATCTGCGCAGCGGGGACCCTTTGCCGGAGGCCACGTTTACGGAGATCGCCAAGTATTCGACGATTCTCCTGGGCGCGATGGGCCTGCCGAACATCCGCTGGGCGGATGGGCGGGAGATGGCGCCGCAGATCGATATCCGCGAAAAACTCGGCCTGTACTGCGGCCTGCGGCCGATTGTGCTCTACCATCCGAACGATACTCCGTTGAAGGGCAAGACGGCGATCGACTTTGCGCTGGTCCGGGAATCCACCGAGGGACTGTTCGTATCGCGTCTGGTTCCGTACTCGCTGCAGGCGGACCAGGTGACCGATGAGTTGCGGATTACCCGCAGCGGCGCGGAGCGGGTGATCCGGTCGGCGTTTCACCTTGCCGCGGGGCGGCGGAAGAAGGTCACGCTGGTGGATAAGGCCAACGTCTTGCCGTCGATGGCCTATTTCCGGAGCATTTTCGACCAGATCGCCGCCGAGTTTCCCGATATTGCCACTGAGCGCGTCTACGTGGATGCCTGCGCGCTCTATCTGGTGCAGCGGCCGGAGAGCTTCGACGTTCTGGTGACCGAGAATATGTTCGGCGATATTCTCTCGGATCTGGCGGCGGCTTTAGTGGGCGGCATGGGCATGGCGCCGTCGGCCGACATTGGCGATACGCATGCGGTGTTCCAGCCGTCCCATGGCTCGGCGCCGGACATCGCCGGAAAGGGAATCGCGAACCCCGTGGCCACGATTCTGTCCGTGGCCCTGATGCTTGACTGGCTGGACCATCCGGAGACCCGGCGCGGGGCGGAGATGATTCGCCGCGCGGTGAGTACGGTTTTTGCCGACCCGACGGCGCGAACCGTGGACATGGGCGGAGCGCTCACGACGACGGAAATGGGAAGCCGGATCGCCGAAGCGGTATAGGCTTCGACAGATCCGGCTTTCGAGAAAGCAACGGGTAGAGACTAGCGGCCGAGATTCTCTCTGCGGCCCTGCTGCTCGACTGGCTGGACCATCCGGAGACCCGGCGCGGGGCGGAGATGATTCGCCGCGCGGTGAGTACGGTTTTTGGCGACCCGACGGCGCGCACCGTGGACATGGGCGGAGCGCTCACGACAACGGAAATGGGAAGCCGGATCGCCGAAGCGGTTTAGGCTTCGACAGATCCGGCTTTCGAGAAAGCAAAAGGTAGCTACTAGCGGCCGAGATTCTCTCTGCGGCCCTGCTGCTCGATTGGCTGGACCATACGGAGACCCGGCGCGGAGCGGAGATGATTCGCCGCGCGGTGAGTACGGTTTTTGCCGACCCGACGGCGCGCACCGTGGACATGGGCGGAACGCTCACGAGAACGGAAATGGGAAGCCGGATCGCCGAAGCGGTTTAGGCTTCGACCGATCCGGCTTTCGAGAAAGCAGAGGGGCGCGACTAGCGGCCGAAGTAAGCGGCGTTCTTCTGGGTGAAGTCGTTCCACTTTTCGGGCAGATCGTCGAGGGCGAAGATCGCGGAAACGGGGCATACAGGGACGCAGGCGCCACAGTCGATACACTCGACGGGGTCGATGTTCAAGATCTCGACCTCTTCAAACCGTGCATCGTCCTTTTTCGGATGAATGCAGTCTACTGGGCAAGCATCCACACAAGCCGTGTCCTTGGTGCCCACACAGGGTTCAGCGATTACGTATGCCATGTTTGAGTTGTACCACAGGCAATCGGCCTCCTACAATTTTGCAGCAGTAGAGTGGGAGAAAACCGGGATGAAGAGTGAATAGGAGCGTTCGAATGAAAATCGTTGTGCTGGATGGTTACTGTCTCAATCCGGGAGACCTTTCCTGGGAGCCGCTGGAGCGGCAAGGCGCCGTGACGGTCTATGATCGCACTCCGGCGGAGGAGATCCTGGAGCGCGCCGGGCAGGCGGAGGTGATCCTGACGAACAAGACGCCGTTGACCCGGGAAACCCTGGCGGCGCTGCCGCACCTCCGATACGTCGGGGTTCTGGCGACGGGCTACAACGTGGTCGACACGGTGGCGGCGCGGGAGAGGGGAATCCTGGTGACCAATGTACCGGCGTACGGCACCGACTCCGTGGCGCAGTTGACGATTGCCCTGCTGCTTGAGCTTTGTCATCACGTGGGGGCGCACAGCGGCGCGGTGCGAAGCGGCGCCTGGACCACAAGCGCGGACTGGAGTTTTTGGCGAACTCCGCAGGTGGAGTTGGCCGGAAAGACGTTCGGCTGCGTCGGTTTCGGACGGATTGGGGCGCAGACGGCCCGGATTGCGGAGGCGCTGGGCATGCGCGTGGTGGTGCACAGCCGGTCGCAGGGCGTGGCTTTGGACGGGCTCCTAGCCGAGAGCGACGTGGTGAGCCTGCATTGCCCGCTGTTTCCGGAAACGCGGGGAATGATTGGTGCATCCCAACTCCAGCGTATGAAGCCTTCAGCATTCCTACTCAACACATCCCGCGGACCGCTGGTGGTGGAGCAGGCACTTGCGGATGCGCTGAACGCCGGGACGATCGCCGGTGCAGGCGTTGATGTTCTGAGCGTTGAGCCACCGGCTGAAGGCTCGCCGCTCTTTACGGCCAAGAACTGCATCGTGACGCCGCACATTGCTTGGGCGACGCGGGAGGCGCGGGGCCGTCTGATGGAGATTGCGGCGGGAAACGTGGCAGCGTTTGCCGTGGGTGCTGCTAAAAACGTGGTGAATTGATGTTTTCTTTCTTGTTGTTGTTCGCCATGCCGTGGTCGGCGGCTAACGAATTTGACGCCTATGTGAAACGGGCGGAGGCGCAGCCGGTGATGACGGCCGGGGCGACGATCGAGGTGAAGGGCGGTCTGATTCACGACTGGTCGGCCGAAGCCTTCGTGCCGGACCGGACGCCGGAACAGGTGATCGCGGTGCTGCAAAACTACGACCGCTATCGGGAGATCTACCCGGAGGTCACGGCGTCCCAACTGCTCTCGAAGGACGGCAACCGGTTCCGAGCCGCGCTACAACTGAAGCGGAAGAAAATTCTGACCGTGATTCTGAATACGGAGTACGAGGTGGAGTATCGGGCGGTGGGCGACGGGTGGTGGCGCGTAGCCTCCCGCAGTACGAAGGTGGTCGAGGCGGACGGCGGGGACAACGGTTTTCTTTGGCGTTTGAACGCTTATTGGGCGATCACCCCGGAGCCGGGCGGGGTGCGGCTGCAGTGCCGGTCGGTCTCGTTATCCCGCGACGTGCCGATGGGGTTGGGTTGGGCGGTGAAGCCTCTGTTGCGGGAGATGCCCCAGGAGTCGTTGGCGGCAATGCTCTCCGCCACCGTCAAGGCACTGCGGTAAGGATGTTCCCTTGGCGGGCCGGATTCGGAAAGAATTCGGACCGAGTTACCTTTGGCAATTTAGCGTTCGATTTCTTATCGCAGCGAACGCCAGGCCGGCCCTCGCCTCGCGGCCTGGACCAATGCCCGCTGCCCTATGGATCCCATAACCCACTGATATCATTAGTGATGATCAACTGACCCCGTCCAGATACACCGATCCGGAACCCTGTTCCTATACCCCGAAAGAAGGGACAGGGGGGTACTGTGGGCTCCGCCCAACTTAAGTACTGCGGAACGAGAAGAACCCCGCATGATATCCTGAGCTCCCAAGGATTGGGGAGTTTTTTTTCGGAGGAACGAGAGCATGCCGGTTTCGGTGAGACTTTCGATAGGCGCGTTGGCGCTTACATTTATCGCGACTGCGAACGCAGCGCCGACCAACAGAACCCTGAAGAGCGCCGGATTGGACGGCAAGGCCATTACGGCGCCGGATGTGGTGCGGGCGGCACAGACGACTTTGGGGGACCTGCCCCATCGATTTGAAGAGAACCGGGGACAGTTTGCACCGGAAGTGCGGTACGTCGCGCGGGCCAATGGTTATGAGATGTACCTGACCGATACGGAAACGGTGATGGTGCTGTACAAGGCGCGCGGACGGGAACCGAAAGACGGCATGGACTATACGACGCTCCGCATGACGGTGCGCGGTTCGCAACTGCCCAAGGGCTGGGAACAGGGCAAGCCGTTGCCCGGGGTATCGAACTATTTCCGGGGGAACGATCCGTCGGCGTGGCGGCGCAACGTACCCGCTTATGAGTCCGTGACGGCGAAGCAGATCCAACCGGGCGTGGACCTGGTGTGGTACGGGAAGGACCGGAAGCTGGAGTACGACCTGGTGGTGGCGCCCGGCGTGGACCCTTCGACCTTGGAGGTTGCCTGGAACGGCGCCCGGTCGATGAACGTGGACAAAGCGGGGAACCTGGTGCTGGACACGGCCTTTGGGCAGGTGGTGCAGCAGCGTCCCTATGTCTACCAGATGGTGGACGGCAAGCAGGTGAAGATTGAGGCGCGGTACTCCTTGCGGCCGAACGCCGGCGCGCGGTTCGAACTCGCCCGCTACGACCGCTCGAAGCCGCTGGTGATCGACCCGGCGGTGATGGTTTACTCGACGTTCGTGGGCACGCAGCCGACCTCAGGCCGCTCCGTAGTGGCTGATTCGGCGGGCAACGTATACCTGCTGGGCCAGAGCTATTCGGCGGCGTTTCCGTTTGTAACCCCGTTCCGGACGGGGCAGGCTTTGGGCGAGAACTTCCTGGCGAAATTCAATGCCGCCGGAACGGCGTTGTTGTATGCGACGTACCTGGGCGGCGGGGGCGAGGATACGCCCTACGGTCTCGCCGTGGACAGCACGGGGGCGGCCTATGTCCTCGGCAGCACCCAGTCGACCGACTTCCCGGTTCGGAACGCGATTCAGAGTGTGAGAGCAACGACGAATCCGCTCTCGGGCGACACAACACTGACGAAGTTCACCCCGGCGGGCAATGACATTGTCTACTCGACCTACTATGGCGCCACCGATGGCACCCTGCCGGCCTCGCTCAGCCTGGCCGCAGATGGCAGTGTCTACTTTGCCACTTACTTGGCGGGCACCCTCAACACCCTGCCGGCGCCCCTGATTTTGAACGCCGCGGCGGCCCGCTCCCTGATCGCCAAGGTCCGGCCCGCTGGCAACGCGCTCGAGTGGGTCACCCAGCTCGGCGACGTCGTCGTGTCCGACCTGACTTCCGACGCCACCGGCATCTACTTTGCCGGCGACAACCGGACCGGCCGCCAGATTCTTCCGGCCATCAGCGCCCCTCCCGGGCTGGTGCAGAACCGGAATGACGACGGCATTGCCGGCAAACTCAACCTGACCGGCACGGCCCTGCTTTACTACACCCACCTCGGTGGCAACCAGTACGACCAGATCGATGCGGTGGCGGTGGACAGCACCGGCGCGCTCTATGTGGGCGGCACAACGAAGTCGCCGGACCTGCCGGTGCAGACTCCGTTGCGGTCGTATTCGGCGCCCCCCGGCGGCGGTAACTTCCAGGACGGTTTCGTGATGAAGCTCTCGCCGGCCGGCAACAGTTTGGTGTATTCCACCTACATTGGCGGCTCGGGCGACGATTTCATTTTCGACATCGGCGTGGACAGCACGGGCGGATTGGCGCTGGTGGGCAACACCCTGTCGACGGATATTCCGCAATTGGATTCCTTGCAGACCACGGTGCGCGGGGAGCAAGAAGCGTTCATCATGAAGCTGAAACCGGCGGGTAACGCCCTCGACTTCTCCACCTATCTGGGCGGCACCGCCGCCGACCTCGGCTACGGCATCTTCGCAGGCACGGGAGGCTCTCTCTATGTGACGGGGGTGACGGCGGGGCCGGCCTTCCCCACCGTGAATGCATTCCAGTCGGCGCAGCCCGGCGGCTTCATTGCGTTCCTGACCAAGTACACGCTCACGGCGCCTTCGCAGACCCCCACGGTGACGGCATTGAGCCCGATTTCCACCTCGGGCACGCAACAGACGTTCACCTTCTCGTTCTCCGACCCGGACGGCGCCGCCGATTTGGGCGTGGTGAACGTGTTGATCAACAACTTCCTGAACGGCGCGGGCGCTTGCTACATTGCCTACGACCGGCCCAGCAACTCGCTCTTCCTGGTGAACGATGCGGGCGACAATCTGACCGCGTTGGCGCTGAACGGATCGGGATCGACTGCGAACAGCCAGTGCACGATTCTCGGCACGGGCTCGTCGGCCTCGGTAAGCGGAAACACGTTGACGTTGACGCTGGTGATCCAGTTCAATGCGACGAACTTCTCCGGCCGGAAGGTGATCTACATGGCGGCGCGCGATAGCGTGCAGAACAACTCCGGCTGGCAGCCGATGGGGACCTACGCCGTGGGCACCACCCCGGCGGCGAACCCGATGGTGGTCAGCCTGACGCCCAACTCCGGAGCTGGGAACAGCGCGACGTTGAGCGTCGTTTACCGGGATGCCACGTCGGCGGGTAATCTGCTAGCCACGCAGATCCTGATCAACAACGCACTCGATGGAGCCGGCGCCTGTTATGTACCGCACTTCGTCTCGGGCAATCTGTTGTTGCTGGTGCCGGATAACGGAGACGGCAACCAAGCCACCGCGATGAGCCTGACGGGCGGGGGTACGCTCGAAAACTCGCAGTGCCGCGTGGAATCGGTGGGTTCGTCCCGCTCGTTCTCCGGCAATACCCTGACGCTCACCATCAGGCTGACCTTCAAGACCCCGTTCAACGGGCGGAAGATCATCTACGGTGGCGTCCAGACCGGGGCCGGCGGCAACAGCGGCTGGCATGCCATGGGGGCGTGGGTGGTCCAATAGGACTGCCCACCTTCCACTAACTCAACCGTTCCAACTCAATCACCTGATCGACCGGCGTGATCGCGGTGAGAAACAGACAAGTACCGGATAGCTTCGGCAACGCCCCGCGCACTTCGAGATAAGTATGCGGGGCGCTGCCGGGTCCGATCCGGATCTTGTCCTGGCCAAGCGAATAGGTCGCATGGCCCTGGCGCAGCACCCACGAATCGGCGAAGGTGGGATGCTTTTCAGCGCCGGTGAGGACGCCGCCCTCGCGGAGATTGATCTCCACGGTCAGCGGGATCTCGTCCGTTCCGGTGGCGCGGAGGCGGAGCCGGAAGCCTTTGGGGGTCTCGGTGAGTTCGGCGACGGACTCGAGGTGACAGACCTCCGTCTGGCGGCGCTCCTCCCGCGTATCGTCGTAGGTTTCGGTGGTGACCTGACGAGGCGGGTCGAAGGGTTGATAGTAGCCGGCTTTCAGCCGCTGGGTGAGGACGTAGGCGCCGTTTTTCTTCTCCATGGTTTCGGCGACGAACTGCCCCTTGCCGAAGAAGGCGCTCGAGAAGCGAACCGCCGTGACGACGGCGCTGCCGTAGCGGAACGTGAAGAAGCGGTCGCGTCCGCGGAGGATGGAGACCGACAGCTTGCCACGGCGGACGCGCGCGATGCCGGTAATCGGCATCAGCTTCTCGTAGTTGTCCGGGAGGGGCTTCGAGGGCGGCAGTTCGGGATCGAGCAGCTGCGGGTAGTTCAGGAAGGCGGCCACTCCCGCGCCCTGCGCCTGCACGGAGCGGGCGAGAGCGGCCATCTGCCCGTCGCGGTCTTTCCAGGCCAGATAGGCGATACCGAGCCAGGAGTTGTACATCGTGCCGCGTTGGTTGAGATCCTGCCGGCGGGAGATCTCGGTGACGACCTCGCCATCGGCGTGGAGGAGGTAGAGCATCGCCTGCAGGTTCTGGCGAACGGGGTTCAGCAGTTCGGGGCGGTTCAGGTAGTGCGCGCAGATGGTGAGCGCGCGGTTGCAGATGCCGTTGTAGCCGATGGAGCTGCGTTCGGTGTACTGGCCTTCGGCATCGATATCGATGGACTCGGCCAGCCACTGGTCGATGCGCTTCAGATAGCGGGGGTCCGGGTAGAGCTGGTGCAACAGCGCCAGGGCCGAACACGCTACCCAGCGATGGTTCGGGGTATGCATGCCGCCGCGGATCAGCGCTTCCCCGGCCTTTTTGACGGCGGGCTCCACCATCGGCTCCAGTTCCGGGAAGCCGTACTGGCGAGCGTTGAGGAGCGTCTGGCCCATGCCTTGGATGATGAAGGACGTATCGGGGGGCGAGTTGAAGTTGGTGATCGGCAGGTTCCAATTGCCATCGGGCGTCTGAATCCGGCTAAAGCACTCAGCGGCGAGCTTCATCCGTTCGAGCAGAAGCGGCTTGCGGTAATGCCGGGACTGCGGATGCAGGTAAGCGGTCGACAGGGTGCTGAGAATGCCGCCCGGGGTGCCGCCCCAGAAGAGGCTATCGGAGCTGCGGACATTCCCGCGGTGGCGATGGCCGGGGGTGAGTTCCTGCTTGGCGATGAGTTCGTCGACGCCTTTATCGTGGGCGTCGATCATCGCTTGGGGCAGGCGCGGCGGCGCGGCGGCGGCGGACAGACGGGTAGTGGCTGCCGCCAGGGCGACAGTCTTCAGAGCTTCACGGCGGTGCATGGTTATCCTTTGCGCACGCTAGCCCGGGCTTCCTTCATGATGGGCCCGTAAACCAGCTTGTCGAATGGCGGACAGCCGCTGGGAAACTGGCCCAGCGGGTGGTTCTTCTGACGCATGAGGAAGGTGCAGTAGGTGAGCGTCTTGCAGACGCGGATCTCTTCCATCTCTCCCTTGGTCAGCGCGTCCACGGCGAAATCGGGGTAGGCGAGCGCGTTGCGGCCCATCCCGAAAATTTGAATATTGCCGGCGGCGATGTTGTGCGCCGCGGCGTTGAGAGCGTAGATCTGGAGCCAGCTATAGCCCGTGCCGACCATCGGCAGATCGGGGTGCGCCCGCTGCAGTTCGCCGGCGATGCGGAAGTGGCGATCGACCCCTTCAAGCGGATGCTCCGGCTCCTCATAGTTCCCGTCGTCGGGTTTCTCAAAGGGCCGGCCCACGTGGGGGTTGTAGTAGGGGCAGCCGATCGAGACGTTCAGGAGTTGGACGCCCCACTCTTTGAACCAGCCGATGGCGGTCTTGACTTCGTTCAACTCTTCGGTGAGCGGGTCGGCTTCGTTGACACCCCAACCCCAGGGGTAGGGCGTCGGATAGGGCAGGGGCTCGCCAATGCCTGTTTCGGGATTCCGCGTATACGGCACGCTATCGAAGCAGCCGAGGCGCATGCAGATGGTCAACGCCGGGCCGAACTCGGCGCGGAGCTTGGCGAGCACATTGCGGAGGAACCGCGTGCGATTTTCAAGCGAACCGGCGTAGCGGCCGTCGCGGCCGGCCCGGGCGCCGAGCATCTCCGCGAGCAGGTAGCCGTGGGTAACTTTCAGGTCCACGGCGCGGAACCCGGCCCGCCACGCCAGACGGGCGGCGGCGATGTATTGATCCTCCAGCGCCTCCATCTCTTCGTCCGAAAACACCGGGTAGTCGGCCGGGGTGGCGGTCTTCTGGTCGATCAGCGGGTTGTGGTAGAAGATGATCCGCTTTGGATAGGAGTAGCGGCCGGAGTGGGTGAGCTGAATCGGAATGAGCAGGTCGTCCGTAGTCCCGAACTTGTCCTGGTGGAGCTGCATCATCCGGGCGTAGAGCCGGGCGTACTCATCGACGTTGCCTTCGTGGATCCAGAGCTGGCGCGCGTTGGCGCGGCCGTCCTGGCGGATGGCCGTGGCCTCGAACCAGATGAGCTTGGCGCCGCCGAGGGCAAAGCGTTCATATCGCCGCCAGGTGAGCTCATCGGGATTGCCATCGAGCGTGGAATCACAGCCCTCCATGGGATGGATGGCCATGGCGTTGCCGAGGGTGACGGCATCGCTCACCCGCACCTTCCGGCCGAGGATGGATTTTACAGCTTCTTTATCGGACTCGAAGCGGACGAACTGGGTGCGGGTGTCAGCGTCCTGCTGGAGCTGACTTAGATTCTTGTAGTGGAACTGTCGCATCGGTAAAGGCGTGCTTGGGCAGTAGGAGGATGGCTACCGCGCCGATGAAGGCGAGCACAAATACGGTGTTGAGCGCCGGGCCGTAGCTCGTATCGCCCGCGCGAATCTGGGAGACCAGAGCCGGGAACCAGGTCTGGCCGATGGTGTCGGCCGGCAGGATGATCGCCATGGCGCGGGCCAGGGTATTGACGCCGAACTGTTCGGCGGCCATCAAGGGGATCAGCATGTAGTCCGCGCCCATGCCAAAGCCGAAGAGGATGGCGAAGAGGTAGACATACATCGGGTTTTCCGGGGTGGCGAGCAGGAGCAGCGGAATGGTCGCGGCAACGAGCATGTAGGTGGCCACCATCACCCACTTCTTCGAGAACTTATCCGCCAGCACGCCCATGACGATGCGGCCGGCGGTGGAGGAGATCATGATGTAGAAGAGCGCGTCGGCAAAGAGGGCGTCGAGCGTCGCCTGGTCGGCGAAACCCTGTTCCTTGAAGACGAACTTCATGTGTTGATTGATGGAGCCAATCGACCCGATGGAGCATAAACTGCCAATCATGAGGAGCCAGAACGAACGGGAGCGCAGCAGTTCGCCGAAGGTGCGTGAGGGCGCGGGCGCATCGCTGGCCGTGACGGGCTCACCGTCCGGCGTCTGCCCCATCTCGGAGGGCTTATCTTTCATGATGAAGCCGGCGATGGGCCAAACCAACAACAGAATGAAGCCGGTGATGACAAGCGCCGTCTGGAAGCCAAAGGCGGTGACGAGCGGTTTGGCGATGAACTTGGCCGAGATGGCGCCAAAGATCCCAACCCCGAGATAGGTAGCGGCCATGGCCTTGCCGCGGTTCTTCTTGAACCACTGCGAGATGATCACCTGGTGCGGAATGGGACCAGAGAACAGGTAGCCGACCATGTACAGGAGCCAGTAACCCCAGTACACATACACATTGCTACCCATGGTGCCGAAGCCGATAAACGACAGCGCGGTGAGGCCGGTGCCGACAATCATGAGTTTGCGCGGACTGAACCGGTGCATGAAAACGGGACCAACCCAAAGGGTCAACGTCGCGGCAATGGGGAAGCCGAGGGTAATGTCCGTGCGCGCCCACCCGAACGTCTTCTCGTAATAGTCGTAGTAAAAGGGCATGCCGTAATACGGGATGCCGACTGCCAGACCGAACGTGAAGAAGGCAGCGATGGAGATCCACCAGCCATAAAAGCTCGAACTCGCGCGCGTTTCCATGAACGACTTTTATACCATATAGCCTACGGTCTGCTTATGCGCCTTTTCCTCGCTACCCTCCTCGCCGCCGGTTGGCTCACGGCCCAGAACCCCGACTGGAGCGCCCCGTTTCCGGCCCACACGATCGACGGCAACCTGCACTACATCGGCACGAAGGATCTGGCCTGCTACCTGATCACGACGCCGAAAGGGCACATCCTGATCAACACGGGCCTCAAGGATTCCATGCCGCTGATGCAGGCCAGCGCGAAGAAACTGGGTTTCAACCTGAAAGACGTCAAGATCCTGCTGACCATGCAGGCCCACTACGACCATGTCGCCGCCTTCTCGGAAATCAAGAAGCTCTCCGGCGCTAAGGTTTACGCCACCGAAGGCGACGCCGCCTACCTCGAAGACGGCGGCAAGAGCGATCCGCTCGCGGTGGCGTTCGCGGACCAGGACTTCAGCTTCAAGCCGGTGAAGGTCGACCGGAGGCTGAAAGATGGCGATGTCGTCGAACTAGGCGGCACTCAGTTACGGGTGATCTCGATGCCCGGCCACACACGCGGCGCCGCCGGCTACCTGTTGAACGGCGTGCTGATTGTGAACGTCCCGTCGGTAGTGGTGCCGCTGATCGGCAACAAGCTGTACCCGAACATCGTCGAGGACTACGAGGCGACCTTCGTCAAACTGAAGCAGCTGCAGCCGAAAATCTGGGTGGCCGGACATGGCTCCCAGTACGATCTGGCCGCGAAACATGCCAAGGGCTCGTTTGCAGATCCCGCGGGCTACACGGCGACCATTGTGGCCGCCGAGAAGACCTACCGGGAGAAACTGGCTCGCGAAAAGACGGCCAAGGGCGTGCGCTAAAGACTGCGCAGGTGGAAGCCGCCATCGACGTTGAGCACCTGGCCGGTGGAGTAGTCGAGCAGGCCATCGGCGATGCCGCGCACGGCCTTGGCGATGTCGGACGTCTCCCCCATGCGGCGCTGCGGCAGCAACCCATTGGCGATCTTTTCCTCGTAGACGGACTCAACGGCCGAGATCATATCCGTGCGGATGATGCCGGGCCGGATCTCGAACACCTTGATGCCCATCGCGGCCAAACGGTTGGCGTAGAGCGAGACGGACATGGCCAGTCCGGCCTTCGAGATGCAGTAGTCGGCGCGGTTGACGGAAGCCGTGTAGGCGGAAATCGAGGTGATGAACACGATGCGGCCGTCGCCCTGCTCGGCCATCCAGTTGGCGGCGGCCTGGGTGAGGAAGTGCGGGCCTTTCAGGTTCGTATTGATGAGTTCGTCGAAGCTCTCTTCGGTGGCCGCCAGCATATCCTGGCGCACGCGCGGCGCCATGCCGGCGTTGTTGACGAGCAGGTCCAGGCGCCCAAACTTTTCGCGGGTGAAGGCGAGCAGGCGGGCGCGGTCCTCGGCGCTGCCGATATCGGCTTGGATAATCTCGGCTCCGGTTTCGGCGCGGAGGCTTTCGGCGGCGTCCAGGCGGCCGCGATAGGTCGCGACCAGAGAGTGGGTCTTCGCGAGTTCGAGCGCGATGCCACGGCCAATGCCGCGGCTGGCGCCAGTGATGAGGGCGACGGGTTTGTTCATTGCGAGTCTTGAATGGCGGCGATCAACTCTTCGGCGGTGAAGCGTTCGATGAGGACATGGTTGCCGACGAATACGGTAGGGGTCTTGGCGACGCCGCGGGCGTGGGCTTCGGCGAGGTCCGCATCGACCCCGGCATGATCCCGCTCCGCGACCGGCGCATGGACGAGGCCAATCGAACGGAGGCACTTCCGGCGCCACTCCCACTCCGCGGTGCGGCCTTCGGTAGCACGCAGATGTTGCGCTTCGGCGGCCAGGCTCAGCGCCTCGGGATGCTTGGTTAACGGAAAGTCCCGCCGGACAAATTCCACCTCCTCCCCGACCGCGGGGAGGATCTTCTCTTCGAGCATGCGCTGCAAGCGGGTGCAGTCCGGACACTGCAGGTCTTCAAAGATTTCAACGGTGACCACTCGACTATTATGCGGTTTTCTTGAACCGGTGGAGGAGCGTGGAGACAACCGCCTTGCCCTTGGCGAGGCCCTCATCGTACAAGCGCTCGCGTTCGGCACGCGAAAGCTGCCCGCCGATGCCGTAGAGTTTTTGCAGGCCCTGGCCGACGATCCAGGTGCCGGCATAGGCCACCGTCGCCTTGCTGACGACGCCGGCGCCGAACGGCATTTTGCTGATCAACTGACGGGCAAGCGAGCGCCAGCCGAAAGCTCCGGCGATGACGGAGGCCACTTGGGCCTTCTGTTCGCGGTAGCCGATGGGCCGGTCGTTGGCGCCGGCCAGCAGGAAGGCCATGCGGAGTTGGTTCGCGGTGAGGAAGGCGGTATCGCTGGCGAACTCACCCACGGCAAACGGCAGCGCGAGGACGTTCGGCACGATGTTCGGCAAGGACGTGGCTACGGAGAAGAGAGCATTCTCCTGGCTGATGGTGTTGACGATCTTTTCGGACACCGCTTTCCGGAAGACGACGAACTGCCGCGCGAGCGGCAAGCCCAGTTCCTCGTGTTTTTCGATGATCTCGCGGACGGTCCGTTCCGGATCTCGCTTGTAGAAGGTGAACGCGCGGGCGGGCTTGGAAAGCCCTTCTTCCCACAGTTCGATATCGACATGCGCGGGCGGTTCGGGCATTCCGGGCAAGCGCGGGCCCATCGGGTGCACGAGCCGCACCAACTCGTCCTTCTTGCGTTCGGAGAGACGCTCCGGCGCGAGGAAATCCCACATCCGATTGAGCCCGTCCTCCGTCAGGGCGGTCAAGCCGATGTTCACTTCCCGCTCGGCCATCCTCCGCGCATCCGCGGGGTTGAGAGTGCGAATTGACTTAGCGACAGTGGTCAAAAAAGAGGTGATCATCAGGTTGCTTAGGCAGGGCGCGCTGCTCCGTGAAGCCGGAACAGCAGCCGGAGTTCCTGGCGCCATTCTAACCCGACCCCGAGGCGCTCCACTGGTACTACAGATGAGAAGAACCCGAGAATGGTTTCCGTGGTCGGATGGAATTCGAGAGCCGGGGCAATGAGCAGGAGCCGGGGGCGGGCGTTGGCCACCGTGTGCCCGGGGAAATAGCCACAAGCAGTGAAGTCGCCAGCTTCGACGTGCCAAGCCACCCGCATCCAATAATCGAGCGCCTGCAGCGGCAGATGAACGTCCTCGGAGGCCTTGATTTCGAGCACCGCCAGCCGGCCGGATCGCTCAATCGCCAACAGGTCGGCGATGCCGCGGTCAACGCCCGCCATCGCGGGCACCTGACCGTAGACCGGCTCCGGGCAGAGGCGCGCGTCGAGGGTCGAGAGCGACTCCCGGACCCGCATTTCGAGCCACGCCTCCGGAGAGCGCCGTTCGAGCAGGCTGCCCCGTTCCTGCCGGAGGTTCGCCAGCTCCGCGGCCACCGCCCGCAGCTCCGGCAGGTCGCGGGGATGAAGCAGGCGCCGGTCTTCAAAGCCGCCCCGCAACTCCCCATCGCGCCAGCGGGCAAACTCCAGGCCCAGGATGCGAAAACTGGCCGCGCCACCGGCCAGCGAGACACGCTCGACATGGGGCCAGGCCGCGAGTTGCGCCACCCAGTCCGGCAGCGCCAGGATGGAGTGCTGGCAACGGTCAAGCGTGGTGTGCAGGTTGCCGCAGTCGGCCAGATCGAGCAGCGCGGTTTCGCCGTTGGGCGAATAGGCGAAGAGTTGAAACAAGGCCTTCGCCGGATCGAGCCAGCGGAGCCGAAGCGCGATGGCTTGCGTCTCCTGCGCCGGCAGGTAGAGCGCGAGACCTTCGACGGTGAGCTTGGGCTGGAACCGGCGGCGGACATAGTCGAGCCAGATGAGCCCGAACGAGAGCGCGTGGGGCGCTTCCGGAGGCGCGAGAATCGCCGCCCAGGCTCGCTTGCCCTGCCGGATGAGGGCGCGGGGATAGTTGGCGGAGAGCGTGTGTTCCAGATCCTGCTCCGTGCTGAGCTCTTCGATCTCCCAGCCGGTGAAGCTCCGCAGCAGCATGCGCCGGAACTGCTCGCGGACGATCCTGCGGCCGCCGCGCCGGTCCCACTGCAGGGCCTCGGGGCGATCCGCATCATAGAGCCAGGCCTCGCCCTGACGGCCCCCGAACTTTTCGATCACAAGGGTGAGGCGGCCGGCTTGATGGTCCGCCACGCCGACGACGCGGCGGTTCCAGTTCCGCACCTCGTCCCACGCCGAAAGAAGCAGCTTGCCCGCGCTGCGCCCGAACTCATGCCGGTCCGGCAGCAGCGGGAACGCCTCTTCGCCCGCCTCCTGCACCACGGGCCGGCGGCAGCGCCCGGCGAAGGTGCGGACGGCCTCTTCCAGAAGTTCAGCGGCAACCGGCGCGGCCGGACGTCTGGATTTCGGCATACTTCGATAAGTTCAGTGAAGTCGCGTAAACTCTCAGTTACGGGCGGATTTTTGGTAGGGATGACGGATACACTGCAAGATCGATGGGAAGCGGTGCGGGCGCGAATCGCCGCGGCCTGCGCCAAGGCGGGGCGGAGCGAAAGCGACGTGCTGCTGCTGGCGGTGACGAAGGTGTTTCCGGCGACCGTCATCGAAGAGGCCTACGCATTGGGCATGCGCGAGTTCGGGGAGAACTACGTGCAGGAGTTCGAAGGCAAGCGGCCGCTGCTGCCGGAGCTGCCCGGCGCGCGGTTTCATTTGATCGGGCATCTGCAGTCGAACAAGTCCAAGAAAGCGGCTGAACTGTTCGACGTCGTGCAGACGGTGGATTCCGCGAAGCTGGCCCGGCGCCTGGACGAGGGCGGCAAGCCGATGGAAGTGATGATTGAAGTGAAGCTCTCCGAAGAGGACGCCAAGCATGGCTGCGACCCGGCGGAGCTTCCCGCTTTAGTGGAGGCGATCCGCTCCTGCGCGAACCTGCGGCTGACTGGCTTGATGACCATGCCGCCGTGGGATGAAGACGCCGAGAAGTCGCGGCCCTACTTCGCCCGGCTGCGGGAGCTGGCGGCGGCGCATGGATTGCCGCGGCTTTCGATGGGGATGTCGAACGATCTCGAGGTGGCGATTCAGGAAGGATCGACCATTGTGCGGGTGGGCACGGCGCTGTTTGGGCGCCGGAAGAAGCCGTGACGGTTGGCTATTTCGCGCCGCTGCCGCCGGCGAAGTCCGGGGTGGCGGATTATGCGGCGGATCTGTTGCCGCTGCTGCCGGCGCGGGTGAATGCGCCGGGCGATGTGAACCTCTATCACATCGGGAACAACCAACTGCACCGGGAGATTTACGCGCGAGCGGTGCGGGAGCCCGGCGTGGTGGTGCTGCACGATGCGGTGCTGCACCATTTCTTCCTGGGGTCGATGGTTGAGGCTGAGTATGTGGAGGAGTTTGTCTACAACTACGGCGAGTGGGCGCGGGAGTTGGCCCGGGAGTTGTGGCGGGACCGGTCGCGTTCGGCGACGGATCCGCGGTACTTCCGCTATGGGATGCTGCGGCGGTTGGTGGAGCGTTCGCGGGTGGTGATTGTCCACAATGCGGAGGCGGCGCGGCGGGTGGGCGAGAAGGCGCGGGTGATTCCGCATTACTTCAAGCCGCCGGCGTTGCCGGACGGGTGGCAGGTGGAGCGGTGGCGGGCGGAGCGGGGGCTGAAGCCGTCGACGATGCTGTTCGGGGTGATGGGGTATTTGCGGGAGTCAAAGCGGGTGATGGCGGTGGTGCGGACGTTCCGGCGGTTGCGCCGCGAGGGGGTGGACGCGGCGCTGGTGTTGGCGGGGGAGATCGGGTCGACGGATCTGGCGCGGGCGCTGGATTGGGAGGGGCTGATCCGGGTGGGGCACATGAGCGAGGCGGAGTTCTGGCTGGTGGGTTCGGCGGTGGATGTGGTGGTGAATTTGCGGTATCCGGCGAGTGGGGAGACGTCGGGGATCGCGCTGCGGATGATGGGGATTGGGAAGCCGGTATTGACGAGTGATGGGGATGGGTTGGCGGTGCCGGTGGGGTTGGGGGAGGAGGAGGCGTTGCTTGCGACGATGCGAGCGCTGGCGGAGCAGCCGGCGCGGACGCGGGATTACGGGTTGGTGGTGCGGGAGCGGGTGCGGCGGGAGAATAGCTTGGAGCGGGTGGCGGCGAGCTACCAGGAGGTTCTGGCGGGAGCGCTCAGCGATGGAGCGTAAGGAATGCGGGGCCGCGGACTGCCCGGCATCCCTTACGCTGAGCCATCCGGTTAGAAGGAGTAGCGGATCGCCAACTGGAACTGGCGGGCGTTTTCGGCCGCCGTCACCGTGCGGAAGTTGGCGTTGGGCGTGGCGTTGAAGCCGAACACCCGATTAATGTTCGTGGGATTGAGACGGTTGGCGGCATTGAAGACCTCCGCCATCAGCTCAATGTTGTTGTTCTCCCGGAACCGGACATTGCGGGCCAGACGGAAATCGACGGTCGCATACTCGGGTTCTTTGAAGGCGTTGTAGCCGAGGTTGGCCGGCCGGTCGTTGAAAATCGTATCGCCGTTCTCGTCCCGGCCGGTGGTGGCGTTGAAGGCGAAACCGGTCTGGCCGATGACCCGCGTCGACAGATTCCAGCCGTTGAACAAAGCATTGGCCGGGCCGGTGAGACTCTTCCAGCGAGGCTCCCAGACGCCCGTAAATGTGATGCGGTGGCGCATGTCGAAATCACCGGGCCCCTTGTCTTGGGCGGCCGACCGGGGATCGGAAGGCGAGGTGAAGATGCCGAAGCCGGTGAAGTCGTTGGCGAAGGCGACTCCCTCCACCTTCGAGGTGTGATAGGCGAACTGCATCGAGAGGCCCTTGCTGTAGCGTTTGGTCGCCATCAGGACCAGGCCGTTATAGTTCTGATACCCCTCCGAGACCGACCGGAAGATGTTGCCGTAGCGAGGGTCCGGCCGGCCGGCGGTGGTGTAACGGGGACGGCCATCGGGCAGCGTGCCCGCGGTGGGCAGGTTATCGGTCAGCGAATAGGGCAGATTGCGGCCATAGGTCCCCTGCCAGGTGGCGGTAACCGCGAAATCGCGGAGCAATTCGCGTTCGAAGGTCACGAACAGGTTGTGGGTGAACAGGTCGCGGAAGTTTGGATCGAAGATCCGGACGTCGCTGAGAGCGCCGGCGACGCCCGTGGGCCGGGGGGCGGACTCCCGATTGAAGACCGGAGCGCCGGGATCGGTGGGGGTAACGTTGATGTTAGTGATCGCTCGACCGTTGCCGCGCAGGAAGGTGTTGAAGGTCTGGGCGACGACCGTGTTGTAGTAGATGCCGTAACCCGCCCGCAGAACGGTTTTGCCATTGCCGGCAGGGTCATAGGCGAGGCCGACGCGGGGCGCGAGATTGTTGTAATCCTGCGGAATGACTCCCGTGGCCGGCAGATCGGGATTCAAGTTGCCTTCCGGCCGGACGAACACATCGTATCGAGCGCCCAGGTTCAACTTCAGCTTGGAGGTCAAGCGGATGTCGTCCTGCACGAAGAAGCCGGCGTTCAGAACCGGGGCCTCGAAGAACTCCTGGCCCAGGCTCTGCGTGAAGCGGGAGTAGCTGTAAGGCCGACCGGTGGCGGGATCGATGGTGCGGCTTTGGGTGAACAGGAACTGATCCAGTGCCGTGACTGCGCCGCGAACCCCCGCAACGGCGTTCAGCCCGCCAAAGGTGTATGAGCCGTTCACGTTCGTGGTGCGCTCCCGGAACCAGACCGGGAGGATGTCGAATCCGAATTTCACCGAGTGGCGGCCGGTGGTCCAGGTGAGATTGTCGATGATCTGGACGCCACGCTCGCGGGTGACCCGGGTGCCGTTTGAGTTGCCATTGAACGAGCCGATGCCGCTGACATTGATGTTCGGCGCCTGTTCGTTCGTGACCCCGTTCGAGATGCCGCGCTGGCCGTAGAGAAAACGAATCTCGTTCACGAAACTCGAATTGAGCAGAGTGACGTTCTGCACAGTGAAGCCAAACGGATCTTCGTCGAACCGGGCGAGGGTCTCAAAGCTGACCAAGCCATTGCCGAGCGGCGATTCGCGGTCGAAATAGTAATTGAACCGGG
This sequence comes from Terriglobales bacterium, assembly GCA_027485675.1. Classification (GTDB taxonomy): domain Bacteria; phylum Acidobacteriota; class Terriglobia; order Bryobacterales; family Bryobacteraceae. Next base: position 168,190 of record JAIXQP010000050.1, on the reverse strand, counting down.
CCGACAGGCGATTCTTCGAGCCGAGCAGAGCATCGACGCGGGCCGTGACGGTGTGCGCGCGGAAGGTCTGCGTGATGGCTCCGATGCTCGTGGCCGGAATCTGCAGCGCGGCGGCGTTGGCCGGGGTAATCGTGAGGACGCCGGGAAGATCCTGCTGCCAGCGTTCATAGGAACCGAAGAAGAAGATCTTGTCTTTCTTGAGCGCGCCGGAGGCGGTGCCGCCGTAGTTGTAGCGGCTGAATTCCGGCTTGGGAGCCGTGGGGGCAAGGAGAAACGGTTTGGCGGAGAGAAATTTCTGACGCGTAAACAAGTAGCCGGAGCCATGCAGGGCGTTTCCGCCGGAGCGGGTGAAGGCGTTCTGGATGCCGCCGCCGACGCGGCCAAACTCGGCGGAGAAGGTCGTGACGGTCTGGAACTCGGCTACCGCCTCCTGGCTGATGACGATGTTCCGCGCGCCACCCTGTAACTGGTTCGTAACGCCGTCGACGTTCATCTGCCGCAGGCCGAGTCCGCCATAGGTGGTGGTGGGCGTACCCGTGCCGGAGCCGCCCGTAGAAAGCGGACGGGCATTGACGCCGGGTTGCATCACGAAGAAGTCGAGAATGGAGCGCCCGATCGTCGGCAGACTGCGCACGGTCTTTTCGTCGTAGGTGTTCGAAACCACGGTGCGGCCGGTTTCGACCACCGGGACCGCTTCCGTTACGGTGACGGAGGTGGAGACCGAGGCGGGGACCAGTTCAATGTCGGAAGTGACGACCAGACCCGCTTTGAGTTCGATGTTTTCCCGGGTGGTTTTAGCGAAGCCGGCGATTTCGACGACCAGGTTGTAGCGGCTCGGCGGCATGAGCACCATGCGGAAGTTGCCGGCGGCGTCGGTGGTGGTCGTACGGTCGTATCCGGTGGCCGGAGAGAAGGCCCGGACTTCGACTCCGCCGATGGGTTTGCGGTCTTGGCTGCGAATCTGACCCTCGAGGACACCGTCAAGAGCTTGGCCCTGGGCGAACAGCCCGGGCGAGGGCAGGAATGTGAGGATTGCTAGAGCGAAGGGAATACGCATGATAGAGGTATTCGTTCCAGCTTCTCGCTAGCGCAAAAATATCCGGTTCCAACAGCGTGATTTTTCGGTAAATCCAAAGATCGATCAACTCGGAGAAGGCGCCAAACGCACCGAAAGTCTTTCTAGACGATCTCGCCACCGTTTGCCCGCGATTCGTAGTCGTTCTCGCTGCGAATCGAATTGGTGGACCTGAAGGGATTCGAACCCTTGACCTCTTCCATGCCATGGAAGCGCGCTCCCAACTGCGCCACAGGCCCGCTCTTGGACAACCCCTTTAGAATAGCATCAGAGGAGCCTTGTGACAAGAGACGAAGCCTGGAAGATTGTTTGTGAATTTGTGCAGTCCGACGGACTGCGGAAGCATATGCTCGCCGTCGAGGCCTGCATGGTGGCCTACGCCCGCCAACACGGGGGCGACGAAGAGGCCTTCGCCATCACCGGCCTGCTCCACGATTTCGATTGGGAGGTCCACCCCACCCTGCCGGACCACCCCACCAAGGGCGAACCCATCCTCGAAGCCCGCGGCGTTTCGGCCGAAATTCGCCGCGCCATTCTCTCCCACGCCGACTTTACCGGCGTCAAACGCGAGTCCCTCATGGAGAAGACCCTGTTCGCCTGCGATGAACTCGCCGGCTTCCTCACCGCCTGCTCCTACGTCAAACCCAGCCGCAGCATCCACGAAGTCGACGTCAAGTCCGTCCGGAAAAAGCTCAAAGACAAAGCCTTCGCCCGCGCCGTGAACCGGGACGACGTGGTCAACGGCGCTGCCGAACTCGGCGTGGACCTCGATGCCCACATCGAATTCTGCATCGGCGCGATGCGCGACCGGGCAGAGTTGTTAGGATTGCAGGGTACGGTTTAGTTGCGGAAGCCACGCTTGGCCGGTGCTGGGCCTGGTCTTCAAAACCAGTGTGCGTCGCGTTAGCGGCGCGGTGGGTTCGACTCCCACTGGCTTCCGCCATCGTCTTACCCTTCTGTGCCCGACCTCCCTCTTTGGAAATGGCTCCTTGGCGCCGCCTGCGCCTTCTCGATCGGCGTCGCCAAGACCGGCGTTCCCGGATTGGGGATTCTCGCGGTGCCGCTGTTCGTGTTCACGGTCGATGACGCGCGCCTCTCCGCCGCTTGGCTGCTGCCGCTGCTGATCGTGGCCGATTGCTACGCCGTCATCACCTATCGCAAGCAGGCCGCGGCCAACGCGCTGTTTTCGCTGCTGCCCTGGGTAATGGCCGGCATGGCCGCGGGCGCCGCTGTGCTCGTCTATCCCGACGCGGTGATCCGGCCGCTGGTGGGCACCATTACCCTGTCGATGCTGCTGCTCTTCCTGTGGCGGCTTCGTTTCGCCACCGGCGCTCCGCCCACCGGCTGGTGGTTTTCCGGATTCTTCGGCTCCGCGGCCGGCTTTGCGACGATGGTGGCCAACGCCGCCGGGCCAATCATGAACATTTACCTGCTCTCCCGGCGGCTGCCGCGGGAGGAGTTCGTCGCCACCGGCGCCTGGTTTTTCTTCTTCGTCAATCTGAGCAAGGTGCCGGTCTACTCGATGCACGGGCTGTTCAGCCAGCAGGGGTTGCTGTTTGACGCCGTTCTGGTATTTCCGACGCTGGCCGGCGCCATGGTGGGCCGCAAGCTGATCTCCCGCATCCCGGAGAAGGTGTTCCTCACTGCCGTGATCGTACTCGCCTTCCTGGCGACGATTCTGCTCTTTCTGCCCTCCGGGCGCTAAACCGGAGGGGTCGGCGCCTCGGCGCCCGTGAGACCCTGATCCGCCTGCCCCGGCACATAGCCGGGGTTCGGCTTCGGCATCGCGGCCTTGACCTGTTTCCGCCACTTGCCGAGCGCCTGCTTCAGCTTCTCGGCCACGTCGCCGTGCTGATTCAACAGATTCCGCTTTTCGCCGGGATCCCGCGCCAGGTTATACAACTCCAGCCGGTTGTCCTCATAGAATTCGATCAGCTTCCAATCGCCATCGCGGACCGCGCCGCCCGGCGCGCCACCCTGGTTCGAGTAGTGCGGATAGTGCCAGAACAGCGGCCGCGGCTTCAACGGCTGCTGGTTGAAAGCCGGCGCCAGGCTGACGCCATCGATGCCCTTCGGCACAGGCAGGCCGGCCAGTTCGCAAATCGTCGGCAGGAAGTCCACGCTGCTGATTGGCGTCGCGTTTACGCCCTTGGCGACGCCCGGCCCGGCGGCCAGAAACGGTACGCGGATGCCGCCTTCGTACAGATGCCCCTTGCCGTTGCGGGCCGGCGCGTTGTCCGTCACCGGGGCCTTCGCTTTACCCTCAAAGCGCAGACCGCCGTTGTCGCCGGTCAACAGAAAGACGGTGTCTTCGGCCCGGCCCAACTCCTGCAACTTCTTCCGCAGCCGGCCGACGGAGTCGTCGAGGGTTTCCATCATGGCGGCGTAGACCGGGTTGCCGGGGAGCCCCATGAACTCGATCTTCTTTTTGTATTTTTCGATGAGCGCCGCGGGCGCCTGCAACGGGGTGTGCACGGCGAAATGCGGGAAATAGAGGAAGAAGGGGCTGCCTTTGGCCGATTCGAGAAACTTTTCCGCTTCCGTCGTGAGGGCGGCGGTCAACAGGTCGTCCTTCGTTCCCCCCTTCAGATTCGGCAGGTCGAACGGCCCGAAGTAGCCGGGCGGCGAACCCTTGTCGGTGCCGGCGACGTTCAGCTCGAATCCCTGCTGTTCCGGACCGAAGCCGGCGCCGCCGAGATGCCATTTGCCGACGCTGGCCGTTTTGTAGCCGGCCGGTTTCAGGATCTCCGCGATGGTGGTTTCCGCCAGCGGCAGTTGCTGCTCGAACGCCGGCGTCAAAACCTTGGCCGTGGGCCACTGTTTGCGGCCGGGAATCCAATCGGTCAATTGGAGACGGGCCGGGTACTTGCCGGTCATCAGCGCGGCGCGGGAGGGAGAGCAGACCGGGCAGGCGGCGTAGGCCTGGGTGAACCGCAGGCCGTCTTTGGCCAACGCGTCGATGTGCGGGGTCTCATGGTAGGGGTGGCCGGTGCAGCCGAAGTCCCGCCAGCCGATATCGTCGACGTAGAGCAGAACCACGCTGCGCTTGGCGGGGGCCGCTGCGAGTTTGGCGGCTAAAATGCTTGAAAGGAACGTGCGGCGAGAAACATTCGTCATTTACGGCACCAGAAAGCCTTGATCATACGTCAGAATCATTACATGAGTCGTTGGCTGACCAAATTTTGGCCCAGTTTACGAAAGGGCGCGGCAAAAATTTGGCGTCGCTTCTTTCTCCCGTGGATGCGGCCCATCCACGGCGCGTTTCCGTTAACGCGGACGGGCGTCGCCTTCCTCATTTTGTTTGCCCTGGCGGTCTGGTTTCAAGGGGTTCTGCATTTGGACCTGGTATTGCTGGTGGCGGGGCTGGCCGGGATCCTGGTGGTCGGTTCGTTGTTGCTGTGCACGTTTCTGGGCGCGGCGTTCCTGTCGTGGAGTTCCAAGAAGGCCCGGACCCCCGGCCTGCTCGACCTCGAGACGAAGACGCCCCAGCCGACCGGTTTCCGTGTCCGTTACCCCCGCTGGATTCCGTTCACGATCGCGCAATGGCAGTGGGTGGACGACGGGAACGGCGAGACCGCGGCCGCCATCACTCTGGAGCGGCAACGCGGCGAGTTCGTCGAGTTAGCCGCGCCAGAGCGGCGTTGCATCGTGGAACGGGTGGTTCGGCGCTTCGCCGTACGCGATCTGTTTGGCCTGTCGGAGATCGCCTGGCGGCGAACGGAGACCGTCAGTCTGCGCGTTCTGCCCGAGCGCGGGATGCTGGCGCAGATGCCGCCGCCGGCCGGGATGGCCGATGGGGACGACCTTTCGGACGTCTACGCCGAACCGCGCGGCGACAGGGTCGAGATGCGGCAGTACGCCCCCGGCGACCCCTTACGGATGGTGCTGTGGAAGGTTTATGCGCGGACGAACCGGATGATGGTCCGTACGCCGGAACGCAGCGTGGCCGAGCGGCGGAAGGGGTGCGCGTATCTCGTCGCCAGCCCGAATGACGACTCGACGGCCGCCGTCGCCCGCATTGCGATTGAGCGCAACCTGCTCGGCGATGACTGGTGCTTCGCCGCCGATGGCGTCGACCGGCACGCCACGGAGAAAGAAGAGGCGCTCGAGATTCTCGCCCGTAGCGGCGAGGCCCACACCGTCGAACGGGATGGCAATTTAGGCGCGTTCCTTTCCAAAATGGAAAACGAAGGGTACCAATTCTGCATTCTGCTGCTGCCGCCGGACGCGGAAGCGTGGGCGCACGCCGCTACGCAGGTGACCGGCACGGGGATTATGCGGATGCAGATTCTGACCGGCGTCGAAGCCGTGCAGCCGGAAGAAGAGGCTGCCCCGGCGTGGAAGGAGCGGCTGACGAAATGGTTTCTCAAGCCCACGGCGGATGAGGAGTACACTCTCGAGGAGTTGCGGCTGCTGGCCACCGGCTCCGCGGGGCTGGCGGCGACGGCGGGCGTGGCGGAGCGGCGGACCGGCCATCTATTCCAGGATATCCTCGGAGGTAGGGGCTAAATGACGTCGCGCAATTCGATCTGGTGGAAGCTCCCGGGCGTAGTCATCTGGATGACCGCGGTGGGGTTGCTCGCGGCGGGATATACGTCCGGCGTGGGCCTGCTGTTCGCGCTGCTGGGCGTGGCCGCGGCGTTTGTGCTGGCGGGCAAGTTGGAGGCGCTTCCCATCCGGCTGAGCCGGATCTGGCTGGTGGCCGCTGCCACCATGGGGTTGACGGTTGGCGTCAGCCTGTTTCTGCGCGGCAATAGCAGCATTGTGGGTTTGCTCGGCAGCGAGATGGTGTACGGCATCACGGAAGCCGAAAACTGGTTCATGGGCGTGCTCTGCTGGCTTGCCCCCGTCTTGCTCTCCGCCCGACGCTATTCGATGTTCCTGACGATTGAGGCCGCCTCGCTCGTCGGCATCTTCTCGAGTATTCTCGCCGCGCACCGCGACGGCTCCATTCACCGGCCGTTCTTCCTCACCGACTGGCTGCTCGAACGGAACTACGACCCCATGCCGTTCTTCCTCGGCGCCGGGGCTCTGCTCGGGATTTTGCTGGTCGTTTGGATGCTGAGCCGGAGTTCGGCTAAGCGGACCCTACTTGATCCGGCGTTGCTGATCGCGATGATCGTGGCGCTGTTCCTGTTCCTGCCGGATGGAAAACTGCGGCAGCTTTCCGCCTTCGCCGGCGGCACCGGCGGCAACGAGAAGGATAAGCAGCAGCAACATCACGGCGGCCAGGGCGGCAAAGGCGAGCAGCAGCAGGATCAGGATCAGAATCAGAACCAGGACCCGAACCCGTCGAGCGGCGAAGGGCGCAAGAGCTTCCCCGTCGCCGTGGTGAGTCTGCACGACGACTACCAGCCGCCGTACGGAACCTTCTATTTCCGCCAGGACACGCTGAGCAATTACAACGGCCGCCGTTTGGTCCGCGACGCTTCGGGCAAGCTCGACACCGATGTCGGGATGCCGTTTCCCGCCGAACCGATTGAAGTGCCGCTCCGCGACCGCGCCGACGTGGCCCCCGGAGGCCGCGAGCGGATCGCGCACCGCCTGCGGACCACCGTCGCCCTGATGACGCCGCACTCGAAGCCCTTTGGTCTGATCGATGTCGCCAAGCTCGAACCGGCGCCAAACCCCGACGCCAAGCGCTTTGAACGGGCCTATAAAGTGGAATCCATCGTTCTCGATGCCGATTTCGGGACGCTCCTCAACCGTTCGCTGGGTTCGGAGAAGTGGAGCCCCGAAATGTGGCATCACTACACCGAGGTTCCCGAAGATGGCCGCTACCGCGAGATCGCCGAGCAGGCCAAGCAACTGCTGCCGGCCCATCTGCGGGGTATTCCCATCGCCCAGGCGCTGGCCATCAAGTTCTGGATGGACAAGAACACGACCTATAACCTCAACGTGCCGCAGGTGGACGAAGACGCTGACCCCGTCGCCAGCTTCCTGTTCGGCGATCGCAACGGGTACTGCGTGCACTTGGCCCATTCCGCCGTTTACCTCTTCCGCACGCTCGGCGTACCGGCCCGGGTCAGCGTTGGCTATGCGGTAGGCGCCCGGCAGCGGGGAGACGGCTCCACAATTCTGATCCGCAACGGCGACGCCCACGCCTGGCCGGAGGTGTACGTCCGCGACCTCGGCTGGGTGGTGCTCGACATTACGCCTGAGAAAGTCGTCACCCCGCCGCAGGAAGAAAAAGTCGACCAGGACCTGCAGCGCATGCTGGGCGAAATGGCCCGGCAAACGCCGGGGTCGCCCAAGGAAGAGAACCCGCCCGCCGGCGATGGCGACCTGCGTAAGGCGCTCGCCGAGGCGTTGCAAGGCCTCAGCAAGGCGATGGTCCCGGTGATCCTGTTCACCCTGCTGGCTCTCTATTTGATGAAGCTCTGGCGCCGCCTGGAACCGCGCTTCTGTAGCCCGGCGCGGCTGCCCGTCGCCTCCTACCGGGCCACGCTCGATTCGCTCGCCGACCTCGGCTTCTATCGCGACTACGGCACCTCTCGCGAAGCCTTTGCCAAACGGATTGCCCCGCAGGCGCCGGAGATGGTCGACCTGACCAACCTGCACATGCAGGCCGCGCTCGGCGCGAAGGTCCCCTCGGTGGGTCGCGAAAAGTATCTGGCTCTCTCGGCGGCCGTCGCCCGCCAAGCCGGCCAAAGCATTCAATGGTGGCGCCGGGTGCTCGGCGTCCTGCACCCCCTCTCGTGGTGGAAAGTCTCTTAAAACATGGATCCCTCAACTAATCCCGCCCCTCATCCCTTGACGCCGGCCGCTGAAGTCGCCCGGGTGCTCGGCAGCCGGCTCCGCGCCGCGATCAAGGGCCGCGACGAGGTGATCAACCTCATTCTGACCGCGCTGTTTGCCGACGGTCACGTCCTGCTCGAGGACTATCCCGGCTCCGGCAAAACCACTCTCGCCAAGGCCCTCGGCGAGTCCATCACCGACGCGAGCGGCAACCACATCGCCGCCTTCCGGCGCGTCCAGTTCACGCCCGATCTGCTGCCGAGCGACATCACCGGCGTCAGCATCTTCGACCCGCCCACCGGCCGCTTCGAATTCCGCCCGGGCCCCATCTTTGCCCACGTCCTGCTGGCTGACGAAATCAACCGCACCTCGCCGAAGGTGCAGTCCGCCATGCTCGAATCGATGGCTGAAAAGCAGGTGACCGTCGACAACGTCACCTACCCGCTCGATCAGCTCTTCTTCGTCATCGCCACGCAGAACCCGCGCGACCTCGCCGGCACCTATCCGCTTCCCGTCGCGCAGCTCGACCGCTTCCTGTTCAAGATCAACATGGACTACATCGACCGCGAGTCGGAAGTGGAGGTTCTCAATACCCGCCGCGAACGCCGCTCGGCGCCGGCCGACCGGCTCGTCAGCCGCGATGAGGTGATCGTGGCCCGGCAGTTGATCGAGCAGTACGTCTACGTCCACCCGCTGATCAACCATTGCCTGGTGGATACGGCGCGCAACCTGCGCTCGCATAAGAAGGTCCTGCAGGGCCTCAGCACCCGGAGCCTCGTGCTGATGATCCCCGCCCTGCAATCGATGGCGATGCTGGCCGGACGCGACTACGTCTCTCCGCAGGACATCCATTACCTGGCCCCCTACGTCTTCGGCCACCGGCTGGTGATTGCCCCCGGCGCCGGCGACATGAAGAAGGTGGTCCACGAGTGCCTGGCCGAGCCGCTCGAGCAGCTCACCCGCATGACGCTGGCCGGCCAGTCGCCGGTTCCGCCGCCCTCCACCGACAATTTCCCGGCGGGTCCCGTCAACTGATGCGCCTCCTGGTCCTGCTCCTCCTCAGCTTCGCCACCCTTCTGGCCGAGGATCTCGACCTGGCCTCCGCGCGCAATCTCATTGACCGCGGGCGCTTCGTCCGCATCCGCGAAATCGCCGAACAGACGCTCCGCGAGAACAAGAACTCCATCATGGGCAACTACCTGATGGGGGTGGCCATGCACCGCGGCGAGGCCAACCTGCCGCTCGCCCGCTACTATCTGGGCCGCGCGCGCAGCCTGGTCGAACGAGAGGAGCTCACCGGCTTCGACGCCAACCGCTCGGAGCTGCACTCGAACGTGCTGTTTGAAATGCTCCTGGTCGCCGGACTCACCGAAAAGCACGACGAGCAGCTCAAGATCGTCGCCGAGTTCAACGAACTCTTCCGCATCGACATGGGCGAGCGTACCGGCTGGGCGCTCATGAAACTGGGCCGCCATGAAGAGGCGCTTAAGCTCATGCGCCATTATGTGCAGTCGAAGGACCCCGACGTCCGCCGCGGCGCGCTGAACACCCTGGGTTCCATTGAGATGACCCTCGGCAAATACGAAGAGGCGTTCCGCTGGTTCACCATCCTCAAGAGCGAACTCACCGAGCGTGATCGCGTCAACATTGCGACGCTAGTCCGCAATCGCGCCGAGGTCGCCACCGTACTCCTCCGTTTCCAGGAGGCCGAAGCCGATACCCTTTACGCGACCAAGCATTTCCATCCGTCGAGCAACTCCAATCCGTGGATGTCACTCGCTATTCTCTACGTCGGCCAAGGCCGGCTGGCCGAAGCGTTGGGCGCCCTCCGCAACATGCACTCCTGGGACAAGCGCAGCGACCCCACGCTCGAGCAACAGCGCTGGAACGACGGCCAACAGGCCACGGCGATCATCCTGATGGCCGCCGGCTACAACACCGAGGCGCTGAATATTCTGCGCAAGATCCGCAATAAGCCGGACCGCCGCGGCGTCACCAGCGGCAACGCCGAACAGGCGGAGATCGGCCTGCTCTATCTCTATCGCGAGGCGCTCCAACTGCAACGGGAGCAGATCCGCGAAGAGATGAGCTGGAACACCATCCCCGAATGGGGGCTGGCGCTCTGGGAGCGTCTCAAAGTGGAGCGCGAGCTGTGGGAAGCCAACAGCCGCCTGAACTCGCTGCTGGTCCCTCAAAGCCGTCTCAACTGGATCCTCCGTCCCTACGCTCCGGATTCGCCCATCGTCGAATGGATGCGGCCCGGCCTGCACATTCCGGTCGGGGACGGCCTTGCCGAAGTGGAGCTCCAGAAGCTGCTGGCCCGAACGGGTAAGAACGCCGTGCGCGAAAAGCCGTATCTGCAGGGAGCGCTCGGGGAGACTTTGGTCTCGCAAGGAGCCTACGCCAAGGGTCTCACGGCCTTGACGGCCGCCCGCAACGCCCTGCCGCAGGAAGAGGTCCTGCTCCGCACCCGGGTTGAGGTCCTGATCGGCTACGCCAACGAGCGGCTTGGGCAGAGCGAAGCCTCGGTGACGGCCTACCGGAACGCCCTCGAACGAAACCCGGGCCTATTCCGTACCCTGGATCTGACGGTCCCCGTCACCTTCTCCCCGGACGCGAGTGAGGCGGCCAAGCAGACGGTGACGTTCCTCGAAAAGAGCCCCCGCTTCCACCGCGGCCGCGGCTTCACGCTCTCGGTCTTCACCGCCGGCAACCGGCTGGCCGCCCGCCTGTCCGGGCGCGACGGTACGGTGTTCATGCAGGCATCGGTCGTGCGGCTCCCGGATATGAAGCTCACGGCGCGGATGCTGGCCAAGGAGATCCACCGCAAGACTTTTGCGGCAAAAGTGGACCTTTCCCAGGCGGGCATCAACTCCCTCGACGGCTCGACGACCGCCGGCGACGCCATGCAGTTGAAAGAGATGTTCGGCATTCAGTAGGCGAGGCGCCCGGCGCGAGGGTACGGCGTTCCTGCAGGCATCCGTCGCGCGGCTCCCGGCGACGGAACGCACAGCACCGATACTCGCAACGGAGACCCAGCGCAAGGCCTGCGCGGTAGAGCTCCGGCATGCAGTCAGCGAGGTGCCGGGCGCGAAGGTACGGCGTTCCAGCGGGCAGCCGTCGCGTGGCTCCCGGCTACGAAACGCACAGCACCGATACTCGCCCCGGAGATCCGGCGCAAGGCCTTCGCGGCAGACCTTCGGCATACGATGAGCGAGGTGTCGGACGAGAGGGTACGGCATTCCTGCCGGCATCCGTCGCGCGACTCCCGGCCACGGAGCTCACGGCACCGATGTGCGCCACGGAGGTCCAGCGCAAGGCCTTCGCGGCGGAGCTTCCGCATGCAGTCAGCGCGGCGCCGGGCGCGAAGGTACGGCGTTCCAGCGGGCAGCCGTCGCGTGGCTCCCGGCTACGAAACGCACAGCACCGATACTCGCCCCGGAGATCCAGCGCAAGGCCTTCGCGGCAGAGCTTCGGTATGCAGTCAGCGAGGCGCCGGGGCGCGAGGGTACGGCGTTCCTGCAGGCACCCGTCGCGCAGCACCCGGCGACGGAACACACAGCACCGATACTCGCCACGGAGATCCAGCGCAAGGCCTTCGCGGCAGAGCTTCGGCATGCAGTCAGCGAGGTGTCGGACGAGAGGATACGGCGTTCCTGCCGGCATCCGTCGCGCGGCTCCCGGCTACGGAGCGCACGGCACCGATACTCGCCACGGAGATCCATCGCAAGGCCGCTTCGGCATGCAGTCAGCGAGGCGCCGGGCGCCCCGCTGACTCGCAGCGAACTCCGTTATCCCTTCTTGCGGGCCACCAAACGAGTCCGCGGCTGCGGCTTCGACGAGGCATCCATCGCCTCCTCCACCAGGTCCGCCTGCTCGAAGTTATGCCGCTTCAACGAACCCGGCGCCGGGCTGGCCGATTCGTCCCGGCCAATGTAACGCAGCGCCCGCCGGCTCGGGTCGAGCAGCGGCTGCACCTGCTCGCGCACAAACCGCCACGCGCCCATGTTCCGCGGCTCTTCCTGCACAAAGCAGACTTCCGCCGTTACCGGGTACCGCGCCAACACGTCCTGCAGCTCCGCCGTCGGGAACGGATACAGCTGTTCGAGACGGATGAGCGCGATGTTGTTGATGCCCTGCTTCTCGCGGGCCTCAGCCAACTCGTAGTGGATCTTGCCCGTCGTCAGGATCACGCGCTTCACGCGGGTCGCTTCGGTCAGCGCGGTATCGCCGATGATCTCGCAGAAGCCACCGGTCGTCAGATCGGCGAGCGCCGAACTCGCACGCGGCAGCCGGAGCATGCCCTTGGGAGTAAAGATCACGAGCGGCTTCCGCATCCCGCGGCGGTCATCGCCGCCGTGCATCTGCCGGCGCAACACATGGAAGTACTGCGCCGCCGTGGTCGGGTAAACCACCTGGATATTGTCTTCGGCGCACAACGTCAGGAAGCGTTCGATACGCGCCGAGGAGTGCTCCGGACCCTGACCTTCCTGCCCGTGCGGCAGCAGCAGCACCAAGCCGCTCGGCTGGCCCCACTTCTGCTGCGAACAGGTGATGAACTGGTCGATCATGATCTGCGCGCCGTTGGCGAAGTCGCCGAACTGCGCTTCCCACAGCACGAGGCAGAGCGGGTCGGCCACCGAGTAGCCGAACTCAAAACCCATCACGGCATATTCGCTCAAGCACGAATCCCACACCTCAATCCGGGCCTGGTTCGGCGCCAGATGCTGCGTCGGTATATAGCGCTCGCCGGTCTCGGCGTCCGAGAAAACCAGATGCCGTTGCGAAAACGTGCCGCGGCCCGAATCCTGGCCGCTCAAGCGGACGGGCGTCCCTTCGAGCACCAAGGTGCCAAACGCGAGCGCCTCGGCCCCCGCCCAATCCACGGACCCGCCGTCGAGAATCTGCAGGCGCTTGTCGATGAAGCTCTTCAGCTTCGGATGGACCTGGAAATCCTCCGGGAAGGTCGTTGAACCGTAGATCACGCGTTCGAGAATGGCACGGTCGACGGCCGTCTGCGGGATCTCGCGCCGCACGTCGGACTCATCGACAATCGCCAACTCCTGGAACTCGTACTGCTGCGCGTTGGCCTGGCTGCGGGCCTGGGCTTCGGAGAGGCGCTGCGTGATGGCCTTCTTCATCCGGTCCACTTCGTCGGCCGTGATCACTTTCTCCCGCACCAGCCGTTCGGCGAACAGCGTCGCGACGGAAGGCTGCTGCCGGATCTTCCGGTACATGATCGGCTGCGTATAGCTCGGTTCGTCGCCTTCGTTGTGGCCATGCCGCCGGTAGCAGATCATGTCGATCACAACGTCTTTCTTGAACGCCTGCCGGAAGTCGAACGCCAACTGCGCCACCCGGATACAAGCCTCCGGATCGTCGCCGTTCACATGGAAAATCGGCGCGTCCACGATCCGCGCCACGTCCGTCGCGTACAACGAACTGCGGTAGGACTCCGGCTGCGCCGTGAATCCAATCTGATTATTGATGACCACGTGAATGGTGCCGCCGGTCTTGTAGCCTTCGAGCTGCGACATGTTCAGCGTTTCGGCCACCACGCCCTGGCCGATAAACGCGGCGTCGCCGTGGATCAGCAGCGGAATCACCCGCTCGCGCTTTACGTCGCCCAACCGATCCTGCTTCGGCCGCACAATGCCTTCGACCACCGGGTTCACCGCTTCGAGGTGCGACGGATTCGGCGCCACGCTCACCACGATCTCCCGGCCCGACGGAGCCCGACGGACGCCGCTCGCGCCCAAGTGGTACTTCACGTCGCCCGAACCCTGCATCGAACCCTCGTACGGGTTCCCGTCAAACTCACTGAAAATCATCTCCGGCTTCTTGCCGATGATGTTCGTCAAAATGTTCAACCGGCCCCGGTGCGCCATCCCGATCACGATCTCGTGCACGGCGTGGTCCGCCGCCCGCACCACGATCTCATCGAGAATCGCCACCGTCGATTCGCCGCCTTCAAGCGAGAACCGCTTGTGGCCCACGAACCGATTGCCGAGGAACTGCTCAAAGCCTTCCGACTCGAGCACCCGTTCGAGCGCCCGCACCCGGTCGCCTTCGTTCAGCGGCCAATTGTTCGCCTTCGGTTCCATGCGCTGCTGCAGCCACGTCTTCTGCTCCGGCGACTGGATGTACATGTACTCGCAGCCGATCTTGCCGCAGTAGGTCTGCCGCATCTTTTCGAGCAGTTCGCGCAGCGTCGCCACGATGTGCGGCGCGCCTTCGCCCACGGCCGTGCCCAGCGAACCCGTCACGAATTCGCGGTCCAGGTCCCAAATCGTCAGGCCGTAATGCGCCGGGTCGAGTTCCGGATGGTATTGGATCTCCGAGCCGAGCGGATCGAGATCCGCAATCAAATGCCCGCGCATCCGGTAGGCATTGATCAGTTGGAGAACCGAGCTCTCCTTGCCAATCTCCACCTGCCGGAAGCCGCCCGCCGGACGCGATACTGCCGTCCGGTCCGGTTCCCACTTCACCGGCTGATGCGGCATGCGGAGATCGTGGAAGATCTCGCTGTAGAAGTTATCCTCGCCCTGCAGCAGACCCTGCAGTTTGCCAAGGAACGCGCCGCTCTCAGCGCCTTGAATAATGCGGTGGTCGTAGGTGCAGGTGACCATCATCACCTTGCCGATGCCCAGCATCGCCCGCATCTCTTCGGTTACGCCCTGATATTCGGCCGGAAAGTCGATGGCGCCCGTCGCAATGATGCAGCCCTGGCCCGGCATCAACCGGGGAATCGATCCCACGGTGCCCACCGTGCCGGGGTTCGTCAGCGAAATCGACGTGCCCGCGAAATCCGCCACGGTCAGTTTGCCCTTGCGGCCCCGCTGCACGAGTTCGTCGTAGGACTTCAGGTACTGCGAGAACGTCATCGCACCGGCGTTCTTGATGTTGGGCACCACGAGCGCCCGGCCGCCGTCGCGGGACGGCAGATCGATCGCCAGTCCCAAATTGATGTGGCCGCGAACGATCTTGAAAAGATCCTTGCCCTGCTCCACATAGGCGCAGTTCATCGCCGGATTGGCCTGCACGGCCTTCACAATGGCCCAGCCGATGATGTGCGTATAGGAGATCTTCGAATGACCCAACAGAGACCGGTGCTGATTGATGATCCGCCGGTTCTCGTCAATCACCTTCACCGGAATCGACCGCTGGCTCGTCGCCGTCGGAATCGAAAGCGACAGGGTCATGTTCTCGGCGAGCCGCGCCGGGGCGCCCCGCAGGGGCACTAGCTGTTCGGAGGAATCGACGTCCTTACTCGGAGCTGGCTTCGTTTCGACAGCCTGCGTCTGGGTCGTCGTCACGCCCGTGGCCGCCGGGGCTGGCGGAGGCGGAGGTGGCGGCGGGGGTGGAGGCGGCGGAGGCGGGGGCGGTGGCGCAGCGGCGACGGCCCCGTTTCCTTTCTCCGCGGCAAACTGGCTTTGCCAGCTTTCGTCCACGAACGTATGGTTGTTCTTGTACTGCTGAAAGAGCTCTTCTTCGAGCCAACTATTCACATCGATCTTTGTACTTTCCGGCATGGAGAGGCTAACGCGGCGCAGATGCGGCGATTAACTTTTATCATAACCGGATTACAACCTTTCCCGTCACCCAGTCCGTCCACATGGCCGTCTCTCCCGACGAAATCAGGGGGATACCGTCCAGAATTGCGTTCGCAAAATGCTCAATCAGGGGATAGTGCAGGTTCGCGTGGGGCGGCAACTCCTCCGTCCCGCCGGGCCAGACCACCCGTCCACTGTTGAGCGGCGTCAGTTCAATCGCGCCCTCGGTGCCCACGATGCGGAACTCATCGCGGTCCACCTGGCTATGCCACCGCACATCCACCACCCCGCGCACGCCCTTCGGATACTCCACGAGCACCGTGGCATTATCCTCCACGGCGTACTGATGCACCGCGTTCGAGAGAAATCCGGTCGCCTTCGCCGGGTTGCCGAACAGGAAGTTCATCGCATCAATCCGGTGCGAAGCGATGTCGTAGAGCGGCCCGCCCCCCGCCAGCTCCGGGTCGAAGCGCCAGTAGTCCGGCTCAATGCCGGGCGGCACCCAGCTATGGCAGGAGGCCTCGCACAGCACCGGCTGTCCAATCGCCCCGGCTTCCACCAGCGCCTTGGCCCGCTGCAGATTCGGGTAGAGCCGCCGGTAGTAGGCCACGCCAAACAGGTTCCCGGTGTCCCGGGCGGCGGTCACCATGTCGCGCGCTTCGGGATAGTTCATTGCCATCGGCTTTTCGCAAAGCACGTGCCGGCCGGCGTGCAAGGCCAGGACGGTCTGCGGCGCATGCAGCGCCACGGGTGTCCCTACGTAGACCGCGTGGATCTCTTTATCGCGCAGCGCCACCTCGAGATCCGGGTAGACATTGCAGCCGTAGGGTGAGGCTTTCTCGGGCGAGCGGGTCACAATCCCCCGCAGCGTACTCCGCTCATGCGCCTCGATCGCCGGCAGGACCCGCTTGCGGGTGATGTCGCCCACCCCGATCACCAGCCAATTGACGGTTTTGCTCATGGTGCTATTGTCTCTTCATGGCATCACATTTAGGAGTGAGTCCGGCTGACCACGTCGTGCTCGAATGCGCCGGTACGCTGATGCCCACCGGCATTTGGCAGCGCAACTTTCCTGACGCCACCACCCAGTTCCCGTTTCAGATACCCAGCGGCCGCTATCTCGTCATCACCGATGTCGACTGGCAGGTCAAAGCCCCACCAAAGCCGGCCCGCCAGAACGTCACCCTACGGCTGTCGGTCGCGTTGCGGAACGACCGCACCAACAATCGGATGGTCCACCAGTCCACCCTTCTGCTGGACGAATTCGGCTACGGCGGCACGTCGGAGGCTCTCACCACTGGTTTCGTGGTCGATGAAGCCGCCACCATCATCTGGGACAGCCAACCCGAGTTCAACGTCTCCCACATTCTCCTCCGCGGCTACCTCATCGATCGCCCATGACCTGGACCCACACCCTCCTCGAAACCGACTGGCCCGACACCGGCCCCGCCGAACCTCTCCCCTGGGCCGACGCCACCGAGCTGCAACCCCGCCTCGCCCGCGCCCGCGCCCTCGGCTACTCCCACTTGCTCGTCTACGGCGACCGCGAACACTACGCCAACCTCCTCTGGGCCACCGGCTTCGACCCCCGCTTTGAAGAAGCCCTCCTCCTCCTCCCCGCCGAAGGCACGCCGCTCCTGCTCGTCGGCAACGAGTGCATCGGCTACCTCCGCATCAGCGCCCTCTATACCGCCGGCCTCCTCCGCGGCGAAGTCTATCCGCCGTTCTCCCTGATGGACCAGCCCCGCAACCACGGCCGCACGCTCCGCGAAATTTTCACCGCCGAAGGCCTCGCGCACAGCCCCAAGCTCGGCGTCGTCGGCTGGAAAGACTACGACGAGCCCACGCAGTCCGATCTGCCGTCCTATCTCATCGATCTGCTCCGCCAGTTCGCCCCCGTCGAGAACGCCACCCGCGCCTTCACGCGCCTGCGCGCCCAAGCTTCCCCCTGGGAGATCGCCTATTTCGAAGGCGCGAACGTCGCCGCCGCCGAAGCCATGCGCCGCATGCTCTTCGGCCTGCGCGAGGGCCTAACCGACCATCAGGTGGCCACCCAAGGCGGCTACAACGGCCGCCCGATGGCCTGCCACTGGACCGTCAAAACCGGCCCCACCCGCGTCAGCCTCGCCAGCGCCAGCGGCAACGAACTCCGCCGCGGCGAGTACTTCTCCGCCAACGTCAGCTACTGGGGCAGCAACTGCTGCCGCTGCGGCTGGCTCGGCTTTGATGCGAACGACGCCCCCGCCGGCTACGTCGACGAGTTCGCCGGACCCTACGTCGCCGCCATGGCCGCCTGGTTCGAACACCTCACCGTCGGCCGCTCCGGCGGCGAACTGTTCGATCTCATCCAGCGGCTGCTGCCCTTCGAACAGTTCGGCATCTTTCTCAACCCCGGCCACCTGATCCACTTCGACGAATGGCCCGGCTCGCCGATCTACGCTGGCTCGACCGAACCGCTCACGAGCGGCATGATCCTTCAGTCCGACATCATCCCCTCGTCTTCGCGCTTCTCCTCCGTCCGTATGGAGGATAGCTACGCCCTCGCCGACGAGGCCCTGCGCGCCGCCGTGGCCGCGCAGTATCCCGGCGTGTGGAATCGCATCGAGCAGCGCCGTGAGTTTATGACCGAAGCCCTGGGTTTCGTCCTGCCGCCGGAGGTGCTCCCGCTCGGCGATCTGTGCGGCCTGGTGCCGCCCTATCTGTTCGAACCCAATGTCCTGATTGGCGTCCGCCGCTAATCGACAAACATCCGCGCCACGCGGGAGCTGATGCCGCACAGCACGGCGTAGGAGATGGTTCCCGCCGTCCGGGCAATCTGCTGCGCGTCGATTTCGCCGCCGAGTAGCGTCACCGGATCGCCCGGCTTCAACCCGGCAATCCCGGTCACGTCGATGGTGGTCACGTCCATCGAAACAGCGCCGATCACCGGGCAGACCCGCCCCTGCACCAGCACCTTCCCCTTGTTCGACAACCGGTGCGGGTAGCCATCGGCGTAGCCCGCCGCCAGCACGGCAATCCGGATCGGTTTGGTGGCCCGGTAGATGGCGCCGTAGCCCACGGCGGCGCCCGCCGGAATATCTTTCACTTCGAGCACGCAGGTCTTCCAGGTTAGCGCCGGGGTCACGTCCAACTCCCGGTCCGGCGCCGGCCCCTTGGCCGGGGAGATATAGCCGTAGATGGCGTGGCCCGGGCGCACCATGTTGCCCCAAGCTTCGCGGCGGCCGTAGGCGATGGGAATCGTGCTCGATAAGTGCACATACGCCGGCCGCAGACCGGTCGCCGTGAGGAGATCGAAGAAGTACCGCGTCTGCTCGTCCGTTTGGCTCGAGCCATAGTCGGAGGAGGAGGCGAAGTGGGTCATCAGACCTTCAAACTGCGCCGTCTGGCAGCCGCCGACCGCTTCGGCCACCGCCGCCGCCTCGGACCGCGTCCCCAGCCGCCCCATGCCGCTGTCGATCTTCAGGTGAAACGCCACGGCCTGCCCCCGCCGGGTGGCCAGGCGTTCGAGTTCGCCAATCTCCCCCAGGTCGTGCAGCGCGGGGGTGAGCCGGTAGTCGAAGAACGCCTCGCGGCTGCCGGGCAGAAAATCGGCCATCACCAGAATCCGCGTCTGGATTCCGGCGTCGCGCAGCGCCGCGCCCTCCTGCACATTGCTCACGGCCAGCCACCGCGCCCCGGCCCGTTCCAAGGACCGCGCCACCGCCACGGCCCCGTGGCGGTAGGCATCCGCCTTCACCACCGGCATCACCGCCACTTCCTGCCCTACCACCGCCCGGACCGCCCGGAAGTTACCGGCGATCGACCCGAGCGAGACTTCTAACCACGATCGGTGCATAGCTCCTCAAACAGCTTCACATACGCATCGGTCACTGCGTCCCAACTGTACCGCTCCTGCACGCGGCTCACGGCCGCGGCGCGCAGCCTCTCCCGCTCCGGCTCCGGCAGCGCCAGCACCTGGCGGAGCACCTCCGGCAGGTTGGCCGCCGTGAACGGCAACCCCACGCCCCCGGCGACCTCGCGGTTCTCCTCGGTATCGAGGTAGAGCACCAGGGCGCCCCGGCCCATCGCCTCAATCAGCGCCGGATGGGTGCCGCCCACTTCGGTCGCGTGAATATACGCATAACAGAACGAACCCAATTCCTTATAGCCCTTGCCGTAGATCGCCCCGGGGATGACGATGCGGGGGTCACGCGTCTGCCGCACCTCCGCGATGTAGTCAGCCGAGTAGGGCGCGTCGCCAATCAGGGCGAGGCGCAGGGGCGTCTCCACCTGTTCAAAGGCCTGGCGGACGAGAAGGGCGTTGTTTTCGGGCTCCATGCGGCTGACATAGAGGAAGTAGCGTTCCGGCTCCAAACCCAGTTGATCCAACGCTTTCCGCGTAGTGAGCTTCCCCATCTCGGCGCCATAGGCGATGAAGGTGGTTTCCGTTTGGTACTGCTCCCGGTAATACTCGCGAATGGCGAGCGCATCGGATACGGCGCGGTTCGGGCAGAAGGTCGCCAGCCACTCCGACATCCGGTACCACGCCTTCGCCGCCCAGTTCCACTTCTTCCGCTTCCGTTCGAGCCCGTCGACGTTCAGGGCCACCCGGGTTCCGGCGAGGCGCGGCATCCAGGCAAAAATTGCGTTGGCGGCGTTGCAATAGAGGGCGATGTCCTGGCGCTGGGTGAGCAGATGCGCCGTCGAGAACGCCGTGTGCACGATGGTTTCGAGGTACTTGTGGCGGATGGTCGGCAGGGTGCACAGCCGCATCCCTAAAAAGTGGCTGCTCGGATGGTGCTCCCGGCAGTAGACGAGCACCTCGTGTCCCCGCTCCACCAGACGGCGCCCCAACTCCTCGGCGAACGTCTCGAACCCTCCGTAGTTGGCCGGAACGCCGCGCGTGCCAACAATCGCAATGCGCATTGGCTATCCGCGGGCTGTCTTGAGCCGCGATTGCACCCGTGCCGGCGTCGGCTTGGGCGCCGGACGAGCCGTCGGCTCCTTTTGAAACCAACTGGCCATGTACTCATCCGTCACGCGGCGGCGCCGCATAATGATCTCCCGCTTTGCCCAAACCCGCTTCCAGGTGCTGACAATGGCCGGAAACGCTTTGAGCGACGAGGTCTCCCGGGTGAAGCAGCAGGCGATGACGACCGCATCGCGCACCGTGATCCAGAACCAGTGCCGCTTGTAGAGGTCGGCCGTCATGTTCTTGATCCGCATCAGGAACCGGTTCTTCACCGAGTGCATGTTGATTTCGGCGGGTAAGGCCCGGCGATTGCCCGGCAGAACGTTGCGGACGTGGTACGCCCGCGGGTTGGGGGTGTACAGACACCGCCAGCCCAGCAGTTGGGCACGCCACGCCACGTCGGCATCTTCCCGGTAGACGAAGAAGTCGGCGTCAAAGAACTCGCCGTCAATCGAGATGTCGTCAATCATCTCCCGGCGGTACAGGGCAGCGGCGGCGGTGGCGCCGAAGACGTACTCGAAGTTCGAGTACTCGCCGTTGTCCACTTCCTGGCTCCCCCGGTCGAGGTGCCGCAGCATGGGGGTGAAATAGATCCCGGTCGAATCCACGCGCGGCCGTTCCGGCAGGTCAAAGGTGGCACTGATCGTCAGCAGCTTGCCGCACACCGCGCCGATGCGGGGATGGAGATAGCCGGCTTCCACCAGTTGCGCGATGAAGTTGGGCAGCAGGAGCACATCGGGGTTCAGCGTGAGTACCCATTCTCCCCGGCTGAGGTGGATCGCCTGGTTTTGCGCGGCCGCAAACCCCGTATTTTCATCGTTGTAGAAAACCCGGCAGCGGTCGTCGAACTGCTCGAGAATGTCAACGGTTCCGTCCGTCGAGTTGTTATCCACCACAATCACTTCGAGACTCGGGTACTTCTGCGCCAGCACAGACTCGAGACAACGCTTAATGAATCGGCCGCTGTTGTAGGTGACGATGGTGACGGAAACCAGTTCGGGTTGAGCCATGTAGATTGTCTAGTGGTTCTGAAGATTCCCAAGAACTACACAACGGGCAGCGAGTCGGATGGAATCGATATGTGCGCCGAGTACCGGCCAGCCTCGCAGCAGGAAAATCCCCAAGATGCATCTTGCTGCCAAGCCGAGAAGTACGCATCCCGCAACGAGCCGCCGGGTAAAGGGCCCAAAATGGTGAACAACGTACCTAAGCAGGCTACCATACCAGAATCGGATGCGGTTTGAATCCGGAAGCTTTTCCACCGAGTGGCCCCCCACGTGATGGGCGCGGACAGCCGGCTCCAGTACGATCGCTCCACCCCGGTCGAGCAGGCGTTTGGCGAAGTCGACATCTTCAAACCAGACTGGAAAAAACCGCTCATCAAAACCGCCCAATTCCTCCCAATCATCCCGCCGAAACAGAAACAGGGCTCCCGCGGGCTGCTCCACCCGTTGCCTGCTGTTGAGATCTAGCTCGGCACAGCGATACCTCCGGTTGACCGGATTCCCTGGCCAGAGTTGATTAATCCCGAGCACTTCAAATGCCAACGCGGCCGGCGTGGGCAACCGCCTGATACTAAACCCCTTCTGCGGCCTGCCGTCCGCCTCCACCAGCACGCCGGCGGCGGCAGTGTGTCGGTTCGCAACACAGATGTCACAAAGCGGCTCGATCCCGGTGAGCAGCCGGGCGTCGGGATTCAACAGCAAGGTTAATGGATTTTCATGAGCCAGAACCCCCTGATTCACCGCCGCGGCGAACCCCCGATTGGCTTCGTTTCGTAAAACTGTGACTCCATTGGGGAAGATCGTCCCGTCCGTCGAGGCGTTATCCACAATCACCACCGGCACCCCGAACCGTTGACAGGAGGCCACAGCCTCGGCCAGGTGCGCCCCCGAGTTGTAGGTGACGATCACAGCGGTCGCCCGGCTCATGGACGTACCAGCCGAAAGTACCAGCGCCAGAAGGTATCGAAGCCGGTTTCCCGCTGCAGCGACTCGATCAGCGCGTCGTCCCAGGCGAGCGGCCCCGACTGTTCCACGGGGAACACCGGAAAAACCGCCCGCTGGCCCCGGCGCGCGGCCAGCCGCCGCCACAGAAACTGGGCCACGCCAACCGCCCAACTGTGTCGATTGCCCCAATGTTTGGCCACCAGCCGCGCCTGGTTGGCCGAAATTTGCCGGACCATGAACTCGCTCCAGGCGCCGGCCGTGGCGCTGCCGGCATGCACACCCGTCGCGGAAGGCACGTAGCGGCCGCGCAAACCGGCCCGCCGGCAGCGGACGCCAAACTCGACGTCTTCGTAGTAGGTGCCAAACGATTCGTCCAGATAGCCGACTGTATCGCGCAGTTCGGTGCGCAGGAGCACGGCCGTGAAGGAGGCCATGGCGATCTCCCGCGGCTCATCCCAAAGCCCGCCGTCCGGCTTGCCGTGCCCCGCGCGCCAGGCAAAGCCGCCCCGGCTTACCAGGTCGAAGGTCCCGTCCAGCAAGCCGTTGGGCATGTAGAGTTTTCCGGTGGCGAACCAGCCCCCGGCGGCGAGCAGGCGCTCCAGCCACTCTGGCGCCAATTGGACATCGTTGTTGATCACGGCGATGTGCGTGGTGGCCGCCGCCCGCCAGCCGGCGTTGACGGCCGCGGCAAAGCCGCGGTTCTCCGGCAGCCGGATGACGTCCGGCCCCGCATACGGTTCCGCCGACCCATCGTCCACCACCAGAATCCGGTCAAAGGGCACGGTCTGCTCCCGTAGCCTCGCCACGCATTGCCGGGTCAGGTCCGCCCGGTTCCACATGGGGATGATGGCGGTGACACTCACGAGAATCGTTTCTTGACCAGGAACCAGAGGTTGTAGAAGCCGTCGCGCCAGGGGTTGAGCTTGATTTCGCCCAGCCGGGAGGAGTACTGAATGGAGATTTCGTTAAACCGGACGTCGGAACGCTTCAAGGCTTCAATTTTGATCTCTTCGCTGAAGGCCATGCCGTCCGAAGTCAGGTTCATGCCGTCGAGAATCGACCGCCGGAACACCCACATGCCACTTTGCGAGTCCCGCACCCAGCGGAAGTAGAGCAGGCTCATCGCCACCGAGAGCACGAAGTTTCCGAACTTGTGTTTGAAGCTCATCGCCTGCCGGTCGCGCACCGGGAAGCGGCTCGCGTTCAGGAAGTCGGCTTCGAGGTGGAGGAAGGCTTCGAGGAGGTAGGAGATGGCATCGGGCGGGTAGCTATGGTCGCCGTCGAGGGTGATGATCACATCGCCGGTGGCCACCGAAAAGCCTTTTTTGTAGGCGCGCCCGTAGCCGCGGACGTGCTCCCGAATCACCCGCGCCCCGAGCGATTCGGCGACGTCGGCGGTACGGTCCGTCGAATTGTTGTCGACGACGATCACCTCATCCACAAAATCCGGCATGCGCCGCAACACCTTTTCAATTCCCTGCTCTTCATTGAGACAAGGGATGATGACCGTGATCCGAAGTCCTTTGTACAAACTCTGAAGGTATCATGAAGGCATGAAGTTCCTCCCGGTGTTGTTTTGCGCGATGAGCCTGTGGGCCGCCGATCCGGCCGTCCGCGAGGTGAAGGCCGTCTACCTCCTCCCCATGACCAATGGCCTCGACCAGTATCTGGCGAGCGAGCTCACCAAGTCCGGCGTGGTGCAGGTGGTGACCGATCCGCTGAAGGCCGATGCCGTTTTCACCGATCGGGTGGGCGAGGCGTTTGAAAAGAAGCTGGCCGATCTGTACGCGCCGAAACCGGCCCCGAAAGTGGAGGCGCCGCAGGAAGAGGAAAAGGATAAGGATAAGAAGAAGAAGGCGCAGACCCGCACGATCGGCGACATGAAGGAAAACGAGTCGGTGACCGCGGCGCGTGTTGGCAACAGCTCGTGGGGCCGTGGCCGGGGCAACATCTTCCTGGTGCAGCGGGCCACGGGGAACGTGATCTGGTCGACCACCGGCCGCCCCAAGGACTCTTCGGCCGAGAGCGTCTCGAAGACGGCCGTGAAGGTGGCAGGCGCCTTGAAGCGGGACCGGACGGAACCCAAGCTGTAGCTACTTCACGTACCTTTCAAACCAGCCGAGAATGTGTTCGATCTTGGCGATGCGGTGGCTCGGGAAGGCGCCCCGGATGCCGTGCGGCTCGCGCGGGATCCGCACCATGACGGTATCGATCTTCCGGGCCTTCAGCGCGAAATAGAACTCCTCGGTCTGCCCGATCGGGGTGCGCCAATCCTCCTCGCCGGTGATGAGCATCGTCGGGGTCTTCACCTTGTCGGCGAAGAATAGCGGCGAGTGGTCGATGTACTGTTTCGGGTTCTCCCAGGGCATCGACTTCATCCAGCGGGTCATCAGCAGACCGATATCGGCTGAACCGGTCTGGGTGAACCAGTTGATGACCGGATACTGCGACACGGCCGCGGCAAAGCGGTCCGTGCGGGTGACGATCCATGCGGTCAGGATGCCGCCGCCGCT
Organism: Terriglobales bacterium; assembly: GCA_027485675.1. Classification (GTDB taxonomy): domain Bacteria; phylum Acidobacteriota; class Terriglobia; order Bryobacterales; family Bryobacteraceae. The sequence continues at coordinate 143,411 of JAIXQP010000050.1, read as the reverse complement.
GCCGCCGGTGACGCAGAGCTTCTTCGGATCGATGTAGCCTTTGGCCACCACGGCATCCACGCCGGCCATCAGGTCCTGATAGTCGTCGCCGGGATAGCGGCCGTGGATCACGTTGGCGAACTCTTCGCCGTAGCCGGTGGAGCCGCGAGGATTCGTATAGAGCACGACGAAGCCCCGGGCGGCGTAGATCTGCATCTGGTGGTTGAACTCGATGCCGTACATCGCATGGGGGCCGCCGTGGATATCGAGAATCAGCGGATACTTCTTCGCCGGATCGAAGCCGGGGGGTTTGATGATCCACCCCTGGATCATTTGGCCGTCAAAACTCTTGTAGCGAATCTCCTCCACCGCGCCGATGGGGTTGGCGGCCAGCAGGCTGCCGTTGGTATCGGTGAGCTTCTTGAGCGCTCCGCCGGCGGCGGAGAAGGTGAACACCTCCTTCGGCTGCTGGGGGCTCGAGCCGGTGATGGCCACTTGCCCGTTCCGCGCCATGGTCATCTGCTCGGCTGCGGCGTAGGCGGTGGCCAGGCGCAGCTTGCCGTCGGTGAGGGCCTTGTAGTTGCCATCGAGACCGAACGAATAGACCGCAGAGGTGCCGGCATCCTCCACCACGGCATAAAGGGTTTTGCTGTCCGCGCCCCAGACGGGGGTGCTGATATTGCGGTCCAGGCCCTGCGCCAAGCGCCGGGCGTTGCTGCCATCGGGGTTGGCAAGCCAGAGAGCGGTGGTATGCGCGGCGTTGCCCTTATCGGCGTAGCCGAGCCAGGCGATCAGCTTGCCATCAGGCGAAACCAGCGGATTCAGCTCCGGGCCGTTCGCCCGGGTGACCTGGGTCGCCTTGCCGGTGGCAACGTCAAACGCCCAGATGTCTTCCGGGTACAGTTCGTGGTCGGCGTTGCCGCTGCGGGCGCCGTGCAGGTAGATGGACTTGCCGTCCGGCGTCCACGACGGTTCGCCGCCGTGGTTGAAATCTCCCGAAGAGATGCGCCGGGGCGCTCCGCCGGTGACCGGGACGACGAACAGATGCGTGAACCCGTTCGGAATCAGCCCCGCGCCGCCGATGCCGTCCGCCCGCCAGCGCAGGCGGGTGACCACCGAAGGCGGCTCCGCCCACTTGGCGCCCTCCGGCGCCTTCGGCATCTTGATCGACCACTCCGGCGTGCCGGCCACGCGCCGCAGAAACGCCAGTTGCGTCCCGTCCGGCGACCAGCTCATGGCGGTGGGGGCGGTCTCGAGATCCGTAATCCGCGCCTCGACCCCGGTATCCATCCAGCGAACCCAGAGCTGCGACTGTTTCAGATATGCGAGCTTCGTGCCGTCCGGCGACCAGCGCGCGAGACGTCCCGCGCCGATCGGCCGGTGGTCCTTGCCATCGACGGAGACCATCCAAAGGGTGTTCTCGAACCGGTCATTGAACCGGTCCGCCGTCTCAAGCGTATAGACGATCCGCTGCCCGTCCGGCGAGATCTGCGGCTGATTGGGATTGCGCCAATCGAGGAGGGTCTCCGAGGAGAGGGCGAGGGCGAGCAGCGGAAGAATCATAGGAGGAAAGATTTGGGCCGGGTGAATTGCGAGAAGCCAAGAACGCTCAAGGCCGTGCCGCGCCCCGAATCCTTCACGCCCGTCCAGGCGAGCGAAGGAGCCAGATAGTCGCAGCGGTTGTGATAGACGGTTCCGGTGTCGATCTGCGCGCCGATGCGGAGAGCGGCGGCTTGATCGGTTGTCCAGATGCTGGCGGTGAGCCCGTAGGCGCTATCGTTCATCAGGCCGATCGCTTCGGCCTCGGAATCGACGGGCATGATGCCGACGACCGGGCCGAAGGTCTCCTCCGTCATCACCCGCATGGAGTGGTTGACGTTCGTGAGGATCTGCGGGGGCAGATAGGCGCCGCCGGGGTCGGGCATGTGGATATGGGCCACGGCGCCCTGCGCCACGGCTTCGGCAACCTGCGCCCGGACGAAATCCGCGGCGGCCGACCGGACCATGGGGCCGAGGGTGGTGGCCTTATCGAAGGGGTTGCCCAGGACGTAGTCGTTCGTCAGCGCGACGGCGCGTTCGACGAACTCCGCGTAGACAGCGCGATCGACATAGATCCGTTCGACGCCGCAGCAGGACTGGCCGGAGTTGAACATGGCCCCGTCGACGAGGTTTTCGACGGCGTGGGCGATGTCGGCATCGGCGCGGACGTAAGCCGGATCCTTGCCGCCGAGTTCGAGCGCGAGGGGCGCCCGGGCGGCAGCTTCAATCTGCCGGCCTCCGGCGACGGAGCCGGTGAACGAAACGAAGCCAATGCGGCGGTCGCCTACCAGCTTCAGAACGCTTTCGTGCGAGAGATGGGCGTAGCGGAGGACCTCCGGCGGTAGGGCGGCGGCGAAGCGCTCGGCGACCAGCGGGGTCTGCGCCGAAGCCTTGAGCAGGACGGCGTTACCAGCCAGGATGGCCGGGACGATGGAGTTCACGGCGCAGAGGTAGGGATAGTTCCAGGGGGCGATGGTGAAGACCACGCCCACGGGCTCTTTCCGGATGAACCCGGCGGGGGCCGGGATGTCGGCCAGGCACTGTTCGGCGATCGAGATCATGTAGCGGGCCCGTTCGGCGAACCCGCGGCGGATCTCATTCGGCGTATAGCGGATGGGGCGGCCCATCTGCCAGGTCAGCTCTTCGCCGATCGCGTCCGCTTCGGCTTCAAATTTGGCGACGAGCGCTTCGCAGAGGGCGATGCGCTCGGCCAGAGATAGCTTCGGCGGCGGCGCGAGCAGGGCGTCCACGTTGGTCGAGAGTTCGCGCTCGGCATAGACCGAGCCGTCCACCGGAGAGATGGTCCGCTGGATCATAACGGCGTCGTATAGGCCGCGGTGATGCCGCCGTCAACGAGGAACTCGGTGCCGGTGACGAAGGAGGAGTCGTCGGAGGCGAGATAGAGAGCGGCCTTGGCGATCTCCACGGCCTGGCCGAAGCGGCCCATGGGGATGTGGACGAGGCGACGCTGCTTCTTCTCCTCGGTATTGAGGTACTTCATGAGCAGCTCGGTCTGGAGGGGGCCGGGGCAGAGGGCGTTGACGCGGATGTTTTCGCGGGCGTGGATGGCGGCGAGTTCGCGCGACATGGAAAGCACGGCGCCTTTGCTGGCCGTATAGGCCAACTGGGGCGTCGCGGCGCCGAGGATGGCGACGAAGGAGGCCGTGTTGATGATGGACCCGCCGCCGGCGCGGCGCAGGGCCGGGATGCCGTACTTGCAGCCGAGGAAGACGCCTTTGACGTTCACGGCGAAGGTGAGGTCCCAGACGTCTTCGGTGGTGGCGATGGCGTCATCGTCGTCGGCATGGGAGATGCCGGCGTTGTTGAACAGGATGGTCAGCTTGCCGTAGGTCTGTTCGGCCTCGCGCACCATGCGCTCGCAGTCGGCGGCCTTAGAGACATCGGCCTGGACGGCGTGAACGCCGGGAATCTGGGCGGCGGCGTCACCGTTCAGGTCGACGGCCACGACTTTCGCGCCTTCGGCGAGGAAGAGCTGCGCGGTCTCTTTCCCGATGCCACTACCGGCGCCGGTAATGAGCGCCACTTGGTCTTTCAAACGATCCATAGAACTAAATCTTCTCAAAGTAACGGCGGCGTTCCCAATCCGTCACGGCGAAATCGTACGATTTCTGCTCGGTGCGGAAGAAATGAGCGTAGTGCTCGACGACTTCAGCGCCGAGGACGCGTTTGGTGAAGTCGCTCGCGGCAAACAGATCGGTGGCCTGGCCGAGGGTGTAGGGGACGCGGGGCAGGGACTGGGCGGAGTAGACGTCGCCGCGGAACTCTTCGGGCGGTTCGATTTTGTTGACTATGCCGTCGATGCCGGAGGCGAGCGAGGCGGCGAAGGCGAGATAGGGGTTGGCATCGGCGCCGGGGATGCGATTTTCGATGCGGAGGCTTTTGCCTTCGCCGACGACGCGGAAGCCGGCGGTACGGTTGTCCTTGCTCCAGGCGAGGCGGGTGGGCGCCCAGGACATGTCTTCGTAGCGCTTGTAGGAGTTGACGGTGGGCGCGTAGAAGACCATGAACTCAGGGGCGTGGGCGATCCAGCCGCCGAGGAAGTGGCGGAAGATGGCCGGGTCGCCGTCGGCGAACTGGCTGAGGCTGAGGTGCAGGTGGCAACTTGAGCCGGCTTGGCCGTGGTGGGGCTTGGCCATGAAGGTGACGCTGATGCCGCTCTGCTCGGCGATCTCCTTGAGGCACTGCTTGAAGAGCACGTGGTTATCGGCCATGGTCAGGATGTCGCTGTAGCGGACGTTGACTTCGTGCTGGCCGAGGCCCCATTCGCCCTTCGAGTTTTCGACGGGGATGCCGGACTGGCGGAGGTGGCGGCGGACGGCGGCGGTGTAGAACTCTTCGCGGCTGCCCTGGAGCAGGTTGTAGTCTTCGAGGTACCAGCTGAGGGGTTCAAGCTTCTGGTAGTCCTGTTCGTGGGCGGCGCGGTACGTTTGCCGGTAGGCGAAGTATTCGAGTTCGGAGGCGGCCATGGCGTGATAGCCGAGGGCGGCGGCGGCGGCGATCTGCTGTTTCAGGATGGAGCGGGGGGCGACGGCGACATGGTCGACATCGCAGTGGACGAAGGCGGTTTTGGGTTGCCAGGTGGTGAGGCGGAGGGTGGCGAGGTCGGGGAGGAGGTGGAAGTCGCCGTAGCCGAGTTCCCAGTTGGCGAAGCGGTAGCCGGGGACGGGTTGCATTTCGGCGTCGGTCGTGAGGAGGTAGTTGCAGGCGTGGGTGCCGTGGTTGGCGACGCTGTCGAGGAAGTAGGCGGCGTCGAAGCGTTTGCCCATCAGACGGCCGTAGTGGTCGGTGAAGCCGGCGACGACGGTTTCGACGGCGCCGGTGTCAACGTGCTGGCGGAGGGAGTGGAGATCGAGATGGGCCATGGTGAAGGCTAGGCTATCACTCTATGACAATAAAGTAAATTTGAGCCCGCAAATATCAGATTGCGACTGGCGAGCACGACACAAGAACACTTAATGTTTTCATTGATGTCCTCTTTTCAACAAGATACAAATAACTCTTGTCACTCCTGCGCGGAGTGTGCTAATAATTGAGTCGGTAGTACCCGGTAGTATTGGAGGAAATAAACATGAACATCCGCCCATTGCACGACCGCATTGTCGTGAAACGCATTGAAGAGAAAGAGACCGTTTTGAACGGCATCATCATTCCGGACAGCGCGAAAGAGAAGCCGCAAGAAGGCGAAGTGGTCGCCGTCGGCACTGGCAAGCGTCTCGATGATGGCAAGATTGCTCCGCTCGAGCTGAAGGCTGGCGACCGGATCCTGTTCGGAAAGTACTCCGGCAGCGACATCAAGGTTGACGGCAACGAATATCTGATTATGCGCGAGGACGAAGTCCTTGGCGTGATCGCGTAACACCGTACGTTTACGAAGGATTAAGACACATGGCTGCAAAACAGATTGTTTATTCGGAAAATAGCCGCCAGGCCATCCTGCGCGGGGTGAATCAGCTCGCCGACGCCGTGAAAGTGACCCTCGGTCCCAAGGGCCGGAACGTGGTCCTCGAGAAGAAGTTCGGCGGCCCGACGATCACCAAGGACGGCGTGACCGTCGCGAAGGAAATCGAGCTGGCGAATCCGCTCGAGAACATGGGCGCCCAGATGGTCCGTGAGGTTGCTTCGAAGACCTCCGACATCGCCGGCGACGGCACGACGACGGCCACCATTCTGGCGCAGGCGATCTATCGCGAAGGCGTGAAGGCTGTTGCGGCCGGCGCCAACCCGATGGCGCTGAAGCGCGGCATTGAGAAGGCTGTGGAAGTCTGCATTGGCGAAGTGAAGTCGATGGCGACCAAGGTTGCCAACGACGAGAAGATCGCCCAGGTCGGCACCATTTCCGCCAACGGCGACTCGACGATCGGCACCATCATTGCGGAAGCGATGAAGAAGGTCGGCAAGGACGGCGTGATCACGGTGGAAGAGTCGAAGACCATGGTCACCGAGCTCCAGACCGTGGAAGGCATGCAGTTTGACCGTGGCTACCTGAGCCCCTACTTCGTCACCGACGCCGACCGGATGGAAGTCGTGATGGAAGACCCGTTCATCCTGATCTACGAGAAGAAGATCAGCAACATGAAGGATCTGCTGCCGGTGCTCGAGCAGGTTGCCCGTGGCGGCCGTCCGCTCCTCATCATTGCTGAGGAAGTGGAAGGCGAGGCTCTGGCGACTCTCGTGGTGAACAAGCTCCGCGGCACGCTGAACTGCGCGGCCGTGAAGGCTCCTGGCTTCGGCGACCGCCGGAAGGCGATGCTCGAGGACATCTCGATCCTGACCGGTGGCAAGGCCATTATGGAAGACATCGGGATCAAGCTCGAGGGCGTCCGTCTTGAGGATCTGGGCCGCGCCAAGCGCGTCACGATCGACAAGGACAACACGACGATCATCGACGGCGCGGGCGATGCCGCTGGCATCGAGGGCCGCATCAAGCAGCTCCGCAACCAGATCGAAGACACCACCTCCGACTACGACCGCGAGAAGCTCCAGGAACGCCTGGCGAAGCTCGCCGGCGGCGTTGCGGTGATCAAGGTCGGTGCGGCTACCGAAACCGAAATGAAGGAAAAGAAGGCCCGCGTTGAAGACGCCCTGCACGCCACCCGTGCGGCCGTCGAAGAGGGCATCGTTCCTGGCGGCGGTATCGCTCTGCTCCGCGCGGCCATCGCTCTGGGCGCCCTGAAGGTTCCCGGTGACGAGCAGATCGGTGTGGACATCATCAAGCGCTCCTGCGAAGAGCCGATCCGTCAGATCTCCGGCAACGCCGGCTTTGAAGGCGCGATCGTCATCGAGAAGGTTCGCGAGAACAAGAACGCCAACTTCGGCTTCAACGCCGCTTCCGGCGAGTACGAGGATCTGCTGGCCGCGGGCGTTATCGACCCGGCCAAGGTGACCCGCTCGGCTCTGCAGAACGCCGCTTCGATCAGCGCTTTGATGCTGACCACCGAAGCGATGATCTGTGAGATCCCCGAGAAGAAGCCGGCTCCGGCTCCGGGCGGCCATGATCACGGCCCCGGCGGCATGGACTACTAAACCAGTCCGGCTGCGGAAGCAACCGAAAAGGCCCTGGGCGCAAGCTCAGGGCCTTTTTCTTTTTTAGCTGTTCGCCAGGCGGGCCAGCGACTCCGTGAACGGCGGATAGGCCACGCCCTTCTCGGTGATGATGCCGGCGACGTAGCGGTTGGGGGTGACGTCGAAGGCGGGATTCTGCACGGCGATGCCGACGGGGGCCACGGGTACGCCGTAGACCTCGGTCACCTCTTTCGACGACCGCTCTTCGATGGGAATCTGATCGCCGCTCGTCAGGGTGAGGTCGAGCGTCGAGATCGGCGCGGCAACGTAGAACGGGACTCCGTTTTCCTTGGCGAGGACGGCGACGCTGTAGGTGCCGATCTTGTTGGCCACGTCGCCATTGCCGGCGATGCGGTCCGCGCCGACGACCACGCAGCCGATGCGGCCAGACTTCAAAAAGTGGCCGGCCATATTGTCGGTGATGAGGGTAGTGGGAATGCCGTCTTCCTGCAACTCCCAGGCGGTGAGCCGGGCGCCTTGGAGAAACGGGCGGGTTTCATCGGCAAAGACGTCGATCTTTTTGCCGGCGGACACGGCGGCGCGGATGACGCCGAGCGCGGTGCCGTAGCCGGCCGTGGCGAGGGCGCCGGCGTTGCAATGGGTCAGGACGGTCTTGCCGTCCGGGACCAGGTCCGCGCCGTGGGCGCCGATGGCCATGCAGATGGCGACGTCCTCGTCCTTGACGCGCTTGGCTTCGGCGATGAGCGCGGCGGTGATGGCTTCGCGGCTCTGGCCGGCGAGAGTGGCGTGGAGCCGGCGCATGCGTTCAATGCCCCAAAAGAGGTTCACGGCGGTGGGCCGGGTGGCGGCGAGGGTGGAGCAGATGAGCTCGAAGTCATCGTCGCTCCGTTCGACGCCGATGGCGACGCCCATGGCTGCGGCCACGCCGATGGCGGGTGCGCCGCGGATGATCATCGTCTTAATGGCATCCGCGACTTCGCCGTAGCTCCGGCAGGTGACAAACACCGTTTCGCGGGGCAGGCGCGTCTGGTCGATCATCACGACCCCTTCCGCCGTCCATTCAATAGTTTCGACCATTCAGGAAAAGGCCTCCAAACATAGCAAGGTTATAGGTACAGTGCGTCAAGGTAGCGGCTCCGGTTCCTGACTGCAACCGGACCCAGCCGAAGACGAGGCCCGCCACCGTGAGCAGGAGCAGATGCTGCCAGCTCCAGGAGTATTGCGGGCCGTGGATCAGGGCAAAGGGCACGCTGGTGACCACCAGCGCCGCCACCTGGCCAAAGCTGCGGACGGCCACGGGCAGGACGAGCCCGCGGAAGAAGAGTTCTTCGCAGACCGGACCAAAGGTGACGGCAAAGAGGAAGAAGAGCACCCGCTGCACGGGATCGGCGAGAAGTTCGTCAATGAGCGGCATCTTGACCTCCTTGGCCTGGAGGACCCAGCCGGCTAAGCCGACAAACAGCGTGAGCGCGGGGCCGTAGGCGAGAAAGCGCCAGTACTGCGGCGGCAGCCCGAAACCGAGGCTCTCCCAGAACGGCTGTTTATGGCGGAGATGGAAGGTGAACCAGGCGGCGGCCACCCAGAAGGCATAGCCCAGCAGCTGCGAAGGCATGGCGATGAGCTTCGGCTCCGGCTTGATGCCGAGGACGAGGAGGCCAGCCAGGACCAGGCCGCCCGAGAGCACCAGGGCGGGCAGAATGGCGCCCAGCGTCAGCAGGACATCAAGCCAGCCCCAGAACGGGGAGCGGGGCGGAGCGGCAGTTTCGGGGGCGGGAATCACGGTTTCAGAATCTTTTCGAGCGCGCGGGCGGTATGGCTTTTCTTGCTGCGCAGAATCTGTTCCGGCGTGCCGGCGGCGACGATGGTGCCGCCACGTTCTCCACCCTCGGGACCCAGATCCACAATCCAATCCCCAGACTTCATGATATCGAGATGGTGCTCAATAATGATGACGGTGTTGCCGAGGTCGACAAGCTTGTTGAGGACGTCGAGCAGGCGGCGGACGTCTTCAAAGTGCAGGCCGGTGGTCGGTTCGTCGAGGATGTAGAGCGTCTTGCCGGTCTGTTTGCGGCTTAACTCCTTAGCGAGTTTGATCCGTTGGGCTTCGCCGCCGGAGAGCGTAGTAGAAGACTGGCCGAGGTGGATGTAATCGAGGCCGACATCGTGGAGCGTTTGGAGTTTCTGGAAGATCGCGGGGAAGTTTTCGAGGATCGGCAGCGCCTCTTCGACGGTGGCGGCGAGGACGTCGGCGATGGAGTGGCCCTTGAACTTCACGGCCAGGGTTTCGGCGTTGTAGCGTTTGCCGCGGCAGACGTCGCAGGTGACGTAGACGTCCGGCAGGAAGTTCATTTCGATGCGCTTGAGGCCGTCGCCCTGGCAGGCTTCGCAGCGGCCGCCCTTGACGTTGAAGCTGAAGCGGCCCGGCTTGTAACCGCGTTCGCGCGAATCCGGTAACATGGCGAATAAGTCGCGGATGGGGGCGAATAAGCCGGTGTAAGTGGCGGGGTTAGAACGAGGGGTGCGGCCGATGGGGGATTGATCGATTTCAATAACTTTATCGATGAGTTCGGCGCCGCGCAGGGCGCGGTGCAGGCCGGGTTCGGCGCGGGAGCCATAGACTTCGCGGGCGAGGGCGCGATAGAGGATGTCGTTGATCAGCGTCGACTTGCCGGAGCCGCTGACGCCGGTGACGACGGTGAGGGTGCCGAGGGGGATTTCGAGCGTAACGTCCTTGAGATTGTGCTCGCAGGCGCCTTCGATAACGATCTTCTGCCCGCTGCCGGGGCGGCGCACGGCGGGCACGGGGATGGTCCGTTTGCCGCTCATGTATTGGCCGGTGAGGGAGGCTTTGTTCCGCTCGACCTGCTTGGCGGTGCCGGCCGCGACGACGTGGCCGCCGAGGCGGCCGGCGCCGGGGCCGAGGTCGATGACGTAATCGGCCCGGCGGATGGTATCTTCGTCGTGTTCGACGACGAGCACCGTATTGCCTAAGTCTCTCAGTTTAAACAGGGTTTCGAGTAGACGTTCGTTATCGCGCGGGTGCAGCCCGATGGAGGGTTCGTCGAGCACATAGAGCACGCCGCGGAGCTTGGAGCCGATTTGGGTGGCGAGGCGAATGCGTTGCGCCTCGCCGCCCGAGAGAGTGGCGGCGGAGCGATGGAGGCTCAGGTAGTCGAGGCCGACGGCGAGGAGGAACTCGAGCCGGTTTTCGATCTCTTCGCGGATTCGGCCGGCGATGAGGGTTTCGCGTTCGCCAAACTGCCAGGCCCGGGCGGCTTCGAGGGCCCGGGTGACGGGCATGGCGGTGAGTTCGGCGATGGAGACGTTCTTGACCCGGACGGCGAGCGATGCCGGTTTCAGCCGCAGCCCGTTGCACTCGCGGCAAAGGGTGGGCGACATATACTGCATGAGTAACTCAGCGTAACCGGGCCCGGCGTCGGCGTAGATGCCGTCGAGGATTTTGAGAATCCCGGGGAAGCGTTCGCCGCCGCGGAGGAGTAAGTTCTGAGTGGCGGCCGGCAGTTGATCGAAGGGCTTGGCGAGATTGATTTTCAGGCGCTTGGCCACCTCTTCGAGCCGGTGGTTCATGACGCTGGTACCGGAGGCGGCGCCCAACCCGCCCTCGAGCAGGGGCTTGCCGGGATCGAGGATGACCTTGTCCGGGTCGAAGCTCCATTTGGAGCCGAGACCATTGCAGGCCGGGCAGGCGCCGAAGGGGCTATTGAACGAGAAGCTGCGCGGCTCCGGGAGGGGCACGCTGACGCCGCAGTCGGGGCAGGCAAGCTTTTTTGAGTACATGCGCTCGTCGCCGTTGACGATGGCCACGATGACGAGGCCTTCGGCGAGCTTCATGGCGGTTTCGATCGACGCTTCGAGACGTTTCTCGATCCCTGGTTTGACGAGGAGGCGGTCCACGACGACTTCGATGGAGTGATTCTTGCGCTTATCGAGGGCGATCTCTTCGTCAAGGGACCGGAGTTCCCCGTCGATGCGGGCGCGGACGAAGCCTTGGCGGAGGTACTTTTCGAGCTCCTTCTTGTACTCGCCTTTGCGGCCGCGGACGACGGGCGCGAGGATCATGACGCGCTCTTCGGTGCGGAGCTGCATGATCTGGTCGAGGATCTGGGCGGTGGACTGCGCCGCGATGGGCACGTGGCAGGTGGGGCAGTGGGGGACGCCGATGGAGCTATAGAGGAGCCGGAGATAGTCATAGATCTCCGTGACGGTACCGACGGTGGAGCGGGGGCTGCGGTTGGTCGTCTTCTGCTCGATGGAGATGGCGGGGGAGAGGCCGTCGATGGAATCGACTTCGGGGCGCTCCATCTGGTCGAGGAACTGGCGGGCGTAGGGGGAAAGGGTTTCGACGTAGCGCCGCTGGCCTTCGGCGTAGATGGTGTCGAAGGCGAGGGAGGATTTGCCGCTCCCGGAAAGTCCGGTAATGACCGTCAGAGTATTCCGAGGAATCTCGACGTTCACGTTTTGGAGGTTGTGTTGCCGAGCCCCGTGAACGGTGATGCGGTCAATCATGATTTTTTAACGCTCTCCACCTTCGCCTTGGCCCAATCCACCAGCCGGCGGACCGGTGGGAAGTAGTCAGCCAGGATCACCAAGCCGGGAATCAGGAAGATCCAGCCCGGCATGACCGGCAAGATGACGCCGATGACGCCGACGAGGACGAGGCCAATACCGGAAGCGATGCGGAAGATTGCGCGCAAGAGGGACCCTCAGTTGATTGTACCAACGTGGTCCGCGACGGCATTTTCGGGGCCCGCCTAGGACAAATCCTATGAGGGTACTGGACCCTTAGTAGTAAGGCTTTGGGACTCGGTCTATTGACCGTTCTAGGCAATTAGCCTTAGTCTGAAACTGTCGTGAGCGAACAACGGAAAACCAAGAGATTCGAAATCCAGTTGCCCTTAGAGCTGGTACGCACCGGGAGCGAGCCCGTCTCGCGCGCGGGCGAGACGCGGAACATGAGCTCTGGCGGGGTGCTATTCACGTCAGAGGCGGAGATGCCGGTGGGCGATCCGATTGAGTATTTGGTGACGCTGCCGAGCGCGCTTTCCGGGGCCTCGGTGCGGCTGCGGTGCATGGGGAAGGTGATTCGGAGCCAGGGTATGCAGGCTTCCGAGCAGGCGACGGCGCGGCGTCCTTATGCGATTGCGGCGACGCTGGAGCGCTACGAGTTCATTCGCAGCAAGTAGCGGCTTGTTTCCCGTTGCGGTTTCGGCGAAACTAAAGCGAAACCGCGGCGTATGAATTTAACCCTGGGCTTTCCTGATCCCACCCCTTCTTTGAACCGCCCCTCCGGCTTGGACGGGGCGGTGATTCGTTTTCAGGAGTGGATGGAGGCGGAGAATTCGCCGATCCGCTCGATCCAGCATCAGCCGGCCAAAGAGCCGGTGACGGCGCCGCTGCCGGAGGCGGTGACCCCCGAGTTGCAGAAGGGCTTGGCGCAACGGGGCATTCGGGAGCTGTATTCGCATCAGGCCGAGGCGTTTGCGCATGTGGCGGCGGGCCGGAACGTGGTGGTGGTGACGCCGACGGCATCCGGCAAGACGCTGTGCTACAACCTGCCCGTGTTGAACCGTTTGGCGCTTGAGCCAGGGGCGCGGGCGATGTACCTGTTCCCCACCAAGGCGCTGGCCGAGGACCAGTTGCAGGAGTTTCAACGCACCGTGGACGCGATGGAGCTGCCGATCAAGGCGTTCACCTACGATGGGGACACGCCTTCCGACGCCCGGCGGGCGATCCGGGAGCGGGCCAACGTGGTCTTCACGAACCCGGACATGCTGCACAGCGGCATTTTGCCTCACCACACCAAGTGGGCCAAGGCGTTCGAGAACCTGCGGTACTTCGTCATTGACGAGCTCCATTACTACCGGGGCGTTTACGGATCGCACCTGGGCAACATTTTGCGGCGGCTGCGGCGGATCTGCGAGTTTTACGGTTCGACGCCGCAGTTTATCTGCTGCTCGGCGACGATCGCCAACCCGCGGGAGCTGGCCGAGGCGCTGGGGGAGGTGCCGTTTTCGCTGGTGGATGAGAACGGCGCGCCGCAGGCGGAGAAGTACTTTGTGTTCTACAACCCGCCGGTGGTGAACCGGGAGCTGGGCATTCGCCGGAGTTATCTGCACGAGTCGCGGCGGATTGCCTTGGAGTTTTTGGACCGGGGGCAGCAGACGCTGGTTTTCACCAACAACCGGCTGGCGACGGAGGTTTTGACAAAGTACCTGAAGGACGCGGCGGAGAAGCTGCCGGCGTTGCGGGGGAAGATTAGCGGGTACCGGGGTGGTTACCTGCCGCGGGAGCGGCGGGAGATTGAGCGGCAGATCCGGTCCGGGGAGGTGCGGGGCGTGATTGCGACGAACGCGCTCGAACTGGGCGTGGACATTGGCTCGCTGGACGCGATTGTGATGGCGGGATATCCGGGCACGGTGGCGTCGACGTGGCAGCGGGCGGGCCGGGCGGGCCGGCGGGGACGGTTGTCGATGGCGGTCCTGGTGGCTTCGAGCGCGCCGCTCGACCAATACATTGTGGAGCATCCGGAGTATTTTTTCGGGCGGCCGCCGGAGTCGGCGCACATTAATCCGAACAATCTGGAGATTTTGCTCAGCCACATGAAGTGCGCGGCGTTTGAGCTCCCGATCCGGGAGGGCGAGAAGTTTGGTTCGCTCGAGACGGGCGAGTTATGCCGGTTCCTCGAAGAGATGGGCTTGTTGCACCATTCGGGGGAGACGTGGCACTGGACCTCGGACACTTATCCGGCCGATGCGGTTTCCTTGCGGGCGGTGACGAGCGATAACTTTGTCGTGATTGATGTGACGCGGCAGAATACGGTGATTGCGGAGGTGGATTTTCCTTCGGCGTTGACGACGCTGCACGAGAAGGCGATTTATCTGCATGACGCCCGGCAGTATCAGGTGGAGAAGTTCGACTATGACGGCCGGAAGGCGTATGTGCGGGCCGTTGAGTGTGACTATTTTACGGACGCGATCGACTATACGCAGGTGAAGATCCTGAACGAATTCGGGCAGGAGCGCCAGGCGGTGTGGGGAGAGGTGCGGGTGAACCGGCAGATTGTCGGGTTCAAGAAGGTGAAGTTCTATACGCTTGAGAACGTCGGCGCCGGGAACCTTTCGATGCCCGAGCAGGAGATGCATACCACGGCGTTCTGGCTGCACTTTGGGGCGGAGTTTCTGGGTCGTTTCGCCGAGTACACCCCGACGGAGAAGCAGAATGGGTTAGTGGGTTTGGGCAATGCGCTGCGGGCGGTGGGGGCGTTGCTGCTGATGTGCGATCCGCGGGACTTGGCGGTGACACTGACGGAGGATACGACAGGCGGACTGCGGGAGTGGGAGCCGAACCTGTATCTCTACGATAACTATCCGGGTGGGATTGGGGGCAGCGAGCCGTTATTCCGGCAGCATAGGCGGCTGGTGCAGACGGCAGCGGACTTGATAGGAGCTTGCCCTTGCGAGAGCGGATGTCCGAGTTGCGTGGGTCCGGTGGGGGAAGTGGGCGAGAAGGGGAAAGAGGTCGCGTTGCGGGTAGCGGCGGCACTGCTGGAAGGCGGGCCGGAGTTAGAGGCAGGATCAGAATAATTTCTTGTTGCGGGTACAAATCAGCAGGCGCTGATCAGGAGAGCTCAGCGCCTGCTGCATTTCCACTTGGAACCAAGGTCGAAGGAGCGCTTCGACGTCACGATTGGGGACCGCCAAAAGGAGAAGCCCTCCGGGACGCAATACCCGGGCGATTTCCGCCACAAGTACTTCGGGCGATTCACACTGGTCCAGTTGGCGAAAGCACGAAACCGAATCTACACTTCCGAAGCCCTCTCTCAACGGAAGAGCGACCGATTCTGTGATTGCCAGTCTGGCTTGCCTCACGGCTGACTTCTCCTGCCCTCTTTAGAGCAAACCGTTTGCCAAACCGTAAGTTATTGAAAAATATAAGCAGGCACAAAAGGAACTGCGCGCTGCCGGGCAGTGGCAGCGCGCAGTGGAGCAAATGAGCCAGTTTACTTGGACAGGCGGCTGGAGTACTTGTTGAGGGCGGCCAGGAATTTGGCTGCCGCGGCCGGGGCGGGGGTCTTGCCGTAGACGATCTGCTCGTTCTTCATGTTTTTATTACCGTAGAGATCGGCGATGGCTTCGCTGTCGCCGCGGATGGTTCCGCCTTTCAGGGAAACCCCGGCGAAGGCGCCCCGGGAGCGGGAGTACGTCAACATTTCGGCGCGCATGGAGGCGTCGGTTTCGGCGGAGCTGGTGCGGCCGACGGGTCCGGCGGCGGCGGAGGCTTCCCCGCCGACGGAGAACTTGCTGCTCTTGATGAGGCGTTCGGCGCCGCGGGCGTTCATGACGAGCATGACAAAGTCAGTCTCGGAGCCGCCGATCTGGAATCCGATGGAACCACCTTCGACGCGCACGGGTCCGGGGGCGCTCCATCCGGTGCCGTCCGCCTGGCGGCAGGAGACGAAGCCGCGGCCGAAGCGGCCGCCGACGATGAACGCTCCTTTCTTCAACCCGGGCACGACGATGGCGCAATGGGCTTTATCGAGCAGATCCTGCGGGATCGCCTTGTCCTTGACGGCCATGATCTCGTCAAGAACGGCCGCCGCTTCGTTCAACCGGTCGGCGTGGGGGGAGGCCGCTTGCCCAAAACTTAATCCGCAAACGGCCAGCGAAGCTAACAGAATTCGTACAGTCATCATGAGATTAAGATTGCACGGATCCGGTTAGAGTTACAGGGGAAAAGTACGGCTAGTCCTTAATATTCACGATTTTGGCGATGATGATCTTGTCACCCTTCAGCTCGCCGGAGATCATGACCTTGCCGTCGATGTGCTTCTTGGCTAATTCGGCGTCGGAGACTTGGTAGACCTTGTTTTCCTTTTCGGTCACAAAGACCGGGGCGGCGCCGTTTTTAATGCAGCGGTCAGCGCACTCGCGTTCGGCCTTGCCGGAGCCGGCATTGCCGGCGCCACAGGTGGAATCGCTAATCCAACCTTTCCAATCTGCGGCCGAGGCGCCTGCGGCGAGGGTGGCGGCCAACGCGAGAACCGAAAAATACGTTTTCATAGTTGAGGTTCACTCCTTTGGCCATTGTGGCACTAAACGGCTACGGAATCATCCGAGCGGAACATTTCCTCAAGTCTCGGCGGAGAGTGTCGATATTTCTCTTAGGAGACCGGGATTCCGGGATCAACCATGGCTATCGAACCACTCCGTTTTTCGGGCATTAGCAGCTATTCGGCGGACTTCCAGAAGATCCTGGAACGGACGGTGGCGATTGGCGCGCAACCGATCAACGCTTTACAGCGGGACCAGACGGACCTGCTGCAGCAGCGGGCGCTGGCGGTTGGGTTGCAGACGTCGGTAGAGGGGCTGAACACGGCGATCAAGGGGTTGGCGGATATTGGCCAGTCGCGGGCGGTGGGTGGATCCTCATCGAACAGTTCCAAGGTAACCATCGGGACGGTGACGGCCAAGACCCCGGCTACTTACACGATTTCCGAGATCACTTCGCTGGCGCGCTCGGCCTCGGCCACGTCGGCGGGGTACGCGGCTTCGACGACGGGCGCGATCTCGGCGACGGGATCGGTTCGGCTTGGATTCGGCGGGACGAACTACGACATCGCGCTGAACACGGAAGAGAACACGTTGACCGGTTTGCGGGACAAGATCAACAATTTGGGGATCGGGGTGACGGCGTCGATTTTGACGACCGGTTCCGGGCCCACGCCGTACTATCTCTCTCTGACGGCGACGACGGCGGGGGAGAAGCCCATTACGCTGGTGGATGATCCCACCGGAGCGGGGACCGATCTGTTGGTGACCAAGGACAACGGTTCCAACGCGAACTTCAAGATCAACGGTGTGGCGGTTTCCAAGAGCAGCAATCTGGTGAACGATGTGGTGAGCGGGGTGACGTTCACCCTAACCGGGACAACGGCAGTGGATGAGACCGTGAGCCTCACGCTTTCGAGCAATCGGAGTTCTCTGGCGACGCGATTGGAGAGCTTTGTTTCGGCTTACAATGGGGCGCTGGAGCAGGTGGATGCGCAGATCGGTTCAGCGGCTGGTTTGCTGACCGGCAGTTTGATTGTGCGGGAGACCAGTGGCCTGTTGCGTCAGGTGTCCGGGTATGAAGGTACCGGCAACATCAAGAACCTGCCTACTCTGGGGGTGACGTTCGGAAGAGACGGGAAAGCCAGTTTCGACAGGACGGTATTCGATGGACTGAGCGAGAGCGATCTGCAGAACGCCTTTGAGTTTTTCGGCACGTCGAGTACGGGGTTCGGGGCGCTCCAGTCGAAGGTGAGCCAGATTAGTGACCCGGTGCTGGGACTGATCGCCAATGAGACGGCACGGATTGACGCGACGGATAAACGGTTGGCCGAACAGGTGGAGATCCTTACCACTCGCCTCGAATTGATGCAGCGGGTGGCCGCCGAACGGTTGCAAGCCGTGGATGCGATTCTGGGTGGCCTGGACTCGCAGAAAAACATCGTCGAGGCGAGCGTGAAGAGCCTGCAACTCGTGACCTTCGGCAAGAACGAGGGCTAACGGGAGATGGACGGCTTGTTCGCACAGATTGCCGCGCTTGACGAGCAGTTACGCGCCCTCCCCATGGGTGCCGAACTGGAGGCCGTGCCGTTGATTGTCCGGCGCGGAGAACTGGTCGCCTTGCTGGGGGCTTCGCCGGTTCCCGCCGAGCACTACGCGGCACTCGAGACGGTGCGGGAATCAACCGGAGCTCTTCAGGACCGATACGGTCATATCCGCCGGCTGCTCGCCACCGAGATCGGCGAGTCCGGATCTCACCGGCAGTTCCTCGAAACGTTGGCCGATTCGTTAGAGCCCGTCGCGACGGGCGGCCGTTTACTCGCCTAGTACCTTTCCCAAACAGTACCAAACGGCGCGGTGGCCGAAAGTCGTTCACAACCCATTCAAGAAAAGTGAATTTTCCTTGCAAGCGATTGTCAGGGAAGCACTTAAACTTGTTCTCCGGGCCTCGGAAAACGAACCCATGGTTCGGAATTGAGGTTCCGGTTGCTACATTCGGGGCGTGATGAATCTCATTTCCTTAACCGCTTCGCAGCCGCTCTTCCTGCCCAATGCTCAGCCGGGGGCGTCGTCCTCCTTTGGTGTCACCCAATGGGGAGACATCCCGCCCGCGATCCTTGGCGGCCGTGCGATGGCCGATGTCCCGATGGGTCCGCCGCCCGCTTCGGCCGCGGACGTCGCTCTGCAAGTGATGAATCACGCAGTGTTCAACCAGCCGCTGCCGCTGGCCTGCAACGCCCGTCCGCGGACTGGCAGCCTGTTACGCGATCCGGAGCCGCGCGAATGGCGCCCCCGCGGTGGCTGGTCCGTGGCTCCTTCCGAGCGCAGCGCCCGGTACACCGCCGTCTATCCCCGGGTTTCGATGGCCTTGCAGACCGCGATGCGGGAATGGATTCCGTCGCTCTACTTCGACGGCCCCAACCGCTTTGAAGATCTTGATCTGGCGCAGGGCATGTTGGCGTGGCGGGCTTCGCGTCCGATCGTGGGCGAGCATGTGGACCGGTTGAGCCACGACATCCTCGATCCGGAGATGATGACCCGTTGCTTCTTCTGGGTGGACCGGAACATCCGGCCGATCCTGAGTTCGCTTCGCCCGGTCACGGAGAAGCTCGATTCTAGCCGCCGGGGATTCTTTGACGCGCGCAACGCCAATCGGATTCTGCTCCGGCTGCGGCGAGCGCAGCGGGGGTTTCAGATGATTCTGAAAGCCGAAGAGGACATCATCACCCAACTCGTTAAGCTGGTGGCGGCCACGCCGAAGTTCCGTACGAAAGCCGAGCGGCAACCCCGTCTCGTGGCCATCGAGGTGGAGCGGAGCGTGGAGCGGACCTTCGCCACGGTGGAGGCGCGCCTGCGGCGGATCATTCCGCATGGCGATGTGGAGACGATTATGCGGATGTTGGTGATCGTGCTGACGAATGCGATGGAAGAGGCGCAGGCCGAGTTCGAGCACAAGGCGGCTTGACACTGGCTTTGCCGATCTGCGATACCAAAGGGTCCCGCTCATGATGAACGCTGCCGAGTTTGCCAACATCGCCAAGGCGGAGAACGCCTTCTGGTGGTATCGCGGCATGCGGCAGATCATGTTTGGCCTGCTGGACCAGACGGCCCGCGAACGAAAGTTCCGCCGGGTGGCCGAGATTGGCGCCGGCACGGGCCACTTTGCACTGGCTTTGCAGGAGCGCTATGGCTGGCCGATGTTTCCGCTGGACCTCGGCTGGGAGGGATTGGAGTATGGCAAGACGCTCGGCGTCGACCGGATGGTCCAAGCCGACATGTGCCAGCTTCCCTATCGAGCCGAAGCCTTTGATGCTGTGGTTTCGATGGATGTGATCGTTCACCTGCCCCGGGGCAAGGAGGACGAACCGATGGCGGAGTTCGCCCGGGTACTGCCGCGCGGCGGGTTCCTGGCGCTGCGGGTCTCGGCGCTCGATATCCTGCGGAGCCACCATTCGGCCTTCGCGCACGAACGGCAACGGTTCAGCAAGAGCCGCCTGCTCGCCCTGGCCGAACGGCACGGATTTCGGGTGCTGCGCTGCTCCTATGCCAACTCGTTGCTGATGCCCG
Organism: Terriglobales bacterium; assembly: GCA_027485675.1. Taxonomy (GTDB): domain Bacteria; phylum Acidobacteriota; class Terriglobia; order Bryobacterales; family Bryobacteraceae. Next base: position 123,714 of record JAIXQP010000050.1, on the reverse strand, counting down.
TGGCGCTTTTCAAGTTTCGCGTGGTGGAGCCACTTTTCGGCGGGGAGCCGGAGAGCGGGGTCCAACCCGTCGCTCCGTGGCTCGACCGCCTGCTCTACGCCCCGCTCGCGGCGGAGGCGAAGCTGCTGTACAGCGGCGTCACTCTCCCGCTTGGCCAGTCGCTGATTCTGCTGGCCGAGAAGCGGTGAACTCCCACTCGTCCCAGGCGCCGTTCAACGGGTAGTAGAGCCCCAGGCGAATGGGCCGGCCTTCAAGCGCCGCGAGCAACTCGCCGTAGCGCTGCAACTGCTCCTTGTATTCGGCCATTGCCGTGCCGGTCTTATAGTCGATGATCCAGCGTGTCCCTTCGCTGTCGACGAACGTGCGGTCCAGCACGCCGCTGACGAGTTGGCCGCCCAGCATCCCCGTCACCGCCCATTCGTTGCGGGCTTCGCTGTGCTGGCTCAGGATCCATTGGCCCCGCTCGCTCAACAAGGCCGCCCGCAGGGCCGCCAGGCACCGGGCTACCCCCTCTTCCGGCAGGTGCGCCCGCAGGAAGGGCGCGGCCTCAGGCAGACGCCCCAGCGGCCAGGCGGAGAGTCCCTCCCGGGCGATGCGCTGCAGCAGGCGATGCGTTAGCGTGCCGACGGCCCGCGTCTCCCACTCGCCTGGCTCTTCGACCGCCTCTTCCACCGCATCGACTTCTTCCACCTTCGGCCACGCCATCTCAGGCGGCTGCGCCGGGGTGACCCAGGACGCCGGCAGCCGCCGGAGGAGTTGCCGGGCCGGCCGGGGCTCCGTATCGCCGGCGGATTGCACGACCGGGGCCAAGGTCGCTTCGAGAAGATGGCCCAGGGTTCCGCGTTTCAGCTTGCCGTGCACGAAGAGGTAGAGGCGCCGTTTGGCCCGGGTGCAGGCGACATAGAGCAGGCGGGCCATCTCGTGGCTGGCGCGGGTCTTATCGTGCTCGCGCAGGTATTCGTAGACGGGATCCCGGTCGGCCCCCGTTTCGCGGATGCAGCCGAGGAGCAGTTCCCCTTCCGCCATGCGCCAGCGCAGCAGGCTCGGTTGATCGTTGCCGCTCGAACGGTGCAGTTCGGGCAGGATGACGACATCGAACTCGAGGCCCTTAGCCTTGTGCATGGACAGGATTTGAATGCGGCCGTCGGCGAGTGGATCCGGCCGCGCGAAGAGTCCGCCCAGAGCGGCCGTTAGATCGGTCGAGGGATCGAAGGTATCGAGCAGGGCGAAGAACGCCGCGGTATCCTCCTGCTCCTGGTCCGTCGTCAGGGTGGCCGGACCACCCAACTGCAGCCAGAGCTGCTCCACCTGCCGTCGCAGGGGCTCCCGCTGGCGTTCGCGGCGCGCGGCGTCGAGAGCGGTGATGACGCGCTCCGGCAGCTCCCCGGCGGCCAGTTGCGCCAGCGTGGCCCCGGCCCAGGGGGCGCGGCAGACCGCCAGCAAGGCGGTCCGGTCCTCGGGATGGAGCAGCGCCCGCGTTAGGGCTTCGATATCGCGTACGGCGCTCCGTTCGCCGAGGGTATCGAGATCGACGGCTTGGAAGCGAATGCCGCGCCGCTGCAGTTCGGCCATCACCGGCGCGGCATGGCTCTTGTTGCGGACGAGGATGGCGATGGACTGTTCGGGATGCGATTCGACGATGCCGGCAATTTCAACCGCGCCGCCCCACCGCGGCTCGACGCGGCAATCGGGATACTCCCGCGTCGGCTCGCTGGGCGCGTAGGGTACGGCTCCGGTTTCGACTTCGACGGCGGGGGCCAGCACCGAGGGGAAGACGGCATTGAACCAGCCGATGAGTTCGCGGTCGGAGCGGAAGTTCCGGTTCAGTTGGACGAACTCCACCGGCAGGTGGCCCAGGCCTTCGGCGGCGGCGCGGAGGAAGAGGCCCACGTCGGCTTCGCGAAAGCCATAGATGGACTGCATGGGATCGCCGACCATGAAGAGGGTCCGGCCGTCGCCCGGCACCCACTCGGCGGTCAGGCGGCGGAGGATTTCGTACTGGGAGGCGGAGGTATCTTGGAACTCGTCGACCAGCAGGTGTTCGATTCGGTAGTAGAGCGCTTCGGCGAGCGGGGTGGGGGAGTCAGGGGGGCCGAGCGCCTGCATGGCGGCGAGGGGGACTTCGGCGTAGTCGGTCTGGCGCCGTTCCTGGAAGAGCAGCTTCAGTTCGGCGGCCGCGAGTTTCAGGACATCGAGGATGGTCGCGATCACTTCCCACTGGGCGTCGGTGACGCTCTCGGGCGGCAGCGGCTTGGCGATCAGTTCTTCGAACTCCTCGGAGGGGCCGAAGGCTTTGGCCCATTTCCGGCTCACCGTTCCCGACTTGGTGAGGGCGGCGGCTTGTACGGCGGCCCAGTCGCCGGTTACGCCGCTGGGGGCTTTGGCGGCGAGCAGGGAGAAGTGGCGCTGGGCCAGGACGCTGAGGGCGCGTTCGATGCTTTCGCGATCCGCGTGGAGATGGCGGAGCCATTGGTCCCGCTTCGCCAGCATTTCGGCCAACTTCTCCGCCACGCGGCCGAACTGATTATCGAGGTGGGCCAGCAGCCGGGCGACGGCGGGGTCTCCGCGTTCGACGGCGCGCACGGCGGCGAGGGCCGCGGCGTAGTGGAGGGTGTTGGGATCGTCGGCGATCTGCGGGGGCGCGCCCAGCCGGCAGAGCCAGGGCATCTGTTCGGTGAGGGAGCGGCAGAAGCCGTCGAAGGTTTGGATGCGGAGCCGGGAGGGATTATCGATGAGGTCCCAGCCGCGCTGGTTGACGGCGGCGGCCAGTTCCCAGGTTTTTCGTTTGTGTGGTTCGTCCGGCTCCGGGCCCAGGGCCACTTCGAGCGCATGGACGAGCCGGGCGCGCATTTCGCCGGCGGCTTTTTTGGTGAAGGTAATGGCGACGACGGCTTCCGGTTGTTCGACGCGGGCCAAGAGGGCGAGGAAGCGCTGGGTTAGGAGCTCCGTCTTGCCGGACCCGGCTGGAGCTTGGACGAGAAACGAGGCGTGCGGGTCCAGCACCCGCCGCCGGACGGCATCAGGCATGGGTCACCTCGGTGGTGCGGCGGAGCGTCTGGGGACGGGAGTCCTGAACCGCGTTGGACCGGGCGTCGGGTTGCTCCGCGTGGACCGATCGGGCGAGGAATCGCGGGGTTATGAGCTCCGGTGCGCCGTGCGGATTGGACACTCGCAGGACGGCATCAGGCATGGGTCACCTCGGCGATGCGGCAGAGCGTCTGGCGATGCGAATCCTTAGGTGCTTTGGACCTGGCGTCGGGTTGCTCCGCGCGGACCGATCGGGCGAGGAATCGCTGGGTTATAAGCTCCGGTACGCCGTGCGGATTGGACACTCGCAGGACGGCATCAGGCATGGGTCACCTCGGCGATGCGGCGGAGCGTCTGGGGACGGGAGCCCTGAACCGCGTTGGACCTGGCGGCGGGTTGCTCCGGTGCGCCGTGCGGATTGAGCGCCCGCCGGACGGCATCAGGCATGGGTCACCTCGGTGGTGCGGCGGAGCGTCTGGGGACGGGAGCCCTGAACCGCGTCAGTCATTCGTCACCTCGGCAATGCGGCAGAGCGTCTGCAAATGGCAGTACTCGCAGGGTTTGCCCCCATCTTTCGGATCCACGGCCGCCCGGCCGTCGCGGAGCTCCTGGGCCAGTTTCTCAATCACCGCGCCCCACTCGTCCACTTGCGCCGGGGCCGCCACCCACTGGCAGTCCCCACGCCGCACCTGAGCAAACGCCACGGCGGCCGGGGTGGGGTCGGCCGTCACCGCGTAAATGGGAAGCTGGGGCTCCTCCGGCCGCTCCCCCTCCCAACTCTTCTTCGAGACGAGCCCGGTTTTGTAGTCGACGATCACCGTGCTGCCGTCCGCCATCCGGTCGATGCGGTCGGCCCTCGCTTCAAAGCGGAGACCGGCGAATTGGGGTGTTAACCGGGTCTCCAACTGGACTACGCGGAAAGGCTCCCGCTGCTGCGCTTCCACCTCCAGCCACTCGCGCAGCAGCAGCAAGAGCCGGTCCCGTTCCAACTGCCGCATGGCGCCACTCAGTTCGGCCACCGCCGCATCCACGGCCCGTTCCAGCATTTCCGTGCAATCGGTAGATCGCAGGGTCGCCTGATCCTGGCACTCCCGCCAGAACTGCTCCAAGGCCTGGTGCAGCATCGTGCCGCGATCCCGCAGGTCGATGCCGTCTTCCGGCTGTTCGAGCGGATCCGCGCGCAACTGCGTCCGGGCGAAGGCTTGAAACGGACACTGCGCCTGCCACTTGATGGCCTGGGTGCCGGACCGCACGGCCATGCCTTCCGGGAGAGCCGGCCCCTCCGCGTCCTCAAACGTTTCGAGGACCGCAGCGGCGCGGATGGCGCCCGCCCATGTGGGATAGTTTTTCAATGACTCGGAGAAGGCTGGCAGATGACGGATCAAACGGCTGGGACGCAGCTCGGACTCTTCTTCGCGCCGGGCGTAGCTGAAGACAACGCGGGGCGCCGTCTGCTGCAGGCGGCCGAGGATCTTCCGGCTGAACTCCATTTCGCGCTCGGCCGAGGAGTGGGGCAGCCGCCATTCCCGCTGCAGCCGGTAGGGCAGGAATGGATTCGGGCGCGCCGGGGAGGGCCAGGCGCGATCATCAACCCCCTGCACCCATAACGCATCGAACTGCGCGCCGGCCGCCTGCAGCGCCTCCAGAATCTGCACGGGCAGCATGGCGGTTTCGGGTTGAAACACCTCCTCTTCGAGGAGACGCCGGAACAGATGGAGCGCCGCCCCGGCCCCGAGGGCTCCGGTCAAGGGATCGAGCGCGGCGAAGGAGCTCAGGACCCGCTGCCAGCGGCGTTCCGTCTGCCGCTCCTCGCTCGACAGCGTCCGCTCCCCGGGCCATCCGGCCCCGCCGAGCAGTTGCAGATAGGCCGCGGCCCAGGCCGAGGGCGGTTGCGCGCCTTCAGGGGTCCGCAGGTTGGCAAGCGCGGCCGCCAACCGGGGGCAGTCCTCACTGGCCAGCTCGGCGAGACCGACGCGGAGGGTTTTTTGGCGGCGCAGTTTGGCATCGAGGCGGGCGCGCGCCGGATACTCGGATTCCCCACCCAAAAGAAAGGGCGAGAGAAGCAATTGACCGGCTTCGCGAAGGGTGAGGGGACCGAGCGAGAGGCGCAGCAGGCGGATGGCGGCTTCAATGATCGGATAGTTGACGAGCGGCTGGCCGAGGGAGACGTTGGCCAGCGGGCCGCCGAGCGTTTCCCGGAAGATCGCATCCACCATGGGCTGCCGCGCCGCCAGGTCCTGCACAACGATGCCGACGGAGGTGGCGCCTTGCTCTTCGATAGCCTGCCGCGCCCAGGCGGCGGCGGCGCGCAACTCGGCGGCGGCGTCCGGATAGGCGGCGACGGCGGCTTCGCCGGCCGGGCCAGTGGGAGCGTCGGCGGTGAAATAGGGACGCCCCCGGCGGGCGAGCAGGGCATCCTGCTGGGGTGTGAGTTCGTCGAAGCCCGTCAGCCAGAGTTCGGCGGCGACAGGATCTACCGTATCGGCCAGAGCGGCCGGGGAGAGCCAGCCCCGCTGGGCGCATTGCCGGGCGAAAGTGCGCGCCCAGCTGGCGAAGACCTGCGCGTCTTCCGTTTCCCGCAACCCGGGATGATCGAGCGGCACGCGCCAGGCGCAGAGGAGGGCCCAGGCTTGGGAGGCCATCTTGGCGGTGGCGGGACGGTCGAGCAGGACCTGGTCGGGGATGATCTGTTCCCAGAGGTATCGTTCGGCGAAGTCCGTCAGCAGCAACTGCGGGGAAAAGCTCTCCTCATGGGCCTGGAGGAGCCATTCGTCCCAGCTCAGAATCGCCGGAGAGGGCCAGGCGCGATGGCCCGCGGCCTGCTGGGCGGCGTCGAAATCCGCCCGCCATTTGCGCCGCAGGCGACGGTTGGCCGTGACCAAGGTGGCGCCTAACGCCAGGGCGGATAGAACGCGTTCTCTCATCGCAGGGACTCTCCATTGTAAACTGGGGCCCATGCGCACACTCCTCCTGGCCCTGGTGGCCACCGCGGTAGCGAGCCTGGCCCAGACGCCCGCTCCCTCTCCCTCCCTGAAGAAAGAAGCCACTTGCTACGAATTGCGGACTTATGTTGCCGCGCCGGGCAAGATGGAGGATCTCCATAACCGGTTCCGGAACCACACCATGAAGCTTTTCGCCAAGCACGGGATCAACGTGATTGGTTTCTGGGGCCCGACGGACAAAGAAAAGGGTTCTGACAACACCTTGATCTATGTTTTGAAGTACCCGAGCCGCGAAGCCCGCGAGAAGGCGTGGAAGGCGTTCGGCGCCGATCCGGAATGGGTGGCGGCCCGCAAGGCGAGCGAAGTGAATGGCAAGCTGACGGACAAGGTGGAATCCGTCATGATGGGTGAAGTGAACTACTTCACTGCTAAATAACCTATGCCTGAATTCCGCGCCCTGCTGCAGACTGAAACGGGTGGCAAGCTCGTCCGGCTGAGTACGGACGAGTTGCCGCCCGGCGAAGTGCTCGTCAAAGTTGCTTACTCCAGCTTGAATTACAAAGATGGCTTGGCGATCACAGGCAAGCCGGGCGTGGTGCGGAAGTTCCCGATGGTCCCCGGGATCGACCTGGCCGGGAGCGTGGTCGAATCGAGTGTGGCGGATCTACCCGCCGGCACCGAGGTAGTAGTGACCGGCTGCGGCCTCGGGGAGAGGCATTGGGGCGGGTATGCCGGTTACGCCCGGGTGCAGGCGGAATGGTGTGTGCCGGTGCCGGCTCCGTTCAGTCTGCGCCAGGCGATGGCGATTGGGACCGCGGGATTTACGGCGATGCAGTGCGTGGATGCGTTGGAGCGCCACGGGGCGCGGCCGGACGGCGCGGAGATCGCGGTGACGGGCGCGGCGGGCGGGGTGGGGAGCGTGGCCGTGGCGCTGCTGGCGGCGCGTGGGTTTCGCGTGACGGCCTCCACCGGGCGGCCCGCGCTGGGCGACTATCTCCGGGGACTGGGCGCGAGCGAGATTATTGACCGGCAGGTGCTGAGCGCGGAATCGGCGAAGCCGCTCGAGAAGGAGCGCTGGGGCGGGGCCGTGGATACGGTGGGCGGGACGACGCTGGCCGGTCTGATCCGGCAACTGCGGGCGAACGCTTCGGTGGCGGTGTGCGGTTTAGCCGGTGGGACGGAGCTTTCCACCACGGTGCTGCCGTTCATCCTCCGCGGCGTGAACTTGCTGGGTATTAATTCCGTGGAGGTGCCCAACGCGGAACGCCGCCGGATTTGGCAGCGGTTAGCCGAGACGATGCCGGTGGATAAACTCGACAGCCTGACGACCGAAATAGCACTCGAGCGGGTGCCGCTGTACGCGCCGGCGATTCTGGAAGGGGATGTGCCGGGCCGAATCGTCGTTGTCATTGAAAAGTCATTGTAAGTTCACGCCCCCGTCACCTGCGATTGTTATCGCTAGGAGGCATGAAAAAAACACTACTCTTGCTGGCGCTAGCCGGCGCTGCGTTTGCGCAGGACTTTAGAATAAGTAAGGTTGGCGGCTACACCACGAACCTGTTCAACCAGGCGGGGGCCGAGATTGCGGCGTATGATGCCGGCACCAAGCGCCTGTTTTTCGTGAATGCGCAGGCCAATGTCATTGAAGGTCTGGACGTAGCCAACCCGAGCGCCCCCCGGCCGATCTTCCGCCTCTTCATTTCGTCGTTGTACGGCGCGGCGGTAAATAGCGTGGCGGTGAACGATGGGGTGCTGGCGGCGGCCGTCGAAGGAAACCCCAAGACCGATCCGGGTTCGGTGGTGTTCTATGACCTGAACGGCAACTTTCTGAGCGCTGTACGAGTGGGCGCGCTGCCGGACATGCTGATCTTTACTCCGGATGGCAAGAAGCTGCTGGTGGCGAACGAAGGCGAACCGAACGCGAACTACTCGGTGGACCCGGAGGGCACGGTCTCGATCGTCGACCTCAGCAAGGGCGCTCGCAACGTGACGCAGGCGGATGTGCGGACGGCCGACTTCAAGGCGTTCAACGGCGCAACGCTCGACCCGAGCGTCCGGATCTATGGGCCCCGCGCCACCGTGGCGCAGGACGTGGAGCCGGAGTACATTGCGGTTTCCCCGGACTCGAAGACCGCGTGGGTCGTGTTGCAGGAGAATAACGCTCTGGGCGTGCTGGACATCGAGCAGGGCCGGATCACGGCCATCGTGGGCTTGGGCTTTAAGGATCACAGCCTGCCGGGCAATGGTCTGGACGCGAGCGACCGGGACAACCGGGTTAACATCGCGAACTGGCCGGTTTTCGGCATGTACCAGCCGGACGCCATTGTGGCGTTTCAGGCCAAGGGCAAGACGTATCTGATCACCGCCAACGAAGGCGACGCGCGCGAATACACGGGCTACGCCGAAGAGGCTCGCGTGAGCGCTCTGCGCCTGGACCCCGCCAAGTTCCCGAACGCCTCCACCCTGCAGCAGGCGGGCAACCTGGGCCGCTTAACCGTCACCCGCGCCACCGGCGACACCGACGGCGACGGCGACTTTGACGCACTCTATGTGCTGGGCGGCCGCAGCTTCTCGATCTGGGACACGAGCGGCAAGCTGGTCTTCGATAGCGGCGACCAATTCGAGCAGATCACGGCGCGCCTGTTTCCCGATAACTTCAATGCCAGCAACGCAAACAACACGCGCGACGACCGTAGCGACAACAAGGGCCCGGAGCCGGAAGGCCTGGCGGTGACGGAGCTGAACGGGCGGTTGTATGCGTTCATCGGCCTCGAACGGATCGGCGGTGTGATGGTTTATGACATCACAGACCCGGAAAAGCCGGTGTATGTCACCTATACGAACTCGCGGGACTTCCGCGGCAATCCCGAAGCCGGCACGGCGGGTGATTTAGGTCCGGAAGGCGTTCTGGCGCTGACGGCCGCGCAGAGCCCGAACGGCAAACCGCTGCTTGTCACTTCGAACGAAACCAGCGGCTCCATCGCGCTGTACGAAATGACGGTTCCCGCCCCGGCGGTGAGCGTGGCCGCCCGGATTGTGGCCCAGGGCCGGGACTCGTTTGCCCGGGAGATGGGTCTCGATGGCAGCACCTCGACGGGCGTGGCCCCGCTGACGTATCAGTGGCGCTCCACGGGTCCGACGGCGGCGCTGTTCCCCGCCGCGGCCAACACCCCGAAGGTGACGGTGCAGTTCGGGCAGGGCCAGGGCGCGTACACCTTCGAGTTGACGGTGACGGACGCGACCGGGGCGAGGAGCACGTCGACGGTGACCATCAATTATTTCGGGCGGTAGCGGCGGCCTTCGCCACATCGACTCGACTTAACAAAACGAAGCCAACCACGAAGAACACCACGAGCGAAAGGATCGCCGTCCGATAGCTCCCGGTGCTCTGCAAGGCCAGGGCGAAGATAAGGGGACCGAGCCAACTGGTCCCCTTATCGCTGATCTCATAGACGCTGAAGTACTCGGCTTCCTTGCCGACGGGGATCATCAGCGAGAAGAGCGAGCGGCTGAGGGCCTGGGTGCCGCCCATCACCATGCCGACGAGGAACGACATGATGAAGAACTCCTCGTGGGTGGTGACGGCCACATAGATATAGCCCAGCGTCAGGGCCCAGGTGACCAGGGCCACCAAAATCGTCTTTTGCGCGCCGATGCGGGAGGCGATATAGCCGAACAGGGTGGCGCCGAGGAAGGCGACGAACTGCACCATTAGAATGGCGATGGTGAGCTGGGACATGGGCATTTTCAACTCGTCGCTGCCGAACTGGCCGGCGAGGGCGATGACGGTCTGGATGGCGTCGTTGTAGATGAGATACGCCGCCAGGTAAAGCATCGTTTGCGGATAGTGGCGCAGCTCCTTGACGGTGTGGAGGAACTGGCGGAAGCCGACCGAGAGGATGCTATCGCCCGGGGGCAGGGCCTGGGGGGTGCCACGATTCTTGAGGCGGGCCACGGGGATGAGCGTAAAGGCGGCCCACCAGATGCCGGCCGAGCAGAGGCTGACGCGCACGGCGAAGGCCTCCGTGAAGCCGAGGGACTCCGCGTTTGAGAAGAACAGCAGGTTCAGCAGGAGCAGCAAGCCGCCGCCGAGATAGCCGAAGCCCCATCCGCGGGAGCTGACGGCGTCCCGCTCCTCCGGGGTCGACAGCTCGGAGAGGAACGAGTTAGAGACGACGTTCGCGGCGCCAAAGGCGACATTGGCGAAGATGAACAGGCCGCCGCCGAGCAGGTACAGATCCCCCTGCACGAAGAACATTGCCATGGTGGCGAGGGCGCCGAGATAGGCGAAGAAGCCGAGGAATTCGCGTTTGCTCCGCTTGTAGTCGGCCAGCGCGCCCACGAGCGGCAGCACGAGCACCTGGCCGATGACGGAGAGCGAGACGCAGTAGCCCCAGAAGGCGCGCGGGTCCACGTTCAGGCCAAACGGGTGCACCATGCCGTCGGCGCCCGCGGCGTTCTTAGCGACCGAGGTGAGATAGGGGCCGAGGAAGAGGGTCAGGACCGTGGAGGCGAAGGCGGAGTTCGCCCAATCGTAGAAGTACCAGGCGCCCTGTTCTTTCTTCCGCTCTATTTCCGCAAGTGTTGCCTGAGAAAGGTCCATGCAATATCTCCGCGCCATTCGTGGCCGCCGTCAAATTCCTGATAGTCGAGGGTGGGGTGGTAGACCCGCGCCTCCGCCAACGTCCGCCGGACGCTCTCGATGGGCGCGGCGGGATCTTTCACCCCGGTCTGGATCTGCAAGGGCCGTGGCGCGATGAGCGCGACCTGCTGGGGCGAGGTGAGGTCAACCGGCCGGCCGGCCATGATGGATTCGCGGACGAGCGGGGCTTCGCGGAAGCATCCGGAGGCGACCACGACATGGATCCGCGGATCGAGCGCGGCGATATAGAGCGAATAGTAGCCGCCGAAGGAGAGGCCGATCATAGCCACGCGGCTGGGATCGACTTCCGGCCGGGCGAGCACGGCATCGAGGGAGCGGATGACCTTCATCGACTCGAGGGCCATCAGGCTGGTGCCGGCGTTGCGCAGCTTCAGATCGAGGTCGGCCCGGACCTCGGCAGGGATGGGGGTTCCGGTATCGCGGTCGCGGAAGGGATACATGACGAACAGGGGGGCCCATACGATATAGCCTTCGCGCGCGGCTCCGCGGATCTGATCGTGATAGTTCGAGCCGCCTTTGAAGAGCGCCATTTCCGGAAACCCGCCGCCGCCGTGGAGAGAGACAACGAGCGGCGTCCGGGCCTGGCGTTGTTTCGGGACCAGATAGAGACCGTAGGTTTCGAGGCCGGCCGCCACGGTGACCCAGCAGCGCGAGTAGGTGGCGATGGAGTCTTCGCCCATCGCCTCGCAGCGCATGGCGGGCGTCTCCGTAAAGCCCGGGGGCGGAAAGCCGATCTTGGTCCGGAACTGCTGCCGGAGGATTTCGGCCGGCGGCAGCTTTTTGAGGTACTCGTCGAACTGCCGGTAGCCTTGCTCGCGATAGGGCCGCGATTTCTGGAGGTCTTCTTCCAACAACGGAACTTGCGCGGAGAGGGCAAGTGGCACCAACAGTACCGCGAGACGAAGCATATGGATTAGAGTAAACGATACTGCCATGCTGAGACTCTGCTTTTCTCTTGCCTTTTGCCTGCTGCCGCTATTGGCCCAGCCCGCCGATGAATCCCGGCGGCTCCCGGCGGCCAACCGGACTAAGTCGGAGGTGGTTCCGAAGGCCCTGCTGGGTAAACCGTTCATGCCGGGCGGGACTCTGGCGACTTACAAGAAGGGCGCGAAGGAGTACCGCGTTTTCGTGACGAAGTTGAAGGATCCGACGACGGCGGCCATTCTGTTGCTCGATTGGAAGAAGGCGTTGGCGGGCGCGAAGCTGGTGCCCAGCTTTGGCGGCTACTTTGGCACGGACGGCGGGCAGCCGACGTTCGTGTTTACGAAGGGCGTCTGGATGGCGGGCACGGTCGGCCTGACCGAGAAAGAGGCGGATGCCGAAGCCCGGGTGCTGGCGACGCGCCTGAACTAGGTCAAACCCGGCGGCCAGGCGGACTCGGCGGCGATCGCGGCGAAGATGCGCTTCACGAGCAGCGCTCCGTTGTCGGAGTTGGTCATGACGGCGGCGCCATGGGAGCCGTCAGTGGCGGCCCAAAGCCGGCAGCGGTAGCCGGCGTTCGCGCCGCCGTGGCCGAACCAGCCGGGTAGGGTTTCAAAGCCCAGGCCATAGGGGCCGACGTGCGGAGTGACCATTAACTCGGCGGAGGACTTTTCAATGACTTTGTTCGATTTTCCGGCGAGCGCATGCTGGACTTCGATGGCGAACTTAGCGAGGTCGATGGGGGTGGTCCACAGGCCAGCGGCGGCCATTTCCGGGTAGGTGTGCCAGCCGCCGGTGTAGCTGCGGCCGTTTTCATGGAAACCGACGGCGGCGCGAGCGGCGGATTCGGCGGGGAGCGGCTGTTCGAAGGTGCTGGTGTAGAGCGACAGACGTTGCAGGACGATGCGCCGCATCAGTTCGGGAAACGCTTTGCCGAAGCGATCTTCGAGGAGGACCTGCAGGACGGTGTAGCCGCCGCCGGAGTAGCGGAACTTCGTTCCGGGAGGCTGGTCCACGCGGACGGGGAGGGTGCGGGCGGGCAGTTTGCCGTCGAGGATCTCGAGGACGCTGGGGACGTCGTCATCCTCATCGTAGCCGGGAAAGCCGTGGACGGTGAGTCCGGCGGTGTGGCTGAGGAGGCCGCGCACGGTGACTTTGGCGGAGGCGGTGAACTCACTATCGGGGACCTGCCAGCTTTTCAGTTTGGCGTTGACATCCTCGTCGAGGGTGAAGTTGCCGTGCTGCGCCATGTGGAGAGCGGCCATGGCGGCGAGCGGCTTTGAGACGGAGGCCGCCTGAAACAGGGTTCCGGTGGTGGTGGCCACGCCGTAGGCGCGCGCCCATTCAATGTGCCCATCGCGGAAGACGGCGATGCTGACCGCGGGCACACGCTCTCCGGCCATGGAGGTTACCGGCAGCCAACGCTGCTCGATGCGGCGGATGCGGTCTTCGAGGGGACCCGCGTAAAGGCCCGCTCCGGCGCCGAAAAGCAGAAACGACCGGCGGCGCACCCCGGCTTAGCCCCCAATGATGACGGTCGTTTCGCCCTTGACGATTTTGTTGGGGCCGCCGATCGCTTCGAGGACGGTATCGCCTTGCCGGCAGGCGGGGAGGTTGTTGATAAGGACGGTGGCCGAGCCGTCGATGACGACGCCGGGGCCGTGCGGCGGCACCGGAGTGGGTACGGAACACATGTGGATATCGGCGCCACCGGACGCACTGGTGACCATGCTGCTCATCGAGGCCAGGAGAGAAGCCTTCAGAGTCTGCTCGGCGGCCAAAGCGACCGGCGCAGCGGGACCTACAGCAGCCTTGGTGACCTGCTCGGCGGCCTTGATCGCCGTATCGGCGGCCTTTTGAGCGACTTGCAGCGCGGCTGCCGCAGCCAACGGCATGCCGCGCCACGCCGGCACGAACCCGATGAGTACCGAGTGGGACCCCGGTCCGGGAGATAGTACGGGCGGCAGAGGATGGGAAACGCTGTCCGTGAGTCGAGCGGCGGGACCTTTAGGCATACGGAATCTCCTTCATGCTAACGCGAAACGGCTAGGGCTGGTTGCCGGCGCCGGGGTACTTGTGGTTCCCCTTCACCTCGTTGTACGCCGCCAATCGGATCTGCTCGGCGCTCCCCTCATTCAACCGGGCAGTCAGCGGGAAGAAGGCGACGACCATCGGTACGGCCGGCGCCTGGTCGGGCGGGAGGTCCGACTCCCAGTCGTCCTTGAAGCCGGTCAGGTTCTGGCCTCCACTGCCGGCCTGGAGGCCCTGGCTCGACGCGCGGTCCTTGATCTTCTTCAGGCGCATGGCGGTTTCGCGGCCCTCATCCACTTTCTTCTTGGCTTCGGCCATGGCGTCCTTGGCCTGTTTGACGACATCCCCCAGGGGGCCGCTGACCTTGCCGTAGGTGTTGTCCATGATCAGGTCCCAAACGGGGAAGAAGGTATTGCGGAAGTTGAGAGCGAGCAGCCACGGGAACATGCCGAGGTAGACCTCCATGGCGATGGCGTTCTCCCTGACGGCCTGCTGGCGGGCGCCTTCGAGTTTGTCGACCAGTTCGCCCATCGTCAACTGGAGGGCGACGTTCATGTGCCGCAGCACTTCATCGTTTAACTCATCCTTGCCGCTTTCGAGCAACGCGGCGCCCGGGGAGACCGACTTACCCTGGACATTGATGGCAAACTCTTTAGCGCGCTGGAGGAAACCGATATTCTCCATGACCAGGGCCACAAGTTTCTCGAGCATGCGGGCCCGGGCGGCTCGGTACATGGCGCCCTGCTGGATCGGTTCGACGGCGGGCCGCTCCATCAGCTTCAGGTAGACCTCACGGAGGAACTCGTTGTTCATCAGCGTGATTTCACTGATGACGCGCTCAATGAAGCCCGGCATGCTCGACATGCCGAGCGCAGCTTTGAAGCCGTTCACGATGGTGGCCGTCACCTCTTTGGGGGGAGCGGGCGGGGCGCCCGGGGCGGGCGGTGGCGTTTCGATCTGCAGGGCTTGATCGAGATACGCAGCGCCGGGGGGCGGCTCCGGCGGCGCGCCGGCGCTCAGGAAGTCCATGGCTTGATCAACGGTATCCTCGACGGTCGAACGGGCTTCCTCAAACCGTTGCCTGGCTTCATCGAGGAACCCGATGCCGGTTCCTTCCGGAGCGTCCCCCGCCATCGGCACCGCCGGGGACTCGGGTTTGGGATACCAGAGGTAGAAGACCGGGCTGTTCTGTTCGAGAATCGCCTGGACGGTGTACTGCCGCACGGCCTTCTCGATGACAGGCTCCAGATCCTTGGCCAAACGGACATAGAAACCGAGATACACGTCTAATGGCTTGAAGGCCAGGCCCTGTACGAAGTTGAGGATGTCCTTCACCGCCGGCGGGATGCCGGGGATCATGGAGATGGAGTTGCTCAAGCCGCCCATGATGCCGCCGGCGGGATCGTTGGCCGGGGGAGCGAGCAGTTTTTCGAGGAAAGCCCGGTAGTTGGCGCGCGCCTGATGGAGATCGAGGCCGGCCTTGTGGACATTCTTGTAGGTGATGACCGCGGCGTTGACCGGTTGGACGGCGGCCTTGACGGCTTCGCCGAAGGCGTTTACATCCGCGGCCTTGGGCGCAGCGGTTCCGCCGGCGCCGCCGATCAGGTCCGCGCCCATCGACATCAGTTCTCCGGCGCCGCCCTTGGTCCTTTCGAGATCGGCCATCACCGACTGGGTTGCCGTCATGAAGCTCGAAAGCAGCAGGGCTTCCCGTTCGAGCCCGGCGCGAAACATGATGCCGTGGGACTTGGAAGCCGGGCCGAACTCGAGGTTGGTATCGTCCTTGAGGGCGGGATGATGAAAGTTGAGCGAGCTATCCGGATGAGCGTAGCCCATGTGAATGAACTCGATGGGGGCGCCGCTATCGCGGGGCCGCGTCTCGTTCGGCGATTGAAACCCGGGCGCCTCTTCCGCGGTTTCGCCCAGTTGATCGCCCTTGGTGAAGGTCATGGCGGCCGGACCGCCGGGAGCGCCCGGAACGGCTCCGCCTAGCGCGCTGCTGGCGGCATCAAGACCAGAACTGACTGCATCTAACATGTTGCCGTCTCCAAAGAATGGCTAGGGGTGCAGGGACTGCAGTTTGCTGCGGGTGGCATCGTCGATCTCGCCGGTTTTCGGCAGGCCGTTGGCGCCTTGGAACTGGGTGAGGGCGATCTTGGTCGCCTCGTCCACCTCGTCTCCGTCGCCGCAGTAGTAGCCCAGGTTGCTGAGCCGTTGCCGTACGCCGGAAACGGTGTCAATGGGATTGAGGTGGCCAAGGGCGATGGGAATCTCTTCGCCGGTGTTCGTCAGAATCAGTGTGCCGCCGGGGCAGTTGGGCCGGATGAACGCTTCGAGAAAGCCGTCCCCGTCCGTGGTGCCTTCGATGGTTTTGTCGTCGAGCACGAGGGTATATGGCTCGTTTTTCCGGGGCTCGCCCAGCATCATCAACTGCATGCGGATTTTGGCGGGTACACCCTTGCGTTCGAACTTATGCGTCGCGTCGGTACCCTTGCTGACATCCTTCAAGCGCAGCTCCGGGATGAACACCTCGTCGCCGGGGTTGAGAATGTTGGGTGTTTTGCGCAGCGCCTTCAGTTCGGCGTTCTGTGGATGGTTCCACAGCGTTTCCCAAAAGTGGCCGTGATCATGGGCGAGGCTGGGAATGCTGTCGCCTTGGCTGACGGTATGCATCGGCATCGGCTATTTCTCCTTCCAGGCATCCTGGTCCAAGTTCGGGAAGGTCACGGTGCAGTTGCCAGGGTCAATGCCATCTACCCGGTACTTACCCTTTTCGTTCGTGGTGCCCTCGGCGACGGTACCGTCGGGCAACGTGACCCGGACCGCTTCGTTCGGGACATCGGCGCCGGACTCATCCACCAGATGGACTTCCACCCAGTTTTTCTTCTCTTTGTTCTCTTCCGACTCCGGCTTATGCTTTTTCGCCGAGTCGACTTGCGAACTCTCCGCGGCCAAGCCGGCCGCCGCGCCGCCACCGCCGGACATGACCTTAGGCAGCGCGGTGGTGCCGGGCTCCAACGGAGCGATGGGGGCATTCGGCGCCGTCGGCGAGAGAGCCGAAACGGCCGGCGCACTCAGCGCCGCGCCGCCCGAGTTAATGAGCACCATGCTGCCCTTGATCGCTACGCCGCCCGGGTCCACGGTGACAAAGTTGCCGCCGCACTTGAGCGTCACCCCAGCAGGACTATTGATCTCAATCGCGCCCTTGCTATCGATCTTGATCGTGCCCCCAGAGTTGAGATGCGTATTGCCGCCCGCCTGAAACAGGGAGTCGGAGCCAACTTTGAGCGTATGCCCGCCGCTGATATCCGTAGCCGACTTGCCTTTGATCTTGAGGCTGTAATCGGCCCCGACCTCGGTTGAGCTGTTCACACCGATCTTCGAGTCAAAGTTCGTGTCGTAGCCGATTCTTACATCGCCGACCACCTTCTCGTGGAAGTCGTGCCCGATATTGGCTTTGTAGTCGTTCTTGGTCCGGAAGTCGACATCCTTCTCGCCGTTGAGAAAGATCATCTCCTCGCCCTTCTTGTCTTCAAAACGCAGTTCGTTCAGATTGTCGCCACCGGCCTGCGGCGAACTCCGCGTCTTGATGCCGGACATGGTCTTGTTGTCGGGCAGCACATGGGGCGGCATGCAGTCGGAGTTATAGACGCAGCCGACGACGATGGGCCGGTCGGGGTCGCCTTCCTCGAACGCCACGACCACCTCCATGCCCACGCGGGGCAGGAACACGGTGCCGAAGTTCTTGCCCGCCCACAGCGTCGCCACGCGGATCCAGCAGGAGCTGTTGGCGTCGTACGTGCCTTGGCGGTCCCAGTGAAACTGCACCTTGATGCGGCCGTACTTGTCGGTGAAGACCTCCTCACCGCTCGGTCCGCAGACGACGGCGGTCTGGGTGCCATGAATCACCGGTTTCGGCGTCAACTGCAGCGGACGGAAGGGTAGCGGCGAGGGAATACAACGAAAGCTCACTTCTTCGAAGCTTTCGTCGGAATTATCGCCGCCGGTGACGTAATCGCCACCTTGCGTGAACACCAGGTCGGCTTCGGTGACCACGTATTCGCCGTCGTCACTGAAGTGTCGGCCCAGCGTGAACTTATGGCCGGCGGTAATCCCGCCGAAGTCGGTGCGCGCCTCGATCACGAGCCCGGGCAAAGCCTCCTGCTGCATGCGAATGCCGACCGTACGAGCATTATCCTGGTAGATCTTCTGGATCTCGCTGGCCTGCTCCCCGCCACCCGGGGCGATGCCGTCGTAGCGTTGCGCGTAGGCGCCCGGGTAGTCGAAGATTTCCAGATTGTCGTTGGCGACATTGAGCTTATGCGCCACCGTGCCGACTTGCACGGTCTCGGTGATGGTCTCTTGCGTTTCGAGGTTCTTGTGCGGCAATTCAAAGCAGTGATCCCACAGCGTGACTTTGCCGCTGCGCAGGGACTGCACCTTCTCCCAGTACATAATCCGTTCCTGGGTATCGGTGCCGCCCCCGACTTCGTCGTAGGTCAACTCGGTCATGTGCGGCATGTCGGCGTGCGCCACGGAAGCGTTGGCCACAACCATTTTGTGGGCGCCGTCGGTGAACTTGAAGTAGTAGAAAATGCCTTCCTCTTCCATGAGCCGGGAGGCGAAGGCAAAATCGGTTTCGCGGTACTGCACACAGTAGTCGCGCTTGTCGAAAGTCCCTTGGATTTCGTAGGAGACGTCGATGCCCGCCAGGACAGACTTGAGGATGTCGGGTACGGTCAACTGCTGGAAGATGCGGCTTTGCTGGATTTTCGTGAGCAGCCACAGCTTCGGGACAATCTCGAACCGGTATGCCGTGAAGTCGAATCCCCGCGCCCCGCGGGCGCAGCGGACCACAATCCCATTCAGATAGCGGACACCGTCGTTATCGAGGGCGATGGAGACGGTCATCGGCTTGCCGATGAGCTTCGAAAAATCGACTTCCGTGTCGTTTCCCGTAAACGCCTCAATCTCATAGGAGAACAGCGACGACACCGCTTCGCGGCCCCGAACGGAGCGAATTAACAGGACATCCTCGCCGAGAGGGGTACTCAATACCAGCCGGCGGTTCGCTTGCGTTATTTTTGGCATTCCGATTCTTCCGTTCCCACAAGATAGCGCGCAATGCAGCCGCGAAAAACATCAGGCAGGAGCCGCTTGGCGACCCCTGCCTGGTAGCGGACCGCGTTAGGAGTAAAGGAAGGCGCCATCGTCACTCATGGTGACGTTGATCGCCTCTTTGTGTTCGCCGGCCGCCATCATCGCCAAAATCTGATTGGAGATATCCGGCAGCAGCGAGTTCGTCAGAATGTTGTCCACGTTGCGGGCGCCGCTTTCCACTTCGGTACAACGGGCGGCCACGGCGTCGAGCACCTTGTCGTCGTAGTGCAGCGCCATCGCGTGGTTCTCTTTGAGCCGCCGTTGAATCTTGCCGAGCTTCAGACGGATGATCTGCTTGAGCGCCGCATCGCGAACCGGGTAGTACGGGATGATCACCATGCGGCCAAGGAACGCCGGCTTGAAGACCTTGTCGAGCTCCGGCTTGATCGTCTTCACGATACCGGCCGGGGACGGAGCGGTCTCCGGATCCGCCGTCAGCTTCATGATCTGATCGGTGGCCGCGTTCGTGGTCAGGATGATGATCGTGTTCTTGAAGTCGATCTCCCGGCCCTCGCCGTCTTCCATCTGCCCTTTGTCAAACACCTGGAAGAAGAGCTCCAGCACGTCCGGATGCGCCTTTTCGACTTCGTCGAGCAGGACGACCGAGTAGGGCCGCCGGCGCACCGCTTCGGTGAGCACACCGCCTTCGCCATAACCAACATATCCGGGAGGCGAACCTTTCAGTGTCGACACCGTATGCGCTTCCTGGAACTCGCTCATATTGATGGTGATCATGTTCCGTTCGCCACCGTAGAGCAGATCCGCCAGCGTGAGCGCCGTTTCGGTTTTACCGACACCCGACGGGCCGACCAGCATGAAGACGCCGATGGGCTTGTTCGGATCTTCCATCTTGGCCTTGGTCACCTTGATGCGCTGGGCAATCGTATCGAGCGCGTGGTCCTGGCCGATGACGCGCTGTGTCAACTGGGCCGTGAGATTCAGGGTGTTCTCAATCTCGTCCTTCAACATCTTGCCGACGGGGATGCCGGTCCAGGAGGAGATGATTTCGCTGACGGCCTGGCCGTCGAGGCACACGCCCATCAACGGCGTCTCGCCCTGCAGCGTCTTCAATTCCTCGTCGAGTTTGGCGAGCTCTTCGCGCATCGGACCGAGTTCGGCCGCGGCGTTGGCTTCGTGCGCCTTCTCTTCAATCTGCCCGCGCAGTTCGCGCAGCTTCATGACGAGAGCGGTTTCTTTCTCGAATCTGGCCTTGAGCGCCTCCACGTCGACCTTCGACGTGGCGAGCTCTTCCTCGATGGCGGCCAGCCGCTTGGCGTGGTCGGTACCCACGGCCTGCTCGCGGGTCAGGACGCGCTTCTGCACTTCGAGGTCATCGATGCGCCGGGTCAGGTCTTCAATGGCGGCGGGCGTCGAGTTCTGACCCAGGGCCAGCTTGGCGCACGCCGTATCGAGCACGCTGACGGCTTTGTCCGGCAACTGGCGGCCAGCGACGTAGCGGTGCGACAGGCGCACGGCGGCCTCCAGGCCTTCATCGAGAATGCGCACCTGGTGGTGCTTTTCGAGCATGCCGACGATGCCGCGCATCATCACCATGCAGACCTCTTCGGTGGGCTCTTCCACTTTGACGACCTGGAAGCGGCGGGCCAGCGCCGGATCCTTTTCAAAGTACTTCTTGTACTCGCTCCAGGTGGTGGCCGCCACAGTCCGCATCTCGCCGCGCGCCAGCGCTGGCTTCAGCAGATTGGCCGCGTCGCCCTGGCCCGCCTGGCCCCCGGCGCCGATCATGGTGTGCGCTTCGTCGATGAAGAGGATGATGGGCTTGGGGCTCGACTTCACCTCTTCAATCAGCCCTTTCAAACGGTTTTCGAACTCGCCTTTGATGCCGGCGCCGGCCTGCAGAAGCGCCAGATCGAGCGAGTGGATTTCGACGTTCTTGAGCGGCCCGGGAACATCCCCCTGGGCAATCCGCAGGGCGAAGCCTTCGACGACGGCCGTTTTGCCGACGCCCGGTTCGCCGGTGAGAATCGGGTTGTTCTGGCGGCGGCGCAGCAGGATGTCGATGACCTGGCGGATCTCGCCGTCGCGGCCCAGCACCGGATCGATCTTGCCCTTGCGCGCCTTTTCGGTCAGGTTCTCGGTGTAAGCGTCGAGGTTCGGCTGCTTGCCGCTGCCGGCCTTCGCCGGGCCACCAGCGCCACCACTGGCGGGACCGGCGGCGGCCAACGGCGCCACCGACTCATTGGAGGCATCGGCGATCGCCGAGAACTCTTTCTTGAGTCCGTCGGCATTGATCTTCTGCAACTCCTTCGAGATATCCCGCACCATGCGGGCGAGTTCTTCATTGCTGAGCAAGGCCAGCAGGGAGAGTCCGGTGCGGATCTGTCCGTCACCGAACTCGATCGAGCCGATGGTCCACGCTTCGGTGAACATCTTCAGCAGCGACGGCGAGATCGCCGGGGTCCGCGCGTTGCCCGTCTTGAGACGGTCCAGACTCCGGTCCAGCTCCTGCGTCAGGCGGGAGGCGTCGACACCGAAGTGGCGCATGATGTGCGCCGCATCGCTATCGGTGGCGTCGAGCAACTTCCGCAGGAAGTGCTCGATCTCGATATCGTAGTGCGTCCGGGACAGCGCCAAGCCGGCGGCGCCTTCGAGCGCGGCGCGGGTTGTCTGGTTTAGTTTGCCAATCAGGCTCTTTAGATTTACGCTCATGTGCTCACCTAGAAACGAAGTATTGCATCGGCCGCATCGGCATGGCGCGGCGCCGTCTTGACCCAGGAGGTCCATCCGAGTTGGATGTTGTCGAGGGTAAACTCTTCTTCCTCGCGCACGGCGGCAGGCCGGGGCCCCAAATGGCACTCGGGCACTTCCGCCTTGGCGAGAATTAGCTTCACTTCAAAATCAACCGTCGGACCGCCAAACAGCCGGACCAGCGCCTTCAACGGCTCATGGCCCTCGCCATTGGGTAGGAAACCACAGTACTGCTCAAGCGACAAGGGGCCCAGCACAATCCGCACGGCGGATTGCTGGTCGTAGACCTCGTCGCCCACGACGGCTCCAAATCCTAACTGCTCGGAGATCGTCACATCCTCGGCATCGAGACAACACTGGGTGTCTTCGATGAGCGGATACCATCCGCCAATAAACTGTTCGACTTCGCAGGGCACATCAAAGTAGTCCGCCACCAGATTGCGCAACGCCGAGGCGGACCGCGCCCGCGGGCTCAACAAACCCGTGTAGAAGATGAGCGAGTCGTCGGGCAACGGCTGGCGGTTGTCGAGGCCCTTCGTCCCCAGGCCGATCAGATCGAGCAGGTGATGCGAGAACCGGTCGCGATCTCCGCGCTCATAGGCGATGGGAAAACGGTACTTCTCCCACGCCTGATAGAACAGGGAAATCATCCGGTGGTTGAAGATATCGAGGAACGAGGCGGGGGAGTGGTCCCGCGCCCGCAGCCTCTCCCGCATCAACTCGGTGTAGTAAAGCGGCAGGACGCCCTGGGGCCCGGTGAGGCCCATGAAGTTCACTTTTACGCGGGCCGGTTGGCCCTGGACGAACTCGATGCCTTCAATGGCGCTCGCCGGGAACCCCATCTCCTGGTTCACCTCAAAACGCGCCACTTCCGTGGACGGCACGCTGAACAGGCCCACCGGCGACCGGCCCGGCGAGAGCCGTTCGAGCAGGCGGACGGCTTGGAAAAACTCGAACTCGTAGCCACGGTCCGCCAGCCGTTGCTGCAGCAGCGCCATACCGGGACGATAGGCGGGCGGCGGCTCCATCGGCGAGTCCGCGGCTACAGGAGGATCTGGTGGCCGGTTCTCGGTGGCCATGCGCCTAATACCTCCTTCCGCTGCTTCGTGCGCACCGTGAGCTGGCTAAAGCTATTCATGGTGACGTAGAGAGCCAGAAACCGGTCCATCATGCTGGCAAACAGATAGGCCCCGGCGCCGACGAACTGCTCTTCATCCAGTTCGACATCGATCTTCAAGCCGCGGGCGAACGAGATTCCGTTCTCGGAGACCAGACGCGCGAAATGCCGCTGACTGGTGATGGAGGAGATGCCGAGAATCTGCTTCTGCAGCGCGGGCGAATTCTCAAAGTCGTACAGCCGGAGAATCTCCTGAAAACTCTCCTTGCCATCTTCGACGAGCGAGAGATAGTTCAGCGAAAGATGCGAGATCAGACGCCAGAGCGCCCCTTTGCCGACGGGGGGTCGCACGGGCGCCGTCATCTTCCGCAGCACCGTCACCTTGCGAATGGGCGCCAGGCCCTGCGGTTCGAGGTCGCCCATCTCATTGCCGATCGGCATGCGGGAGGGCAAATCGCGGTTCGAACAAATGGTGCGGACCGTGATGGCGTCAAAGTCCGGCCGCATGGGCCGCCCGGAGAGATCAACGAGCGAAAGCGACATCTCCGTGCCGTCGTCATTGCGCCGCGTGCTCTGCCGGCGGACCGCCTGCCAGAACGTCTGCTTCTGGTCCCGCATGGCGCCGTGACGGTAGGAGTAGAAGGGATCGAAGTAGGTGATATCGCCGGTCGAGGGGTTCGAGCTCAGCACCTCCTCAATCGAGAAGATCTCCATGGCCATGGGACGCCGGACGTCCGGCACGATGTTGTACTCCGTCTTGTTGTGCGAGAGCAGAATCGGCTCGGCCGTATGCTTGAACAGATTGATGATCGGGGTGCAGTTCAGCTTCAACGTGGCCGGCCCGACGCCCACTTCAAGCTGCTGCATCCGGTCGGGACGCTCAAAGCGGCTGATGAGGATGACGATCTCGAAGCCCGCTTTGAACCCGGAGCCGATGAGAGCTTCGAGCCCGGAGAGTTCGACGAAGAAGAACTTTTCGGGGAAGTAGAAGAACTCCTGAATGAGGCGATAGCCTTCAAAGCTCCGCCGGGGATAAGGGATCAGCGCCTCTTTTTCATCAAATCCCACCGGCTGCAGACAACTGGCCGGCAAGGAGATCGGCGCCTTGCGCGAGTTCGGGGTCAGGTCCCGCAACAGGATCTGCATGGTGTTGTTGCACAACAGCTCATACAGAGAATGGATCATCGACGCTTCGCCGTTCAGAAAGAACCGCAGCGAACGCATGTTCAGCTTGTCGGCCTGCACGCCGGGAGCAAACCGGACCTCCGTCCGCAGCGCCGCCGTGGCGCCGCTGGACTTCGGCGCGGGACTGAGCCGGTCCGGGGTCTTCCACGCCGTGCCCCCCAGAATAACCGGCCAGAGAGTGACATCGAAGCAGGTGCGGAAGCGCAGGGGCAGACCATCGATCGGGCGCGAACTGAGAACCGCTTGGCGAGGCACCGGGAAGCCGGTGATCAGCGCCGCGTTCTCCGGGTCCGAGAACAGCTCGGCCACCGACATCGACGGCACGGGCCGCACGAAGTGGGGATAGATGACACCGAGCAGCGCTTCGGTGATCTCCGGAAACTCGTCGTCGATTTTGAGATGGACGCGGCCCGCCAGAAAAGCGAACGCTTCGATCATGCGTTCGACGTGTGGGTCTTCGCATTGGGTCGGCTCGAGCGTGAGCCGGCTGGCGATCTTCGGATACTTGTCGGCGAACTCCGCGCCCATCTGGCGCAGAAACGTCAATTCGCGTTCATAGTAGTACAGCAGTTCGTCACGCACCGCCGTCTCCCTTGACGATGTAGGCCTGGCTCGTCAGATCCAGCATCGTATCGAACGTAACGCGCTCGGGCGCCGGGTCCATCTGCAGCATCCCGTCAATCCGGAACCGCAATTGCTTCGAACCAGGCTCAACGGGCTCCATGAAGACCTTCGGGTTGAGTAACCGCGGTTCGAACATGGCCACGGTGGCCTCCAGCATCCAGGTCAACCGGTTCTGATCGCGCGATGAGTGCAGACCGAAATTGGTGAGGTCGGGCAAGCCGTAGTTGAACAGCGAGCGGGTGAGTTCGGACTTGGCATCCACCGACTCTTCCTTGATGCGCCGGGAGTTCAACAGCCACTCGAGATCGCGCTTGACAGAGGCTTTCAAGAGCCGGATCGACTGGGCGCGCGACATGCGGCCTTCGGCGGTCGGATTCTTGGGCTCCCGATCGATGAGCCGGTCGAGGACGGAGAGCGTTACGTTCTGATCGAAGTCACCTTTGGCCATCGGGGGTTACCGGCTTACGCTTAACGCCTGGCCCGGGTCGAGGCGGCAAATCTTGGTAAAGAGGGCCTTCGCCGCGGGACTCTCCCGGTCCTGCCGGATCTGGCAGCGGTAGAGCAGCAGCAGCGGATGCGCCACGGACTCGACCGGCTCCCAATCTTCTAGATGGCGCGCTTCAATCTCCGCGGCCAGCTGTTCGAGAATCGACTGCGCGATGAGTTCGTTGCCGGTCTCCATGCAGATGGAAGCCAGTTGCGTCTTCCGCAAGAAACGGCCTCGCCCGCTGCGCTCCATCGCCGCTTCGCGCGACAGAAGATCCATCGCCTCGCGGGCCCGGCCCCCGCGTGCGGCCTGCCGCGCCAGTTCCCAGGTATCGGGCGGCGGCGCCTCTCCCGCTTCGGTCTCGCCGCTCGAATCTTCGGCCGGCGGCGGCGCGTAGGAGGCTTCCGGCGCGGCATAGGACCCCGCGCTCGTCAGCACTTCCGCCTTCAACCAGTTCATGGTTTCCGCGTTCGCCGTCGGCGTGTCGTCCATCATCGTCATTTCCAGCAGACTCGGATAGTCGGCCAATAGGCCGCGCAGACCGGCCTTGATGCCCGTCTGTAGTCCGGCGTAGTAGTAGCCCAGTTCCCCGCACGCCTGCACGGCATACCGGTGCACATCCAGCCAGCCACGTCCGCACGGCAGCGCAATCGCCATCTCGGCCGTGTCCAGCACGCCCTGCCAGTTAAAGTCGAGCGCGTGTTGCTTGAGCTGTTGGCGGATTTCGGTGGGCGGCGGCTCCAGCAGGCGCGCGTCCAGCGTATCGCCCCCGGCCCGCACTTCGCCGTGCCGGAAGGCCATCAGCATCAGGTAAGGCGCCGGGGAATAGGCATCCTCGGTGCGTAGAAACTTGGCGGCCGACACCACTCGTTGAATGGCGTCGTCGCGGTCCACGGGCTCCGCGGCCAGCGGTCCGCCCTTTTTGACCGGCCGCGCCACCGGCGCCGCCGCATAGGAGGTCTCTTCGTAGGTGACCTCCTCCTCCACTACCGTCTCTTCAACGTACCCGCCGTCGACCGGCTCGTCCGGTTCTTTCTCGCGTTTCCGGTTCAGCAGGATATTGACGGTCTGTCGAACCTTCTCGAGCGCCCCGCGCAGGCTGGTCCAGCCCGGCGCCATATCGCTGAATTTCTCCTCGCAGGCGATTTGCAGCGCTTCGAGCGACTCGAGACAACCGTCCATACTCTCGAGGAGGGTTACATACCAGGCCTTCGGGGTCGCGTTGAACTCTTTGTCGAAGTCGTCGGCGCTGATCTTGCCTTCGCGGGTTTTCTCGAGGAACGGTTCGAGCTTGGTGCTGTCGTTTTCGGCATCGGCCTTGTAGCCGACCTTCCGCGACTCCTGATATCGGATGTCGCTGTATCCCGCCGAGGTCTTCACGATCGGGATCATGTGGATCTGCAGGTTGAAGTTGCCGAGCCACTGCAGCGGTGTGGCGC
This sequence comes from Terriglobales bacterium, assembly GCA_027485675.1. Taxonomy (GTDB): domain Bacteria; phylum Acidobacteriota; class Terriglobia; order Bryobacterales; family Bryobacteraceae. Next base: position 97,409 of record JAIXQP010000050.1, on the reverse strand, counting down.
GGAATTCGGCGTCGCCGTCCTCCAACTCCGGGTACAGGGTATCCCAGAAGTTCTCCACCAGCCCCTTGATCATGTCGAGGGATTTTCGGAACTCGCCGAAGCCTTCCTTGCGCAGATGGGCTTCAGCGAGCCAGGCGGCCAGTTGCAGGTCCTTGCTCTTGGTGGCCAGGGACTCGCCGGCCAGCTTAATGACGGTGTTCCAATCGGCCAGCTTCCGTTCGCGCTGCCATTCGCCGACGGGCCCTTCGTCGTCCTCGCGGCGGGCTTCCTTGATCTTGTCGTAGACGGGAGCGTAATAAAGATACTCTCCGCTCGGATTGTCTCCGGGTATCGGATTGAGCAGGTCTTCGCGGAGAGGCATCGTTTATTCGTCGGTAGCTTCGGGGGCCTGCTCTTCGGGCTGGTCAAATACCAGCTTGCGCAGTTCGAGGATCGGCAACTCCTCCCCGTCCACCAGAAGCATTTTCTGCCCGATGGGGCAGACTTCTCCTTTGTCGTTCTCGTACCACTCGCTGACGCGGCCCAGCTTGACGTTGTCGTCTTCGTCACTGCTGGCGTCCCAGGTCAGAGCCGGCAATAACACTTCACCGAGTTCCATCGCCTTGAACGACGGACCGGTCCGAACAATCGCCGGAATCCAGATCAAGTCCCGCACCCGCTTGGGCGGCATCGCCTCGATCTCTTCAATGTGTTTGAAGGGGATCCAGATGTAGGCCCCGGCGGCATAGCATTCAAGACGCGGACCGATCCGGGGATCGGCATCGACGACGGTAGTGAATCTTTTTCCGTTCAGAGTCCCGGTCAAAGGAGCGTCCGCGCCGTCGCCGGCATGCGTCGGGTAATCTCCCTTGGCGAAGGTCTCTTTCCGGGTCTTTTCGGCATGCAGAGCGGACAGGTACAACACCGTACCCAACTTGGAGTCCCCGCTCGCATCCGCCAGTACTTGCAGCTGCTTCTGCGCGCGATCGTACTCGCCCGCGAAAGTCAGCAATTCAAATAGAAACGTTCGGCGCCGAACGTCGGCCGGGTTGTCCCGCACCTCTCCGTTCAGCGCCTGAATCGCTTCCTTCAGCTTTCCTGCCTGATACAAATCCTTGGCTGTCATTGGTTAGAAGGCTATGCCGCGGAAGGCAGGAATGGGATTAGCCGCCCTTGTTCTGGACCAGGCTCCACTTCGCGGCGACCTTACCGGCAGGCTTGCCCGTCTTGTGGTCGTGCTGCGTGTATTCCCAATTCACTTCGCCGTAGTTGATGGTGACCTCTTCCATCGGAAGGGCCTCGCCGCCTTTGGACGAACCGCCCGGACGAATCCCGGTGATCAAGCAGTCGGCTAAGGTGACCTTGTAGTACAGCTGCTTGTCGCCCGTCGCGCGGCAGAGCTCCATCTCCACCTTCTTGATGTGCGTGCCGTTGCTGCAGAACAGGTTCAGCTTCGGGGTGGTCTTGTCGAGGCTCTTCACAATCGCCAGATCGGCGTGGTCACACCGGCCGGCCGACGCCGCGCCCGTCGTCGAGCGCTGCCCGCCCAAGATCTGCGTGACCCCCATCGAAAAGCTATGAATTTCGATCCACTCTTTATGCTTGTCGTCCTGCGACTCGCCCGGGACCCCGTCCAGTCTCAAAAAAGCATCAAATGCCATTGTCTTATCTCCTGAGTAACTCTTACTAGAAACTTGTGTTAGTGGTGAGCGAAAAATCCCGGTTGTTCCACCGTAAGGTCTTCGCTAAGTCAGCTTGTTCTCAAAGCCGGTTCACTAAATAACGCGGGGGTTGGGGCAAAAAACCATCAACCCCCGCGAGAAATTAGCCCTTGGCCGGCGGCGGCAGGTCGGCAACCAGACGCAACGAGACACTCAGTTCATCCAGCTGGAAGTGCGGCTTCAGGAACGAGACAGCGCGGTATGCCCCCGGCTTGCCCGGAATCTCGGAAACATCGATGCGGGCTTCGCGGAGGGGGAACTTCGACTTCATTTCCGCCGAGGCATCGTCATCGAGCAGCACATACTGCGAGATCCACTGGTTGAGGAACGTCTCGCATTGCGAACGGGACATGAAGCTGCCAATCTTGTCGCGCATCATCGCCTTGAGGTAGTGGGCGAAGCGGCTAACGGCAAGGATATAGGGCAACTGCGCCGACAGACGAGCATTGGCGTTCGCCGCGTCCTTATCGTACAGCTTCGGCTTCTGTGCCGACTGCACGCTGAAGAACGCCGCGTAGTCGGTGCCTTTGCAGTGCACCAGCGGAATGAAGCCCAGATCGGCCAGTTCCTTCTCGCGCCGGTCGGTGATCGGCACTTCCGTCGGGCACTTCATCGCCACGTCACCGTCGTCGGTGCGGAAGTTGTGCACGGCAAGGCCGTCGACCAGGCCGCCGCCTTCCACGCCACGAATCGCCGCGCACCAGTGGTGCTTGGCAAAGCTGTTGGTGAGGCGCGCGCCCAGGGCGTAAGCAGCGTTCGACCACAAGTATTTGTTGTGCTCGGTGCCATCCACGCCTTCCTGATAGTTGAACGCTTCCACCGGCTTGGTGTCCGGACCATACGGCAAACGGCCCAGAATCCGCGGCAGACACATGCCAACATAGCGCGAGTCCTCCGAAGCCCGGAAGCTCTTCCACTTGGCGTATTCCGTCGTATCGAAGATCTTGCCGAGGTCGCGAGGCTGGTCGAGACTCGTGTAGCTTTCAAGATTGAACAGATCGTTCGAAGCGGCAGTCAGGAACGGAGCGTGCGCGGCCGCAGCCACGTTGCTCACCCGTTCGAGCAGTTCAATGTCTTCGGGATGCTTGCCAAACTCATAGTCGCCCACAAGAGCCGCGAACGGAGCGCCGCCGAAGATGCCAAACTCCTCTTCGTAGACCTTCTTGAACATCGCACTCTGATCGAACTCAGGGGCGCGCTGCAGGTCGCGCAGCAACTCTTTCTTCGACACGTTGAGGACCTTGATCTTCAACATGTCGCTGGTTTCGCTCTGATCCATCATGTACTTCAACCCGCGCCAGGAGCCTTCCAGCTTCTGGAACGACGGGTGATGCATGACTTCATTCAACTGAATGGAGATCAAGTGATCGATCTGCGCAATCCGGGCGTTGATCATCGCCTCGGTGTCGCGCGAAACCGTCATCTGTCCCTGCAGCACCTGCTGCACGAACTCCTTGATCAGCGATTTGCCGCGCTCTTTGCTCGCCGAATCCGTCCCGACCTTGCCTTGTTCGACAATCTGATCGAGCAATCCGAGCTCAAGGGTTTGTTCCTGCGCTGCCGCCTGTGCCTTCTGTGCGTCGCTCATTATTCATCGCCTCCCGCACCGAATTCGGCTTTGAGCTTGTCCATCTTACCGGCGTCCTTCAGCGTTTCCATCAGGGTCTCTTCCAGCTTTTCGTTGGTCTGGAGAGTACCCCGCAGGTCCGAGAGGCGCGTCCGCAGATCGAGAAGCTCCTTAAGCGGCTTCACCTGCCTCGCGACGTTCTCCGGGTTGAAATCGTCCATGCTCGCAAACTTCAAGTCGACCTTGAGCTGGCCCGCATCGGCGTCTTCGCTGAGTTTATTCTCGACCGAGAAGGCCAGGTGGGGCTTCATCCCCTCCAGCACCTGATCGAAGTTGTCAGGATTCACCTCGACAAACTTCCGGTCGCGCAGTCGGGGCAGGGGCTCAACGGGCTGGCCCGTGAAATCTCCCAAAACGCCCATTACGAACGGCAGCTCTTTGAGTTCAATGGCATCACCAATTTCAACGTCATAGGTGATCTGTACTCGCGGCGGCCGAACACGATCTAATTTGTGTTGCGTGCTCTCTCTTGCCATAAGGTCCTCGTAGTTCTCCTGAGGCGATGCTCGGTAAAATCTCTGAAACTGACTGCCAATGGGCGCGTAGACACAAAGCACCCGAATCCACTCGATCTAGTGATCCACTGGGAGTATATCCACGCACTTGGGGGCAGTCAAGTGAACTAAGGTAACGATCCCGCCAGCTCAGAGTCTTTCCTGCAGATCCTCGTAGGGAACGCGGATTCAGTGTCATTTTCCGATCAAAAATCGCAAAATTATTCGATCTCCACGCTCAGAGGAGAGTGCGACGGCCCCTCGATTCGTTTCGCGGGCGACGATGAGAAAGATTGGCGCGTAGAATGAAAAGATGATCGACGGATTGACAATCGCCGGACGAACTTTTCGGTCCCGCTTATTGGTCGGCACCGGAAAGTACCGAACGCCCCAGGAGATGGCCAGTTGCCACGAAGCGTCCGGAGCGGAGGTGGTCACCGTGGCCGTGCGGCGCGTGAATCTCACCGATCGCACGAAGGAGTCTCTCCTCGACTATATTCCCCGCGAAAAATATTTCCTGCTTCCCAACACCGCCGCCTGCTACACTGCCGACGAAGCGATTCGGGCGGCCCGGCTCGGCCGCGAGGTCGGCCTGTCCAATTGGGTAAAGCTCGAAGTCATTGGTGACCCCGAGACCCTGTTTCCAGATAACGAAGGCCTCCTCGAAGCGACTCGGGTGTTGACTAAGGAAGGATTTATCGTCCTGCCTTATACTACGGACGACCTGATCAACGCCCGTAAGTTGATCGACGCCGGCGCCGCGGCCGTCATGCCTCTCGCCGCCCCAATCGGGTCCGGCCTGGGTATTCAGAACCTGACCAACCTGCGCATCCTCCGGGAGAAGATCACCGCGGTACCCTTAATCGTCGACGCCGGGGTCGGCACGGCCAGTGATGCAACGATTGCGATGGAACTCGGCTATGACGGGATCTTAATGAACACGGCCATCGCGGAAGCTACCGACGCCCCCCGAATGGCCGCCGCGATGAACCATGCGGTTCAGGCCGGCCGCCTGTCGTTCCAGGCCGGCCGCATGCCCCGCCGCCTGTACGCCAGCGCGTCGAGCCCGCTCACCGGCATCAGCCAGTAGCCGCTACGGTTCCGTGCGCTCGGCGGGCGCTCCCACGGTAGCCAGGATTCTTCGCACCACATGCAGAGCGGTCCACTGGCAAGCCCCGGCGCTTGCCCACGCGCTGATCCAGCGCCCGCGCATCTCGGGCGGGACCGCCCGGCCAGCCACCCAGTCCATCAGCGCGCCCGCCTGCCCGCTCGACGTGAACATCCACTCTCCCACGCCCCACTCGGCAGCCGCCCGCGCCAACGCCGTCTGCTCGGCCAGTTCCCAATGCACCTCCCCTCCGCGGCCTTCCGGCACAATCCAGGACGAGAGCCGGTCGCACACCGCCACCAGAAGCGCTTTCCGCTCCCGCATTGGCCTGTTCTGCCAACCTGCCGCCAGAATCTGCCCCAGCAGCGCGGGATGCGCCTTGGCCAGACGCACCCAGGCGTCCGCATCCTTTCCCTGCAAGGACGCCGCCCGCAGGATGGCGTCCGCCTCCTCCGCGCTCGCCCACCAATTGCCGAAGAACTCCTGCAGGAGCTCCGCTGTCCCGGCGTCCCCCGGGACGGCCAGACCCTCCGGGCCCTCCGGGGCTAACCAGGCCGCCAGGGTGGCTTCCGGTTCCGCCTTGACCCGCCGGGCCACCGCGCGCCGCACCAAACCCTCGAGCACAGGCACCCGGCACCACCGCAGCCATGCGGCCGCGCACTCCCAACCCTCCGCGGCGAGCACAACCTCCGCAACATCCGACGTGGACCGGAACGCCGTACCCAGGCATTCCCCAGCCCGTTCTACAGATACGCCAACCACCCGATGGGCGCCCGCCACCCCATTTACCCACCAGGTCTGCTCCTCGGCCCGGCTGATCCGGTAACAGGTCGGCCCGGAGTCGTTCGCCTGCCAGAGCCACGCCCGGTCGTCTTCCAATAAGGGGAGGGCATACGCCATCTTGAGCTGGACCGTGCCCACGGCCGTCACTGAAAAGCCGGCGACCGCGTCGATGGGTTGCGATGGTGCGAAAACGCTCAGCGGCCGGCGCATCGCCGGCACGGCGAGTCCGGTAGGCAAACTGCGCCACTCCGGTTCAGCCAACGGCCGTCGTGCTCTCGCCGGCTCGGCGGGAGGCGTAAGCGCCGGCTGGACCGCCCCGAGCGGCAGCTCCCAGGCAACATGCTCCATCACTCTACGGCGCACCACGTCGCCGAATGCAGTCTCCAGGCTGTCCAAATTCTCCGTCCACCAGGCCGGCGCCCTTTCCCCTGGGTCGATGCCCAGTTGATGGCAACAGGCTTCCAGGCGCTCCCGCACGCGCGGCGCCAGCGGCACGCTTCGCCCCAGCATCTCGGCCAGTTGGAGCGCATAAACAATCCCCCCCGCGGTCAGCGAGGTAATCATCGGGGAGGGAAGCGGCAGGTCTTCGAGCCGCGCCAGCCACGTCCAAGGGAACTGCATGCGCTGGCGAGCCAGTCCGGAGGCCGTGAGCGCACTGGCCAAAGACCCGGCCAGAGTACCGTTCCAACCACCGTTTTCCTTCACTGCCGGCGACGGCGCGCCGAGAACGACTTCAATTCCACTGCCGGGCAGGGCAATCAGGGGGAGTGCCATAGACTTTTCGGACCTCAACTAAGTCATCGGCCGGATCTCGTCTAAGGTTTAGGCCGGAGACGCCAAGATTTCCCACCCGCAAAAAGCGCAAGCCTCCCGTCCGGGAGGACGGGAGGCTTGGGAGGCTCAAACGGAGCAGTCAGCTAGAAGTTGTACTTCAGACCAAACTGCAGGTTCCGCATGTTGGTGCGGGTACCGGTAATCGTCGCGAAGTTTCCTTGCGCCGCCGGCGCCAGAGAACCCGCCGCGAACGTGGCCGAGGCCAGGTTCGTGTTCGGGTTGCCCCACACCGGATGGTTCATGATGTTGAACCCTTCAAACCGGAACTGCAACACATGCTTTTCGCTGAACGGCATCGTGAAGTTCTTGAACGTGGAGAAGTCCCACGCCACGATTCCCGGGCTGTTCATCGTATTGCGGCCGACATTGCCAAACGTTCCGTCCACCGGACGCGTGAACGCCCGCCAATCAAACCACTGCGACGGCGTACCGTTTTCAATCTGGCCGTCCACGCCAGTCGAGTTCGGCCGGTCAAACTGACCACCCGTGTTCGACGGATCGCCACCCACCGTAATCGTCATCGGGAAGCCCGACTGCACCGTCACGATGGAACCCATCTGCCAGCCCCCAAGGACAGCGTTGGCAAATCCGTTTTCGATCGCAAAGCGCTTGCCCTTGCCAAACGGCAGATCCCACGAAATCGACGTGGTAAACCGGTGCCGGGTATCGAAGGAAGAGCGGGCGTACTCGCACAGACGGCAATAGCTGTTCTGCGGGAACAACGTGTCGCCACCCTGATTCCGGATCGCCGTCGCCGTATCGAGCGACTTCGCCCAGGTGTAGGCCGTCAGGAACGTCAAACCCGCCGAGTACCGCTTGGTCAGCTTCATACCCAACGAGTTGTAGTTGCCCGTGCCGCCGTTGTCGACTAACTGAATCCGGCCGAAGTTCGGGAACGGAGACCGCTGGGCGAGGGTCAAGCCCGCCGTACGCGGCGCCGGCATCGCTTCGTTCACCGCGCGCAACGCCTCCAGCTTCCGGCTGATGCTGCCGAGGTAGCTGACCTCAAACAGGATCTGGCCCGGGAGTTCCCGCTGCACGTTCAGCAAGTATTGCGCCGAGTAGGGCGTCCGCCGGTTGTAGGGATTGGCGAACGCATAGGGCGTCGGCACCTGAGCGATACCGCCCGCGGCGGCCGCCAGGGCGTTGTTCCACGTCAGGTTCGGCGTCACCGTATTCGAGTTGAACCGCAGGCGGCCCGCCAGGTTCCGCGCCATGTCGAACCGGGGGTTGCCGGTGTCCTGGTTATAGAACATGCCGGTGCCGGCGCGGATGACCCACTTCGAGGTCGGATTCCAGCTCAGGCCGATGCGGGGCGCCCAGTCGTTGTTGTCGCGCGCCACCAGCCGGTTGCCCAGCGAGCCGTTCCGCGCCACTTCAATGTTCGGCCACCGCAGATTGATGCCCTCGTAGGGATCCGAGCCCGTGCCCTGCCGCATGAAGAACGGATAGAGACTCCGATCCGCCACATTCGCATTCTGGAAGCTGGCCGGCCGGATGTCCTGACGGACAATTGCGTTGAACAGCGTTCCCGTCTGGTCTTCCCACGGCGGGTTGTTCTCGTAGCGGATGCCCCAGTTCAAGGTGAACTTCGAGGAGATCTTCCACGTGTCGTCAAAGTACAGGGCGAAGTTCACGGCCTGGAAGCGGGCACGGGCAATCGAAACGGCCGCTTCGGCCTGGTTCGTCTGCCCGAGCAGGAAGTCCGCAAAGCCATCGCCGGTACCCGCAACTCCCGGGTTATTGGTGGCGTTCGGGATGAACAGGAATTCGCCGCGGGCAAACTGGTTGCCCACCTGGAAGTAGTTGTCCCAACGCATCTCTCCGCCCATCCGGAAGGTGTGTTTGCCCCGGATAATCGAGAGATTGTTGTTGATCTGAATCACCCGGTTGTTGTTCTCGTAGGGACCTTCCGAACCGTTGCCGAAGCCGGAATAGGTGCCGCCGAAACCGATGGCGGGGATGCCCCACTGCACGCCCGGACCCGCGTTCAAGCCCGGAATCGCCAGTTCGCTGACGACGTCGCGAGAAAAGGCCAACTCCGGACCCGTCGTGTTGTAGAAGCGGCTTAAGCCAAAGCGCGCTTCGTTCACGATGGTCGGCGAAAGCACGCGCGTGTTCGACACCATGTACTGATCAAAGTTGGTGATGATCTTGTCGCCGTTCAGCCGCAGCTGCTCGGTCAACTGGTTTTCGTCGCCCCAGCTGTAGCGGCCGAACCAGGTGGACTTGGACGACTCGTTGAAGTCACCACGAACCGTCAACTGGTCACGGTCAATGGGACGCCCCAAGGCCTGCGCCCGGTTGTTCCGCAGGCCGGCGCCCGCGACGTTCGGCGTCGGGTAGAACTCGAGGAGCTTCACCGACGTGGGATGGAAGCGGCTCGAAGGAATCGCGTTATTTGGGAACGGCACGGCCGCCACGACGCCGTTGGCGCCCGGGGCGCGGGTCAACGGATCAAACACGGAGTTGACACCGGCGAAGTTCCCGGACCGCATGGCTTCGCTCGGCAGGTTGTAAACACCCTGCTGGGCGCGGCGCTGCCGGAACCATTCGTAGTTCGTCATGAAGAACAACTTGTTCTTGCCGTTGAAGACTTTCGGAATCACGACGGGACCGGTCAACGTGAAGCCGTACTGGTTCCACTTGAACGGGTCTTTCGGCGGCCGGTTGGAGGTGAAGGCGTAGTTCTTGGCATCGAACTTTTCGTTGCGCAGGAACTCGAAGAGGGTGGCGTGGTAGTCGTTGCCGCCGCCCTTCGTCAACACGTTAATCTGCGAGGCGGCGCGGCCGTATTCAGCCGGGTAAACGCCGCTTTGCACCTTGAACTCCTGGATCGCGTCGATCGACGGCTGGGAGATGTAGGTGTTGAAGTTCGGGTCGGTGTTCTCGATGCCGTCCAGCGTGAAGCGGTTAAACTGCGCCCGCTGGCCACCGATGGAGATGCTCTGGTCGGCCCGAATGCCGCCCTGCCGCGAACCGGCCTGACCGGCCGAAGGGAAGCCGAAGCTCACGTTCGGGGCCAGCGAAACCAGTTGGAGATAGTTGCGGCCGTTCAAAGGCATTTCGACGATCCGCTTGTTGTCAATGACGGTGCCGATCGTGGCGTTTTCCGTCTGCAGCGAGAGCGCGGAGGCGGCCACCTCGATCGTCTCGGTGACGTTGCCAATCTGCAGATCGATGTCTTCGCGGCGGCTCTGCTGCACCTGAATTTCGAGTGCGGTGCGCGTAGCAGCCTTGAAGCCTGCTTTCTCCACCTTCATCGTGTAGCTACCGGGCTGCAACGACGGAAAAGCGTAGGTTCCGGATTCGCTCGTGACGGTGTCGCGAGTGGCGCCCGTGGCGCTGTTGATCAGTGATACTTTCGCTCCGGCAACCACAGCGCCGGAGGTGTCGCGGACCTCTCCCGACAAATCACCAAAAGTCTGGCCGAAAACGCTCAGGCCCAGACTGAAAAATAGACACAGCAATGCGACGTACTTGGTTCGCAATGGAAGTTCCCCCTGAAATCGGACTGCCACCAACATTACAGAACCGTTTCGGCAAACGCAAGCCTTTGGGGGACAGAAAAGGCCTGCCTCTGATCGCTCAGCGGCAGGCCTGCTCTGTTTTTAACAATACTTTACAGTCCCTTCTGCGCCAAGAACAAGCAAAGGTCGACCACCCGGTTCGAGTAGCCCCATTCGTTGTCGTACCAGGAGACCACCTTCACCAGATTGCCGCCGATCACCTTCGTCAATTGCGCGTCGATGATCGAGCTGTTGGGATTCCGCAGCATGTCGGTCGATACCACCGGGTCGGTCGTGTACGCCAGGATGCCCTTCAACGGCCCTTCAGCGGCCGCCTTCAGCGCCTGGTTCACCTCTTCGGTCGTCGTGTTCTTGGTCGTCGTGCAGACGAGGTCCGTCACCGAAACGTCCGGCGTCGGAACGCGCATCGCGTACCCGTCCAGCTTGCCCTTCAACTCCGGCAGCACCAGGCCAATCGCCTTCGCCGCGCCGGTCGAGGTCGGGATCATGTTGATCGCCGCCGCCCGCGCCCGCCGCAGATCCTTGTGCGGAGCATCCAGAATGCTCTGGTCGTTCGTGTAGCTGTGGATCGTGGTCATCGAACCCTTCTCCACGCCAAACGTATCGTGCAACACCTTCACAAACGGCGCCAGGCAGTTCGTCGTGCACGAAGCGTTCGACACGATGTTGTGCTTCGCCGGATCGTACATGTGGTTGTTCACACCCAGCACCATGGTCAGATCTTCGTTGCTCGCCGGAGCGGAAATGATGACCTTCTTCACCGATCCCTTCCGGTGCTTCGCCGCGTCGGCGCCATCGGTGAACCGTCCCGTCGATTCGATCACGATCTCGGCGCCCGTCGACGTCCAGTCGATTTCAGCAGGGTCACGCACGGCAAACACTTTAATCTTGCGGTCGCCGTAGTAGATCGTGTCGCCTTCCGCCCGCACGTCCATCGGCAGTTGCCCAAGAATCGAATCGTACTTGAGCAGATGGGCCAGCGTCTTCGTGTCGGTTAGGTCGTTGGTCGCGACGAACTCGATCTCGGGATTGTTCAGAGCCGCGCGCAGCACATTCCGGCCGATCCGGCCGAAGCCGTTGATGCCGACTTTAATTGCCATATTTTTTCATTTCTCCTGAAGTGGGTAGTGACCCCTCCAGTGTAACCTAGGGCCTCGTCAGACCGCTTAGTTGGCGGGCTTCGGACGCGGCGCCGCCTCGCCCTCCTTCGTGATGCGCATCACCCATTTGGCGGCTTCCACCCACATCTTTTGCACCTGCGGATGCTCCCACGCCTGCACGGTATGCCCCAACGTCGAAACGAACACCCGTCCGGCCCCGTAGTCCCGCACCCAGGAGACCGCGAAGTCGCCGTCTGTCCGGTGCACCCCCTGCTTTTTCAGGTCTACCCCCGCCGTATCCAACCGCATCAGGACGCGCACCCGGTCGCGCGAGTAGTTTTTCAACTGGTAGATCTCATCGAACAGGAAGAAGTCCTTCGGAAAATGGCTTGTCGCCGGATGCGCCGGGTCCTCCGTCACCAGCTTCGCCTGGAACTGATTCCACGGGTGCAGATCGAAGTATCCGCCCACCAGTTCGCCGTACTCCGGCCACTGGTACAGCGTATCCACCCCGCTATGCGCCACCATAAACCCCTTGCCCTCCTTCCGGATGAAGTCAAGCAGCGAGGTCTTCTGCTCCTCATCCAAATCCAACTCCCCCGACGTGTAGAAAAACACCGCGTCGAAATAGTCGAGGTTCTTCGCGTTCGCCCCCAGCTTCTTTTTGGTGATCAACTGCGTATCCGTCCGGATGTAGGTCTCCCACAGACCCGTCTCCTTCCCGAGCTTCCAGATGGTCGCCATCCCCTCAGAAGTCGAATCGTGCTGCCACCCCTTCGACTGGCCGATCACCAGAATCCGCTTCTTCCCCGCCGCTGGCGTCTGCGCCAAGGCCATCACGGCGCCTACAATGAAACACAAGATCATCCGCATAGCGACCCCAGTCTACTGCAATGCAACTCCTTCCGCTGCTGCTCCTCGTTGCCAATCTCGAACCCCATAACGTCAAGGTCGAAGAGGTAACCTACCAGGGCCGCCCCTGCATTCGCCTTACCGATATTGCCTCACCCGATCTCGTCGCCCCCGAACGCCTCGCCATTCTCAAAGGCTCCTCCTTCACCGACGGCACGATCGAATTCGATTTCGCCGGCGACCGCCTCCCCTCGGCGCCCGAAACCGCCCGCGGCTTCACGGGCCTCGCCTTCCGTGTCGGCCCCGGCGGCCAGCCCTACAACGCCTTCTACCTCCGCCCCTATAACGGCCGCTCCTCGAACCAGGTGCAGCGGAACCACTCCGCGCAGTACATCGCCATCCCCGGCTACGACTGGGCCCCACTCCGCGAAAAGTTTCCCAAGATGTATGAGTCCTACGTCGACCTCGTCCCCGGCGTCTGGACCAGCGTCAAAATCGAGGTCCGTGGCAAAACCGCCAAGCTCTTCGTCAACGGCGCCTCCCAACCCACGCTCCTCGTCAACGACCTGCTCACCGGCAACCCCACCGGCGCCCTCGCTCTCTGGATCGGCCCCGGTAGCCAGTCGCATTTTTCGAACCTCCGAATCACCCGCTAACATGCGCACCCTTTCCCTACTCCTGTTCGCCCTCGCCGCCCATGCCCAGTCGCCTGCCGACCTCGAAGCCGTCGTCACCACCGACGCCGGCGTCTTCCGCTTCGCCTTCGCTCCGGACAAGGCCCCCAAGCACGTCGACCAGTTCCTCGCCCGCGCCCGCCAGGGCTACTACAACGGCAGCGCCTTCTTCCGCGTCGTCCCCTACGGCCTCATCCAGGGCGGCGACCCGCTGATCAAAAACCCGAAAACACCCCGTACCCTCTGGGGCACCGGCGGCCTCAACCTCACGCCGGACGAGTTCTCCGACCTCAAACACGAACGCGGCGTCGTCTCCACCGTCCGCATTCCCGGCAAGCCCAACTCCGATGGCGCCCAATTCTTCATCTGCATCGGCCCGCAAACCGCCCTCGACGGCCAGTTCTCGGCCTTTGGCCGCGTCACCGAAGGCATGGACGTGGTCGAAAAGATCTCCCAAACTCAAGCGGACAAGAACGGCATCACCACCAACCCGGTGAAAATCCTGTCCGTCACCATCGAGCCGAAGAAGGTCGAACCCTTCCTCACCGCCACGCCCGCCGAACTCGCCCGCACGGTCGAACTCAAAACTACCCTCGGCAACCTGAAGATCGCCCTCGAACCCACCTGGGCGCCCGAACACGTCCGCAACTTCCTCAAGCTCACCGCCACCGGTTGGTACAACGGGACGCCCTTCCACCGCATCGTCCCCGGCTTCGTCGTCCAGGGCGGCATGTCCGCCGGCCGCGCTCACAGCGCCGACCGTTGGGTCCGCAACCTCAAAGGCGAGTTCAACGCCGAACGCAAGCACGTCCGCGGCATCGTCTCCATGGCGCGCGGCGACGACCAGGATTCGGCCTCCACGTCTTTCTTCCTCATGCTCGGCGACGCCCCGCATCTCGACGGCCAATATTCGGCTTTCGGCCGCATCGTCGAGGGCCTCGAAATCCTGGAAGCCTTCGAAAAGGAGCCGGTCGATGGCGAGACGCCGAAGCGGCCGCTCTTCCTCCTCGAAGCGACGATCCTGCCCTAGTCGATCAATCCCTTCCGCACCGCAAACCGGACAAGCTCCCCCGCCGAATGGAGATTCAGCTTCTCCATAATGCGGCCCCGGTGTGCGTCCACCGTGTACACGCTGAGATTCAACGCCCCCGCGATCTCCTTGTTTGTCTTTCCCTCCGCAATCAACTGCAGCACCTCTCGCTCCCGGCTGCTCAGCAGATCCAGCGGATCCGTCACATGCTTCCGATAGTCGCTAAGCACCGCCTCGCTCACCGCCGGACTCAGATACCCCTCACCCTTTGCCAGCGCCCGTACCGCCGTCAGAAGGTCCACGTCAATCGACTCCTTCAGCAGATACCCCTTCGCTCCGGCCCGCAATATCTCGCGGACATAGACCGAATCCTTGTGCATACTCAGCGCCAGCACCCGCGCCCGCGGCGAACTCTCGGCGATCCGCCTCGTCGCTTCAATCCCGTTCAGTTCCGGCATCGCCACGTCCATCACCACCACATCCGGCTGCAACTCCGCCGCCTGGCTGATCGCCTCCCGCCCGTTCCCCGCCTCGCCCACAATCTCCATATCGGGCTGCGCGCCCAGAATCATCCGGAAGCCCTGCCGCACCACCGCATGGTCATCGACTAACAAGATGCGAATCATCGTCCTCCGTCTCCACTCCCACCGCTGGTGCCCACGCTTCCACCGCCACTCCGCCCGACTCGCTGTCCCGGATCTTCAATTCCCCGCCAATCCCCCGCATCCGCGCGCGCATCCCGGTCAGTCCCATGCCCCGGCCCTGTTTCTCGCCGCCCAACCCCACTCCATCATCCGTAATCCGCAGCCGCACATCGCCGCCGCTCCGCCCCAGCCAGATTGTCACCTGTTGAGCTCGCGAATGTCGCGCCACGTTCGTCAGGGCCTCCTGCGCCACGCGGAACAGTTGCGTCTCCGTCTCATCCGGCAGCCGCTCCTTCATCTCCACCTGGCACGTCACCACAATCCCGGTTCGCTGTTGAAACCGCTCCGCCAGCCAGCGCAGACTCGCGTCCAACCCGAAATCGTCGAGCATCGTCGGACGCAGCAATTGCGCCATCTCCCGGACGTTCTTCATGGATTCGTCCACCAGTTGCAGACAGTCCGCCACCCGCGCCCCCGGAGCTTCACTTTGCAGCGCCGCCAGGTTCGCCTTCACCGCCGTCAACGATTGCCCCAACTCATCGTGTAACTCATGCGAGAAGCGCCGGGCGGCCGTCTCCTGCGTCTCCATCATGTGCCAACTCACCCGGCTTAACTCCTCCGCCTGCCATTCCAGCCGGCGCGACATCTTCGCCGTCATCCGCACTGTCAGAATCGCAATCACTAATGCGAGCGCCAACCCCGCGCCCAGCAGCACCATCGCCTGCTCCAACACCGTGGCCGACCGCGCCTCCAGCACCTCCCCTTGCTGCGCACTCCGCAGCGATCCGTTCGCGATCAGCTGCTGCGAAATCTCGATCACCTCCCGGTGTCTAGCAAACAGCACCTCGGTGAAGGAAACGCGGTCCTCCCCTTCCAACTCCACCAATCGCCGCGCCTCCTCGGCAAACTCCGCCGACGCCTTCCCCAACTCCCGCCACAAAACCGCATCCTCGCGGCTTCGGGCCGCCGCCACGACAAGTCCCATCGCCGCCTCGGCCTCATTGATCCGCCAGTGAACCTCGTTGCGCTCAGCCGGCGCCAGATCCTGACTAAGCGAGTTCAGAATCGCCTGCAGCGCTGCCTGCTCCCGGCTGACTTCGCGCACCAAACGTGCCGTTACGCCCTGCTCTCCCACTAACCGCTCCGCCGACGCCTGAATCGTCCGCGCGTTGCGCAGGCTCACCGAGCCCGACGCCAAGAACATCAGAATCACTAGCCCAAACCCGGACGTCAGGACCAGTAAAATACTCCGATCCGTGATTCTTTCGAACATATCCCCAGCCTAGCGCAACACAACTCCAAATAAATCAATCATTTGGCCGTTAACCCAATTTCGGATCCCACATTAGCCCCTCCAGGCTATGCGCGTTCCGCCCCCTCTTGGCCCATTCTGAGGAGGTGAAGCCGGTCGACCGCATGCCGGTAACGCAACCCAAAGGAGATCCCACAATGAAGAAGATTGCGATCTTGGCGCTTGCCGCCCTGTTCACCTTCTCGATGTCCGCCGTTGCTTCCCCGTTCGACAACTTCCAGGACCAGCCCAAGAAGGAAGAGAAGAAGGACGAAAAGAAGGACGAGAAGAAGCCGGCCCCCAAGCCGCCGCAGTAGTCCAGGCTCGCCATGCCCGCGGAGCCGGTTGGGGCTCCGCGGGAAGCCTCATCCCAACGCCTGCCAAGTCATCCCCACCCCTACCAAAACAATCACCAACGCCGAAACAATCGGCGCCCACCGACCCACCGCACCCCCTGCTATCCCCTCCATCGAAATCCGCTCCTTCCCGTACACCACCCCCAGCCCGATCGCCACGAGCACCACCGCAAGCCCCGCGCTAAACGCCACCAGCAGCACCATCCCCAACGCCACCCGCTGCAACGAGATCGCCGTCAACAGCAGCACCAGCGCCGAAGGACAAGGCACCAGGCCCCCGCTCACCGCCAACGCCACCAACCCTCCCGTGCTATCCACCTCGTGACTATGGCCGTGCTCCAGCACTCCGGTCCGCTGCAACAACAGCCACAGCCCCACCAGCACAATCGAAGCCCCGGCCACCACCCCCATCGTCTTCGCCAACTGATCCGCCCGTACATACGCCGTGAGGTACAGCGTCGCCATCCCTAACGCGAACACGCTCACCGTATGCGTCGCCGTCACCACCCCGCCCAGAAACAACGCATGCCGCCACGTCCCCCGGCTCCCCACCAGGTACGCCGCCACAATCGTCTTGCCGTGTCCCGGCGACAAGGCATGCATCGCTCCCAGTCCAAACGCCACCGCCAACGCCGCCAGCCACAATCCCGGCCCGAGCTCACCCTGACCCAGCAACTGCCTCAAATAATCCAATCGCGCCAGCCCCCCGGCATAGACATTACAATGGTTCCTGCGCCAATTCCCCTGATGCCCCCAGTCATCACCGCCCAGGACATCCCCTCGCACGGACATCTCGAGGTAGCCACAGGGACAATTGTAACTCCCGCCGCCCGGGATCTGGCCCGCGAACGCGGCGTCGCCATCGTCGAACGCCCCGCCTCGCAGATCCGCCCCGCCGTCAACCCTGCCCGCACCGTCGCCATCGGCGCCGACCACGGCGGCTACCGTCTCAAGGAAATCCTCACGCCCGTTCTCATCGAACTCGGCTACCTCGTCACCGACGTCGGCGTCCATTCCGAGCAGCCGGCCGACTATCCCGACCTCGCCGAGCAAGTCGCCCTCGCCGTCTCGCAAGGCAACGCCGCCCTCGGCGTCATGATCGACGGCGCCGGCATCGGCTCGGCCATGGCCGCCAACAAACTCCCCGGCATCCGCGCGTCGCTTTGCTACGATCGCGCTTCCGCCCGCAACGCCCGCGAACATAACGCCGCCAACGTGCTCACCCTCGGCAGCCGCCTGCTCACCGCCTCGCAGGCCGAAGAGGTCCTCCGCACCTGGCTCTCGACGCCCTACGTCGCCGGCCGCCATCAGGCCCGCATCGACAAGATCACCGCCCTTGAAAAGAAGTACTCCCAGTGACTGAAGCCGAACTCGAACAACTCGTCGCCCAGATCGCCGAGGAGATCCTCTCCCGCGTTCCCGCCGCCGCTCCCGCCCAGCGCGGCGAAGGCCTCAACATCCCCTCCCTCGTCTGCCCGGATTGCACCGGCCGCTGCGCCCAGACCTGCGAAAAGAAGACCAAAGAGATCGTCGCCGCCGGCGCCTGCCGCGTCTCTGCCAGCGAAAAACTCACCCGCATCGACAGTAGCCTCTCTTCGCTGATCGACCACACCATCCTCCGCCCCGATGCCACGGAAGCCGATGTCCGGAAGATCTGCGCCGAGGCCCGGAAATACGTCTTCGCCTCCGTCTGTGTGAATCCCTACTGGGTCCCCCTGGTCGCCCGCGAACTCCGCGGCTCCCCCGTCAAGGTCTGCACGGTCGTCGGCTTCCCGCTCGGCGCCACCACCACGGCCAACAAGTGCGCCGAAGCCGCCGAAGCCATCGCCCACGGAGCCACCGAAGTCGACATGGTGCTCAATGTCGGCGCCCTCAAGTCCGGCGACCTTCCCACCGTGGAAGCCGATATCCGCGCCGTCGCCGAAACCTGCCACCGCGGCGGCGCCATTCTGAAGGTCATCCTCGAAACCGCCCTGCTCGATGACCAGCAGAAAGTGGCCGCCTGCCAGGCCTCCAAACGGGCCGGCGCCGACTTCGTCAAAACGTCCACCGGCTTCGCCAAGGCCGGCGCCACCGCGGCCGACATCGCCCTGATGCGCGCGACCGTCGGCCCTCACATCGGCGTGAAGGCCTCGGGCGGCATCCGCTCGTATGACGACCTGAAGGCGATGGCCGCCGCCGGGGCCAGCCGCATCGGCGCCTCCGCCTCCGTGCAGATCCTCGAACAGGCAGGCCAAAAATGAGCCTCTCCGGTCCACCCGAAGTCCGGTTTAAGGACCGCACCGAGATCCTCGATTTCCTTCTCGAAGTCGCCTCCGTCACCCAGGAGACCCTTGACCTCGACCGGATCCTCGCCAACGTCGCCAACATCGTCACCCGGGTCATCCCCTCCCAGCTCTTCGCCATTCTGCTCTACAGCGAGCGCCGCAAAGGCCTCCGGATCCGCTACTCCGTCGGCCACCGCCGCGAAATCGTCCAGAATCTTCTCATCCCTTTGGGCGAGGGCATCACCGGCATCGCCGGACAAACCCGCGAGACCATCCTGTCGAACGACGTCCGCCGCGATCCCAACTATCTCCCCGCCCTCGACGCCGTCCGCAGCGAACTCGCCGCGCCCATGATCGCCCGCGGCCGCCTCGTCGGCGTGATCGATCTCCAGTCCACCTCGCTCAACGCCTACAGCGAGTACGACAAGATGCTCGTGCGCCTCCTCGCCTCCCGCGTCGGCATCTCCATCGACAACGCCCGGCTCTACCGCCGCGTCGACACCGCCCACCGCACCATGCGGACCCTCGCTCGCGTCTCGCAGGAGTTCTCCTCCATCCTCGATCTCGACGACCTACTGCGCAAACTCGCCGAAATCATCCGCGGCCTCATCAACTACGACGCCTTTTCCATTCTGCTCATCGACGAGCCCAATCAGGTGCTCCGCCACACCTTCTCCATTCGTTATGACGAGGAGGTGAATCCGGACGCCATCCCGCTCGGCGAAGGCATCACCGGCGCGGCTGCCCGCACCCGTCAGCCCGTGTTGATTGAGGATACCGACACCGACCCCCGCTACATCGCCGCCCATCCCAACATCCACTCCGAAGTTGCCGTCCCGCTCCTCCTCCGCGACCGCGTCATCGGCGTCCTCGACCTCGAAAGCATCCGCCTCAACAACTTCACGCTCGAGCACACCCGTACCCTCACGCTCCTCGCCCCCACCATCGCCAGCGCGATTGAAAACGCCCGGCTCTACGAAGAGATCGCCCAGCGCGAAAAGCGCATGGAAGACGATCTCCAGGCTGCCCGCAAGCTCCAGTCGATTCTCCTGCCCAGCGATCCGCCCGATGTGGAAGGCCTCGAGATCGCCGTCGGCCTCAAACCCGCCCGCGAGATCTCCGGCGACCTGTTCGATTTCTTCGACTACGATAACGGCCAGATGGCCATTGTCTTCGGCGACTCTTCCGGCAAAGGCGCTGCGGCGGCCCTCTATGCGGCCCTCGTCGGCGGCCTCCTCCGGTCCCTGGCCCGCCGCAAGCGCGGACCCGCCGACCTGCTGCGCCAACTCAATCAGAGCCTCGCCGAGCGCAAGGCCCAAGCCCAGTACGCCACCCTGCTCGCGCTCCTTTGGGACGCCCGGACGCACCGCCTGACGATGGCAAACGCTGGCGGAACGCCGCCCATCATCTGCCGCGGCGACGAACTGCTGAAGCCCGCCACTTCGGGAGTTCCCGTCGGCCTGCTCGACGACCGCAGTTACGACGAGACCGTGATGCAACTGCAGTCCGGCGACCTGATTGTCCTGACCTCGGATGGCATCCAGGATGCGTTTAACGCCGCGGGTGTGGAGTACGGCCGCGAGCGCCTCGGCGTCGCCATCAAGAGGCACTCCCGCGACAAGGTCCGCGACATTGTGGACCGCATTTTCGAGGACGTCCAGCAACACGTCGGCGACGCCCCGCAGTTTGACGATCAGACCATCCTCATCCTGCGCGTCCAGTAACGCCACAACGGCCCAAAATCCAGCGATACTAAGGGCATGAGCGTCACCATCGAGATTGAGCTTCCCGACGAACTCGTTCCGCTCCTGGAGCAGAAAGCCCGTGGCGCGGGCCTCGACCGGGAACAGTATCTCCGCGCGCTCGTCGACCGCGATCTGGCATCTCCCCGCACGCTGGACGACATTCTCCGGCCCTTCCGCGAAGAGGTAGCCGCCAGCGGCATCTCCGATGACGATTTGACCAATCTCTTCAGCGCCGCCCGCACTGATGGATAGTCAAGAGCGGTCCCGTGCAGTATTCGACTGCATGATTTTCCTGCAGGGTGCCGCCCGGCGCGAAAGCCCGTCCGGTGCCTGTCTCGATTTGGCCAGACGAAGAATGGTGGATCTCTGCCTCAGTCCGGAAATCCTGAGCGAGGTCGAGCAGATCCTAAAGCGGCCGGCCGTGCGCGCGAAATTCTCCACGCTCACCGACCAACTGGTCAACGACTTCATACAGAGTCTGCTGGGTTTCTCCACCCTCTTCGGGTCCGTGGCAAGAGAGTATCGGCTGGAACGCGATCCTAAGGACGAACCCTATCTCAATCTCGCTTGTCAGTCGCACGCCGCGCACCTCGTTACCCGCGACAAGGATCTTCTGGATCTCTCCTTCAGCGACAGCGAGCCCGGAACAACGATCCGGCGAAATCACCCACACTTGAACATTGTCGAACCGATTCCCTTTCTCGACACCATACGGCGAGGGCTCCGCCCCCGCGCCTAGCTCCCGTCCCAAGTTTGCAATACGATAAGGGCACCCCTCCCCAGGAGCCCCCCATGCATCGCCGCAAGTTCGTTGCCGCCACCGCCCTCGCCGCCGCCGCTGGCCAAGCCGCCGACACCCCCGTCCGCTCGACACCCCTCAAAGCCGGCTACTGGGGCACCCAATACTACGACGAGACGGAGAAGGCCGAACTCCTCGATGTGCTCGAAGCCCGCTCTCCCTTCCGTTGGTATGGCCCCCAGCCGCCCAAGAAGGTCCTGCAGTTCGAAAAGGAGTTCGCCACCCGCATGGCGTCGAAGTACGCCCTCGGCGTCACCTCCGGCACCGCCGCTCTCCAGTGCGCCATGGCGGCCTTCGAAATCGGCCCCGGCGACGAGGTCATCCTCCCCGCCTGGACCTGGCACTCCTGCTTCAACGCCGTCATCCTCGCCGGCGCCCTCCCCGTCTGCGCCGAAATCGATGAGACGTTCAACATCGATCCCGACGCCGTCGAACGCCTTATCACCCCGCAAACCAAGCTCATCATGGTGGTCCACCTCCAGGGCAACCCCTGCCATCTGGACCGGATCCTCGCGATTGCCAAGCAGCACAACCTCCGCGTTCTTGAAGATTGCGCTCAGTCCGTCGGTGCTTCCTACAAAGGGCGCCCCTTGGGCTCCTTTGGCGACATCGGCATCTACTCGCTCCAGATGAACAAGTCCATCACGGCCGGCGAAGGCGGAGCTCTGGTGACCAACGACCCGATTCTCTTCGAACGCGCGGCCCGTTTCCAGGATCTCGGCGGCTTCCGCGCGCCCCACGCCGAAGCGGTGGGCGGCGCCCATCTCGGCTGGACCTTCGGCGCCAACTACCGCATGAGCGAGTTCACGGGCGGCGTCCTCCTCGCCCAACTCCGCAAGCTGGACCGCATCTGCAACGCCGTGCGCCACAACGCGAAGCAGGTCTACGCAGGCATCCGCGATCTCCCCGGCATCAAATTCCGCGACCTCCCCGACCCCGCCGGCGAACTCGGTTCCGGAGTCTTCCTCGACCTCCAAACGAAGGCCCGCGCCGACAAGTTCCTGGCCGCCATGAAGGCGGAAAACGTCCTCGCCAGCAAACCGGGAGGCTCCGTGATCCTCCCGACGCTCCCCCACATCATGGAGAAGAAGTCGCTCCACCCGAACTGGCCCAGCTTCCAGTCGCCCAGGGGCAAGGCGATTCGCTACGCCCCCGACACCTGCCCCCGCACCATCGACATCCTCCAGCGCTACGCCGGAGTCCTCATGGACCCCAAGTTCACCGCCGCCGACACTGCCGACATCGTCAAGGCGATCCGCAAGGTTTACCCCACCATATGAACTCTAGCACCCCGGAAGATTCACAAAACATCGAGGACGAAATGATCTCATCCGACGAGGAGGCTGCCGTCGCGCTCGAAAGCTTGGTTCGAGTCGAACGACGGCATCCCCTGGGAAGAGCTCCTCGCCAATCTTGGCCTCTCGATCGACGAGATCACGAAGGCAAGTAGTGAACTGACACAGGACTGAGCCAACTCGGATCGTTATGGCCCCATGTAACCATGGCGAGGCAGTGGCAACACGCACATCGCGATTGGAATCGGCCATCACCAACCCGTTTTCCGTATGAACGTACTCAGCAATTGGACTGCCTACCCCACCATCTGCTTCACCACATTCCCATGCACATCCGTCAGCCGGAAGTATCTCCCCTGAAACTTATACGTCAGCTTCAAATGATCCACCCCTAAACAATGCAGCAGCGTCGCCTGCATATCATGCACATGCACCGGATCCTTCACGATGTTGTACGAGTAATCATCCGTCTCCCCAATCGTCTGCCCCCCTTTAATCCCGCCCCCCGCAAACCACATCGTAAAGCACCGCGGATGATGATCCCGCCCGTAATTCGTATCCGTCAACCGCCCCTGACAGTACACCGTCCGCCCAAACTCCCCGCCCCACACCACCAACGTATCCTTCAGTAACCCCCGCTGCTTCAAGTCCATCACCAGCGCCGCCGACGGCTGGTCCACCGCCCGCGCCTGCAGCGCCAAATCCCGCGGCAGATCCCCATGCTGATCCCAACCCCGGTTGTACAACTGCACAAACCGCACCCCCCGCTCCACCAACCGCCGCGCCAGCAAACACTGCTGTGCAAACGTCCCCGGCTTCTTGCTCTCCGGCCCGTACAACGCGTACGTCGACTCCGGCTCCTTCGATAAGTCCGTCAACTCCGGCACCGAACTCTGCATCCGAAACGCCATCTCATACTGCGCAATCCGCGTCTCAATCTCCGGATCGCCCACCTCGGCCGCCCGCTTCGCATTCAACTGCCCCGACAAATCCAAAATGTTCTTCCGCGTCGCCGGCGTAATCCCCTCCGGATCGTTCAAGAACAGCACCGGATCCGTCCCCGACCGGAACTTCACCCCCTGATAGTTCGAAGGCAGAAACCCGCTCGACCACAGCCGGCTGAACAGCGGCTGATCCACATTGATCCCGCTCTTCTGGCTGATCATCACCACAAACGCCGGCAGGTTCTTGTTCTCACTCCCCAGCCCATAGTTCACCCAAGACCCAATACACGGCCGCCCCGGCTGCTGCGATCCCGTCTGAATAAAAGTAATCGCGGGGTCATGGTTAATCGCGTCCGTGTTCACGCTCCGCACCAGACAGATATCATCGGCGATCTTCTGGTGCCACGGCAGCAACTCTGAGAACTCCGCCCCCGACTGCCCATACTTCCCGAACGAAAACACCGAACTCGCCACCGGCAGCGTCGACTGCCCCGACGTCATCCCCGTAATCCGCTGCCCCATCCGGATCGACGCCGGCAGGTCCTGCCCCTGAAACCGCTTCAACTGCGGCTTCGGGTCAAACAGATCGATCTGCGACGGCCCGCCCGACATATGCAGGTAGATAATCGACTTCGCCTTCGTCGGCGTCGCCCCGCTCAACAGCGAACCCAGCGCCAACTGCGAGAGAAAATTGCGTCGTGTCGTCATCGCCTATTCCTTCGTAATCACTTCGTCGAGATTCAGAATCGCCGAGGCCACCGCCGTATACGCCGCCAACTCCACCACGTCCGCATACTTCGCCTTCGACTCCCCAATCGCCACCAGCTTCGCCGCCTCGGCCGGCTTCGCCTTGTACTCCGCCAACTGCTCGCCGGTCACCTTCTCGAGCAGCGCCAGCTCCGCCGCATTCGGATACCGCGCCGTCGCCGTCCGGAACATATGCCGCAGCCGCTTCGTCCGGTCCGGCCCCGCCGCCGTCAAGGTCTTCTCCGCTAAGTGCCGTGCCGCCTCCAAAAACGTCGGATCGTTCCACAGCGCCAGCGCCTGTAGCGGCGTGTTCGTCGTCGCCCGCCGCGCCACGCACTTCTCCCGGTCCGGCGCGTCGAACGTCGACAAGGTCGCCGGCGGCAGCGTCCGCTTCCAGAAGCTGTACATCCCGCGCCGGTACAGGTCCTCGCCGTGCGACTGTTCGTACCGCTGCGCCGTAAACTGCGCCCCGTACGCCACGTCCTCCCACAACCCCGGCGGCTGGTACGGCGACACCGACTTGCCGCCAACCTTTGTGTTCAGCAACCCGCTCACCGCCAGCGCGTTATCCCGCACGCTCTCCCCCTGCAGCCGGAACCGCGACATCCGCGCGAGTAACCGGTTCTCCGGATCCCGCTCCTGCAGCGCCGGCGACACCTTCGAAGCCTGCCGGTACGTCGCCGACAGCACAATCTCCCGCTGCAGCGCCTTCATATCCCAACCCGACTCCACAAACCGCACCGCCAGATAATCGAGCAACTCCGGATGCGAAGGCATCTCGCCCTGGCTGCCAAAATCTTCGACCGTCTTCACGAGGCCCGTGCCGAAGAACTGCGCCCACATCCGGTTCACGGCCACCCGCGCCGTCAACGGATGCTCTCCGTTCACGAGCCACTGCGCCAGCCCCAGCCGGTTCTTGGCCACCCCCGCCGGCATCGGCGGCAGGAAGCCCGGCGTCGCGGCCGAAACCTTATCGCCCTTCCGGTCGTACGCCCCGCGGATCAGCAGATGCGTGTCCCGCATCTCCTCCCGCTCCGCCATCACCATCGTCGTCGGAATGGCCTCTTCGAGCTCCTTCCGTTCCCGCTTCAACTGCTGCAAGCGCGCATACAGCGCCTTCGTCGCCGCCGGAGCCTCGTACGTCAGGTAGAACTCCCGCACGGTCGCCACCTGCTCCTTGGTCCGCCGAATCCCCGAGTTCTCGACTAGATACCGCACCGGCTCCACCACCGCCAACTGATGCGCCTCCGCCGCGCTCAACTCCCGGCCATAGATCCGCAAATCATCGAGCGAACCCACCAGCTTCGTCACCGTCAACGGCGCGTTGGTCTTGAAGTTCGCCCCGTTCAGCGTATTCTTCAGCGTCTTCAGCTCCGCCGGCTTGCCATCCTGCAGCAGCGTGAACTTGCCCTTGCCGTCGTAGTTCAACGCGAAGTGCACAAAATCGCCGTAGCCGAACGGCGCCACCGTCTGCATCTTGAGCGTCGCCCCGCCCGGCCCAAAGAACTTCACAATCAGATGCGCGCCCCGCCGCAAATCCCCGATGCTGAAGATCGTATCGTGCGTGAACAGCCAACCCGTCTCACCCTTCTGCTGCAGAATCACCAGCGGATCCAGATTGTTCCCGCCCCGGAACCAGAACGCCAGCGCGAACGGCTTCGTGGCATCGAAATCGTGCGCCGCCGGAGCCTCCGCCTGCGAGGTCGAATCGAACGTCGCCGCCTGGCCCACC
Source organism: Terriglobales bacterium (assembly GCA_027485675.1). GTDB lineage: Bacteria > Acidobacteriota > Terriglobia > Bryobacterales > Bryobacteraceae. The sequence goes on along the minus strand of JAIXQP010000050.1, from coordinate 71,857 downwards.
GGCCCGTCCCGCGGCGTCGGCGGCAACCCCAAATAGCGCCCATGCTTATACGACCCAGTCGTCTCGAGCATGTTCCCTTCAAACTCGTAGTGCGCCAGCAACCCGGCCCGGCTCGGCGCTTCGAACCTCTTCTCCGCCTCCCAAGCCTTCATTTGCGCCGGCACGTCCGCCGCTTCCAGTTGTTTCTCCCGGCTCGCCACCGCCTCGTTGATCTCTTTCAACAGGCCCGCCTGCGTCTCCGAGGGCAACGTCAACACCGGCGCCGCGTTCCCCCGCTGCCCGTCCAGCCCCTTTTCGTTCACGTTGTTGAAGAAGGCGAAGAACTGGTAGAAATCCTTCTGCTTAATCGGATCGTACTTATGGTCATGGCACCGCGCACAGCCCATCGTCAGCCCCAGCCACGTCGTCGACGTCGCCTCCACCCGGTCCACCACATACTCCGTCTGATACTCCTCCGGAATCGCCCCGCCCTCGTAGTTGATCACGTGGTTGCGGTTAAACCCGCTCGCCACCTTCTGCTCGCGCGTCGCGTTCGGCAGCAGATCCCCCGCCAACTGCCAGATCGTGAACTGGTCATACGGCATGTTCTTGTTGAACGCGCCAATCAACCAATCCCGCCACGGCCACATGTCCCGGTGCGAGTCGATATGGAAGCCATGCGTATCGGCGTACCGCGCCAGGTCCAGCCAGTGCATCGCCTGCTTCTCGCCGTAGTGCGGGCTCGCGAGCAAGCGATCCACCGCCTTCTCGTAAGCCTTCGCGGACTTATCCGCCAGGAACGCATCCACCTCCGCCGGCGTCGGCGGCAAGCCCGTCAAGTCCAGCGTCACGCGCCGTAGCAGCGTCGCCTTATCCGCCGGCGGATTCTGCGCCAGGCCTTCCTTCAACAGCCGCGCCTTCACGATCTCATCAATCGACTTCGCCGCCGGCTTCACCGGCTTCTGGTAGGCCCAATGCTCCTCCCACTTGGCGCCCTCGTCGATCCACTGCTTCAGCGTCGCCACCTGCGCTTCGGTCAACTGCACCTTCGCCGACAGCGGCGGCATATGCAGCGCCTTGTTGGTGTGCGTGATCCGCTTCACGAGCAGGCTCTCCGCCGCCTTGCCCGGCACAATCGCCTTCGCAAAGGCGCCCTCTTTCGTATCGAGCCGCAGCCCCGCCATCCGCGAGGAATCGTCCGGCCCGTGGCAATGGAAGCAGGCATCGGACAGAATCGGCCGCACGTCCCGCGTAAACTCCACCGGCTTAGTCCAAGCCACTGTCGCGACGAAGAAGAGAAGACACCGCATTACTCCCGAGTTTATACTGCCAGTCATGAACCGTCGACACTTCCTCTCGCTCAGCGCCGCCGCCCTCGCCGCCTACGGCCAGCAGAAGCCCCGCCGCGTCGGCCTCATCGGCACCGGCTGGTACGGCAAGAGCGACCTCTTCCGCCTCCTCCAGGTCGCCCCCGTCGAAGTCGTCTCCCTCTGCGATGTCGACAAGACCATGCTCAGCAACTGCGCCGACATGGTCGTCGAGCGCCAGGCTTCGAAGAAGCGGCCCCGGCTCTACGCCGACTATCGCGAGATGCTCAAGGAGAAGGATCTCGACATCGTCCTCATCGCCACCCCCGACCATTGGCACGCCCTGCCCTTCCTCGAAGCCTGCAAGTCCGGTGCCGACATCTACTGCCAGAAGCCCATCTCCGTCGACGTCACCGAAGGCCTCGCCATGCTCAACGCCGCGCGTAAGTACAACCGCGTCGTACAAATCGGCACCCAACGCCGCTCGACGCCCCACCTGATCGAAGCCCGCGAGGACATCATCAAGTCCGGCAAGCTCGGCAAGATCGCCTACGTCGACATCTACTGCTACTACCACATGCGAGCCAAGGACAAGCCGGCCACCCCGGCCGTCCCCGCCGAACTCGACTACGAGATGTGGACCGGCCCCGCTCCAATGCGCCCCTGGAACGGTCTGCAGCATCCCCGCCGCTGGCGGGCGTTTGAAGAGTACGGCAACGGCATCATGGGCGACATGTGCGTCCACATGCTCGACATGGTTCGCTGGATGATGGACCTCGGCTGGCCCACGAAGATCTCCTCCACCGGCGGCATCCTCATCGATAGAGCCAGCGTCGCCAACATCCCCGACACGCAGGAGGCGACCTTCGATTTCGGCGGAGTCAAGGTCAACTGGACCCACCGCAGTTGGGGCCATCCGCCCGACCCCAAGTACCCCTGGGGAGCCACCTTCTACGGTGAGAAGGGAACCCTCAAAGCCAGCGTGAACAGCTTCGACTTCGAACCCCTCGACAAGAAGCAACCCTCCATCCATCGCGACGTCAAAATGGAGCTCGAAGAGTACCCGGTTGACAGGACCGAGAAGGATCTCGAACGCCACGTCGCCCCGGCCATCCGGGGCCACATGAAGGATCTGCTCGCCGCTATCGACAAGCGGTCAAGGCCCGTCGCCGACATCGAGCAGGGCTTTATCTCCTCGGCCAGTTGCATCCTCGCCAACCTGGCCATGAAGACGGGCCGCACCCTGCAGTACGACCCGGCGAAACACATCGTAGTCGGCGACCCCGAGGCCACCCGCCTCCTCACCCGCCCCTACCGCAAGCCCTGGCAGCATCCCGACCCCAAAAAGGTCTAGGCCGCCGCCCCCACCAACTCGCGCAGGTGGCTCACCATCGTCATCATCCTCGCCGCCTGCGCATTCAGTTGTTCGCTGGCCGCCGCGCACTCCTCCGCCTGCGCCGCGGTCTGCCCGTTCGACCGCTCCAACTCCACCACCGCTCCCGCCATCTGTTGGATGCCCTGGGCCTGCTCCCCACTGGCATTGTTCACCGACTCCGCCAGCCCCTTGGCCTGGCGCGAACTTTCGGTGATCGCCCGGATCGTGTTCACCACCTCGACCACCTGCGCGTTGCCCTCCGTTGCCCGCTGGATCGACTCCTCAATCAACGACGTCGAATCCTGCGCCGCCTGCGCACTCCGCTGCGCCAGATTGCGTACCTCATCCGCCACCACGGAGAATCCCATGCCGTGCTCGCCCGCCCGGGCCGCCTCCACCGCCGCGTTCAGCGCCAGAATATTCGTCTGGAACGCAATGCCCTCAATCAACTGAATGATCTTCGAAATCTGCGCGCTCGATTCGCTGATCTGCTTCATGGACCCCACCATCCGACCCAGCGTCACGTTGGCATGCTCTACCTGCGTATCCACTACCCGCATGCATCCCGCCACCTCCCGGGCATCATCCGCCGCGCTTTGCGAGTTGGAGTTGACCTGCGCCCCGGCCGCCGCCGAGCGTTGCAGCGCGAGGGCCTGATTCGAAGCCCCTTGCGCTAGCTGCTGGCTCGCCTGCGAAATCGAGTGCGCTGCCCCGGAAACGTTTCGCGAGCCTTCCACCAGATCCGCAACCAACAGAGCCAACCGCCGGTCCACCAGCCCCACCATCCGAATCAATCCGTAACTCAGCCCGGCTCCCAAAACGATCGCGAATCCCAGTAAATAGACGCTCCGCGCGCTGGCCGACACCGCCGCCGCCGACACCGCCTCCACCTCCGCCAGCGCCGTCACCCGCGACTTCTCCCGCGCCGCTCCAATCACTTCAGCCAGGCGCCGGAACGTTGGGGCACACTCGTTGTTCACCAGCGCCACCAACTCCGCCTGCTTCCCCGCCCGGCTCAATACAAGCGCCCGGTCCACGATGCGCAGGTACGCCTCATAGGCGGCCCGCATCGCGGGCACATTGACGTCAATCTGCTCGTACTCACGCAACAGGCTGTCAATCTTTTGGCGTAGCGTGCGAATCTCCGCCTCCGGCGCCAGCTTCATCTCCAGCGTCGGCTGATGGCCGTGCAGCAACACCTGGACCCGCAACTCCCGGGCCAGCGCCTCTAGCCGCGCCGCGTCATCCAACGCCGGCACATGCGCCTGCGCCATCGGCACCAGACGCTCACTCACCGACCGTAGCGTAAACGCCATCGGTATCCCAATCCCCATCGACAAGGCCACCAGGACCATCGATAACCCACCAATCCGAAAACCCAAACTCATTCGCCGCTTTTCCATTGCCCCTCGAGGAAAATATCGGCGCGGGCCGTCCGACTTTGACATTAAACTGGGCTCAATTTATGTGAGCCCAGCCCGGCCGCCGCTAGAACTTAAACTTCAACCCCAACTGAATCAATCGCTGATCCAGCGCCCCGGTCCAATTCAGCGGCGCCGGCGTCGTGATGTTCCCCGCCACGTCCACCTGCGCCGTGCTGTTCAGCGCCGTCACGTTCGTTCGGTTAAACAGGTTCGTCGACTCGACAAAGAACTCGCCCGCAAACCGTTCCCGGATCGGAATCGCCCGCGTGTACCGCATGTTCACCTCAAACGTCGCCGGCGCCACAATCGTGTTCCGCCCCACGAACAGCGGCCGCTGGAACGCCGCCGCCGTCGAAGCATCCCCGTTCAGCACCCGGTTCGAACCCAGGTTGAAGTTCTCCCCCGTCTGCGCGTTCACCGCGAAGCTGAACTTGTTGTGGTTCACAAAGTAGTTCCACGCCGAACTCCCGCTGTTCACCCGCGGATCCCACACCGCATTCCCGTTGAACACATGCCGCCGGTCCGTCAGCGAATTCCCGCGGTCCCGCCGCCGGTTGCTCCAATCGCTCAGCAAAAACGCCCCGCTGTCGATGTTGTTCTGCTCCGGCGCATCGTCAATCGCGTGCGACCACGTGTAGCTCCCGAACAGCTCAAACGTCTTCGCGTACCGCTTGGTCACCGTCACGTTCATCCCGTTGTAGTTCGAGTTCCCCATGCTCTCCGCGCTGATGATGTTGCCGAAACCGGCAATCGGCCGTGTCCCCGCGAAGATAGGCCGCCCGTCGGCCAGCCTGTTCGGCCCCGGCGCCAGATTGATGTTCCGGAAGATCGGCAGCCGGGTGCCTTTCGTAAACAGATACGACACCGTCACGCCCAGGTCCGGCGTAATCTCGCGGCTCACAGTCACGTTCGCATTCCCGGAGTACAGGTTCGCAAACTCCGGCGACACGGTCGTGATGTCCTGCAGCGAAGGCGTAAACCCGCTCGGAATCCCCGAAAACACGTTCGGGAACGCCGGCGCGAATGCCGCCGTCGGCGTCGCGCTCAGGCTGAAGAACTGCGGCAACCCATTGTTGAGCAACGCCCGCCGGTACACATCCGTCTGGAACGGATCGAAGAAGATACCCGCACTCGACCGCAACACCCACTTGCCCAATCCCACCGCGACGGCCACCCGCGGCGCGAAGTTATTCCGGTCCGTCCGGAACGAGCGCGAGGCGACAAACGGGGAGTTCTCGTTCGCCGAAGGCGGCCGGTAGATGTCGTACCGCAGCCCGTAGCTGATCGTCACGTTCGCCCGCGGCTTCCAGGCGTCCTGCGCATACAGGCTCGTAAACAGCGAGTTGTAGCTGATGGAAGGCTCGCCCACCGTCTGCACAAAGTTCGTATAGCCCCGCGGGTTCGTCCCGTTCCGCGCCGCTAGGTATGCCGCAATCGAAGGGAAGGTGTACGTCGCCGCCGTCGCCGACACCTGCGTATCCCGGATCGACCGGACCGCTCCGCCAAACTTCAACGCGTGCTTATCCAGGTTGTAGGAGAAGTTCTCCGTCACCTCCGGCGTCATCTCCTCATAGTTGAAGCCCACGGCCGTCGAGTTCCCAAACTGCGCAATGCCCGGAATCGTAATCGCCGGCCCCGTACCCGTCGCTTCAAACGCCTGCTGCTGCTGCGTCCGGTACGGAATCTGCACCCGCAGCTCATTCACCGCCTTCGGCGACACCACCGAAATCAACTGCACCGCCCCCGCATGGCTCCGGTCGACGAAGTTGTACGTCCGGTCGATGGTCGACAGCCCGCCGGCGCCATTGAATGGCGAATCGTTCCGGTGCCCGTTGTAGCGCAGCGAAAGCCGGTTGGCGTCGTTGATCTGCCAGTCCAGCTTGGTCATGAAAAAGGTAACGTTCTGCCGGAACGGGATCGCGTCCGCAAAGCTCGACGGCAGCCCCAACGCCGCCAGGTTGGCCGGCGTCACCGAAACCGTATTCGGCAGGTCGCGCTTCACTTTCTCATACGCCCCAAAGTAGAACACCTTGTCTTTCTTCAACGCCCCGCCCGCGCTGCCGTTATACGAGTTCACGTTCACCTCCGGAGTCGGCGATGTAGCCGCCAACAACGCCGGCCGCGCACTATACGGCGTTCGCCGCCAGATGAACGCCCCCTCGCCGTGCAGGTCATTCGCTCCGCTCCGCGTAATCGTATTGAACACCGTGCCCACCGTGTTCCCGAACTCCGGCGCGAAGCCGTTCGAAACCTGCTGCACCTCCTGCACCCAGGTATTCGACACCGGCATCAACCGAATGCCCGCGCGGTCGCTCTGCACGTTGTTCGCGCCGTCCAACTGGTAGTTGATCCGTCCGTTGAAGCCGTTGGCGTTCAGCTTCCGCGGCACGCCAAACTCCGTATTCCCGCGCCCGGATACATTCGGCTGCTGCAGAATGAAGTTGAACGGATTCCGCGACACGAGCGGCAAGTTCGAGATCGCGTTGTAGCTGAGTGACGATCCCTGCTCCGTCCGGCTGGGGTCAATCACGGAGTTCGACGCCGTGATCACCACCTCCGTCGCCACGCCCTTAACCTGCAGAGCGAAGTCGATCGTCGCCGTCGCACCCGCATTCAGCACGATGTTGGTCTGCCGCGTCGGCGCAAACCCGGCCGCGTCCACGGCCACCTCGTACGTCCCCAGCGGCAGCACGTTGAAGCGGTAGATCCCGCTGGCCGAACTCTCGGCGGAGGCGGTAAACCCGGTCGCCGTATTCGTCACCTTCACCTTGGCGCTGGCGACTGTGGCGCCCGCCGGGTCCGTGATCACCCCTAGAATTTGGCCGTTAATCGCCGAGGCCTGTCCATACACAGAGGGCACACCGGCAAAGATAAGGAGAGCAGAAAGAACAAGGCGCATGTAAAACTCCCGTAACAATAGTCTGCCACGGGAGCCCTGCTTACCAACCCACCGGTTTCCCCGCGTTCTGTTCGTCCAGCCACTTCTTCAGCGGAGCGAAGTAGTCCACCACCGCTGTCGCGTCCATCTCCCGCTTCCCGCTGATCGCCTGGAGCGCATCGGGCCACGGCTTACTCGTTCCCATTTCGAGCATCGCGTTCAGCTTCGCCCCGGCTTCCTTCGAGTTATAGATGGAACACCGGTGCAGCGGACTCTTGCATCCCGCCGTCTGCGCCAGCGCCCGGTGAAACTGGAACTGCAGAATATGAGCGAGAAAGTACCGCGTGTACGGCACATTCGCCGCCACGTGATACTTGCCGAACGGATCAAAGAACTCCTCGCCCCGCGGCCCGCCATCAAGGCCCTGATACTTCCGCCGCAGCTCCCACCATTTCTGGTTGTACTGCGCCGGCGTGATCTGGCCCGAAAACACCTGCCACCGCCACTGGTCAATCATCAGCCCAAACGGCAGGAACGCAATCTTCGCGAGCGCCTGCTTCATCAACAACCCGATGTCCCCCGACGGATCCGTCGCCTTGTCGAGCAACCCGATCTGCACCAGATACTCCGGCGTAATCGACAGCGCGATCGTATCCCCCACGGCCTCGTGGAACCCGTCATTGGCGGAATCCCGGAACAGGTACGGCTTGCTCTTGTACGCCCGCTGATAGTAGTTGTGGCCCAACTCATGATGGATGACGCCAAACTCCTCCTCCGAAATCTGAATGCACATCTTGATCCGCAGGTCTTCGTCGTTATCCACGTCCCACGCGCTCGCGTGACACACAACCTCGCGGTCGCCCGGCTTCACAAACAGGCTCCGCTGCCAGAAGGACTTCGGCAGCGGCGCAAAGCCGAGTGAGCTGAAGAACCGCTCCCCGTACCGCACCATCTCCAATTCATCAATCTTCCGCTCTTTCAGAATCTTCGTCAGATCGTAGGCCTTCGCCGCGTTCGCCGGCGCCAAAATGTCGTAGATGTTCTCCCAGCTCTGGCCCCACATGTTACCCAGCAGATGCGCCGGAATCGGCCCCCGCGCCGGCACCACGTCCGCCCCGTACTTCTCCCGCAACTTGTTCCGGACATAGGCATGCAGCGAAACATAGAGCGGCTTCACCTGCTCCCACAGCCGGTCCACTTCCTTGGCGAACTCGTCCGGCGGCATATCGTACTTGGACCGCCACATAGCACCCGAATCCGGGAAGCCCAGCTCCCGTGCGCCCTTGTTCGCCAGTTGCACAAACCGCGTATAGTCCTTCCGCATCGGCTGCCCCACCCGGTGCCAGCCCTGCCACACATCGGCCAACTCCTTCGGGTCCCGGCTCGTCGCCATGATGTTTGAGATCTGCACGAGATCCAGGCACTTGCCCTTGTCCGCGGCGGCGTCCCGGCAGTACTTGCCCGAACCGTACGTCGACTCCATCCGCGCCACCAGCTTCGTCAGCTCCGAGCTCTCGGCGTCATTCGACGGCGTCACCATCGTCAGATTCAACTTCAGCAGCCGCATCTTCCGCGCCGCCTCTGCCGGCAGCGTCACTTTGTCGAAACGGTTCGCCTCCCGCGACAGGGCGATCACTTTCTTGATGTACTGCTCATTGGCCAGCGCCGCCTGCGTCTCCGAGTCTTCGTTGATGTAGGTGGACTGGAGCCATCCCGCCCGGTTGGCGTAGTTCGATGCCGCCAGCAGCTCCTTCTCGGCGCGTTCGAGAAAGGAGAGCGCCTCGGGAACCGTCTGCGCCGCCAGGGGCAGCGCCAAGAGAAAAAGGAAGGACTTCATTGCCGTAACTCCTGAGATCGTTTCGCCGCGGCCTCCGCCTTGGCCTTCTGGCCGGTCGCCGCATAGGCCCGGCTCAACTGAAAATGCGTCGCACCATCTTCGTCATAGGGCAGGGCCGCCTCGAGATGCGGAATCGACTCCGCCATCTTCCCGCTCGCCGCCAAGGCCCGCCCAAACGATGCGCGCATCGGAGGAAACTTCGGGTTCAACGTGAACGCCCGCCGCAGCGAAGGGACCGCCGCTTCGGCATCGCCCTTTGCCAGCAGACAATCCCCCAGCAGGAAATGGAGCTCCGCGTTCCCCGGCTCCCCCTTCACCAGCTTCCGCAGCAACGCTTCCGCTTCGTCAAACTGTTGCGCCGCGTAGAGCGAGGCCGCCAGCCCCTGTTCGAGATCCGGCCGCCCCTTGGCCATCTTCAGCGCCGCTCGCCACTCCGCCGCCGCTTCCTGATGCTTGTTCTGATTCGTCAGAATGGACGCCCGCGTCTGCCGCCACTCCACGGTATCGCCCAGTTCGGCCAGCTTGGCGAACGCGCCCCGCGCTTTAGCGTCGTAATCCTGGATCGTGCAATACGCCGACGGGCATCCCGGCGGCTTGGGCGACAACGCGCGCGCCTTGGCATACAGCGCTTCCGCCGCGGCTTTGCGGCCCTGCTTCTCTCTGGTCTGGGCCAGCAAATACACCATCCCGGCCGATTCCGGCGCCGTCCGCCGCAACTGCTCGAAGGCGTCCCCGGCCATTCCCTCGTAAATCCGGCCCAGCCCGAACCACACCGCCGGGTCTTTGGGCATCTGTGCCGCGAGTGCTTCCAAATGAGGCCGCGCCGCGGAATTACGATTCAAAGCCAACAGCGCATCGGCCAGAATCCGCCGCGCCTCCACGTCCTGCGGCGCCATCTGCACCGCCCGTTCGAGCGGCGCCGCCGCCTTCGCCGGCTCGCCCAGCCGCATGTACGAAGTACCCAGCAGAATGAACGCCGGAAACGCCTGCGGCAACTGCTTCGTCACCGGCTCAAGCACCGCCACCGCCTCCACATCCCGCCCCGCCATATGCAGCGCGATCCCCAGGTTCAACTGTAGCCCCGGGTTTCCCGGCACCTGCCTGGTCAGCGCCTGGTACACCGGCACCGCCTCGGCAAACCGTCCCGCCCCCATCAGTTGCTTTCCCTGCTGGCTCAGGCGCACCTGTTCCGGCGTCTGCGCCCACAGGGTAACCGTCAGAAGCACCAAAGCAATTCGCATCTCTCTTTCCATTCTCCCAAAAAGAAAACGGGCGCTGACCCGAAGATCAGCGCCCGCTGTTGGTTGGTTCGTGGTTCGGTTAGAAGCCGAAGCGGAGGCCGAAGCGGACCTGCCGTTCGCCACCCGCCGTCGTGATCACACCGAAGTTACCGCCGTTCACGTTCGCGCCCGGACCGCCGAAGCGGGGGGTGTTCGTGAAGTTGTAAGCTTCCGCGCGGAAGGCCAAATCCATCCGCTCGGTGAACTTAAAGGTACGCATCAGCGTCAGGTCCGCGCCCGCGACTCCGGGGTTCCGGAAGCGGTTGCGGCCCGTGGTGCCGAAGCGGACGCCCACCGGGGCAGCAAAGGCGGCCGGGTCAAAGTACTGCTGGCCCGGGCCCTTCAAGCCGATGTAGTTCATCGGGCCAACCTGGTCGGCCGTCTGAATGTTACCCGGCGCGTTCAACGTGCCACCGTCGGCGCTGATCGTAAACGGGGTACCGGAGTAGGCGGAGTAAACTCCGTTGATGCTCCAGCCGCCGAGGATCGCGGCGCCCACACCTTCCTGCACGAACTGGCGACCCTTGCCGAACGGCAGGTCGTACACCCAGCCCATCTGGAAGACGTGCGTACGGTCATAACCGGCCGGAGCGCGGTTCCGGTCGAATGCACCCGACCAGTTCCAGCTCACACCGGCCCAGCCGTCGTCGTCGGTCATGTTGATGGCCTTCGAGTAGGTGTAGGCGCCCTTGAGCAGGAGACCCTTCGAGAAGCTGCGGTTCACCGCAGTCTGCAGCGAGTGGTAGTTCGAGCTCAGATAGCCATTCCAGTAACGGATGTCGATCCGGCGGTTGAACTGAGCGGCGTACGGCCGGCCAGCGGCGCCAGCGCCCGGAGCGGCGGCGTTGATGTCCAGGTCCGCCAGCTGACGGGTGGTCTGGGTGCCAACGTAGCCCACGTCCAGGATGATGTTGCCCCACAGCTTACGCTGCAGAGTGGCGTTCCAGCTCTGGATGTAGCCGCGGTCGATGCTGTTACCCGGGGTACGCATCGCCACGGTGGGGGGCAGGGTGATCACACCGCTGCTGGTGTCCGGCACCGGCACGGGCGGAATGCCCTGCGAGAGGGTCCGGAACGGATCGAAGGCCGTCGCCCCGACGAAGTTGCCGGCCACCGTCAGCGGATAGAAGCCGCGGAGCGGACGCGAGAACGGCAGCGGGTTGATCGTCATGCCATAGCCGACGCGGAACACGGTCGAATCGTTGATCCGGTAGGCAAGGCCAAGGCGGGGAGCGGCAAACATCGGCTTCACGTCGATGCCGGGGTTGGTCGGAACGTTGCCACGGCCGCCGAGGCGGATCAGCATCGTCGAGGGATCGAGCTTCTCAAGGCCGGTCTCCGCGCGCGACATCAGCGGGTAGCGCTCAATGCGGACGCCCAGGTTCAGCGTCAGATTGCGGGTCACCTGCCAACGGTCACGGACGTACCAGCCGAACTGCCATTCGCGAGCCGTCATCAGTTCCGCCTGGACGCTCTTGTTCATGGAGGTCGGCAGGCCCAACAGGAAGTCCGCGAAGGAGTTCAGGTTGTTGGCCGCCGCGCCACCCCGGAGAGCCGTCAAGCTGCCGCTGAACGCAAACCCGCCACGCGGATTGGCGTCTTCCGGCTGCCAGTGGTTCAACTGGTGACGAACCATGTCGAAGCCGAACCGCACTTCGTGCTTGCCCTTCATCCAGGTCATGTTGTTCGTCCACGTGTAGCTGCGGTCGTTCCGCCACATCGGCATCCAGGTGGAACCCATGCCGTAGGGGCTGAACGTGTTGAACGAAAACGCCGGCAGGCCGCTGTAGCGGATGTCGGTGCCGTTCGTGCCGGGGATACCGAACACTTCGCTACCGGTGTTCTTGCCGTAGTCGAAGCCGATCACCGACTGATCCTGCTCGGTGATGCCAAACGTCGCGTCCATCAGGATGGTCGGCGACAAGGTGTAGTTGGTGCCAACGGTACCCAGATACTGCTTGGTGTCACCCAAGCCCGGGTCGCCGCCCACGCCGAGACCACCGAGTTCCGGACCGAAAGCGAACACGCCGCCGACGTTCGCGCGGAGGAGCGAGAACTTGGCAAACATGCTGTGCTTCTCGTTGCGGTTCCAGTTCATCTTGGCGTCATAGTTGCCGCGGTCGAACTTCCCGGTCGCGTTGACGAAGTGGTTGTTGGTCACGTTCGCGGTCGGCGCATTCGGGTTGGGAATCAAGGGCAGAATGCGAGAAGTCTGCGCGCTGATGCGGTTGGCGGGAACGCGGTTGCCGGGGAACGGGGTACGGCCGAAACCGTCGGTCCCGCCGGTGGCCGGGTCGAAGATCTGCGTGCCGGGGAAGGCGCTGAAGTCGCCCGCCTTGATGGCGGCGTTCGGCAGCGAGAACTGGCTGGTCGCGCCGTTCCCCTGACGGGTGCCTTCGTAGTGGCCGAACCAGAACAACTTGTTCTTGATGATCGCGCCGCCGGCCTTCGCGCCGAAGATGTTCAGCGTGTAGCGCGGCTTCACAAACGTCGAAGGACGGAAGTACGGCTGGCTGCGGAGCTTCTGGTTCTCGTGGTATTCCCACAGAGCGCCGCGCAGCTGGTTGGTGCCGCTCGAGGAGATCACCGTGATCGCCGCGCCGCCGGCCATACCCTGTTCGGCGTCGAACGAGCTGGTGGAGATGTTCACTTCTTCCACGGTTTCGCTGGGCGCCACGTAGGCCACGTGGTGGGGCAACCAGATGTTCACGTTCACCGCGCCGTCAAGACGGGTGCCGTTGCTGTTCCGGTTGGTGCCGTTCACGTTCGTCGTGAGCGCGCGGCCCGGGGTGTCGGTCGACGAGTTCTGGAATCCGGCCGGGGTGGTGCCCGGAACCAGGTTCAGCAGAGCCTGATAGTTCCGATACTGGTTCAACGCCAGATTCTGCACCGCCTTCTGCGAGATCACCGAGCTGGTGTCGGCCTTTTCGGTCTGCAGGGTTGCGGCGCTCGCCTCAACCGTGATCGCGTCCGAAACGGCGCCCACGTCGAGCTTGGCGTCGGCCCGCACGACTTCGTTGACACGAACCTGGACGTTCTGGATCGTGACGACCTTAAAACCGGTCGCCGTCACTTTCACCGTGTACGTGCCACCGGGGATGCTAGCGGCGGAGTAGCGGCCCGTGCTGTCCGCGGCAATCTCGCGGATCAGGCCAGTCTGCGTGTTGGTTAGCGTAATTTTCGCGTTGGGAACGGTGGCGCCCGATTGATCTTCCACGGTGCCGGTCAACGTCCCATAAAGTACCTGTGCGGCGGCGGGAATCGCCGAAATCGCAAACAGGCAAAGCAAGGTCAGCAGGCTAAGCCGCTGAACAAAAAGCCTAAAGCGTATCAAAGTTTACCTCCCTGAAGGTAGAGGGGATGAAACCCCATACTCCCTTATTGCATCTAAGGGGGATCAATGTCAATGCGCTAACAGGGTTTCACTTCTTTACGGGTTGCGCGTTCCGGTACGCCTCCGGAGGCAGTTTTCGCATCACCTTAATGCCCCACGATGCAAACATCGCCACCAAAAAGGCAAAGAAAACGACAAAGTAGACAACGTAGCGGCCGGGTACGCGCTTCGGCTCTTCGGCGGGGAATGTTTCGGCCATACAGCTATAGACTCCTTACTAGTGACGGAAGTGGCGAAATCCTGTCAACACCATTGCAATTCCTAACCGGTTAGCAGCCGCGATCACTTCCGCATCCTTTACCGATCCGCCCGGCTGAATCGCCGCCGTGATCCCGTGCTGCGCCGCCGCTTCGAGCCCATCCGGGAACGGGAAGAAGGCATCCGACGCCACAATCGCCCCCGCCAGCGGCAGCACCGATTTCTTTGCCCCGATCTCCACCGAGAACACCCGGCTCATCTGCCCGGCGCCCGCGCTCAACAGTTGCCCGTCGTTGGCGTACACAATGGCGTTCGATTTTACATGCTTAACGACCTTCCAACCGAAAGCCAGCGCCGCCCACTCCGCTTCCGTCGGCTGCCGGTCCGTCACCACCCGCGCCGTCGCCCGATCAAGATTCGCTAAATCCGGCGTCTGGACCAGATACCCGCCGCTGATGGATTTCACGACGTACTGATCCGTCACCGCCTGCACCTTCACCAGCCGCAGGTTCTTCTTCGCCGTCAGGATCGCCAGCGCCTCCGGAGTAAAGTCCGGCGCCGCAATCGCCTCAATAAAGGTCTTGCCGATCTCGGCCGCCGTCTCCGCGTCCACTGGCCGGTTAAACGCCAGTACGCCGCCGAAGGCGCTCACCGGATCCGCCTCGAACGCCCGCCGGTAGCTCTCCGCCAGCGTCTCCTGCTCAGCGCAGCCGCACGGATTGGTGTGCTTCACAATCACCGACGCCGGACGATCAAACTCGCAAACCAACTGCCAGGCCGCATCCAAATCGACCAGATTGTTGTAGCTGAGCTCCTTGCCGTGCAGCTGCTCGCCGCCGGCCACCCCCGACTTCCCGGTGGCATAGAGCGCCGCTGCCTGATGCGGGTTCTCGCCGTAGCGCATATCGAGCACCTTCGGCACCCGCAGATCCAGCGTCGCCGGCAGCGGAGCGGGCGGCATGCCCACCAGCGCCAGACGGTTCGAAACCGCGCGATCATACGCGGCCGTGTGGTGGAACGCCTTCACGGCCAGCCGCCAGTGCGTTTCAGGCAGAATCTGCCCCTCGTTCGCCTGCAGTTCGGCGAGAATCGCCGAATAGTCGGCGGGTTCGACGACCACGGCCACGTCCTGATAGTTCTTCGCCGCGGCGCGGATCATCGTCGGGCCGCCGATGTCGATGTTCTCGATCAACTCCTCGGTCGTCGCGTCCGCCTTGGCCGCAATCTTTTCGAAGGCATAGAGGTTCACGCAAACCAGGTCAATGGTCGGAATCGCGTGCTGCTCAATCGCCTCCATGTGTTCGGGCTTCGAGCGCATGGCCAGAATGCCGCCGTGAATGGCGGGGTGGAGCGTCTTGACGCGGCCATCGAGCATCTCCGGGAAGTGGGTCACCGCGGAAACATCGAAGACGGGAATGCCCGCATCCTGCAGCAGCTTGGCGGTTCCGCCGGTGGAGATCAGGTCGATGTCGAGGGCGCGGAGTCCGCGGGCGAACTCGACGGCGCCGGTTTTGTCGGTCAGGCTCAACAAGGCCCGTTCAATCTTTGCCATGAGCCCCTATTGTCCCATAGGGCCGTTACGGTAAACTCAAAACGGACCCCGTTGAGAAGGGGACTTATCGATCCTGAACTCAAGGTCGATTCTGACCGACGCGCCGAGGGGGTAGACTGTTCCACAGTCTCCCCCTCTCGCTTTTTATGACACGCCGCCTGTTTCTCGCCAGCCTGGCCCCGGCGCCCCGCCGCCGGCCCAATCTGATCGTCTTCATGACCGACGACCACGCACCGTGGGCCACCGGCACCTACGGCTGCGACGAAATCAAGACCCCCCACATCGACGCCCTCGCTAAGGCCGGCGTGAAGTTCACCCGCGCCTTCGCCTGCACCCCGGTCTGCTCCCCCAGCCGCCTGACTTACATGACCGGCCGCATCCCCTCGACGCACGGCGTCCAGGATTGGCTCCGGCCGGAAGACGCTGCCGGCCCCACCGCCAAGCGCTGGCTGGATGGCCATCTGACGTTCCCCGAACTGCTCGCCCAGGCCGGATACCGCTGCGGGATGACCGGCAAGTGGCACATGGGCGAGGACGAAAAGGCGCAGCGCGGCTTCACCTATTGGGCCACCGTGCCCGGCGGCGGCGGCCCCTACAAGGATGTCGAATTCGTCCACAACGGGCAGACGAAGAAGGTGTCCGGATTCAAGGAAGACGCCATCGGCGACTTCGCCCTCGACTTCCTCAATCAGCAGCGGGAGGACACCCCCTTCTACCTGCACATGCCCTTCTACGCGCCCCATACGCCCTACGACTACCAGCCCGAGCGGGACCGGGCCCCCTATCAGAACGCGAGCTTCTCCTGCTTCCCCGACGAACCCCCGCACCCGGCCCGGAACTTCGGCACCCGCAATCTTCACCGGAACGAGGCCGCCAAGCGTGGCTTCTCCGCCCTCATCACGGCCCTCGACCGCAACATCGGCCGGGTGGTCACCAGGCTCGACCAAAAGGGCTGGCGCGAGAACACCGTCATCGTCTTCACCTCCGACCAGGGCTGGAACGCCGGCCACCACGGCGTTTGGGGCAAAGGCAACGGCACTTGGCCCTTCAATATGTATGAGGAGTCCATCCGGGTGCCGCTCCTCTGGTCGCATCCCGCCCGGCTGCGGGCCGGCCAGGTGAACACCGAAATGGTTTCAAGCTACGACTTCTTCCCCACCGTCCTCGACTACCTCGGCGTCAAGGCCCCGGCCGACCGGAAGCGGCCCGGCCGGAGCTACCTGCCGCTGCTCGAAGGCAAACGGGTCGCCTGGCGGGACCGGCTGTTTTTCGAATACAGCTACGTTCGCGGCATCCGCACGGAGCGCTACAAACTCATCGTCCGGACGAAAGAGTGGCCCAGCGAGTTGTACGACCTCGAAAGCGACCCGGGCGAAAAGCTGAACCGCTTCGGCGACCCGGCGCTGGCCTCCGTGCAGCGGACGCTGCGCCGGGAGTTGGACGGCTTCTTCGCGGCCCAGGGGGCCCCTCCGATTGAGCAGTGGGAGACGACGACGAAACAGAATCTAACCAAATACAGTGCGACCGGTCCGGTGAAACAATAGCGCCGGCGCATAAACGTTTCGGGCGATGGCGGCGTCTAGATAGGTAGACTGGAGAAGAGATGCACCGATTTGTAACGCTGAGTTTGATGGCGATGTTGAGTTCGGGTCTGTGGGCGCAGGAGCAGCCGAATCTGTTTCAATCGGCGCCGCCGGAAGTGGAGCAAGCGTTGCGCCAGCGGGTGGGTGAGTTCTACAAGCTGCTCGAAGAGGGCCGGTTCCGGCAGACGGATGCCTACCTCGCCGAAGACGCCAAGGATGTCTACTACGAGCAGGAAAAGAAGCGGATTCGCGGCCACGAGATCATCCGGGTGAACTGGTCGGACAACTTTCAGAAAGCCGTCGTCGTCACCGTGATTCAGACCGAGGTCGTCATGCGCGGAGTCGTGACGCCGATGGGCGCGCCCCTCGCCTCGCGCTGGAAGCTCGAAAACGGCAAGTGGGTGCTGTACTTTGACACGGTCGCCGGCAAGCCGACGCCCTTCGGGCCGATGAAGGCCGGCCCCAACCAGACGAAAGGCCTGAGTCCTGAGGAGATGCTCAAGAATCCCGAGGTGATCTTCAATCAGATCAAGGTGGAGAAGGACCTGGTTCTGCTCAAGTCCTACGCGCAGTCCGAGGATTCCATCCGTGTCGTGAACGGCATGCCGGGGGGCGTCCGGGTGCTGTTTGTGCCGGATCAGGTCATCAAGGGCTTTACCTATAAAGTGGAGCCGCAGGACATCGGATCGGGCCAGGAGGCGAAGATCCTGTTCCAATACGATCCCGGTAAGGATCTTTCGGCCAAGCCCACCCTCACCGGACGGATCCGGATTGAGCCCTTCAACAAATCCTACAGCGTGGTAGTCCGGTTTGACGTGCCGGAGGAGATCAAGAAGCAGTTGCCGCAGAAGCCCTAGCGACGACGGGTTTGGCACTCCGTTTGCTTCTAGCTTGCCGAGGTGATCATGCAGATCCACAGGCAAACTAGTGATTTTGGGCCGCTTTCACGGCAACTGGACCGGACGACCAGCACCCGGAGCAATGGATTCGACGCGATTTTGGCGCGAGAGAGCTCCATTACGCGGCAAGATCTTGGCGCCATGGGCAGCGAACGCCAATCTTTTGGCGCGCCGGCGGCGGCGGGGCGGGGCGATGACGGCGCGGGAGTGGTCCGGCGGACCAATTTGAATCCGGCCTTGCTGAGCCCGTTTCCGGTACCGTCCACTCCCCCGACCGCGCCCCCGGCGAGCACCCCTCCGCCGGCCGCGTCCAGCGCCCCACCTCCGGCCAGTACCACGCCTCCAACCCCAACCCCAACCACACCGCCCGCCACAACCACACCGCCCGCTCCGGCCCCCCAGACGACGACCGATCGCCATCCCGCCATGGCCGCCCTGCGGAACGCGCTGACGGCGATGGGCATGCCCTTCGCCGGAATCGATATGGAATACAGTGAGCAGGTCGTCGGCTACCCCGGCGGCAGCTACGTCAACCGGTTGATTACTGTGCGTGGCGCCGACGGCCGCACGGAAAGCTTCGATGCGGACTTGACGCTGAAGAATCCACGGATTGCGGCCGTCGACATGGCCAACTTTATGCGGGTGAACGGCTAGGCCGCCAGCCCCAGCTTCCTGGCAATCGCTACAAGTAGGGATCGGTCTGCCTCCGTGAAGCCACGGTCCGGCTCCTGATGCGACTTGAGCCGTACGGCGACGACCCCTGGCATAGCGAAGAACAACTCCTCATCCTCGGTCAGCGCGCGCAGCGGCACCGGGACGGGAGGCAGACTGGCTCCTTCGATATTCACTCCCGTGGGAGGAATATTCACACTAAACGCGTCTTCCCGAAACAGAGAGAGCGACTCTACGACGGGCTGCCCATCCGGCCCGACCAGCGGCGAACCGTTGGCGGCGTAGGCGATCACCTGATCGTAGACCACGATCCGGCGAACGGCGTTTCTGGCCTCTTCGTCGATCCAATACTTTGGCGGACGCGCCGTCGTGAACGGCGGCGGCTCATAGCCGTTGGCTTCGAAGAAGTCTTCGCGAGTTTGAAAGTAGGGAAACTGGTATAGCTTCGAGATTCCCCATCGAGTCGGTTGCAGTAGTGACATCAATGTATGTCCTCCTGCCGCCAGAGTACGCTCCGGTTGGAGCGAAGCCGGTGGAGAGGTCCGTGCAAACTGCGGCAAAGTGGGCAGTTAAAAATCCGGATCGTCTGTTACTGCCAGCGCGCCTACCGTTTCGCCTTCACATCCGGATGCGCCGTCGGAATAAAACCGTCCCGGTTGGGCATCTTCACCTGCGGCAGCGACTTCTCATCCAGCTCCTGCCCCGCCGGCACAATCCCGTTCAAGTGCAGGACGAACGCCGTAATCGCGTACACCTCGTCCGGCTTCAAGGTCCCGGGGTTGTTGTACGGCATCGAACGCGCGATGGTGTCCCACACCGTCGTCGCATACGGCCAGTAGCTTCCCACCGTCTTCTTGGCCGCCTTCGTCGCCAAGGTCCCGGTCCCGCCCACCAGCGCCGGCCACTGCTTATCGCGCCCTTCGCCGGCCTCGTTGTGGCATTCGGCGCAGTGCGTCTTGTATAACCCGCGCCCCGTCTCCACGTTGCCCTTGCCTGCGGGCAACCCGCGGCCATCGGCCATCACCGTCTTGTCAGCCGCCTTCACGCGCTCCGGCGCCGCGGCCTTCCCCACGCCCGGATACTTGGTCTGGGCGAACGCGCTCACCGCGCACAGCAGGAATACGATCCTAAACATTCGTCACACTCCCGTCGGCCTTCACCGCCCACTGCTTCACGCCATGGTAGTGGTACTGGCTGTTCACCCCGCGCGCCTCTACGATCTCGTCGCGCGTCGGCTGCATGTAGCCTGTTTCGTCCGTCGCCCGGGACTGAATCACGGCGTCCTTGCCGTCCCAAACCCACGGCGCCCGGAAGCGCGTCAGGCTCCGCGACAGCACCGGCTCTTCGAGCGCGGCGTCCACCCAGGTCTTGCCGCCGTCCATCGAAACCTCCACCCGCTTGATCTTCCCGTTCCCCGTCCAGGCGATCCCGCTGATTTCGACAAATCCCGCTCCGCCCGCGATCTTCTGTCCGCCCGACGGCCGCGTGATTACCGAGTTCGTATCCATGACGAACGAGAACTGCCGCGCCTTGCCGTCCGGCAGCAGGTCCGTATAGTGCGCCGTCTCCTGGTTCGATTGCGCCGGCTCTTCGGTGACATGCAACCGGTCCAGCCACTTCACACTCGAGTTCCCTTCAAACCCCGGCAACAGCAGCCGCAGCGGATAGCCTTGGCCCGGCCGCAGCGCCTCGCCGTTCTGCCCGTACACCACCAGCGCGTCTTCCATACACTTGGCCATCGGAATGCTCCGCGCCATCCGGCACGCGTCGGCGCCCTCGGCAATCACCCACTTGGCCTCCGGCTTCACGCCCGCCTGTTCGAGCAGCACCTTCAGCGGCACCCCGGTCCACTCCGAACAGCTCAGCAGCCCGTGGCTCTTCTCGACCGTCGCGCCCGCGACCCCGCGCAACTCGCCGCCGCCATTGCCGGAGCACTCAATGAAGTGCGTCCGCGTCACCGCCGGCAGCCGCTTCAGATCATCGAGCGAAAACTCCATCGGCTGCGCCACCAGACCGTGCACCAGCAGCGTATGCTTCGCCGGATCGATCTTGGGAATTCCCGCGTGGTGCCGTTCAAAGTGCAGCGCCGACGGGGTGATCACCCCGTGCAACTCCTGCAACGGCGTCGTGCTCGATCCCACGCCAACGCTCGCCGTCCGCTCCGTCGCGGTCCGCAAGATCTTGGCCTCCGCCCCCGCGCGCTCCCCGTAAGGAGCCATCGTCTGCTCCACGACGCTCGGTTCCTTGGACGACTTCGTACAAGCCGTCAACACTGCCGCTAGCCCCAAAAATGATCGCCGGTCTGCCATATCCTTCTCCTACTGATTCTTCAGCCAAGTCTCGTACGAGTGCTTCTTTGGACCTGTGTACTGGATGGTATCGAAAAACGCGGCGTTCCCGTTCATCCGCGGATCCCCTTCGTCCTTCAGCACCTTTTCCATCTTGTCCCGCAGCGTCCGCTTCACCATCGTCATCGACGCTTCGGCATACAGATTCTTCATACAACCCGGGTCGGCCTCAATGTCGTAGAGCTCCTCCGCCGCGCGCTTGCCGAACGAAAGCCGGTAGTACTGGTCAAAGTTCGAGATCAGCAGCGTCTTCGTCGGGCTGTCATCCACATCGCGGTACCCCGTCTCCGGCATCCCGGCCGGCCATACGTCCGGCGTGTAGTTGCGGATGTAGAGATACTGCCGCGTCCGGATCGCCCGCACCGGATAGCCCGCGTCGTTCGGCCGCCCGATGTCGTGCCGCTCCTTGGCCACCATCACGAACTCGCGCGAGGGGTCCACGACGCCCTCCTTCCCGCTCTTCAACACGTCCACGAAGCTCTTGCCCGTAAACGTCGGTCCGGCCTTCACGCCCGCGGCTTCGAGAATCGTCGGCGCAAAATCGCGCGTCGTAATGAAGTCGTTGATCGTCCGCCCGCCCTTCATCGCGCTGCCCCACCGCACGGCCAGCGGAATGTGAAAACCGTCTTCATAGATCTGGCCCTTCACGCGCGGAAACGGCATGCCGTGGTCGGAGGTGACAATCACCAGCGTGTTCTCGAGCTCCCCCAGCGCGGCCAGTTTATCGAGCACCCGCCCGATATGCGCATCGGCGTACTCCACCTCCACGGCGTAGTCGAGCATGTCGCTGCGCACGGTCTTTATATCCGGGTAGTACGGTGGCACGGTCACGTCCTCGAGCTTCTTGCCGCTGCGCAGTCCGGAGCCGTCCTCGTAGACCCGGTGCGGCTCCTGGAAGCCCATCCAGAAGCAGAAGGGCGTATCCTTCGGCCGCTGGCTCAGAAAGTCCTCGAAATTTGACGCGTAGTCGTTCAGACCCATGCCCGAAAAGGGCGGCTTCGTCTTCTTCGTGTCGTAGCTCTTGCCCGCCGGATTCTGTTTCCAGCCGGTGGAAACGAAGTCTCCCGGCCCCCAGCCCTTCCCCGTCAAGCCCACGAAGTAGCCGGCCTTTTCAAGCTCCGCCGGATACACGGCGAACTCGTTCGGAAACAGGCTGTAGTGGCTCACGGCCTCCTTGGTCTGCCAGGAGTTCCGCCCCGTCAGAATCGTCGCGCGGCACGGGCTGCACTTGGGGTTCGACGTGAAGGCGTGCGTGAACAGCGCGCCCTCTTTGGCGACGCGGTCGAAGCCGGGCGTCTTCACCCATTTGGCGCCGTAGGCGCTCGCGTGTCCGTAGCCCCAGTCGTCAAAGATGATGAAGAGCACATTCGGCCGTTTCGGCGTCTGCGCCCCCGCGGTCATGGCGGCGGCCGCCGCGCTCAAAAATCCCCGTCGCGTCATCATGAGAATTCAAGATATCGCAAAAGCTCCACTCTCACGGCGCCCCGGCGCTCGGCCCCGTAGCCGGCCTCGTCCACCGTCACCGTCTCCCCCGTTGCGAGCGCCACCGTATACCGCGTCCCCCGCGCCCAGCGCACCACCTCGCGCACCTCCCCGGCCAATCCCGCCTCACCCAGCCTCGCCTCTTCCGGCCGGAACGCCTGCCCGCTCCGCAGCACCTGCCAGCCGAAGAAGCGCGCCGCCTCGGCCGTCGCCGGCCGCCCGTACAGCTCCGCGGCCGTCCCCGCCTGCTCCACGCGCCCATTCAGCAACAGCACGATCCGGTCCGCCACCAGCGAGGCCTCCTCCTGGTCGTGCGTCACGAAGACGGTGGTCGTCCGCAACTCCCGCTGCAGGCGCCGCACGAGGCTCCGCATCTCGGCGCGCAACGTTTCGTCGAGCGCCGAAAACGGCTCATCCAGCAGCAACACCCGCGGCCGCGTCACCAGCGCCCGCGCCAGCGCCACCCGCTGCTCCTGCCCGCCCGAAAGCGTCCCCACTCGTCGCCCGGCCAGGTCGGCGACCCCCGCCATGGCCATCATCGCGGCAACGTCCTCCGTCCGCCCGCGCATCCGCAGCCCGAACTCCACGTTGCCCCGGACGTCCAGGTGCGGAAACAGCAGCGGCTTCTGAAACACCATCGCCACCTCCCGCCGCTCCGCTGGCACGCCGCTCATCTCTTCTCCGTCGAACCGCACCCGGCCTTCGCCCGCCAGCAGCCCCGCCACCACCTTCAGCAGCGTCGTCTTGCCGCATCCCGATGGCCCCAGCACCGCCGTCAACTCGCCCGCGCGAAACTCCGCGGAGACGCCCCGCAGCACCTCCGCCGCGTAGCCCACCCGGATGTCTTCAAGCTCCACCCGTGTCATCGCGCCAACAGCACCCGCTCCCGCCACGCCTTCTCAAAGCGGACGAGTTCATCGGCGTCGGGCTCCGGCAGGAACCTCTCGCGCAGCAGCTCCATCGGCAGCGTCGCAACGCCCCGCTTCAGGCCCGGGTCCGGCCCCTTCTGCGGAAACGTATGGCCGAGTTTCTGCGCCATATCCAGCAGCCGCTCCCGCGACGTCAAATCGCGGATCAGCGTCAGCGCCGCCTCCCGGTCGCTCGCATTGAAGGGCACGGCGAGATAGTTATAGTTCCCAATCGTCCCGCTGTCAAAAACGAACGTCCGCACCGTCGGCGGAAACGTGCCGCGCTCAATCCGTTCACTCGCAAAGCTCGGCCCGTAGCTCATCGCGAAGTCGATCTCGTTGTTCGCAAAAAGCCGGTCGAGTTCCGCGATCGTCGCCGGGTACGTTTCGCCCTGCTTCCACAGGTACGGCTTCATCTCACGCAGCGCCGCCAGGCCGCCGTCGAACCCCTTGGCGAGCAGGAAATGCCGCGTGAACACGCTGCCCGAAAACTCGGGCGGCGCCGGGTAGGTGAACCGGCCGGGATGCGCCTTCACCCAGGCCACCAGCCCGTCCACCGTTCGCGGCGGCTCCGCGAACCGCGCCGTGTCCCACGCCATCACGAACTGCGCGCTCTGCCACGGGGTTTCCATGCCCTCAATCGGCGTGCCGAAGTCCTTGCCGTACGCCTCGTCCGGATACAGCCGCGGCATCTCGATAGGCCCCCAAAGCACCCCGGCCCGCTTCGCCGCCCGAAAGTTCTCGCCGTTGATCCACACCACGTCCACGCTGCTGCCGCTCGTCTTCCCCGCCGCCTTCTCCGTGATCAGCTTGCTCACCACCTCGCCCGTATGGCCGTAGGGCACAATCCGCAGCGTCAACCCGTACTTCGCCCGCACCTCCGGCGTCACGACTTCTTCGAAGTAGCGGTTCCGGGCCTCATCCCCGGTCCACATGGCAAAGCTCACCTCGCGCGGCTTCGCGCATCCCGCCAACAGGATTAAGATTCCCAGCCACGCTCGACCCATACAGAAAGCATAACCGGAGCCCCCAGGAACACCAGACTCAGCGCCGCCGCCACCGCCTCGTCCCCGCTCTGCTGATAGCCCACCAGCGCCATCGGCAGTGTCACCACGCGGCCGCCGCCGATCAGCGCCGTCGAAACATACTGGCTCCACGAGACCACGAACGCGAACACGGCTCCCGTCGCCAACCCCGGCGCCAGGGCCGGGCCCTTCACATAGCGCCAGATCGCCCAGCGCCCGGCGCCCAATGTGCGCGCCTGCGCCACCAGGTCTTCATCGAACCGCGACAGGCTCCCGGCCACGGCCATCACCGCGTAGGGTGTCGCCGGAATCAGATGCACCAGCGCGACCCCCCACCAAGAATCGGTCAAACCCAATTGCAGAAACGCCCCGTGCAGCCCCACGCTCGCCGCCAGCGGCGGCAGCAGCGCCATCGTCATGACGGCCCATCGCACCCACGCGTTTTTACGAAACGAAGCCACCAGCAGCAGAGCGATCAGCACCGCGCCCACCATCACGGCCAAAGCCAGTGTCAGCGAGTTCCACACCGGCTCCCCCCGCACGGCGCCCCACGCCCGCCCGCTCCATTCGCCCGGCCAAACCGCCGGCCAGAACCAGCGCGTCGCCAGGCTCCGCACCAGCAGAAACACCACCGGCAGCCAGACCACCCACTTCACCATGGCGTCCGCAGCCTCCCATAGCCCCAAGCCATCAGCATCTCCCCGTCACTCACGAACAGCCGCTGCACCACCACGCTCCCCATCGACCGGCATCCAACTCAGCCCTTTCACAATTGCCTCCGCAGCCTCACATAGCCCCAAGCCAGCAGCATCTCCCTCTCGCTCACAAACTGCCGCTGCGCCACCACGCTCCCCATCGACCGGCTGCCAGATCAGCCCTTTCACCATTGCCTCCGCAGCCTCACATAGCCCCACGCCAGCGCCGCGCTGAATAGCCCCATTCCCGCCGAAATGGCCAACGCCGTCTCCCGGTCACTCACGAACAGCCGCTGCGCCACCACGCTCACCATCGCCGGGTAGGTCCGCCCTAGCAGGAACGCCACGTCATAACTCGCGAAAACGAACCCAAACACCAGCACCACCGCGGGCCCCAGCGCCGGCAGCAGCAACGGGCCCGTGACGTACCGGAACCGCTGCCAGCGGTCCGCCCCCAGCGTGGACGCCACCGCGTCATACTCCCCGCTCAGCCGCTCCAGCACGGTCCGCGCCAACAGGGCGAAGAACGGCGTCTCCTTGATCCAGTAGACGAGGATGATCCCCGCGCCCCACCGGTCCTGCACCACATCCGGGAACTCCCCCGGCGCCCCAATCCCGCCCAGCGCGTACACCACCCGCGCCACCAGCCCGCTCGGCGCCAGCAGATGCAGCACCACGACGGCCATCGTCAAGTGCGGCATCGCCAGCGGCACCTGCCACAGCACCCGCGTCCCACGCACCGCGAAGAACACCCCGGTCGCCAGCGCCAGCGCCGTCGAGGCCCCGGCCACCCACAGCGAGAATCCCACCGCCCCCCAGAGCTCACCCATGCAGCCTGACCGAGAACACAGCTCCCGCCGGACCATTAGCCGCCGTCAGGTCCCCGCCATGCTCCAGCACCGTCTGCCGGCTCAACGCCAACCCCAGGCCCAACCCGTTCCGCTTGCCGAAGCTCGTGAACGGTTGGAACAGCCGGCCGCGCACCTCCTCGGCGATCCCCGGCCCCTGGTCCCGCACCTCCACCACCACATCCTTCCCCTCCGTCCGCGCCACCACGGCCACTTCGCCGCCCTCCGGCATCACTTCAATCGCGTTCGCCACCAGATTCACGAACACGCGCTCCATCCGCGCCCGGTCCATCGGCAGCTCCCACTCCTCCGGAATCTCCACGCGAAACCGAATCTGCTCTCCCACCTGCTGGCTCTCAACCGCCGCCTCCACCACCTCCCGCAGCCGGCAAACCTCGAACTCGCCGGTCTTCCCCTTCGCCGCGTCCAGCAGCTCCTGCAGCATTTCGAGCACGCGGCGGCTGGCCGCATAGATATTCCCCGCCAACCGCTTCGTCTGCGCCGGAGCCAGATTATCCGAGTCGATCAGCATCTCCGCGCCGCCATAAATCGCCGCCAGCGGATTCCGCAAATCGTGCACGATCCCGGAAGCCATCCGCCCCACGGTCGAGATCCGCTCCTGCCGGATCAGCTCGCCCCGCGCCGCCTCCAGGCTTTCGCTCATCGAATTGAACGTTGCCGCCAACCGCCCCAGTTCGTCGTTACTCGTCACCGGCAGCCGCTCGGCGTACCGCTGCTCGCCGATCGCCGTCGCCGCCCGGTCCAGCGCTCCAATGGGCTCGACGATCCGCCGCGCCAGAAAAAAGCTCAGCACCACGCTGAGTCCCATCGCCGCGGCCCACATCCAGATCAGCTCCCGCTGCAGATTGGCGATCTCCCGCTCCGCCGGACCCGGCGTCCGGAAGATGCTCAGCGTCCCCACCGGCTTGCCGTCCAGCCCCGGCAACGGGCGGTCCAGCCGAACCCCCGGCCGCTCCACCGTCTCCCCCGCCACCGAGAAGACGAACTCGCTGCCCGTCAACTGCTCCGGCCGCTCGCTCTCGGGATAGCCCGCCACCAGCAGGCTGATCATCGCCGGCCCCCGGGCCGAATCCACCATCACCGGCGTCAGCACCAGTTGGTAGATCGCCCGCCCTTGCACAAAGAAACCCGATTTCTGCCGTACGGCGGCCTCCACCGTCGGCCAGGTAGCCATCGCCGGCGCCTTGCCCGCGATCGTCGCAATCGGCACGCCCCGCGGATCGCAAACCACGAAGAAGGATTTCTCCCGCAGACCCTCCGCCAGCATCCCTTGCAGCTCCGCCGCCGAGTCGCGAATGGTCGCCGCGTCCTGCGTTCCAAACGCCGCCCGCACGTTCGGCAAGCTGCTCATCAGCAGCGCCGCGGTCCCCAGCATCTCCTGCCGCGCCTGCCACACCGCCTCGTACGCCCGCACACGGCCCCGCATCTCTTCTTCGAGCGAGCGGGTCGCGCTGTCGATGGCATGCCGCTGCAGGATCCACCCGGTCACCCCAAACAGCAGCGTCACGCTGCCAAACACCGCCAGCCAGATCTTCCAACGGAGGGACATCTCACTTGCCTCCTATATACAGTCCACTCTCCTG
The DNA here is from genome assembly GCA_027485675.1 of Terriglobales bacterium. Lineage (GTDB taxonomy): Bacteria > Acidobacteriota > Terriglobia > Bryobacterales > Bryobacteraceae. The sequence continues at coordinate 44,569 of JAIXQP010000050.1, read as the reverse complement.
CGGTTTAGCCGGGTACGGCCGGCCATGCTTATTCTGGTGCGGCACCTGCAGATAGCCGGATTCGGACACCGCCATCCGCGGCAGCGTCAGGGTGCCGTCCCCGACCTTCACCCGCATCTCGAGCTTCCGCAGCGTCTCCTCGGTCGCCCGTTCGTGAAACAGTCGCAACTGATACTCGCCCGGCGGCACGTTCGGGATCTGCCAACTGCCGTTGGCCAGCGAGACGGCGTAGTACGGCGTCGGCACCACCACGATCACCGCGCTCATATTCGCGTGGATATTGCAGAAGACGCGGACGAACCCCTCGCGCCGGAACGTGATCTTCTGCGACGTCCCCGGAGCGTACAAGCCGGTATCGAAAGGCTGCCCCGCGAAGTTCGAAAACGCGTTGTGGAAGATCGGGTCGTGGTTCGGAAAGTCCACGGTGGCGCCCACGGGCACGGCCAGCACATGCGGCGAGAACTTCTTATTCTTCTGGTCGAGCGTGAAGCGGCCGGGCGTCAACGGCGGCTTCCCTTCAAGCGGTTCGAGCCACACCACCACCCCGTCCCAGCTCCGGCTCTTGGCCTGCGTCAGCTCCACGGAGCCGCTGACCGTGGCCGCCAGCGCCGGCCAGCAGCTAAAAAATATAAGCCAGCGAAAGATCATACCGGTTCACCCTCCTCTCTCCTGTCCCCAGGAAATCGGAGCGAATCTGCAGCCCCTCGAACCCCAGCACCACGTTCGGCGCCACCTGCACCATCACATTCGCGCCGCCCGCCCGGTTCCGTCCGTTTTGGCCGCGGACCAGGTCGGAGTCCCGGTCATCGTGGATGCCGCCAAACAGGTTCACCGTCACGCGCCCGGTAAGCGGAACGGACGCTTGCCCCCATCCGCCCTTACTCCGCACCGCCAGCACGCGCCCATCGGCCAGAAACCGGAAGCTTTGGCGCAGCGCTCCCAGGTGGTGCACGTTCTCGCCGTCAAAAAGGAACCCGGAGAGCTCCAGCTTCTCCCACGGCTTCGCCAGCCAGTCCACGCTCAGAATGCGCGAAGGCACGCTCTGCCCGGAGACGTGCGAGGTCGAAACATGGCCGCCCAGGCCGAACTCCCACCGTTCGCCCCGGCCCCACGCTCCGCGCAGTTCAAGCGATGGCCGCCGCAGGGCGACAAGCGCCGGATTCGCCAGGCCCGACTGTTCGGAGGTTTGCATCACGGCGCCTTGCAGCTTGAACTCTCCCACCCGCTCCTCATAGCGGACCTGCGGCTGCCAGCGCCACAGGTTCCCGGAACTCGTCAGCGGCGTAACGCCCATCGTGGCGAACGATGTCGGGTTGCGCGGAGAGATCAGCGGCTTCATCAAGCCAATCGAAACGCTCCGCCGCTCCCAATCAAGACGCGCCTCGGCCGTCCGAAGCCGGAAAGCTAGGTTCCCCGTTCCCTCGGTCGTCCCGTCCCAGAAGTCCCCAAAGGCCTCGCCCGAAACCTTGGCGCCGAAGAAGGTCACCGGGCCGTGAAACCGCAGGCCCACCATCGACTGGCGGAAGCTCAATCCCCCCGCCCCCCGGTTCACCCCCGGGCTCGCCGTATTGGGCGTATCCACGCCTCCGGCGCCCTTCGAGTTCGCAAAGATGTTGAAGAGCGCCATGCCGGCGAGTTCCACGGGATACTTGCTCGCCGCCTCCACCTTCGTCTGCGCCTGCTCTTCGATGCGCCGTTCGGCGATCTCCAGTCGCTCCGGCACCAGTTGGTCCACCTTGGCGCGCAGTTCGGCCACCTCGCCGCGCAGCTTGGCGTTTTCGGCCTCCAGCTTTTCGAGGCGCGCCAGAATATCCGCCTGCGCCCAGCCCATCGCCGGCAGCCAAAGCACGAACAACCACTTACCCATAAAGCATCCCCTTCAAGGTTTCCCGCACCACCAGCGTCGAATACGGCTTCGGGAAGAAGTGATCCGCCCCCGCCCGCGCCCCCGGCCCCGCCGACATCGCAATCACCGGCGCCCCCGGCTTCAGTGCCCGAAACTCCCGGATCAGCGTCTCGCCGTGGACGTAGGGCAGATCGAGGTCCGTACACAGCGCGTCCGCCCGCGGCAGCAGCCGCCGCCCCTCGGCCCCGTCGTAAGCCACCAGGATCTCGGTGTCCGGCAACAGGCCCAGCGCGACGGCCAGCGTATCCGCCAGCGCCCGGTTGTCTTCCACTACCAGCACGGTCCACCTCATGGCAGAAACCGGTAGCCGACCCCGTGCACGGTCAGAAAGTGGCGCGGCACGGCGGGGTCGGCTTCGAACTTTTGCCGCAGCTTCACGATGTGGGCGTCCACCGTCCGCGTGTGCGGAAACGAGTTGTATCCCCACACCGAGTTCAGGATGACGTCCCGGGTCAGGGGCCGGTCCGGATTCTGTAGGAAGAAGACCAGCAGACTGTACTCGGCCGGGGTGAGCTTCACCTCCTGCCCGCCGCGCTCGACGATCCGGCGTTCAATGTTCACTTCCGTATCGGAGAACTTCAGCACATGGTGCGCCTCGCCGCCGCTGCGCCGCAGCAGGGCCCGAATCCGGGCGATCAGTTCGCGGCGGCCGAACGGCTTCACCACGTAGTCGTCGGCCCCGATTTCGAGCAGCAGCACCTTGTCAATTTCATCGCCGAGCGCGCTCAGTACAATAATGGGAGTTTGCACCTTATCCGAACGCAGTTGGCGGCAGATCTCGACGCCGCTCATTCCCGGCAGCCGCAGATCCACCAGAATCAGGTCCGGCTGCAAGCTCAGCGCCTTTTCATAGCCATCCCGCCCATTGCCGCTCAGATGGACCCGGAACGATTCCTGCTCGAGCATGAGGCCGATGGTGTCTCGCAAGCTGTCGTCGTCGTCGATTACGAGAATGGTTTGCATGGGTGCCGCTACGAAATTGTACCGAAACCCGCAACGAACACCCCGCTGCGATCATCGTAAAGAAGAGACCCATGCGCCCCATCCTGACCCTATTCCTCACCGCCGCCGCCCTCCTCGCCGACGATTATAAGGTCGCCCCCGGCGGAGCACCGCCCGCCGACCTCGCTCCCAGCGTCAGCGCTCTGCTGAACAAGGAAGGGACGAAGGTGATGAAAGACGGGGCCCTGCTGGCCGAGGTCTGGTATCGCGCCGAAGTGCCCTCCGGCCCGCCCACCGCCGAAGCGAATCTCACCATGCCGAACGTTCCGCACGGCTCGCTGCTGGCGGTGATTCAGTTTGCCCAGAAGCATGAGGACCGCCGCGGCCAGACCGTGCAGCCCGGCACGTACACCATGCGGTACAGCTACTTCCCCGAAAATGGAACCCACCAGGGCGCGGCGCCGCAGCGGGACTTCCTGCTGCTGGTGCAGTCCGGTGGAGACACCGAAGGCGGCTCCACCCCGAACTTCGACGCGCTGCTCAACCTGAGCCGCAAGGCCTCCGGGACGCCCCATCCGGCCGTCTTCAGCATCTGGAAGGAAGATCCCAAATACTTCAAAGAAGGCCAGATCGAAAAGCAGGGCGAGCACGATTGGGTGCTGATGCGGAAGATGGGCGTCGTCCCGGTCTCGATGATCCTGGTTGGCCGCGGCGAATAGCTAGACCTTCGCCGCCCACAGCAGACTCAGGGGGATTCCCTGCATGCAGAAGCTGACGTCCATCCGGACGCCGGTAAAGTGGACCCGGTCGCCCTCAGCGCATCCGGCCGGCAGGCTGGTGCCAATCGAGTACGTGTCGCGGTTTGCGACGATGACGTAGCACGTCACGCCGCGCAGGAGTTCACCCGTCCCCCGGACCAGCCGCGAGCCATCCACCTGACGCGAGAAGGGTCCGTTGGGCCCGGGCAGGCAGAGCAAGCTTCCCTGGCTGCCGACGAGGTGGATCGCCTGGATCGCATCGCCGTTAAACGGGATATTGCCATCCGCGGGCAAGGAGCTGAGCATCTGCGCCGCCAAGCCGGCGGGCGGTTTAGCAAACACCCCGGCGGTGACGACACCGTCCGGCGGCAGAGCCGCGTCAAAGACCTTCACCTCGCCATCGGAGTACCCCAACGTCGGCACCTGGCCCCACGCCTGGACCACCACCGTGGGCGGAAAGCTCAACTGCATCGCGAACGTCGCGCCCTCGACGCGGGAAACGAGCACCTTGCCCGCCACCGACTCGCCCCCTGGCAGCACGCTGGCCGCCATCTCGGTCGTGATCGCCGTCACGGCCTCACTGTCCCACGGCGCGGACCAGGGGAACGGCCGCCCGGCGTCTTCGACGCTCAGCGACGCCACCGCGTTCTCGCCCTTCAGGCAAAGCGCGGTGTGTTCTTCGACGAACGTTACGCAGTCCGCATGACTGGCCGGGCCAAAGATTCTCGAATAAATCGCCGGATAGAAGCTAGTCTCCGGCCGAATCTGCACGGCGTCACAGAGATCGGCGGTCAGCGCCGTCACAATAAATCGCATAGGGTCACCTCAGCTGCTATAGCGAGGTGAACCCGCCAAGAGGGACACGTCCTCCTACAGCGCCGCCCGCATCTCCGTCACCGCCTGCTGCAAACTCGCCACCGGCTCTTTCGTCGGCAGGTACTCCATCGTCATGTAGCCCTCGTATCCGGCCTTGCTGATCGCCTTGTAGATGTTCGCGTAGGCCATCTCGCCGGTGCCCGGCTCATTCCGCCCCGGGTTGTCCGCCACATGGAAGACCTTCACGTACGGCATCGCCGCCAGGGCCGTCCGGATGACGTTCCCCCGCTCCACCTGCTCGTGGTAGAGGTCGAACAGCAGCCGCACATGGTCGTGGTCCACCTCCTTCATGAGCCGCAGGCCGTCCACGCAGTTTGAAAGAAAGTAGCCCGCGTGGTTCACCTTGGTATTCAGCGGCTCCACGATGAGCGTGACCCGATACTTCGCCGCCAGATCGCCGCACCGTTTGGCGCCCTCCACCATGGAGGCGAACTGCTCTTCGAAGCTCTTGCCGGCGATCGCGTTGCCGGACATCAGCAGCGCCATCGGCACCTCCATCCTCTGGGCGAACTTCAGGTTGGACTCCACTTCCGCCAGCAAAGCCGGCCGTAGCGCGGGGTCCACCATGTTCAACTTCTGCCGTCCCCAGTTGGGCGTGGCGGAGATCGTATCGACCCCCAGCCGCAGGCTCCGGGCCCGCTTCAGGAAGGCGTCGACATCCATGGTCAAATGCTCACCCACCAGTTCGACGCTCTGCAGCCCGGCCCGCGCGGCGAGCTCCAGGCGCTCGTCCGGGGTTCCCTTCAAGCACCACAGCATCACGGAGCTGGTAATCTTTGCCTTCTTCGGCGGCGCCACCAGCGGCGCCTGCAAACTGGCAGCGACAAGTTCTCGACGGGTCATACCCCCTCAGTGTACTTGGCCCGCCACAGGAGCCACGCCCCGGCTGCGGCCGCCAGACCCGTCGAGGCGCACCAGGTCCAAGCGGCCCCCACCGCGCCAGCCCGGGGTATGACCACCAGCATCGCCACCGCCGTTACGATTACCTGGGCCACGCCCAGCGCGCTCGTCCAGCGCACATAGCCCATCCCCTGCAGGGAGGCATTGGCCAGCGTGCTGGTTGCCTGCAACGTGCCCGCTAACAGCAACGGAGCCACCAGCACCGCGGTGCCGCTGAAGCGGGGGCCGTACGCCAACGCCACCAGAGGATCCGCGAGAAAGAAGGCCACCAGCGGACCGGGCAAAGTGCTCATCCCCACCGCCAGCGCGCGCCATGCAGCCCGGAGCGCCGCTTCCCGGTTCGCCGCCTTGTGCACCCGCGCCTGCACCGTCGAGGCGAAGGAGTTGCCCACCAGGGACGACGGGAGCGCCACGTTCTGCGCGGCCGCATACATCCCCACCTCGGCCATCGGGAATCCGAACGCCCGCAGCAGCAGCAGGTCTAATCGTTCCGCCAACCGCTGCGCTCCCAGATAGACCAGGTACGCGGCCGCCGGCCCGCGCGGCAGGCGCACGTCGCCCCGCCCGCCCCACCAGCGCGTATGCACCCAGAACCGGTAAAAGACCACTTCGAGAAGTCCCGCAATAGGAAACATCGCGACCGCGGCAAACACCCCGCCGTCCCAATACACGACGCCCAGGGTGCCCAGCGCCCGAAGCAACATCTTCAAGGCGACGCCGCCCGCCCGCACCGCGAATTTTTCAAGCACAATCAGCCGCGACCGGAGCGCTTGACCGGCGCCGGCCAGCGGCAGCATCGGCGCCGCCAGCCACAGCAGGGAACGCAACGGTTCCGCCGCCAGCAGCGGCGCGGCCACCGCCAGCAACACCCCGGCCCCAATCCCCACCGCCAGATTCGACTGCAGCAGAAAATTCGCTACGTCCTCCGCCTCGGGGTCCCGGGCCATCATCTGCAGGCCCACCCCGCCGAACAGAGCCACCACCAGCCACTCCAGCCATAAGGTGATGGACACAACGAGCCCGTAAAGCCCATAATCCGCCGGGCCCCACAAGCGGCTGAGCAGCACAACGGTCATCAAGCCAACGGGCAGAACTAAGGCATCCGCCAGAAAGACAAGAACCGGCCCCCGTAACCTCATGCCGGGATGGCGTACCGCATCGCATCGCCTTCCCAGCCGTCCGGCAGGGCGAATAGCCGCGTCATGTGGACGATGATCTCGTGGGTGCGGCGGTGTTCGTAGGCGTAGAAATTCGACAGCGTCAAGATCTCATTCTCGCCCGGCTGCCGCGTGTCCACCACCCGCACCGTCGACTCCCGCAGCAGGCCGCTGTGGCGGTCCACCTCGCCGATCACGAATGGGTAGCGCGGCCGGTTGCCCTTCGGATTCTCCGGGGTGATGTTCCCCAGCCAATAGATCTTCCCGTTGGAGTGCGTCAGGAGCTGGGAGCAGGAGCTCGGCGAGAAGAAGGGTTTACCCCCCTCATACGTCCAGGGCTGCAGCTCTGACCAGGTGCGGCCGTCGTCGCGGGAGTAGCTCACCCAGCGATAACTCGGGATCTCCGGCGTCCGGTCGTTCGACGCCCGGCACACCAGCATCAGCCGCCCCTCGGCGAGCCGCGCGATCGTCGCTTCGAGCGCCCCTCGCGTGGACTGCTCCGGCTTGAGCCGCAGAATGTTGGAGGTTTCCCAATGCAGCCGGTCGCCTTCCCACCGTCCGCGCAGCACCACGGTCTCATGCCAGGTGTAGCCTTTGCCGGGGTTATGATACTCGCCGTTTGGCCCCAGCGGCGCCACCTGCACCGCCAGGCAGATCGTCCCGTCCGGCAGGGTGAGCGGGGTGCAGGCGTTGTCGCCCAGCATCACGGAGTTCTTCCCGGGCTTCACGAGGCCCGGCAGATCAATCCGGTGCGACTTGCCGGCGTAGGTGTATTTGAGCTCCCACCGGCGCATTCCTTCGAGCGGGTCGTCCGTCGGCAATACCCCTTCGAGGAAGAACTCGAGGTATCGCCCCGACACCGGATCGACGTAGCCGCAGCGCAGATGCTTCCGGTACATCCCCTCCGGCCGCTTCTCCCCGGTGACGATCGGTTCCGGCTGCGACCACGTCACCCCGTAGTCGGTCGAGTGGCGCCGGTAGGCAATGTCGATGGTGTCCGACCGGCTCCACCGCTGCTCGATCGAGTCCATGCGGCCGCCGGTTCGCTCCGTGTAGAAGGCGAACGCCATCACGGCGGTTCCCTTTCCCGGGCTGGGCAGGAAGACGGTGCGGCGTTGCGCGAAGGCGGCGCCCGGCAGAGCGAGAAACAGTCGACGGTCCATTCCGACTATTCTTCCTGATCCATCGCCTCAATGTATTGGTCGGCATCGTGGGTAACGCCGAGGCCGGGGAGCAGTTCGACGCTGGCGATGCGGTCGAGCCGAAAGGTCCGGAACGCCTGGCGCAGCCCGCACCAGGCGCCGAGCGTCCACCGGTTCCCCCAGAAGAAGAGGCCGACAGGTTCCACCTGGCGCGTCGATGCCTCGCCGTCCGCCCGCACATATCCGATGCGGATCTGGTGCCGGGCCTGGATGGCGCGGCGCAACTCCGTCAGGTAGTTCTTCGTTGCGGCGGGAATGAAGAAGTCCGGCACGAAGAAGGGTTGCGGCCCCGTGCGGTGGAGCTTTTCCGGCAGGACGGCCTCGATGCGTTCGAGGGCCGTCCGCGCGGCGCGCGCCAGGTCCCGGTCGGCCCAGCCCTGGACAATCTCGGCGCCGAGCCGCAGGGCCTGCAGCTCCTCGGCGCTGAACATCAGCGGCGGCAGGTCAAACCCAGGCCGCAAGCGGTAGCCGACGCCGGCCTCGCCATCGATGGGGACGCCGGAGGCCATCAGGTCGCGGATGTCGCGATAGATGGTCCGCACCGAGACCTCCAGCTCTTCGGCCATCTGCTCCGCCGTGACGGCCCGGCGGCGGCGGAGGCAGAGGACGATTTGAAACAGGCGATCGGCGCGGCGCATGGATCAAGCGTAAAACGCGGGATCGGCCGGAATCGACTTGGCGATATTCAAGGCGAAGCCGTTCGGATCCCGGACAACAAACTGCCGTTCGCCCCACGGGCGATCCTGGGGAGGGGCGTCGCAGGAGACTCCCGCTGCCTGGAGGCGTTCGTATTCGGCGTCGACGTCTTCGACCTCGAAACTTATCCAGACGCCGGCTCCGCCGTAGGACTGCTGGAAAGCGGCCGGCTGCGTCGGAAGACCGGGGGCCATCAGGCCGAGTTCAATTTCGCCATTCTTCAGATGGACGTACCAGTCGGCCTCATAGACAGCTTGAAAGCCAAGGTGGTTCACATAGAAGGCCTGGGTGGCGGCGATGTTAGGGGTGATGATGCCGAAGTCGCGGTGTTTGAGTTTCATGCGCTTAGTATGTCCGCCCCCTGCTGACACCATCCTGTCAGGAGATCTTTTACACTATCCAACATGAGACTGTGCCCGCTGCTTCTTCTGATTCCTCTTAGCCTCTCCGCTCAGATCCCCGGCATGGACATGGCCGTCATGCAGAAGTGGAGCAGGGCCAAGGTCATCCGCTTCTCCGTGGTGGGCTCCCACCAAGCCCGTACCCTCGTCGTCTCCGGCGACCACGAAGGCAAAGGGGACGTTTCCGACAAGATCACCATCGAGTACACCTTCGACAACAAGACCTCCAAGATGATTGGCGAGCCCAAGATCACGGACTTCCCCTCGACGGTCGCGAACCTCAAGTCGGACGGCACCAACTGCCCGCCGCCCCAGCTCAAAGGCCCCTATGAGCACTTCCAAGCCGTCAGTCACATGGTCTCCGGGACCACTCTCATGGTCACCGGAAAACGGACCTTTCCCGCCGCCTCGGTTTCGCAGTACCCCGCCAGTTGTTCGATGAAGTCCATCGCCGGCGCAACCGTCCAGAGTAATGTGATGGTCACCGTGTCAGACGCCCGCCTGCTCGGCATGCCCATGCAATCCGCCAACAAGAGCATCATCATCGCGCCGGACCGCGCGTCCTTCACCCTGGTGGGCAGCGATGGCTGGTCGTGGACGTACACCCCGGCCCTGGTTCAATAACGGGCGTTACAGCATATATACTGAGTTCATGAATCGCCGCGAGTTGATGCAGGTTGGCAGCGTGTTGCCCTTGGCGGGCACCGGAGCTTTGGCGCAGATCTCCACCACGCCGGAATGGAAGCCGGAGCTCTTCGACGCTCACACGAACGATACCGTGGTGACTCTCACCGAGCTCATTATTCCCGCGACCGATACTCCGGGCGCGAAAGCCGCCTTCGTCAACCGCTGGCTCGACCGCCTGCTCGCCGCAGGACCCGCCCCCCAACGCGACGCCTTCCTCAGTGGCATCCACTGGCTGGACGGCCACTCGATCAAGCTCCACGCCGCTCCGTTTGTGAAACTCACCGAACCGCAGCAGGTGGCCATTCTCAAATCCCTGGACACCGCCGGCGACGGTCCCGGCCAACGGTTCTTCCGGCTGGCTAAAGGCTGGACCTCGCGCATCTACTACCAGACCAGTATCGGCATGCGTGAACTGAACAAGGGCGGCCGTGTCCCCTCTCCGCAGAATATGGGCTGCAAGCACACCACCCACGCTTAACTCCTCGTGCGGAACTACCCGGAGAGCGTCGAGTATCTGTATACACTCGGCAATGAACTGAAGTCCGCCAAGCTGGGCCTGGAACTCGCTGGCCTGATCTGGCAGGCCATGGGCTTTCACGGCACCCAGCCGCCGGTCGTGCACGTCGCCGGCACGAACGGAAAAGGGTCGACCTGCGCGATGATCGATGCCGGGCTGCGCGCGGCGGGGGTGCGCACCGGTCTCTACACCTCGCCGCATCTGATCCACCCGACCGAACGCATCCAGATCAACGGGCGCCCGGTGACGCCGGAACAGTTCGCCCACGCCTTCGACATCGTCCATCAGACGGCCCTGCGGATGGTTGCCGACGGGCGGATCGCCCATCACCCCTCCTACTTTGAGACGGTGACGCTGATGGCCTTCGAGATCTTCGTCGACCAGAACGTGGACCGCGCCGTGGTGGAAGTTGGACTCGGCGGCCGCCTGGACGCGACCAATCTCGTGAAACCCGAGCTTTGCGTGATCACCCCGATTGATTTCGACCATGAGGAGTGGCTCGGCAAGAGCATCGAGTCGATCGCCTTTGAGAAGGCCGGGATTTTGAAACCGGGTGTTCCGGCCGTGATTTCCGCGCAGCGGCCAGCCGCATTGGCCGTGATTGAAGCACGGGCGCGCGAAGTGGGCGCCCCGCTCTATCATTCGAGCGAAATCACCGGGCCGGTGCCGTGCCCGCTCGCCGGAGAGCACCAGGCCGAGAACGCGAAGACCGCCGCGCGGGCTCTGCAACTACTCGGCATACCGCTCGACGGCATGGCGAAAGCGGTGTGGCCAGGGCGGCTTGAAACCGTCAGCCAAGACCCGCTCATCATTCTCGACGGCGCGCACAACCCGGCGGGCGCGAAGGCTCTGGCGCGGTATATCGAGCAGAAGTTTGCGGGGAAACGCGTGGGTATGATCTTCGGGGCCATGCGCGATAAGGCGTTCGACGAGGTGTCTTCGATTCTGTTTCCGCTGGCGGATGAACTCATCTGCACCGCTCCGGCGCAAGCTCGCGCGCTGCGCCCGGAGGCGATGCTCGAACTCGCACCGCATCCCAACGCCCGCGCCGCGCCCAATATCCAAGAGGCGCTGGCGATGCCCCGCCAGTGCGACGTGCTCTTTATCACCGGCTCGCTCTATCTCGTGGGAGAGGCCCGCGCTCTTCTCGTCCAATAACATGTCCTTCGCCCTCATCCGAACGCTTCTGTTTACCGACCCTCTCATCGTCCTGGCGACGGTGGTGATGGGCATCATCAGTTACTGCCTGATTCCATTCGATAAGGACGGCACCAAGCAGATCGCCTGCGCCAAGATCTGGGGCCGGATGCTGACGAAGATCATGGGGATGCACATGGTCGTCGAGGGCCTGGAGAACCTGGACCCGAAGGCGCACTACATCTTCGCCGGGAACCACCGCAGCTACTCGGACACCCCGGCGCTGCTCTGGGCGCTGCCTTACAACTTCCGGTTCATGGCTAAGAGCGAGCTGTTCTCCATTCCCTTCATGGGGACGCATCTGCGGACGGCGGGGCACATTTCGGTTTCGCTCGATAACCCGCGCGAGGCGGTGAGGAGTCTGACGCTGGCGGGAACCACGATCCGGGAGAAGCGCCTCTCGATTCTGATCTTCCCGGAGGGCGGACGGACGGAAGGCGAACTCGAACCGTTCAAGGAAGGTGCGGCGATTCTCGGCATCAAGAGCGGAGCGCCGATTGTGCCGTTCGGCCTGATCGGGACCCGCGACATTCTGCCGATGCACGGCGTGGCGGTCCGCGGCGGTACGGTGGTGGTCCGCATCGGTAAGCCGATTCCGACCGAAGGATTGAGTAATCGCGACAAGGGACCGCTGACCGAACAGTTGCGGAACGAAGTGGCGGCATTGCTCGGCGTCGCGCCCTAGGCCTATACTGCAAGGAATGAAAAAGGCTCTGCTGCTGGTCATGCCGGTCGCGCTGCTGGCGCAGCCGGAGTTTCCGCGCCCGGACAAGAATGCGGTGATTCCGTTTGAAGACTACAACCCGAAGTCGGGGTTGAAGGTCGATGAACATATCGTGAAGCGGGCGAAGTACCCCTTCATTGACGTCCACAACCATCAGCGTGGGGAGATGAACAAGGCTGCGCTCGATAAGCTCGTCAAGGACATGGACGGGCTGAACCTGCAGGTGATGGTGAACCTGTCGGGCAGCTATGGCGACCGGCTGAAGAAGACGGTCGACAACATGAAGGGCAACTATCCGAAGCGCTTCGTGATCTTCGCCAATCTGAACTTTGAAGACATGGAGGCGCCGGACTATCCGGACCTGGTCGCCAAACAGTTGGAGCAGGACATCAAGAACGGCGCCCAAGGCCTGAAGTTCTTCAAGAACTTCGGCATGGACCTGCGGATCAAGAGCGGCGAACGGATCAAGATCGACGATCCGCGCTTTGATAAGGCCTTTGAGGTTTGCGCGAAGTACAAGATTCCGGTGCTGATCCACACGGCCGAGCCGCGGCAGTTTTTCCAACCCTGGGACAAGGACAACGAGCGGTGGCTCGAGCTGAAGCAGTTTCCGAGCCGCTACCGTCCACCAGACAAGTACCCGACCTGGGAGACGCTGATGGGCGAGTTGTATACGCGGATTGGGCGCCATCCGAAGACGACGTTCATCAACGCCCATCTGGGCTGGCTGGGCGGCGACTTGGGTGAGCTCGGCAAGTTGATGGACAAGTATCCGAACATGCTCACGGAAGTGGGCGCGGTGCTGGCGGAACTCGGCCGGCAGCCGCGGACGGCGCGGGCGTGGTTCGTCAAGTATCAGGACCGGGTGCTGTTCGGCAAGGACATCTGGGAGACGAGCGAATACTTCACCTATTTCCGGGTGTTTGAGACGGCCGACGAGTACTTCGACTACTACCGGAAGCGCCATGCGTTCTGGAAGATGTACGGGATGGACCTGCCGGACGATGTACTGAAGAAGCTCTACTACAAGAACGCGCTCCGGATCATCCCGGGGATTGACGCTTCGCAGTTCCCCCGGTAATGCGGATCGATAAGTGGTTGTGGGCGGCCCGGTTCTTCAAGACCCGGGCCCTTGCCATTAAGGCGTGTGATCTGGGCCGGATCCAGTGGAACGGGCAGACGGCGAAACCCGCGCGGGAGGTGCGCGTGGGCGACAAGCTGCACATCAAGAGCGAGGCCGGCGAATATGACGTCGAGGTGCTTGGGCTGAGCGAAATGCGGGGTCCGGCCGCGGTGGCGCAGACCCTGTATTTTGAGACTCCGGAGAGCAAGGAGCGGCGGAAGTTGGCGATCGAGGTAAAGAAGGCGATGCCCTTTTACCCCGAGGGCAAGCCCTCGAAGAAAGACCGGCGGAAGATTATCCGTTTCCAGGGCCGCGACTAGTAACGGAGCCACGTGCCGAGCGGCTTCTGCTGCTCGACGCCGGGCTTGGACCAGTCGCAGACGCCGGTGGGAAAGGCGCGAGCGAGGCGGTCGAGCTCGGCGGGGGCGAAGGGGACCTTGTAGTCGGCGGGGTCGACCGGTTTGAGCTGGCACTTGAGGACGTCGTTGGTGACGGGTCCGCCGGCGACCATGCGGGGCGAGGGGTAGGTGGGATAGAAGCTGTTGCAGCGGCCCCCGGTGAAGGTCTGGGTTTCGACGATGCGTTCTCCGGCGGGGGAGTGGCAACTGTCGACGAGGTCGGCGGGGCGGACGCCGGAGGTGAGCCACTCGTCCATCTTGGTGATGGCAAAGCCAACCTGGTTATAGGCGTTGTCGCTGAGGAGCATGACGTAGTTGGCGAGGGTGCCATTGGCGCGGCGGAGGCGCTCGCGGAGGGCGTAGGAATGGTACTTGAGATGGACGTCGCCTTTGTCGCTTGCGTCCTGATAGACGCGGACGTCGATGATGGGGACCTTGGCGAGGCCGAGGCCACCGTGGGTGATGCGGCCGGTCTGGTAGGCGGCGCGGACCGCGGCGGGGTCGGCGACGGCGCGGGTGGGGACGAGGTTGCCATCGTTGTCATAGCCGCCGATGCGCTCGTTGAGATCGAGGAACTGGGCCGGGGTGATGGCGCCCGCGTTCAGAGCAGCGAGGCCGTACTGGACACCGGTATTGTCGATGGCGCGGCGGGCGAAGCCGGTGAGGGGGTCGCGGCCGTAGACGTTGACGTTGTGATCGAAGATGTCGCAGCGGGCGCCGGCGCGGTGGAAGACGGGGTGGTAGCGGAGTTCGGCGGGAAGCTGAGGCGGGCAGAACTTTTCGGGGTTGATGCGGCCGGCGCCACCGGCGGGGCCAGCGATGTTAGCGAGGTTGGCGTGGCCGTTGATCGAGCGCTTCTGGGCGTCGGTGAGGGAGGAGCGGGAGAAGTAGGCGTCGAGGAGCTGGGCGTCGGTGAGGAACTGGGTGGTTTCGAGGACTTCGGGGAAGGTGGCGCTGGGGATGATGCCGTCGAGGAGGCCAGGGTAGTTGTCGGCGATCTGGATCTGCTGATAGGCGCCGCCGGAGCCGCCGCGGCCGAAGGTGAAGCGGGGCGGGCCGTAGGTTTCGATGAAGCGCTCCTTGACCATCATCATAGTTTCGGCGGCGGTCACGTCCTGGCAGTTGGTGCCGAAGACGTTAAGGGTGGCGGCGGCTTCGGCGTAGCCGCGGCCGACGATGTCGTCGCTGACGGGGAGGTTGAGCGAGCCGCCCTGGCGATACCAGCCGCCGGTGCAGCCGCCGCCGAAGGTGTAGAGCAGGCGCTGATTCCAGGCGGCGGGCGGGGCGAAGGGCGAGGGGGCGGGTTCGGCGGTGGGGTCGTGGAGGATGGCGGTTTGGTAGATGGCGCGGTTGCGGGTGCCGGTTTCGATGCGGACGATGTAGGGGACGGTGCGGCCGAGGGTGGTGGTGGTGCGGGCGACGTCGGCGGGCAGCGCGGTGAGCGACGGAAGGGGCTTGAGGGGGCCGTAGGGGGTGGGCCGGTACATATAGGTGACTTCGGTGCGGGCGGTGCAGTCGGCATCGAGCGGGGGGCCGAGGAGGCCGCCGTCGGGAAGGGCGAAGCTGGCGGACTCGCAGATGAAGGGCTGCTGGTGGGGGCCGGAGAAGACGGGGCCGGCGGCGGGGAAGTTGGTGAGGGCGAGTTGCTGGCGGCCGGCCGTGAGCGTATTGGCGCCGAGGCGGAGCCCGGTGACGAGGCCGAGGAGAGCGCGGCCGACGGGGCGGAAGGAGCCGGTGATGTCGCGGCCGTTGAGCTGGACGGTGAGGGGCTGGGAGTCGGCGAGTTCGATGCGGACGAGGACGTCGCCGCCGGTGACGCGATCGGGCGCGGCGGAGAGGGTGAGGATTTGGAGGGCTAGAGCGAGGAGGGGCATATGCGATATAGATAGGGTCTTATGAACCGAGAGTATACGCGAAGAGGGGTGCTGGGGATGTTGGGAGCGGGGGCGCTGGCGGCGCAGACGCCGCGGGACTGGACGGGGCAGCAGCCGATCCAGTATCCGGACCCGGACATCGAAGCGCTGGACCCGCGCTTTCGGAAGTACATGATTGGGAACACGAGCATCCGGCGGCTGCACATTGGGACGTCGTGGGCCGAGGGGCCGGCGTGGAACGGGGTGGGCAAGTATCTGGTGTGGAGCGACATTCCGGCGAATGTGCAGCTGCGATGGATTGAGGACGACCGGCGGGTGACGGTGTTCCGGAATCCGGCGGGGTTCAGCAACGGGAACACGTTTGACTATGAGGGGCGGCAGCTATCGGCCGAGCACGAGGGGCGACGGGTGGTGCGGTATGAGTACAACGGGTCGGTGACGGTGATTGCGGAGCGGTTTGAGGGCAAGCGGCTGAACTCGCCGAATGACCTGGTGGTGCATCCGGACGGGAGCATTTGGTTTACGGATCCGCCGTACGGGATCAACGGGGACTATGAGGGGTTCAAGGCGGCGAAGGAGCTGAAGGAGGCGGTGTACCGGGTGGACGGGAAGACGGGCCAGATCAGCAAGGTGACGGACGAGGTGAGCGGGCCGAACGGGATCTGCTTTTCGCCGGATTATAAGAGGCTGTACGTGGCGGATACGGGGGCGGGCGGGCGCGACATTAAGGTGTGGGGGGTGAACGGGGCGGGGTTGACGGGTGGGAAGCGGCTGGTGGTGTTGGATAACCCGGTGACGAAGGGGCCTTCGGCGGCGGACGGGATCCGGTGTGATGTGGATGGGAACATTTGGGGCGGGGCGCGGCCCGGGGTGCAGGTGGTGACGCCGGAGGGGGAGCGGATTGGGTTGATTAAGCTGCCGGAGAGCTGTGCGAATGTGTGTTTTGGCGGGACGCGGCGGAACCGGTTGTTTATGACGGCGAGCCAGTCGTTGTATGCGGTGTATGTGAATACGGCGGGGGCGCATATCTGCTAGGCGGTTGTTTGCGATTCGAAGCCAGTTTCTTGGCCGGCGCTATAGACTATGAGTATGGTTGTCGCGACTGGATACGTTGATCAGGCACGGCTTGCGGACGCCGTCGAAAAGGCGGCGAACCTGCTTGGCCCGGAGGTGGTTCGCTTGCGACACTCGGTCGGAGCCGACACGAGCGGTGATCCGGCGATCTATTTTCGGATCGTCCTGGCGGATTGGGCGGTACATGAGGACACTCTGGCAGAGGTAACGGGCAAGATCTCGTCGACGCTGTTCGACCAGATTCGACCCTATGAGAACTGGGGGTTAGTGCCCTATTTCACATTCCGCAGCGATTCCGAGGTGGGCCCAGACCGAGGATGGGCCTAACTGCGAATGGCCTTCCACGATGATCTTTTGGCTCAGGCCGGGGAACTGATTCACAAGAACCAACCGAACGTGACCCAGGCCGACCTTCGGCGGGCCGTCTCGACGGCCTACTACGCCCTGTTTCATCTGCTAATTAGCGAAACGGCCCTAAACTGGAAGCGCGACAGCTCGAGGGATGCCTTTGGACGCATGTTTGAGCATGCAGTGATGCGGAGAGCATCGCAGCGCCTCCTCGACTCACGACTGTTCCCATTTATCGGGGTGGATCCTACACTGGTTCAGAATCTGAGGTTGGTGGCTCAGGCATTCGTGCAACTGCAGGATAGGCGTCACCTCGCGGACTATCACAACGGAATTCGTTGGACCTACGTCGAGGCGCTTCGAGAGGTATCTACTGCCCGGCAGGCATTTAAATCTGGGCTTCAATCCGGGATGAAGATGTCGCCCGGGAGTACCTTGTGTCGTTGTTGATCAAACCGCGGGACTGAGCGGGTGAACCGGGTCATTTGGGTGAGTTGACAAAGAGCAAACTGCGGTTCGAAGCCGGCTGGCGGGGCGGTGAGCGGCGATTTTGCGATTCGAAGCCAACCTTTGCCGTGCGAGTCGACACACTTCGGGTGTGCCATCGAGGCAAGCGGTTCGCGGAGACACACTTCGGGTGATCCGGTTGAGCGGGCTGATTTTTCAAAGATCCGATGGGAGTTCGTAGGCGGCGGGGCGATCCGAGGGAGGCGCGGTCAGCAACGGTCGACGTAGGCAGGGGCGGTGACCGGGGCGGAAGGAAGGACCGGCGGGGCGACCTCGGGATAGAGGATCTGGCCGGCGGCGGCAGCCTTCGGCTTTTCGGCCGGGACGACGACGGGGACGGCAATGGCCTGGGGTTCGGGCTTCCGGCGCTTAATGGCAGCCTGGACGTCTTTGAGCGCCTGGCGGTAGGAGCGTTCGGCGGCGGTAACGTAGCGCTGGAGGGTAGCGAACGACTTTTGATTGACGGCGTCGATGACGGAGGCGCCGAGTTGGGCTTCGGTCTCCTGGTCGGTTTCGAAGGCGCCGTTTTCGCTGAGGGTCTGGTCGGTGAGTTCCATCATGTAGTCGAAGGTTTTGGCCTCGACGCGACGGGCGCGATTGAAGCGCCAGAGGGCGACGGTGAGTTGCTGGACGAGGAAGGTTTCTTCGGGGGTAACGGGAGCGAAGGTGGCGAGCACTTCGGCTTCGAGGGCGTCGAATTCGGCCTGGGTTTCGCCGAAGACGAGGAGGCGGCTGGAGCAAAGGCCATGGGAGAGGCGGTTCTGGCTGGAGGCGGCTTTGCCGGCTTCGGTGCGGGGGCCGGTGGATTTGCGGGCGTTTTCGCGATTGATGAGGCGTTGGCGGGCGGCTTCTTCGCGGGCCCGCATTTCGGCGATGCGTTTGTCGGCGTGGGCCATCATCATGCTGAGGGCCTCATCGGGGGTAAGGGCGTCGGTTTCATAGGACGTGGTGTTCATGGCGGTGATCCTTGGGTAGAAATGGAAAAGCCCACTGGCCGTTTGGGGCGCAGTGGGCTTTCCTGATTCCACTGTACGGGTGGTGTCAAGCGTTTTGGGTCATTTGGCGGATGGCGGTGTTGCAAACAAAGGAGATGTTTTTTCGCATGGCCTGTCACCAGGATTTCGCGGGGGGCGAAAATGGGCCGGGCGGTGGGGCGGGCCTCGATGGCCCGGCCTGCGGTGGGGATTAGGCCTGTTACCACCGCAAGTTCGGCCTAGACCGCTTCTACGCTTGTCCGCGTTGAGAGTTAAACGGCATCGAACGGGCGCGGTGTCCAACAAAGTCACAATATTTGGCACGGGGTGTTATCAAAGCGTTCGCAGGCAAAGGCCGCCCAGGGATTCGTCCTTTGGGCGGCCTCTCTGTTTTTAGGAGACTTATGAACTTCACCAAGATCCGCGAGACCTACGCCGTCCCAGGAGTGGGCCATATTGACATCCAGTGGATATCAGGCCGGCCTACGGCGGTGTGGAACGATGTCGCATCGAGGCAACAGACCTTGTATTGTCCGTCCGATGAGATGCCTCGGGCTGTGGAGTGGCTATTAGAGCGTGTGTATCGCCACCACCGATCCATTACCCCAATCCGGGTTCCGTCGAAGGTGAAAGGGCCGAAAGACAACACTTGGGGCGCGCGAACTGGATACAGCCGACGGGGTTTAGGGCCATTCGGCCGGTAGGCTCTACAACGCATCGTTGGACGAGTTGAGTGCATGGCCCTGTTGGCTCTGCCTACCGGCGGCGGGTTGACGACTCGCCGGTTGGGTTGGGGATTTCGGCCCTTGACGGTAAACCGATTCCTTGATTACGCTAGGGTCGCAATGATTACGACCGTCACGGGCAAGAACCAGATCAAGATCCCGGCCGAGTTGGCGCGGCAGCTCCAGATCGAGCCCGGGACCAGCGTCGATTGGTCGATTAGTCCAGAAGGAGAACTGCTGGCTCGGGTGATTCCACCACGGGCTGCGCTAGCTCGCCAGCTGGCCGGAATGGGTCGCGCCTGGCTCCCGCCGGGTACTGACCCCGTGGCCGATCTGCTCAGGGAGCGGGACCGACGCTGACTGCGGGGTATCGGTTGGACTCGTCCGCGAGGCTGGCCCAACTTTTCGGTAAGCCGAGGATGCTTTGAGGACCATGGGTGTCCTTCAGCGATCGCCGGGGAGCAGGGATGGCGGAATCTTTGGAGCACTCGACGGGTTGTTGGCCGGGCCTACACCAACTCCAAGCGGATTTGGCGCCCCACGGCGGTAGCAGCCTTTTGCAAGGTGCTGAGGGTCACGGCGTCATTATCCGGGTCGAGCAGCCGATCCAGCGACGCGCGACTGGTGTGCATCCGCTTCGCCATGTCGGCCTTGGACAGGTTCTGTTCCTTCATGGCGGCTTCTACCTGACGCGCTAGAACCCGTTTGATTGCGGTGGAAGTCGTTTCCTCATAGATGCCCTCTTCGCGAAGCCAGCTATCGAAGGACGAGCCAATATTTTCCTTTTTCATCGTGGGTCTCCGTTCATTCGTCCCAGTGCCAAGTCCAAATCCTGCTTCGGTGTTTTCTGCGTCTTTTTGATAAAGGCGTGCAGGAGCACCATCTGCTCGTCGTGAACACAGAATAAAACTCGAGCGATCCGGCCACGCGGCAAGCTGCTCCTGACTTCCCAGAGGCCGCTGCCGAGCGAGCGGACTAGCGGCATTCCGATCGGCCAAGTCCAGGCTCTTGAGCCACTCCCGCACAGGCTCTCTCCCGCTGTAGGAGCGATAGAACCGTGCAGGCAGCCGTTTGAGTTCATGGGCTAGAGGGCACTGTATCTTTTTTGGTACGGCGCGTCAAATGACTAGAGCCCAGGAAGGATGCTCGCGACGAAGCGGGTGGCTCTGTTGATTACCAACCTGGGGATTGCGGCGAGGGAAGTCGGGCTGGCCGCTGCCTTTCCGGTGGCGCGAACTGACCCAATTTGACTACGAGGTTGTGGAGGCGGGCGGCGGCGCCGTGCCATTGGTTGGCGATCTTGCGGTACGCGCGGCTGGTGCGGGAGAGTTTGGGGCGTTAGCGAAGGAACGAGAGACCAGCGAGTCAACTCTGCTACCCTTCTGTATTCGGAGTTAGTTGGGGCTTGGCTGACGAATCCAAAATCGAGAAGATTTGGCAAGACGATGAGTTGGATGCAATCGTGGCCGATTACTTCGCGATGTTGCAGGCGGAGTTACGCGGACAAACGTACCGAAAGGTGGCGCATAGCAAGGCCCTCATGGAGAAGATTGGGCGCACCCATCGATCCGTCGAGTTCAAACATCAGAATATTTCGGCCGTGCTCGATGAGTTGGGTATGCCCTGGATCCCCGGCTACATTCCGAAGCGGAATTACCAGAACGCCATCTTCGGAGCGATCGACCGGTATTTGTCGCGGTCTGCCGCATTGATGGAGTTCGTACCGGCTAGCCTGGGGACAGCAAGCTGGGTTAGTCCGCCCGAGCTACGGACGGGCGAAGACAAGACGCCGGAGGGACTCCGCCGGTTGGTTCAGAAGTTCGATCCGGTGCAACGGGACTTTCGGAACCGAGCGCTGGGGAGGGCTGGGGAGGAGTTGGTGGTTGAGTTCGAGCGCGAGCGACTGCTGGCGCTGGACCGGAGCGATCTAGCCCGGGAAGTTCGTTGGGTGGCAGCGGAGGAGGGGGACGGAGCGGGCTATGACGTTCGCTCTTTTGACGCCGTGGGGAGGGAGCGCTTGATCGAGGTAAAGACGACCAATGGTTCGGCACGGACTCCGTTCTTTCTCTCGCGGAACGAACGGGAACTCGCGAAAGAACGGCCTTCGGATTGGCGGTTGTACCGAGTCCATGAGTTTTCCCGGCATCCACGCATTTTCGAACTGACACCGCCGCTGGAGTTGAGCAGCACGTTGCGGGCAGAGACCTGGAAGGTGTCGTTCTCGTGATAGAGGTTGCCGAGGCGGGGGAGATCTTGCAACGGGTGGCCGGTCTGAACGTCTGGAGCCGTGGTCAAGAGCGCGCGCCGAATAAGCCGCTCTTGATCCTGCTGGCGCTGGGGCGATTGAGTCAGGGGGGCAAGCGGCTGTGCCCCTATGAAGACTGGGAGCCGAGCCTGCGGCAACTGCTCGAAGAGTTTGGCCCACCGCGGCAGTCGGTTCATCCGGAGTACCCCTTTTGGTATTTACAGACTGATCAACTCTGGGAGGTCGAAGAGAGCGCGCGGTTAACGCGGAGGAGTCCGAAGGCGTATCCGTCGAAGAGCGAGCTGATCAAATTCCGAATCCGGGGTGGATTTACTGGGCGTGTCTATGAAGCGTTGCGCCGGGATCCTTTGCTGGTGAAGCAGGTAGCCCAAGCGCTGCTGCTGGCGCATTTTCCTGCTTCTTTACACGAGGAGATTTTGACTTCCGTCGGGCTGGATTTCGAATCGACGATTCGGCGGAGCCGGTTGGGGAGTTTTCGGGGAGAGGTGCTCACTGCGTACGGCCATGCGTGTGCGTTTTGCGGTTATGACGTAAGAATCGGTAGTGCCGACCTGGGGTTGGACGCAGCCCATATCATGTGGCATCAGGCGAAAGGTCCGGATTTGGCGGCGAACGGGCTGGCCTGCTGTAGCTTGCACCATCGGGCGCTGGACCGAGGCGCGATTAGCCTGAGCGATGAGTTGACGATTTTAGTTTCGGCGCACGTGTATGGCGGCGCCAAGTTTGACGAGCACTTCGTGTCGCTGATGGGAAGGCCTCTGCGGCGGCCGAGTCTGGCAGCCAGCCTGCCGAAAGCGGAGTACCTCGAATGGCATCGGCGGGAGGTGTTCCGGCCGCCGCCGCGGGATGGGGGATGAGGGTAGCGCCGATGGAACTCCGCAGGTTTAGCCTCGCCCGATTTACGATGCCCGTGGACCGTATCGCTCCAACACGGCTCTGAACAGCGCGGGAGAACAACGAAAGTTGGTTAGTCGGAGCCGATCGATCGCTTGCGTTATGTCCACCAGCCCTTTGGTCGCGGCCTCCCCGATCACGCCCAAAACGCCCGTTACTCGGAGGCCACGTCCCCCGGCAACCTGGCGGGCGGCCCTTTCGTCGATGATGACGAGATCGGCCAGCAAGTACTCCGCCAGCAGTATCGCAGCGCGCTCGCCGGCCTGTAGCTTTTCCATTCCTAGAAGCTGACCCACCGGAGTCGCGCTGACCACGATCCAGTCCGGGGGCGACTCGGCCCATTGCCGAACTCCCTCAGGGGCGTCCTCGTGCAGCAGTTCCATCAGGACAGCCTGCGGCACAACGATCCGGGAGAAGAGGCTCGGAAGGAGATCGATCTCACCAATGAGAATCAAGTAACAAAGCGGGGAGGCGTCAACAACCACCTTCACTTGCGGGCTGCAGCGCGGATGGCGGCGATGTCCCTTTCGAGATCGTCCATCGTGTAGTCGGGAAACGCTTCCACTCGGCTCAGAAACGCTTCGGTCTCCCAACGGGAACCCAGCCCGAGCATCTGCTGCACCTGCAGCGGGCTGATCTTCCCAGAGCGGTACGCTGCGGTGGCTACCGCTTCCAAGACCGCCCGGGACGCCCCGCCAGCCTCAGCGGCGAGAGTGTTTCCAATTTCATCCGGAATGTCGATGGCGATCTGCATCACAGCGCCTCCTTGGCCTCAGTTTACCGCTTGCGCACTCACGGATTCCGGTCGCCGGGGAGGAGGTGGCGGTCGTAGCCGAGTTCCACCAAGCGGGTGAAGGACGCCAGAACCTGCTCCGGGATGCGCTGGGGCGCGGCCCAGCCGCGGCGGCCGTAGACCCAGATGCGCTGGAGGTCGCCCAAAATAATGCTCGCTACCTTCTCGGGTTCGAGGCCGGGGACCGTGCAGTAGGTTTCGAACGTCGCCGGCCACGTGGCCATCGTCGCCGGCATCTCCGGCCACTCCACCGCATGGGTCGCGTAGGCTCGGCGCTGCATGAACGGCTTCGTCACGATCAGTACGCGGGAGAGATCGTGACCGGCGAGAAGACGGCGAGAGAAACGGAGGTTCTCGGCCGTGTTGGTGGCTTCGCGCTCGCGGAGGATGGCGGCTGGCGGGACGCCGCGGGCAAGCAGCAGTTCGGCAAAGACGTCGGCTTCGGGTTGGGTCCAGGAGGTGGCGAGCAGGTCGGATTGATGGGCGATACCACCGGTGGGGACCAGCAGCGGGGCGAGGCCCTGGTGATACAAATCAGCAGCGTGCTCGGCGACGCGGAGGTCGTTGGTGCCGAGGACGAGCATCGCATCGGCCGGGGCCGGCCGGTGGCGAAGCTGGTGGAAGTCGAAGACTGTGGCGGCGTGGTGGAGGGCTTCGGGGGTCATAAGGCGCGAAAGGGGCGAGGGGGACCGGCTCCGCGGCTACGCCGCAACCGTGATGGCGCCGGCACCGTCGATTCGAAGCGTGAATCTGAAGCGGGCGGAGTTTCGTTTGTTCGTGTAGTAGATATGCTCACCGGAGTAGTGGCCTTCCCACGTATCTTGATCGGTGATCTCGCGTTCGAGGCAGACCGTGCTCTCCAGGTGAACGTAGGTGCGGATCAGAGAGGCCTCCAAAAGCAGACGGGCGACCCTGCGCCGGGGAAGAGTGCAGCCAGTGGGGCCCAGTTGAGCGAGCAGGTGGCACTCGCCGGGGGCGAGCTGGGTCGAGTCGATGACCCGGGTGTCCCCAAGAAGAGATTGATCGACGACGGCTTCGCCATTGAGGATCCAGAGGAGGCCCCCGTAAGGGCCCAAGGGCTGAGCCGTTTGGGGATTGATGGACGCGGCCCGGAAGGCGGTGGGGAAGTCGGAGGCGGAGAGGCCATGGCGGCGCATGGCAGCCAAGGGGGAGGCTTCGTGGAGAACGGTGATCTGTTCGAGGCAAGGAGGGGGCATGTCGCTTCCATTTTGCCTCGCGACGATGCCCCCAGGCGAGCGGGTTAGAGGCGTTTGATGTGAACGCCGCCGTTGGTGGTGGAAATGTCAATGAGCGGGCCGCCGTTGCCGATGTTGAACTCGAACTGGCTCGGGCGATGGTTGCGTTCGAAGTTGGGAAGCGGGAAGTCGGAGTTGACGCCGCCGTTGGTGGTGCTGGCGCGAACCTGGGCGTTGGTATCGGCGGGAAGAGCGAGATGAACGCCTCCGTTGGTGGTCGAGAGGCGGACGGGACCGCCTTCCCAGCGGCCGCCGGAGAGGTTGACGTGGACGCCGCCGTTGGTGGTGGAACCGTTGACTTGCCCGGCGACACGATCGACGTGGATGCCGCCATTGGTGGTGCGGAACTCCAGGCGGCCGCGCACGTCAGAAAGATGAATACCGCCGTTGCGGGCCTGCAGGTTCAGGTCCGTCGCGTGGGGGACGAAGACTTCGAAGGAGACGCCCCAGCCGGACTTTCCTTGCGTTTGCGGGCCGCTGGCGCGGACCTGGCCGGGGGTGACATCGACGTGAACCTGGCCGGCGAGGAGGCTGGCGGCGGAGTCGGAGTCGCTCCAGGCTTCGACCTTGGTGCGGACGAGGGTCTCGCGGCCGGACCAGCCGCGGACGGTGACGCCGCCGTTGTTGCCGGCGTCGATGGACCAGCGGGCCTGGCTGGGCACCGTCTGTTCGGAGACTTTGCAGAAGCGGGGCCGGCTGGAGGAGCGGTTTTCGTCGCAGGTGAGTTGTTTGTCGCGATTGTCGCGGAGCTGGGAGAAGGCCGTGAGAGCGGTGACCGTAAGAAGGAGCGCGAGTTTCATCGAAGGCTACTACGGGTGAGCCGGCAAATGGTTACGGCAGGGGGGTCCAACCGGCGAAGGGTTTCGGGGTGGCGCAGGTGGGGCCGCCGTCGCGGGCCTGGCCGGGGATGGCGGTTTGGTAGGCGGCGTGGTCGCCGGTGAGGCCGGTGAGGGGGACCTTGAGGCGGCGGGTCCACGGAGACTCCAGTTGGCCGGCGAGTGTGCCGATGTCGAGGTAGAGAAAGCGGCCGGTGGGCGGACCTTGCACGAAGGGGCCGCGGAGGGGAAACGGCAGGGAGCAGACGAAGGTGAGATCGCCACCGGTGGAGCGCTGGATGCCGATGGTTTGGTAGTCGTTGCCGCGGCCTTGTTGGAGGCCGAAGTCCACGCCGGCGGGCGGGGCGAGGAGGGTGATGTGGAGGGTGATGGTCGTGTTCATGCGGCCTCGGTCTTGAGAGAGAAAGCGGTGTTGGCCAGGGTTTGCGCGTGGGTCCGGATGCCGGGCGGCCAGGCGGCGATGGCGGCGGCGAACTCTTCCGGGCGGTGGGCGAAGAGAGCGCGGGTGGCGTCTTCAAAGCGCGGGAGGTTGCCGGCCATGGCGGAGAGGAAGCGGTAAGCGGACTCCTGCGCGGCGCGGAGTTGATCCTGCGGCGCCTGGGCCTTGCGAGCGGCTTCGACGAGCTTGCGCAGGGCGACGGAGGCGCCGCCGGGCTGTTCGTTGAGCCACTCCCAATGGCGCGGGAGGAGAGTGACTTCGCCGGCGACGACGCCGAGCCGGGGGCGGCCGACCTGGTTCGGGGCCGGCGGGGGAGCGGGGCGGAGGCTGCAGATGCGGGCGGCGGGCGCGGCGGGAGCGGGGCGCAGGTCGATTTCGACGGGGTGGCTGGTGATGGCGTCGAAGACGAGGAGGGGTTCGGCGGGGGAAGCGGCGAGGAGGGCGTCGGTGACGGCGGCGAACTCGCCGGAGGCGATGAGTTCGGAGCCGGCGAAGGCGACGTAGGGCATGCCTCATTATGCCCCGGAGGAGGTTAGCCGGCGTAGAAGTGAAGGGTGTGTTGGCCGCCGTCGTCGTGGAGCTGGACGGGTTGCGTGGAACGTTCGCCGCCGTTCGTGACTTCGATGCGGTAGACGGTGGAGTGGTACCGGAAGGTGAGGACGAAACCGGGCCAATCGGCGGGGATGGCGGGGCGGAGGGTGAGCTGGTCCCCCTGGAGCTGAAAGCCGAGGACCTCTTCGAGCCAGATGCGGTACATCCAGCCGGCGGAGCCGGTGTACCAGGTCCAGCCGCCGCGGCCCTTTTGGCCTTCGAGCGAATAGACATCGGCGGCGACGACGTAGGGTTCGGTGCGGTAGGTCTGGCAGTCCTGGGGGGTGCGGGCGTGCTCGACGGGGTTGAGGAGTTCGAGGATTTCGACAGCGCGGGCGCCATCGCCGAGGCGGGCGTAAGCCATGGCGACCCACAGGGCGGCGTGGGTGTACTGGCCGCCGTTTTCGCGGACGCCGGGCGGATAGCCCATGATATAGCCGGGATGGGGGCGGGACTCGTTGAAGGGCGGGGTGAGCAGGAGGACCAGTTTGTCTTCGCGGCGGACGAGATACTGGTCAACAGCGCGCATGCCCTGGCGGGCGCGTTCGGGATTACCGGCACCGCTGATGACGGACCAGGACTGGGCCAGCGAATCGGTACGGGCTTCGGTGCGGTCCTGGGACCCGAGGGGGGTGCCGTCGTCGAAGTAGCCGCGGCGGTACCATGCGCCGTCCCAACTGGTGGCTTCGACGGTTTCGGCGAGGAGGCGGGCGCGGTCGCGGTAGTCGAAGGCGAGCTGGCTGTGGCCGCGGGCGTCGCAGAGGGGGGCGAATTTGTTGAGCACGTCGATGAGGAACCAGGCCAGCCAGACGCTTTCGCCTTTGCCTTCGGGGCCGACGGTGTTCATGCCGTCGTTCCAATCGCCGGTGCCGATGAGGGGCAGGCCGTGGGGGCCGCTGGTGGAGCCCTTCTCGATGGCGCGGCGGCAGTGTTCAAAGATCGACGCCGTTTCGGGGGAGATCTGGGGATGGTTGTAGACTTCGTGCTCGTCGTCTTTGAGGACGGGGGCTTCGAGGAAGCAGACGGACTCATCGAGGATGGCGGTATGGCCGGTGACGCGGACGTACTGGCAGACGGCGTAGGGGAGCCAGAGGAGGTCGTCCGAGCAGCGGCTGCGGATGCCTTCGCCGGAGGGCATGTGCCACCAGTGCTGGACGTCGCCTTCGAGGAATTGCCGGGAGGCGGCGCGGAGGATCATTTCATGGGTGATCTCCGGGGCGGTGTAGACGATGGCGAGCGAGTCCTGCAACTGGTCACGGAAGCCGTAGGCGCCGCTGGACTGATAGAGGGCGGAGCGGCCCCAGATGCGGCAACTGAGCGACTGGTAGAGCAACCACCGGTTCATGAGGAAGTTGACGGAGAGGATGGGGGTTTCGACTTGGATGGCGCCGAGGAGCCCGTCCCACCATTGGCGGGTCTGGTCGAGGCTGGCGTCGACTTGAGCGGGGGCGCGGTAGCGCTGGAGAAGCTGGCGGGCGTGGATTTCGTCGTCGGCCTGGCCGAGGAGGAAGAGGACAGTTTTCTCTTCGCCAGGGGCGAGATCGAGGCGGGTTTGAAGAGCGGCGCAGGGGTCGAGTCCGGCGCCGGTACGGCGGGAGAGGGCGACGCGGCGAAGGGCGGCGGGGGCACGGACGGAGCCGTTGCGGCCGAGGAATTCGGTGCGGTCGGCGGTGTAGGAGACGGCGGCCGGCTCCAGGGATGCGAAGGTGACGCGGGGCCCGTAGCTGGGGTGGTAGGGGTTGCGGGCGTAGAGGGCTTTGGTGGAATCGTCCCAGGAGGAGACGATGTGCATTTGCGTCACTTCGTGATCGGTGCCGAGGACGAGTTCGGAGTAGGAGGTGACGGAGAGGCGGCGGCGGCCGCGGGAGCGGTTGCGGATGCGGAGGCGTTGGATGCGGATGGGGTCGGCGGCGCCGGGTTGGACGGGGACGTAGGTGAGGAGGGTCTGTTCGAGGGCGTGGCTGTTGTGTTCGAACTCGGAGTAGCCTTGGCCGTGGCGGACGCGATAGGCATCGAGTTCGCGGACGGGAGAGGGCGTGGGGGTCCAGTAGGCGCCGCTGTCTTCATCGCGGATGTAGATGACGTCGGAGGAGGGGTCGGAGACGGGGTCGTTGTTCCAGGGGGTGAGGCGGTTGGACTGGCTGTTGGCGTACCAGGAGCAGCCGGCGCCGGATTCGCTGACCATGGCGCCGAAGACGGAGTTGGCCAGGACGTTGATCCAGGGGAGCGGGGTGACGACGCCGGGGCCGAGGTAGATGGCGTACTCGCGGCCGCCGGCGGTGAAGCCACCGAGCCCATTGAAATAGGGCAGTTCGAGGAACGGAAGAGAGGGCGAGGGCTGTTCTTCGATGGCGCGGAGGGGCAGCAGAGAGGGATAGAGGTTGGCTTCGGCGGGGGCGCCGAGTTGGCGGGAGAGGGGGCCGCGGATGATGCCGAGGCTGGCCTGGGCGACGCAGAGGATGAGGTTCAGGTCCGGTTCGGGAATTTGATCGGCTTTGCGGAGGAAGACGCCGCCGGGCTGGTCGAGGCCCGTATGGAGCGAGTGGGCTTCGGCGAGGCGGAGGAGCTGCTGATGGAGCGGTTGATCGTAGCTGGCGGGTTCGCGGTTGAGGATGACGAGATCGGCCTTGAAGCCGTGGAGGCGCCAGTAGGTGTGGGCGACGAGGAGTTCGCGCACGAGGCTGAGGCCCTGCGAATCGGCGGCGAGAACAACGAGGAGGGGCAGATCGCCGGAGATGCCATAGGCCCAGAGGCGGGACTGGCCGAGGGTGTTGCGGCGGAGGCGTTCGGATGGGGCGCGGAGCGATTGGTTGGGGTAGAGGAGGTGGCTCGCGAGTTCGGCGTAGCGGAAGGCTTCATCGCTGCGGATGCCGAGGTAGCGGTATTGGAGTTGGGCGTGGGACCAGGCGAGTTCGAAGGTGCGATGGCAGAAGTCGCGGTCGCGATACTTGACGATGAGGCGGAGGAGCTCTTCGCGGGAGGAGGCGGCGAGGGTGACGAAGGTGACCTGGCGCTGCTGCCGGGGTTCGAGGGTGAAGCGGCGGCGGAGGACGAAGACGGGATCGAGAACGTAGCCTTGGCTTTGGCGGAGCGAGAGGGCCGGCTGCTGCCAGGTGCGGCCGCGGCCGAGGGCGTAGGCGCGATTGGTTTCGAATTCGAAGGGCCCATCGGAAGGGTGGCTTTCGGTGACGAGTTGGGCGACGAAGACGGGCTCTTCAGAGAGCGAGCGGAGGCGGCGCCAGGCGAGAAGGGCCTGGAGTTCGGGGAGGGCTTGGGTTTCGATAAAGAGCTTGTTGAAGGCGGGATGGGCGCGGTCGGCTTCGTGGGGGGCGAGGCTGAGTTCGACGGCGGAGGTGAGTTCGAGATTGCGGGTGCGCAGGCCGTGATTGACGAGGGTGATGCGGCGGATTTCGACGTCATCGTCGGGGGAGACGGTTACTTCGACGTGGGATTCGACGCCGAGATTGCGGCGGCGGAATTCGGCGCGGTCGGCGTTGAAGACGGCGGTGTAGCGGGGGTCTTTGACGTTGAGCGGTTGCTGGGTGGCGGACCAGGTTTGGCCGGTGGCTTCTTCGCGGAGGTAAAAGAACTGGCCCCAATTGTCGCGGGTGGAATCGGAGCGCCAGCGGGTGAGTTCGAACTTGCCCCAGCGGCTGTAGCCGGCGCCGGAGTTGGTGATGATGAGCGAGTAGCGGGAGTTGCCGAGGAGGTGGCAGCGCGGGATGGGGGTATCTTCGTCGAGGAGCTGGTAGGCGGGGGGCTCGGGCTCGGAGACGGGGCGAATGGCGGTGTGGTCCGAGGGGCGGTGGACGAGTAAGGAGGGATGGGAGGGGATGCGT
The DNA here is from genome assembly GCA_027485675.1 of Terriglobales bacterium. GTDB lineage: Bacteria > Acidobacteriota > Terriglobia > Bryobacterales > Bryobacteraceae. The sequence continues at coordinate 14,669 of JAIXQP010000050.1, read as the reverse complement.
TCAAAGAGCAGGGGTTCGACGGCTTTGATGCGGCGGTCGGCATGAAAGCGCTGGCGCATGATGCCGTGATGGAGGACGTTGTTGATGGCCATGAGGCTCATGCCCTGGTGGTGGGCCATGTAGCAATAGACGATGACGCCGCGTTCGCCGTCGCGTTCCGGCTGGCGGGTGAAATCGAGGGCTTCATAGAAGCCCATGTCGCCATACATGCCGAGCTTTTCGAGGCGCTGGAGGTTTTCGATGGACTTGGCGGGTTCGACGAGGAGGGCGAGGGCGGTGGCGTAGGGGGCGACGACGAGATCTTCTTCGAGGCCGCGTTTGAGGCCGAGGGAGGGGACGCCGAAGGCGCGGTATTGATAGATCCGGTGGGTATCGATGGCGCTGTAGGCGGATTCGGAGATGCCCCAGGGCACATCGCGTTCGGCGGCGTATTCGATTTGGCGTTCGACGGCGGCGGCGCAGGCGTTATCGAGGAGCGAGTTGCGGAAGCTGAGGGTGAACAGCATCGGCATGAGGTACTCGAACATGGTGCCGCTCCAGGATAGGAGGACCTGCCCGGTGGAGCTGGTGTACGGCCGGCCGAGGGAGAGCCAGTGGCGCATGGGCAGGTCGCCCTTGGCGATGGAGACGAAGCTCGACAGGCGGGCTTCGCTCGCGAGCAGATCATAGTGGGCGTTGAAGGTGACGGGTCCGCCGACCTGGTAGCCGATGGAGAAGAGGCTGCGATCGGCGTCGTAGAGGAAGCGCATGTTCATGCCGCCGGCGAGATTTTCGCTGCGCACGGCGAGGCCGCCGGCGGTGGCCAGGAATTGGGCCGAGGCGGCCTGCGCGGTGGCGTAGCGGGCGCGGAGGTCCTGAATCCAGGCGGTGAGTTTCGGCGCCAGAGTGGAGCCGGCGGGATGGTCGCGAAGAATCTCCTGCAGGCCGTCGACTTCGCCGCGGGCGACTTCGCCCCACGAAGGCAGGCGGAGGCGGAGGCGGCGCCGGGCTTGGATGACCGGGAGGCCGAGCGGGGCCAGGAACTCGTCCGGCGGGGCGAAGAGGAGTTCGGTCCATCCGAGGTAGCGGTCGAGATATTGGATCCAGGTTTGGATCTGATTTTCGAGGCCACGGAACCAGTAGGCGCGTTCGGTGGCGTCGGAGGCGCTCCAGCGGAGGGATTGGGCGAGCTTGCGGGCGGGTTCGGCGGCGAGTTGGATTCGCTCGCTGATTTCAAAGCCCGTGGCGGTTTCCTGAAACAGGCCTTGGAGGGTGTCGCGGAAGACGCCGGTATCGGTTTCCGCGGGGAAGCGGGTGGTGATGATGCTGAGGGTATCGGCGAGGCCGCGGAGGGCGGAGGCATCGAGTTGGGGCTGGGAGTCGAGTTCGTGCGTGGCTTGCGTGAGGACCCACAGGCAGGCGAGGAGGTTGCCGCTATCGACGGTGGAGACGTAGCGCGGGATGAGGGGTTCGAGGGTTTTGGTGTTGTACCAGTTGAGGATGTGGCCTTCGCACTGTTCCAGCTTTTCGAGCGTGGCGAGGGTAGCGGTGCAGCGGTCGACGAAGTCCGGCGGGGTGAGGTAGCCGAGGTCCCGGGCGGAGATGGCGGCCATGAACCACATGCCGATGTTGGTGGGGGAGGTGCGTTCGGCGACTTCGATGCGGAGAGCGCGCTGCGCGTTGTCGGGAGGGAGCCAGTTGGATTCCGGGCCGACCAGATCGTCGAAGAACCGCCACGTTTCGCGGGCGACGCGGCGGAGGTAGCGCTGGTCGGCGGCGGCGATGTGATCGAGCCGCTTTAAGGAGCGGCGCTGGGAGCTGATCCAGTGGAGAACCGCCGGGGCGGTGATCCACAAGAGCAGGAAGGGCCACCACGGTGAGCCGCCGGAGCCTGCGCGGAGACCGAGGGCGAGGAGAAGCGCGGCGGCCAGGGCGGAGATGACCAGGAACTGAGCGCGGAAGAGATCGAGATGGGCGGCGGAGGCCAGGCCGGAGAGTTCGGCGGTCTGCCATTCGAGGAGTTCGCGGCGGCTGAGATGGAGGCGGTAGCCGGCGCGGCAGATGGCATCGGCGGACAGCAAGGCCTGATGGGGCAGGAACGCGGCCATGACGAGGGCGCGATTCGAATCGGTGCTGAGCTGGCGCAGGGCGCGGGGGTCGCCCCGCAAACGCTGGAGGAGTTGGTTGAGCAGTTGGAAGGAGAGCGGGACGAGAAGGACGAGAGCCACCAGCGCGGAGGCCGCCAGGGGCGCGGCGGCGAGGCTCCAACTGAGGACGAGCAGCAGAAGGGCGGCCACGGGAAGGAGGCTGCGGCGGAGGTTATCGAGGATCTTCCAGCGATTGATGAGGGAGAGGGGGTTGGGCTCGTGTTCGGCGGGATCGACGGTGGGGACGCGGGGGAAGATCCAGGAGGCGATCTGCCAATCGCCCCGAATCCAGCGGTGCTGGCGCTTGCTGAAGCCGGCGTAGTCGTAGGGGAACTGTTCGAAGAGTTCGATGTCGGTGGCGAGGGCGATGCCGACGTAGGCGCCTTCGATGAGGTCGTGGCTGAGCAGGCGTTGCTCGGGGAAGCGGCGGTTCAGGATCTGATGGAAGGCGCGCACGTCGTAGATGGCTTTGCCGTGGTAGATGGCGTCGCCGAAGAGGTCCTGGTAGACATCGGAGACGGCCTGGCAGTAGGGGTCGCTGCCGCGGGCGTCGCTGAAGAGACGGGAGAAGCGGGTGGCGGTGGCGGAAGGGAGCGTGATGCTGACGCGGGGCTGGATGATGGAATAGCCGCGGGAGCGGCGGCGCTGGTCGGGCGCGAGTTCAATGCGGTTGAGCGGGTGGGCGATGGTTTCGATGAGCTTGGCGGCGCGGCCGTGGGGGAGCTGGGTATCGGCGTCGAGCGTAATGATGTAGCGGACCGCGGGGGGCGGTTGGCCGGCGCTGGTGATGATGCCGGTGGACTCGCCGCAGAGGAAGGCGTTGAGCTCTTCGAGCTTGCCGCGCTTGCGCTCCCAGCCGATCCAGCGGCGCTCGCTTTCGCACCAGAGGCGTTGGCGATGGAAGAGGATGAAGGGCGAATCCGGATGGGCGGCGTTGAGTTGTTCAATGCCTTTGATGACGAGCCCGAGGAGGGCGTCGTCCTCGGGCATTTCGCGGTCTTCGGCGTCGGTGAAATCGGCGAGGAGGGAGAAGAGGAGGTTGGGGCCGGGATTGGCGAGGTAGCGGACTTCGAGCTTTTCGATCTCGTTGCGGATGGAGTCCGGGGTGAGGAGCATCATCGGGATGACGACGAGGGTGCGGCAGTCGTCCGGGATGCCGTCCTTGAAGGACATTTTCGGCAGGACGCGCGGCGGCAGGGTCCAGGTGAGAGCGGTGTGGAGGAGGAAGGTCGCCAGCTCACTGGCCGGGATGAGGGCGAGGAGGCCAAGGAGGATGAGGGAGAACAGAGAGGCCCCGGCGAGGTGGGCGGCGAAGAGGAACCCGCCGCCGGTGGCCGCGGTGAGGAGAGCGAGGCCGCCGAGATAGAGCAGCGTGGGATGGCGGTAGAGGAAGCGGAGCTGGCGTTCGCGCCAGGGCACGCGGCGGCCCAGGCGGCGTTCGAGCGCCGGGAGGCCGTCATCGAGCAGGTGGTAAGCGATGCAACCGGGCAAGCTCTCGGCGGGGGCGTGGCCGGCCACTTCGACGACCTGGCGGGCCACTTCGAGTTCGGTGCTGCCGGAGTGGCGAGCGATGGCCTCCACCGTGCGGCGGCAGCGGTCCCGGGTGGCGAAGTCGCTGCGAGAGTGGATGCCGGCGGGATCTTCCCGCAGGAGCGCTTCCATGCGGCTGACGGCTTCGACGATCTTGGGATATTGCAGTTCGGAGAGTTGCCGCAGGCTGCCGATGGCGTCGCCGATCAGCATGAGGTCGTTGGCTTCTTCGGCGTGTTCGCGGTGAACGATGGAGGCGAGGGGCTGGCCGGTTTTGGCTTCGATCCACTTTTGAATGGGGAGCAGCAGGGACTCTTCTTTGTGGAGTTGTTCGCTGAAGCGGGCGAGGAAGTGGGAGGTGAGTTCGTCGCCGGCGCGGTCGAGTTCGGCGACGATGCGGTCGAACTGTTCCGGGCTGCGCTGGGCGGCGTTGAGGAGGCGGTTGGACCAGAAGTCGGCCAGCTCTTTCTGGTGCTGCCGGAGACTGGTGCGTACGGCGAGGCGCCGGACGGTTTCGAGGAGCACGAGGCGCAGGAACAACGGGAAGACCCAGAGCTCGACGATGTGGAGCGGGGTTCTGGTCTGGTAGCCCTCGAGGAAGAGCTGGATGGTTTCCGCGGTCGGGCGATGGCCGGTGAGTTGAATCAGTTCGACGGCGAGATGGTAGACGCGGAACCGGCAGGGGCCGGTTTGCTGCGCGAGCAGCGGGAGGATGCGGTGATGGTTCGCGGGGAGATCGTGGCGGATATCGGCGACGTGGGAGCGGAGAAGGTAGGCGTTATCGAGCAGCCATTCGGCGGCGTGGGTGATGCCGTAGTCGAGCCGGGCGGCTTCGGCGAGATCGGCACGGACGCCTTCGAGGGTTACCTCGCAGGCGCGGACGAGCGGGAAGAGCGGTTCGGCACGGAGAGAGGAGTCGGTCGAGTGCGCGGCGGCGAATTCGGCGGCGAGATCCGCGAGATTGGCGAGCGTGACCGGCTCGCGCGGGGGGCGGGCGGGAAGCGGTGAGGAGGCAAAGCGTTGGACAGGGCGGATGGTGAAGATCGACACCGGGGTGGTTTGCCGCCAGAGGGCGATGACAGCCGCGGTGCTTTCTTCGGACTGCTGAGCGGCCACGAGGCTTTCGCCCGGAAACAGAAAGCGGCCGTAGCGGACGAGGATCTGCCGGGGGATACCGGGCCGGAACCAGGACGTCCCCAACCAGGCGAGTCCGAAGCCGGCGAACAGGGATAGGGTCAAGACCCACAGGGGCAGCGTGAAAGCCTGCAGCAGCAGGGCGCAGAGCAACGCGATGAGCGCGCAGCAGATCGCCCGATGGAGGGGGCTGAGCCCGGCGTAGTCGAATTTGAGCTGTCCGTCAACGGTGCGGTGGACCGCGGCCGACCTTTGGACGCGGTTCTTCCGGGCCTGGCGAAGCGCTTCTTCGGCGTGCTCCTCACTCCGGTAAAAGCCGAGCACGAGTCTGGGATTTCGAATTTTCAATCTTTCTCGAGTTACCGGAGCAATTGGTTAGCCATACTGCGCTCACCCCGGCAACCAGATGCCGTATCATTGGGTCAGCCCGAACGATGGGGCCAGCCAGGAGGGCGAGGAATGTCCGAGGAGAAGAGCGAGACAGCGGCGACGCCCGCAACAGGAACACCGACGTTTCCGATCGTCGGCATTGGAGCATCAGCGGGCGGCCTGGCGGCGTTCGAAGCGTTTTTCTCGACGATGCCGGCCGACAGCGACCCCGGGATGGCCTTCGTCCTGGTGCAGCACCTGGCGCGTGACCATAAGAGCATCCTGGCGGACTTAGTGAGCCGCTATACGCGGATGGAAGTGTTGGAGGTGGAGGACGGGATGGTGGTGCGGCCGAACTGCGCCTACATCATTCCGCCGAATCGCGACATGTCCCTGGCCAACGGGAAGCTGCACCTGCAGGAGCCCACGCTCGCGCGCGGGGTCCGGCTGCCGATTGATTTCTTTTTCCGCTCGCTGGCGCAGGACCAACACGAGCGCGCGATTTGCATCGTGCTCTCGGGCACCGGCAGCGATGGAGCGCTGGGGGCCCGGGCGGTGAAGGGCGAGGGCGGCGTGGTGATGGTGCAGACACCCGAATCAACCGAATACGACGGGATGCCGCGGAGCGCCATCGCGATTGGCACCGTGGACTACGTGCTGCTGCCGGAGGAGATGCCGGCGCAACTGCTGGCCTATGCGAGCCGGACGTTCGGGACCGCCCTGGCCGCGCCGGCGCCCGCCACGCCGCAAGCCCAGGACCTGAGCAAGATCTTCCAGATGCTGCAGTCGCAGACGGGCCATGACTTTTCGCTCTATAAGCGCAATACGATTCTGCGCCGGCTGGAACGGCGCATGGCGGTCCACCAGATCGACCAGATGGAAGACTATGTCCGCTATCTGCAACTGACGCGGGGAGAGGTGGATGCGCTGTTTCGCGATCTGTTGATCGGGGTGACGAACTTCTTCCGCGACCCGGAGATCTTCGAAACCATCGAGAAATCCGTTATCCCGAAGCTGTTCGAGGGCAAGGCCGCCGGCAGCGTAATCCGCGTGTGGGTGCCCGGCTGCTCAACCGGCGAAGAGGCGTACTCGCTGGCCATCCTGCTGCGGGAGTACCTTGAAGAGCACCAGCAAAACTTCCGGGTTCAGATGTTCGCGACCGATATTGACCGGGAAGCGATTGAACATGCGCGGGTGGGGGTGTATCCGTCGTCGATCGTGGCGGATATATCACCGGAGCGGTTGGCGCAGTACTTCGTGCAAGGGCATCCGGACGACAGCACCTACCGGATCAACAAGGCCGTCCGGGACATGGTGGTGTTCTCCGAGCAAGACCTGATCAAGGATCCGCCGTTTTCGAGACTGCATCTGATCAGCTGCCGGAACCTGTTGATCTACATGAGCGCCGAACTCCAGCAGCGGTTGATGCCGCTGTTTCACTATGCCTTGGCGCCCGATGGCATTCTGGTGCTGGGGTCTTCCGAGAGCGTGGGAGACGCCGGCAATCTGTTTACCGCGATCGATCGCACGGCGAAGATCTATCAACGGAAGGGCGGAAAGGCAGCCCCTTCGCGCGTGGATATGACGCGGATTTCGCGGCCCTTCACGGGCTCAGAGATCGTGCGCAGTTGGCCCGGCGAGGTGGCTCCGGCCAAGCTCTCGCTGCTGCAGTTAGCCGAGCGGGCGGTGCTCCGGCATTTTGCCCCGGTGGGTGCGCTGGTCAATGAGCGGGGCGACATTCTCTATTTGCTGGGGCGGACGGGCCGCTACCTCGAACCAGCGCCCGGCGAAGCCGCGATGAACATCTTCCGCATGGCGCGGGAGGGACTGCGGGGGGACTTGATGATCTCGCTGCACCGGGCCGTTTCGCTGGGCGTGACGACGCGGAATGCCGGCCTGCAGGTGCGCAGTGACGGGAGCACGGCCACCGTGAACCTGACCGTGGTTCCGGTGCCGACCGACGAAGACGCCACGCCGCCAGGACTGTTCCTGGTGCTGCTCGAGGAGGCCACGGCGGTGGACCATCCTATGGGCGACGCCGCCGTGGATGCCGTCGATGCCGCGGCGGAGCCGTTGCCCGATCTGAATGACTACATTCTCCGCTTGAAGCAGGAGCTGCGGACAAAGGAGGAGTACCTGCAGACGGCGGTCGAGGAGTTGGAAACTTCGAACGAAGAGCTCCGGAGCGCGCACGAGGAGATGCAATCGGTCAACGAAGAGATGCAATCGACCAATGAGGAGCTCGAAACCTCGAAGGAGGAGTTGCAGTCGGTGAACGAGGAGCTGTCGACGGTGAATAGCGAGCTGCAGGCCAAGGTAGCGGACCTGTCGCGGATCAACAACGACATGAACAACCTGCTGAGCGGAACGGGCATTGGGACGATCTTCGTCGACCATGATTTGCGGATTCTCCGGTTCACGCCGACCATTTCGCCGCTGATCAACCTGATTGAGACGGACACCGGGCGGCCAGTTGACCAAATCCGGTCAAATCTGGCGACCTACGACGGCCTGGCGGCGGATATTCGCGAAGTCCTGGCGACCTTGACGCCCAAGGAGCTCGAGGTGCAGGCCAAGAACGGCGATTGGTACCTGCTGCGAATCCGGCCCTACCGAACACTCGCGCAGGTGATTGAAGGCGCGGTGATCACCTTCACGGATATCTCAGCGCTGAAGAAGGCGGAAGCCGTCGTGCGCGATTCGGAGGCGCTGCGCCGGTTGGTGGTCATGGTGCGGGACTCGCGCGATGCGATCATCGTGCAGGATCTGGCGGGACGCATCACGGCATGGAACCCGGGGGCGGAGCGGCTCTACGGATGGAGCGAGGCCGAAGCGCTCGAGCGGAGCTACCGCAGCCTGATGGTTGAAAGCGAGGCGGGACAGGCCATGGCGGAGCTGCGCCTGCGGGCGAAGGACGGCAGGTTCGAGCCCTTGCAACAGGCGCGTACCGGCAAGGACGGACAGACCCTGCAGGTGTCCTTGATTCCGTCGGTGCTGCTGAACAATGCTGGGGAGGTTTACGCCATCGCGACGACCGAACGCATCAGTTGATATGATGCCGCGCATGCGCATCGCTCTGCTGTTGTTGTTGATGTCGGCGTGGTTGGCTCCGGCCCAGACGAAACCGGTGGTGGGGGTGGGCGGCATTGTCCACGAGACAAATACGTTCAACCCGCGGAAGACGCGTCTCGAAGACTTTGCTACGGGGTTGGGCGCCGCGGAGGGCATCCTGCGCGGGCAGGACGTAGTTACCAAGTCGGAGAATTCGAACAACACGACGGCGGGCTTTATCCACGGCGCGGGGCAGGCGGGATATACGCTGTTTCCAACGATCGTGGCGGGTCCGCAGACGATGGGCACCGTGCTCGACAGCGCCTTTGAGCCGCTGGTGGCGGAGTTGATCAGCCGGCTAAAGCAGGCGCCGAAGCTGGACGGGATTCTGCTGTTTCTGCACGGGACGATGGTGACCGAGAGCCATCCGCACGCCGATGCCGAAGTCGTGCGCCGGGTGCGGGCGGCGTTCGGGGACAAGGTCCCGATTGTGGTGGTGCACGATTTTCACGCCAACATCTCCGAGGAGATCGTGCGGCTGTCCACCGTGCTGCTGAGTTACAAGGAGTGCCCGCATCTCGATGCGCGGGCAGCGGGCGTGAACGCAGCCCGGATTATGGGCGAAATTTTGAGCGGCAAGGTGAAGCCGGTGCAGGCGCTGGCCAAGCCCCCGATGCTGCTGAACATTCTCTTCCACAACACCTACGCCGCGCCGCTCCAGGCCGTCACGGACGCGAGCAAGGCCGTCGAGAAGATGCCGAAGGTGCTGGCGGCGAGCGTGGCCGGGGGATATCAGTACGCCGATATTCCGGCCATGGGGCCGAGCGTGGTGGTGGTGACGGACAACGACCCGGAGCTGGCCCGCCGGGAGGCGGACCGGCTGAGCGGCATGCTGTGGGACCTGCGGGAGAAGCTGGTGATGAAGGCGCCGGGACCGGCCGAGGCCGTGAAGATGGCGATAAACAATGGATCCTGGCCGGTGACCCTGATGGACGCCGGCGACAATATCGGCGGGGGTTCGGCGGGAGACAGCACGTTTATCCTGGGCGAGTTGCTGCGGCAGAAGGCCGAAGGATGGGTGGTGGTGATCTCCGATCCGGCGGCGGTGCAGGCGGCGATCAAGAGCGGCGTGACCGGGGCGTTTGATCAGGCGGTGGGCGGGAAAACAGACAATCTGCACGGGGATTCGGTGCGGGTGAAGGGCAAAGTGAAGGGGATCTACGACGGCAAGTTCGTAGAGCGGGCGGTGCGGCACGGGGGCGGGCGCTATTGGGATATGGGCGTGACGGCCGTGATTGAAGTGGAGGGTTCGACGCCGGATATGCCGAATCTGCTGGTGCTGACGCCGAAGCGGATCATCCCGTTCAGCCTGGGGCAGTTGGTGAGTTTGGGGATTTTCCCCGAGTATATGAAGATTCTGGTGGCGAAGGGGACGATTGCGCCGCGAGCGGCGTATGAGCCGATTTCGGCGCGGATTATTGAGGTGGATTCGGGCGGGGTGACGGGGATGAATCCGGGACGGTTTCGCTATGAGCGGATCCGGCCGGGGCTGTTCGGCGCTAAGTAAGATGCGGCTTGCGCAGCGTGACGGTGATGCCGTCGTGAAGCTGGCCCGGTAGGAGCAGGCAGGCGAGATCGTAGAGAGGCGCGCGGGGACCGAAGTAGTTGCGCAGCCAGAGGCCGGTGACTTCGAGGTGAGCCCGCCGGGCGATCTCCCGAAGATCGGTGGCGGTGTATTCGCAGAAGTGGCCGGGGTTGGTGGGATCTTCGCGGATGATCTCAAAGGGGCTGTGGCCGAAGAGGAGCCCGACGCGTTTGCCGAGACTGATGGGATTCGGCGTCTGCACAATCAGAGTGCCGCCGGGACGCAGCCACGAGGCGGCGCAGGCGAGGACCTGCGTGGGGGCGGTGTAGAGATGTTCAAGAACTTCGGCCATGACGACGATGTCATAGGGGACGATGGGGGGCCAGGAGGCGGAATCGGCGGCGTGGTTGAGGTCGAAGTGGATGTGCCGGCCGCGGAGCTGGCCGGTGAAGCGGTGGTCGAAGTAACCGAGGGTATCGACGGTGGCCTGCGGAAAAGCTTCCTGGAACAGGAGCGTTTGATGGGAGAGGCCGACATCGAGGAGGCGGCCGAAGGGACGCTGGCTTTTCTCAACCCGATGCAGTATATCGAGGAGGAACTGATAGCGGCGCTGATGGAACTGTAAATAATGCGCGGGGGTAGCTTCCATCGACCGTAGCTTCCGATTGTAGAGGATAATCAAAGCAGTGTCTAAGTCGAAGGATCTGGAACAGCGCCTGGCGCGGACGGAGCAGCAGCTCCGCTTGTTTCAAAGAATCAGCCGGTTGATGGTCAGCGAGTCCTCCCTGCAGCAGGTGTTGAACTCGATCGTAAAACTCGTGCAGGAGTTCACGGCGTGCGATTCGTGTCTCGTCTACCTGCTTGAGGACCGGCAGCTGGTGCTGTGCGCGTCGAACGCGGCCGCCAACGGGGCGCTGGGCGAGGTGCGGCTGAATCTGAACGAAGGCCTGACGGGATGGGTGGCGCGGGAGCGGCGGTTGCTCGCGATCTCGCGGGAGGCTTATAACGACTCCCGGTTCAAGACCTTTGCGGAACTGGAGGCGGACACGTTTGAAGCATTCCTGTCGGCCCCGGTGATGGCGCGCAGCAAAGTGGTGGGCGTGATCAACGTGCAACACCGGGAACCGCACGCCTACACCGGCGATGAGATGGAGCTCCTGACGACGGTCGGCGAACAGGTGGGCTGCCTGTTGATGCTCGCGCGGTTGGACCGGGCCATCCTCGAACGGGAAGTGCCGCTCGAGGCGGTCCTGTCGAACGCCTCGGCGGCGAGGGGTTAATGCGGAGCCGCTGGTTACTGGGAGCATGGCTGGCGGTGGCCACGGCGGGCGCCGCGGACAAATGGAACGTGGCGTTCTTTCACGACGAGAAAGATTCGACGCTGACGCTGGGGGAGATTGTCTTTCCGTCTGAGCGGCGGGGCATCGCCCTGGGGGTGCTCAACGACAGAGGCCGGGTGAAGCCCGTGGCGGTGGTCACCGGGGACGGCGGAAAGCGCTGGGAGATGGTGCCGCTCAAAGAGATTCCGGTGACGATCGCCTGCGCGAACGACGCGGCCTGTTGGATCGCCGCCGAGGGCGGGGTCTGGTACACGGAAGAGGCGGGACGGACCTGGCGGAAGGTATCGAAGCAGAAGGGAATTCTGACGATGCATTTCGATTCGCCAACCCACGGATTCGCCGGCGGCGAGAAAAAGTCGATTTGGGAAACGAAAGACGCCGGAAAGACGTGGACGCCGATCGAAGCCACCAAAGAGATTTCGGCCAAGCCGGAGTTTGCGGCGTTTCATTCGATCGGCTTTGGCGGGAAGACCGGCATCGTATCAGGTACGAGCCGTCCGCCGCGCCGGGAGGACATGAGTCTGTTTCCGCCGTGGATGGAGCCGGAGCGGGCAGCGAAGCGACGGGAGTGGCCAAATCTGATGATGCAGGCCGAAACCCGGGACGGAGGCGCGACCTGGAAGGTGTCTTCGGCTTCGATTTTCGGCATGGTGAGCCGGATTCTCGTCGATCCCGCGGGGTTTGCCGTGGTGCTGATCCAGTTCGGCGATACGTTCGAGTTCCCGGCCGAGGTGAGCCAAATCGATTTCAAGACCGGGAAGATGTCGCCGGTCTACCGGAATAAAGAGCACGCGGTAACGGACGTGGCGTATGTGCCGAACCGCTCAATCGTCGCCGCCGGGACTCTCCCCTTTGGACTGCGGAGCCTGCAATTACCGGGCAAGGTGGTGATCCGCGAGGCGAAACTCCGCGACGCCGTAAACGTCGAGGCCTTCGTGGAACAAGCGGTAGACTACCGGGCGGTGGCCCGGCAGGTGAAATTAGCTGTCGCTCCGGACGGCCAGTTGTGGGCTGCTACGGACGCGGGCATGATCCTCCGGCTCGACCGGAGCCCGGTTCCCGTCAAATAGCGGATCGGGGTTCGCCGGGATGATAACCGGGCTGCGCTCCGAACGGGCAGACAAGCTGAACTGCACCTTGACGCGGCGGAAACTCCAGAAGTTATGGCGGCAGTATTCGCAGCGGACCGCTTTGGCGCCGCTGGCTACCGCGATGCGTGTGCCCAAGGGCGGGTTATAGTGCTCCGCGCTCCACTTTGACAGGTCCAGCCGGTGACAGCGGGGACACTTGGCATATAGCATCTGCCGGGCACGCCAGATGCTGGCGCGAAAGCGATGATCGCAATCGAGACAGCGGAACGCAAAAATGCCGAGTACGTTCAGTACTTTACCGGAGAGCGAGCGCGACCGGGACGTACGTACTGATTCGGATCCACAACGGGAACACGTAATCAACATGGGTGTAGACTTCATACTACCCGATTCCCGCTAAGGTTCTAACAGAAATTCTTCAGATTGTGACAACTTCCGTACTAACCGTTTGGAGGTACACCCCGCGGAAGTCACGAAACGCATGGAGCAGCTGCGAGACGACGGTGGCATCGGTGAGGCGTAGCTGCAGCGACTCGATTTCGGCAACGGGGAGCAGTTCCCGCGTGGAAGAGGTCATAAAGACGGCATCGGCCTGCTCGAGGTCGCCGGGGGAGAGGTGGCGCTCGGTAATCCGGATGCCGGGGATCGCAATGGCTTCGAGAAGAATTTCGCGGGTGATGCCGGGCAGGCAGCCGGAGTCGAGCGGGGGCGTGACGACGGTTTCGCCGAAGACGGCGAACAGGTTCGCGGAGGTACACTCACTGACGCGGCCGTGCTCATCAAGCAGGACCACTTCGTCATAGCCGCGCTGGCGGGACTCTTCATACCAGGTGAGGTTCTGCGACCAGGCCGTGATTTTCGCCCCGGCGAACTCGCAGGCGCCGTGGCGGGCATCCCGCTTGATCGCCAAGCGGGCGGAGGCGCCCCATTGTACGAGGTCTTTCGTAAAGGCGATGACATCGTAGGGGCGGGTGATGCCGGGTCCGTCGAAGGCTCCGCCGGTGTTACGGATGATGGCAACGCGCAGCGTCGAGTTTTCGGCGTGATTGGCAGCGACGAGGCGGAGCAGGCTCGCGCGGAGTTCTTCAGCCGACGGCGGCATGGGGACGTGCATGCGCCGGGCGTCGCGCATCATCCGGTTCCAATGGCGTTCGTAGGCAAACAGTTGGCCGTTCGAAACATGGAGGGTGGAAAAGACCCCCCAACCGTTGAGCAGGCCGACCTGTCCCGGGGAGAGAAAGCGTTCGGAGGAGTCACGCACCTCTTCGTTGTAGAGCAGGTAGCGATGCATGCTCTGATTGTAGCGGCTTTATGATAGGGGGAGATGCAGATTACGGTGGTGGGAGGCGGGATCGTTGGGTGTGCGGTAGCGTGGCGCCTGGCCCAGCGGGGCGCGCGGGTGACGGTGTACGACCAGGGGCGGATCGGCGGAGAAGCGAGCTGGGCCGGCGCGGGGATGCTGGCACCCGGCGGGGAGTTCGGCGAGGACTCGCGGTGGGGCCGGCTGGGCGTCGCGAGCCTGCGCCTGTACCCCGAGTTTGTGGCGGAGTTGGAAACAGCCACCGGGCGGAAAATCGACTTTCGGATTTGCGGAGCGGAGGAGATTGCCGAAGACGCCGCCGAGATGGAGCGGCGGGTGGCGGCCCAACGCCGGATGGGAATTCGCGTGGAGCCAATGGGGGGCCAGCGGTGGTGGTATCCCGATGAGGCCGTCGTGAACCCGCGGGACGTAGTGGCGGCGTTGCGGGCGGCGGGCGAAGCCCTGGGAGTGACCTACCGGGAAGGCGTGGCCGTCACGCAGGGAGAGGGTGACGCCACCGTGTGGGCGACCGGAGCCTGGGCGCCCGGGGGGTTCCCGGTGAAAGGCCATTTGATTCGCTACGATCTGGCGCCGGGGAGTCTCCCGCGGATCATCCGGCAGGGGCACTTCTATGTGCTGCAACGGGCGACGGGCGAGACGATCGCCGGGGCGGACATGGAACGGGCGGGGTTTGACCGTTCGCTGCGGGAAGCGGCCATCGAGGAGATCCGGACCGCGGTGGAGGCGATGACCCCGGAGTTGCGGGGGGTGGCCGTAGCGGAAGCCTGGAACGGCTTCCGGCCGGGATCGGCGACGGGAGAGCCGGTGGTGGGACGGCGCGGCGAGAGCCGGGAGTGGGACGCCTACGGGCACTTCCGGAACGGGATTCTGCTGGCCCCGATTACCGCCCGGCTGCTGTCTGACGAGATTCTTCCCAGTTCGGGAAGGGGTTAACGCGGCCGCGGCCGCGCTTCAGGGCGAGCAACAGCTCTTCCAGGCGGTAGTGCTCCTCGCCGGGGAGCCAGGAGGGAGGGATCTGGCTGGCCGTCTGGTCGAGGATTTCGTCCGGGCAGCGGCCGTCTACTGGACGGAGCAGCAGATGTCGTGGCGGAAGTAGAGCCCTGGAGCGAGACGCCTACGGGC
>JAIXQP010000044.1 GCA_027485675.1 Terriglobales bacterium | reverse complement strand
CCATGGCGAAAGAAAAATTTGATCGTAGTAAGCCGCACGTAAACATCGGCACGATCGGACATATCGATCACGGCAAGACGACCTTGACGGCCGCGATCACGAAGGTGCTGAGCAAGCACAACTCGAAGAACTCCTTCCGGAGCTTCGACTCGATCGACAACGCGCCGGAAGAGAAGGCCCGTGGTATCACGATTAACGCGGCGCACGTGGAATACGAGACGCCGAACCGGCACTATGCCCACGTGGACTGCCCTGGCCACGCCGACTACATCAAGAACATGATCACCGGTGCGGCGCAGATGGACGGCGCGATCCTGGTGGTGGCGGCGACGGACGGCCCGATGCCCCAGACCCGCGAGCACATTCTGCTGGCGCGTCAGGTCGGTGTGCCCTACATCGTGGTGGCCCTGAACAAGGTCGACATGGTTGAGGATGCCGAGCTGCTCGAACTCGTCGAACTCGAAGTCCGCGAACTGCTGAAGAGCTACCAGTTCCCTGGTGACGACCTGCCGGTGTGCCGCGTATCGGCGCTGGGTGGTCTGAACGGTGAGCCGCAGTGGGAAGCCGCGATCGACCAGCTGATGGAAGCGGTCGACAAATACGTTCCGATGCCGGAACGCGTCATCGACAAGCCGATGCTGATGCCGATCGAAGACATCTTTTCGATCCAGGGCCGTGGCACGGTGGTGACGGGCCGTATCGAACAGGGTATCTGCAAGGTCGGTGAGGAAATGGAGATCGTTGGATTCCGCGACACGCGGAAGACGGTCATCACCGGTGTAGAAATGTTCAAGAAGCTGCTCGACGAAGGCCGGGCGGGCGACAACGTGGGTCTGCTGCTGCGCGGTATCGATAAAGATGACGTGGAGCGCGGTCAGGTGATTGCGAAGCCGGGTTCGATCAAGCCGCACAAGAACTTCAAGGGTGAAGTTTACGTGTTGAGCAAGGACGAGGGCGGCCGTCACACGCCGTTCTTCAACGGCTATCGTCCGCAGTTCTACTTCCGGACGACGGACGTCACGGGTGTGGCGAAGTTGCCGGAAGGGACCGAGATGGTGATGCCGGGCGACAACGTGCAGTTGACGATTGAGCTGATCACCCCGGTCGCCATGGACAAGGGCCTGCGGTTCGCGATCCGCGAAGGCGGCCGGACGGTCGGCGCCGGTACCGTGACCGAGATCATCGCCTAATTGGAACAGGAGGGCCCTGGCAACGGGGCCCTCACAAAGAAACAACCCCCTTCGAAACATCATGTCCCTAAGAGAAAGCATTCGCATCCGGCTCAAAGCGTACGATCATCGGATCCTCGACCAATCCACGCAAGAGATTGTTGAGACCGCCAAGCGCAGCGGAGCCCAAGTAGCGGGTCCGATCCCGCTGCCGACGATCCGCAACCGGTATACCGTCAACCGTTCGCCCCACGTGGACAAAAAGTCGCGCGAACAGTTTGAAATCCGCACCCACAAGCGTCTTCTCGACATCCTGGCACCGACGCAGGAGACGGTCGATGCGCTGATGAAGCTGGATCTGCCGGCGGGTGTGGACGTAGAAATCAAAGCGTTCGGAAAGAAGTAAATTCCGCCACCGGGTTGAGGTAGGGACTCCAAGAGAGTCCAGCGGCTCCCCGCAATGGCCAACGATTGAGATTGAACTGGTGGTGAACCGGTTGGGCTTAGGTGCTCGACGGTTTGCCCAAGCCGAAGGAAATATATGAGCCCAGGAATTCTAGGCAAAAAAATCGGGATGACCCAGGTCTTCCGCCCGGACGGGCAGGTGGTACCGGTGACGTTAGTAAAGGCTGGTCCCTGTGTGGTTGTTCAGCGTAAGACTCCGGCGACGGATGGCTATGACGCGGTGCAGCTTGGCTTCATGGAGTACGTGAAGGCGAGCCGCATCAACAAACCCGAAACGGGCCACCTGAAAAAGGCTGCCGCCGAAGGGGTTCGCTTTCTGAAGGAACTGCGCTTGAGCCCGGGTTCGAGCGACCTGAAGGCTGGCGACCGTGTTTTGGCCAGCGACTTCAAGCCCAACGAAAAGCTCGATGTGATTGGCGTGAGCAAGGGGCGTGGTTTCGCCTCGGTCATCAAGCGTCATAACTTCCGGGGCGGTCCCGGTGGTCACGGATCCATGTTCGGACGCGCCCCGGGTTCCATCGGCGGGTCGAGTTTCCCGAGCCGGGTTTTCCCGGGTATGCGGATGGCGGGACATATGGGTACGGACCAGGTGACGGTTCGCAACCTCGAGATCGTGCAGATCGACGCGGATGAAAACGTGATCGCGATCAAGGGTGCGGTGCCCGGACCGAACGGCAGCTACGTCCTGTTGCGCCGCTCGAAGAAGGGGGCTGGCCGGTAGGCCGGAGAGCAATCATGCCGAAAGTAGACGTACTGGATATCAACAAGAACAAAGTCGGTGAGTTGGAACTCTCCGACACCGTCTTTGCCGCCGAAGTCAATGAAGCCCTCCTTTACGAGGCTGTTCGCAACTATTTGGCCAATCAGCGCCGCGGCACGGCGGCGACCAAGACCCGGCACGAGGTTGCCGGTTCGGGTAAGAAGCTTTGGAAGCAGAAGGGAACTGGCCGGGCGCGTATGGGATCGATCCGGTCCCCGCTGTGGCGCCACGGTGGCACCACCCACGGCCCCCAGCCGCGTGACTACTCCTACAAACTCCCGTCCAAAATGATGAAGGGTGCACTTCGCTCGGCCCTCAGCGCCAAGCTGCGCGACGGCGAGCTACAGGTTGTGAACGACTTCGCCTTCGCCGACCACAAGACGAAGACGGTGAAGAGTGTGCTGGGCAAGTTCGAGTCGCCGAAGACGGTTCTTTTTATCGATAACTCCGATAACCGGAATTTGAAGCTCGGTTCCCGCAACATCCCTGGCGTCACGTTGCTCGAAAGCAAGGATGTGAATCCCTACCACCTGCTTGGCGCCAAGCGGGTCCTGATCAGTGAGACCGCGGCCAAGCGTCTCTCGGAGGGCCTTTCCTAAATGAACCTCTACGAAGTAGTCCGCCGGCCCATCGTTACCGAGAAGGGCTTAACCAAGAAAGAATCTGAGAACACGCTGACGTTCGAAGTCCATCCTGACGCGAACAAGGTACAGGTTCGCCAAGCCATTGAGAAGATCTTCAAGGTCAAAGTGGCTGACGTGCGAACGATGAACAACGAAGGCAAGCTCCGTCGCCGGGGCCGCTTCGCTGGCTACCGTTCGGATTGGAAGAAAGTATACGTGAAGCTCAAGGCCGGCGAGAAGATGCCGGAGTACGCGGAGATCTAAGCCATGCCCATGAAAACTTTCCGTCCGTTTACACCGAGCCGTCGTTTCATGACGGTCGTGAAACGCGATGAGATCACCCAGCAGGTTCCGGAAAAGTCGCTGACCGTCGGACTGCAGAAGTCTGGCGGTCGCAACAATACGGGTCGCGTGACCTCGCGCTTCATTGGTGGTGGCCACAAGCAGACCTATCGCATCATCGACTTCAAGCGCGACAAGGCGGGCATCCCGGCCAAAGTCGCTTCGATTGAGTACGATCCCAACCGTTCGGCCCGCATTGCGTTGTTGCACTATGCCGATGGCGAAAAGCGCTACATTATTGCTCCGGTGGGCCTTGTAGTTGGGGCGACGGTCAGCAGCGGCCCCGAAGCCGATATCCTTGTTGGCAACTCGTTGCCGCTCAAGAACATCCCGGCTGGTACCTTTGTGCACAACATCGAACTGAAGCCTGGCAAGGGTGGCCAAATGGCCCGTTCGGCGGGGGCGCTGGCGCAGTTGATTTCCAAGGAAGGCGGTATCGCCCTCTTGAAGTTGCCGTCCGGCGAAGTCCGGAAGGTGCAGCTCGAATGTGCGGCAACCGTCGGTCAGGTTGGCAACACCGACCATGAGAACGAATCGCTGGGTAAGGCGGGCCGTTCTCGGTGGTTAGGCAAAATGCCTCACAACCGGGGCGTCACGATGAACCCAGTTGACCACCCGCACGGCGGTGGTGAGGGCCGCACCTCTGGTGGCCGCCACCCGGTTACTCCTTGGGGCCAGCCGACACGTGGTTTCAAGACGCGGAACAACAAGCGGACCGATCAATTCATCGTGACCCGCAAGAGTAAGAAGCGCTAAGAAGGATATTTGACATGGGTCGTTCGCTAAAAAAAGGACCGTTTACTGACGATCACCTCCTCGCGAAGGTGGACGGGATGAACGCCAAGAACGAGAAGAAGGTTGTCAAGACCTGGTCTCGCCGTTCGACAATCCTCCCGAATTTTATCGGCCACACGCTCGCCGTCCACAATGGCCGGAAGTTTATTCCGGTGTATGTGACTGAAAACATGGTCGGACACAAGCTGGGCGAATTCTCGCCGACGCGTACGTTCAAAGGCCACCAAGCCAAGACCAACGAGAAGTCGGGCCGGTAGGGAGAAGACACAATGCAAGCCAGAGCTGAAGCCCGTTACATTCACATCTCTCCGCAGAAGGCCCGTCTCGTCGTGGATCTCATCCGCGGAGTCAAGGCCGGGGACGCTATCAACATTCTTCGCTCGACCAATAAGCGGATTGCCCCGACGGTCGAGAAAGTGTTGCGGAGCGCGATCGCCAACGCGGAGAACAAGACTGATTCCGTGGATGTCGATAATTTGTATGTGAGCGAAGCCTACGTCAACGACGGGCCTCGCATGAAGCGCATCCGGCCGGCACCGATGGGCCGGGCCTACCGCTACCAGCGGCGGATCTCGCACATCGTAGTTGCCGTTTCCGAGAAGTAATTCCCGGGAAAGCAAGAGAAGAATCAGAGCCAAACGAGAAATCGAGTTAGCATGGGTCAGAAAACACATCCATACGGATTCCGTCTAGGGGTCACGAAAACCTGGCGATCGCGCTGGTTTGCCAAGCAGGACTACTCCAAGTTGCTGCAGGAAGATCTTAACCTGCGTGAGTCCCTTACCGATCGCCTGAAGGCGGCTGGGGTGAGCTCCATCGAGGTGGACCGGCCGGGCAACAAGCTGCGGATCACGATTCGCACCTCGCGGCCTGGCATCATCATCGGCCGGAAGGGCGCTGAGATTGAAAAACTCAAGTCCGACTTGGCTCGCAAGACGAACCGGGAGGTCTTCATTGACATCCAGGAAGTGTCGAAGCCTGATCACGACGCCCAGTTGGTGTCGGAATCGATCGCGCTGCAACTCGAAAAGCGCGTTGCTTTCCGGCGGGCGATGCGTAAGGCGGTGGATAACGCCAAGCGTCTTGGCTGCAAGGGGATCAAGGTTCGCGTTTCGGGACGTCTGAACGGCGCCGAGATTGCCCGCAGCGAGTGGTATCTCGACGGTCAGTTGCCGCTGCACACCCTACGCGCCGATGTGGACTATGGCTTTAGTGAAGCGTTCACCACCTACGGCGTGATTGGCGTGAAAGTCTGGATCTACAAGGGCGAGATCCTGGGTGACTTCCGGAAAGGCAACGAGCCGGAGCCCCGCCGCGCCCCCCGCCGGGAACGCAGTGATCGTCCGGAGCGTGGAGACCGTGGTGACCGCGGGAATAATCGCAGCGCGGATGGCCGTGCCCCCCAGTCCGGGCTGAGTGGCCCGCCCGTGCAAGTTGCGCCTCCGCCGGTTGAACCGGTTGTGGCACGTCCGATTGCGCCTCCTCTGGCACCGGTCCAGCCGAGCTGGAAAGCCGAGGGTGGCCCTGAATCCGGTGGCGAGACCCCGGAAAATCAATAGCCTGCAAGATCAAGAAACTATTTTCGTAACGGAGAACTAACGCCATGCTGATGCCCAAGAAAGTCAAATACAGGAAACAACAGCGCGGTCGCATTACGGGCAAGGCCTGGCGCGGCAGCACGTTGGCATTCGGTGACTTTGGCTTGAAGGCCATGCACTGCGGCTTAATCACGGACCGGCAGATCGAAGCAGCGCGTATCGCGATGACGCGGTACATCAAGCGCGGCGGCAAGGTTTGGATCCGGATTTTCCCGGACAAGCCGATCACCAAGAAGCCGGCTGAAGTCCGCATGGGCTCGGGCAAGGGCCCGCTCGACCACTGGGCTTGCGTCATCCGCCCGGGGAAGATTTTGTTTGAAATGGAAGGGGTTGCCCTCGATGTCGCGACCGAAGCGATGCGACTTGCCGCCCAAAAGCTGCCGATCCTGACGAAGGTCGTCACCCGCGACATGCAGGCGTAGCGCCGAGCGGAAACCGAACAAGCCAAGTAGGAATGAAGATATGAAAGCCGAGAAAATCCGGGGGCTCGAGGATAGCGAGCTCGAAAAGCAGTCTCAATCGCACGCCGAGCAGATGTTTCAATTGCGCTTCCGTATGTCGATGGGACAAGCCGATGGGCTCAAGAAGTATCGCGAACTCAAAAAGGACCGGGCACGGATTCTGACGATCCTGCGCGAAAGGCAAGGTAAGTAACGATGGCGGTTGAAGCGAAGCAGAACAACCAGCCTGTTGCGGCAGGCCAAGAGAAAGTGGGCGAAGTGGTTTCGACCAAGATGACCAAGACCATCGTGGTTGAGGTGGTTCGCCGGGTTAAGCATCCGTTGTATCAGCGGGTTGTGACGAAGCGGCGCCGGTTCTATGCCCATGACGAAGCGGAGACGGCGAAGACTGGCGACGTGGTTCGCATTGTCGAGCACCGTCCGCTCAGCCACCTGAAGCGCTGGGCTTTGGCAGAAGTGATCCGCAAGGCCGTCGTTATCGATGAGGCGCATGTGGTGGCTCCTGCTGGAACGCCGAAGAAGGGTTCGGCTCCGAAGAAGGGTTCGAAGGCGTAAGCCAGAGACGCAACAGGAGGCTAGGAAAACATCATGATTGGAATGAGAACAATCCTCGAGGTCGCTGACAATAGCGGCGCTCGACGTTTGCAATGTATCCTGCCGCGCGGTGGCGACCTCGGTTTGCACGCGGGTTTGGGTGATATCATCACGGCGGCGGTGAAGGAAGCCGCGCCGGATTCAAACATTAAGAAGGGCAAGGTGGTTCGTTGCGTGATCGTGCGGATGCGTAAGGAATCCCGCCGCAAGGACGGCACCTACATCCGCTTCGACAACAACGCGGCGGTTCTCGTCAACGAGTTGGGTGAGCCGATTGGAACCCGCGTGTTTGGTCCGGTAGCCAGAGAGTTACGGGATAAGAAATATATGAAGATCGTCAGCTTGGCTCCGGAGGTGCTCTAATGGCTACCGAGACGGCGCCGGCGCGCATTAAACTGCGCAAGAACGACCTGGTGAAGGTCATTGCGGGCCGGGATAAAGGGAAGACCGGACGGATTCTCGAAATCGATCGGGAGACGGGACGCCTGGTGGTGGAAGGTGTCATGCTGGTGAAGCGTCACACGAAAGCGAATCCATCCAAGCAGATCAAGGGCGGCATCGCGGAGAAGGAAGCTTCGATTCACGTTTCGAACGTGATGATTCTGACCGGTGACGGCAAGCCGACCCGGATTGGTACGAAAGTGGAAGGCGAAGGTCCCTCGGCAAAGCGGGTCCGCGTGGCACGGAAGACCGGCGAAGTTCTCGCCGCGAAGAAGTAAGGAATCAGCATGAAGGCCAGGCTCAGAGAACACTACATTAAAAACGTCATCCCGGCGCTGACGAAAGAATTCGGCTACAAGAACGTCATGGCTGTTCCGAAGATCGAGAAGATCTCGGTGAACGTTGGTTTGGGAGAAGCGACCTCCAATCCGAAAATCATGGACGGCGCGGTGAACGAATTGGGCGCTATTGCGGGCCAGCGTCCCGTCGTGACCAAGGCGAGGAAGTCGATTGCCGCGTTTAAGCTGCGGGAGAACATGCCGATTGGTTGCATGGTTACTCTGCGTGGCGACCGCATGTTCGAGTTTCTTGATCGCCTGATGAACATCTCGCTACCCCGGGTGCGCGACTTCCGTGGCGTCTCTTCGAAGGCGTTCGACGGACGTGGGAACTACACGCTTGGGATCAAGGACCAGCTCATCTTTCCGGAGATCGACTACAACAAGGTCGACAAGACGCGGGGAATGAACATCAGCATCACGACGACGGCCAAGACCGACGCCGAGGGTGTTGCGCTGCTCAAGCTGATGGGCATGCCGTTCCGGCAGCAGTAACGAAACTAAGGAATTGATTCATGGCTACCACGGCAAAAATTGCTAAGGACATCAAGCTGAAAAAGGCTGCGGACGCGAACGTACCGAAACTGGGTGTTCGCCATCGCAACCGTTGCTTCCGCTGCGGGCGGCCCCGCGGCTTCATGCGCAAGTTTGGACTCTGCCGCATCTGCTTCCGCCAGTTGGCGCTGTCGGGACAGATTCCCGGTGTTACAAAATCGAGCTGGTAAGCCAGTTCAACCTCAGTATTTTTCTAGAGAAGGAAACCTGAACGGACCATGACCAGCGATCCTATCGCCGATATGCTTACGCGGATCCGCAACGCGATGGCCGCCCGGCATCCCAAAGTGGATGTTCCGGGGTCGAAGCTGAAGTTGGAGATTGCCCGGATTCTCCGCGAGGAGGGCTACATCCTCAACTACAAACTCGCCGAGGAAGGCGCCAAGAAAGTAATCAAGATCTATCTGAAGTACACCCCCGCTAACGCGCCGGTGATCTCCAAGATGGAACGGATTTCCAAGCCCGGCTGCCGGGTGTATGTCGGCTCGAAGGACGTTCCCCGCGTCCTCGGCGGCATGGGCATCAACATTTTGACGACGCCGAAGGGCGTGATGACCGGCCGCGCCGCCCGCAAGGAAGGCGTTGGTGGCGAACTGCTCTGCCAAGTTTGGTAGGGCGGTGAGGGAACTGAGAGAACAAGGACTATGTCGAGAGTAGGAAAAAAACCAATCCCGCTCCCCGCGGGGGTAAAGATCCAGATCGGCGACCAGCTTTCGGTGCAAGGCCCGAAAGGTCAGCTGACTGTGCCGATTCCCGGGGGTATCCGGATTGAGCAGAACGCGAATGTACTGGAAGTGAAGCGCGACAACGATACGTATGCCGCTCTGCACGGACTGACGCGCGCGCTGGCCGCTAACGCGATCACCGGAGTTTCCACCGGTTTCACTCGCGAGCTGGACATCGTGGGCACCGGCTATCGCGCCGATGTGAAGGGGAAGGTGGTTGTTTTCACCTTGGGTTACTCCCACCCCATTGAGTTCCTTCTTCCGGAAGGTGTCGATGCAAAGGTGGAGAAGATGACCCACTTAGTGTTGACCAGCCACGACCGGCAGCTCATCGGCCAAGTGGCCGCCAACATGCGCTTCCTCCGTCCGCCGGATCCGTACAAGAACAAGGGCGTCCGTTACACGGGCGAAGTCCTCCGCAAGAAGGCTGGTAAGTCCGGTGCGGGCGGCAAGAAGTAACCGGGTGAGGAACAAGTAAGCATGATCTCGAAAATCAATAAAGACGCCGTTCGCCGCCGCATTCATACTCGCATTCGCAAGCGCGTCGAGGGCAATCCGCAGCGTCCTCGTTTGGCTGTCTTCCGCAGCATTAAGCACATTTACGCCCAAGTGATCGACGATCTGGCCGGGGTGACCCTGGCTTCGGCATCGTCGGCTGAGAAGGGCGCGGTGGATGGCGGCAACATCGCCGGCGCGCAGGCCATCGGCAAGTTGGTGGCCGAGCGGGCCAGAGAGAAAGGAATCTCCAAAGTCGTATTCGACCGCGGGGGCTTTCTCTATCATGGACGGATCAAGGCGTTGGCCGATGCGGCCCGCGAAGCCGGATTGGAATTTTAAGGGGCCGAGGAGAATTACTGCATGCCAGCTACCGTAGTCAAGCGCGTCGAAGCGACCGCCAATTTGAAAGAGCAAGTGGTCTCGATCAATCGCGTCACCAAGGTCGTCAAGGGCGGTAAGAACCTCAGCTTTTCCGCTTTGGTTGTTGTCGGCGATCCTCAGGCGAAAATTGTCGGATTCGGAACCGGCAAGGCCAAGGAAGTTCCGGCCGCCATCAAGAAGGGAATTGAATCGGCCAAAAAGAATCTGCACAAGATCAACGTGCTCGAGACGACCATCGCTCACGCAGCCACCGGACGGTTCGGCGCCGGGCTGGTTCTGATCAAGCCGGCTCCGGAAGGCACCGGAGTGATTGCCGGAAGTGCGGTTCGTGCGGTGATTCAGGCGGTTGGAATCCCCAATGTTCTGACCAAGTGCCTGGGATCCCGCAACCCACACAACATGGTGAAGGCTACGATGGCCGCCCTCGTGCAACTCCGCGAGAAGGGCGACGTCGCCGACATCCGTGGGATCGCTCCAGAGAAGTTGTAAGGACCTGTTGCCATGAGCACTGCTAAAATGATAAAAATCCAGCTGTATCGGAGTCCGATCAGCACCCCGGAGCCGCATAAGGCGATTGTCCGCTCTCTGGGTTTGAAGAAAATGAACCGGATCGTCGAGCGCCCGGACACCGCCTCTTTTCGGGGTATGGTGGCCAAGGTTCCTCACCTTCTCCGGATTGTAGAATAGCTAGCCGCGTGGAGACGACCTTACATGAATCTCAGTGATATCAAACCCCCTGCCGGACAGGTAAAAAAGAAACAGCGCGTTGGCCAAGGTATGGGTACCGGCCGGGGCAAATTCTCCGGTCGTGGCGCGAAAGGCGCCAAGTCGATCAGCGGCTACTCTCGGATGCGTGGTTTCGAAGGCGGCCAGATGCCGCTGCACCGGCGTCTTCCGAAGCGGGGCTTTACGAACATCTTCCGGAAGGAATACGCGATCGTGAACCTGTCGACGTTGGATCAGCTGACCGGCGACACCTTCGATATGGCGAAAGTGATGGAGTTGGGCGTCATTAAGAAGCCCTTGGATGGTCTGAAGATTCTCGCTAACGGCGAGATCACCCGTCCCATCCATGTTACCGCCAACATTTTCTCCAAGGCCGCTGAAGAGAAGATCAAGGCAGCCGGTGGCACCGTTACTCTGATCGAGAAGAAGCAGCAGTAGTCCGCTCCCCTATAACGAAGCGTCATGAAGTTCTTCGAAGCACTGGCGAACGCATTCAAGATTCCGGATCTCCGGAATCGCATTCTTTTCACCCTTGGGATGCTGGCGATCTATCGTCTGGGCGGTCATATTCCGACGCCCGGCATTGATGCTGAGCAGCTGGAGGAGTTCTTCCGGCAGAACCAAGGCACCCTGTTTGGCTTTATCGACCTGTTCTCCGGCGGCATGTTCCGCCGGCTGACCGTCTTTGCCTTGGGGATTATGCCGTACATCACGGCTTCCATTATTCTCCAACTCATGACGATCGTGGTTCCCACCCTGGAGAAGTTGTCCAAGGAAGGAGAGCTCGGCCGCCGAAAGATTACGCAGTGGACCCGCTATCTGACGGTTGCCCTGGCGCTGGTACAGTCCTTTACGATCGCTACAGCTTTACAGTCGCAAGGGAATTTCGTTATTAATCCGGGTTTCGGATTCGTCTTCATGACGATGATCTCGTTGACCACCGGTACTGCCTTTATCATGTGGCTCGGGGAACAGATCACGGAGCGCGGGATCGGCAACGGGATGTCCCTGATCATCTTCACGGGCATCGTCGTCGGGCTGCCGCAGGCGATCGGGAACATCTACCAGAAGGCCTTTGAGACCCGCGAGTGGAACATTGTGCAGCTGTTGGTGATTATCGCGATCATGATCGCGGTGGTCGGCTTAATCGTCCTCGTGGAACGGGGCGAACGCCGCATTCCGGTTCAGTACGCTCGCCGCGTCGTCGGCCGCCGCATGATGGGTGGCCAGTCCACGCACTTGCCGCTGAAGGTAAATGCGGGTGGCGTGATCCCGGTGATCTTCGCCAGCTCCCTGCTGACCTTCCCGCAGACGCTGACGCAAATTGCCTGGGTGCGGGACAACGCCTACCTCAGCGCGATGCTTCGGAGCATCCAACACTCGGAACCGCTGTACATCATTCTTTTCATCGCTCTTATCGTTTTCTTCTGCTTCTTCTACGTCTCGATCATTTTCAACCCGAACGAAGCGGCGGACAACATGCGGAAGTACGGTGGCTTTATTCCGGGTATTCGTCCCGGCAAGAACACCGCCGACTACATGAACAACATTCTCACGAAGATCACGGTGGTGGGTGGTTTGTATCTCTCCATCCTTTGCCTGCTTCCCGAGATCATGATTTCCGGCATCAAACTCCAGCACCTTCCCCTGATTGGGAACTGGGTGGATGCCTATTTCCCCCGCTTTATTCTGGATGGTCTTAACGTCAACTTCTACTTCGGCGGCACCTCCTTGCTGATCGTCGTGGGCGTGGCCATGGACACCGTTAACCAGATTGAAGCCCAACTGATTATGCGGCACTACGAGGGCTTTACCCCTCGTGCGGGCCGGATTCGTGGACGCCGCTCGTCGGCTTAACCGGATCGTTGTTTCGCAATTGAATACCGTCGTTGCTGCCAGTTTTCGTGCTTTCAAACCCCTGGCGGTGTTGTTGTACGGCGTACCGGGTTCCGGAAAGGGCACCTTAGGGAGAATGTTGAGTCAGGTTACCGCCTGGCCTCACATTTCGACCGGTGATCTTCTCCGGCAGCACATCGCGGCGGGAACGCCGGAAGGCCAAGCCTCACTCGGCATCTTGCGGGGCGGCTACGCTCCGGATGTCGTCGTCAATGACTTGGTTGCGCAACGGATGGCGCTGCCCGACTGCCAGAACGGAATGATCCTGGACGGATATCCGAGAACTCTGGAGCAGGCGGTTCAGTTCCTTCCTGTCCTCCGCGGCCATGGCATTGAGCCACTGCTTGTGCGTCTGCAACTGGACTATACTGAAGTGAAGGTTCGCTTGCAGGGAAGGCGCTTCTGTTCTTCCTGCGGCGCGATTTTCAACGTTGTTCGACTGCCCCCTCGCACTCCTGGATTATGTGATGAGTGTGGGGAGTCGCTCGCTGAGCGGGTGGATGACCAAGCCGATTTCGTCGGCAAGAGACTCGACCACTACGCCACGCTGACGGAGCCGGTAGCTCAATACTTGAGCGCCCAGGCGATTCGAAGCTGGGAGTTTAGTGGCCTGGAAACCCCGGCGGCGATCCTCAACAAGCTAATAAAACAGTTACAAGAACATTCCCTGGTTGAACCTAGAACCTCTATCGCCCAATGATCATCCGTAAAAGTCCCGCAGAACTCGAGAAGATGCGCCGTAGTGGCCTTCTTGTCTATAAGGTTCTGCATACCGTGGCGGAGATGGTGCAGGAAGGGGTATCGACGTTGGAACTGGAAGCTGCTGCTGAAAAGCTGATTCTCGATGCCGGAGCCAGGCCCGCCTTTAAGGGGTATTATTCGCCTGCCGCCGGGAATCGCTATCCGTATGTCCTGTGCACCTCGGTTAACGATGAAATTGTGCACGGCATGCCTTCGAAGCACAAAATCCTGAAGCGCGGCGATATCATTTCGATCGATACTGGGGTCCAACTCGACGGCTACTACGGCGACTCGGCGATCACGGTGGGCGTGGGGGAGATCAGTCCCCAATTGGCGAAACTGCTCGCGGTGACCCAGGAGTCTCTCGAACGCGCGATTGAAAAAGTCCGACCGGGCAACCGGCTGTTCGACATCTGCTCGACCGTGCAAAAGCATGTGGAGTCGAACGGCTTCACGATCGTCCGCGAATTTGTCGGCCACGGGATTGGCACGGAGTTGCATGAGGAGCCCCAGGTTCCCAACTACGTGGACCGCAACAACGAGAACCCCCGATTGAAAGAGGGGATGGTTTTGGCGATTGAGCCGATGGTGAACGCCGGCAAACCGCAATCTAAAGTTTTATCTGACCGCTGGACCGCTGTTAGTCAGGATGGTTCGGCTTCGGCACATTTCGAGCATTGTGTGGCTGTTACGAAAGACGGACCGTGGGTACTGACGCGGCCGTGAAGAGATAAGTCCACATGCAGATCCATCGAGCGACCGTCGTAGAGCTAATGCCGAACGGCATCGTCAAGGTGGAAATAGAGAACCGGCAACAAGTGCTCGCACACGCGGCCGGTAATCGAGAAGTACAGTTTGTCCGGCTCCGGCCGGGAGACCAAGTTGAAGTGACGCTCTCGCCACAAGATCCAACGCGAGGCCGAATCACGGGGGCACCAAGGAAGTCATGAAAGTACGGGCATCGGTAAAGAAAATTTGTGATAAGTGCAAGATCATCCACCGCTACGGCATGGTGCGGGTCATTTGTACGAATCCGAAACACAAACAGCGGCAAGGCTAAGCGCGGCGCGCTTTGGCTTTTTAACAGCGATTTTTAGAGAAACAGGAGAACCCAGCCTATGGCACGTATCGCCGGCGTCGATCTACCCGCAAAGAAGCGAGCTGAGATCGGTCTCACTTACATTTATGGCATTGGCCGCACCCGTGCGAAGTCGATCCTTTACCGGGTCGGCGTCGATCCGAACCGGAAGATCTCTGACCTGACCGAGGACGAAGTCAACCAGATCCGTACGCTTCTTGAAAACGAGGGAGCGGTGGAGGGTGACCTCCGCAAGGAAGTGTCTCTCAACATTAAGCGGTTGATCGAGATGGGCTCCTATCGTGGTCTGCGTCACCGTCGCGGCCTACCCGCCCGTGGCCAGCGCACGCACACCAATGCCCGTACACGGAAGGGTCCGCGGAAGGGTACCGTCACCAACAAGAAGAAGCCGGGTCAGAAGTAAGGATCCGCACCAGTAAACGAACATGGCCAAAGCACCAGCAAAAAACGCGAAAAAGAAGGCCTTCAAAAAGAAGGAAAGAAAGAACGTACCGATTGGTCTCTGCCACGTGCAGGCTACGTTCAACAACACGATCATCACGTTCACGGACCCGATTGGTAACGTTATCGCCTGGTCGAGCTCCGGCTCGCTGGGGTTCCGTGGTTCCCGCAAGGGAACTCCATTCGCTGCTCAGCAGGCGTCCTTGACGGCTGCGAACAAGGCGAAGGAGTCCGGCTTGCGGACTGTTGAAGTGCGAGTGAGCGGACCGGGCGCCGGCCGCGAATCGGCGATCCGGGCGTTGTCGACGGCCGGTATCGAAGTTCGCTCCATCAAGGACCGGACGCCGATTCCGCACAACGGCTGCCGTCCCCCCAAAAAGCGCCGCGTCTGATCGCGAGTTTTCCCGAAATTTTACGCACTCCGGCGGCCGCTAGTGCTGTTGCCCCGGAGTGTGTCATACTGTTACCTGACGGATTGTGTCTTTTGGCGCAACTGTCAACCAAGCAGGACGAAGGCGAACGCCGTAAACTGCACCCTGAGTGAAAGCTCAAAGGTTTTAGGAGATTGAATGGCTCGTTATATTGGCCCAGTGTGCCGCTTGTGTCGGCGCGAAGGCATGAAGCTCTACCTGAAGGGAGAGCGTTGTTACGGCCCTAAGTGCGCCGTGAGTGATGAGAAGAAGCGGAACTTCCCCCCTGGTCAGCACGGCCAAGCCCGGAAGCCCAAGATTGTTGGCTACGGTTTGCAGCTCCGTGAGAAGCAGAAGACCCGCCGCTACTTTGGCCTGCTTGAAGGCCAGTTCCGGAACATCTTCGAGAAGGCTAGCCGCTCGAAGGGGATTACCGGCGAAGTGATGCTGCAGATGCTCGAAAAGCGGCTCGATAACGTCGCCTTTCGCATCGGTTTCGCGACCTCCCGCGCTGGCGCGCGGCAGGTGGTTCGCCACGGTCACTTGCTCGTCAACGGCAAGAAGGTGAACATTCCTTCCTACCAGGTCCGCCCCGGAGACGTGGTCTCGGTGCGGGACAAGAGCAAGAATCACCCTTCTATCCTCGCCTCCCGCGACGCCACGGCTCACTTGCCGTCGCCTACCTGGCTCGAAGTTGACCGGGAAAACCTTAAGGCGACCATTGCCACGAACCCGAAGCGTGAAGAATTGGTTCAGATCCAGGTCAACGAACAGTTGATCGTCGAACTGTACTCGAAGTAAGCGACCCAAGTCCACAATCCCTACAAGGAGAGCTATGTTCAAAGGCTTTCAGAAACCGAAGCGACTGGTTGCCAATACCGAGACGCTAACTGAACGTTATGGTATGTTCACGGCGCAGCCGTTCGAGCGTGGTTTTGGCACCACGATCGGCAACAGCCTCCGCCGCGTGCTTCTCAGCTCCATCGAGGGTGCGGCCATCACGGCGGTCCGCATTGAAGGCGTGGCCCACGAGTTCAGCCCCATCCCCGGTGTGACGGAAGACGCGACCGACATTATCCTCAACCTGAAGCAGGTCCCGTTCAAGATGAGCTCCGACGGAATCCATACCGCCCGGATCATTGTGGACCAGCCCGGCGAGGTTCTCTCGGGGCAGATTCAAACGGACGCTGATGTGGAAGTTTTGGATCCGCATCTGCACATCGCGACCGTTGGTGAGGGTGGCAAGCTCAATATCGAAGTGCGTTTGAAGCAAGGCCGGGGCTATGTCGCCGCGGACCGGAACTTCGACGAAGATCTGCCCATCGGCTTTATCCCGATCGACTCCGTGCACTCCCCCGTCCGTAAGGTGAACTATTCGGTCGAGGCGGCTCGTCTCGGTCAGATGACGGACTATGACAAGCTGACCCTCGAAGTGGTGACCAACGGCGCGATCTCGCCGCAGGACTCCATCGGCATGGCGGCGAAGCTGCTCAAGGATCACATGAGCATCTTCATCAATTTCGAGGAGATCTCGGAAGCGGTGGAGGAGCCGGCCGAGCGGGGCGTCACCGGACAGGTGAACGAAGTTCTGAACCGGTCGGTGGAAGAGTTGGAACTCTCGGTGCGCTCCTACAACTGCTTGAAGAATGCCAACATTCAGTCGATTGGCGATCTGGTGCAGCGTTCGGAGG
This sequence comes from Terriglobales bacterium, assembly GCA_027485675.1. GTDB lineage: Bacteria > Acidobacteriota > Terriglobia > Bryobacterales > Bryobacteraceae. The sequence goes on along the minus strand of JAIXQP010000044.1, from coordinate 81,301 downwards.
CCGAGATGCTCCGGACCAAGAACTTTGGGCGCAAGTCGCTCAACGAAATCAAAGAGATCCTATCTGGGCTCGGGCTTGGCTTTGGCATGAAGTTCGATTCGCAGGGACGGTTGGTCTCCCCGGCTGGCGCGCCGGTCAGTGACAGCGCTGAAATTGGCGAGTAATTCAGAAGTTAGAGAAATAGCATGAGACACAATCGAGCAGGTTTTAAACTCAAGCGCAATATCAGCGCCCGTCGCGCGCTGCTGCGTGGCTTGGTGACCAGCGCCATTCTCGAAGAGCGGATCGTCACGACGGTTCCGAAAGCCAAGGCTGCCAAGCCGATCGTCGAGAAGATGATCACGTTGGCCAAGCGTGATACCCTTCACGCCCGTCGGCAGGCGGCCGCCTTCTTGTTGACCCCGGCTGCTGTGCAGAAGTTGTTTGACCAGATTGGCCCCCGGTTTACGCAGCGCAATGGCGGCTACACCCGCGTGGTGCGAGTTGGCGTCCGCAAGGGCGACGGCGCGGAGACCGCGATGTTGGAGCTGGTCGGTTCCGAACTCGTCCGTCGCGCGGCAGACCGTGCCAAGCGCCGGGAAGAGCGTCTGAAGCAGTTGCAGCAAGGTCAGGAAACTGACGGCGAGCAAGATTCGAAATAACTTTTTCGGCCCCCGCAACCCCGGCGCAAGGATCATTCCCTGATTCTTGCGCCGTTCTGTGTGGAGCAGCCTTCTAGTCGTATGGAATCCACCTCCGCCACTCCCGCCGTCCGTGTTTCTGTCCTGTGCGTCAGCCGCAACCAGGATGAGAACCTGCGGCGTTGTCTGTTGGCTTTGACGAATTCCTCGATGGCTGCGGAAATGCAGATTGTGGTGGTGGATCTGGCTTCCCGCGATCAGACCGGCGCCGTTGTCGCTGAGTTTCCGGATCTGACGGCTCTTCGCCTGCCCAAGAACTTCGGCTGGACCAAGGCCGCCAACATCGGCCTACGCTCCACCCAAGGCGAAAGCATTCTGTTCCTCGACCCCCGCGTGGAGCTGGCGCCCGGCGCCGTCGCTGCTCTAGTGGAAAGCGTGGAAGAGAACGGTCCCGTCGCCGCGGCAGTCGCGACCCTGACATTGGCGGACGGCTCTCCGGCCCCTTACCTTCGTACATTGCCCACCGCGCAGTCGCCGCGGCCGGCCTTTCGGGCCCCGGAGAATTCGGCGGCCCCGGAGACGGTCGAGTACCCGGGCGTGTCGGCGCTGCTCATCCGGAAGTCCTTTCTGAAGGGAATGAATTTTCTGGATGAACGCTATGGAGAGCAGTGGGCCGATGCGGAGATCGCGGCGCAGGTGAAGCGGGCGCAGCGAAGGATTTTGCGGGTACCCGGCGCTTCCGGGGTTCTCCACCCGGAGCAGCCCAAACAGATTGATGCAGATCTGCTGGAAGCCGATTGGCATACCGGCGCTGCCGTCTACCTGAAGAAACACCAAGGTACGGGCATTGGCCATTCGGTCGGTTCGGTCTTCGGTTCTCTGTTTACTGGAAAGCTGGGCACCGTACGCCATCTGCTTTCCGGAACGAAAATTGATGGGACTCAGGAATGAGTGGCTTTACCCATCCCAACCATTTGTGCTAATCTAGGCTTTTGCGCGCACACTTGTCGTGTGCCCTGCCGACCCCATCTTTTCGGAGTCTCTTTATGGAATGTCCTGTAACTGGAATCAAAACGCGGTTTGGTAACCGTGTCTCGCACGCGAACAACAAGACCCGCCGCACCTGGCAGCCGAACATGCAAAGCAAGCGCTTCTGGTATCCCGCCGAGAACCGCTTCATCCGGCTGACGCTGAGCGTCCAAGGCATCAAGCACATCGACAAGGTCGGCATTGACGTCGTGGTCCGGGATCTGCGCGCCAAGGGCGTGAAGTTCTAAAGCCGCTGGCATCGGGGACAGTAGTGGGTTCCCCGCTGTAGTAAGACTGTTTTCTGAATCGGGGAGCCGCACACAACGCACGGCTCCCCTTCTCGTGCATAGACACGATGTTCCCGCTGGAAGCTGCCCTTCCGTCCGGCGGTGTTGACGTAGTCGGAGATGGACGACCCGCCCAGGGCAATCGCCTCCAGGAGCAGGTGGCGCATTTCTGTCCATACGCGTTCCCACGCTGCGGGCGATAGCTCCTCCGTGCGGCGTTCCGGGTGGAGACGGGCTCGGAAGAGCAGCTCATCGGCGTAGATGTTGCCCAGTCCCCGCAGAAACTGTTGATTGAGCAGCAATCCCTTAACCGACGTGCGGTACCTCCGCGCTCGTTGTACGAACTCCTCTCGCGGAACCTCCAAAGGATCCGGCCCGAGCGAGGCGATCGGTTCCGGTAACTGCTCTCCCCACAGAACCCGGCCGAACTGGCGAATGTCTTCGAGAACGAGCCGGAACTCCGAAAACTCCCAGAAAGCCCGCGTGTGTTTCTGCGGCGCTGCGTCGAACAGGAGCTTGCCCGTCATCCCGAGATGGATCCCCAGGAAGCCCCGGTCGCAGCGGGCCACGATGAATTTGCCGTAGCGGCTGACCTGCCACACCACCGCGCCGGCGAGTTCCGGCGGGAACTCGCCGCGGAAGACCCGCGAGGGCCAATAGCGGGCCTGGACGATCTGTTGCCCCTGCAGGCGTGGCGCCAAACCGCGGACAATGGTTTCGACCTCCGGTAGCTCCGGCACCGCTTAGGTCAACTCAACCAGAATCGAGTGGTCTTCCGTGACTTGAACGGCATAGCGCCGCAGGACGATCGACGGATTGAAATCGCACACCCCGGAGGTGCAATCGAACTCCCAGGCGTGCCAGGGACAGACGAGATGCGTCCCGTGCAAAGCTCCCATGGACAAGGGACCACCGCGATGCGGACAGCGGTTATCCACGGCAAACAACTCGCCGCCCACGTTACAGATGGCGATCTCCGTGCTCCCCTGCCGGAACTCCATCACCCCTCCCGGCCGAACGTCATCCAAAGACCCAACCCGCACCAAGGCCATATAGAATTAACCTACCATGCGCTTCTGCCTGCTTCTATCCGTGCCGCTGCTATTCCTGACCGCCTGCCAGCAATCTTCCTCCAAGGTGATCGGCGTCGTCCCCAAAGGAGCCGGTCACGCCTTCTGGCTCACCGTGAAAGCCGGTGCGCAGAAGGCGGCGGCAGAGTCCGGCTACACCATCGAATGGAACGCGCCGACCCTGGAGGTGGATGCGAGCCGCCAGAAAGACATCGTCGATTCCATGATCACGCGCCGCCTGGCGGGAATTGCTCTGGCGCCGGTGGACCGCAAGGCCTTGGCCGGTACGGTTGACCGGGGGACCGCGGCGGGTATCCCGATGGCGATTTTCGACTCCGGCGTCGACACCGCGAACCGGCTTACCTACGTTGCCACCGACAATCGGGCGGGTGGGCGCCTGGCCGCGCGCCGGTTAGCCGAGGCATTGGGCGGTAAAGGGAAGGTAGCCGTGGTCGGCTTCATGCCCGGCAGCGCCTCGACCATGGAGCGGGAGGCCGGCTTCCGCGACGAAATCGACGCCAACTTCCCCGGCATCGAGATTGTCGTCGAAAGCTTTGGCATGGCGGACCGCGCGAAGGCCATGGCGGTAACCGAAAACGCTCTCACCGCCCACGCGGACCTGGCCGGCATCTTCGCCGACAACGAATCGAGCTCGGCTGGGGCGCTGCAAGCGATCAAGAGCCGGAACGCCAAACAGATCAAGTTCGTGGCGTTCGACGCCAACGAACAGTTCGTGGAGGACCTCCACGCCGGCTGGATTGACGCGCTGATTCTGCAGGATCCGTATCAAATGGGCTACGAGACGGTGAAGGCGATTACGGCGAAGCTCAGCGGTGGGTCGCCAGCACCACGCCGGGATCTGCCCGCGACGCTCGTGACGCGGGAGAATATCGATTCGAAGGAGATCCCACCGATGATCCTGCCGGCTTTCCAACGCCAGCTCACGCAGGGCGGCCACTAAGCCGCTGCTGGCGCGGTTTCTCCCGACGGGAAAACCGCGCCGCAGCGTTCGGTTCTAGCCGCGCCGGAATCCGGGTGGCTTCGGGAAGCGGGGCCGGAAGGGACGGTCTCCCGGCGGGCCATCGCCTTTCGGGCGGGGGCGGAAGGGCCTATCGCCGCCGCTGGGCCGAAAGGGCCGATCGCCGCCGCCAGGACGCGGAGGTCGATCTCCGAAGGGCGGACGGCTCGGCCGGTCGCCGTAGGAGCCGCGCTCGCCGCTGTCGTTCGAGCGCGGGGGGCGGTCGCCGTAACTCGGCCGATCTCCAGAAGGGGGCCGGTTCCCATACGGACGGTCCCCGCCCCGATCCCCGCCCCGGTCACCGCCATAGGGCCGCTGGGGCCGATCGCCGTAAGGCCGCTGGGGACGATCGCCGTAAGACGGGCGCTTGCCGTAGGGCCGGTCGCCGCCCTCCCGATCGGGTCCGCGGTCGCCACCCTGGTCGGATCGCTGGGGCCGGTCCCCATAAGACGATGGCCGGTCGCCGTAGGAGGGACGCTTGATGTAAGGCCGGTCACCGCCACCCCGATCGCCGCTCTGAAACGGCCGCGGGGGACGGTCGCCTTGCGGGGGACGCGCGGAGTCGCCTCGTCCGCCATACAAGGGCCGCTTCATGAACGGGCGATCTTCGCCGCCGCGTTCTTCGCGCGGAGGCCGATCGGCATAGGGGCGCGGCTCGGCGGGCGGAGGCGCGTCGAGCGGTGCGGGTGTCCGGCCCGGCCGGAAATCGCGCGGTCCCGGCACGTCGGAGGACTCTCCTACCCCGTAGGGACGCCGATCGGAGTCCTTGAGGATCCGCCGCTTTTCCTTGTGCTCCTTTTTCTCCTCCGGGCCATTCCGGAGCAGCGCATCGGCCGCTTGCACAGTGCAGACGAGGGCGGAAACCTTGTGCACACGCACCATGTGCGCCCCTTCGAGGATCGCGGCCGTCACGGCCGCCGCCGTGGCGAAGTCCTGCTGCATGGCGTCGTTGGTCTTTTGGCCCAGGAAGCTCTTGCGGGAGGCGCCAACCATAATCGGCAGATCCAGCTCGCGGAACTTACCCAATCGCGCCAGAATCTCCCAGTTCTGATCGCCGCGCTTGCCAAAGCCGAGACCTGGGTCGATGATGATCTTGTTCCGGTCCACCAACGCCTTCTGCGCCCGGTTCACGCTGTTTTCGAGATCACTGAGCACGGACTCGGCCGGATGCGTCAGGTTGCCCAGTTTCGCCCAGGTTTCTGGCGTTCCCCGCATGTGGTTCAGGATCAGGCCGGCATCCTGTGCGGCGACGACATTGGCGATCCGCGGGTCAATCGTCAGATTGGACGGATCGTTGATGAAGGCGACGCCATACTCAAGGGCCTTTTCGGCGACGCCGCTCTTGTAGGTATCCACCGAAATGGGGATGCTCAACTGTCCTTCCAGCTTCTTGAGCACGGGAATCAGCCGGCGCAACTCCTCGGCCTCGCTCACCGGTTTGGCGCCGGGTTTGGTGGATTCGGCGCCGATATCGATGATATCCGCTCCTTGCGCCTCGAGTTCCAGCGCCCGCGCCACCGCGCGCTCCGGATCGCTGAACCGTCCCCCGTCCGAGAAACTGTCGGGGGTGACGTTCAAGACGCCCATAATCAGGGTCCGGTCGCCGAACTGCAGTTCGTGACCGCGGACCTTCAATAAATACCGTTTGGGGCGGATCATCCTTGTACCTTTTTCCACTTCTTACCCAGCCGCAACACATAGCTGCCCGGGAAGTCCAACACGACCAACTCAGAGACCCGCGCGCCATCCACTTCGAGCGCGCCCTCTTTAATCTTCCGCTGCGCTTCGCTTCCCGAGGCAGCCAATCCGCACCGCACCAGTAACTTATCGATCCGCAACCCTGGTTCGGTAACCAGGTACTCTTCGAGATCCGCCGGAACAGAACCCTGCGAAACCACGCGAACCCACTCGCCAGCCGCCCGTTCGGCGTCCTCCCGCGAATGGAAGTCCGTAACAATCAACCGCGCCAGCTCCATCTTCGTTTCCTTCGGATGGGCTTGCCGCAACTGCTGAATCTCACTCACGCTCTTATCGGTGAGTAACTCAAAATACCGGAACATTAAGTCATCCGGTATCGACATTAACTTCGAGAACATCACTGGAGCCGGTTCTGTTATCCCGACATAGTTATTCTTCGATTTCGACATCTTCTCGACGCCGTCGAGGCCTTCAAGCAGCGGCACCGTGCCGACAATCTGGGGCGCGAGACCATAGGCTCGCTGTAACTCCCGGCCCACGAGCAGATTAAACTTCTGGTCGTTGCCTCCGAGCTCGACGTCGCACTGCATCTTCACCGAGTCGTAGCCCTGCGCGAGCGGGTAGAGAAACTCGTGGATCGAAATCGGGGTGTTGGACTGGTACCGCTTCGAAAAGTCGTCGCGTTCGAGAATCCGGGCCACGGTGTAGTGCGAGCAGAGCCGAACCATCTCTTCAAACGTCATCGGCTCGAGCCACTTGCTGTTGAATTCGACGACGGTCTTTTCGGGATCGAGGATCTTGAACACCTGCGCCTTATAGGTCTCGGCGTTGGCGTTAATCTCGTCCCGCGTCATGGGCGGACGCATCGCGTTCCGTCCGGTGGGATCGCCGATCAGACCGGTCATGTCGCCGATCAGGAAGGTGACGGTGTGGCCTAAGTCCTGGAAATGCTTCATCTTCCGAATCAGCACCGTGTGGCCAAGATGCAGATCGGGCGCCGTGGGGTCAAACCCCGCCTTCACCTTTAAGGGACGGCCCAACTTGAGCCGTTCGCGGAGATCCTCGTCCCGGATCAGCTCCGCCATGCCTTTTCTCAGATAGGCGATCTGCTCTTCAATTGTCAAAGCCACTCCAGCCTTTCATTATCGCCGATTGCGCCACAAGAAAAAGGCCCCCGCGAAACGGGGGCCTTTCCTTTACACCAGCTTGGTTACACCAGCTTGGTTTTCCGGACCGGCAACTCCCGAATCCGCTTACCCGTCGCCGCGAAGATGGCGCTGGTAATCGCCGGAGCAATCGGCGGCACGCCCGGTTCCCCAATGCCCGCGGCCGGCGCCTTGCTCGGCACCAGGTGGACGTGGGTGACGCGGGGCGCCTCGTTGATCCGGGCCACCGGATAGTTGTTGAAGTTCGACTGGACAATCCGGCCGTCCGCCGCCGTGATCTCGCCCATCATGGCCAGGCTCGTGCCGAAGACAGCCGCGCCCTCGATCTGCGAGCGCGCCCGTTCCGGGTTGATGATCTGCCCGGCGTCGACGGCGATATCCACCCGGGGAATCGTCACGCGGCCCCGGTCGTCGACTTCAACCTCCACCACGGCGGCGACATAGGTCAGGAAGCTGCGATGCGCCGCGACGCCCAGCGCCCGGCCCTTCGAGGGCTTCTTATTGGCCCAGCCCGACTTCTCGGCCGCAACCTGCAGAACCCGCTTCAGCCGTGCCGTATCCACCGGGAACTTGTCTTGACCCTGGTCGTTGTTCCAGTACTTCATGCCGACCGGCTCAATCGGCACATGGCGGTCCGGCCCGAGCAGATCCAGGATGTACTCGACGCGGTCGCGGTTGGCAGCGGCCGCCAACTCGTCCACGAACGAGTGGATGGCGAACGCATGATAGATATGCGCTACCGCCCGCATCCAGCCGATGCGCAGATGGTTCTTGTGGGCTCCATTTTCGGCGCGGTGGTTCGGGATGGCGTAAGGCAGGTCGACCCAGCCCATGCCCATCTCGAACTCCTGCCCGTACTCGGCCGAGGCGTCGAAAGTCGAGCCGATGGAGGGGAAGACGCTGCGGTGCAGCCAGGCCGTGGGTTTGCCCTTTTCATCGAGCGCGGCCTTCATGTACATCCCGGCATTGGCATGGTAGAAGTCGAACTTGATGTCGTCCTCGCGGCTCCAAACCACCTTCACCGGCTTGCCCACCTGCTTTGAGAGCATGGCCGCCTCGCAGACATAGTCCGGCTTGGACTTGCGGCCGAACCCGCCGCCGAGCAGCGTGACATGGCAGATGACGTCTTCCTTCTTGATGCCCATCGCACCGGCCACGGCTTCCTGCACGGCCTGGGGATTCTGCGTGGCGGCGTAGGTGATCACCTTGCCGTCGCGCCATTCGGCCACGGCGGCCGGTGGTTCCATGGGAGCGTGGGAGAGCAGCGGCACGTAGTAGGACGCTTCGTGCACCTTCGCCGCCCCGGCGAACGCCTTGTCGACATCGCCCACATTGCGGACCACTTTGCCCGGTTGCTTCACCTTGGCGAGGATCTCGGCCTTCTCGCGCGCGGAATCGAAACTGGCGTTCGGACCCAGGTCCCATTCCACCTTCAACTTCTTCCGGCCCTGCGCCGCGGCCCAGGTGCTATCGGCCAGCACCGCCACGCCGCCGAGCGCCTGGAACACATGGGGCGGCTTAAAGCCCTCGATGGTGGCGGTCCGCACGACGCCCTTCATGCCTTTCACCGCCGCGTCGTCGAAGCTGCGCAGTTTGGCGCCGAGCACCGGCGGACGTTCGATGGAGGCGTAGAGCATGCCGGGCATTTTGGCGTCGATTCCGAACTTGCCCGCGCCCCGCGTGTGGTCCGCCTGGTCGATGGTCGGCATCTCTTTGCCGATGTAGCGGAACTCGCTCTCCGGCTTCAGCCGCAGATCGTCCTTTTTCGGCACGGGCAGCGCGGAGGCAGCTTTCACCAACTCGCCATAGGCCGCCTTCTTCCCACTCTTCGTGTGAACCACGAAATGGTTCTGCCCCTTGCACTCGCCCACGGGCACGTTCCACTTCTTCGCCGCCGCTTGTTCGAGCATCAGCCGCGCGGTGGCGCCCGCCTGCCGCATGGCATCGTAGAAGTCGCGGATCGAACAGGAGCCGTCGGTGTTCTGCGATCCGTACTTCGTATCGCCAACCGCCTGTTCCACGCGGACCTTCTTCCAGTCCGCCTCCAACTCATCCGCCACCACCATCGGCAGCACACTGCGAATGCCGGTTCCCATCTCGGAGCGGTGCGCGACGATCACCGCCGTCCCGTTCGGCTCGAGACCCAGGTAGACGCTCGGCATCCAGGCCGGAGTGGCCGCATCGGCCTCATGGATCTGCACGCCCAGCACCAGAGCGCCGGCGCCAATGGCGGTTCCCAGGAAGCCGCGCCGTGAAACTTTCTCTACGCGGTTCATGCCTTCACCCCCGCGGCGATCTGAATCGCCTGCCGGATCCGCTGGTAAGTGCCGCAGCGGCAGATGTTGCCCTGCATGGCCGTGTCGATATCCGCGTCGGTCGGTTTGGGCTTGGCCTTCAGCAGCGCGGCCGCTTGCATGATCTGACCGCTCTGGCAGTAGCCGCACTGCGACACGTTGCACTGCTTCCAGGCGGTTTGTAACGGGTGCTCACTCTTGGCGCCCAGGCCTTCAATGGTCGTGATGTCTTTGCCCGCGGCGTCCTTCATCGACGTCACGCAACTGCGCGTCGCCTCGCCATTCACGTGCACCGTACAAGCGCCGCACAACCCGGCGCCGCAGCCGAACTTGGTGCCCGTATAGTCGAGCACGTCGCGGAGGTACCACAACAGCGGCATCTCCGGATCGCCATCGAACTTCTTGGCCGATCCGTTTACTTTGAGCTGAATCATAACAGTCTCCCGAGATTGAGACTATGCCTATCCGGGAGCCGGAGTCAACACTACCGGAAGATGCCTTGCATCTGTCCCGGCATTTGCATCGGCATCTGGCCCGGCATCTGCCCACCCGGGTTGATCCCCGGACCCACGGTCCCCTGCCGCTGTCCCGGCACGGTCCCGGCCCCGCCCATGCCGGATTGCTTCGTGGCGTCGTAGACGAACTCCCACTCTTTGTAGTTCGTTTTCTCGTTATAGATCTTGATGCCTTCGCGGTCTACCTTGCTTGCGAAGCCCACGATGCCGCCTCCCAGCCCTTGGGACTGCTGGGCGCCCATGGCGGCCGCCAAACCTTGGGGATTCGGGGTGGTAAGCAGGCGCCGGATCATGTCGGTCGCCGGGTTGACGTTGACTCCGGTCGTTCCCTGGCCGGTCATGGGCCCGGACATGGCGGGCCCAAAGCTGGTGGAACCGCTGCCGGGCAGGCGCAACTGGCCATTGTTCGCCGGTGTCGCATTGAACTTCGTCGGATCCGGCGGGCCCGAGCCGCCTACAGTGTACCCTCCGCCACCCACGGTATAGCCGCCGGCCTGCTGCGCTACCTGGCCGCCCGTCTGCGAGTTCGCCGCCGTATTCGAGTAGGTGCCCGGCGGGGCAAACGGCCCGGGTAAGCCTGGCGCGGACGGGACGGCGCCGGGCGCGGGTGGGACCGCCCCTTCGCCTCCCGGGGGCGGAGGCAACATGCCGGGCGCCCCCGCCCGCTCGGACTCCCGGCGCGGACCGCCGGCCGACGGCGCGTTTGGGTCCGTGCTGAGGGTGGCCGTGGACCCGACCGAATAGGGATTGGGCGCCTCGGCGGCAGCGACGGTGGTCTCGCCCGGTTTGGGTTGCTTCTTGACGAGCGAATCGGTCATGCGGCCGGAGGCGTCCGCATGAATCACCCGCCAATCGTCCTTACCAGTCAGCGGGTCGAGGTAGCGGCGCCGAAGAAAACGGGTTCCGTTGGTCTGTTCGAGCTCTTCAATCGTCTGGGGCAGTTTCTTGTTCTTCCGGACAAAAACCTCCACCCCGCGAATGTACTGCTCGCCGCGTTCGACCAGCAACTCTTCCTTGTTCCGTTGCGCTTCAAACGCCAGTCGGGGCAACTCCATGTAGAGGACCCACGCCATGGCCGCCGCCATGGCGAAGACCAATAGCATCGCAAACCCGGACTCCTGGCGCCGCCGCATCTATCCTTGCTGCTCCTCTAGCGTCAACGTCTGCTCGCTTTTGAATTCCAGGTCTTCCATCACCACCGAGTTCAAACCGATCCGTACCACCCGGTAGCGCTTCTGGATAACGTCGCCCTCACCGGCGACGAAAATGTCCTCTCCGTCGAGGAAAAAGGCCCGCTTGGTCTTGGTCCGGGCTCCCCCGACGAACCCATAAAACTTGAGACGGATCGGCGGGGCCGCCGGTTTCACCGGCGCGGCCGGCGTCAGGCTGACCGGCGGAGGAGGGGGTGGCGGGGCTGCCGTTGCCGCGCTGGGCGGCTTGGGGAAGATCTTGGGCGGATCGGGCTGCTTCGGCGGCGGAGCGGCGCCGAAGTCGAAAATCGTGCGGCTTCCGCCTTCAATCTGCACCGCGGCCAGGCGCTTGATCAGCTCCAGCCGAAGCGTCGGGTCGATCGTTGCCGGATCGACGCGGTCCTCGGCCCGCGCTGACTTCAGGACGGGCTTGAACTCCTGCACCGCGGCCCGCAGCGCCGGGCGCGTCCGCGTGTCTTCGCGCTGCGCGGCCACCGGGACCGTCCGCGGTCCGGCCGCCGGAGGCACCTGGACTCGGGGCGCCGTCGAAGGCCCGGTACGCGCGGGAGGCCCGTCGTCGCCAAGAAACATGACGGCCAGGCCGACACCCAGAATCCCGACGAGCATGGCGACCTTCTTCGGTTCCGCGCCCAGTTTCATCGGACACCCCCACCGTTCTGAGCCACCGCCGTCCACGGTGCTTCGCGGACGAATGCGTTGGCTCGCATGTTGATGTTCAACACCCCGGTGCCTTGCTGCGGTGAGGCCGAGAGCGCCTCAATAATCAGGAGCCGCGGGGCTTTATCCACCTCGCGCAGAAAATGAAGCAGGTCCGCGTAGGTGCCCTCGTAGTTCCCGTTCACCGACAGCATCGACAACTCGTCGGAGCCCTCAACCGGGTCCTCGACGAATCCATGCTCCCGCACCCGCACCCCGGCTCGCTTCGCCATGCTCGATAGCTCATCCACCACCGTCGAGTACGTCGTCGAGCGGCTTAGGAAGTAGGTGGCCAGGAATTGGTCCCCTTCGTTGCGGCCACGGTCCATGTTGGCGGTCAGCTTCTTGGTTCGCTCGAGCGACGCCCTCCGCTCGCGCGCCTGATTCCGCAAGGCGCTCAACTGCGCCTCCATCTCCTCGGCCGAGCCGCCGAACGGCTGGTAGACAAACCATCCCGCCACCAGATTCAAGACCAGCAGCACCAGGACGATCGCGCGGGGAAGATCCAGTTTAAAGTTTTTGGGCATAGTTCACACTCACGCGATACCGGTAGAGCGGCTCACTTTGCGACGGGGGCAGCATTGTCGCCATCGACGGGATCGAGAAGACCGGCGAGGCTTCCATCCGCTTCAGCAGGTCAATCACCGGCTCAATGCTTTGCGCACCGATCGTCATCTCCAACTGAATCTCGTTCCGGGCGTTGGCCTGGGGCCGCAAGGCGATGAGCCGCGCGTTATACGGCAGCACCTGCTCGAGGTCCGCGAAAAGACGCGACCAACTGATGCCCTTCCGCGCAATCAGCGTGTTCAAGAACACGCTGCGCTCCAGGACGTCAGCGTTCTCCGGCTTCCGCATCGCCGCTTCGAGCGCCGCCTGCTCTTTGGTCATGGCCGCGATCTGTTCCTGGGTTTGCGCCAACGCCGCCACCAGGTCCGACTTCGCCTGCCGTTCGTTCCAAATCATCGTGCCCAACAGCCCCAACGTAATCACTAGCAGGCCGGCGGCGACTGCGGCGAAAACCGTGACCGCCCGGTCCCGGCGGAACGGCTCGCTCGACAGATTGATGGGATACCGCATGCTAGTTCCGCCCTCCCGAAGCCAGGTAGCCCAGCAGTCCGGCATTCAACGGCGACGGCGCGCCGAAGGGCGAGCGTAACGCCTCCACCGGCAACTCCACGTCCGTGGGCAACGACTCCAAGCCACACAAATGCACCGACTGCGGCCGCGTCTTCAATTCGTCTTCAAGGTAGGCGAGCGTCGGGTACAACACGCCGCCCAACTCCTCCTCGTCTCCCGAGGCCAGTTCGACACAGCGGAGCAGCCGCAGCCGCCCGTCCATCGTGACGGCGATCGTCAAAACTCGGTTCGAGAGCTTGATCAGCACTCGGCAGCCGTCCGCCGGCACCAGTTCGAGCGCCGCCAGCGTAGACACCGTAATCCGCCCCGGCCACAGACCGGCCACGCGGAATGGCGCCTCATACTTGGCGAGGATTTCGAGCGAAACCAGCGTCGCCAAAACGTCCACCTCTTTGGCCCCGTTCGGCCGCGGCTGGACGAAGCAACTCACCGCCGCCGCATCGACGTCAAACGGCACCGTCTTCTTCATCCGAAACCGGACCAAGGCCCGCTGCTCGTCCGGATCCGAGGGAAACTGGCTGAAATCGAGCACGGCCATCCGGGCGGCGTAGTCCGGCAGAATTACCACCGCTGTCCGCCGTTTCCGCCCCGCGTCGGCTCCCGCGGCGTCGCGGACCGCCTTCAGAAACGAATCGTTCCGGAGGATGTTCTCTTCGATCGGCGAGATGCGGAGCGTATCCCCTTCGAAAGGAGCCCATTGCGGCGAACCGCCGCGGGCCGCGTAGGCGATGCCCTGCGTCGAGATCTCGAAGCTCAACTCCGGCGCCGGATCCGCCAACCAGCGATTGATTGTGTCGGTGATCGCCATTACCCCTCGATAAATGTCACTTTGTTGATTTCCCGCAGCGTGGTGATCCCCGCCCGCACCCGCTCAATGGCCGACTCGCGGAGCGTCGACATGCCTTCGCTGCGCGCGTAGCGCTTGATCTCGCTAGTCGGCCGCCGGTCCAGAATCATCTCGCGAATCTTCTCCGACATATCCAGTAGTTCGTGAATCGCGCTCCGGCCGTGATACCCCGTGCCCCCGCATTCAAAGCAGCCGGCGCCTTCGTAGAAGATCGTGTCCGCCCACTCCTCCGGCTTCAGGCCGGACTCCCGCAACTCCTCTTCGCTGACGCCCACCGGCTGTTTGCAATGCTCACAGATGTTCCGGACGAGGCGCTGCGCCAGGATGCAGTTCATGGCCGAAACGAAGTTGTAGGGCTCCACGCCCATGTTCAGGAAGCGGCCCAAGACGTCGAACACGTTGTTGGCGTGTACGGTAGTGAAGACCAGGTGGCCCGTCAAGGCAGAGTTGATGGCGATCTGCGCCGTCTCCTGGTCGCGGATCTCGCCCACCAGAATCTTGTCCGGATCGTGACGCAGAATACTGCGCAAGCCGCGCGCGAACGTCAGCCCCTTTTTCTCGTTGACGGGAATCTGCGTGATGCCCTTCAACTGATACTCAACCGGGTCTTCGATCGTGATGATCTTGTCCTCGTCGTTCTTGATCTCGCTGAGCGCGGCGTAGAGCGTCGTGGTCTTGCCCGAGCCGGTGGGGCCGGTGACCAACACCATGCCGTAGGGCTCCTTGATATAGAGGCGGAACTTCCGGATGTCGTTCTCTGAAAAGCCCACGACGTCAAGCGAAAGCTTGGAAAACTTCTCGCTCATCGACTCTTTGTCGAGGACGCGCAGCACGGAGTCCTCGCCGTGCACGGTCGGCATCACCGAGACGCGGAAGTCGATCAAGCGGCCCTTGTAGCGCACGCGGAAACGGCCGTCCTGCGGAACGCGGCGTTCGGAGATGTCGAGCTCGCTCATCACCTTGATGCGCGAGATGATCATCGAACTCCAGTCCTTGGCAATCGGCGACATCGCGTAGTGGAGCACGCCGTCGATGCGGTACTTGATCACCACTTCCTGATCGCGCGTTTCAATGTGGATGTCGCTCGCCCGCCGTTCGAGCGCATTGAAGATCGTGCTGTCCACCAGCTTAATCACCGGCGCGATGTCGTCGCCGCCTGCCGAGATTTTATCGATGGAGAGCGTTTCGTCCGGATTCTCCTGGTCGGAGACCACGTCCAGGGTGAAGCCCTCCGTCACCTCTTCGAGAACGCGCTGGGACTGCTCCGTCTTCTTGAGCAAATCCGTGATCTGGTGCAGCGGCGCGACCTTAACGCGTAACCGGCGCCGGAGCAGCACACTCAGTTCGTCGATCAGCTGCAGGTTCCGGGGGTCGGCCACCGCGATTTCGAGCGTCTCGCCGGCCAGCGTCTTTTCGAGCGCCACGGGTACAAAGTTGTACCGGAACATCATGTCCACCGGCACCAGGCGCAAGAGTTCCAAATCGACCGTCGACTCCTTCAAGTCAACGAACGGCGTTCGATACCGCGAAGCCAGCGCCTTCGCCTCTGCAATTTGGGTGGAAACTCCCGGGGGGCTGATCTGCGTCGCCATCTATCCTCCAACCGTATCCGCCAGCGAAAAGATGGGCAAATAAAGCGCCACCAGAACAAAGGCCACGAAAATACCCATGAAAATCATGATCGCGGGCTCAATTAACGAAAGCGCCGCGCCCAACCGTGTCTGCACGTCGTCCTCAAAAAACTCAGCGACGGACCCCAACATCGCGGGCAAGGCTCCGGTCGATTCCCCGACTTCGATCATGTCGATCGCCAGGGGCGGAAACACCCCGGTCGCCTCGAGCGAAGAAGATAACGTCTGGCCCTCCCGGACCGATTTCCGGGTGGATTCGAGCGCCTTGGCCAGCACCCGCGTGCCCACGCTGGCCGCGGCGGTTTCGAGCGCCTGAATCAGCGGGATGCCACCGAGCAGTAGCGTCGAAAGGACGCGGGCGAACTGGGCCACCTGGTACTTGATCCAGATCTCACCGGCGATCGGCAGCTTGAGCTTGATGCGGTCGAGCATCTCCTGGCCGCTGGCCGTCTTGGCCCACCACCGGAAGCCTAACACCGCCCCAGCGAGGCCCAGCACCCCGAGCCATAAGTACTCCTGCGCGGTGGAGCCGAACGAGATCAGCAGCGTCGTCAACAGGGGCAGCTTGGCGTTCATGCTGCTGTAGAGCGAACTGAACTGCGGCACCACATAGGCAATCAGAAAGACGACCAGCAGCAGCACCAGGACGATCAGGAGGCACGGGTAGATCAACGATGCGATAAGCTTCTTCCGCACCGCGAGGGTCATCCGCTGGTAGCCGACGAAGCGCTCGAGCACCTCGACGAGTGCCCCGGACCGTTCTCCCGCCAGCAGTGATGTGACATAGATCGGCGGAAAGATGCCTTGTTTCGCGAAGGCGTCGGACAAACTGGTTCCCACCCGCACATCGTCCCGCACGGCGGTGATCAGCGGGCTCATCTTGGCATCCGTCAACCGCGTGGCGAGCAGATCGAGCGACTTCAGGATCGGCAAACCGGCCTTGATCAGAGTGACGAACTGCTGATTGAAGATCAGGAACTTCTCAAGATTGAGCTTCTTCTTGCGGTTAGCGCCCGTCAGCGCCGGAGCCAGTTGGTCAAACTTGCCTTTGGGTTTTACCGAATAGACGAGAAATCCCTGCTGCGTGAACTTCTCGCGCAGCTCCTGCTCCGTGGCTGCTTCGGCGATCTCCTGCTTGATCTGACCGCGCGCGTCGGCGTACTTCAAGACGAATTCGGCCATCTATTGTCCGCCTCCCGCCACCACTTCCACCCCGGGCGGCGCCACAAACGTAAAGTTAGAATCGCTCAAGGGCGGATTGCGGACTTCGCTGGCGAACTGAAAGATCATCGTCGCCCCGTCCTGACCCTTAATCGTCAGAGTCGAGATCCGGTGGTCCTTGCCGACCGTGAATCCGACGCTCGCAAAGGGGGACTTCTGGGGGTTCTTGGGCTCTGCCGTGATGGTGACGAGGTCACCAGCCGGTTGGATCAGAAACTTGGCGAAGTCGCGTTGGAAGTCGAGTTTCCCAATCAGAAACGCGAGCGGCGCCTGGATATCCTCGGCCTCTTTCAGCTTCATCTTTTCAGCCCGTTTGGCCAGCACCGAGTAGTACCAGTAATTGCTGCCGTCCGAAATGAACAGCTTCCCGTCGGGTTTGGTGTACTCCCAGCGCATCCGTCCGGGCTTTCGCAGGCGCAGGCTGCCGGTTTCGACGCGCCGCGCCTTGTTCGGCGCGATATAGGTTTGTTCGAACCCTAACTCTAACGTACGAATCGAGTTATATCGCTCTTCGACGCCCTTCAATAACTTCGCTAGATCCACGGAATCCGCGCCCGGCAGAACCGTGGCGGTCAGCAAAATGGCGAAAAGGGAGCGAATGGACGTCACCATAATCCTAAGACGCGCCCGATGCGTGTCTCGTGCAAGGCAAATCTCAGTCCGCCGCCGGCCACGCATTCACGGCGGCGACCACGCGCTCGATCTCCTCAGCGGTGAGTTGCGGGTGAATCGGCAGGCTCACTTCGCTTGCCGCCAAGGCCCGAGCCCGCGGCAACTCGCTCGCTAACTCGAAACGCACTCCCGCCATGGCCTTCTGGTCGGGTATGAGAATCGGGTAATGGCGTCCCGTGGCAATACCGTGGTTCTTCAGGTGCGCCTCGAACTGCTCCCGGCCGGCAACCGAAACGGGGAATAAATGTTCGCAGGACGTGGCGCCCGCCGCTGGCCGCAGCAGGCGGACGCCGGGATGGTGGATGCCGGCGCTGTAGGCGGTTGCCACCTCCTGGCGCCGGGACGTCCAAGCCGGCAGTCGAGGCAGTACCGCCGCGGTGAGAATCGCCGCATGCAACTCGTCGAGCCGGCTGTTCCAGCCAATCTCATCGTGGCGATACTTGGCGCTCTGTCCATAGTCCCGCAGGCGCCGCGCCCGGCTGGCCAACTCCGGGTCACTCGTCAACAAGGCGCCCCCGTCGCCCATGGCCCCCAGGTTCTTCGTGGGATAGAAACTCGTAGCCGCCAACCGGCCCACGGTCCCAGTCGCCCGCCCGTTCCACGCCGCGCCGATCGACTGCGCGCAGTCCTCCACGATGGTAACGCCAAAACGGTCGCGTAGTTCAGCCAATCGATCCAAATCCAAGCTTTGTCCGTACAGATGAACGGGCAGCAGGAAGCGAATTCCAGGCTCGGCGCTCAAAATCGACGCGGCGAGTTCGAGGTCCATCAATCCATTCGCGTCGGTGTCGCAAAACACAGGAACGCCACCGAGCCGCACGATCGCCATGGTCGTGGCGAACGCCGAAAGCGGGGTGGTCAGCACCCGGTCCCCGCATCGCAGGTTCAGCGTACGCAGGGCAATCTCCAGCGCGTCCAGCCCGCTCGCCACGCCCACGGCGGCAGGCAGTCCCCAGAACGCTGCCAGTTCGGCCTCGAAACGCTGGACTTGTTCCCCCAGCACATACCAGCCACTAGCTCCGACCCTTTCCACCGCCTGCAGCACGTCGCCGCCGATCTCGGACCATTGGCGCTTGAAATCGTTAAGGAGAACTGTCTGCATTGGTATGACTACGGATGACACGAATGGATGCCAATGTGCAAGTCAGGCCAATGCAGCTACCACCTCGCCCATCACGGATGACCAATCCCCCGGCCGGGATTGGCGAAAGATCCGAACCGACGGGTACCAGGGCGAGTCGCTTCTGTCCCGGAGCCACCGCCAATCGGCGGCGTAAGGCAGCAGTAACCAGGTTGTCTTGCCGAGAGCGCCTGCCAAGTGGACCATCGAGGTGTCGACTGTAAGAACCAGATCCAACTCGTCCACCAGTCCAGCCGTGTCCGCGAAGTCTCCCACCTCGGCGCCCAAGTCCAGGTCCACCAGTTCCGGCGGGGCCGCGACCCCGAATTGGAGGTGCACCAGCGCCGTGCCGGGCTGGGAATGGAGCGGAGCCCACGCCGGGAAAGGGATACTCCGATTGCGATCGTTCTTGTACTTGGGGTTCCCTTGCGAAACGAACCCAACCAGCCGGCGCGGCCGCAGCGGCGCCAGGCGCTTCCGCCAGCGAGCCTGGGCGTCGGGAGTGGCCAGGAGGTACGGGGAAGTCCCGGGAATCGACGGCAAGGTTGTCTCGAACAGCCCCGGCAGGCTGAGCAGTGGGACATGGTAGTCGGCGGCGGGCGCGGGATTCGCGGGCGCCACCACCAGTTCTGGCTTCGGATCCAACGTTTCGAGAATCGAAACCAGCTTTTGGGGGCATTCGAAGATCACGCGCGCCCCCCGCCCGGCCAGTTCTGCCAGGTACCTGCAGAAGTGCAGGCTGTCGCCCAATCCCTGTTCGGCGTAGACCAGGATCGACCGGCCCACCAGGGGTTCCCCCGTCCACAGAGGCATGGGGAAGGTGCGGCGCCGGGCGCCGCCCGGCAGTTCGAACCGGGCTTCGTAGCCGGTCCAGCCTCCCCGCAGATCTCCTGCCGTGAGCCGCGCCAACCCGGCATTCCAGCGGGCCGACGGCTGACCCGGCGCCAGGACAAGCGCTTTCCCGGCGCATTCCATCGCTGCCTTCGGATCACCGAGACTGAGCCAGCAATTGCTGAGATTCGTCCAGGCGCCGGCGTGGCAGGCGTCAAGGTCGAGAACGTGGCGAAGTTCGGCTACTGCCAGTTCGATCTCGCCTTCCTCCTGCAGCAACGTCCCCAGGTTGTACCGGGCGTTGATGGCATCCGGCCGGGCCGCTAGACAAGCGGAGTAGTGCTGGCGCGCCCGATCAGTATGTCCAAGACTGTGGAGAAGCACCCCGAGGTTGTTGTGTGCATCGCAATGGTCGGGCTCGGCGGCGACTACCTGCTCGAATTGGGCGATTGCCTCCGCCGCGCGATCCAACTGCATGAGGATCACCCCAAGATCGTAGCGGGCCGCGGTATGTGTCGTGTCCACGCGCAGGATCCGCTCGAGCAACTCCCGGGCGGACTCCCGGTCTCCCGCCAGGGCAAGCGCCTTGGCCCACGATAATCGCCACGGGAGCTGGCTCTCGACCGGATCGGGGCTGGTTTCCACCGCGCGGCGCCAGGCTTGGGCCGCTTCGCCGAAGCGTCCCTGTCCCGAAAGAAGCGCCGCCAGAGGGGCCCAAATTTCAGGGTTTTCCGGTTCACTCATGAGCGCTTGGCGGTAACAGGCTAGGGCCGCCTCGGCCTTGCCCTGCCGCTCCAGGATGATTCCCAGATTGCGGCACAGATGGGGCGAAGGCCCCTCAATGCCAATCGCGGCGCTTAAAAGTTGCGCTGCGGTGTCTTCCCGGCCGGTTTCTGCGTGGAGCAAGCCCAGTAAGTGCAACCCGCTCGACTCGCCGGGAGACTGTTCCAAGGCCTGCAAGTAGAGGCGTTCCGCCTCCTGCCATCGGCCGATCTGGTGAAGTTGTTGTGCATTTTCAATAAGGCGAGCCGCAACGGTCATCTACCCTCACCATCGGCGGGATGGAGCGGAACGGGGAGGGAGGAAAAGACGAAAAAAGGCCCGGATTGTTCTGACAATCCGGGCCGAGTTTGGAGTAAGGTTACCGAAGGCTAACTAGCCCCGGAGGAGTGACAACACCTGCTGCGGAGCCGAGTTCGCCTGCGAGAGAGCAGAGATACCGGCCTGCAGAAGGATCTGCGCTTTGGTCAGGTTGGCAGCTTCTTCGGCCAAGTCCGCGTCGCGGATCCGGGATTCAGAAGCGGCCAGGTTGGTCAGCTGCGATTGCGCCAGGTTCACCGCGTAGGTGAACTGATTCTGACCACGACCGACGACGGCTTGCGCGGTGCCGAGCTTGGCGATGGCTTCGCCGAGCGCCGTGACCGCCTTTTCCGCCGAGTCCTGACTATCGATGGCGGCCGTGGCGCCGGTCCCGACCGTTGCCGCCGTGACCACCGTACCCTGGCTGCCGATGCCGGTGCCGCTGCCGTTGGTGCCGACACCGACCTTGAACGAGGCCAGGTTGCTGACGAACTTGATACCCTCGGCGCCGCCCGCATTCGCTTTGTCCTTCACCGCCACGATCTGATTCAGCGTGGTGTTGTTGGACTGTTGCAGGGCCGTGTTGATCGCATTAATCGCTTCATCGACGGTGCCGGCGTTGCGAATCGTGCTGTCGTTGCGCAGAACTACCGCCAAGGACTGCTCGACACCGGCGGTGTCGTTAGCCGTCAGCGTGATCGTTTGGTCGTCATCACCGTTCCGAATCGCCGAGAAGCTCAGCAGACTGGTCTGCTGAGAGCCGGCGGCTGCGAAAAAGTTGATGTCCGTGCCAGCACTCTGGGTTTCGGCCGTATCCGCCACACCGGTCGCTGTTGCGCCATTGAACCCGAGGACGTTGGTCGCGCCCACGGAGTTGAGCCGGAAGTTGGACCCGGTGCTGCTGGTGATCGTGATCACAGTACCGTTGTTCGTCGCCACCAACCCGGCCCCCGCCAACGTCGAGTTGGCTGCAAACGCCGCATTCAGAGCCGTAGTGGCTCCGGCAATCGTGGCCGCAGTCGGAGTTACCGAAATCGATTGCGCGGTACCGCCACCAACGGAGATTTCCAGCGTCTCCGCCGCCGCCAGGAACGTGCCAGCTACGCCCGTAACCGCCGAGTAGTCGAAGGTGCCACTCGCGCCAGTCGAGCTCCGGAACGATCCGAGGCCGAGACGGTTGTTCAAGTCGCCCGAGGACAAAACCTCAAACTTCTCGCCACGAGAGTTCCCAAACACCAACGCCGAGCCCGCCGTTGCCGTTTGCACCGTGATCCCAGCGGCCTGCAACGTGGCATTGCTGCCCACCGCCGAACTCAACGACGCCAGCGCCGCATCAATCGTCGTACCCGAGGCCACCGTCAAAGCGAGATCGACCGGGCTGGTCAGATTGGCGCCCTGAAAACGAACCGTCACCGTTCCGGCGCCAGAGGCTCCGAACGTCGTGGTCGTCGCCGCCGTCGCGGAACCGCCCGTCACCGTATTCGCCAGCGCAAGACCGGCCGGGTTCGACGTCGAGGTCACGTTGCCCAGCAACGCATTCGAAAGCCGGTCGCCCGCCGCCACCTGAAACGCCGCAGAAGCCGACGTGAAGCCAATCGATTTCTTGCCCGTCGAGTCCGTTACCACGGTCGCCTGAATCCCGGCGTTCTTGAAGGCCGTCGCCTGTTGCGACGAAGCATTCCCAGCCGACTCAATGGCCGCGTTGATGTTCGTCACCAAGTTGTCGACGTTGGTCACGCCCGAAAGATTCACCGCCACCTTGATCGACTCGTTGTCGCTGAAGCCCGGACCCTTGAAGTAGAAGTCCGTGAATCCACCCACCGCCGTCGAACCCGTGTTGGTCGCATCATTCACGATCGCCGAAACGCTCGTCGAAGCCGACCCGGTGCCGATATCGATCGTGCTGACGCCCTGCGCCTGCACACCCTTCAGTCCCAGACTCTTCGAGTCCACAGTCGAAGTGGACAAATCCACACCGACCGACCCGTTAGTCGTCGTCGTGATGCCGTTCGCACTCCGGCCACCGCCGATAAAGACCGAAAGCGACTTGGCAAACGCGCCACCCGTCGTCAAACCCACCGCTTGGGCTTGCCGATCGATTTCACCGATCACCGAGGAAAACTCGGTGTTCAACACGCCGCGGTCACCCGTAAACGTGCCCGATGCCGACTGGGTCGCCAGCGTCCGGGCCCGGTCCAGCAGCTTGCTGATGTTGTTGATACCGCCGTCCAACGTCTGCAGCGTGCTCAAGCCGTCGTTGGCGTTCCGCACACCTTGCGACAGAACCGCCTGATCGCTGCGGAACCCGTTTGCGATCGCCAAGCCGGCAGCGTCGTCGCCGCTGGCGATGATGCGCAACCCGGAGGTCACGCGGTTGATGGTCTTTCCTTGCGACTCTGAAGTCTGACGCAGATATTCCCGCGACTGCAAAGACGCGACGTTAGTATTTACACGAAATGACATGTTTCTCTCCTTGAAACGATGATCCGGGAGTCCTTCCCGCCCGGTGAATACACCGGTTACAAAAGGCTTATCGGAGCGTTCCGGAGAGATTTAGAAAAATATGAAGGAGTAGGGTAAGAAGGTTCTGGGATACGGCCCATACCCCCGCCGCAGAACGGTGGCTTAACTCCGTAACAGCGACAGGACCTGTTCCGGGGCCGAGTTCGCCTGCGAAAGCGCCGAAATGCCGGCCTGCAGCAAAATCTGCGTCTTGGTCAGGCTGGCGGCCTCCTCGGCGAAATCCGCATCGCGGATCCGGGATTCCGATGCCGCCAGATTCGTCAACTGCGACTGCGCCAGGTTCACCGCATAGGTGAATTGATTTTGACCGCGGCCCACGACCGCCTGAGCCGTGCCCAGTTTCGCAATCGCTTCCCCCAGCGCGACAACGGCGTTCTCCGCCGCATCTTGGCTGCTAATCGATGCCGTTGCCCCGGTTCCCACCGTCGTGGCCGCGACCACCGTACCTTGGCTGCCAATCCCCGTACCCCCGCCGTTGGTGCCGATCCCGACTTGAAAAGAGGCTAAGTTACTCAGGAAATTGATGCCCTCCGGCCCAGTCGCCGTGGCCCGGTTTTTCACGGCTACGATTTGCCGCAAGGTCGCGTTGTTGGATTGCTGGAGCGCCGCGTTGATGGCGTGAATCGCTTCATCAACGGTGGCCGCATTCTGCACTACGCTATCGTTGCGGAGGATAACGGCCAGCGACTGTTGGGTCCCCGCCGGGTCCATCGCCGTGATGGTGATGGTTTGGTCGTCATTGCCGATGCGAATGGGCGAAAAACTCAACAATCCCGTCTGCTGAGCGCCCGCCGAAGCGAAGTAATGAATCGTAGTACCGGCGGTTTGCGTCTCGGCCGTGTCGGCGTATCCCGTCGCTTGTGCTCCCCCCCGATCGTTGAAGCCCAGAATATTTGTGGAGCCCACCGAGTTCAAGCGGAACTTCGATCCGTTGGTGCTCGTAATCGTGATTGCTGTGCCGTCGTTGGTTGCCAGCAATCCCGCCGCGGACGTCTGCGCATTGCTGGCAAAGGCCGCGTTCAGCGCCGTCGTCGCACCGGCAATCGTCGCTGCGACCGGGGTCACCGGGAGCGACACTTTAGGCCCGCCCCCGATCGAAAACTCCAAGGTCTCCGCAGCGGCGGCGAAAGTGCCCGCCGCTCCCGTAATCGAAGAGTAGTCGAAGGTGCCACCGGCGCCTGCCGACCCCTGATAGGAGCCGAGGTTAAAGAGGTCGTTGACGTCCCCGGACGTCAGGACTTCGAACTTCTCGCCCTGGGCGCTCCCGAAGATCATCGGACTGCCTGGAGCCGCCGTCAGTGCGGAAATCCCCGCAGCCTGGAGAGACGCGTTGCTGCCGACGGCCGAACTCAATGCGACCATCGCTTGGTCGATGGTCGTTGTCGCGGTTACCGCGATGGCGACATCGACCGGATTGGTGAGATTGCCTCCTTGGAAGCGAAACGTCACGGTACCGGCCCCGGTGGCTCCGAAGGTGGTCCCGCTCGGTGCGGCATTCGCGCTCGTCAGCACCAGGTTTCCCAATGTCCGGCCCGCCGGGTTGGAACTGGAGGTGACGTTGCCCAGCAGAGCGTTCGAAAGGCGGTCTCCCGCCGCAACTTGAAACGCTGCCGTGGCCGAAGTGAAACCGATCGACTTCTGGCCGCTAGCGTTCGTCACCACCATCGCTCGGATGCCCGCGTTCTGAAACGCGGTGGCTTCTGGGGACGAAGCTTTCCCCGCCGTATCGATGGCGGTGTTGATGTTCTCCACGAGATTGTCGACGTTCGTGATCCCGGAGAGGCTAACCGCCACTTTGATCCGCTCGCTGTCGCTAAATCCCGGGCCTTGGAAGTAGAAGTTCGTAAAGCCGCTAACCGTTGTCGAGGCCAGGTTGGTCGCGTTCTTAACGATGGCTTGCACGTTGGTACCCGCCGAGCCTGTCCCGATGTCCACCGTGCTGACGCCCTGCGCCTGCACGCCCTTCAGGCCCAGGCTCTTCGCGTCTACCGTTGACGTGGATAGATCCACCTCCACCGAGCCGTTGGCCGTCGTCGAAACTCCGTTCGCGCTGCGCCCGCCCCCAACGAAAACAGAAAGGGACCGGGCAAAGTCGCCGCCCGTTGCCAGTCCCACCGCTTGGGCCTGACGGTCAACTTCTGCGATCACGGAGGTGAACTCGGCGTTCAACACGCTCCGGTCTCCGGTGAATGTGCCGGAGGCGGACTGCGTTGCCAGAGTTCGCGCCCGGTCGAGCAGTTTACTGATGTTGTTGATTCCGCCGTCGAGCGTCTGCAGGGTACTCAACCCATCGTTGGCGTTCCGCACCCCTTGCGCCAGAATGGCCTGATCGCTCCGCAACGCATTGGCAATCGACAATCCGGCCGCATCATCGCCGCTGGCGACAATGCGGAGGCCGGAAGTGACGCGACCGACAGCCTTGCCCTGAGACTCTGACGTCTGGCGCAAATACTCGCGTGACCGCAAAGACGCGACGTTGGTATTGACGCGAAATGACATGATCCTCTCTCTGAAACGGCATACCGGGGCTCCGGTCCAGCCGGTAAATGCGCCCAACGGCGAGGGCCGCGCCCCGTCCATCGCGCGGCCCCGCGCCTACTCTCGCCGTTACGACCGGAGCAGCGATAGCACCTGCTCGGGTGCCGAGTTCGCCTGCGCCAGCGCGGATACGCCGGCCTGCAGCAGAATCTGCGCCTTCGTCAGGTTCGCGGCCTCTTCGGCAAGGTCGGCGTCGCGGATGCGGGACTCGGCAGCTGCCAGATTGGTGAGTTGGCTCGCCGCCAGATTCACGGCGAAGGTGAACTGATTCTGGCCGCGGCCAACCACGGCTTGCGCTTGTCCGAGCGACGTTACGGCATCCGCCAAGGCCGAAACGGCCGCCTGTGCGCTTTCCTGTGTGCTGATGTCGGCGGTCGCCCCGGTGCCTGTCGTCGCCGACGAGACCACGGTGCCTTGCGAGCCCAGGCCCGTCCCTCCTCCGTTGGTGCCGACCGTCACCTTGAACGAGTTGAGCGTACTGACGAACTGGATTCCCTCCGGCCCGCCCGCTGACGCCTTCGCCTTCACCGCGAATACCTTTTGCAGCGTCGGATTGTTCGACTGGTACAACGCGGTGTTGATTGCATTGATGGCCTCATCCACGGTGCCGGCGTTGCGAATCGCATCGTTGCGGAGAACCACCGCCAGGGACTGCTCGGCGTTTCCGTTCTCGGCTGCCGTGATGGTGATCGTCTGGTCGTCGCCGCCGCTGCGAATCCCCGAGAAGGAGATCAAGGATGTCTGCTGGGTACCGCCAGAGACGAACTGATTGATGGTGGTGTTGCCCGCTTGCGTCTCAGCCAAATCAGCCACGCCTGTTGCGACGGCAGAGTTGAAACCGAAGACGTTGGCGGCGCCCACTGTTGCAATCCGGAAGCGGGTATCGCTGCTGCTTGTGATCGTGATGTTCGTGCCGTCATTGGTGGCTACCAGGCCCGCCGCTGCCAGCGACGTGTTTCCGGCAAACGCCGCGTTGAGTGCCTGCGTGGCCCCCGCGATGTTCGCCGCTGTCGGGGTGATCGCCAGCGAGATCGTCGAACCACCTCCCAAGGAAAATTCGAGCGTCTGCGCGGCGGCCGCGAAAGTGCCGCCAGAACCGGTTATCGCGGCGTAGTCAAACGAACCGCTCGCACCGCCCGAGGCGCGGAAGCTGCCCAAGCCCAGCCGGTTGTTGAGGTCACCAGAACTGAGCACCTCAAACCGTTCACCGCGCGAATTGCTGAATACCAATGCGGAGCCTGGCGTGGTAGTTGCCGTTGCGATACCAGCTGCCTGTAAAGACGCGTTGGCGGCGACCGCCGTCGAAAGGGTGTTAAGTGCCTGATCGATGGTTGTGCCGGCCGCAACGGTCAGGTCGATGTCGACTGGCGCCGAAAGTCCCGCGCCCTGAAAGCGGACAGTGACCGTGCCGGCGCCCGAAGCGCCGAAGGTGGTGGCCGCCGCGGCGGTCGTCGAACCACCCGTCACGGTGTTGGCTAGCGATGCCCCTGTCGGGTTGGTCGTTGAAGTCACATTGCCCAACAGTGCATTCGCCGTCTGGTCTCCCGCCGAAACCTGAAACGCCGAGTTTGCTGAGGTGAAGGCCAGCGAGCGTTTTCCATCCGCGGCGGTAATCACGGAAGCGCGCACGTTGGCATTCTGGAACGCAGTTGCCGCCGGACTCACCACCTGTCCGGCGCTCTCGATGGCGGCATTGATGGCCCCCACCAGGTTATCGATATTCGTGACGCCCGAAAGGTTGACGGACACTTTCACCCTGTCGGCGTCGCCGAACCCAGGACCCCGGAAATAAAAATCAGTGAACCCCGCCGCTTCGAGCGAGGCGAGATTCGTCGGGTCGTTGATAATGGCCGACACACTCGTCGACGGCGAGCCGGTGCCGATATCCACCGTTGGCACACCCTGCGCCTGCGAACCCTTCAGCCCGAGACTCTTGGCGTCCACCGTCGAGTTTGATAGATCCACATTCGAAGCGCCATTCTGGATGGCATTGATTCCGTTGGAACTCTTGCCGCCACCGACAAAGACCGAAAGGGCGCGGGCAAACTCACCGCCCGTGTTCAGGCCAATCGACTGCGCCTGGCGGTCAATCTCCGCGATGACGCTCGAAAACTCGGTGTTCAGCACCTCGCGGCTCCCCGTAAAGGTGCCAGAGGCAGACTGCGTGGCGAGGGTGCGCGCGCGGTCCAATAACTTGCTGATGTTGTTGATGCCACCATCGATCGTCTGCAAGGTACTTAGGCCATCGTTGGCGTTGCGGATACCTTGTTGCAGAACGGCCTGGTCGCTGCGGAAGCTGTTGGCGATCGACAGGCCAGCGGCGTCGTCGCCGCTCGAGAGAATTCGTAAGCCCGATGTGACCCGGCCAATGGCTTTAGCCTGCTGTTCGGTAGTCGTCCGCAAGTACTCGCGCGACTGCAGCGATGCAATGTTCGTGTTGATGCGAAAGGACATGTTTCACTCCTTGAAACAGCTCTGGCGGGAGCCAGAGGATGGGGGATGCGGGAATCCATTCCCGGGAACGCAGTCCGCCCTTAGCCGCGGCGGGCTGCCTTTCATTCGTTGCTGAGTGGGGGGGACGAAAGCGCGCTAGGAGGTGCGCTTCGGATCGATGACGGGTGGGTGGGATACTTCGAGGGCTATCGGTGTCGCTGGATCCGGCAACTCCACGCTAGCTTCCGTGGCTCGATATTGCTCGGCCAACGTATTCAACTTCTCGTCTACCGCCGGCGAACCGGAGGCGACACGGTTCTGCTCGCGGGTTACGATAATCTCTTTCCGCAGGACAGAAACACTCTTCGGAGCCCGGATTCCCAGCTTGACCTGCGTCGGCGAGGTCTCCAGGATCTCAATCTCGACGTCGTCCCCAACCGTGATGGACTCGCCCCGCCTGCGCCGGATTATCAGCACTCCGTCTCTCCTGTAGTCGACTTGGCCGCCGCGCTGGGTACAGGCTCCGTACGGTTCGTCTTCAACGGGTGAACCGCCGAATACTTGCTATCTTCCCGTATGGCTTGGATCCCGCGCATCGTCTCCCGAGAGAGGACTACCGGACCCAACAGGTTTGCCGTCGGCGCCGCATCTTGCGGCATGCAGACGATCGCCAGGCAGGCCAGACTCTCCTCCATCTGCGCCAATCCTAGCACCCGCAGGTCCTCCCTCGCTAGATCCAGCTCGTACTCCGGCTCCACCGCCTTCGCCGGCAAGGTGATGAAGCAGACCCCCGGATCATCCACGCTCTGCAGAAACGTGATCGGCCGGAGACCCGGTCGCTCCACGCACACAAAGTGATGCGCCTGCTCGAATCCGGGTATCCCCTCCGGAAACTCGAAGATCGCATCCTCACTGTACTGAAGCGTTCCAAATTGCTGAGTGTCTATCGTCGCCATAGTCTTTCAAAAGGCCCGATCCTCAATCGCATCGGATTCTAGCCGACCGATTTCTTGGCCCTGCCTGTCTATCGTCGGCCCCCTCGGCAGACTTCACGAAAATGTGAAGAAAAAGCGAACAATTTGCCCTCAGATTATCCCGGTCACTACCGACGGACTAGCTCCCCCCGGTATAGCAGCGCCCGGTCCGCTTCGCCCCGATAACGCCCCAGTTCCCGCTCCCGCTCCTCGGCACCCCAACCCAGCAACTCCGCCATCGTCTCCGCCACCGCCTCGGCTTCTCCCCGCCCCTGATCCGCCGCGAAGGCCGCCGGACGCCGCCGCAACAGGTAGTCGGCTACGTGCCAACAATGTTCCTTTTCCACGGCATAGCGGATGGATTCGGCCCGGTCTGACGGCGATTCCGCCAAAGCTCCCGGCAGCAACTCCTGGTGGGTTCGGCAAGGCTGCCGGTGCTGCAGGTATTTGCTGACCGCGTCCACCGCCTCCTCGGCAATGGCGCGGTAACCCGTAATCTTGCCGCCCAGCACCGAAATCATCCCGGGCTGTGTCTCGGCGATCTGATGCATGCGCGAAACCGAAGACGCGGAGCCCTCCTGCTTCACGAGCGCCCGTACCCCGGCGTTCGAGGAGTAGATCGCCAACTCCCGCACCCTGGGAAAGAACGGCTCCACCGATCGCAACAGATACTCCACATCCTCTCCGTCGGCCCTGACCGCTCCCGGATCCTCACTAAAGTCGGTATCCGTCGTGCCAATCCAGCATTGTCCCAACAGCGGAATCACGAAAAACAAACGCCCATCCACGGGCGAAAACAGCACGTTGGCCTTCAGGTTCATCCGCTCGCAGGTGATGTGAATACCCTTCGTCGTCCGGATCCGCGGAGGATGCGCATCGCCCGTCTGCCGGGCTACCCGGTCAAACCACGCCCCCGTGGCGTTCACGAATACTTTTGCCCGTAACTCCCCCGTCTCGCCGCTCTCGCTGCAACGGACGCGGACGGCCCGGATCCGGCCGCCCTCCTGCTCCGCTCCCGTCACTTCCGTGTACGAGCGCACCACTCCGCCATGCCGCTCCGCGTCGATGATGTTCTCCAGGCAAAGCCGTTCCGGCATCGACACCTGCGCGTCGTAGTACGCCGCCGCGCCCTGCAAGCCCTCCGCCCGTAGCGAGGGCTCTTCGGCCAGGGTTTCCGCCGCCGAGAGCATCCGATGGTTCGGCAGGCTCTTGTCGTAGCTCAGCAGGTCATACAAGGCCATCCCCACCCGCATCTTCGTACGGAACCACAGCGAGGCGCCATAGAAGGGAATGAGAAACTCGAGCGGCTTCACCAGATGCGGTGCGATTCGCAAGAGAATCTCGCGCTCCCGCAGGTCCATCCGCACCAAACCGAAATCATACATTTCGAGATAGCGCAGGCCGCCGTGGATCAGCCGGGTCGAACCGGCCGTCGTTCCGCTGCCAAAATCGTTCTTCTCCACCAACGCCACGGACAATCCGCGCAGGGCCGCATCGCGGGCGACGCCCGCCCCGATGATTCCTCCGCCAATCACCACGACGTCGTACGTCCGGTCGGTAAGCTTGCTGAGTGGCTGCATCCAGCTTTAATTATCGCTCCAAGGCGGCGTAGACCTCGCGCTTGGCAATGCCCCTCTCCTTGGCGATCTTTTTGATCGCCTCCATGCGGTCCATGCCTCCCGAAACCAACCGCCGCACGGCTTCCGCCAAGGGCAACTCCTCGCCGACCGCGGCCTTCTCCCGCGAAATCAGCAGCGTCATCTCGCCCTTCTGCGCTGCTCTTTGGGAAAGCGTCGCGATCACCTCGGATACCCGGCCTCGCACAAACTCCTCGTGCAGCTTGGTCAACTCCCTAGCCAGGACGATCTGCCGGTCACCCAGCACCAACGCGACGTCGGCCAGCGCCTCCAGAATTCGATGCGGCGCCTCGTAGAAGATCAGCGTCGCCTCCACCGCCCCCCAAGTCTCGAGCGCCTTCCGCCGCTGCCCCTGCTTCGGCGGCAGGAATCCGGCGTAGCAGAATGCATCAGTGGCCAAGCCGGAAGCCGCCAGCGCCGCCAGCACCGCCGAGGCGCCCGGCACCGGGATGACGGTGATCCCGGCCTCTACCGCCGCCTGCACCACCCGATAGCCCGGGTCGGAAATCAGTGGCGTCCCCGCATCGCTCACCACCGCCACGGATTGTCCGCCCACAATCCGCTCCACCAACTGCTCGGCCCGTGCGGCTTCGTTATGCTCGTGATAGCTCACGCACGGCGTCGGAATCGCGTAATGCTCAAGCAGCCGCTGCGTATGGCGGGTGTCCTCACAGGCGATCACATCCACTTCCCGCAGCAACCGTAACCCCCGGATCGTCATGTCTTCCAGGTTGCCGATCGGCGTTGCAATCAAATACAAGACTCCAGGCACTTCCCTGACTATACTTGAAGAGATTTCCCCCTGAGGAGCTGACGCAATTGAACCCTGGACCGGACACCGCCACCAAGATCCCCTTCTATACCTGGCAGCCTCCGCAGAAGCCCATCAACATCCAGCTTCATTTCGACGTTGTCGACCGCTTATTGCTCGAAGTGATGAAAGGATTCGGCGCGGTGCCGCGGCGCGGCGCCGAAGTGGGCGGCTTCCTGCTCGGTACGCGGGATCAGTCCGGTGACCATCTCACGGTCGAAATTCACGATTTCGAGCCGATCCTGTGCGAGCACGCCGAAGGACCATCGTTTATCCTCTCGGCCAATGACCTCCGGCTATGGAACGAGACCATCGCCCGGCTCCAGGCTTCTGGGCGCCAGATTGTCGGCTTCTACCGCAGCCACACCCGCGACGGTCTGCACTTGGCCGAAGAAGATCTCAATCTCCTCAATGAGTACTTCCCGAACCGCGACCTCGTCTCGTTGATCGTGAAGCCTTACGCCACCCGCGCCAGCGTGGCCGGATTTTTCTTCTGGGAAGGCGATTCGCTTCGCAGCGATTCCACCTACCTCGAGTTCCCTTTCCGCCGGAAGGAGCTCGGCGGGGGCGTCTCACCACTCGACCGCGTCGTCACGGCCGCGCGCTTTGGTCAACAACAGTCCCGATCCACAACGGGCGCCGCCGCGCCGCCTGCCGCCCCGGCATCGCCGCTTCTCACCCCTACCCTTGATCCGCCGCCCGCGCCGCTTCCCGATCCGGCAAAGGCCAAGCCGGCCCGAAGCGGCTGGGTGTGGATCCCCCTATCGTTCATTTTCATGCTCCTCGGCGTCATCCTCGGCTTCCAAATCGCCATCAGCATGCGCCCCCGCACCCCGGCCAACCCCTATCTCGAAGCGTGGAACCTCGCCCTGGGCGT
The DNA here is from genome assembly GCA_027485675.1 of Terriglobales bacterium. Classification (GTDB taxonomy): domain Bacteria; phylum Acidobacteriota; class Terriglobia; order Bryobacterales; family Bryobacteraceae. The sequence continues at coordinate 49,365 of JAIXQP010000044.1, read as the reverse complement.
CCAACGGCTCGAAGACCGGCTGGTCGTCAGTTGGGACCGCACGGCGCCCGCCGTGCGCAACGCCAACCGCGGCGTCATGACCATCCTGGCCGGCGATGACAGCCGCCGCATTGACCTCAGCTTTAACGACCTGCAGGCGGGCCAACTCATTTACCGGAGTTCCCCCAGCACCGTCATCTTCCGGCTCGAGGTATATCCGAAGGACCGGACAAGCGTCGCCGAGACCCTCGAATACCGTCAGGCCCGATAAGCCCGGAACAACACGACAGCGTTCAGTCCACCGAAGGCGAACGAATGCGAGAGGGCGTACTCCGCGGTGCAGCCCTCCGGCGAGAGAATCAGCGGCAGCTCGCACTCGGGGTCCAGTCCCAGATAGTTGGCCGTGGGCGGCGCCTCCCCGCGTTCGAGCGTCAGGACCGTCGCCACCGCTTCAATGGCGCCGGCTGCGCCCAACGCGTGCCCATGCAGTGATTTCGTCGAAGTGACCCGCACCTTATCGGCCTGGCCCCCCAGCACCCGCCGGATGGCTGCCGTCTCCACCGGATCGTTCGCCGGCGTTCCCGTGCCGTGCGCGTTGATGTGCCCGATCGCCGCGCCGTCCACCCCGCCGTCCGCCAACGCGCGTTCGATGGCCATCGCCGGACCGTCCACGCTCGGCTGCGTCACATGATGCGCATCGGCACTCATGCCAAAGCCGGCAATCTCGCCGAGAATCCGGGCTCCCCGCGCCTTGGCCCGCTCCTCCGTCTCGAGCACCAGCATCGCGGCGCCCTCGCCCAGGATGAGTCCCTTGCGGTCTTTCGAAAAGGGCCGGCAGGTATCCCCGCTCACCACCCGCAACGCTTCCCAGGCCTTCATCGACCCCGGCGTGAACGGAGCTTCGCAGCCGCCCGTCAGCGCCACGTCACAAATGCCGTTTCGGACCAGCCAGAAGGCTTGGCCGATTGCATGGTTCGCCGACGAACAGGCCGTCGAAACCGTGTAGGCCGGGCCCTGCAGCCCATACTCCATCGCAATCCAACTGCTGCCCGCGTTGGCCATCAGCCGGGGAATCGTCATCGGATGCACCCGTGCCCTCTTGGTCCCGCTCCCGTAGATCTCCCGGAACCCCTCGTCCTCACTGGTCTTGCCGCCGTAACAGGACCCGGTCACCACCGCCGTCTGCCGGCGCTCTGCGTCGGTCCACTCGGGCGCCGCCTGCCCCACCGCCTGCCGGGCGGCCACGACCGCCAACTGCGCGAAACGATCCAGCGGGATCAACTGCTTGTCGTCAAAGTGATCCGTTGGAACAAAGCCGGTGATCTCCGCGCCGTTCTGAAAGCGCACATCGCTCATGTCCAGATTGCGAATCGGGCCAATCGCCGAGTCTCCCGCCCGCGCCCGCCGCCAGAACGTCTCCACATCCGGACCCAGCGCGGAGATGCAGCCTAGGCCCGTCACCACTACCCGGCGTCCGCTCACGCGCTCTTCTGCGCTACCAATTTTTCGACGCCCTCCGCCAACTCCTTGATGCCCCGCACCTGCCGTGCCGCTTCGTCCGGAATGTTGACATCAAACTCCGTTTCCAAGTGGAACAGAAGTTGGATTCCGTCCAACGAATCGATCGCTAACTCCTCAAACGTGGAGTCCACGGTCACCTTCTCGATCGGAAGCTTCTGGGCTTCGGCCACAACTTTGATCACCCGCTGCAGGATGTCGTCAGACATGCATTCCAGCATCGCAAAGTTCTGACCGATTCGCATCAAACCAGCTCACTCAGGCTCACCATCTTCCATCCCCGGTCTCCCAACTCCCGCGTAATCCGCCGCACCGCGGCCACCGTTTGGCTGACGTCGGCCCCTTCGGCCACCCCCCGGCCGTCATGCAGGCAGATAATGGCGCCGTTCTCCGCGCTCTGCAAAACCCGCTCGGCAATGGCCCCGGACGGCAGTTTCCAGTCCCGCCCCATACAGGTCCACATCGCGCCCATCAGTCCGAACTCCCGCTGTACTCCCCCCAGGCCGATCCAGCGAACTCCAAACGGCGCCCGAAACCAACGTGGCGCGCTCCCGTGGATCTCGGTCAGCACTCTCTGCGCCCGGCCCAACTCCTCGCGCATCACCGTCACGGAGGCGAAATCCAGCCGCCGGTGCGACCAGGTATGGTTCCCAATCTCGTGGCCGGCCGTCGAAACGGCCCGCGCCCAATCCGGATGCCGCTCAGCGTTCACGCCGCACTGGAAAAACGTTGCCCGCGCGCCCGCTGCCTCCAGGGTCTCCAGGATCTCCCCGGTTCCCGCCGAGGGACCATCGTCAAACGTCAACGCCACCGCGCGCCGCTGCCGGTCCCCGTGCCAGATCGAAGGCGCCAGCACCTGCGCGGACCGTCCCCGCACCGCCCACGCCGCGCCCCCGCCCAGTGTCGCCAGCGCCAGCGCGCCGTACTCCGGGATCATTGTCCCAGGCCGGTATTGGCGTGGTCCCCGGTCACCGCAAATCGGCCCGGCGGGGAAATCAATGTGAAGTACGACCAAGGTCCGCTCACCCACGGATACTTCTCGAGCACCCGCTCATCTACTGTCACGCCCAGTCCCGGGCCCCGTGGAACCACTAACTCTCCGGCCTCCACCGGTAAAGGCTCCTTCAGCATCTCTACCGCCAGCGGGAATTCGTACATGAACTTGCGGCCGTCCTGCGAGTACAGCGGGTACTCGAGCCACTCCACCACCTGCTCCGGCCAGCAAACGCCTAATTGCGCCGCCGCGGCCAGCTCCAATTCGCTCCCCCAGGAGTGAAATGCGAACCGCAGGCCCTCCCGCTCCACGGCATCGAACAAACGGCGGCCCTGCGCATAGCCGCCTTGGCACACCACGTCCATTTGAATGTAATCGGCGCATCCGCCCTCAATCAGGTCGAGAAAGGAGGCCTCGGACGGTTCGTGCTCACCGCTCGCCAGCGGCACCAGGCCGGTCTCCCGCAGCTTCCGGTACCCGGCGTGGTCAGCCGGCGGGAGCGGCTCCTCGAGCCACGTCAACTCGTAGGCGCTCATCCGCTCGGCGACTTTCTCTACCGTCGCGGCCGAGTAGGATCGGTCGCCCATCCGCCACCACGCGTGCGCATCCACCATCAAGCCAAACCCCGCCCCCGTCGCCTCCCGCATCGCCCGCACCGCGGCAACGTCCTCGTCCGGACCCGCCGCCGGCCGCATCTTGTAGGCGGAAAACCCCATCTCCTGCGCCAGCTTCGCCTCCGCGGCATAGCCCTCCGGCGGCTGGTACATCCCCGACGAGCCGTAGCACTTGATCCGGTCGCGGATCCGGCCGCCCAACAGCTCCGACACCGGCAGCCCGGCCGCCTTGCCCAAAATGTCGTACAGCGCCACTTCCAGGGTCCCGTAGGTATGCGAGGTGCGCAAATCCGGCTTCACCGCCTGGTGAAACTGCACCCGCAATGCGTCCGCATCCGCCAGCACCCGGCCTTCGAGCCAAGGCTTGATCGTTTCCGTAATCAACCGCGCCGCGCTCTCGCTGGCCTCCCCCGGCCCGTAACCCACCAGGCCGTTGTCCGTCTCCACGCGGATCAACATCGCGTCCCGCTTTACGATCTGCCGGGTCCCGCCGAAATAGGTCAGCTCCACCGGCTGCGGAAACACATAGGAGAGCAGGTGCGCCTGCACGGAACGAATCTTCATATCGGTTCCAGCATACCCGAATCAAAAAAATGGCCGGGTGCTGGAATACCACACCCGGCCTTCGTCTTCATTAGCCTCTCGGAGGTAAGGCTAACGCGTTGGAGGAAAACTCGCTAACTCAGCAGGCCACCGTGACCTAAACACGCAATCTCCCAACCGGAAATCCGGTATTTGGCCAGGAGCGCCGGCAGGATCAAATCCACGACGTTGGTCTTGGCCGAACGGAAGCACCCCGGTGCCGAAACAATCGGAATTTCGTCCTTATATCCCATCAAAAGCAGGCTTCCCGGCTCCACCGGCGCGAGAAAACGCTCCAGATGACACCCCACCCGCAGCATCGCCCGGCCAATCACGTCCTCCGGGCCCGCCGGGGCGGTCGTCGACGCGATCAGAATCACGGAAGGTTTCGCCCGCACCAAATGCTGCAGCGCGCGGGCCACCGCGGCCTCTTCTTCAAGCGCACTCAACACAAAGTTCGGCGTCGTCCCAAACCGCTCCAGACGCTGCCGCATCACATTCTCAAACAATTGACGCGCCCGGTCACCGGCCACCGGATCGGTGTACAGCACCGCCGCCTGCGGATCCTGCATCGGCCGCGCCTGCAGAATCGGTCCCCGCTCCCGCAGAATCGAGGTCACTGCCTCCAACTCCGGCGCCGCCACTGCAAACGGCGTCGACTTAATGGTCGCCACCCGCTGACCCGCCAGCGCAAAGCTGAAGTTCGTCATCGTGGCGATCACGATCGAGGCCGTGCAGTTAATCTGCTTCAGCAGCTCATCGTCCACCAGCACACAACAATCCTGGGTCGCTACGATATTGGCGCGCCCACCCGCTGCCGGGCGGATCTCGAGCGAACCGCAGCCCATCGCTGTCGCGACCTGCAGCACCGCGTCGTCCTCGCCAATCTCGCCCTCGTCGAGCGAGGTCACCCAGACCTCCGCCATCCCTTCGGTCTCAAGCAGGCGGACATCCTCGTCGCTGAGCACATGGCCCTTGGCCAAAAGCTTCTTGCCGCCCGGCCGAAATATCGTACAGCAGAGAATGCGTCCGGTGGACTCCCGGACATCGACGGTCAGAGCCTTCATATCTTGCCTCGCAAAAACCAAAGAATCCCGGTTGATTTTTTACCACTCTTCCGATTCTTTGTTATTGATTATACAGACAGGTGGCAATAGTCGTACTAAAGTTCTCGGAATATTTTTTAGTTCATTTGCGGGTAATCAATTGCTCGGCGTAACGCAATTGCAATATCCCGTATCCCGGCCTTGGTAGTACTGGATCTGTTGCATCTGTTGCAAGATTTCCCACTTAAGCATTGGTACTGTGGGTGGTCGTACCCCGCAAATGGGGGTATCGCCTCTCCCCCCAGGGCTACCCTAGGTGCTTCAGCATCGCAATTTCGTCGCAGGCCTGAAATTTCGGGCAACGAAGGCAATCTTTCCACGCCTTTAGCGGTAGTTCCCCCCGGTCCACCACGTCATAGCCCAGCTTCCGGAAGAACCCATCCACGTACGTAAACGCAAACAGAGTCTTCAACCCGAACTCCCGGGCCTCGATTTCCACAGCCTCCAACAGTTTGCGGCCCAAACCATGCTTCTTCCAGCCCGGGTCTACGGCCAGGCTGCGGATCTCCGCCGCGGAGGGACTATAGATGTGTAATGCCGCGCATGCGACCAATCGGGAACCGGCATATATTACCGTAAAGTCCCGAATATTCTCCGCCATTTCAAACTCGGTCCGCGGCAGCATAATGCCTTGCGCCGCGTAGGCGTTAATCAGCTCCAACAGCGGGCCGATGTCCCGCAGCGTCGCCTTCCGCAACTCCGTCGGGCCCTCGGTGTAGACCGATGGCTGCGCCAACCGCGGTGCGGTAATCGAAATCAGGGGACCGCTCATCAGGCCTTTATCCTTTCACGAACCGCGTGCCCACGGCCTCGCCCGCCAGCAACCGCGCCACAATCTCCGCCGCCGCCCCGGGAGCGATGACGACTTCTCCTACTCCTCCCAGCAAAGCGTCCGCCGCGGCGTTCAGCTTCGCCTGCATCCCGCCGGTGGCCACGCCATCGGCAATCAGTTGGCGGCTCTCGGCGAGCGTCAGCCGGGGAATCACGTTCCCATCCGCGCCCTTCACCCCATCGACGTCGGTCAGAAACAGCAACTTCGCCGCGCCGTACCCGCTCGCGCAGGCCACGGCCATCTGGTCGGCGTTCACGTTGTAGATGTTGCCCTGCCGGTCACCCGCCACGCAGGCCACCACCGGCAGGAATCCGCCGCCCGTCAGCGTTTCGAGCACCGCCGGGTTTGAACTCACCGGCCGCCCCACTGCTCCGAGCTCCGGGCGCAGCTGCACCGCCTCCGTCAGGCACGCATCAATGCCGCTCAGCCCCACGGCCATCGTTCCCGCCTTCACGAGCGACGCCACCAGAAGATGGTTCACCGTTCCGGCGAAGACCTTCAACACAGCGTCCAAGACCTCTGGCGTGGTTACCCGCAGCCCCTCGACGAACTCGCTCGGCACGTTCCGCTCGGCCAGGAACCGGGTCATCTGCTTCCCGCCACCATGCACGACCACCATCTCCCGATTGGCCGCAAAGGCGCGCGTCAACTGTTCGGCGATCGCCGCCCGCGAATCCTCGCTGTCCAGCAGCGTCCCGCCCAATTTCACCAGCACTCTCATAGCAATCCTTGCGTCTCCGGGAAGCCCAGCGCGAGATTCATGTTCTGCATCGCTTGTCCCGCCGCGCCCTTGACGAGGTTATCAATCGCGGCCACCACCACGCCACGCTTCGTCCGGCCGTCGAACACCACGCCGATGTCGCAGAAGTTGGTCCGCGCCACCGCCGTCAGATCCGGCACTTTGCCGGGCTCATGGATGCGGATAAACGGTTCGTTGCCGTAGCGCGTCTCGTACATGCCGGCCAATTCCGCCGCGCTCTTCACGTCCGATGCCCGGAAGTAAATGGTTTCGAGAATGCCCCGGTGCACCGGCAACAGCTGCGCCGTGAAGCTGAACTCAGCCTCCCGCAATCCGGTGTTCTGCAGCACCTCGGCCACATGCCGGTGATACAGGATCGAATACGCAGTAAAGTTCTCCGTCACTTCGCAGAAGTGCGTGGTCAGCGAAGGCTTCCGCCCGGCGCCGCTCACCCCGCTCTTGGCGTCACAGACCACTCCCGCCTGCCGGTCGATCACGTCCACCAGCGGCGCCAGCGCCAGGCTCGCCGCCGTCGGGTAGCATCCGGGATTCGAAATCAAACGCTTGCCCGGCACCTGATCACGGTGCAACTCGGGAATGGAATAGACCGCCTCGGCCAACAACTCCGGCTGGGTGTGCTCTTCCTTGTACCAGCGCTGGTAGTTCTCCCCGGTACCCAGGCGGAACGCCCCGGACAGATCTACCACCTTCGCGCCCGCGGCTAGGTAGCCGCCTGCCAGCTCCATCGAGACTTCGGGAGGAGTCGCCAGAAAAACGCCGTCCAGACCCTGCTCGGCCACCGCTTCGGCGGAGGTGCTCATCGTCGCCAAACCCTTCGCCGGGGCTTTCTCGTCGCGATGCTCCATCAGGAACACCTCCAGCCCGCCGTGCCGTTTGCCGATCTGCACCAGCTCAGCGCCGCTGTAGCCCCGGAAACCTACAATCCCGATTTTCTTCATGGTTGACTATTTATTCATCCCCATGAATAAATATACCATTGCGCCCGGTCCCGCTTAGGCTTTCCAGCCGTTCCCCTGCTCGTTCACGCTGCGTTCCGCCATTTCGCCGATCACCGGCAGCCGCACCAATTGCCGGGCGTTGGTCTTGATCAGCATAAACACCCAGGTCCCCAGCACGCCGAGCTTCAGCAGCGGAATCAGGCCCCGGCTGATTCCGGAGATCCGCATCGCCGGCTCCAGCGCAATGTCAACGATCATCCACACCACAGCCAGATACATCCCTTGGAACGCATGGAAGCGCACCAAGCCATCCCCGCGGAACCGGTTCGTCGACAGCACCACCAGGCTGACAATCCACCCCACCCAGGGTATGTAACACAGCGTGGACGCCGTCTCACCACTCACGCCGCTCAGCGGATCCGTCGCCGGGGGCACGGCGGTCATCGGCTGCGCCTTGCCGCACTTCTGGCAAAACGCCGCCTGGTCGCCAACCGCAGTCCCGCAATTTGTGCAAAAGGGCATTTGCCGCCTCCCTATTCAACCCTACGCAATTCCCGCTTGCGATGTTCCTTCCGTCTCCAGTAGCATGACTGCGATGAAACTCCTGCCGGCACTCTTCACGCTCCTTCTGTTCTCGTTCGGCCTTGCAGCCGCCGACAAGACCCTCGACATCTACTTTATCGATGTCGAAGGCGGCCAGGCGACTCTAATCGTCACCCCCGAGAAGCAGTCCCTGCTGGTCGACACCGGCTGGCCCGGCTTTGAAGACCGCGACGCCGACCGGATCGTCAAAACAGCCAAGAAAGCCGGGCTCAAGAAGATCGACTACCTGCTCATTACCCACTACCACCGCGACCACGTCGGCGGGATCTCGCAGCTCCTGCAGAAGATGCCGGTCGTGAACTTCGTCGACCACGGCCCGAACCGCGAAACCGGCCTGCCCGCCGAACAGCTGATGAACGCCTATCTGAAAGCCACCGCCACGGGCCAGCGCTCCTCCGTCAAGGCCGGCGAGAAGATCCCGCTGAAAGGCGCCGAGATTTTGGTGGTCTCCTCCGATGGCGAGATCATCAACCAGGCCGGATCGAAGAACCCGCTTTGCTCCGATGCGGTGAAAAAGGCCGACGATCCCACCGAAAATGCCCGCAGCCTCGGCTTTCTGCTCTCCTTTGGGAAGTTCAAGTTCCTCGACATCGGCGACCTCACCTGGAACAAGGAGCTCGAACTCGCCTGCCCGGCCAATCGCCTCGGCCCGATTTCGGTCTACCTGACGACGCACCACGGCATGGACGCCTCCGGCCCCAAGGAGCTCGTGCATGCCCTCCGTCCGCAGGTTGCCATCATGAACAACGGTTCGAAGAAAGGCGGCTCCCCCTCGGCCTGGCAGATCGTCCGCTCCTCGCCTGGCCTCGAAGACCTCTGGCAGCTCCACTACGCCATCGCCGGCGGCAAGGAGAACAACGCCCCTGACGCCCTCCTCGCCGACACGGCCGAATTCGGCTCCGGCAACTACATCAAAGTCAGCGCCGCCAAGGATGGCTCGTTCTCGGTATTCAACTCCCGGAACAAATTCACCAAGTCCTACGCCGCCCGCTAAAGCCGCGTTCGCGCGGCATCGTTCATAATTGGGCGATGCGAAGCTGGTTATGGCTAATGTCGTGCGCGCTGCTGGCGCAGCAGCCGGGCGAGGTGCTGCCCCCCTGCGTCCGCGGTGAGTTCGACCTGCACCAGATCCACACCGGCCGGGGCAACGCACTGCTCATCGTGACACCGCGCGGCGAGACCATTCTCGTCGACGCCGGCGACGTGCCAGACGGCCGCCCGTTAGAGGTCGGCCCACGCCGGCCGGATGCCTCGCGCCCGGCCGGGGCGTGGGTCGCCCACTACATTCGCCGGCTGGGGTACGAACGATTGGACACCCTGGTCGTCTCGCACTATCACGATGACCATTTGGGCGGCGTGAAGGATCTCCTGGCGAATCTGCCCGTGACGCGGCTGATGGACCGGGGGGATCATCCCCCGCCGCCCGCCTTTCCCGTCGTGGGGCGCTACCTGGTTGAGCGAGCGAAACACAAAGCCTACCGGCCGATCCGAGCCGGCGAAGCGCTGATCACCGCCGAAGATTTCGAAATCCGAACCGTGGCGGCGAATGGTCACGTATGGACCGGCCGCGACGCCTCCGCCGCCAGCGCCTTCCCACCGGACTGGCAAGAGCTGCCCGCCGAACTCCACCCCAACGAAAACCACTTCAGCGTTTCGTTCCGGATTCGCTACGGCGCCTTCCGCTACTTCGCGGGCGCCGACCTGATCGGCGTGGTGCTCGACGGATTACCGGAATGGCATGATCTCGAAACACCGGTCGCGAAGGTGACCGGCCCCGTGGATGTCGCCGTTCTCAACCATCACGGCTGGCTCGACACCACCAACGAGTTCTTCCTCCGGACCCTCACCCCGCGGGTTGCGATTCTCCCGGCCTGGCATGTCTCGCATCCTGACCACGGTGTGCTGCGGCGGCTCAAGTCCCCGCGTGGTCCGCGGCCGGATCTCTTTACCACCACGTTACTGGGCGCCCCCGCCGCCATCTTCCGCTATCTCGGTCAGCCCTTCCGCAACACCGAAGGCCATATCGTAGTCCGCGTGGCGCCCGGCGGAAAGGAGTACCGCGTTTTCGTGCTGGATGCCACGCGTGAAGACGGACGAATTTTATCGGTGCATGGGCCGTACGCGGCCAAAGCCGCCCGCTAGAAGATCACCCGTAGCGAGATCTGCGCGCGGCGGGCGTTCGTTCCATCGGGGAAGCCGCCGGAAGCCGTTCCCACGCCGAGCCCCGCGACAGGGCGGATAACACCCGCCACCGCTTGGAAGGCAGTGGAGTTCACAACCGTGTTCGATACCCGATTGAAGGTGTTGAAGACCTCAAAGTTGAAGTGCGCCTGGGTCTCCCTGGGCAGGTAGAAAATCTTCGTCAACCGGCTATCCACCCGCTGGATCGAGTCCACCGGGATGCTCTGCCGCGAGAGAAACGGGACCTGGTTGCTGCCGCCGAACCCGTTCAACGTATTGTTGAAGGCCTGGCCGGGGAACTGTGCGCCGGATACCAACATCGACGGGGTGACGTACTGAGGCGAGGCGAACGTCCCGAGCATCGAGATCTGCCAGCCGTTGATGATGTGGCCGGCAAACGCATTGGCCGTCTTCCACTTGGGCGGAGTAACGATCGCCGTGAAGACCGTGCGATGCCGCTGATCCAGCACCGAGGTCCCCTTCTCCCCCTGGAAATCTCCGTTCCGCAGCGTGGCCGGTCCGTCCGTGAAGAAGACGTTGTTGCTGGCCCCGCCTTGCGAGAGGTCCCGTGCATGGGACCACGTGTAGGCGAGCGTGCCCTCCATCCAGGAAGTAGCGCGCCCTCGCATGCTCACGGCCAGGCCGTCGTACCAGACGCGTCCGCCGTTATCGACCGAGACCACCCGCTGATACCGCCGGTCCACCCGGTTGGCCGTCAAATAGGTGGGCGTCGTATAGGTGCCGGTTTGGTTGCCGGCGGCGTCCAGAATCCGGTAGGTGAACGAACCGGTTTCGGGGCCGATATTCAGGTCCCGGCGCGTAAGGAACTGCAGGCCGCGATTCCACAGGTAAGAGACCGTGATGCCGACCTTCTTCGTAATTTCGCGCTCCAGACTCAGGTCGCCCTGTTGGGTATACGGGGTGGCAAGATTCGGATCGGCAAAACTCACTGAGACGGTGCCGGGAGGCGGGGTGCGGTCGAGCGAGGCGAGCGAGGCCGGGAACACCGGGCCGGCGGCCGCATCGGTGGCGTTATTGCCTTGCAGCGTCAGGGCACGTTGCGCCACCCCATTCAATTGGTGCAGCCGGGCCAATGTCGCTGAGGGCAGGCGGGCGTAAAAAATGCCGTAGCCGGCGCGCAGAACGGTCTTGGAGTTCAAGCTCCAGGCGATCCCGACGCGCGGACTGAAGTTGCGATTCGGTTCGTTGATCCGTGCCGTTAAGGGATAGTCGGGGTTGGAGAGCGTGGGTTGGGCAAACTGCGCGAACTCATAGCGCAGGCCGTAGTTGAAGGTAACCGAATTGGTGATCCTCCATTGATCCTGCGCGTAGAAGTTAAAGTCCCGAACGAAAATGTTGGTGAAGCTCTGGCCGAATGCCTGGCTATAGGACTGCCAGCGCTTGCCGCCGTCCAGATTGGTCAGGTCGCGCGCGAAATCGGTGATCGTCCCGTAATTGTAGGAACCAGTGCCGTTGAAAAGGGCGTCTTCGATGTCGCGCGTATGGGCGATGTCGAAACCGAACTTGTACTGATGCCGGCCCGACGTGAGCGAGAAGTTGTTGGCGAACTGGAAGCGGTCTTCCGTGGGTTGCACGCGCGGCAGGTAATTGGGAACACCGAGATTCCCTTGCCCCTGCACCGAAACGGCCGTCCGGACTCCCGGAGGCGCCAGCGCGTAGTTCGCTTCGTCGGCGAGACGGTCCTTAAACCAGCCAAAGCGGAATTCGTTGATCGCGCGGGCGCTTAGGATTCCGGTGTGGGCCAAACGCGCCCACCGCGTCCGCACCGTCGACAGGCCATTGTTGCCGATCGCGCCCGCGTTGGTCAGCACTGCCGCCGTCTGAATTCCGTTCGGCGACTCCCAGTTCATCAGGTTGAAACTCGCGCTAATGGTCTGGTTAGCGGTAGCCTGCCAGTCGATCTTGGCAAAACCCGCATTCTGCGCAACCGTACGCTCCACGGTGCCGAAAAAGCGACGGAAATAATCAACCGCGTTCGAGCACTGTTGGGGGGTGGCGGGAGCGCCGCAGTTGCCAATAAATGTTCCGGAGGCGTTAAAGAACTGAGGGTTGAGGATCGAGCTGATCAGCGGAAAGTCGCGGCGCGTGGCTTCGAAATTGCCGAAGTAAAACAGCTTATCCTTCCGGATCGGGCCGCCGATGCTGCCCCCGGCCTGGTGGCGGGACTCCTGCGGATTGATAGCCGCATACCGGTCCCGTGCGTTGAAATCCTGATTGCGGTAAAACCAATAACCGGTTCCGTGCACTGTGTTGGTGCCGCTCTTGGTAACGGTGTTGATCACGCCACCCGCCGCACGGCCAAATTCGGCGTTATAACCGGACGTCAGCACCTGGAACTCCTGCACGGAATCCTGGCTGATGTTCGAACTGATCCGGGTGCGGCCCGCGTTCTCGTTGTAGAACTGCTGGGTGGTGTCGTTGCCGTCCTGCAGGAAGGTATTGCCGGCGGGCACTCCGCGGAAGCTCACGGCGCCAAACGTGCCGTCGGAGGTCACGCCGGGGCTGAGCAAAACGAAGCTGTCCACGCGGCGGCCGTTGATGGGCAGATTGAGAATCTGCTGGGAATTCACGACGGAGGAAACGCCGGTTTTGGTGGCTTCGACCACGGGCGTACTGTCTTCCACCGTAAGCGTCTGCGCCTGCTGGGCCACGGAGACTTGAATGCGTAGGGACACGTTCTGGCCGACTTGCAGCAGCAGGTTCTTAGCCTCGTACGTGGCGAAGCCTTCCCTCTGCACGGACACCGTGTAGCCCGGACCCGGCTGCAACGAGGCGGCGAGGAAGTAGCCGGAGTCGTTGGTCGTCAGGCGCCGGCTTAGCCCGGTTTCGGAGTTGGTAACCAATACGGTCGCGTTCGGGACAGGAGCGTTGCTGGCGTCAGTCACGGTGCCACTTACGGCAGCCATTCCAGCGAGCGACTGCGCCTCGGCGAGTGGAACGAGCAGAGAAAACCCGAGGAGGAAACAGAGACCAAATCTCAGCATGATATCTCTTATGCTAACCCGGCCGCGTTACAAAACGATTTCTCACTGCGGACACGGCTGACCGCGCGATGGGAGTAAGTCTCGAGTCCCGCGGCCGATTAGATTGGAATCGTCTTGCGGTTCGAGGGTTCGCGGAACTTCCGCAGCGCCGGGAGGAGTGGGGGCTGATACGGGCTCTGTCTGCCCGGTGCGGATGCAACGGGGATCCGCCGCCAACCCACTTAGTCCAGTAATCCCGCCATTCGCGTCGTGCTCCCCCGTTTGCCCGGGACCACTTCCAGCCGCAACGGAATCCGGTCCCGCATGTCGGCGACGTGCGAGATTAAGCCCACCAAGCGTCCGCTCCGCTGCAACTCCATCAACGTGTTCATCGCCAGATCCAGCACCTCCGGGTCCAACGTGCCGAACCCCTCGTCCACGAACAGCGAATCGAGCCGCGTGCCCCCGCTATTGGCTTGCACCACGTCCGAAAGACCCAGCGCCAGCGCCAGCGAGGCCAGAAACATCTCGCCGCCCGAAAGGGTCTCCACGCCCCGCAACTGCCCCGAATAGTAGTCCCGCACCGCCAACTCTAACCCCTTCGCGCCCTCCGGATGCAGCAACTCGTACCGTCCGCTGCTCATCCGCTGTAGCCGCACCGTCGCTGCCGCCAGCACCTCTTCGAGAAACGCCATCTGCGCGTACTCCTGCAGGCTCAGCTTCCGCGCGTTCTTCCCCTGCACCACCTCGGCCACCTGACCCACCAGCCGCAACTCGGCCTCCACCTTCGCGGCCTCCCCGCTCACCTGCCGCACGGCCTCCGCCGTCTCCCGCAGTGTGGCCGACTCCTGGGCCAACTGCCCCCGGCGCTCCGTCAGCCGCCGCACGGTCTCCGCCGCGGCCTCCTTGGCCGCCTGCACGGCCTCCAACGCCACCGGAGTCAATCCCTCCACGGCCTTGTCCGCCGCCTCCGCCCGCGCCCGCACCGCCGCCAACTGCTCCCAGAATTCGCGCAGCTGCTTGGCCCAGTTCTCCTGCTTCTCAATGGGCAACCGCGCCGCCTCGACCGCCTCCCAATTGGCGAAAGCGCTCCCCGCCAGGGCCCTTGCGGCCGCCTTCTCGCCATCGGCCAGCGCATCCATGGCCTCCTGCTGGTTCCGGGCAACCACCTCCCGCGCCGCCGCCGCGGCTCCCGTCTCCGTCCGTGCCCGGCTCTCCTGCGCCTGCGCCTCGGCCCGCTCGAGGTCCAGTGCCGCGATCCTCCTTTCGGTCTCCCCTAACGCCCGTTCCAGCGCGCCCGCCTGTCGCAATCCCTCCGGTACCGCGCCCTCCTCTTGCTCCACCAGCGTGCTGATCCGAACCCATTCGCTGTACAACTCCCCCACGCGCTTCTGCCACTCCTCCACTTGCAACGCGGCCTTGCGTTTCGTCAACTCCGTCCGCGCCGCCGCCGCCCGCTTACACGCTTGCTCGGCGGACTCGGCTGCCTGCAACCGCTCCGCCGCATCCGCGGGCAAGTCCGCCGGTAAATCCGCCAATTGCCCGCGCAGCACGGCCACCCGCTCGGAAAGCTCCCGCCAACCGGATCCCGTTCCCCCGCCATGCGCCGCCGGGTTCGGATGCTCCGTCGACCCGCAGACCGGGCACGGCTCGCCCTCGCGCAGCCGTTCGGCCAGCGCCGCGGCCTCAGCCTGCTCCGCCGCCGCCGCTTGGGGTGCAATCTCCGCTAACTCCTTGGACCATCGCTCCCAGTTGCGGCGCTGCTCCAGACGCTGCCGGGCCTCCACCCGCGCCGCCGCCCGCGCACCCTCCTGTTCTGCCAGTGCCTCCACCTCCGGCAGTTGGGCGTCAATCGCCTCCCGTTCGGCCACCCGGCGCTCCCACTCGCCCTTGGCCTTTTTGTGCTCCCTCTCGGCGCCTTGCATCGCCTCCCGCTGCGCCACCAATCGGCCCACCAGCGGCCGCAGCGCGTCCAACTGCACCCGCTCGCCGGCCAGCCGTTCCCGCAGCGGTTGCGTCGCCTCCGTCTCCCGCAGCGCGCTAGTGGCTTCGAGTAGCGCTGTCGTCGTCGCGGTCACCTTCTGCTCCGCCTCGCGATAGCGGCCCTGCGCCTTCTCCATCGCCTGCTGCCGCTTCCCGCGCTCCTCCCACGCCGGCCAGGCTGCCTCCGCCCGCTTGGCTGCCTCCAGCCGCTCCTCGGTAGCTCTGGCGTTCTCCCGCCGCGACTCTTGCGCCTGCAGGGCCGCCCTGGCTGCCTCCTGTTCCGCGAAGAGCCGCCCCCGGTGGGCCGCCTCCTGATAGGCGGCGTCGGCCCGGAGCAGGGCCTCCGCAGCCGCTCCCATCTCCGCTTCGAGCTTTCCCCCATCGCCTGCCAAACTCTCCTGCTTGGCCGCCAAGTCCTCTTCGGACGCACAGCCCACCATCGAGAGGATCGCCTTCCGCTTCACCTCCAACTGTCTGAACTGATCATCCAGTTCCTTCTTTTGCAGCTTCAGCGTGTTTTCCACCCGGAGGTAGATGTGCGTCTGAAACAGCACCGCGAGAATGGTCTCCCGCTCCGCCCCCGTCGCCATCAGAAAGCGCTGAAACTGACCCTGCGGCAATAGGACCACCTGCCGGAACTGGTCGCCCTTGAAGCCCAGCAACTCCGTCACTCGCGCTGTCACCTCGCCCACCTTACTCGTGAGCAGCCGGTCCCCCTCCCAGATGCGGGCCTCGGCTGGCTTCGTCGTGAATCCCTCTCCGCGCACCTTCGGCAGCAGCTGCTCGGGCGTTCGCTGCACCCGGTACCGCTTGCCGCCCAGGTCGAACGCAAAGGTCACCTGGGTGGTCACCCCCGGATCGGCGAAGTCACTCCGCATCGTCCGGCCCGTCCGCTCCCCGCCCGCCGAATCCCCGTACAGCGCGTAGCAGATGCCATCCAAAATCGACGTCTTCCCGGACCCTGTCGGTCCGCAGATCAGGAACAGCGGCGCCTCGCCCAACCGGGCAAAATCTACGGTCTCGGCCCCGGCGTAGGGTCCAAACGCCCGCATCTCCAACTGCAGCGGCTTCATTCCGCCTCCTTGAGCCACGGCGCCACGACAGATCGCTGCTCGTCCGTCGCCGCTTCCCCCGCCACATACTCCCAGAAGCCCGCGAACAGCTCCATCGGTGACGCCGATTTGCCCACCCGCGTCTCCCCGGCCTCGTTCGCCTTCCGCATCTCCAAGCCGAGGAACTGCGGATACACCTCCCGCAACCGCTGCGCCGCGTTCGGGATCAGCCCGCTATCCGTCAACGTGCAGTACAAGTAGTCCTGGCTCGGCGGCCCTTGCAATAACTCGTCAAACGTCCCGGTCATGCACCGCAAATCCCGCCGCGGCGACAACGCAAACTCCTCCATGCCGCCATCGAGATCCACCAGTGTCACTGACTTTTTCTGCCCCGCCTCGCTCGTGCTGTACTTGAGCAGCGATCCCGAATATCGCGCATTGCCCAGCGTCTGCGGCCGGTGCAGATGCCCCAATGCCGCGTAGGCGAACCCCGCGAAAACCTGCACCCCCACCTGGCCCGCCGTCCCCACCGAAAGCGGCCGCTCGGAATCCGACTCCGCTCCCCCCGCCACAAACGCGTGCGCCACCGCCACCGCTCTGCCCGCGGACGGCCGGAACCGGTCGAGTAAAAACGCGAGCGCCGAATGGTAGTCCTGCCCGGCAAACTCCGGAAACGCGCTCCGCACCGCCGCGGGCTCGGCAAACGGCACCGCCACAAACGCCGTATCGCCCACCTGGACTACCCCCGCCGACGCCAGCGACCCAAACAGATGCAGGCCCCGGTGGCGCAGCAGCCGCGCGCCGAAATCCAGCCGTTGCTGCCCATCGTGGTTCCCGCTGATCGCGATCACCGGCGCCGTGCACCGGTCCATCAGGGCGTGCAGCGTGTCATCGAGCAACGTCACGGCATCGGCCGGCGGCACCGACCGGTCGTACAGGTCCCCCGCAATCACAATCGCGTCCGGACGCGTGTCCACCGCCAGATCGAGAAACTGGCGCAGAACGTATTCCTGATCCTCGAGCAGCGAGTGACTGCCGAGAATCCGGCCCAAATGCCAATCGGCAGTATGCAGAATCCGCATGAACTTGTTAGAGTAGCGTGCGACGGCCTCATGGACGAACGGCAATACTTCCTCGAAAGCAACACCACGCGGCCCGCCACTCTCCATTGTCCCTATTGCCGCACCACCAGCTCGTACGAACTGCGCTACCTGCTCCGGAAAAAGCGGGACCGCCTCCCGCCCGGCGCCGACGAACGCGACCGCGCCAAGTTCGCCAAGTCGCAGAGCTACCTCGTGCTCCTCGACGACAAAATGCGCTGCGCCAACCCCCGCTGCCGCAAGACTTTTGAAATCTCCGGCATCAAGACGATGTCGTTTCTCTCCGAATAACGCCATGCCTCAACTCATTCCCCAACCCACCCGCATCACCGCCGCCGGCAACAAACCCAAACTCATCGATGAATACGTGGGCCGCGTCAACACCGGCTCCGCCGCCCTCAGCATCGCCCACATGCGGTCGCCCGGCGGCTGGGTCGAGCCCGGCCAGCGGCCCGAGTTTGACGAATACACCGTCGTCCTGCGCGGCGCCGTGCAGGTGGAGTTCGAAGGCGGTCAAATGCTGGTCAACGCCGGCCAGGCCATCCTCACCAGGGCAGGGGAGTGGATTCGCTACAGCACCCCGGGCGAGGAGGGCGCCGAATACATCGCCGTCTGCCTGCCGGCGTTCACGCCGGAAACCGTGCATCGCGATACGCCCTAGCAGGTGTGGTAGACTGAAAGATTGGTTTGTCAACCAATAATTAACTAATCAGCTTTGGAGGCTGGCTTTTTCGTGGCAGATGGTATTCGTCATATTTTCACTTCCGAGTCGGTAACGGAAGGGCATCCCGATAAGATGGCCGACCAGATTTCCGACGCCGTTCTGGACGCCGTCCTTACGGACGACCCAGCCAGTCGCGTTGCGTGTGAGGTTCTGGTCACCACCGGTATCTGTCTCGTCGCCGGCGAGATCACGACCAAAACCTATGTCGACGTTCCCACCTTGGCGCGCAAGGTGATTGCCGACATCGGGTTTACTGACTCTGCCATGGGTTTTGACGCCAAAACCTGCGGCGTCCTCAACGTTATCCAGTCGCAGAGCCCCGATATCGCCATGGGCGTTGACACGGGCGGCGCTGGCGACCAGGGCTTGATGTTCGGTTACGCCTGTACGGAAACCGAAGAGCTCATGCCCCTGCCCATCATGCTTTCGCACAAGCTGGCGCGCCGCCTCAGCGAGTCCCGGAACTCGGGCGAACTGGCGTGGCTCCGGCCCGATGGCAAGAGCCAGGTCTCTATTGAGTACGTCAATGGCGTGCCCACCCGCGTCGATGCCGTGGTCGTTTCGACCCAGCATGACGACGACGTCAGCACCGAAGAGCTCCGCAAGGAAGTGAAGGCCAAGATCATCGACGCGGTCATCCCCGCCGGCATGGTCGACTCCGCCACCAAGTTCCACATCAACCCCACCGGCCGCTTCGTCATCGGCGGACCCCACGGCGACACCGGTCTCACCGGCCGCAAGATCATCGTCGATACCTACGGTGGCATGGGCCGTCACGGCGGCGGCGCCTTCTCTGGTAAGGACCCGACGAAGGTCGACCGCTCGGCCTGCTACATGGCCCGCTACGTGGCGAAGAATCTCGTCGCCGCTGGTTTAGCCACCCGCGCCGAAGTCCAGTTGGCTTACGCCATCGGTGTTGCGGAACCCGTCTCGGTGAACGTGAACACCTTCGGCACCGGCGTCCTCGACGAAGAGAAGCTGGTGGGCCTCATCCGCGCCCACTTCCCGCTTACGCCGAAGGGCATGATCGAACACCTCGATCTCCGCCGGCCCATCTATCGCGCCACTGCTGCCTTCGGCCACTTTGGCCGCAACGAATTCCCCTGGGAGTCCACCGCGAAAGCCGCTGCCCTGCGCGCCGACGCCGGACTCGCCAGCTAACGCACTCTTCGTCTGAGGGATACGATGGCCATGAACGTGGATCCGATTGTCGACCCCGACATCCTGGATCTCGGCCTGGCCGAGCCTGGAAGGCGGCGCACCGAATGGGTTTTCCAGTCGATGCCCGTCCTCCAAGCGGTTCGTAAGCAGTTCATCAAAGCCCAGCCGCTCGCGGGATTCCGCGTGCTAGCTGGGCTTTCCCTTTCTCCGGAAGCCGCCAACCTCCTCATTACCCTTCGGGATGGCGGGGCCCAGGTCACCGGTGCTGCCACCGAAACTTCACCCAAGCCGCCCGACCTGCTCGCCTGTCTCAGCAAGGATTACGGCATCCCCGTCCTCCCTACCGCCGCCGCCCTCGCCACGGACCCCCATTGGATCATCGATCCTCATGGCCGGCTGCTCCGCGAGCCCGGTCCCAGCCTTCTCGGCGCCACCCTCGAATTCACCTCCTCCCGCCAGTTCCCGTTTCCGGCCATCTCGGTCGATCAAGCCCAGGCCACCCATCTGTTCGATCACCGCTATGGCGTCGGCCAATCGGTCCTCGATGGCGTCCTGCGCTACACCAATCTCTTCCTCTGCGGCATCACCGTCGTCATCGCCGGCTACGGCTGGTGCGGCCGTGGCATCGCCACCCGCGCCCGCGGCATGGGCGCTAATGTCATCGTTACCGAGATCGATCCCACCCGCGCCCTCGAAGCCCTCATGGACGGCAACCGGGTCATGTCCATGGCCGAAGCCGCCGCCCTGGGCGATCTCTTCCTCACGGCCACCGGCAACAAGAATGTCATCGGCCGCGATCATTTTGACCGTCTCAAAAGCGGGGCTCTCCTCGCCAACGCCGGGCACTCCCCCGCCGAAATCGACCTCGGCGCCCTCGACCGCATCGCCTCCAGCCACCGGCCGGTCCGCGAGTCCGTCGAAGAGTACGTGCTCCGCGACGGCCGCCGGATCCAGGTGCTCGCGCAAGCCCAGTCGGTCAATGCCGCCAGCGGCCAGCCTACCGCCGTCCGCGACATCAGTCTCGCGATTCATTCGCTTTCGCTCGAATTCTTGAGCAGAAATCACACGGAGATGCCGCACCGCATCCACCCCGTGCCCGAGGAGATCGACCGCCAGGTTGCCCGCCTCAAACTCGAGGCGCTCGGTTTGAAAATCGACCGCCTGACGCCGGAGCAGGAAGCTTATTTGGCGACCCGCCCCGAAGCAAATTAAGATAAGGATTCCATGGCTTTACTCGAAGGTTGCAAGCACGAAGTTGAATTGACTGTCCCCCTGCTTACCCTGGCGGACGAAACGGACAAAGCGGTAGAAATAATCCGCGCCAAGGTTCAGATCCCCGGCTTCCGTCCCGGCAAGGTCCCGGCCTCTCTCATCCGCCAGCGGTTCCAAAGCGAAATCCGGCAGGACGTGATGGAGTCCGTCATCCCCAAGGTGTTCCACGAACACGCCCAGGCCGAAAAGTTGGAAGTGGTCAGCCAGCCCAACGTCGTCGATCTGAAATGGGAACCCAACGAACCCCTCTGGTTCAAGGCGCAGTTTGAAGTGGCCCCCCAGTTTGAACTCGAAGACAACTACCGCGGCCTCACCGTTCCCTATCTGCAACCCGTGGTCGAAGATGCCAAGGTGGAAGAACGCCTCCTCGCCCTCCAGCAGCAGAAGGCGGAGTTCGTCAACGAAGATCCCCGCCCTGCCGCCAGCGGCGACAACGTCCTCGTCGAACTCGAAAGCCTCGGTGGCGTCGACCAGCCGATCAACGAGAAGGATATCGCCCTCGCCCTCGGCGACGAAGCCACGCTGCCTGAGTTCAACGAAAACGTCGTCGGCATGGAACCCGGCGATGAAAAGCAGATCGAAATCACCTACCCGGCCGACTACGGCGCCGAACACCTCGCCGGGAAAACCGTCAAGTTCCGCGTCAAGCTCACCACCGTCCGCCGCAAGGAACTGCCCGAACTCAACGACGAATTCGCCCAGGATCTTGGCGACTTCAAGAGCCTCGACGAACTCAAGCAAGCCGTCCACCGCTCCATGCTCGCCGAACGCGAGCGCGAAGCTCAGGGCAAGGCCCGCGAGAAGATGCTCGACGCCCTCGTCGCCCTCTACGATTTCCCCCTCCCGGATGCCTACGTCGACCGCCAGATCGAAAGCACCCTCGAACAGCGTTTCCGCAGCCTCGCCGAGCAAGGCATCGACCCCCGCAAGCTGAACCTCGATTGGGCGAAGATCCGCGAAGGGCAGGCCCCCCAGGCGAAAAAGGACGTTCGCGCCTCGCTCCTCCTCGAACGGATCGCCGAGCGCGAAGCCATCCACACCACCTCGGAAGAGGTTGACGCCGAAGTGAACCGCATCGCCCGTCAGGAGCGGGAAGCCGTGGCCGCCGTCCGCCGCCGCCTCGAAAAGGATGGCATCATCGGCCGCATCGCCGGCCACATCCGCACCGAAAAAGTCCTCTCTTTCCTTTTCGAACAGGCAACCAAGGTCACCCCGGAACCCGAGCCGGAACCCGCCGCCGCCGAAACGCCCGCCGAATAATCGCGCCCGCGTTACATCCGATCCCCCGCGGATCTCGTACCTGGGAGTGCTATGCGAATTTCCCATACACTCCCACTCCTTGCCCTGTCCGCCGCCGCCCTCTTGGCCCCTGCGCCTTTGGCGGCGGAAACGGCCTACGCCCTAGACTCCCGCTGCCTGCTCCTCAAGTTCGATACGAACTCCCCCGGCTTCATCGAGAGCACCCAAGTCATTCGCGGCCTCGCCCCCGGCGAACGGCTCCTCGGCATCGACTTCCGCCCCGCTAACGGCGTCCTCTACGGCCTCAGCAGCGCAAGCCGCCTGTATACCATCGACGTCGCCACTGCCCTCGCCCGCCCTGTCGGCGACCGAGCCTTCACCCTCGCTCTCGAAGGCTCTGAGTTCGGCTTCGACTTCAATCCCACCGTCGACCGCATCCGCATCGTCAGCAATACCGGCCAGAACCTCCGCGCCCACCCGGACACTGGCGCCATCGTCGCCGTCGACCTGCCCCTCAATATCGCCGGCGACTCCCGCCCCGCCGTCGTCGCTGCCGCCTATACCAACAGCGTCCCCGGAGCCACCTCCACCACCCTCTACACCATCGACGCCGAAACCCGCGACCTCCAAACCCAGATCCCGCCCAACGATGGCCGCCAGAACCGCGTCGGCATGCTCAATATCGATCTGTCCGATCTCGCTGGCTTCGACATCTCCCCTACCACCGGCATGGCTTACGTCGCCGCCCGCGTCCGCGGCGCCAACGCCAGCGTGCTCTACCAGGTCAACCTCATGAACGCCTCCGCCCTCCTCCTCGGCATCTTCGACCGGGCGGACCAAATCTCCGGCCTCGCCCTCCCCAACCGGTAAAAAGTGCCCGGTCCCGGAGCACCTGCCGACTACACTGGAAGGTAGCGGCCACTCCATGTCCCGACAGGTGCTCCACCTCCATACCTATTTCCTCTTCCCGTTCGTCATCGAACGCGAAGTGGTCGCCGAGGCGCATCCTCAGCATTGGGACGGCAACCGCACTTGGATTGAAGGCATCGACGAGTTCATCCAATCCGAAAGCCGCGACGCCGCCCATAAGCCCCTCCTCGAACACCTCGGCCCCTGGCGGCGCACCTCCTACGATCGCTTCGATCTCGACTCCCCCGCCTACCAGGACATGGTGTTCTTCCACCCCTTCGTCCGCCGCGTCTTCTTCGACGTCAAAGCCGGCCGGGATACCGCCGCCGAGCAGGACACCATGGTCCGCTGCTACGAAATGCCTCTCCCCGCCGAAGGCATCGAATGGACCGCCTCCGTCTCCCACCGCCGCTCCGTCACCGTTGCCGTCACCGACCTCCGCCTCTTCCTGTTCGCCAACGGCGTCGGCCTCCTCTCCATTGGCGTCGAGAAAAACAACCTCCCCTTCGCGGAAGCCCTCTGGATCAACGAGATGTTCCGCAAGGTCTATCCCACCAGCGGCCGCCAACGCCGCGAAGGCCGCATCCCCCACCTCTCCCGCCTCCACACCGGCCCCACTACCCTCGCCGAAGAGACCTTCGAGGAAGGGGCCCTCGTCAACTTCCAGCCCCCCCTCACCCACGTCGTCCGCGACCTCCTCTACTTCCTCGACTACGCGAAGCGCGAGTACGAACAGATCTTCGACGAACGCATGATCGTCTACTCCTACGCCGCCGTCGATCCCTCCACCACCGGCGAAAGCTACGTCCACAGCGACGAGCTCCAGGTCATGCTCAGCCGCTTCCTTTACGTCGACCGCGCCGGCGATGAGTTCCGCTATGACCCCCTCTTCCTCCGCCAGCAGATGAAGGAGCATCTCTACACCCGCTGGGCCCACGAAGGCACCTACTACGGCTTCACCCGCTACTCCAACGTCACCCTCACCCTCGGCATCTCCGACCGCGGGGACCACCTCGTCCGCGAAGGCGCGCTCATCCATCGCATGTTCGTCACGCGCTACTACCTCATGGCCGTCGTCGCCAGCTTCTACCGCGCCTCCCTCCTCGACTTCACCGAAAACATCGCTCTCGTCTCCCGCCGCATCTTCATCGACCTCCAGGCCGGCGCCCTCACCCGCCAGAATATGGAAATCGCCACCGATCTTCGCGGCGACTTCCTCAACTTCTCGAACTATTGGTACTTCAGCGAACTCGCCAATAAAGACGAGGAGATCGAACACTTCGAACTCCAATGCCGTGCCTTCCGCGTCGAAGACCTCCGGAAAGAGATCCGCGAAGAACTCGAAAGCATGAACGCCTCCATCCTCGAGTTCAACCAAAGCCGCTCCACGGACTCGGTGAACCGCCTCGCCGTCCTCAGCATGATCTTCGGCGCCGGCGCCGTCTTGACCGGCTTCTTCGGCATGAACTTCGGCCGCGAGTTCGGGGCCTTCTTTTTCGAAGCCGCCCCGGGCAGCGAATGGGTGCACTATGGCGCCGTCCTGGCCGTCTCCTTAATCGCCTTTGGCATCATCGGCTTCGGCGTCTATCTCGTCGCCTCCAACTGGCGCGACTACCGCTATATCCTCCGCGGCCGCCACGCCCGCCGCCGCGCCCACCGCTGGTTCAGCATCCGCAATCGCTAGCCCGAAAATCTCCTGCTATTCTGGCTCCATCCATGAGACTCCTGGCCATAGTCTTTCTCGCGCTCTCCCCGGTGGTGGCGCAGTCCCAGTTGCACCCGCTCGACGGACTAACTACCTCCGAATACTGGACCGCTTACGAGACACTCCGTTCGGGCGGCCACGTAACTCCAGAGACGATCTTCGCGAGCGTCCTTCTCAGTCGTCCTGCCAAGTCAGCGGTGTTGTCGTGGAAGCCGGGCAGCCCCGCCGCCCGGCAGGCCGACGTGATCTTGCACCGCGAAGGCAAGACCTTCGCCGCTACCGTCGATCTCGTCGCTAAGCGGGTAGCGCAGATCGCCGAAGTGGCCGGAAAAGCCCCCTTTGTGAGTAGCGAGTTCACCTCCGCTATCGAACCGCTCATGAAGGACGATCGCTTCCTGGAGGCCATGCGGAGACGCGGCATCAAGGACCTCCGGATGATTGACTGCTTTGCGCTCCCCCTGAGTTACCAGGCCTTTCCGGAACAGAAGGATCGCCGCATCGGTTTGGTATCGTGCTCGACGAAGAACGGCGCCTATCACAGTTGGGGCCGGTCCATCGAGGGGTTAACGATTCTGGTCGACGTGACCAGTAAGAAGGTGGTCCGGTTCGAAGACAAGGAAGTTTTCCCGGTGGCCGCCTCCGACACCCGGTTTGAGGAGATCCTGGAGAACCACCGTCCTCACTCCACGCCCCTCCGTACCGAGCACCCGATGGGCCCGTCCTTTCGCGTCAAGGATGGCGAGGTACAGTGGCAGAACTGGCACTTCCGCTTCCGCCTCGATCAACGCATCGGCGTGGTTCTGAATCTGGTTCGTTACCGCGATGGCGGCCGCGAACGTTCAGTGATGTACGAAGGCAGCGTGAGCGAACTCTTCGTCCCCTACATGGACTCCGCCACGGGTTGGAACAACCGGGCGTTTCTCGACGCCGGTCAGTTCTACGCCTCTTCCGGCTTCATGCAGCCCCTCCGGCCGGGTCTCGATTGCCCGAAGAATGCATCCTGGTTTCCTGGGGTGTTCTCGACGGAACGGGGGGCTCCCGTGATCCGCGACAACATGGTTTGCCTGTTTGAGCGCAACGTCGAAGGCCCGGCCTGGCGCCACATGGAAGGCGATCAGATTTACGGCCGCCCCACCCGGCAACTGGTCTTACGTTCCACCGCCGTGGTCGGCAATTATGACTACATCATGGACTGGCGCTTCGATCCGGATGGCACCATCGAGGTGGCGGTTGGCGCTACGGGGATTATCGAGACCCGCGCGATGCGGGAAGCGAAAGCGTCCGGCCACACGGACCACAGCCAGGAGGAGACCGGACAATTCGTCGGGGAGAATACGCTGGGGGTGAACCACGACCACTACTTCTCCTACCGGCTCGATCTGGATGTCGATGGCCCGGCCAACAGCTTCATGGTGCACCGCATGGAGGAAAAGAAACTTACCGGCGACCCCATGCGAAAATCCATCTGGGTGGCCAAGCCGTTCCTGGCCCAGCGGGAGCAGGATGCCATCATGGACATCCGGCTCGAACGGCCCTCCATGTGGATGTTCATGAATCCGGCCGTGAAAGGCCCCCAGAACTACCCCACCGCCTACGAAGTAATGCCCGGGGTCACCGCCAAGTCCCTCATGTCCAGCGATGATCCCGTCCAGAAGGTAGGCGCCTTTTCCGAACACCAGTTCTGGGTGACTCCCTACGATCCCAAACAGATCTACGCCTCCGGCACCTACGTCACCGACGGCAAGGGCGAAGACGGCCTGGCCGCCTGGACCAAGGCCAACCGCCCCATCGTCAATACCGATCTCGTCGGCTGGTATACGCTCGGGTTCCACCACATCCCCCGCGCTGAGGATTGGCCCGTCATGCCCACCATGTGGCATAGCTTCCAGATCCGGCCGTTTCATTTCTTTGGCAAGAACCCGGTTCTGGATCTGCCCAAGTCCCTGGACGCTGTACCCTAGAGCATTCGCGCCGGAACGAACTGTCGGCGCCCAGTCCTAGCCACTCCTATCTCCTGGCGTACAGCGCGGACCGGAACTTCAAAAATCCCTCCGGCCCCGCCTCCACCGCCGGCATCCCCACCACCTCCTGCACAAGCTGCAGATCCGCCACCGCATTCCGCCGGATCACGTCCCGCACCGTCCCCATCCTCCCGTCCCATCGCGCCGGCCGCCCCGCCCGGAACTCGCCCACCGCCAGGTCCGCCGTGGCCCGCGCCGCGGCAGCCACCGGCGCCACCGCCCCCTCCCCCGCCGCCGGCAACTCCGGCATCGCCCACGGCAGCACTCTCACCTCCAGCGGACGTACCATCCAGTTCCCCATCTTCACCTGCACCTCCAGCCGGAAGCCCGCCAGCTTTGTCTCCCGCGGAATCGCCAGGTCCAGCAGATAGACGCTCGTCTTCTGCCCCGGCGTCCGCTGCTCGGGATCCGGCATCACCCCAAACTCCGGCAACCGCCGGATCTCCTCGAGCCGGTCCGGCACGCCCCCCGCGAAATGTTCCCGGAACAGCCTCACCCCGCACGCCTCCAACGGATTCGGCACCAGGTACAGGAAGTAACTCGCGCGCTCCGGCGCCGTCACCGCGACGTGAAAACTCAGGTTTGCCCCGCGCGGCCCGGCCGGCGAAAGGATCTCCCGGGGCTTCGCTCCGCGGTCTGCGGCCACCACCGAACCGAAAGGATCCGCGCGGACAAACTCAGAGTAGATCTCCACTCGCGGCGCAATCCGCGCCTGCAATTGCGCGGCGAACCACTGGCGGCGGGTAAGCGGCATAAGACAACCCCCTTATCGTGCGCTGGACCAGGCGAAAAGTGGACGAACAGATCCCGGACCACTTAAAAAAAATCTCATAAAACGTATTACAAGTGCTCTTGGTTCCGATATGGGTACAAGCGCAAGGAAAAGTTCCAGTCCCCTTGCTGCTTGGAGATATCGATGAAGCCCACCGGGAAGAGGACTCTTGAGACGCAGGCGCGTATATCGAAGCAACCGCAATTCGCGGAGAAACTTCGCGCGCTGCAGCCAAAGCTGAGCGGTGAAAGCCTCTCCGGGCGGCTGGCGGTGGAGGATCTGCCCACAAGCGAGCGGGAGATGGGGGGCGCCGTTAACGACCTGATCGCCCATCTAGCGGATCAGCTCGCCACGAGCACCCGCGCAGCGGAAGAGCGGAAGGCGGTCCTCGACGAAGAACTCGCTGACGCCCGCGCCATCGCGCGGATTATGACCGGGTTCGCCGACGCGGCCACCCCCGAACAGGCCGCCTGCCTCGCGCTCGAAGCCTTACGGGATTCCTTCGGCTGGGCGTACGGTTCGTATTGGGTCGTTGATAGCCAGGAACGAGTTCTTCGCTTTGCAGCTGAGACCGGCGCGGTCAGTGACGACTTTCGCCGCGTTTCGCAAAAGGCTACCTTCCGCGAGGGCGTGGGCCTGAACGGTCGCGCTTGGGCTCGCCGCGACCTCGTCTTTGTCGCGGATTTGGCCGAGGTGAAAGATTGCGTGCGAGCCCCGGTCGCCCAGTTGGCGGGCGTTCGGTCCGGTATCTGCTTCCCGATTGAAATCGATGGCCAAGTGGTCGCCACCATGGACTTCTTCGCCATGGAAACGCTTTGTCCCACCCCCGCGCGCCTGGATGCGATGCGCAGCGTCGGGAGGCTCCTGTCGTCCGCCATCGCCCGCATTCGGGAAACGCAACGCCAGAAGAGCGCCGCGCAGGATGCCGATGCGGTCAACCGCGTCATCATTGCGATCAACGCAGCGTCGTCGGAGGAGGAAGCGTCCCTGATCGCTCTCGAGAGTGTGCGCACCGCCTTCGGCTGGGCTTACGGATCCTTTTGGGCTCTCGATCGAAAGGAAAAGAACCTCCGCTTCAGCGCTGAGTCCGGCAGCGTTACCGAAGAGTTCCGGCGCGTCACGCAGAACACCCGCTTCGTCGAAGGGGTCGGGCTGTCCGGACGCACCTGGAAGGCCCGCGACCTCTATTTCGTGCGTGACCTGGGCGAGCTGACCGACTGTGCGCGTCGTGAGTCCGCGCAGCGGGCCGGAGTAAAGTCGGGCGTCTGCTTCCCCATTATGGTTGGCGGGGAAGTCGCTGGCACCATGGACTTTTTTGTGCTGGAGACGATTGAACCCAGCCCCGAAAGATTGAACGCGCTGCGCACGGTCGGCCAGCTGGTCTCGGCGACCTTTGAACGCCTCCGGGATGCGACGCGTCAGGCCGAAACTGCCCGCGATACCGAGGCCCTCAATCGTGTCCTCGAAGCCATGGGCCGCGCCACCACGGTCGCCCAAGCCATCAGTAATGGCCTAGAGATCGTTCGCGAGGCCTTTGGCTGGGCCTACGGGTCTTACTGGATGGTCGACCCAGCCACCCAAACTCTCCGCTTCGCCCAGGATTCTGGCGCCGTCAGTGAGGAGTTCCGCCGCGTTTCGGCCGAGGCTCGTTTCCGCGAGGGGGAAGGCTTCAACGGTCGCGCCTGGCGAGCCCGTGATCTGGTCTTCGTCGAAGATCTGGGCACGGTAGTCGACTGTCCGCGCCGCGATTCCGCTCTGCGCCTGGGCGTGAAGAGCGGGGTCGCCTTCCCGCTCCTCCTGCAAGGCGCCGTCCTGGGTACGCTCGACTTCTTCGTGATGAGCACCATCTCGCCCAGCCCGGAACGCCTGGAGGCGTTACGCAATGTCGGACGCCTCGTCTCCCGCGCTATCGAACGGCTCTCCATTGAAGAGCGCAACCGCCGGGAGGCAGCCTTCCAGGACCGGGAAGTGGCCCGGCTCGTGACCAACCTGGAGCGGATGGCCGCCGGATCTCTCGATGGCGTGGATGCCTCCATTTCCCAAGGCGAAGAGGATATTCAGGCCGTCGTCGGCAACTTCGAAAGAATAAATCTCGGACTTGCCTCCACCGTCTCCGCCATGCAACGGCTGATCGCCGATACCAGTACACTCGCCACCTCGGCCCAGGCCGGCCAACTGAAGTTCCGCGTGGACGCCGCCATTCACCAGGGCAGCTTCCGAAAAGTCGTCGAAGGGGTCAACCAAGCCCTCGACGCCGTCGTCGGGCCGCTCGACACCGCCGCTGGCTATGTTGAGCGCATCAGCATCGGCGACCTGCCGCCGATCATTACGCAAGTTTATCAAGGCGATTTCGACAAGCTGCGCATGAATCTGAACGCCCTCATCGAATCGATGGAACTCGTCAGCCGAACCGCTGATTCGGTCGCCCAGGGCGATCTCGCCATCGAGGTTCGTCCCCGGTCGGATCAGGACCAGTTGATGATCTCACTCGGCTTGATGGTGGCGTCGCTCCGGTTGGTGGCTCAGACCTCCGACAACATTGCCCAAGGCGATTTGACCGTCCAAATCGAACTGCGCTCGGAGCGGGATCAACTCATGCGGGCGCTCTCGCAAATGGTGGGCGCGCTCACTTCCACCATCGGCCAGATCAAGACGGCGGCCAGCGAGGTATCCTCGGGTAGCGTCGCGCTCTCCACCGCCACCACGCAGTTGTCCGAAGGCGCCAGCGAACAGTCCGCCGCTGCCGAGCAGGCCTCCGCGGCGATGGAGCAGATGGTCGCGAATATCCGCCAGAACGCCTCGAATGCCGAGCAGACAGAGAAGATTGCCACGCAGTCGTCCACGGACGCCAAAGAGAGCGGTCGCTCGGTCGGGGATGCCGTCGAGGCCATGAAGGAGATTGCCAGCAAGGTCTCGATCATTGAAGAGATCGCCCGCCAGACCAATATGCTCGCCCTCAATGCGGCCATCGAAGCCGCGCGCGCCGGCGAACACGGCAAGGGCTTTGCGGTAGTCGCCGCCGAAGTACGCAAGCTGGCCGAGCGCAGCCAGAAGGCCGCCGGCGAAATCAACCGTCTCTCCTCGTTGACCGTCAAGGTCGCCGAACGAGCCGGCGAGATGCTGCACCGGCTCGTGCCCAATATCGAAAGGACGGCCACGCTCGTGCAGGAGATCAGCGCCGCGAGTGCGGAGCAGCAGACCGGGGCCGAGCAGATCAACACCGCCCTGCAACAGCTGCAATCCGTGATTCAGCAGAACGCCAGCGCGTCCGAAGAGATGGCGGCTACCAGCGAGGAGCTCTCCTCGCAAGCCCAGCAGATGCTCAGCTCGGTGGATCGGTTCCAGGTGGGAGAACCCGAGGACGCCGAGAGCTCGATTCTCCGGCTCGATCGCGCGGTCGCCGTTCGTCCTGCCGCCCCGGCTCCCGCTCGGCAGGGTGGCGGCCTCGCACGGCCCCGCAACGCCCCCGCGTCCCCCGCGCGGAAGGCCAACCCATCCCTCTCCCGGCCCTTGGGGCAGGCAAAGAAGGGGGGTGGCGTGAGCCTCGACCTCCTCTCGGGTGCCGACGAGCTGGACCAGCACTACAAGCGCTACTAACGACGCGCTCCTTCCCCATGCGAGCCGATTCCAGGAGATCACCATGACCGTCGCCGCAGGATCTGTTATCGAAGATTGCGCCGTTCAGCCCTACCTCACCTTCAAGCTGGGCGCGGAGGTTTTTGCCCTCGAAGTGCGCAAGGTCCGCGAGGTTCTCGATTTCACCGCCATCACCAAAATCCCCCGCACACCGGACTTCCTCCGCGGGGTTATCAATCTTCGCGGCAGCGTCGTGCCGGTCGTCGACCTCCGCCTTGGCTTCGGCCTGGAACCTGTCGAACCCACCGTCAACACCTGCATCATCGTGGTCGAAGTGGCGATCGAAGGCGAAACCATTGTCGTCGGCGCCCTCGCTGACGCGGTCGAAGAGGTCATCGACATCGACGCCGCCCAGATTCAACCGCCGCCCCGCCTCGGCTCGGCCATCCACACCGACTTCATTCAGGGCATGGGGAAACGCGAGAGCGGCTTCCTCATGATCCTCAACATCGATCGCATCTTTACGGCCGCCGATGCCTCCCAGTTGGCCCAGGCCGTTCGGTAGCGCCATGGCCGCGATCTCTACGGATACCTTAACCTCGATCGTTCCCGCCGACTTCGCCCGGCTCAGCGCGCTCGTCCAGGACCGTTGCGGAATCCAACTGCCGGAAACCAAGCGCCCCATGGTCGAAGCTCGTCTCCGCAAGCGCCTCCTCCAACTCGGACTCAACTCCTTTTCCGACTACTGGCGTCTCCTGTTCCACCCCGTCCATCAGGCCGCCGAACTCATCCCGCTTACCGATGCTCTAACCACCAACAAAACGGACTTCCTCCGGGAACCGGCCCACTTTGCCCTCCTCGAAAAAACAGTCCTGCCCGCTCTCTACGCCGCGGGCCTCGGCCGCCGCAAGCCGTTGCGGGTCTGGAGCGCGGCCGCTTCCACCGGCGAAGAGCCCTATACCCTGGGCATGGTGCTCTCCGAGTGGGGCCGCACCGAGCGCTCCTTCGATTTCTCGGTCCTCGGCACCGACATCTCCACGCAAGTACTCGCCCAGGCCCGCCAGGGAACCTACAGCGAGGCCGCCATCGCTCCTCTCCCCGAAGCTTGGCGGCGCGCCTACCTCCTTCGCGCCCGCACGGCCTCCGCCCCGGCGCCCTTCCGCATCGCCCCCGAACTCCGCGCCCGCGTCCGCTTCGGCCAGCTCAACCTGATGGACGACGACTACGCCCTGCCCCACCGCTACGCCATCATCTTCTGCCGCAACGTCATGATCTACTTCAACCGGAAGACCCAGGCTGACGTCATCCGGAAGCTGACGCACAACCTGATCCCCGGCGGTTACCTCTTTGTCGGCCACTCGGAATCCCTGCAGTCCCACGATCTGCCCCTCGTCACTGTCGCGCCCAGCGCCTACCAGTGGGGATCTCTCCAAGCCGGGGAGGAGGTCTAATGCGCCCAGCCGCCACACTGCGCGAGGGAGCCGCGCCGCGCCACTTTCTCCACCCCGGCGCGGCCCGCTTTGCCAATGCCCCGGAACGCATCGAAACCATCCTGGGCTCCTGCGTCTCGGTCTCCCTGCGCGACCCGCGCACCGCGCTCGCCGCCATCTGCCACTGCGTGCTCCCCGCGGCGCCGCCCACCACCCCCCCGGCCGAGCGCTTCCGCTTTTGCGATACCGCTGTTGAAGGGATGCTCGAGTGGTTTGCCCGCCGCCGGGTTCCTGTCTCCCGTCTCGAGGTCAAGCTGTTTGGCGGCGCGGAAGTGCTCTTTGGCGCCACCGGCAGCTCGGTCGGCCAACTCAACGCCCAGCAAGCTCTGGCCGCGCTCGCCCGCCATGGCCTCACCCCGCAAGCCCAGGCCACCGGTGGCCCCGCCGGGCGTTACCTTGTCTTCGATACCGCCACCGGCGCCGTCTGGGTCCGCCCCCTCACCCAGGAGTACCCTCTATGAAGCCACCGGTCTCCGTTCTAATCGTTGACGATTCCGCCCTCGTGCGGGGATCCTTGGCCGAAATCCTGAGTTCGGACCCCCGGCTGCTCGTTCTCCCGCCCGCCAGCGACCCCTTCGTCGCCGCCGCTCGCATGAAGGAGCGGGTCCCCGACGTCATTGTCCTCGATGTCGAGATGCCCCGCATGGATGGCATCACCTTCCTCCGCCGCCTGATGGCGCAGCACCCCATCCCGGTCGTCATGTGCTCCGGCGCGGCGGAAAACGGCTCCCGCGTCGCGTTTGAAGCGCTCGATGCTGGCGCCGTCGAAGTCATCTCCAAACCTAGCATCGGCACCAAGCAGTACTTTGAAGAGTCGCGCGACGCCATCTGCAACGTCGTCTATGCCGCTTCGCAGGTCCGGGTCCGTTCTCGGCGGCCCGTCCCGGTCACTCCCAAGCTCAGCGCTGACGCCGTCCTGCCCAAAACCCGCGCCGCCCAGCCATCCGGTCTGGCCGATTCCATCGTCGTCGTCGGCGCCTCCACCGGCGGCACGGACGCTCTGGCTAACCTGTTGAGCGAACTGCCCGCCGGCATGCCGGGCATGGTCATCGTCCAGCACATGCCCGAATACTTCACCGCCTCGTTTGCCGAGCGGCTCGACCGCATCTCCGCGCTCTCGGTCAAGGAAGCCGAGGAGGGTGACGAAGTCCGCCCCGGTCAGGTCCTGCTCGCCCGCGGCAACCATCATCTGGTTCTCCAACGCCGCCAAAAGAGCTTCCGGGTCAATCTGCTCGATGGGCCCCCGGTCTCCCGCCACCGGCCCTCGGTTGATGTCCTGTTCCGCTCCGCCGCCCAGCAGGCGGGCAGCTCCGCCATCGGCGTCCTTCTCACGGGCATGGGCGACGATGGCGCCACCGGCATGTTGGAGCTCAAGGAGGCCGGAGCCTACACCATCGCCCAGGATAAGGACTCTTCGGTCGTCTTCGGTATGCCCAACGAAGCCATCAAGCGCGGCGGTGTCGAACGCGTCCTGCCGCTCAATCGCATCGCCGCCGCGCTCATTCAATTGGCCAAGGAGCGCAAAGCATGACCCCGCAGACTCTCACCGCCCCGGTCGAGCTCACGCTCCCGGCCACCTCCGGCTTCCTCGATCAGTTGCTGGCCCTCCCCGGCCCGGTCGAGATCGACCTCGGCGCCACCACCGAGATCGATCTGGCCGGCTTGCAACTTCTCCTCGCCGCCGCCCGCGACCCGCGCTTCACCTTCACGCCCTTACCCTCCCCACCGCTCGAAGCAGCCTGCTTCGCGGCCGGGGTCGAATCCGCCATCTTCCTTTTCGGAGTACCCCATGTCTAAAACTATTCTCGCCGTCGATGATTCCGCCAGTATCCGGCAACTGGTGAGCCATACCCTGCGCACGGCCGGCTTCACGGTCATCGAAGCCTGTGACGGCCAGGACGCTCTCGATAAACTCAAGAGCCCCGTCAACCTGGTCCTCACCGACCTCAATATGCCCCGCGTCGATGGCCTCTCGCTCACCCGCGCCATCCGCGCCTCCACCGACCATCGCTACACCCCCATCCTCCTCCTCACCACCGAATCCGAACCCGCCCGCAAGCTCGAAGGCAAGGCCGCCGGCGCCACCGGCTGGCTCGTCAAGCCCTTCCAGCCCGAGCAGTTGCTGGCCACCATCCGCAAGGTGCTCGGATGAACGGGGCCGATGGCTTCCCGGACCGCCGCCTTGCGTTCTGTGAAGAGGCCCGCGACCTCCTTACCGATCTCGAAGCCGCTCTCCTGCAACTGGAAGCCGACCCCCGCGATCAGGAAACCATCGGCCGCGTCTTCCGCGCCATGCACACCATCAAGGGCTCCGGCGCCATGTTCGGCTTCGACGACGTCGCCGCCTTCACGCACGATATCGAGTCCGCCTACGATCTCGTCCGCTCCGGCCGTCTCGCCGTCACCCCGCGTCTCATCTCGCTCACCCTCGCCTCGCGCGACCACATCCATCACCTGCTCGAAGCCACCGTCAGCGGCACGGCTCCCGACCTCGCCGCCGGCGAGAGCCTGCTGGCCGCCATCCGCGAGACGGTCGCCTCCGGCGGCGAAGCCCCCGCTCCGGTCACCACTGCGCGGGACTACTCCATCCGCTTCGTCCCGCCTCCGGGTCTGTTCGAGCGCGGCGCCAATCTCCTGCCGCTGTTTGAAGAGCTCCGCGGCCTCGGCGCACTCACCATCGAGTGCGATACCGCCGCTCTCCCGCCGCTCGACCAGCTCCACCCCGGCCACTGCTATCTCTCCTGGCAGATGCGTCTGCGCTCCCCGGCGCCTCCGGAAGCCATCCGCGACGTCTTCGTCTTCGTCGACGAAGGCGACTGCCTCACCATTACGGAACCCGCCGAACTCGCCGAACCCACTGCGCCCACCCCGGAGCGCGAGGCCGCCGCCGCCGCGCCCGCCGCCCGTCCCACGCCCTCCAGCCTCCGCGTCTCGGCCACCAAGCTCGACGAGCTCATCAACATCGTCGGCGAACTGGTCACCATGCAGGCCCGCCTCTCCCGCTTCGCCGCCCAGTCCGGCGAAATCGAAATCGCCCACATCGCCGAAGAGACCGAACGCCTCACCAGCATGCTCCGCGACAACACGATGAGCATCCGCATGCTGCCCATCGAAGCCACCTTCGCCCGCTACCGCCGCCTCGTGCGCGACCTCGCCGGCGAACTCGGCAAGGAGATCGAACTGGTCACCGAAGGCGGCGACACCGAACTCGACAAGGGCGTCATCGATCAGATTGCCGATCCGCTCGTCCACCTGATTCGCAACTCCGTCGACCACGGCATCGAGTCCCCCGCCGAACGCCGCGAGGCCGGCAAGCCCCCCTGCGGCCGTCTCGTCCTCGCGGCGTCCCACTCCGGCTCCCAGGTCCTCATCCGCGTCACCGATGACGGCCGCGGCATCCATCCGGCCCGCGTCCGCGCCAAGGCCATTGAAAAGGGGCTCATCGACGCCCATGCCGAACTCTCGGAGTCCGAGATCTTCGCCCTCCTGTTCCGCACCGGCTTCTCCACCGCCGCCGCGGTCTCCTCCGTCTCCGGCCGCGGCGTCGGCATGGACGTCGTCAAGCGCAATGTGGAAGCCCTGCGCGGCACCATCGACGTCACCTCCACCCCCGGGCAAGGCACCGTCTTCACCCTCAAGCTGCCCTTAACCTTGGCCATCATCGACGGGTTGCTTGTCCGCGTCGCCGCTCAGCACTTTGTCTTCCCCGTCGCGCAGGTTCTCGAGTGCCTCGAAGCCAGTACGGCGGATCTCCACTGCGGCCGCCGCGAGTTCCTCGAAGTCCGCGGCCAACTCGTGCCGCTCGTCTTTCTCGAGCGGTTCCTCCGCCTCTCCACGGGTTCCGGGGCGCGTTCCCAGATCCTCATCGCTCAAACCGCCGCCGGCCACTTCGGCTTCGTCGTCGACGAAGTGATCGGCGACCACAAAACCGTCATCAAGCAGTTGGGGCCTCTCTATCGCCACGTCGAAGGCGTCTCCGGAGCCACCATCCTCGGCGACGGCAGCATCGCCCTGATCCTCGACGCCGATCGCCTCGCGCAGTCGGCGGTGGACGAAGCCGGCCGAAGGGCGGCGTAAAAGCTAAAGGCAATGTCGCCCCGCGCCCGTTAAACAATCGCGCTCCCTGTCCGATAAGACAATTTCAACCTCATGCTGCAACACCTCGAGCAAAAACTCGGCTGGCCCAGCGCGTTCCACGCCCTCCGCATCCCGTCGGGTTGGCTCGCCCCAACCCCTCCCGCTCCCCCGGCGCCCCTCGCCTCCCCCGAAGGCAGCCCCTCACCTGACCCTCCCCCGGACGAGGACCCCCGCCTCCCCCTCCGTCACTGCGCCGCCACCGTCGAACCCTTCATCCACCAATCCGAAACCGCCCTCACCTCCATCGGCGCCGTCATGGCCGACCTCTTCTCCGGCGCCGAACACATCCGCACCGACGCCGAAGGCTTCCGCCACTCCATCGCCACCCTCGCCGAAAACGCCAACGACAAACTCCTCGAAATCGCCGCCACTCTCCGTCAATCCCTCTCCCGCCTCCACCAAAGCCGCGCCCTCGTCACCGCCCTCGACCGCCGCCTCGCCGCCGTCATCACCGATTTCGCCGGCCTCGAAGCCGGTGTCCGCGAGTTCCGCGTCCTCGGCACCCTCATCCGCATCGAAGGCACCACCCGCACCGCCGACTCCGACGACTTCGTCACCATCTCCGCCCAGTCCGCCAGCATCGCCACCAACCTCGCCGAACTCGTCCAGCAGATCCGCGAAGCCACCTCCGCCCTCCGCGTCTCCTTCCGCACCGTCTCCCGCGAACTTGCCCGCCTCAACGCCAACTCCGAAAAAACCATCGCCACCCTCCTCGAACAGGTCACCGTCCTCGAAGCCGCCATGGCCGCCGAACACGAATCCCTCGGCAACGCGGCCGACACCACCATGGCCGGCCTCGAACGCATCCGCAACTCCATTGGCGACCTCGTCTGCGCCCTCCAGATCCACGACATCCTCCGCCAGCAGTCCGAGCACACTCTCGCCAGTCTCACCGATCTCGACGAAACCACCCAGCTCGCCGGCCCGGAACTCCACACCGGCCGCGCCATCCTCCACGGCCAGCTCACCAACACCCTCACCCTCTGCCAACAGGCCGCCGAAAACGTCGAAGCCGGCCTCTTCTCCGCCGGCGAACAGCTCGAACGCATCGCCACCATCTCCCACGGCGTCTCCGGCCTCACCAGTCTCGACTCCCCCTCCCAGGAAACCCTCCGCTCCAGCACCGCCGCCATCCTCGACGCTCTCCCCGCCGTCGAACAGGGCGATGCCGCCCTGGCGCAAGCCCTCGATGGCCTCCTCGCCGGCGCCGCCTCCATCCTCGACATCGCCCAACGCGTCAGCCTCGCCATGCTCAACATGCGCTGGCTCGGCCTCAACGCCACCATCCAAAGCGCCAACCACCCCCAGGCCGGCTCCGCCATCGAAATCCTCGGCGACCGCACCGCCTCCCTCGCCGGCGCCGTCGACGCTGAGTGCGCCCACATCCGCACCGCCCTCCTTGAGCTCCGCCAGGATGTCGACGCCTACTCCCGCGCCAATGTCGGCTCCCTCGGCCAACAAGGCATCCGCCCCGTCATCGAAACCAGCACCGCTCTCTTCACCCAGCTCCATGGCGCCATGCACGCCAAAATGGAGCAGCAAAGCGGCCTCCAGCAGTCTCTCCGCCACCAACTCGACGTCGCCCACCAGGCCCTCGCCGTGTTCCGCGATACCCTCGCCGCCCCCTCCGCCGCCACGGAACTCCTCGCCCCCACCGTCCCGCTACCCGCCTCCCTCTCCCCCGCCGCCACCGCCCTCTTCGATGCCTGGCTCGCCCGCTACACCATGGCCTCGGAACGCCGCGTCCACTGCGAAGCCCTCGGCCTCCCCTTCACCGAAACCGAAACCGAAGCCTCCGCCGAATTCGATATCGAACTCTTCTAACTCCCTCCCGAATTGACCCGCCGGTCAGTGTCCTGTACCCTCAGTCAATGGCTGTCGCCGGCAAGACCAAAAAGGACGTCCTCCAGGAGTTCCGCACCACCGAAATCCTCGAAGCCGCCCGCCA
This sequence comes from Terriglobales bacterium, assembly GCA_027485675.1. GTDB lineage: Bacteria > Acidobacteriota > Terriglobia > Bryobacterales > Bryobacteraceae. The sequence goes on along the minus strand of JAIXQP010000044.1, from coordinate 11,185 downwards.
CGTCTTCGCCCTCCGCGGCTACCACGCCGCCACCATCGACCAAATCGCCGCCCACGCCGGCGTCGCCAAAGGCACCGTCTACCTCTACTTCGACTCCAAACGCGACCTCTTCCTCGCCTCCCTCCGCCAGGGCGTCCTCGCCCTCCACGCCGAAGTCGCCGCCCAACTCCGCGCCGCCCCCACCCCCCAAGCCCAGCTCCAAGCCTTCATCAACGCCCGCTTCGACTACTTCACCCGCAACCGCGACTTCTTCAAAATCTATTACACCGAGTTCCCCCAACTCGCCACCGTCCAGCCCGAACTCCAGGACCTCTACGAACAACAAGCTAAACTCTTAGAGTCCGTCCTCGCCGACGGCATCCGCTCCGGCCACCTGCGGCCCTGCCCCGTCCCCAGCACCGCCCGTCTCGTCTACGACCTCATCCGTTCCGCCCTCGCCCAGCACATCCTGAACGAGCCCGCGGATAACCCCCACCCGGAAGCCACCGTCTTCCAATTCATCTGGAAAGGCATCAGCCCATCATGAAAGCCCTCATTCCCCTAACACTCCTCCTCGCCCTCACCGCCTGCGAAAAGGCCGCGCCCCCCACCCAGGCCGCCGCCGTCCCCCCCGTCCCCGTCAAACTCGCCACCGCCACCCTCCGCGCCGTCCCCCTCGAAGTCAAAGCCATCGGCAAAGTCGAACCCTACGCCTCCGTCCAGGTCCGCTCCCAAATCGCCGGCGTCATCCAAAAAGCCCACTTCACCGAAGGCGACTTCGTCAAAGCCAACGACCTCCTCTTTGAAATCGACCCCCGCCCCTACCTCGAATCCGTCCGCCAATGGGAAGCTAACCTCGCCCGCGACAAAGCCCTCCAAGCCCAGGCCGAAGCCACCCTAGCCTCCGCCCAGTCTCAAGAAACGTTCTACGCCATGCAGGCCACCCGCTACGAACGCCTCGCCGCCGAAGGCCTCGGCTCCCGCGAACAAGCCGACCAGGCCGCCGTCGAAGCCCGCGCCCGCCGCACCAACGTCCGCGCCGTCTCCGCCAACATCGACTCCATCAAAGCCACCATCCGCGCCGACGAAGCCGCCCTCGATAACGCCAAACTCAATCTCTCCTACTGCTCCATCCGCGCCAACCTCTCCGGCCGAACCGGAGATATGCGCATCAAACCCGGCAACCTCATCAAAGCCAACGACTCCGACCTCGTCACCATCCACCAGGTCCAACCCGCCTTCGTCGCCTTCACCGTCCCCGAAATCCGCCTCGCCACCCTCCGCGAACGCCTCCAATCCGGCCGCCTCACCGTCTCCGCCAACATCCCCGGCGACCCCCGCCCCGACGCCACCGGCCACCTCGCCTTCCTCGATAACGCCGTCGACGCCGCCACCGGCACCATCCGCCTCAAAGCCACCTTCCCCAACCCCGATACCCGCCTCTGGCCCGGCCAGTTCGTCCACGTCCGCGTCCTCCTCTCCGAACAACAAAACGCCGTCGTCATCCCCGCCGCCGCCCTCCAAAACAGTCAGTCCGGCTCCTACGTCTACGTCGTCACCCCCGCCCAAACCGTCGAACTCCGCCCCGTCACCCTCGGTCCCCGCATCGACCGCGACATCGCCATCGAATCCGGCCTCTCCGGCGGCGAATCCGTCGTCGTCGAAGGCCAGCTCCGGCTCGCACCCGGCTCCAAAATCAAGGCGGCCTCCTAATGACCCCTCGCTCCCAAGGCTTCACCAGCACCTTCATCTACCGCCCCATCGCCACCACCCTCATCATGCTGGCGATCTCCCTCTTCGGGCTCGTCGCCTACAAGTTCCTCCCCGTCTCGGACCTCCCCAACGTCGACCTCCCCACCCTCGTCGTCTCCGCCTCCCTCCCCGGGGCCAACCCGGAAACCATGGCCTCCGCCGTCGCCACCCCCCTCGAGCGCCAGTTCTCCACCATCGAAGGCCTCGATTCCATGAACTCGTCCAACACCCTCGGCGCCACCTCCGTCACCCTCCAGTTCGCCCTCTCCCGCGATCTCGACGCCGCCGCCCAGGACGTCCAGGCCGCCATCACCCAGGCCTCCCCCCTCCTCCCCCCGGGCATGCCCAACCCCCCCACCTTCAAAAAGGTCAATCCCGCCGACCAGCCCGTCCTCTACATCGCCCTCACCACCAAAATCCTCCCCCTCTACGCCCTCCATGAATACGCCGACACCATGATGGCCCAGCGCATGTCCATGGTCCCCGGCGTCGCCCAGGTCCAAATCATGGGCTCCCAGAAATACGCCGTCCGCGTCCAGGTCAACCCCGACGCCCTCGCCTCCCGCAACCTCGGCATCGACCAGGTCGAAGCCGCCATCCGCCGCCACAACGTCAACATCCCCACCGGCACCCTCTATGGCAAGGACCAAATGGTCACCATCCATGCCACCGGCCAGCTCACCAACGCCGACGCCTATAAACCCATGATCGTCGCCTACGTCGCCGGCTCCCCCGTCCGCCTCGACGAAATCGCCACCATTACCGACAGCGTCGAAGACGACAAAGCCGCCTCCTGGTTCAACACCCCCCAAGGCGCCGAACGCTCCATCACGCTCGCCGTCCTCCGCCAGCCCGGCACCAACGCCGTCGAAGTCGCCGACGGCGTCAAGGCCCTCTTCCCCTCCTTCCTCGCCGCCCTCCCCCCCACCGTCAAGCTCCAAGTCCTCACGGACCGCGCCGCCACCATCCGTGAATCCTTTGAAGATGTCCAGTTCACCATGGCCCTCACCCTCGGCCTCGTCATCATGGTCATCTTCCTCTTCCTCCGCAACGTCTCCGCCACCATCATCCCCTCCCTCGCCCTCCCCCTCTCGGTCCTCGGCACCTTCTCCGTCATGTACCTCTGCGGGTACAGCCTCAACAACCTCTCCATGATGGCGCTCATCCTCGCCATCGGTTTCGTTGTCGACGACGCCATCGTCGTCCTGGAAAACATCGTCCGCCACATGGAAAACGGCGTCCCGCCCCTCCAGGCCGCCCTCGATGGCTCCCGCGAAGTCGCCTTCACCATCGTCTCCATGACGGTCTCCCTCGCCGCCGTCTTCATCCCCCTCCTCTTCATGGGCGGCATCCTCGGCCGACTCTTCCGCGAGTTCTCCGTCACCATCGTCGTCGCCATCCTCGTCTCCGGCTTCGTCTCCGTCACCCTCACCCCCATGCTCTCGGCCCGCTTCCTCCAGCCCCACCATGGCCGCCACGGAGCCCTCTATAACTTCACCGAAAAGATCTTCGACGGCCTCCTCCACGCCTACGACGTCACCCTCCTCTGGACCCTCCGCCACCGCGCCGCCGTCCTCCTCGCCTCTTTCGCCATCCTCGGCGGAACCGTCTATCTCTTCCAGCTCGTCCCCAAGGGCTTCATCCCCAACGAAGACCAGGGCAACATCCTCGCCATCGTCGAAGCCCCCCAGGGAACCTCCCACTACGACATGATGGCCAACGTCCAGAAGCTCGCCGAAATCGCCCGTCAGGACCCTGCCGTCGAAGCCTTCTTCTCCGGCACCGGCGGCACCTCCGGAGCGGTCGCCACCGGCGGCCCCAACTTCGGCCGCATGTTCTTCCACCTCATCCCCCGCCACGAGCGCCACGAGTCCGTCGACGACGTCATCAACCGTCTCCGCCCCAAGCTCAACGCCCTCCCCAACATGCGGGTCTTCCTCCAGAACCCGCCCACCATCCGCATCGGAGGCTCCCTCACCAAGAGCCTCTATCAGTACACCCTCCTCAGCGGAGACACCGCCGCCCTCTACAAAGCCGCCCCGGAGTTAGAGCGAGAGATGGCCAAACTTCCTGGCCTGATGGACGTAACCTCAGACTTACAGATCAAGAACCCCGAGTTACACGTCGAGATCGACCGCGACAAAGCCGCCACGCTCCGCGTCACCCCGGAGCAGATCGAGAACGCCCTCTTCGACGCCTACGGCCCCCGCTGGATCTCGACGATCTACGCCCCGGACAATCAATACCGAGTCCTCCTCGAAGTCGAGCGCAACTTCCAATCGAACCCAGGCGACGTCTCGAACCTCTACGTCCGCTCGCTCGACGGAACCCTGGTCCCCATCGACTCCGTCGTGAAGATGCAGCCGAAGGCCGGCCCCCAAGCTATCAACCACTACGGCCAGCTCACCGCCGTGACGATCGCCTTCAACACCGCCCCCGGCACCTCGCTGGGAGACGCGGTCCAGAAGATCGAAGAGATCGCCGACAAGACCCTCCCGACGAACGTGAGCCGGACCTTCCAAGGAGCCGCCGCCGCCTTCCAGCAGTCCTCAAAGAACCTGCTCCTGCTCTTATTCGTAGCCATCTTCGTCGTCTACCTGGTCCTCGGCATCCTCTACGAGAGCTTCATCCACCCGGTAACGATCCTGAGCGGCCTCCCCTCCGCCGGCTTCGGAGCCCTGCTGACGCTCTACCTCTTCAAGCTAGACCTCAACATCTACTCGTTCGTCGGCCTGATCCTCCTGATCGGCATCGTGAAGAAGAACGCCATCATGCAGATCGACTTCGCCCTAGAGGCCGAGAGAAACGAAGGCAAGACGCCCTATGAAGCCATCTACCAAGGCTGCCTGGTCCGCTTCCGCCCGATCATGATGACGACGATGTGCGCCCTGCTCGGCGCCCTGCCGATCGCGATGGGCCAAGGAGCCGGAGGAGAATCCCGCCGGCCCCTGGGCTTGTGCGTCGTGGGTGGCCTGCTCTTCTCGCAGTTGATCACGCTATACCTGACCCCGGTAGTCTACCTCTACCTGGCCAAGGTACAATCGAAGATCAGCCGCCCCAAAATCACCCCGGCCACCCCAGGAGAAAGGGCCTTCGCCCCGACCGGCGACTAATCAAGCCGTCGTCCCACTCGCTGCGAGCGAGGGATACCCGGCTAGCCTAAAATCAAACAAGCGCCACGGCACCATGGACGTTACCCTGAATCCTGAAGTGGAGAAGTTGATCAACGACGAGGTCAAGTGCGGCCGATACTCCAATTCTGCCGAGTTCCTGAACCAAGCCGTTCATAACTTCGTCATCGCCTGGGATCCGGGCCAGGAGTTCAGCCCAGAGGAAGTGCACAAGCTAATCGCGGAAGGCCTAAAGGACTTGGACGCGAACGGTGGGATGGACGGAGAGGAGTTCTTCCGCCAGATGGCTGCGCAATCGGATGCAGTACGCCAAGCGAGCCGGTGAGCGAGTACAAACTCAGCTCCCAAGCCCCTCAACCTGCCCCCAGCAGTCTCCGTGTATCTGGCAAAACTCCAAGACCGCATGAGACGCCCCATAATCACCCAAGCCACCCCGGAAAACGGCATTCGCCCCGACCCGCAACTGAAGCCGTCGTCGTCCCACTCGCTGCGAACGAAGGTTGGACTGGTAGCGAAACAAGACGAAGCCGAGAAGCGAGAGTCATAACGGGAGCAATGGAAACCGTCCACATGAGCGAAGCCGAGGTGGCTCGAGATCTTCACGCCGTGCTGGCCAAGCTGCAGCAGGGCTTCGAGATCGTCATCGAGCAGGATCACCGGCCCATCGCTGTGTTAAGGCCGTCTCCGCCCGTAGGTCGTATGATCTCCGAGATCGTAGCCGATCTGAAGGCGCAAGGGTCGAACGCGGTGATGGACGACGACTTCGCCCGCGACATTGAGGAAGGGATCAAGTTACAGCGCCAGCCATGGAATCCACCAGCTTGGGACTAACGGGCTTGGTCCTCGACTCAAGCGTGCTCATCGCCGCTGAGCGCCGCAAGTTAACCCCCGCCCAAGCGATTGAGAACATTCAGACCGCCATCGGGGAAGTACCATAAGGCAATCCAATCAAGAAGACCGAGTTTCTCCAGTATCTTGGCGACTGGTAAAAGCCCTCCATACGGGGTCAGATTCCAGCCCTCAAAGCCCTATGGCGTGGAAACCCTAATTCAGTTGCGTCCAGTGTAGCGGCACCAACCACTTGTGTAGCAGTCTCTCCAGCGCTATTCTGTGTCTTGTTCTACACAGCTGGGTGGCCTATGGGAAGCGGTGAGCTTAGCGGACCTGACCGTTTTGACGCAGAAGTTTCGGGGCTCTAAGTGGCCGCCTCGTTCCGCACTCGGACGACATCAGGGGTCGTGCACAATGCCAGTGGAATAAGAAGAGGAGAAGAAAGCTCAGGCTTATGTCCCCCCAGCAACGACGATGGTTCGACGCCTTGACGCAGGACCGCACCGAGAATGCGAACACGCTGGAAAAGCCTTCCATGCGTGGCGTTCAAAGGAGCGTGGTGGACAAGTACTCCGATCAGGCGCACTTCATTTACGAGCTACTCCAGAACGCCGACGACGCCAGAGCGACATCCGCCTCATTCGTCCTGACGCGAGATGGCTTGGTTTTTAAGCATGACGGAGAGACACGGTTCTCGATTTCGGATCCGGCAACGGAAGACGCCGATTCGGCAAGCGGAGCCTTGGGACATGTCAATGCCATTACCTCAATCGCCAACTCCAACAAGACCGCAGCCTCAATCGGCAAGTTCGGCGTAGGGTTCAAGGCCGTATTCCAGTACACCAAGACCCCTCACATCTACGACCCCGCCTTTTGCTTCAGGATTGAGCGCTTCATTGTACCGCACGCATTGGATTCCGATTTTTCCGGTCGACACGATCACGAGACGGTCTTCTGGTTCCCGTTCAACGACGACAAGAAGCGGCCCGTCGAATGCCACGATGAAATTGCCGAAAAGCTGAAGTCGCTGATCTTCCCGACATTGTTTCTCTCCAAGCTCGAATTGGTCTCATGGGAGGTGAACGGCGAAGCCGGCGCTTATTCAAAGCGAGTCATACGGACAGTACAGCGTGACGACTTGACTGCCAAATTCGTCAGGTTCGCGTCCACAGTAGGCCGAGAAACGACGGGGCAGGACCTCTGGCAGTTTTCGCGCGCCACGGGCCAAGGACTTCCGTATTGCGTCGGCTATGCCGTGTCCGATGGCAAATTGAGAGCCACGTCCCAACCCGCGTTCTGCTTCTTCCCTACCAAGGAGTTCACAAATCTCAGCTTCATCGTTCATGCTCCGTTCTTGCTGACGGACAGCCGTGAAGGGATCAAGGCCGGGGAAAAGCACAATCAGGACATGGTGGAGAACCTGGCCCGCCTTGCGGCCGACAGTCTGCCCGTTCTGCGCGACGAGCATTTGATAGATGATGGCGTCCTCGATATCGTCCCCTACGACGAAGCGCACTTCGGCGACCCCTTCGATAGGAGCAGCATTTCCTTCAGGCCGTTCTACACTGCCATCAGGGACCGGCTGAAGATCGACACTTTGTTGCCGGCAGCCGACGGCGCGTACTCCGACAAGAGTCGATCCTATTGGGCATCCGACACGGAACTGATCGAGCTATTTTCCGATCAGCAACTCGCTCATCTTACCGGCACGAAAGGCGCTCAGTGGGTCTTTCGGAGTTTGGGATGGAAAGAGGTTCGGAGCGCAAAGAAGAAGGCGCTCGCAGAGTACATCGACGGTGGCGACGCCCGTGCGTGGAACCGCAAAGAACCGAACCTAATTCTCTCGAGTCTCGACCCCGAGGCTGTCCTCAAGCTGCTGACAGCGGATTTCATCACCGCACAGACACACGACTGGCTGCACCGCCTCTATGCATATCTCTCCGAGCGCGAGTCATATCGAAGGCTCTGTAAGGACCGTCCGATCTTTCTCGACCAGGACGGCAATGCAGTTCCGGCATTTGACTCCAACGGTCAGCTCGTCCTTTTCTTACCGGACGACGACATCGACGGCTACACGACCATCAAGAAGGAACTCCTATCAAACGAGGACACCTGTGAATTTATTGAGAAGTTTGGGATCAAGAAGCCGAGCCTTCGCGATGACATCTACAACAAGATCCTTCCCCTGTACCCTACCAACGAGAGCATCGACACCACGCCCCACTTCATGAAGTTTTTTCGCTACTTCAAGGAGTGCAAGAACGAAGATGTTGGCGACTTCATCCGGTTCCTCGCCGACAAAGACTTTTTGGAATACACCACCGGCGCCGAGGACACCGTTCATCGCGGTCGAGGCAGAGACATCTACCTACCCACCGACGACTTGAAGAAATGGTTCGAGCCAAAGCCCGATACCAGGTTCTTGCGTCTGGATAAATATCGAAAAGCAGTTGGCGAGAAGGACTGGGCGCGACTTGACGATTTCCTGATGCGACTCGGAGTCGAGACGACGCCTCGTATCGTGCCTTCAAGATCGGATCTGGGCCGATCCGATCTGAATCGACGCGGATGGACTATTGAGGGATACAACCACAAGTTCGATGACAGGGCTATAGATGGATGCAAAGAAGTCATTCAAGACATCAACCCGGCCCGCTCGCTCCTTGTATGGCAAATTGCGCAGAGCAGGATGCAGTCCCTTTATGGCGTTCATTCCTGGTTTCACCGCAAGAGCCGTTCTGCGTCTCACCCGTCGACAGAAGCGATCCGACTGCGCGCGGAGAAGTGGATCGTCACCAGGTCCGGTGAGATGGTCTCTGCCAGAGAAGCATCTGTTCAAACGCTTTCGGAAGACTACGACACGACGGGCGCCGCGGCAGAGTCGTTCATCAAATTCCTGGGCATCCGCGACGAGTCGCTGGACACGGCGCAACTGAGCGAAGAGCAGAAGCGCAAGATCAAGCTGGCGGAGGAAATCGAACAGTCGGGGCTTTCCGGCGAGGAGCTCCGCGCAGCGATCCTCGATGCTGCTAGGCGGAAGAGAGAGACTGATGACGACTCCGCAGGCAGAAATCACAGCAACCGTCCAGAGACAGATCCGGCTGAACGCCAGGTACTTGGAGGTATTCGTGCTCGAATGGATGCCAAGAAGCACAAGCGTGTCAACACGCCCGACGGCGACAATCAAGACCCAGCCGCGTCCCCGATAGAGCCCGACGTTGACGTGGACGACTTCCGGCCCTGCCCTGTGGACTACGCCAAGAAGATCGACCGCGCGAAGGACCGCCTCGCCGACGAGATTAATCGGTTGGAGCGCGAGCAAGAGTTGGCGGAAAAGGCCGCTTCGCTGCCGAAGTACAGCTACGGCTGGTTCCTCGCGTTGCTGGAACTAGAGTGCATGGCCAGCGCGGAAAAAAATGCGGACGGCCAGACTCTCTCCATTCGGTTCGGGAAGGTTGAGCGCGACACCAGATCTACGCGAACCATCGTTCTCAAGGAACCGGACCGTTTTATTCCGCAATCGATTGAGGAGTTCTCCGGTATCCGCGTCGATGTCAGGTTTGGTGACGGGACCCAGGACAAGCTGCACGTTGACTCGTTCACAGCCAGAGAGTTTTCTTTGGAGGGCAAACTGGGCTCCTCGGACGAGATTGAGGGCATGGACTTGAGCATGGTCGTCGAAGCCCGTATCGACGTCCAGAACCCCTCCTTCCTGCTTCAGTCATTGCTGGAACGATTCCGGTCGCTCGGGCTCGACGAAACGCACGACCTGAAAGGCGGCTTGCCCGAGAACATCGAGTTTGTATTTGGACCGCCAGGAACCGGCAAGACCACTCATCTGGCTCAGAAGGTGTTGCTGCCGCTGATGAAAGGCTCCGAGCCGACGCGTGTTTTGGTGCTTGCGCCCACGAACAAGGCAGCGGATGTGCTCATCGCCCGCATTCTCGACGCGATGGCGACTGATACGAGCTACACAGAATGGCTCGTGCGCTTCGGCACGTCGTCGGATGAGCGCATCGAACGGGCCGGCGTCTGGCGCGACCGCTCCTTCGATATCCATGGCTTGTCGCAATCGGTCGTGGTCACGACCGTGGCCCGCTTTGCCTACGACGGCTTTTCCGTAAACAAGGGAAAGCTCTATGAGATGGATTGGGATGTCATCGTGGTGGACGAGGCCTCGATGATTCCGGTTGCGAGCATTCTCTACCCGATCTACGAAAAGGATCCTGAAAAATTCATCATCGCCGGCGACCCCTTTCAGATTGAACCAATTGTCGTGGTTGAACAATGGAAGGACGAGAACATCTACACCCTGACGGGACTCAGCAGACCAGGCTCTTTCCGTCATCCGGTGACGGAACCCCACAGTTTTAACATCACCCATCTGAAGACGCAGTTCCGCAGCATCCCCGACGTCGGTGAGGTGTTCAGTCGCTTCACCTACGACGGGATGCTATCGCATTACCGCGGGGCTTCGGCGCGGCGCATCCTGCTGATGAACGGTGTCGAGGCAAAGCCGCTCAACCTCATCAAGTTCCCCGTCAGCAAGTATGAGAGCATTTACCGACCCAGGCGTTTGAAGACCGGAACGCCCTACCAGACCTATTCGGCGCTGTTCTCGTTCGAATTCATGTGTCACTTGGCTGGGCAGGTAGCGACAGACGGCAGCGGCGGTGCTCCGTTCAAAATCGGCATCATCGCCCCTTACCGAGCTCAGGCGAACATCATCGACAGACTGGTGGACTCATGGGATGAGAGACCAGATGACGTGACCGTGCAGGTTGGCACGATCCACGGGTTCCAGGGCGACGAGTGCGACGCGATCATTGCAGTGTTCAACCCTCCACCCTTCATTTCACCAAATCCACAGATGTTCCTCAACCGGCAGAATATTCTCAATGTCGCCATCAGCCGCGCGCGGGACTACCTATTCATCATGATGCCCGACGAGCGGACCGAGAACATCCAAAATCTGCGAAAAGTCTCTCTGATCGAGCGCCTCGTCAAAGAGCGAACTGGCGCATACTCCGAGTCAACCGCACACCAGCTCGAAGAAGTTATCTTGGGCAGCAGGTCGTATCTGGAAGACAACACCTTCTCGACCGGGCATCAGATGGTGAATGTCTACAAGCGAGCCGAACGACACTACGAGGTTCGCTGCGATGAGTCCGCCGTGGACGTGCAGATTTCAATTGGAGCGAGTGCAAACGAATGAAGGGGTGCGCAGTGCGAAGTCTGGTGTAAGGAGTGTCGCCCCAACTTCGAAAACCTTCTCCTCCCGGTATTTTCGATACTCATGTTCACCGTGCCGACGGAAATCCGCGTCTGATTCGGTTAGGTCGAGTATAGCGCTTGAGGCAACTCCTACAACGAGGTAAGCGTCCGGTCTCGGCCGTCTAGCGATTCAGCCCCGATTTCTGCAAGCTAAGAGGACGATCGCGCACCCGCGCCACGCCCTCATGTCCAACTCCCCACGCCGCCCCCGCACCTAT
>JAIXQP010000025.1 GCA_027485675.1 Terriglobales bacterium | reverse complement strand
CTCAGAGTCTAAAAGAGTCGCTCATCGCCGGCCTCGAAAGGCTTTTCGGCTTCCTGAGCTAGGAAAGACGCTTCCGCATCCATCTAGTTCCCGGTTACCAAAACTCGAGAAACTTGTACATAGAGACTTCGCCAGGACCCTCCATACTTCTCAGGCCCACTTGCCGCCTCAACCGCTTCGGGTCGCTCGCGCTACCCGTCTGTTGCTGTTCGATGCCGCAGTGAGCGGCGCATTTCGTTACTGCAACTCCTCCAGACTACCAGCTTCAAACCCATTTGGCAAAACTTTTTTTCGTGTCCGCCATTTTTTTCTCCGTCGCCCCGGACGGCTGGCCCGGAGAGCCCCCGCTTGACAGGGCCGGTCCGTCTGATATAGTCGGCCCGCGAGGAAACCTGAACTCACCATGCGAACCTTTCAATTTCTACCCGTGCTGGCGCTAGCAGCGTCGCTGCTCAGCACGGTGCCCGCGTTTGGCCAAGGGAACACCGGTTCTATCTTGGGTACGGTAACAGACGCCTCTTCGGCCGTGGTGCCGAATGCGAAAATCACCATCACGAACACCAGAACCGGCGTCACCGCGGACGTCAACTCGGACGGCTCCGGCAACTACCTCTTCAACTTCCTCCAGCCTGGGCAGTACCGCGTGGAGGCTGAGGTGAGTGGCTTCAAACGGTTCGTCCGGGATAATCTCTCGCTCGAAATGAACCGGCAGTTGCGTATCGATATCGCCCTCCAGACCGGACAGATTACCGAGTCGGTGAGCGTGACCTCACAGACCCCCCTGCTCGAAACCGAAACCGGCTCGCTGTCGACGACGCTCGAGAACCGCCAAGTCGTCAGTTTGCCCACCATTGGGCGCAATCCGCAGGATTTCCGGCTGCTCGTGCCCGGCGTAGCGATGAACCGCGACGGCAATCCCGTTACGCAGGGCGGCCTCGTCCGCAAGGACCCGTACTATATTGACGGCGCCCACTCCTCAAACCACGTCTGGTCGGGCAATCCGGTCAATCCGAACCCCGACGTGATTGGCGAGTTCAAGGTCCTCACCAATTCCTTCTCCGCCGAGTACGGGCAGACTTCGGGCGCGGTAATGCAATCCACCACGAAGAGCGGAACGAACGAGTTCCACGGCTCAGCCTTCAATTTCCTGCAAAACGACAAGTTGAACGCCGGCAACTACTACACGCAAACCCGGCCGATCCTGCGCCGTAACCAGTATGGCGGCACCATCGGCGGCCCGGTGATCAAGAACAGGACCTTCTTCTTCTTTGATCTCCAATACACCAAGCAACGCGGCACGCTCGCGTTCACGAACCTCACCGTCCCCACCCAGGACTTCCGCAACGGCAACTTCTCCTCCCTGCCCAACGTCATCTTCGACCCGGCCTCCACCCGCACGGTCAACGGCGCCGTGGTGCGCGATCCATTCGCCGGCAACACGATTCCCGCCAACCGCATCAGCAACGCCGCGAAGAATCTCCAGGCGCTCTATCCGCTACCCCAACTGAATGCGAACTTCGCCAACTTCACCTACTTCGGCTCCAACCAGGTCAACAACTACGAGTACGACATTAAGATCGACCACAACTTTTCCGACCGCGACAAGTTTTTCGCCCGCTATTCTGGACGTCAGTCGAATTCCGATCCCGCCAGTGCGTTTCCGAATCCCGACGCCGGCGGCCGCAACCCCGGCCAGTTGGGCTTCGGCAGCACCCGGGCGCCCGGCCGGCAGGCCGTCGTGAACTACGTCCGCACCTTCACGCCCCGGCTGACCAACGACCTTCACCTCGGCTGGTTCCAGGTCTATCCCAAGCGCACGGTAGCCGGTTACGGCCGCGTCTCGACGAACTCGCTCGGGATTATGGGGCTCCCCAATGGCGACGACAAACTCGGCACCCCCGACGTCCAGTTCACCAACTTCGCTCCCTTGGGCTCCTCCGGCGACACCATTCTCTTCGAATTGCAGAACAGTAACTCGCTCGTGAATGTCACCTCCTGGGTCAAGGGCAGCCACACGGTGAAGTTCGGCGGCGAAATGCGGTTTGTCCGCACCGACAACTTCCAGCCGAACCCCGGCACCACGCGCTGGCAGTTCCAGCCGCTCTTCACCAATCAACCGGGCGTGGCCAATAGCGGCTTCGACTATGCCAGCTTCCTACTGGGTCTCCCCCAGAACTTCCAGTACCGCATCTTCCCGGACTTCTTTAAATCCCGGGCGCCCGTCTACGCCATGTTCGTGCAGGACGATTGGCGCGTGAACCGGAAGCTGACTCTCAACCTGGGGCTGCGCTGGGACGCGCCGCTCTGGTACAACGAGGCCCAGGACCGCTCCGGCGTCTTTGACCTCGACCGCGGCGAGTACCAGCAGTTCGGCCAGAACGGCTTCCGCCGGACCCCCTGGAAGAACGACTACAACAACTTCAACCCCCGCCTGGGCTTTGCCTACAACCCCACCCGCGGGTTGATCATCCGGGGCGGCTACGGCATCTCCACCGTGGGCACGATGTCCTCCGGCGCCTTCGGCTTCCTGCTCTCCGACCCGATCTTCGCCGACGCCGATGTCGGCCGTTACGCCACCACCGACAACGTCACCTGGCTGACGACCCTCGACCGCATCCCCTATGTCCAGGCGGACAAGACCGGCCGCAACGCCGCCTCGGTAGCGACTTTCCCGGAGGACAACCCCATGTCCTACATGCAGCAATGGAACCTGAACGTGCAGAAGGAGATCGGATCGATGCTCGTCGAGATCGGCTACTCCGGCAGCAAGGGTTCGCACTTGCACTATGGGGCCTACAACCGGAACGCAATTCCGGTGGAACTCGCCCCGCAAGCCCGCGGCCAGCGCGTTGCCCCCTGGGTGCAGTTCCCCCGCTATCCCAATGGCGTCACCAGCAACTCATGGATTGGTTCCTCGTCCTATCATTCACTGCAGATCAAGACAGAGCGCCGATTCTCGACTGGCCTCGGCTGGGTCGGGGCCTTCACGTTCTCGAAGTTGATCGACGTGGGCCAGCAGGGCTACCGCGACCCCTTGAACAACCGCGATCTGGACCGCGGCATCGGCCCGGATAGCACCCCCTACCGGTTCACCTTCGCGCCGATCTACGAGTTGCCGTTCGGCAAGGGAAAGCAGTGGCTGAATCAGAGCCGCGCGGTGGATCTCGTTCTCGGCGGCTGGGAGGCGAGCGCCATCCTGACCGCGCAAGGTGGTTTCCCTTTAACTCCCGGCTACGCCATCGATAGCTGCGTTTGCGGCAACAACTTCAACACGGCAAACGTCCTGCGGAATCCCAACCTGCCCGACTCCGAACGGACGGTGAACCGGTGGTTCGACACGGCCGCCTTCGCCGCCCCGGCGCAGTTCACCATTGGCAACGCCGGCCGCGGCATGATTTGGGGCCCGGCGCTGCGCAGCATGGACATGACGGTGAGCAAGTTCTTCAACGTCACCGAGCGGATCCGCGTGCAGTTCCGGGCCGAGGCCTACAACCTGACCAATTCGCCCTACTTTGCCAACCCCAACACCACGTTGGGAGCGGGCACCTTCGGGCGGGTAACCGCGGTGGGCAACTCGCCGCGGCAGATGCAGATGGCGTTGAAGGTCGTGTTTTAACCGGCCACTCCTTACTTCGGGGCGCTGCGATGGAAGAGCAACTTCTGCCGCGGCGCCTTTTCTTTTTCCTTGAGTTGACGGACCGTTTCAAAGGACCGCGCAGCCTCCTCGCGGCGATTCAGCCGCTGCAGCGCCTGGGCCAGATGGAGGTGAGCTTGCACCAGATCCGGGCGAAGTTGGGTTGCTTGCCCCAACTCCGGTACGGCCTCCGCCGCCCGGCCCTGCTTCAAAAGCCACTTCCCCAGCAGCGCGTGCGAAGCCGCGAACCGGGGGTTGCGGCGCAACGATTCGCGCAGGTCAGCCTCGACGCCAGCAACGTCCTGGGCTTCCTTGGCGGCAGCCAGGAAGTACCACGGGCGATAGTCACCCGGGGCGGACTCGCGGAAGCGTTCAGCGAGCCGGACCAGTTCCGGAAAACGGCCCCGCTGCAGCAGAATGGTGGCGAGCGCATCGTAGGCCAGCGGGTGAGGGAGGCATGCGGACAGGTCGGCCTCGGCATCGTCCCAACGCTGCAACTCCTGCAGAGCGAGTCCGCGGCCCAGCCGCAGGAGAAGCGACTGGGGCAGCAACTGCCGGGCCTCCGTAAAGACTTCCAAGGCTGCCTCCGGCGTATGGTGCGACAGGAAGATGGTGCCAAGTTGGACGTGGGCGGCCTCGGATCGGGGGTCGAGAGCGAGAGCATTTTCCGCCTGTTGCACCGCGGCCGCGGGATCCCCGAGGCCGTCAAAGATCTTCGAGGCGAGCAGATGCCAGCGCGGACTGGCGGAGGGCAACTGGGCCAGCCGCGTCTGCGCTTCGGCGTAACGGCCTTGGGCGACGAGTTGCTCAACGGCGGTCCAGTCGATCACCGCGAACAGCAGGACCAGGAACATCGCCTATATAGTAGTACGGCGATGGCGCGGGTTTTGTGGCTGACGATGCTGGCGGCGGCGGCGTGGGGCGCACCGGGATACGTGGGCAGCGCGGCGTGCGCCAGTTGCCACTCGGAGATATCCACCCGGCAGGCGGCCTCCCATCATGCTGCCGCCCTGCGGCCCATGGCCGCCACGAATTGGCCGGAGCGCTTCGCCGATACAGACCTCCGCGAGCGGTCGGGGATCGTCTACCGCTATGCGCGCGTGCCGGAAGGGCTGCGGGTAACCATCACCCAGGGGACCCGAACGCTGACGGCGCTGCTCGAATGGGCCTTCGGCAGTGGAGCGCAGGCGATGACGCCGGTAGCCCGGCTCCAGGGATCCTACTACGAACACCGGATCTCGTTCTATCGCGCAACGGACCACCCGGGCCGGACGATCGGGCACTCCGGAGCCCCCGCCCAGGACCCGCTGGCGGCCTTGGGCATGAAGCAGGATCCGTCAACCATCGGGCGCTGCTTCGGTTGCCACGCAACCAACGTAGGCCCGGGGCTCGATATCCGCGCGCTCGAAGCGGGCGTGCGGTGCGAACGGTGCCACGGCCCCGGCCAAGCCCACCTCGCTCAGCCAGTTTCGAAAAACATCCGGAGAACCACCAGCATTGAGTTATGCGCCGAGTGCCACCGGCAACAGGAGGGGACCGGCCCGGCGCCGGAGGCAAAGGATCCGGCTTCGATCCGGTTTCAGCCCGTGGGACTCAAGCAGAGCCGCTGCTTCACCGCCAGTGGCGTCATGACCTGCGTGACCTGTCACGATCCGCACGAGAACGCCCGGCGAGACCCCGGCCACTACCAGGCCGTGTGCACGGGCTGCCATCAATCGCCTCCCCGCACCGGCGCCGCTTGCGGGCGGGGACGCGGGGAGAACTGCCTGGGCTGCCACATGCGCGCGGCAAGTCCCCTGCCCAATCTCCGGTTTACGGACCATCGGATTCGGGTCTACTAAAACTGGGTCTGGGTTGGGCCGTATGGCGCAGAGTGGGTGCCTTGCCCCGCTCTTGTCCACCAGAACGGATCGCCATGCCGATGGCTATCGGATTGCACTGGAAGTGGAACAATGACCAGCCAGAAGAGCTTGCGCCACTTCGCCAGGCGCGCCGTTTGGGGCGGAAGTCCATTCCGAGGGTGAGGCTTATGAACGTTGATCAACAGTATCCGGGCCGTCCCGGGGGCCTGGTGGCTCCTGCATGGACCTTGGACTTCTCTGAAATCGGACTCCATGACGTCAACCAGGTGGGCGGCAAGAACGCTTCGCTGGGGCAGATGTTCAACACGCTGCGCGACCAGGGCGTCAGCGTATTGGATGGGTTCGCCACGACGGCGGCGGCGTACCGCCTGCTGCTCGGGGAGTTCGGGCTGCGGGAGCGGCTCGAAAGCCTGCTGCGCGGTCTCGATATCGAAGACGTCGCGCAATTGCGCCGCTGCGGAGAATCGGCGAGAGAGGCTATCCTATCGACGCCCCTGCCCGGCGAGATCCGCTCCGCCGTCACCCGGGCCTGGGAGCGGCTCTGTGAACGGCTGGGCCGGGAGCCGGAGCTGGCCGTCCGCTCCTCAGCCACGGCGGAAGACCTGCCCGATGCCTCCTTCGCGGGCCAGCAGGAGACGTTCTTAAACGTCCGCGGACGCGAAGGACTCTTGCAGGCCGTTCACGCCTGCTACGCCTCGTTGTTTACGGACCGGGCCATCAGCTATCGCGCCAAGCGCGGCTACGACCATATGGCGGTAGCCCTGTCGGTAGGCGTCCAGCCGATGGTACGCAGCGACGTCGGCAGCGCCGGCGTCATCTTCACGCTGGATACGGAGTCGGGTTTCCGCGATGTCGTTTATGTCACGGGCTCGTACGGACTCGGCGAGTATGTAGTCCAAGGCGTCGTGACGCCGGATGAGTGGGTGGTCTTCAAACCCACGCTTGCCGCGGGCAAACGGCCCATCCTCAGCCGCCAGCGGGGCAGCAAGGAAGTGAAGCTGGTCTACTCCGGCGGAGCAAAAGCAACGCGCAGTGAGGCGACCGCGGATGCCGACCGCCGACGCTACTGCGTCCACGATGATGACGTACTGCAATTGGCGCGGTGGGCGTGCGCCATTGAAGCCCATTACTCCTCCCTGTTGGACCGTCCTCAGCCGATGGACATCGAATGGGCGAAAGACGGTATCACCGGCGAGTTGTTTATCCTGCAGGCCCGGCCGGAGACGGTGCATTCCAGCAAAGCGCGCACCGCGACCGTTCCCGTCTACCGGCTGACGGGAAAGCCCGGCGAAACACTCGCCACCGGGCAGGCCGTCGGAGACCGGATCGGGTCGGGCACGGTACGTGTGGTGCGCTCCGCCTCCCAGTTGGGGGCCGTGCGGCCCGGCGATGTTCTCGTGACGAAAATGACGGATCCGGACTGGGAACCGGTCATGAAGCGGCTGGCGGCGATCGTGACCGACCAGGGCGGCCGCACCGCGCATGCGGCCATCGTCTCCCGGGAATTGGGTCTCCCCTGCATCGTCGGCGCGGGGAATGCGAGTGAAGTGTTGCGCGACGGGCAGGAAGTCACCGTCTGTTGCTCAGAGGGCTCCGCAGGGCATGTCTACGCGGGCCTGATTCCGTTTGAGAAAAAGGAACTCAGCGCTGCCGCCGGCGCCCCCACCCGCACCCACGTCATGCTCAACGTCGCGGATCCAGCCCAGGCGTTCCGGCTGGCGGCGATCCCCAATGCGGGGGTCGGCCTCGCGCGAATCGAGTTCGTGATCACGAACTCCATCGGAGTCCATCCCATGGCCCTCGTGCGGTACCCGGCCTTGGCCGATCCCGCCGCCACGGCGAAGATCGAGTCGATGCTCGGCGAAGAGAACCCGCGCGAGTACTTCATCAGCCGGTTGAGTGAGGGAGTAGGCCGGATCGCGGCCGCTTTCTACCCGAAGCCGGTGATCGTCAGAACCAGCGACTTCAAGACGAACGAGTATGCGCAGCTTCTGGGCGGAGCGGAGTTCGAACCCGCCGAAGAGAACCCCATGCTGGGCTTCCGTGGCGCCTCGCGCTACTACGATCCGCGCTACGCCGAAGGCTTCGCGCTCGAGTGCCAGGCGCTGCGCCGCGTCCGCGAAGAGATGGGACTCACCAACCTGAAAGTGATGATCCCCTTCTGCCGTACCGTGCGCGAAGCAGAGCAGGTGCTGCAAGTGATGGCCGCCAACGGTCTCCGCCAGGGCGAGAATGGCCTTGAGGTCTACGCCATGTGCGAGATTCCCGCCAATGTCGTCCTGGCCGATGAGTTCCTGCGGCTCTTCGACGGCTACTCCATCGGTTCGAACGACCTGACCCAATTAGTGCTGGGCATCGACCGCGACTCCGGCACTATAGCCCATCTGTTCGATGAGCGCAACGGCGCCGTCAAAGCGATGATCCAGCAGGCCGTTGAAGCCGCGCAGCGCGCCGGCAAGCCAATCGGCATCTGCGGCCAGGCCCCTTCGGACTATCCGGATTTCGCCGCGTGGCTCGTCTCCATCGGCATCCATTCCATCTCATTGAACCCGGACACCGCCATTCGCACCGCGGCCGTCATCGCCCAGGCGGAGCAGCGGCCATGAGCCTGATGGCCCGGGACGCTCTGTGGCTGGGTCTCTACATCGGGTTGGTGGCGTTGCCGCTATTGGCCGGCGCGCTGTGGCCGGGCGAGATGGGCGGGCGGGCGTTTGGCACGCAATTCGGGGTCGCCTGCGGCTTCGCCGGACTCACCATTCTGATCCTCGAACTCGCTCTCGTATCTGAGATTCAGGCCGTTTCCAGCGTGTTTGGCCAGGACGCGCTCTTGCAGTTTCACAAGCAGATGGGCATGGTGGGCACCGCGCTCATCGCTCTCCATGCGGTCCTCGTCATGCGGGGCTCGTATCCCGTGGAGTGGTTGAATCCCTTCTCCCCCGATAGCCCGTGGGCCATGCGCTGGGGCGTCGTCGCCATCGTGGCGCTGGCGTTGCTCGTGGGCCTATCCCTGTTCCGCCGCCGCCTTGGCCTGGCGTACGAATGGTGGCAGTTCACGCATGGGCTGATGGCCGATCTCGCCATCGCCGGCGGCCTTGCGCACATCATTCTCTTTGCTGGCTTTTCTTCGACAACGCCGATGCTGGCGCTGCTGACCGTCTATGGCTGCTGCGCCGCGGGGCTGCGCCTCTGGTTTAAGGTCCTCCGGCCCATGCGGCTGTGGGCCAAGCCCTGGGAGCTGGTCCACAACGTCGCGGAAAATGCGGATACCCACACGCTGGTCTTGCGCCCGGTCGGGCACGCCGGATTCCCGTTCGAACCGGGCCAGTTCGCCTGGCTCAACACCGGCCGGACGCCCTTCCACTGGGACCGCCACCCCATCTCGATGTCCTCCGCCGCCGGCGACGAGCCGGGCCAGGAGATTGCTTTCACCATCAAGGAGTTGGGCGATTGGTCCGCCCATGTGGTACCGCAGCTCCGGCCCGGCCACCGCATCTGGGTCGACGGCCCGCACGGGGTGTTCACGGCCGATCGGGAGCAGGGTCCGGGCTACGTTCTGATCGGCGGCGGCTCGGGGATCTGTCCGCTGGTTTCCATCTGCCACACTCTGGCGCTGCGGGAGGATGTCCGGCCCGTTCTGCTGTTCTACGGCGCGGGGGACGAGAGCAAGATGGCCCTCCGCGGCCAGTTGCAGCAGTTGGCAGGGCGGCTGAATCTGCAGTTCATTCCGATCCTCGAGAACCCACCGCCCACCTGGACCGGCGAACAAGGCTACCTGACCACCGACATTCTGCGCCGCCATCTGCCGGCCCAATACCGGCGATTCCAATACTTCGTGTGCGGACCCGAAGCGATGATGGATGCCGTCGAGCCCATGCTCCTCGAGCTGGGCGTCCCCGTGAACCGCATCCATACCGAACGGTTCGTGATGGTGTAACGATGCGAAGAACGATCATCAACCGGATGGTAGGAATCATGACGGGGGTGATTCTGCTGCTCTGCTTTCTCTTCGCGCTGATCACCCAAGGAGCATAAGGAGAACCCATGCGATTTCCCCAATGGATCCCGATCGTCGCCCTGCTGACCGTAGCGGCCCACGGACAGACCGGCGCCTCACTCTACCGCGGCAAGTGCGCCACTTGCCACGGCGCGAAAGGCGAGGGCCGGGCCGCCATCAAGAACTCGAGCCTGCTCACCGAGGAGGCCAAGAAGCGCACCGACGCCGAACTCACTGCAGCCATTGCGAAAGGCGGCACGAAGCAGAGCTCCGCTCACGCCTACGAACGCAAGGGAGTCTCCGCGGAACAGGTGCAACTGCTCGTGCAGTACGTGCGCGAGTTGCAGCGCTAGATCTTCGTCCGGTGCAGCAGCACCCCCAGAGCCTGCTCACCGAGGAAGCCAAGCAGCGAACCGACGCCGAGCTGACCGCAGCCATCGCCAAAGGCGGCAAGAAGCAGACCTCCGCTCACGCCTACGAACGCAAGGGAGTCTCCGCGGAACAGGTGCAACTGCTCGTGCAGCACGTGCGGGAGTTGCAGCACTAGATCTTCGTCCGGTGCAGCAGCACCCCCAACAGGCCCGCCGCAAATAGGCCGGTACCGAACAGCCGGAGCGCCCAGGTGAGAAACAGGTTCTTGCCGCGGGCCTGGCTGTAGATCGCCTCCGCCGGATGAATACCCGCTCGCGCCAGATACTGCGGATTGCCCACCGTGGCTTCGAACGGCAGCAGCGTGCCCTGGCTCTGGCGAGCCACGAGCGAGTATGGCCCGGCCGCAATCGTTTCAAACCGCACCCGCAGCGTCCCCACCGGCCATACCGCCCGTTCCTGCCCACTGCGCCGCGGGGACTTCAGCGGTGCGCCCGTGGCAATGACGATCCAATCCCGATCCACCACACCTTCGGCACCGGGGAAGCCCGCCGCCAAAGCCGCGGCCAGTTCCCTGGTCGGTTTCACCTTCTCCGTCTTGCCCAGGGCCGGAATCACATCGGCCGGCAGCGAAAACGCCCCCAGCCGCAAGCCCTCCGCCAGAAACGCCTCGCTCCGCAACGGCATCGGCGGATTCTGCTGCGTCGCGGGGGCCGCGTCGGCACGGGTATCCACCTCCTCGGCGGACCAGCGAAGATCAAACCCCTTCTCGGCAAGTCCGGACACGTTGATCGGCCCCCGCCTCGGCTCCATTTCCCACTGCTGCATCTCGACGAACCGGCGCAGCAACAGGAACTCGCCAGGAACCGGAAAGCGGGGATCCGTCGCGAACTGCCGCGCCGTCAACGAACCCGTCACATGCACGGTTTCGCCATCCTGCGCCGGGTCAACGGAGTCCGCCTCCACGGAGGCGATCGGCCGGGACGGCGCGGTCAGGTTCGCCGCCGCTACAAAGGAACGGACTTCGTTACCTGCCAGGATCAGCAGGCCGAAGCCCAGTGCGGCGTAGCAGATGGGGGCGGGTACCCTCTTGTTCGACTTGGCTGGATACAAGGGTCGTCACGGGATAGCTCGTCAAGCGGGGGCAAAAGGTGTCACACCGCGCGCCCACTACAGTTGCCCGAGCCCATACCGGAGGATTCCCCTGCGGCGCGCCGGACCCGAGGAGTTCGTGATCAGAGCGCCATGCGACACCCCGGCCAACTCCATCCAACGTCGAAGCCGGCTATCCACGGTGGGATGAGGCTCCGCTGCCACCGCCACGGGGAGCGGTGGCGCCGTCTCCGCCAGCAGGAGTAACGGAACCTCCAGGCCGTTCGAATCCCGCCAGTAAGCCAGCTCCGGCGGCACGCCCGCATGATGCGCATTGCGGAAAAGCTCGGAGACCACCCGGCTCTCGAACAGCTCACTCGCCAGGAAGTGGATCTTCGGCGAACGGACAGTGCGGCGGCCCAGATCGAACGGAGCAGGAGGCAGCCGCAGGGTCTCGAAGCACGCATCGAGTACCGCCATCCACCGAACGGCCGTCCGATGCGACAAGTCGCCTTCCCGGGCGATCGCTTGCAGATCCAGCACACGGCCGGAGTGCGCGGCGGCCAGTTCGTAGAAGCGTTCAAAACGGTCGCGGTCGCGGACCTGGACCAACGCGGGCAGGTCGTGATCCAGAAACGAGCGGACGGCAGACCAGGCGGGAAACGCCGGCGCCCCAGGCACGGCAGCAGGCACAAAGTGGCCCAGCATCGCCAGCGAAACGGCAGGGCGGCGCTCGCGTTCCGCCTGCGTCGGCGGATGGAGTTCCAAGGTCGGGACCGGCAGGGAAAGGCGCACGGAGCTGGCCAGAACATGGCGGCCCACGGGCGGCTCCGTACGGAGATAGGCAACCAGTTCCGGGGCGCGGTGGAGATCATCGACGAAGGCCGGCCCCCGCAGCCGCGCGAGGAAGCTGGCCGGATCCTGCCGCGCCCGGGCCCGCAGCGCGGGGTCGTCGAGCGGGAGATAGGTATGCGCGGGAAACTCGCGGCGCAGCAGGATGGTTTTCCCGGACGAGCGGGGACCCTGCACCAGGATGGGCCCGGCGCGTTGAGCGGCGCGGTGGAGAGGAACGGCAAGGGCCCGCTGCAACATGCAAACTACTCCTACAAAAATGATATTGCATAACAGGAACCCATCTCGCCATCACTTTGTCCGCCGATGTTCTTGTCCCGCTCGACCGGCCACCCCTACGCTGAAGGGGTACTTATGACCCCCAAAATCGCCCCTGCAAAGGGAAAACTCGGCATCTTGACCCCCGGCATGGGCGCGGTCGCCACCACCTTCATGGCCGGCGTCGAAGCCGTCAAGAAGAACCTCGGCGACCCCGTCGGCTCCCTGACGCAACTGGGCACCATCCGCCTCGGCAAGCGCACGGACAACCGCTCCCCGAAGATCAAGGAATTCGTCCCGCTCGCCGGCCTGAACCAGCTCGTCTTCGGCGGTTGGGACATCTTTGAGGACACGGCTTATGAAGCCGCCGTCCACGCCGGCGTCTTGAAACCGGAGCTGCTGACGAAGCTCAAACCTTCCTTGCAAAAGATCAAGCCCATGAAGGCCGTCTTCGACAAGAACTACGTGAAGCGAATCGACGGGCCCAACGTCAAAACGAAAGGCTCGCTGAAAGACAAGGCCGAAGCCTTGATCGACGACATGCAGACCTTCAAGAAGGACCACGGCTGCGACCGGCTCGTCATGATCTGGTGCGGCTCCACCGAGGTGTTCCACCGCGCCGCCCCCGTCCACCAGACGCTTGAGGCGTTCGAGAAAGGACTCGCCAAGAACGACCCGGCCATCGCCCCCAGCCAGGTCTACGCCTATGCGGCGTTGAAGTCCGGCGTCCCCTTCGCCAACGGCGCGCCCAACTTAACCCATGACATCCCAGCCCTGCTCGGTCTGGCGCGCGATCACAACGTGCCGGTCTGCGG
The DNA here is from genome assembly GCA_027485675.1 of Terriglobales bacterium. Lineage (GTDB taxonomy): Bacteria > Acidobacteriota > Terriglobia > Bryobacterales > Bryobacteraceae. The sequence continues at coordinate 311,820 of JAIXQP010000025.1, read as the reverse complement.
CAAGGACTTCAAAACCGGCCAGACCTACATGAAGACGCTCCTCGCCCCCGGCTTGAAAGCGCGCATGCTCGGCTGCTCCGGCTGGTTCTCCACCAACATTCTCGGCAACCGCGACGGCGAAGTCCTCGACGATCCGGGCTCCTTCAAAACCAAGGAGGAGACCAAGCTGAGCGTCCTCGATCAGATCCTGCAGCCGGGGCTCTATCCGGAGTTGTACAAGGACCTGTTCCACTCCGTGAAGATCAACTACTATCCCCCCCGCGGCGACGAGAAAGAGGGTTGGGACAACATCGACATCTTCGGCTGGCTCGGCTATCCGATGCAGATCAAGATCGACTTCCTCTGCCGCGATTCAATCCTCGCCGCACCCCTCGTGCTGGACCTCGTCCTGTTCCTCGATCTGGCGCAGCGCTCCGGCATGAAGGGCATTCAGGAGTGGCTGAGCTTCTATTTCAAAGCCCCCATGACGGCGCCCGGCTTGTATCCCGAGCATGACGTGTTCATCCAACTCATGAAGTTGAAGAACACGCTGCGCTGGCTGAAAGGCGAGGAATTAATCACGCACTTGGGCTTGGAATACTACGACTAGACCCGCGAACCGCCAGCAACTCCCGGGCAAACTGCGCCATGCGGGCCGCCCACCGGGTATAGGTCGAAGCACGCAAGTAGTAACGCAGCACCGTCGCCCGGCTCGTGACCAGCGGCGGCGGAAGAGCCTGGGGCAGGGCGGGCCGAGCCATCGCTCCGCCCGCCTCCGGCTTGCGGAATACAGCCAACAGGTTTCGGTCGTGGCCGCCGAGCGAAAGCGCAACTCGTTCCCATCCCGCCGCCCGTCCTGCGAAGTCCAAGCTTTCCGCTGTAAAGCCAATCACGTGAGCGGCGTGGAACCGGCCCGCGGGATTCTGATGCAGGCAGTTCGTGTTCGGCACCTCAACAATCAATAAGCCACCCGGAAGCACCCATTCGCGCATTTGTCTGAGGGCCGCCAGCGGATCCGGCAGATGCTCGAGCACATGGAACATCGTGATCACGTCCAGGGAATCGGCCGGGCGAACCAGATTCAGGATCCCGTTGGTTTCAACCGCCACTCCATACTGCCGGCGCGCGAACTCTCCGTAGTAAGGATCCGCCTCCACGCCGCTCACTCGGTGATTGGCCGCCTGCAAAGCTGCCAGCCACTCGCCCGACCCGGACCCGACATCCAGTATCCGCGCCGCCGCGGGGAGCAGGTGGCCAATCTGCTTCAGCCGGTGCGCCGCCAGCCGCGCCGACCGGTACACATTCCGGGCCTTCGGACTGCGCTCTCCCTTGTAACTCTCCCGGTACTCCACCTCGTGAAAGCGCCGAAGCTCCTCGGAAGTGGGAAGCGGGTCGTTGCGATACAGCCCGCAGTCGTTACAGGCCACCGTCAAAAGCGGATCGCCCTCGCGAGAGCGCCGGGAGACGACGGCCGCCTGCCGTTGGCCACAGACCGGGCACGGGTTTTGGGGAAGATTCGATGCGGACACGGCCACAAGTTCAGTCTACCGGGTTGATCACGACAACGGCGCCGCCGCGGGCCCATAGTACTCCCGCCGCAGGCTGGCGATCGCCTCTTGCGTCGCATCATCATCGTGCTGATACCGCAGCAGCGCCTGCCGCACCATCTCGACGCCACCTTCAAACTCTGGCAGCACCGCCGCGTCCACGCCATGCTTCCGCAACTCCGGCAGATGGTGCTCCCGGGTCGCCCGCACCACCACCGCCAGCGACGGGTGCAGGCGATGAGCCCGTTCAAGAGCCAGATGGATCGTACTCTGATCGGGAATCGTCAGCAGCAGCACCCGGGCCTTCTCCGCGTTCGCCGCATGTAGAATCTCCCCGCTCGTGATGTCGCCCCAGATGCCGTGGAAGCCGTCGGCCGTCAGGTCCCGGTATAACGGATGGTTGAACTCCACAATCAGAACCGGAATGCCCGCCGCCCGCAGCACCCGTGCCGCCGCCCGCCCGCTCCGCCCATACCCGGCCACAATCACGTGGTCCTCAAGAAAGCTCTGCGCCGGAGCCACCGGAGCCGTCACCGCCACCGGCTTCCGCCGCCGCCGAAACCAACGGCCCAGCGGCAGCGCCGCTGCGGAAACCAGCGGCGAAACAGCCATCGTTAACACCGTGCAAGTCAGCGCCAAATCGTAGGTCGTCTTCGAAATCGACCCCGAGCTAATGCCGCTGCGGGCGATCACAAAGGAGAACTCCCCAATCTGCGCCAAACCCAATCCCACAATCCAGGGCGCCATATTCACATACCCAAAGGCTCTGGCGATCAACCCCAGAATCACCGCCTTCCCAAGGATGATCAACACCACCCCGGACGCGATAGACCCAGGATTCTTTATCGCGAACGACGGATCAAACAGCATGCCCACCGTGACGAAAAAGATCAAACCGAAGATGTCCCGCAACGGCGCCAAATCACTGAGCGCCTGATGGCTAAACTCCGACTCGCTCAGAATAATCCCCGCGACAAACGCCCCCAGCGCAAACGAAAGCCCCACCGCATATGCCGCATAACCAACCCCCACCCCCGTCGCCACCACCGCCACCAGGAACAACTCCTGCGACCCCCACTCGAGAATCCTCCGCAGCAGCCTCGGCAACAGCCGCGTACCCAGCAGCACCACCAGCCCCAGCAACAACACCGCCAAGCCAATCGACTGCGCCAGCTTAGGCAGAATATCGTCCGGCGTATTCAACTGCGGCAGGATGATCAACATCGGAATCACCGACAGATCCTGCACCACCAGAATCCCGATCATCACCCGGCTCGCGAGCGTCGAAGTCACTCCCCCCGCCGCCAGCGTCTTCACCACCACCATCGTGCTCGACAGCGCGATCATCGCCCCAAACCACGCGGACTCCTTCGCCGGCATCCCAAACAGATACACGCCCGTCAACGCCCCCGCCACCAGCGTCAACACCACCTGAATCGATCCGCCAATCAGGGCCACCCGCCGCACCGGCTGCAGGTCGCCCAGGGATACCTCAAGACCCAGCGAAAACAGCAGCAGGGCCGCCCCAATTTCGGCAAGCAGTTCAATATCATGCACCTGGACGACCGTAGGCCCCCCGGTATAAGGACCCACGACCACCCCGGCCGCCACATAGCCCACCAACAATGGAAGCCGCAACGCACGGGCCAGTAAGGCTCCCAGGAACCCGGATACCACGATGAGAACAAAATCGGCGGCTATCCCCATGATTTAGCTTGCTTTATTGTCGCCCGGAATAGCTCGGGTTATATTTCCCCTCCTCCGCGAATCCACCCAGGATCTTCCGCATCGGGGAGTAACGCGGATAACTCTCCCAGAGATCCCCCTGCCCCAGCAGCCGGGGATCGCCCTGCCGCTTCAACTCCCGTTCCAGCGTCGTGCGCAGCTCCTTCCGGCGTTTGGCGTACCCCGGCTCCCCGGCCAGATTCCGCAAACAACCCGGATCCGCCTCCACATCGAACAGCAACTCCTCCGGCTGCAGGCCAAAGCTCCGCGCAAACAACGGATGATCCCGATGCGCCATCATCCACGTCTTGGTCGCCCCATCGTCAATATCGGCGAAATTCCCAATCGGGTCACCGGCCGGCCACCGGTCCGGTCTCATGTTCCAGATATAGAGCCAACGGCCTTCCCGCATGGCGCGCGCCGGGTAGCCGAGATTGTCCCGCCGCGCATGCGAGTGGCGCTCCCGGCCCGAAAAGATCCGGCGCCGGACCTTCGGCTCCACCAACCCGGATCGCCCCGACCGTAGCAACGGCAGCAGACTGCGCCCCACCATATTCGCGGGAACAGCCACCCCGGCCGCCTCCAGCAGCGTCGGGGCAAAATCAGCAAAGCTGACCAGGTCACCCACCACCCGTCCGCCCTTCACTTGCGCCGGATACTGCATCGCCAGAGGCAAATGGATCCCCGCGTCGAACATCGTCGCCTTGGCGCCGGGGAACGGCATGCCATTGTCCGCCGTCACCACCACCAGCGTGTTCTCCAGTTCGCCCTTCTGCGCCAGCAGATCCAGCATCCGGCCCAAATGCGTATCGAAGTGCTCGAGTTCGTGCTGATAGTCCAGCAGGTCGGACCGCACGATCTCGTTGTCCGGCAGGTGCGGCGGCACCTTGGCGTCGGCGAGTCTCTTCCCCGCCCGCAGGCCGGCCCCGGGTTCATAGGCCCGGTGCGGCTCCTGGCATCCGAACCAGAAGTAGAACGGTTGACCGGCCGGCCGCGCCTCGAGAAACCGGGCAAAGTTGGCGGCGTAGTCATTGCTTTGGATCCCGGCGTTGGGCGGCGTGAGCTTGGCTTGGTTAAACGCGGGGCCCGCCGGGTTATGCGGCCATCCGTCACGAGCGAAGTTCGCCGGACCCGCGCCTTTGCCAGTAATCCCAATGTGATACCCGGCCTTCGCCAACAGATCGGGATAGACCACCAGATCCCTGGGAAACCCGGCCGCGTGCGTCCCGGCTTCGCCCAATTGCCACGGATACCGGCCCGTCAACAACCCCGCGCGGGACGGCGCGCAGCCCGGCGACAGGCTGTAGGCGTTGCGAAAGGTCACACCATTCGCCGCCACCCGCGCAAACGCCGGCAAGCCATCCGACGGGTAGGACTGGTCGTCGGCAATACAAAACAGAATGTTCGGACGGCGGGCAGGCACCAGGCTCAGCAGCAGTTGGCGGCGCGAAATCGGCATCCCCAAATGCTACTGCACGAAGTAGCCGCGGCGCGAACGGACCTCCGCGCCCGGAAACCGCAACCGCGCGGCCGGAGTCAAGGCCACCCGAATCTCCCGGAACTCTCCGCTCTTGCCCTCCGGCGCGCGGTAGACCAGGTTGTAACGCGTCCGAATCCGTTCCACAATCTGCGGAAACGCCTCATCGGCGCGATCCGCCTTCAACGCGTCTCCCCCCGTCTCATCCGCGATCTTGAACACGTTCGAAGGAGAGAAATCGGGATTCACGAACTGACTCCGCGTGCCATCCGGCCGGCGGCCCTTCCCGACCACAATCGCATTCAGCACCGTGTTCGCGTCATGCAGCGCCCGAATCGCCGCTTCGTCAGGCGACTGATAGTTGAGCCCGAGATTATCCGTCACGATCACGATCGCCCGCCGGCCCTGCGGCGGCGCGTTGGCGCGAAGATGTTCCGCCGCCGCGATCAGCGCCGGGTTGATCAGCGTACCGCTGCCCAACTCTCGTTCGCGCATGGCCTCGCGCAGCCCCCGCACCGCCGCCTCCCGGTCGGTCGTGAACGGCAGCGTCGCTTTCGCCTCCCGGCTGAACACCATCACCCCCACCGAATCCCCCGGCCGAAGCTGCGCCAGCGCCGCGCCGCTCGCGCGGTTCAGTTGTTCGAGGAACTTGTTCATGCTGCCGCTCAGATCGAGCAGCAACAGGAGCGTCAGCGGTTCCCGCTCCCGGCTGAAGTCCAGCACCGGGCGCAGTTCGTTGTTGTCAAAAACCTGGAAGTCCTCCCGGGTCAGCGAGTCCACCACCCGGTCTTTCTGCAGCACTTGCGTGTCCACCCGGACATCGGCCACCCCCGCTTTGAACAGCGGCTGGTCAGCCTCCTGCGCGACGGCGAAGGCACAACCTGCGACGATGAAAAGTACAGCGCGCATGAGATCCATTATCGTCGGCACCGCGGGACACATCGACCATGGCAAGACTTCGCTCGTGCGCAGCTTGACCGGTATCGATACCGATCGCCTCGAAGAAGAGAAGCGGCGCGGCATCTCGATCGAGCTGGGATTCGCGCATAAGGATCTCGGCGACGGCATCCGCGCCGGGTTCATCGACGTCCCCGGCCACGAACGCTTCGTCCGCACCATGCTCGCCGGCGTGAGTGGCATCGACGTCGTTCTCCTCGTGATTGGCGCCGACGAGGGCATTAAACCCCAGACGCGCGAACACTTCGATATCTGCCGGTTATTGGGGGTGGAGAGGGGCATAGTCGTCCTGACGAAAGCCGATCTGGTGGATGCGGAGTGGTTGGAATTGGTCCGGATGGAGGTGGAGGAGTTCGTCGCGGGCTCGTTCCTCGAAGGGGCGCCGATCCTCCCGGTCAGTGCTAAGACGGGCCAAGGCATGGATGCGTTGCAGGCAGAGCTCCGGAAATTGGCCGGCACGCTCCACCCGCGGGACGCCTCCGCCGCTTTCCGGCTGCCCATTGACCGTGCCTTCGCCATGAAAGGGTTCGGCACCGTGGTGACGGGCACCCTATTGGCGGGCCAGGTAGCGGTCGAGCAGGAGGTGGAGATCTACCCCACCGGCCGCCGGGTGCGGGTTCGCGGCCTGCAAGTGCATGGCAAAGCCGCCACGAAGGCCGTGGCCGGCCAAAGAACCGCCCTGAACCTGGCCGGGGTGGAGCACAGCCAGCTCGAGCGGGGTATGGTGCTCAGCGAACCCGGCTGGTTCGCGCCCGTTCGGGTGGCGGATGCCCGGCTCGTTCTCCTCCCCACTGCCAAGCCATTGAAGCTCAGGACCTTGGTCCACCTCCACGCCGGAACGGCCGAGACCATCGCGGAGATGCGCCTCCTCGAAGGCGATTCGCTCCAGCCGGGCGAGAGCGCCTGGGTCCGCCTGCGCCTCCGCGAAGGCCTGCTGCTGGTGCCGGGCGACCGCTGCATCCTCCGTCAGTTTTCTCCCGTGGTCACCATCGGAGGGGCCACCGTCGGCGAGATCGCCCCGCCGCGCCGAACCAGCCCGGACCGGCTGCGGACGCTAGGTAACTCCACCCCGTCCGCGGCGGCGCAACTTTTGGTCACCGAGTCTCCGGCCGGCCTGGACCGCGCGGCCTTGCGCCGCAAGCTCGGCGTGGCCCCGGAACTGCCCAACGGATTGATCGCCTGTGGCAGCCACGTCGTCGCACAGAGTTGGGCCCAGGCACGGCTGGCTCTGGCCGAGAAGACCCTCGCCGCGTTCCACCGCGCGAGTCCGCTCCAACCAGGCATGCTGAAGGAGGAACTCCGCGCCAAAGTGCTCCCCCAGGCACCCGCCCATCTCTTCGACGCCCTCCTGGCCATGACCACCAAACTCACCGCCGAGAAGGACCTGGTCCGGTTGTCCACCCATCGGGTGCAACTGCAGGAAGACGAGTCCGCCGCGCGCGAGAAGATGGAGCAGGTCTTCCGCCAGGGGGGCCTCGCCACGCCGAGTCTCAGCGAGGTGCTCCTGCAGTGCGGCGTCGAAAGCGGTCGCGCCAAGCTGCTGCTGCAGATGCTGCTCAAAGAGCGGCGTCTGATCAAGGTCAACGAGGAGCTCGTCTACCACGCCGAAACACTCGATACCTTGAAGGCGCTTCTGGCCTCCCGCAAAGGCCAAACCTTCGGCGTGGGCGACTTCAAGGAGTGGACCGGCGTCTCTCGCAAGTACGCCATTCCCCTGCTCGAACTGCTCGACCGCGAGCGCATTACCCGGCGCGTCGGCGAACAGCGCCTGATCCTATAAAGCCAACGGCTCTTCCTGCTGGAACCGTTCGAAGATCTCGTTGAACTCCGGGTGAATCGCCCGGAAGATTTCGAGCAGTTGCGGGTCAAAGTGCTCCGGCCGGGTGCGCCGGTCCCCATCGAGAATAATGTGGCACGCCTTCTCGTGCGAAAAGCCGGTCTTGTAACTCCGGCAGCTCCGCAGGGCGTCGTAGTTGTCGCCCAGCATCACAATCCGGCCGGCAATCGGAATCTGGTTACCCTGCAGGCGGCGTGGGTAGCCGGTCCCATCCCAGTGCTCATGGTGGGTTACGGCAATGTCCCGCGCCATCTCCAAAAGGCGCGAGTTGGAACCTTCGAGCAGTTGCGCGCCAATCAGCGTGTGGCTCTCCATGATCCGCCGGTCCTCGGTACCCAGCCGGCCGCGTTTCCGAATCAGCGCATCCGGAATCGCAATCTTGCCGACGTCGTGCATCGGCGCCGCGCGGAAAATCAGCTCCTGGTCCACCTCGTTCCAACCCAAGGTCCGGGCAATGATTCTGGCGTAGTAGCTGACCCGTTGGATGTGTGCCCCGGTCTCATTGTCTTTGTAGACCGACGCTCGCGTCAGCCGCAGGACCATATCGTAATAAGCCTGTTCCAGCTCCGAGGCCCGCCGCCGCTCCAACTCCAGGGCGAACTCTAAATCCCCCGCAAACTCCCGGAGCTTGCGGCGCACCGCCGCAACTTCCCGTTGGCGCGCGCGTTCCCGGCGCGTCAGCTCCTTCAGCCGCGTCTCCAACTCCCGAACTTGTGCCTGGGCCGCTGCCAGAGCGTCATCATGAGCCGGGGACACGACGGCCTCCTTCCGCGGATTTACCATCAGCGGGGCAGACAACGCTGATCGAATAGCAATCAAGCGGGTTTGGCGACGTGCTGGCAACTCGCATAATCATACGTTGCCGCCAAGCGCGGCGAAAGGCCTAATTCGAAAAAGAAGTACCGCCAAAGGTACTAGTTGCGTCCGCACGCTACGGGCGAAAACCCAACTCAAACTGGAAGCCCTCACCGAGGTAGACCCGCTTCACTTCCGGATCCCGGCCCAGAGCCTCCGGCGAGCCGGCCCGGAAGATCTTCCCGCCATTGATGATATAGGCGCGGTCCACCGTGGCGAGCGTCTCCCGGACATTGTGATCGGTAATCAGAATCCCGATCCCGCTCTTCTTCAAATCGAAAATGATCCGCTGAATCTCAAGCACCTGAATCGGGTCAATGCCGCTGAACGGCTCGTCCAGCAGTAGGAACGTCGGCTCAATCACGAGCGACCGGGCGATTTCAACGCGCCGCCGTTCGCCGCCCGAGAGCATGTAGCCCTTGTTCAGCCGAACGGTTTCGAGACCCAACTGTTCAATCAGGCGGTTCATCCGTTCGCGCCGCTGCCGCGCATCGAGCGACAAGGTTTCGAGAATCGCCATCAGATTCTCTTCCACCGTCAGCTTGCGAAACACCGACGGCTCCTGCGGCAGATAGCTCACCCCGCGGCGCGCCCGCTGGTACATCGGCAGATGGGTGATATCGTCCTGATCCAGTTGCACCTGACCCGAATCCGGGCTGATCAACCCGACGATCATGTAGAAACTCGTCGTCTTGCCGGCGCCGTTCGGGCCCAGCAACCCCACCACCTCGCCCTGCTGCACGGAAACCGACACATTGTCGACCACCTTGCGCCCCCGGTAACTCTTCGAGATTTCGCGTGTTTCCAAAGAACGCATAAGCTACCGTTTCTTTAGGATACGGCTTGCGGCCGGTTGGTTGGAAGACCCATCCACCAGAAGCCGGTCGTCGTTGGCAAACCACGTCAACCGCGACCCCTTGGTGACGCCTTTCACCGAGTCAAACATCTCCGGCGCGCCGCCCAAAAGCACCACGCGGCCCGCGGCGACATCATACTCGGACCGTTCGGAGGTGCCCCGTCTCGTGCGCGGCTTTCCGCTGGCATCCGGACCGGACTGCACAATCACGGAGTCTCCCACCGCCTCGGCCCGTTCGAGCGAGTTATCGTTCTCCTTCTGCGAGAACCAGGCGTAGAGGTCGCGCGAAGTCACCACCAGGTTCCCCCGGTTCAGCTTCGCGTTACCCATGTAGTGGGCCTTCTTCTCTGCATCCCAATAAGTCATCTGCGGCGCCCGGACCACGGTAAACAGGTTCTTGGTCTTCTCGCGGAACTGGCTGACCACGTTTCCGGTTGCATCCAGCCGCTGCAGCTTGCGCTGAATTAGAATCGAGTCGGCTTCAATCCGGTTCGGCCCCTGCCACAACAGCGCGTTGCCATCGTAGCGAATCCACGTGTTCTCCTCCCTCGTCTGCATCCGATGGGCGCGGGCCTGCACCGTGTCGGAGGAATCGAGCAGCGAACCCTGCTGCTTCTTTGGCTTCTTCTCATCGGGGAGACGCGTCGACGTCACTTTCCCCTCCGCAATCATGTCCCCGCTCTTCTGGTCGAGCTCAATCTGCTGGGCGTCGGTCGAACCAGTCGGATCCCACATGCGGGCCGCGCCCTTCAGGAAGATGCGCTCGGTGGCGCTTTCAAGACGAGCATGGTCGCTGCGCGCCCGCCGCTCGCCCTCTTCAAACTGAAAACCGGTCCACTGTTCGAGCGTCTGCAACTCCCCGGTCTTCGGATCAAACAGCGCCTGCAGATCCTGGCTGCTCGTCTTGCGATCCGGGTCGCCTTTCTTCGCCGCCCGGGTGAGCGTTTTCACCTGCGTCGCCCGGAACCGTTCCAGTTGGTTGTTGGCGCCGTACACCATCGAGAACCGTTCCCCGTCCAGGCGCCGGTAACGATCCCTTGGACTCTTGGGCAGAAACTCGATCTGCCCCGGGCTGTGCGTTTCCACGCGCTCAATCTCCTGCCCGCCCGGCCGCATCACCATCTCCACCGCGTCACTCTTCAACACCCGGTCCGAAGGCGCCTCGCCCGTGCTACGGCTCGCCGGGTACGACTCCACCACCGTGCCCCCGTTCGCCGTCGCCTTCTTGAGGATGCTCTCGCCCGTTCCCGCCTCGAAGCTCAGGTCCACCGTCTGCGCGTTCACCACCGTCCGGCCCGCATCGGCGACCGTCTCCAACCGCGCCCCCTGTTTCCCTTCAATCGACTCCATCAACCCTTTCGCCCCAAAATGCAGCCAAAGTTGCGCGGCGGCATAAAAGAGCTGGCGTCCCGGCGCCCGATCTTCCCCTTTGGCCCGGGTGGCTTCCACCAGGCGGATCTCCCCGTTGTCGAGCGTCACCACCGCATCGGCGGCGTTCAGGGTCATCGTCCCCCGCTGCAGCCGGGACCACGGCTTGAGATAGACCTTGTCTTCGTTCTCCCGATAGTTCAACTCGCCGGCCTCCACCGTCATGGGCTTTGAGGTCGGTCCCTTGCCGCGCCAGTTCAGCTTGACGGCGCTCCGCAGGTGCAGGTCCCTGGCCGCGGGGTCGTACTCCGCCCCGTGCGCGGTCCCCTCGCTGTTCTCGAAGACAAACGAAGCGTCCTGATCCGTCGTCGCCTTGCCGGACTGGGTTTCGAAGGTCACCCCGGACGTCTGGATCCGCACGAGACGGTTGGCGGGGTTCGGTTGCTCCGTCAGACCCATGGTGATCTCCACCTCGCCGGCCGAATAGAGCGTACTATCTTCCATGCGGAGCTCGGCTTGCTCGCTCTTCACCAGATCGAAAGCCTTGCCGTCCTTGTGGAAGAGCTTCAGTTCCACTTTCTCGAGATCCACTCGCGGCGGATCGCTCTTCTGCGCGAAGTTGCGAGCCCTGACTTCCACAATGGGGCGCTCCCCATCGTTCTTGCTCCACCGCCAATCCTGGGCCGAGGCGCTGACATTGTCCGGCAGGGCCGCCGGCTTGGCCGGAGCAGATTTGGCCTGTGCGTCTTTTTGCGCCCGATAAATACCCGCGACGGCGGCAACGAGAATGAGAATGCTGGCAAGAAGAACCCAGCGGGTACGGCGCATGCAGATTTCAGGATATCAAGGGCGAATGCAAAAGCCCCGCCTCACGGCGGGGCTTTTGCTCTTTGTCAACGAGATCAGCTTACTGGATGGCAGCAATCGCTGAGCTATTGCTGAACACCAGTTCGCCATTCAACCCTTCGGCTGCAATCGCGAGGCTCCGGTACTGACCCGTAGCCGCGTCCAGAGGCACCTCAAAGGCCACCACATACACGCCCATCATCCCCACGGCATACTCCGCGGAAACGAGCCGGACCCCAGCGTCATTGACGCCGACGATCATCGGGGCCTGCACCAGTTGCCCGGCGAGACCCGCCCGGTTGGTATCGGTTGCCGGAGTTACCGACCCGAGGCCCGTAACGAGCGCCTTCAGCACCTCTCCGCGGCGGGCCGGATTCTCAGCCGTCACCCAGCTGCCGTCCGGACGCTGCAGAGCCGCGTACCGGCGAACGCCGTTGCCGGGGTCCGTCTCGAAGATACCAGGCTGCGTGCGCAGCACCGGCACGCCACTGACGTTCGTCGAACCGCCCGACACCCGCACCGTAGCGGTGACCTGGGTACCAGGGACCAGGGAGCAAGGCGTCTGGAAGACGATCGACTCCTGCCGGTTCTGATTGGCAACGGCCAGGATCGGAGCCGAGATCCCGTTGAAGTTCAGCTCAACGCCGTTCAGAATCAGCGGCAGGCCACCGAAACCAAGCAGGTTAGCCGGGAGAACCCCGTTCAGCGTGGGAGCGATGCCGGTCCCGAAAAGGGTACCGATGCCGCACGGCACGAGACCAGGCTGGTTGCTCGCAGTGTTCACAATGTTGCTCGTCGTGAACACCGGACCCGGCAAGCGGGAGGTGAGCGTAAACGTTTGCGCCAGGTTACCCAGCGAAGCCCGGACGGTGATCGTTCCGGCCACCGGTCCAGCCGTGACGTTCACCGAAGCCCGGCCGTCCGCACCGCTATTCACCGTCCCGGCGCTCAGCGTCGCACTGCCGCCCACCACCGAGAACACCACCGGCTGTCCAGCCGCCGGGGCCCCCCGGTCGTCCGAGACCTGCACGATGAGCGGTTGCGGGAAGGCTTGTCCGGTGATGGCCGTCTGGCCACTTCCCGAAATCGCCTGTAGCCCCGTGATCGCGATATTCACGTTAAACGTAAACGTACCCGAGGCGTTTCCTGTCCGGTAACGGACCACGTTGCTGCCCGGCACCGTACCCAGCGTACCGAGAGCGGATACCCGGCCCGCCGAGTCTGACGTGCTCACGACGTTAGCGAGGGTGATGGAGTTCGGAACCGGAACCTCCCATTGCCCAGAAATATTCGGAAGGACGTTGCCGAACGCGTCCGAAACCTCGGCCACGAAGGCGAGCCGTAGCCGTTCGCCGGGCGCACCCGACTGATTGTTGCCCTGCACCAGACGGATCGTGGAAGGCGGCCCAGGGCGCACATCAAGATTGAGTGAAGCGCCACCGAGATTGATCGTCCCACCAACAACCACCTGCAACGGAGCGATGCCCAGACGACCGCCGACGGCTAGGTTACACGTAGCCACGCCGTTGGAATCCGTCAGAGCCACATCGCCTTCGCCAACACAGTTGGCCGTCGGACCGGCTCCCGGCGTGTTGCCCGTCGAAGCGCGGAGCGAGACATTCGGGATAACCTGTCCGGACTGCGGACCCGACACGACAATCACCCGAACCTGAATGGCTTCGTTGACCGTCGTACCGGCTTGTCCAACGACGTCCCGATCGACCGGCTTGATACGTTCTACGATCGGCGGCGACGCCGAGCCGCCACCAAGCAGTTGTCCCAGGATGCTGGTCAGAATGAAGTTAACCGTATTCGTGCCGTTCGTCGCCGTGATCGTTTGCTGCGCATACGACTGCCCAGGGTTCACTGAGGTCGCAATGAAGCCAATCGCTGCGCGGCCGTTCGCATCGGTCTGCACCGTACAAACATTGCCACTGCACGACGCTCCCTGCAGAACAGTACCGTCCGACGTCGACGTATTGAAGGTTCCGCTGCCGCTTTGCAGGGCAAACGTGATCGTCTGGTTTACCGCCGGCCGGCCCTGGGTGTCCAGCATCTCTACCGTCATCGGTTCACTGATCTGAAACTGCTCCTGGACCAACTGGCCTTGCCCACGAACGATCTTCAAGAGTCCAGTCGGCGTACCGCCACCGGTCGTGGTACCTGTCGTCAAGGTGAACTGGAAGGTCGGAGCGCTCGGCCCGCCGGCGCCGGCCGTGGCGGTAACCGTGAAGGTACCCGCGGCCGAGGGCGCGATGACGTTGGTTACCGCATAGCCCTGGTCATTCGTGATAACCGTCGCACCCTGAATCTGGGCCGAGGGGTTGTCCGAGACAAACGTGACCGAAACGCCCTTAATGGGCCGGCCCGTCGAGTTCAAGACCCGGGTAATTAGGGGCTGATACGCCGTGCCGACGGCCGTGCTTTGAATGCTGTTGTAGCCAAGGATCTGGGTTGGCGTGGCGCCCACCAGAGCCGGAGCGGCAAACGCCAGCGCACCGGGGTTAGACGGGATAGGGGCCGCACCGCTGCCGGTGGGCGGGATGGTCGTATTCTCGAGCCGCAGCACCGAACCCGGAGTCACCGCAAATAGGAAGCGGGGATTCGGGGTCTCGTTGGTGCCCACAATCGCCGTAACGTTATTCGGCGTACCAATGTTGGCGAACTGAGGCGGATTGATGTTCAGTGGACTCAGGCTGATCTCATACAGGCTCTGGGTCTGGTTCGAAATCGCGTAAACCCGGTTGTTCGACGCCACCGTCAACGTATCGAGGATCGTCTGGAAGTTCGGAATCGTCCCCGCGACCGTCCGGCTGCGAAGATCGACCAGGATGACGGAAGAACCCGTAACGGGCGTCTGATTCACCATAATGCCGTACTGGCCATCCGGAGTGAACGCAATCTTGCCGGGCCGGGCATTTAGCGGAATCTCCGTCCGAATGGTCATCGACCGGCCATCAATTTCATATAGGCGGTTCGAGGTCGTCACATAGACGAGGCCGTTGAAGCCCACCGCGACGCCGGTTAGGGAGCCGCCGATCGTCAACGGAGTACCCACCGCCGCGTTCGTATTCAGATCGACCGCCGTGAGCGAGTTGCTCACCGCGCTCAGCACAAAGGCGCGCGAGGCATCGGGCAGCACCGCCACATCGATCGGTTGGTTGCCAACCCCGGTTACCGTGTTCAGAAGGTTGTCGCTTGCCGTGTCAAAAATATGGAGCCCGTTGGCCACAATCAGCAGCCGGCGTCCGTCGGGAGTCAACGTCGCCGCTTCCGCTTGGGAGAGATTCTGCCGCTTCAGCACATTTGCCGGGTTGGCGGCTTCGAGGACCATCAGCGTGTCGCTGCCGGACCGCGCGACGGAATAGTACTTCGTGCCCTCTGAGTTGACAAAGAAGAAGGCAGCACCGGTCTGCGCCGTGAAGGAGGTGATCTGCGAGAAGGGATCCAGCCGGAAGGCGGTTACCGTCCCTGCCTGGCTTGAAGTGTTGGGCAAAAGGAACAGCTGGGTTTGCGCAAAAGCGGTCCAAGTGGACACAAGGAGACAAACCGACGCCATTAGGCTGTGTCGGAAGAGCGACATTGCTACCTCGATAAATGGGGGATTGTGGACGCGAGCAAAAGGAGAGCGGAGACGGGGAGCGGAAAGAGACAACACCTAATTTACCACTGGTCGAATAGTACTACAAGCAGAGAGAAGGTAAATTGCTCCGGCAAAACCGGGTCTGGAAAAGGCGACGGGGAGAAGCTTGCGCCTCTCCCCATTGCCGGTTGCGTTGCTTGCTTTTTAGTGACCGAGGACTTCGGAGAAGACACCCGACCGCGGATAGGTGTCAACCTGGCCGTCCATGATGAGGGCGAGATAAGCCTCGGAAACCCGGTTGGCGCCGACGTCGCTGATGAAGGCGAAGCCGTGACCATACTGGAAGTTACACTGGGCAATCACGTAACCCTGGAAGCCGGGCGTAGCCGCGACACCATAGTTACCGCCGCTCGACAAGGTCGCCGTCAAGGTCTTACCAGACGGAATCACTGCCGAGGTCTGAGCCGCGGGAGCCGCGCCACCACCGGTGGTCTCACCGTAGTAGTTCAGCTTACACGGACCGGACTGCGGAGCAGTTCCGAACGGGTCGGTCGAGGTGTTCGCGATAGCGATACCCGAGTCGAAGCCCACCTGGTTCGTCAAGAACGGGAACAGGATGTTCGTGCTGCAAGCATTCACGTTGAACAGGGTCCGAGCGGAGCTCGTATCTGCAAAACGCGGCTGGTTGTTGGTGGTCGAAGCAGTCGTCACGGTGCTGAGCGGCGCGAAGCTGCCAGCGACCGAAGCGGTGCCGAGGCCAGGAAGGTTGTTGCTGGTGTTGGCGACATAAGCCACCGAGATCGCAACTTCAACAGTCTGGACCGTGAAGGGGTTGGACGTCATGACTTCCCAAACCGCCATACCCGCGCCATTGCTGAGCGAGATCGGAGCGGACGGGATGGTGTTGCCACCCTGGGAAGACGTGTTGGTGGAAGAGACAGCCGAGAACGAACCGCCACCGGAGGCATCGGTCGAGACAAGGCGGAGCAACGAGTTGGACGCAGTCTGCGCGCTCGAGATCTGGGCCGTGCCGCTCGGACCGGTATCACTGCTCGAACCGACGCTGTAGATCGAAGCATAGAGCACGATGCCAGCGGGAACGTTGGTGAAGCGGGCCATCAGACGGGTACCCTGCGAAGCAAGCCCAGCCTGAGCGATGTTGGTCGTGAGACCGGAGGTGTTGTTCGCCGCCGACACCACATGCGGGTTGTAGAAGCCGGACTCGGTGAAGAAGTTGTTGTTCGGCGTGTTCTGCGCCATCGGCATCGGGCTCTCATCCGCATTCGTGTAAGCAATGTTCCGCCGCTTGAACGACGAAGCAAAGCCTTCCGTGAAGCGGAGGATGTGCCGCGAGCTGGTCATATTGGTGGCGCTGTTGGTGGCCGCACCGCTGTTGTTGGAAACGCACTGCAGGTAGTTCAGACCAACCGAGGTACGGAGGCCGAACGACAGGCCGGGCTGGATGAAGGCCACGGTCTGCTGCGGATTGTTGATCGGGATCGAGGTCGTCGAGGTCGCCGAAACGAACATAACGATCTGGGTCGGGATCAGCGTCGAGCTCACACCAAGCTGGTTGGCGTTCGCACGAACGTTGGTGATGCGGATGATGCGGGTGGTGGTGGTGCCGGGAGGATCAATCGGCACACCGAGCCACACGATCTGGTTCGCACCAGCCTGACGGCCCTGGAACACGTTCGCCGGAGTGGTGTTCTGCGAGTCGCCAGCCAGGTAGTTCACACCACCCGAGGTGCCACCGACGCCGCGCATCGCGCAGCCACCGTTGGTCGTGCAATACCGGAGGTTGCCCCCAGTGCTATCGGTGCCAGACGGCTCGTCGATCATGAGGAGCGCTTCGCTCCAGGGATCACTGAGCAGACGGGAGGTCACGTTGGTGTTCAAAAAGATCTGGAAGTTGACCTGGGGAACCGGAGCGCCAAGAGCGGTCGGGGTACCACCAGTACAGTTCAAAATCAAGTCACCAACGAGTTCCGTCAACCCTTCCGCGCGAACGATCGGCGGAACGCCAGCGTTCGTGTTACAGCTAAACGCCGGTTGGGCATTGGCGGAAGCTGCCGCGCCAAACATCAGCGAGGCAACGGCCAATACCGGGAACCATTTGCGGAAATCTGCCATTTCCTTCTCCTTGTGGAATAAAAATCGAATTGATGAGGGACTACCTTTTTTACCGCTTTGACTTGATCTCGAGAAGTTCACCCGGTCGCGACGACAAACTTCTGTCAGCCTGCGGTTGGTGACCCCTTGCGAGTCAAGCTAATCTTTATATTTTTTGTGATTCGTTCGTACTCGCGGCTCTGAAATCCAGAAGACCGCCTAACCCTGAGTAGACGCAGTCCTTTACTTTTTAACATTCCCACCCCGTCAAGTCAAGCTCTGAGTTTCCAAAGACTTGCATTGAGAGGGGTCTGTACGCACCCTCTTCCCCTGCAGGTTTTGGGCCAATTGAGCCACCGCGCATCGCCGATCCTCCAGCCTTTCCCCGGAAGACCTCCTCGAACGCTGTAACTCTATTGAATCGATACAGTTAGCGGCCCCACCGTCACCCCGCCTTGCCGCAACTCCAACGCCTGGAATAGTCCTGGGGGCATATCCACGGGCAGGGTCAGGTTGAGCTGATAGAGTCCAATGTATCCAGGGGCGAGTCCACTGTATCCAACCGGCACTTCCAAACCCCCGATTGTGGCCGAAACCGGACGTACCGTCCGCGTGAGATTGCCTTGCGCCACCACCGCCCCGAAGCCTGTTCCATAAAGGACCAGTGCCGATCCGCGCGCAGCGGGCTGGGCCGGACTGTTCAAGGCTCCCCCCACGTTGACCACCGCCATTTGGCTCTCCCCGAGGCGGAAGATCGCTGGCGCCACCTCCCGCAACTCGATGGGTGCTTCGGCTGCCCCAAACGGGGACTGCAACCGCAACGTGTAGCTCCCCGCCGGAATGTCTAACGGAACCGCAAGATTCAACTGGAACGCGCTGCTGAAGAGGATCTCCGCCGCCCGGCCGCCAATTTCCGCCGTTGTCGCACTCCCGGCCCGGCCCAACCCGAATCCAAACACGCTCACGAGCGCCCCCGGCGCCAGTTCCGGCCCAAAACTGGCCCCGTTCAGGACCGCCATCCGGCCGAAGGATGCCGACAGCGGCGCTACCTCCCACTGCACGGCCGGGCGTGAAATACGAAACGAAGCCAATTGTTCTCCGGTAAGCGGGTAGCGGGCTCCAATCGCGGCCAGATCCGTCACCGTCGCCGTGAATTGCCCCGGCGCCGACAAGTCCAATTGGTAGATGGCCTCGGAGCCGTCGCAAACGCGGAACCGATTGGGCGTGCCATTGCGGTCCACGGCAAACGTGGCGCCACAAACCCCGGCTGGCCCCGCCACCTCCGGCGTCGCGCTTCCGGAGACCACCAGGAAGCCGGCGTTGGCCGGAACCCGCGGCTCCAGGCGCAACAGCCCGGTGATCCGTCCTTTATAGGAGAGGTTTCCAGCGCTAAAGCCAGTCAGATAATCCTCGAGCGACCGCCGGCCGAACACGGGGCTCGGATCCATGATCACCACCTCGCCGCCGGAGCCAATCCCCGTGGCCACCACCGCGTGCGCATCGCCGCTTTCGAGCGCCAGACTCACGAGTATTGGCCCGGAAGCCACGGCATCCCGCAACGCGGACTCGGTGGCCGGCAAGGCGACCGGATCGAGTTTCCCGCCCACGAATCCCGGAAGCCGCCACAGGTTCGCCGTCCCGTTCTCGAGCAGACCATCGCAGATCTGGGCCCCGGCGCTATCGAAGGCGCAGAACCCGCGCAGATAGGTAGCCAAGGCCGCCGGCGAGGCGGGAGCGACCGGCGACGGCAACTCGCCGCGATCCTGGTAGTAGCGGAGGATGGCCGCCGCCGAAGTTAGATAAGGATCCCCCGTATCGGTAAAGCGCGGGAAGGAGCTCAACGTCCCGCCGGTCATGCGGACTTGAAAGGTCACCACCTGCAGCAGCGCCTCCGCCGTCACCAGCGCAATGCCCTCCCGGGCCGGCAAGCGCAGCACCGCCTCAGCCTCCCCGTTACTGTCCGTCACGGCCGAGGCCCGGACGACCGCCCCGCCCGGAGAGGGCGTAAACGCCACCGCCACCCCCGCCATCGGGTTGTTCGATTCGTCCCGCAGTTGCACCCGCAGCGGCACGGGCAGCAACGATCCCGGCGCGCCGGCCTGGCTATCGCCGCGAATCTTGCTGAGTTGCGGACGGGAGTCTGCCACCGACCGGATCGTAAACGAGGCCTGCGCCGAGACCCGCTGCTCCCCATCCTCGGCCACCACGGTAATCGTCCGCGGAGTGGCGTTCGAGCGCACCAGCAGCTCCCAGGCGTAGGCGCCATTCGAGGGCTGCACGAAGAAATCGGCTTCGCCGGTCGTCCGTACCCGGATCCGCCGGTTCTCCCCGAATCCGCCCAGCGCCAGCCGCACCCGGCTGCCCGCAATCACGGTGCCCGGAGCGGCACTCACCGACGGTTGGCGCGGAGTCTCCACCGCCGTGGCCTCGGCCGCGCCGGATGCCACCGTCAGGTAACCGCCTTCGAAATCCTGCCGGCGCCCTGCCCCCACCGCATACTCGTCATTGGTGGGCGCACCCAGCCGCCCCGCCGGACCACCCATCTCGACATACTTGGCGTGGATCGGCCCGGTCGTGTAGTTCACGCGGCCCGCCAGCGGGACACTGTAGAGCGCACCGGACCGGAAGGCTTGCTGGGTGCCGCTGGTGGCCGCAAAGCTAAAGAAGGTCGAAACATCGCCCGCCGGGGAGCCCAGGGCCCCGGTCTCAAAGCCCAAGGTCTGCCATCGCGCGAGCAACGCACCGGAAACCAGACGCACGGGCGTGCCGGCCAATACCCCGTTCTCAAAGTTCTGCCGGCCGCCGTTGGTGGCGTCGGAAAGCGGATAACCGAGCATCCCGGCCGGTCCGCCAAACTCCTCGTACCGGTTCAGCAGCACCCCCGAAAGGACGTAAGCCTGCGCCACGCGATCCGGCAGCGCCAGCACCACCCGAACCCCGTTCGTCGTCGCAAACTCCTGCACGTAGCCGTTGCCCTGCCGGCGCACCGGATTCCGCCCGGGAAGCTGCAGCACCAGCCGGTTGCGCGTCACGGCGTCCTGCAGAGCCTGCGCCGCGGTCGCGCTCGGGGCACCCTCACCCACTTCGCAGCAGGTGGTCTGCACGAACACCTGAATCGGCGGACTGATCCGCCCTTCCGTCGTCGCCGTGATGGCCGCCACGCCGCCGCCCACCGCGCGCAGCGTCGCCGTGGCGCCGGAGGCTTGAATCGACACCACCCGGCCATTCGTTGTCGTCCAGGCGATGGGCCGGTCCGTCAGCGCGTCGCCGTTCAGCGCGCGCGGCACGGCCGTCACCTGCAAGGTCTCGTTCAGCTTCAACGTCAGCGTGGTGGGGCCGGGAGTGAGGCCGATCGAAAACACCGGCAGCCGGACGGTGGGCGTTCCGGTGGAATCGTAGTCAATTGCCCCGCCTTCAAACGTTTGCCGGAAGCGGTTGTTGCCAATCGAAACGGCCGGACCGGTCGGCACGCCCAGGAACCCGCTGGGGCCCCCGTTGGCCAGGTAGGTGGAGGTCACCGGCGGCACCACCACCACCTCGCGCCCGCTCAGCGGGCCGGAGGTGATGTTGAAGATCAAGCCGTTCTGGAACGATTGCACGGTGTAGGCGCTCCGCGCCGGACTCGTCGCCGCCGTCTCGGCCGAAATCGCGGCCCCCAACACGGCCATCCCACCGGCGTTCTGCCAGCGGGTGAAGAAGGGATCTTTCACCGAAAAGTTCTGCGTCCCGTTCGGCAGGGCGGTCGCGTAGGAGAACAGCGCAAACCCCCTATCGAACAGTTGCCAAAAACAAGTACCGGCCGCGGAATTGGTGCAAAGGGCGGTGTCCATGATGGGATACCCGGCGGTAGCCACCCCCACGGAGCTGTAGTTGGCGTAGAGGAGGGCGAGCACTTGGAACACCCCGCTCTGCTCGTCCACGATCGCGGTGCTCGTGTTGGCCTTCACCAACGCGAGGCGCCCTCCGGTGCCAACCAGTGGATTGAACTCCTGAATCAGGCCCGTCGGCCCGAATCGCCGGACATCGGCCACGGGCGGGGTGGTGACAAGATTCGAAAATCCGTTCCGGAAGAACGCATTGACGAACTGCTGCCGGATCACCGGATCAATCGTCCCGCTGCCCACATCAACCGGGGTTGACTGACAGAAAGCGGAGGGGGCTGCCAGCAGACCCCCCAAGAGGACAGCGGAACGGACAAGACGGTGCAGTTTCATGCGGGTCAGAACAGGGCGATTCGATTCTAACCCGCGCGCCGCCTGCAAGTTTCGTCGCGGCCCCTATTCCTTTACGATCTTCCGCAGACGGCGCATCCGGCCCTTCAGCTCTTCGCTGGCCTCGGTGATCTCCTTGGTATCGAAAATCACGCGCGGCGTCATGAAGACGATCAGTTCGGTCCGTTCTTTGCTGAACGATTTGCTGCCGAATCCCCAACCGAGGATGGGAATCCGGTGGAGTATCGGGATCCCGGACGACGCTTGAGTATTCGTCTCGTTGATAATGCCGCCGATGGCAATCGTGTCCCCGTCTTCGAGCGTGACCTGGGTATTCAGCACCCGTTTCGAGAAGGAGGGCGAGTTGATGGCGCCTGCCTCCGGCGCCATCGGCGAGCTGACCTCCTGATTGATGAGGAGCGTCACAATGCCGCTAGGGTTGATGCGTGCCGTGATGTTCAGCGTCACGCCGCTGTTCCGGTTGGAGACGTTATTCGCAAACAGCGAGTTGCCGCCGCTCTGCACTCCGGTCGCGGCCTGCGCGGTCAGCGTTGGCACCTCGGTGCCAACGTTGATGCTGGCGGCAATCGAGTCCGTCGCAATGATGCTCGGCGCGGAGATCACCCGCGTTCGATTCTCGTTCTCGGTCGAAGAGAGGAAGGCGAGCAACTCCCGGCTCTGGCCAACGAGTGCGCCGGCCGAAAGGTTGAGCGAGGCGTTGGCGAGCGAACCCAGGAAGTCCCGCGATCCGGCCTGCCGCGTGGTCCCCGCACCAGCCTCCCGCTTCTGGAGGAAGGCCGCGATGCCGTTAGCGAAGGCCCCGCTCAGGGTCACCTCGTAAATCTTGGCTTCAATCAGCACCTGCCGCGGCGGAATGTCCAACTGCTTCAACACCTTCAAGATGCCTTCGTATTCGGCCGGCGTGCCCTGGATGATGATCGTGTTGTCCATCGGGTTGGGGACGACGCGGGGGCCCTTCACCGCCTGCGTACCCGCGGCTCCGGCGCCGAGGTAGGTTCCGGTCTTGTCCATCGCCCCCTGGCCTCCGCCTCCCATGGCGGCCGCCTGCTGGGAGTTGACGGGCAGGCCCTGCGTGACCATGGGATAGCCCATGCCCATGCTGCCGAAGGTGCCGGCGCCCATGCCGAAACCTCCCATGCCCATGCCACCCATGCCCATACCACCCATGCCCATGCCACCCATCCCCATACCACCCATGCCCATTCCCCCCATGCCCATGCCGCCCATACCGCCCATCCCCATGCCACCCATGCCGCTCATCATGCTCATCATCCCCATCATGCCCATCATCCCCATGCCCCCATCGGCACTGTAGAGCATCATGATCGCCATCGACATCATGTCCGCCCGGCCATACTTCACCCGGTAGACATAATTGTCAATGGACCCGGCCGTGATCTGCACCGGCACGTCCAGCTTCTTGATCCACGTCTCCACTTCCGAGAACGCATTGGGATTTGAAGCCACGGCGATGATCGTATTGATCCGGTCGACGGGCAGGAATTTAATCGGACTGGTTTTTTCGTTGAGCGAGATGGACTTGAAAATGTTCTCGAGCTCCTTGGTCAGCTCAGAGGGCCGCCCGTTCTCCACCTCGAACAACCGCACCCGCTGCGAGGCGAAGGTATCGTTGTCAAAGAGGGAGATCAGTTCCATCGTCCGGCGCATACTCCGCGCGCCGTCCATCATTAACAAGAGATTGGCCGGGGGATAGGACCACATCTTCGAGTTCTCGCCGGTGAAGGGTTCGAGCAGCTTGGTCAACTCCTCCACATTGGCGTACTTCAGGAAGATCAGATTGAGCTGCACCGACTCGTTGTCCGGCAGCTCCTTGGCGTTCACGTTCGGCTTGATGGGCAACCTCGCCACATCGGTCATGGGCACGATCCGGTAGACATCGCCCACCTGGACCATCGCGAAGCCGTTGATCCGCAGAATCATGTCCAACAGATCGCGCGGGCTCAACTGCTTGGTTTCGCCGTAGGTGTTGAGCACCACGCCGCCCTTCACCCGGGGGTCGAGAATGTAGTTGATCTTCAGCTGCCGCGCGAGGATGTCGATGACTTCCGTCAGCGCCGCATTCTGCAGGTTCAGCCCGCCGAGGGCG
The DNA here is from genome assembly GCA_027485675.1 of Terriglobales bacterium. Taxonomy (GTDB): domain Bacteria; phylum Acidobacteriota; class Terriglobia; order Bryobacterales; family Bryobacteraceae. The sequence continues at coordinate 288,339 of JAIXQP010000025.1, read as the reverse complement.
GTCGGCGCCTGCGCCGGGGTGGTCCGTTCGGGTCCCGCGGTTTGCGCGCCGGGGGCCGGCTGCGCGGCTACCGTGGGGGGAGGGGCCTGCGGTTTAGGAGGTTCCGTGACCATGGGGCCGAAGCCCGGCGGAGGCTTCACCGGAGGCGCTTGCGCCAGAAGCACGACTGCGCCCAGAAGCGCGGCGGGGAGGGTCCGCATCAGCATCGACACCTACTCCTTCGCCGCCGTCGTGGACGTCTTGGCCTTCTGCGACCGTTCCCAAACGGCCTTTTCGTCCTCGTTCAGATCGTTCTTCTTTTTGGTCCAGTTGTAGACGCCGAACGGGCCGGGCCGGGAGAACTTCAGCGTGTCGCCTTCTTCCTTGACGGTCATGCCCGCGAGCTTGTCGCCGACGCCGTCGCGCTTCTGCTGTTCCGGCGTGCTCAGCTCGGGCGACTTCATCATCCCGAAGGGCGTCTGCTTATACATCCACGCCTTGCCTTGGCTATCGACGGCGCGCCACGTGATCTCGTCCACCATCGTTGCGTTGGTGGGGACACCAGCCGGCGGTTTCGGACCAGCCGCCGGCTTGGGGGCGGACTGTGCCGCGGCCAGAGCCGCCACGGCAAACATAATGAGGATCGAACGCTTCATAGATTCAGCTGACTTCCTGTGGAATTCGTTACTGCACCTTCTCCCAGCGGCATTGGAAGCCAAAGGGAGTGGCGGTGTTGATCTTGCGGTAGCCGTCGACGATGGCGCCGTCCGGAGTGGTGTCGCCCGGCTGGCACTGCTTCATCGTCGGGGTTACCACTTGGCCCGGCCCCTGTTTATCGATGCTGCTGCCGCCGCCAAGCGAGGTCACGGCGGGCGCGGCCGGCGCCGCCGCGGGGGCGTTCTCCGGCGCCGCCTGCTGCACGGGCGCGGAGGCCAAAAGCTTGGATGCCTCTTTGTCGGCCAGTTCGCCGAGCGACTTGGTGAAGTTCTTGCCCTGCCATTCGAAGGTGACATCGGCCCCGGTCACGGCGACGATCTTGAACTCGCCCACGCGGTCTCCCGGGCGGTAGCCTTTCTGCGGTTTTCCTTTGGATTCACTCAACATGACAGTAGGCGGGTCGCCGATCATCAGCACGCCATAAGCGAGCGGAAACGGCGGAATTTGGGGAGGCGCCGGCGGCGGAGGAGGCTCCACCACCGGGTTGCGATCCCTGCTAAACAGAAGACGTGTGGCGATATCCAAATAGTTGGCGGGCGTTGTCTTTTCCACGTTCGGCGCCGCCGCCACGGGCTTGGCGCCCGGCAGCTTCGGCGAGTTGGCGCGCACCAACTCTTCCCGCTTCCGCGTCTCTTCAAGCAGCTTCTTCAGCTCCATGGCCGCCCCGGCAATGCAGGCCAGCAGCAGGAGATTGATCAGGAACAGACGGCCTCTCAAAACTGCATCCCCTTCTTCTCCGGAATCAGCTTGCGGGCAACCACGCCCGACACGGTCAGCCGCACCGGCAGAATCTTGTCCTTCTCGCGGGCAAAGCCCACCCGTAGATCGCTCGTCGCCAGCAGCTCCGGCTGCGCGCCCAACTCCGCGAGGAAATTCACCAACTGCTCAATCCCGCATTCAAACGTGACGGCGACGCTGACTTCGCCGTAGTCGTCGCCGAACGACTTCGCCTGGCCGATCTCATTGGCCCGGATCTCCACCGGCTGGGGCAGCGAACGGCCCACCCGGCGCAGAATTTGAAACAGTTGCGCCTGGGCCTGCGGCGCGGTATCGGCCTGCAGCAGGCCCTTTTCCCGGGCCGCCAGATCCGTTTGCGCCGCCTTCAAAGCGGCTTCCTTGTCCGGCACCTGCAGCATCATCCGGCGAACCCGGTCGAGACGCTGCTCGACGAGAACCGGGGAGTCGGCGTCCATCGGCCCGGCCGCGGTGGCGGCGCCGTCCGGCCAGAAGTAGATCACGCCCATAATTAGCAGCGCGCCGCCGAGGAGTTGGAGCGCCTTGCGGTCGCGGTCCGTGATCGTCATGGTTTCACCCCTTCCCGCTGGCTGCGGATGCGGAACACTTCGCCGGTGGTCACCCGGCCGATCGGCATGGTGAACTCGCTGTTGGCCAGACGTGACGAGTTATCGAGCACCCGCAGCAACGGCGCGGCCTGATCGGTTTCGCCCGTCAGGTTGACGCTGTCGCGCATGATGTCGAGGCCGGAGAGGAAGGTCGGCGGCGGCAGGGTGGAGGTCAACTCGAGCAGCAAATCGAGGTCCTGCCGCGTCCGGCGGCGGAAGTCATCGAGCTGCTGCACGCGGGCCCGGGTCTTGGCGGTCGTCTGGTCGAGGCGGGGCACCCGGGAGGCAATGGGTTCGTTTCGTTTAATCTCTTCCTGCATCGCGGCCACGTAGCGGCCGGTGTCGTAGGGTTCATGCAGCAGAATCCCGGCGAGCAGGGCGATCAGGATGGTGGCCAGCGCGGCAGTGGGCACGTAACGCCACTTGGAGCTCGACCGGCGCTGCCCTTCGGGCAGAAAATTCGCGCCTAGCGCCAAGGCCGGCACGGCGCTCGCAAGCGCGGCGGCCTGGGCCATCGCGGCGCCCAGATCCACCGGGGCCGTTTCGGGCGGCAGCCGCAACTCCGCCACGGCCAGCGCCACCGCGCGCGCCGGGGGCAGATCAAACAGCGAAGAGAAGACCGGCCGCGCCTGGCTTTCGCCGTAGACTTCGAGACCGTCCACCGTCTCCTGCACGGCCAGGAACTCTTTCGGGGCATCGGCCGTCATGCGAATGGCCGAATAGATGGCGGCGGCGGAGAAGGTGAAGCTGACGACCTTAATGCCGGCTTCGGTGAAGAGCGTCTGGTAGGCGTCGAACTTCTGGCGGCGGAGAATGCCGATCAGCACCTGCGTGCCGTCGAGCCGGGCGAAGGCCGCCACGGCGTCGTCTTCGGCGTACGGGTGCAGCGTATCGAGCTGAAAGCCGATGGCGGCTTCGAGCTCCTCGTCGCCCACGGCGGGAAACGGCAGCGTCCGGACGATCACTTCGCCCCGCGGCACCATCACCACCGCCGCCACGTGGCCGGCCGCAAATTTCTTGACGAAATCGGCGTACTCCCGGCCCCATTCGACGGCCGGGCGCTCCCGGAAACCGGCGATCACCGCCGTACCCAGCAGGGCCGCGCCGGAGGGGCGGGACCGGACCACCGAAACCGTCAGGTCGCGCGGGCCCACTTCAATGCCGACGCCCGTACCGAACGCGAGAAACCGCCGCAGCGCGACCGGAAGACCGCTGCTCATCTAATTCGTCCCCGCATTGTCGTACCAGCGGAGGATGTGATACGGCGTCATCTCGTCTTTGTCATCCCAGTTGAATTTGATTACCGCCGCCACCGAGCGCCGGACTTCGTTGCCGGGCAGGGTAGCCGTCGCGCGCAGCGTGAAGATCGATCCACCGCCGAGCCGCAGCTTGCCCGCCCCCGGGCCGGCGGCCGCCACGATGGGGCCCAGCTCCTCCTGGCGCAGAAACGGACGCACCGCGCGGCGGGCGACGATCTGCGCCACCACATCCGGCGGGATACCGAGCGAGAGGAGCACGGGGGGAGAGGTCATGTTGATATCAAACAGGTTGTTGGAGCCGTAGAGGGCCAGGCAGTCCTTCAGACCAGGCATACGGACCAGTTGGCCGGCCGGGTTCCGCACCCAGGTGCCGTAAAACAGGTCGGGCGTCACCCCGCGAACGAGCAGCAGTTCCTCTATTTGTTCAAAGGACGCATGCCGCGCCCGAAAAGACGGATTCTGCGCCAGGTAATACTGGTCGAACATCGTGGGCGCGGGGGAAGGCTGCCGCCAGTCGATAATGGCGGCGGTCAACTCCTGGATGAGCGCCGGACTGAGTCCCATGCTGAGGAAAAGCCGCTGGAACTCGAGCGGCGAGGCGACGTTGATATTGAGCTTCGACGATTCCGGGATCACTTCGACCTCGGCGTAGCCGGTGGGGAACGGCATGCGCAGCCGGGTGATGCCCGGCGCCCAGAAGCGCGCGGTGCCGTCCGGGTTGGGCGACATATTCCGGCCCCACTGCATCCAGAGAATCGCGCGGTCCACGGCGCCGGTGGCAAGGTAGTAGGCCCGGGTCTGTTCGACCGTGGTGGAGGTCCGCTCGGTTTCGCCGCGCACCGTGGTGGCCACCGAAAAGGCGATGGCCGTCAGCGCGGCCGAAAGCCACAGGACCGTGAGCAGGGCGCCGCCGCGTTGGGTTCTAGTCGGCATACTTCTTGAACGGGTCGGCGGTGACCCGGACCGGGATGGTGACGGTGGCGACGTCCAGGTTGCCGGGGTTGGCGTCGAGGGGGGTGATCTCCATGCGGATCGCCATGGGCCAGGCGGGCGCGGACCAGACGGGCATCCACTGCTGCAGCACCGGAGGGGGCATCTTTTCGAGGTAGACGAAGCGGACGCCGGCCAGCTTGTCGGCCAGCACGAAGCTGTCCGGCCGGGGCAGGATGGGCCGGAAGATCGGGAGCGGCAGGCCGCGGGCCGGGTCGAGGCTGAAGCCCAGGCACTGGCCCATGAGACTGCTGGGGCCGGTATAGACCGTTTCGTTGACGATCAGCCGGAAGCCGACGTTGTCTTCGCCGGGAATCACGCTGTATTCGACGATGCGCGGGTAGCCGCGGGCGGCTTCGTTCAACGAGTAGTTGGTGACGAAGCGCAGCGCTTGCGGCTGGCCCTGAAAGAAGCGGGTCTGGCCGCCGGGCGCGCCGCTGGGACCCAGGCAGGGCGCTCCGATCGGCATCAGGCCGGCGAGCTGCTGTTGCAGCGCCCGCTCGACGCCGATCACGCGGCGGTTGGCGATGAAGCGGTTGTTGGTCTTCTCGAGAGCCATCAGACCCACGCGGAGACCATAGAGGATGCCGCCGCTCAGCAGGCTCATCAGCGTGATGGCGATGAGCAGTTCGAGCAGGGTGACGCCGCGTTGGCTTCGTTTCGTCATGGCAGCGGCCCGCCTCCGGTGGGAAGCACCATTTCGCCCGGCAACAGAATCCGCTTGCGGAAGCTTTCAAGCGGGAAGGTTCGCACCTTGTCGCCCTGTTTCCACCAGATCTGCAGCTCGATGCGTTCGAGAATCTCGACGCCCGGTCCCGCGCCCGGCGGCCCTTCGAAGATCGACGCCCGGGCTTTCCAGCCGGCCTCGACGCCGCCGGACTGCGTGAGGTCGAAGGGCCCTTCGACCACCATCTGGCCGGGGAGCCGGGGCATCAGGAGCAGTTCGTCCATCTTGTGCCGGGCGAGTAGGGCGGCGCGGTCGTACTCGGTGAGCCGGGAGGCGTTGCGGAGCGAAGTGGTCAGGTTCGAGAGGAGACCGGCGATGGCGACGGCCATGATGACGCTGGCGACCAGCACTTCGAGGAGCGTAAAGCCGGCGTTAGGTTTCCTCATGGCTTTTCCTCCTGGCTCATGGCTGCTCCCGATTGATCTGGGCGGTGCCGGTGATGGGGTCGACGCTCACGCGCCGCTTGAAGCCGCGGCGGTTGGTGACCTCCACTTCAATGCGCGGGATGACGCCGCCCGGATGCAGCAGAAACACGCGCGGGGCCATGGGGTCGAGGCCAGGAATCTCGGGCCGCACGGCGGTGATGGTGACGCCGTCGGGCATGGTCAACTCCTTGCGGTAGCCGTTGTCGGCCGAGGCGAAGCGGAGGACATTCTCCTGCCGGAGGATGGCGACTTCGGTGGCCAACTGGCGGCGCTCGGTACGGTTGAGCGCGGAGGTGAGGTGGCTGACGATGCCGTCGGTGGCCGAGCGCAGGCGCAGCGAGTCGATGCCGGAGTTGATGGCCGGGAAGGTGATGCCCACCATGAGGGCGATCAGTCCAGCGACGATCATCATCTCGAGCAGCGTTACGCCGCGCTCGCGCCCCGGCTTCATTTCGACTTCCAGCTCACGACGTCTTCGTTGATATCCGTGCCGCCGGGCGCGCCGTCGGCGCCGAGAGAGACGATGTCCGGCTCGTCGCCGTGCTCGCCGGGGAACTTGTAGACGTAGGGCCGTTGCCAGGGGTCGGTCGGCACGTCCTGCATGTAGGGTCCCTGCCAGTTGTTGACGTTTTCGGGCCGCGCCCGGAGAGCGCCGAGGCCCTGCTCGGTGGAGGGATAGACGCCGGTATCGAGCTTGTAGGCGCCCAGGGCGGTGCTGAAGGCCTGAATCTGCTGCCGGGCCGCGGTGACCCGGGCGCCATCGGCCCGCTTCAGCATCTTGGGGCCCACGACCGCCACAAAGAGGGCGATGATCGTCACGACGACCAGCATTTCGATCAGGGTGACACCGGACTGCGTTCGTTTTCTTCTCTGCATAACCTCTCTCTCTTACACCGCCACATCATTGATGCTGGTAATGGCCAGCAGCATGCTCAGCACGAGCGCGCCGATCAGAATACCCATCACCAGGATGATCATCGGTTCAAATAAGCTTGTGAAGCGCTTGATGGCGGACTTGGTCTCTTCTTCAAAGACGTCCGCGATGCGCAGGAACATCTGATCGAGTTTGCCAGTTTCCTCTCCGACGCTCAACAGATGGGCCGCGAGCGAAGGGAAGACGGCGGCGCGGCGCACCGGCGCCGAGAGGCCCTCGCCCCGCTTCACGCCGAGGGCGATGGGCTCGATGGCCGCGGCGATTTTCTTGTTATTCAGGATGGCGCCCGCGATATTCAACGACTGGACCAGCGGCACGGAGTTGGCAATCAGCGTCCCCATGGCGCGGGCGAAGCGGGCGGTTTCGGCCTTGCGGAGGGCGTCGCCGAGGAGGGGGATCTTCAGGCGGAAGCCATCCCACCACAGGCGGCCGTCGCGGGTGCGGATATAGGCGGATAACGAAACGAAGCCAACGGCAAGGGCGAGGCCGACCATCCACCCATAGGTCTGGGTGAGGCGGCTAGCTTCGAGCATGAGCTTGGTGGGCAGCGGCATCTCCATGCGTCCTTCCTGGAAGACGCTGGCGAAGCGCGGGACGACGAAGTTCATCAGGATAAAGATGGACCCGATGCCGACGGCGGTGAGCAGCGCGGGGTAGACCATGGAGCTGATGATGTAGCTGCGGAGTTCGTCGCGGGTGCGTTCGAACTCGCTGAGCCGCTCGAAGACGATGCCCAGCGAGCCGGAGGCTTCGCCGGCGCGCACCATGTTCACATAGAGGTCGCCGAAGTGTTTGGGATGGGTGCCGAGGGAGTCGGCAAAGGTGCGGCCGCCTTTGAGGACGCGCATGACGTCCAGGACGACCATGCGGAAGGCCGGCTTGTCGGTGAGTTCGGTGGCGATGGCGAGCGCGCGGTCGACGGGCACGCCGGAGTTGAGCAGCGTGGACATCTCCTGGGTGAAAAACAGGACGTCCTTCTTCCGGCTGCCGCCGAAATCGGGCAGGGCGATATCGAAGCTCTTCTTCTGTTCGAGGCCGACGTAGACCGGCATCAGCCCCTGCTTACGCAGCTCGCGGGCGATGGTCTTATCGTTCTCGCCGGTGATGGTGCCGGTGCGGACCTTGCCGTCCGGGGTGACCGCCTTGAAGTAGAACGAAGACGGCATTAGAAGTCCTGCGTGACGCGGAGCACTTCGTCCGGGGTGGTGACGCCGTGCTCCACCTTGTCCCAACCGTCTTCGCGCAGGGTGCGCATGCCGTGGCGGCGGGCGGTGGCGGTGATGGCGATGGCGTCTTCATTCGCCATGATGTGCTTGCGGATATCGTCGTGCATCTCCATCAGCTCGAAGATGCCGACGCGGCCGGAGTAGCCGGAGCCATTGCAGGCGTCGCAACCGCGGCCGCGGTAGCACTCGACTTCGTAGCCCTCCGGGCGCATCGCCGTACCGTGCAGCGTCCGGCACTGCGGGCAGATACGGCGGACGAGGCGTTGGGCGAGGACGCTGACGACGGACGAGGAGATGAGGTAGTTTTCAACGCCCATGTCGACGAGGCGCGTGACGGCGCTCGGCGCGTCGTTGGTATGGAGCGTTGAGAAGACGAAGTGGCCGGTGAGGGCGGAGCGGATGGCGACGTCGGCGGTTTCGCGGTCGCGGACCTCGCCGACCATGATGACGTCCGGGTCCTGGCGCATGATGTGGCGGAGGCCGCTGGCGAAGGTGAGGCCGATCTGGTTGTTGACGTGGATCTGGTTGATCCCGTCCATCTGGTATTCGACGGGGTCTTCGATGGTGATGATCTTCCGTTCGCTGCCGTTGATGCGCTTCAGGGCGGAGTAGAGGGTGGTCGACTTGCCGGAGCCAGTGGGCCCGGTGACAAACATGATGCCGTGGGGCAGGCCGGTGTAGTGCTCCATGCGGTCGAGCATCTGCTGGGAGAAGCCGAGCTTGCGGAGGTCGTAGAAGTTGTCGCCGGCGGAGCGGTCGAGCAGACGCATGACGACGGATTCGCCGTAGAGCGTGGGTAGAGTGGAGACGCGGAGGTCGACTTCGCGGCCGAGAGTTTTGACTTTAATGCGGCCGTCCTGCGGCAGGCGGCGTTCGGCGATGTTGAGCTTGGCCATCAGCTTCAGGCGGCTGATGAGGGCGAACTTCATCTCCTTGGGCGGGGTCTCCTGCTCGTAGAGAACGCCGTCGATGCGAAAACGAACCCGGAAGGTTTTCTCGTAGGGTTCGATGTGGATGTCGCTCGAGCGCTTCTCGACCGCGGAAGCGATGATGGCGTTGACGGTGCGGATGACCGGCGCCTCGCTGGCCATATCGCGGAGCTGTTCGAGATCGGCCTTGCCCTCTTCGTTGCCGAACTCGTCGCCGGGGTCCTGGCGGGCGGCCGATTCGCCGTAGTGCTTGTCGATGGCTTCGAGCAGTTCACTTTCGGCGGCAAGGACGGGGAGGACGCGAATGCCGGTGAAGCCGCGGACGGCGGCGATGGTTTCAAAATCGAGCGGGTCCGCCATGGCCAGGGTGAGGCCGAGTTCGGACATGCCGATGGGCATGCAGCGGGACTGGCGGAGAAAGCGGGGCGAGAGGCCCTGCAGCTCGGGGGCGGAGAAGGGCGCGCCGTCGATGGTGACGAGCGGCAGTTGCAACTGCTCGCTGAGCGCGGCAAGGACGTCGCGCTGGGCGATGAAGCCGAGATCGACGAGGATCTTACCGATCTTCTCACCGCGTTCGCGTTGGAGTTCGAGGGCTTTTTCGAGGTCTTCGGTGGAGACCAGGTTCCTGGCCAACAGAATTTCGCCGAGGCGCATTAATACTCTCTAGTGCGGATGGTCTTCAGATACACGGCCTGATCCGTGGGCGGATTCACCTGCAGGTTCACGAGCACGTTGCGGCTGGCCTGCATGACGATCTGCGCCGGAAGCCCGGTGGTATCCTCCCAATGGTAACGGGGCAGAGAGACCGAGATCACAACCTGTTCGTTGGCCGGGACCGTGTCGAGCATGCCGGCCGAGACGACAAGCGACTCCCGCATGATGTCGCGGAGTTTCGGCAGCCGGTCCAGCTTGCGCTGGCGCAGGTCGGCGCGCTCCTTCGGCGAGATGGACTGGCGGAAGGGGGTGACGTTGGGGCCTTCGACGAGATTGACGCTGGCGGTGAAGACGGCGCCGTAGTTTTCGAGGTAGACGCCATGCGTTTCGCCGAGGAGCAGGTACGGCTCGCCGGGCACGAGCGACTTCAGGCGGCGGTTGCAGGAGTCTTCAACGGCCGTGATGGTGACGCGGCTGACGGTGGCCGCCTGCAGCAGGGCGCAGAGGGCGAGGGCCATGGCGAAGCGTTTCATTGCACACCACCGTCCGTGAAGGAACCCGCGGCTTGGCGCATGGCCGAGGCGTAGCGCGCCTTCATCTTCTGATTCGTCAGGTTGTAGCTGGCTTCGAGGTTCATCAGGTCTTCCTGGCGCATGGCGGCGTAGCGCTGCTCCACCTGCTGGACGGAACGGGCGAGGCGGACCTGTTGCTGGGCTTCGAGCGCGGCGACGGCCTTGCCCACTGCATCAGCCACCCGGGCATCGATTTGGGTTTGATCGACCTGGGCTTGGACAACAGTGGGGGCAGCGGCAGGCGCGGGAGCCATCGGGCGAGAAAGGTAACCGTGGAGGAGGATGGCCGTCGAGAGCATGGCGGCGGAGGCGAAGCCGAGGCGGGGGGCGGAGTTCCACCAGGCATGCCACCAGCGGGCCTCCCAGATGCGGGGCTCCATGACCTTGTCCGAGACGAAGGCGATACGGCGCGGGATCTCTTCGTCGCGGAGCGAGAAGAGCGCGGTCTCGGTGTGCCGCAGGCGGGAGAGTTCTTCGGCGCAGGCCGGGCAGGCGCGGCCATGGGCTTCGACGGCCCGGGTTTGGGCGGCGTCGAGTTCCCCGAAAACGTAATCGCGTAGATCAAAAGGCGAACAACTCATAAGGCACTCCGATGCGAGATGGGCGCCAACGTCTCTTTGAGCAGGTCCAGCGCCGTGTAGAGGCGGGACTTGACCGTGGAAACCGGACACTCCAGGATTTCGGCCATCTCTTCGAACTTGAATCCCTGGTACACCTTAAGGACTACCGCTTCCCGCTGATCGGGCGTCAGGCGCCGGAGCGCCGCGTCGACCGCGAGGGCGGTTTCCATGGGTAACATGCTGGGACCCGGGGGGAGGGCCGCCGCGATCTCCGAGGCAGCCGGGTCGATATCGTCGTTCTCCGGCCGCTTCCGGCGCAGGAGAGAAAAAGCTTCGTTGTGGGCGATTCGGAAGAGCCAGGAGGGGAATCGTTCGATATCTTCGAGCTTCCGCAGGTTTTGATAGGCCTTGAGGAGGACGTCCTGCGAGAGATCGAGCGCGTCCTCCCGATTGCGAACCAGCCGGAGGAGGTAGTTATAGACGCGCTTTTCCCATCGCGAGACCAGCAGGTTGTAGGCATCGATGTTGCCCTGCTGCGCCTTACGGATCAGGTCGCGGTCTTCAGCCTCTCGGAAGATCAATCGGAACGACGCTCCTCAGCACTTCTGATTGTAGAGACGCCGGGGTTGCGAAAAAAGACGAAAGGCGATTTACAGACCGAGGAGACCGTGGGCGGCGGCGACAAGTTGCTCTGGATCGAAGGGTTTGGCGAAGACGGCGGAGGCGCCGAGGCGGGCGGCCATTTTGAGCTCCGGTCCGGTGTAGGCGCCACTGATGGCGATGATGGGGAGGCCGGGCGCTCGGCGGGAGAGCTCGGTGATGGTCTCGATCCCTTCCTGCTGCGGCATCAGCAAATCGGTGATCACCAGATCGGCGGGGTTGGCGAGATGGGCCTGGATACCCAGGCGTCCGTTAGCCGCCTCCACGACTTCGAAGCCCGCGGCGGTGAATACGTCGTTGAGGAGCGTCCGGATGGCCGGTTCGTCATCCACTACTAAAATCCGGTAGAGCTTTTCCACGATGTAACGGTAGAGATCCTACTGATATCCTTGGTCTAGAAAACGATGCAGAATATTACAGCGGTATTACTCGTCTCGCTGGCACTATTGACCGGTTGTGCCGAGGCGCCTAAGAAGACCGAGATCAAGGAGCCGCAAAAGGCGCCGGAGGCGGTTAACGGGCAGTGGGCGTTCCACCGGATGTACGTTTCGGCGCGGGCGTGGTCGCCCGATGCGCTCGGGGTGAAGATGAGCAGTGTGCCGCTTGAAGACGTCAAGGGCGAGCCGGGCACCAGCGGCGCCTGGCAGGTGACGTTTGCGTCTCCCTCCAAGCAACGGACCAAGAGCTTTACGTTTTCCGCGATCGACGCTCCCGGGAACCTGCGGGAAGGCATTTTCGGCGGCGCGGAGGAGGGCATGAACGCGCGGATGCGTCCGTTCCCGATGGCGGCTTTGAAGATTGATTCGACGGCAGCGTACAAGACGGCGGCGGAAAAGAGCGTGGACTACCTGAAGAAGAACCCGAAGAGCCGGGTGTTTTTCCTGCTCGAGATGAAAGAGAACTCGAATTCGCTGGCGTGGCGGGTGGTGTTCGGCGAGTCGATCGGCACTAGCTCGCACAGTGTTTTTGTGGATGCGACTTCCGGACAGTACCTCGAAACGCGACACTAGTAGCTGATGCTTGCTATCAATTTCGCGGATGTGCAGACGGCGGCGGGGCGGATTGCCCCGTGGGCCCACCGGACCCCGGTGCTGACTTCGAAGACGCTGGACCGGGAGACCGGCAAGCGGGTGTACCTGAAGGCGGAGAACTTCCAGGTGGGCGGCGCGTTTAAGTTCCGCGGCGCCTGCAACTTCGTGTTTTCACTGAGCCCGGAGGAGTTGCGGCGAGGGGTGCTGGCCTATTCGTCCGGCAACCACGCACAGGCCGTGGCGCTGGCGGCGCAACGGGCCGGGGCCAAGGCCACGGTGGTGATGCCCTCCGACGCGCCCAAGGCCAAGGCCGCCGCGACGGCGGGCGCCGGGGCGACGATCGTCCACTATGACCGGATGACCGAAGACCGGGAGGCCATCTGCCGGAGGCTGGCGGAGGAGTCGGGAGCGGCCGTGATTCCGCCGTTCGATCATCCACTGACCATCGCCGGCCAAGGGACGGCGGCCATGGAGCTGCTGGCGGAGGTTCCGGAGCTGGATGCCCTGGTGGCTTGCCTGGGCGGCGGCGGACTGCTCGGCGGCTGCGCCGTGGCGGCGAAGGCGATCCGGCCGGGCATTCGCGTGTTTGGCGCCGAGCCGGAGCTGGCCAACGATTTCTGGCAGTCGCTGCAGAAGGGAGAGCGGGTGACCATTCCGCCGCCGCCGACCATCGCCGACGGGCTGCGGACGCTGGCGCCCGGCAAGCTGACGTTCCCGATGGTGCAGGAGCACGTTGAGGCGGTGGCGCTGATCTCGGAGGACGAGATCAAGGCCGCGGTGCGGTTTCTGCTCGAACGGCTGAAGATCGTGGTGGAGCCGAGCGGGGCAGTGGGCGTAGCGGCAGCGCTGTTCGGCAAGCTGCCGGCGGACGTTGCCTCCGTCGGGATCGTCATCTCGGGAGGCAACGTCGATCTCGACCAGTTGGCCGAGATCTGCAGCGCTGCTTAGCGCTGGTTGGCCTTTAGAACCTTCTTGCGAAGGCGAATGGACTTGGGGGTGACCTCAACATATTCGTCTTCCTTGACGAATTCGATGGCCTGTTCGAGGTTGAGGATCTTCGGCGGCACCAGGCGGATGGCATCGTCGGCGGAGGAGGCGCGCATGTTGGTGAGCTTCTTCTCTTTGACGATGTTGACGTCGAGGTCGTGATTCCGCGAGTTCTCGCCGATGATCATGCCCTCGTAGACTTCCGTGGCGGGTTCGATGAAGATGACGCCGCGTTCCTGGATGTTGTTGATGGAGTAGCCGGTGGCTTTGCCCGAGCGGTCGGCGATCAGCGAACCGGTGGGACGCATTTCAATCTCACCCTGCCATTCGATGTAGCCGTGGAAGAGCGAGTTCATGATGGCGGTGCCGCGGGTTTCCGTCAGCATTTCGCTGCGGATGCCGATCAGGCCGCGGGAGGGCACCTCGAACTCGAGGCGCACGCGCCCGGAGCCGTGGTTGATCATCTTCGTCATCTTGCCCTTGCGCATGCCCATCTTTTCCATCACGACGCCGACGAACTGCTCCGGCGCGTCGATGACCAGAAGTTCGAGCGGTTCATGCAGCACACCGTCGATCTTCTTCGTGATGATTTCCGGCTTGCCGACCATCAACTCGAAGCCTTCGCGGCGCATCATTTCGATGAGGATGGCGAGTTGGAGTTCGCCGCGGCCCATGACCTTGAAGGCATCGGGGCCGCCCGCTTCTTCAATGCGGATAGAGACGTTGGTGAGCAGTTCCTTGTCGAACCGGTCGCGCAGGTTGCGCGAGGTGACGTACTGACCTTCCTTGCCGACGAAGGGCGAGGTGTTGATCATGAACATCATCGCGATGGTGGGTTCGTCGATCTGGATGCGGGGCAGGGGCAGCGGATTTTCGGGGCTCGAAACGGTTTCGCCGATGGTGATGCCTTCGACGCCCGCGATGGCGAGAATCGTGCCCGGGGTGGCCACGGTTTCATCGACGCGCTTGAGCCCTTCGAAGGTGTACATCTTGGTGATGCGGGTCTTCTGAATGGAGCCGTCGAGCTTGCAGATGGAGACTTCGTCGCCGGTGCGGAGCGTGCCGTTGAAGACACGGCCAATGGCGAGGCGGCCAAGGTAGTCGCTGTAGTCGAGGTTGGCGACCATGAGCTGCAGGGTGCTTTCGGGGTCGCCCTTGGGAGCCGGGATGCGGCTGAGGATCGTTTCGAACAGCGGCTGCAGGTCCACGGGGGGCACGGCGAGATCGAGCGTGGCGACGCCGAGTTTGCCGTTGGTGTAGACGATGGGGAAATCGAGCTGGTCTTCGTTGGCGTCGAGGTCGATGAACAGGTCATAGACCTCGTTCAGCACTTCCTGAATCCGGGCGTCGGGCCGGTCGATCTTGTTGATGACCACGATGGGCTGCAGGCCGGACTCGAGCGCCTTCATGAGGACGTAGCGGGTCTGGGGCAGGGGCCCTTCGGAGGCGTCGACAAGGAGGACCACGCCATCGACGATCTTCAGCGCTCGTTCGACTTCGCCGCCGAAGTCACTGTGACCGGGCGTGTCGCAGATGTTGATCTTGTACTCTTTGTAGCGGACACCCGTGGTTTTGGCGAGAATGGTGATCCCGCGTTCGCGCTCCAGTTCGTTCGAGTCCATCGCGCGATCTTCTGTCGCTTCGTTGGCGCGATAAATGCCGCTCTGTTTGAACATGGCGTCCACGAGCGTCGTCTTGCCATGATCGACGTGCGCGATGATGGCGATATTTCGAGTAAGTTCTTGAGACAACCTTTCTATTCTCGCACGTTACGCGCGATTTCTCATCCTTTCCGGCTGTAACTCCTTTGAAAACAAAGCAGTTCCGTTTATGTCGCGGAGGGTGACGGTCAAAACCCTTGTCTTTGCAGACACTTCGACGTCGCCGAAGAACTGCATGCCGGCGCTGGGAGGCAGGTTCGATTCGCCTTTCGGCGGGGCTTTGGCGAAGACGACCTCGATGCCGAAGGTGTCGTCCGGCTGCCCGGGGCCGAAAGTTCCGGCGTTGAGCGGGCCGGCGATGAACTCCCAAAAGGGCAGGAAGTTCTTGTAGTGGGCACGGTCCGGATGGTAGTGGTGGGCGGCGGTGTAGTGGACATCGGCCGTGAGCCAGACGGTGTTTCGGATGCCCGCCTGCTTGATGCCGGTGAGGAGGCGCGCCATTTCAATCTCGCGGCCGAGGGCGGGGCCGTTGCCGTTCGAGGTAGCTTCAAAGCGGGGCCGCTTCTGTTCATCGACGCCGTCGCCGACCAGCAGGCCGATGGGCATATCGGCGGCGATGATCTTCCAGACGGCGCGGGAGGACTTGAGCCCGTCGAGCAGCCAATCCACTTGCGGACGGCCGAGGAACGGGGTTTCGGCTTCCTCGCGGTTGAAGGTGTTGGGGCCGCGGTAGCTGCGCATATCGAGGACAAAGACGTCGACGAGGGGGCCGTAGGGGATGTGGCGGTAGACCTTCGACCCGGCGCCGATGGGGGCATATTCGCGGAAGGCGCGTTCCCCGCGGGCGATGAGCAGGGGGACGCTCTTTTCCTTGTAGAGCGGGTTGTCGCGGAGGTCCTTCGAATCGGACCAGTTGTTCATGACCTCGTGGTCGTCCCACTGCCAGATCTGCGGGACTTCGCTGTGGAAGCGGCGGACGTTCGCGTCGAGGAGGTTGTAGAGATAGGCGCCGCGGAACTCGGCGAGCGTTTCGGCCACCTTGCTTTTGGCTTCCGTGGTCTGGTTGCGCCAGACGGTGCCGTCCTTGAGCTTGACTTCGGCGGGCACGGGGCCATCGGCGTAGATGGTGTCGCCGGAGTGGATGAAGAAGTCCGGCCGTTGCTTGCGCATCGTCTCGTAGATCTTCATGCCGCCGAACTCGGGATTGATGCCCCAACCCTGGCCGACGGTGTCGCCGCCCCAGCAGAAGCGGACGTCGCCGCGGCCCGGAGTGTTGAACGAGCCGGTGACGGGTTCGCTGAGGGCGCCGGTGCGGAGGTCTTCGAAGGCGACCTCATAGACGATCTTCTGGCCGGGTGGCAGGCCTTCGAGGGGGAGGCGGCCGGTGAAGTCGCTGACGTCGAGGCAGTAGGGCCCGGGGACGACGGTTCGCTCGCCGCGGTCGGAGGTGGACCAGCTGACGCGCATCTTCGACGGGCGGTCGGCGCGGCTCCAGACGAGGGCGTCGGTGGCCCGGACGTCGCCGACCATGGCGCCTTGTTCGGCCAGCGGACGGGCGTGGAGGAGGGCCGGGAAGCCGAGGGCCAGAGGGAACAAATCGCGTCTTCTCATCATTTGCAGCATCTCATAGCGCTGCGGCTGCGATAATAACAGTATGGTGAAATCCGCAGGTCTTCCGACCATTGTCATCGTCGGCCGGCCTAACGTCGGCAAATCGACGTTTTTTAACGCAGTCACGGGCACCCGGCGCTCGATCGTGCACGACGAGCCGGGCATTACCCGTGACCGTATCAGCGGCATCACGACGCACCGGGGCCGCAAGTTCGAGATTATCGACACGGGCGGCATCATCCCCGACGACCACGATCTGATCCCGTCCGAGATTTTGAAGCAGGCTAAATACGCTCTCGAGTCGGCTTCGTGGATCGTTTTTCTGATCGACGGCCGCACGGAGATCACGTCGGCCGACCGCGACCTGGCGAAGATGCTGAAGAAGCTGGGTAAGCCGGTGGTGCTGGCGGTGAACAAGATCGACACCGAGAAGAGCCACAAGCTGACGATGGGCTTCTATGAACTCGGCATTGAGCCGTTGTTCCCGATCTCCTCCGAGCACAAGGTGGGCATCCATGAGCTGCTCGACTACGTGACGGAGGATTTTCCGGTGGAGCAGAAGCCGGAGGCGGGCGAAGAGGTTCCGGCCGAGACGAAGAAGATCAAGGTGGCCATCATCGGCCGGCCGAACGTCGGGAAGTCGACGTTGATCAACTCGCTGGTGGGATCGGAGCGCAGCATCGTGAGCCCGATTGCGGGGACGACGCGGGACGCCGTGGATGAGACGGTGCACCACGGGGATACCGATTTCGTGTTCGTCGATACGGCGGGCATTCGCCGGAAGGGCAAGACGACGGAGGACGCCGAGAAGCTCAGCGTCGTCATGGCGCAGCGGAACATCCGCATGGCCAATGTCGTGATGATCATCATCGACGCGAGCGAAGGCATCGTGAACCTGGACGCCCACATTGCGGGCTACGCGCACGAGTCCGGCCGGGCGATCATCATCGTCGTCAACAAGTGGGACATTGCGCCGAACAAGAAGAAAGTGGTCTTTGAGCAGGAGTTGCGGGACCAGTTGAAGTTCCTCGAATTCGCGCAGATTGCGTTTATTTCGGCGAAGACGAAGAACGGCATCGACCGGCTGTACGGCATGATCGAAGAAGCCTACAAGTGGTCGAACCACCGGGTGACGACGGGCGAGTTGAACCGCTTCTGCGCCATGGTGGAGCTGAAGCCGGATACGAAGATCAAATACGTCACGCAGGCATCGCTGCGGCCGCCGACCTTCGTCGTTTTCACGGATCGCCGGGAGCTGCACTTCTCGGCCGAACGGCAGCTGGTGAACCTGTTCCGCAAGCACTTTGGCTATGTGGGGACGCCGATCGTGATTAAGCATCGACCGGCGCCCAAACGGAAGCCGAAGAAGTAGCGGCTTAGCTCTGGCCGGCAGCGATGGCGATGGGCTCGCGGACCACCTTCGGTTCTAGGCCGGCTTTGGCGAGCGCGGCGTAGACCACGAAGCCAACGACGAAGCTGGCCAGGGCGAGCGGCTCGACGCCCAGGTTCAGGCCCAGCGCCGGGGAGATGCCGACGACGAAGCCGAGCGCCCAGGCGCCGTAGCCGGCCCAGTTGATGCCTTCGCGCGCGCCGGCCCACTTGCCGCCGCTGAGCCAGTAGTCGGCCACCATGGCGCCGCAGATGGGGCCGAAGGAGGCGCCCACCAGGCCGAAGACGCCGGGTAGGTCGGCGGCGACGCCGGTGCCGGCGAGAACGAGGGCGATGGTGACGCCGACGAGCGTCGAGAGGGAGCGGGAGACTCCGGGGAGCATCGTAGCGAAGCTGTTGCCGGCGATGAAGGCGCAGAAGCAGGCCGGGACAATGGAGGCGAGGGCGAAGAGGAAGAACATGGAGGTCGCCATGGCGCCGCCCATCGAGCCGATGACGGCGTCGTAGCTATAGCTGGTGATGGCAGGGTTCAACACACGCGCGCCCGCGACCGAGAGCAGCGGCAGGCCGCCGGCGATGAGGATCGCTCCGGCGATGCCGACGAGGCCGCCCATGCGAACGTCCTTTTCGTTGCGCGAGTTCATGCCGAAGTCGACGCCCGCGGCGCCGGCGGTGGCGAAGAAGCCGATGACGGTTTGGAGGATAGTGGCGATGGCGCCCCAGTTATCGGAGAGGGTGGGTTGATGCTGGCTGATGCCGCCCTGCACGCGGAAGAAGACGACCAGGATCATGAGCAGCGGAATGGCGTTGAGGAACAGCGAAGCGCGGGCGACGTATTGAATGCCGAGGATGCCGATGGTGGCCATGATGTAGGCCCAGAGCGCGGCGACGAGCCAGAAGGTCGGCGTGCCGGCGGTCGCGTCCATGCCGAGGCCCATGAGGATGAAGCGGGTGGAAGTAAAGGTGCCGACGGCGAACCAGCCGACTTGCAGCAGGCCCATGAAGAGGCCGGGCATGGGATAGCCGCCGAGGGTGCCGAACGTGGAGCTGCCGATGACGTAGAGCGGGAAGCCGGTCTTCATGCCGAGCATTCCCGGGACGTAGTAGAAGAGCGCGTAGCAGATGAGGCCCGCGGCGGCGAGGGCGGCGATGCAGACGCTGAGGCTGGCACGGTCGATGGTGCCCTGCGCCATCGTCTGGTAGAAAACGATCCAGAGAAAGACGCCGGCATACGTGGGGGCGGTGTTCGTGAACCACGGCGCGCGGTTCGAGGCCGGGTTCGGTTTGGTTTGGCTGATGTAGGCAGGGAGCATGGCCCGTTATTCTATGCTGTCCCGCGCCAAAGAGCGAGTGACCCATGCGAAGCTGAGGGTGCAGATGTCAGTTGCCGAGTTGTTGCGGGCGGAGATTGCCCGGCATGGATCGATCCCGTTCTCCCGCTTCATGGAGGTGGCTCTCTACGCTCCGGAGGTCGGCTATTACCGGCGGGACCGCTTTGGGCGAGCGGGCGATTTCTACACGGCGGAGCAGTTGCAGCCAGTGTTCGGGATGCTGCTGCGGCGCTGGTGCGAGCAACAGGGCATCGAGCGCGTAGTGCAGCCGGGCGCGGGGCGGGCGGCCTTGGCCGAGACGTTCGCGGGCTTGGGGTACACGCCGATCGATATCGGCTATGGCGCGTGGCCGGAGGACTTCCGCGGCCTGGTGCTGGCGCATGAGTTCTTCGATGCGCTGCCGGTGGACGTGGCGGAGCGGTGCGATGGTGGCTGGCGCGAACGGAGAGTGGGCGTGAGCGGTGACCGCTTCGTTTGGACCCCGGGTGCGGCGATCCCGGTGGGAGAGGTTGAAGAGGGGATTGCGGTGGTCGAAGTGCCCGTGGGCATGGAGCGCGAGCTGCGGCGAATCGCCGGGCGGATGGGGTCTGGCCATCTGCTGGTGCTGGACTACGGCTATACGCAGCGGGAGCAGATTCGCTTCCCGCAGGGCACGTTGATGAGCTACCGGCAGCATCGCGCGGTGGACGATGTGCTGCGCGATCCGGGGGAGCAGGACATTACGGCGCATGTGCCTTTTTCGGGGCTTGCCGCGGCGGCCGCGCAGTATGGATTGGAGCTGGTTCGCAGCGAGTCGATGGGCTCGTTCCTGCTTCGGATCGGGGAGGCGGACGAGTTTGCGTTTCTCGAGTTGGAGGCGAATGCGGAGCGGCGTCTGCAGTTGAAGACGCTGCTGTTCGACCTGGGCGAAACGTTTCGCGCGCTATGGTTCGAGAAGCGGGAAAGGCCCGTAAACAGGGCCCCAAAATGATTTCGGCCCCGGTGGAAACCGGGGCCGTTTGGGCTATTCGCGTTGGTGGATAGATCGAAGGACTACGCTTTCTTCGCAGCGGCTTTCTTCGCCGGAGCAGCGGCCTTCTTCGCAGGAGCAGCAGCTTTCTTGGCCGGGGCAGCAGCCTTCTTGGCAGGCGCAGCTTCCTTCTTCGCCGGAGCAGCAGCTTTCTTCGCAGGAGCAGCAGCTTTCTTCGCCGGCGCCGGCGCAGCGGCCTTCTTAGCAGGCGCTGCAGCCTTCTTGGCAGGGGCGGCGGCTTTCTTCGCCGGAGCTGCCTTCTTTGCGGTTGCGTTCTTCATTGAGTGATTCTCCCTAACATCGTTCTCGCGCTCTCTGGAGAGAACGCAGTTGTGACCATATATAAGGTTGTTCCAGAACAATGTCAAGAGAAAAAGTGAGCCGCCGGAGACAAAGAGTGGCAAAAAGTCGAGTGTTTTCGCATAAAAAACGAAACTGGTGCAGAATGTTGTTATGCGGATGACGCGGTCGATGTCGATTTGGACCAATAAACATAGGGGTTTCGCGTATGCGGTGCTGTTAGCTGGCTCCGTGATGGCGGCGGGCTGCGGCGGCGGAAGGCAAATAAAAATTAGTAACCCGGTGGCTCGCCTTGGGGCTTCCGAAGAGGGCATCGCGAGCTGGTACGGAGAGCCTTACCATGGGCGCCGCGCGGCCAATGGCGAGGTCTACAACATGCATGCGATGACGGCCGCGCATCCTTCGCTGCCCTTTGAGACATGGGTCTCCGTGCGCAATCTCGTCAACCGGAAGAGCACGGCGGTGCGCATCACGGACCGCGGTCCGTTCGTGAAGGGACGCATCGTGGATCTGTCGCGCGCGGCGGCCGAGGAGATTGATCTGGTGCGGTTGGGGGTGGCCCAGGTGAAGCTCACGGTGGTGGAGCCGCCGCGCAGTTATGAACGGGGCCGGCGGTTCACGGTGCAAGTGACGACGGCGCGCAATCAGAAGAACGCGGAGTTCCTCGAACGGAAGTTGAAGGGCAAGTACAAGGACGTATTCGTCCGTTACCGGCCGGCGCTGGCCAAGGGGAACACGCCGGAATCGTGGCGCATTCTGGTGGGCAAGGTGGATAGCGTCAAAGAGGCGCAGAAGACGCTGCTCAGCGTGCGGCCGGAGTATCCGAACTCGTTCGTGGTGGGCTGGGACGTGGAGTAATGCCCCCCTCTTTTGCGGGCAAGACCCTCCCCATCAAACCCCTAGAAAGTCGTTGTGGGCTCCAGCAATAAAAAGTTAGAGTAATGGTTCATACCCACCACTAATTCGTCTGAGCGGGAGTTTCCGTTCGGTTGAGGCGTTGTCATGATCCCTACTGCACAGAGTCCTTCGTTTTCCTCCCCGCCCCTTTTGGTCGGCCAATCTCCGCGTCTTCGGCACGTGCAAAGGATGGTGGAGAAGTTGGCCAATGGCCGCTGGCCCGCGCTGATTCTGGGCGAGACCGGGACCGGCAAAGAGGTCGTGGCCCGCTCCATTCATGCGGCGAACCCGAAGGGTAACTTCGTAACGATTGATTGTTCGGCCTTTGTGGGTCCGCTGATGGAGAGCGAACTGTTTGGCCACCGGCGGGGCGCGTTTACCGGAGCGGACCGGGACAAGATCGGCTTGATTGAGGCCGCCGACGGCGGCACGGCCTTCTTTGACGAGATTGGCGAGATGCCGCTTGATCTGCAGGCGAAGCTGTTGCGGGTTCTGCAGGAGAAGGAGTTCCGGCCGTTGGGTTCGACCGTGACCAAGCGCTCGGACTTTCGCATTATTGCCGCAACCAACCGGGACCTGGCGAAAGAAGTCGAGAAGGGAACGTTCCGGCAGGATTTGTACTACCGGCTGAATGTGGTGACGCTGCGGCTGCCTCCGCTGCGCGACCGCCGCGAGGACATTCCCGCCTTACTGCAGCATTTTCTGCGGAAATACGGTTCGAACCACAGCTTCACGCAGGAGGCGCTTGACTCGGCCCTGGCCTATGACTGGCCGGGCAATGTGCGGGAGCTCGAGAACTCGATTCAGCAGATGGTGGCGATCAACACCGGTCCGCTGCTGCAGGTCCGCGATCTGCCTTCGCCCATTCAGAACTACCACTTTGCGCGGCGCACGCCGGAGCCGGGCCTGGCGATGGCCGCGGCGGCGAGCTACGCACCGGCCGCCCAGCCTTCGGCGGGGGCGCAGCCGGCCTTTGTGGCGTCTCCCATTCTGCCGTTGGTCGAGATGGAACGGCGGGCGATTTTGAACGCGCTGGAGTATACGAAGGGCGATCGTTTGATGGCGGCGCATCTGCTGGGCATTGGCCGCACCACTTTGTACCGGAAGCTGAAGGAATACCAACTCGGCGATTGAGACTTTCCGCCGGACGGGGCCACTTTCTAAGCGATGAATTCGCCTTCCCCCGCCCGTATCCGTAGCCGGGTTCTTCTTGTCGAATCCGACCCCTGGGACGCCGGACTGGTGCAGGAAGCCTTGGATGAACTTGAAGAGCAGCAGTACCGGAAGCTGCTTCCCTGGCAGATGGAGCTGTATCACGCCGAGACGCTGGCCGAGGCGCTGGTGGCCCTAGAGCAGGAGGCCTTCGACATTATCCTGCTGAACCTGGACCTGTCGGATAGCCGCGCGCTGCACACGTTTCTGCGCGTGCAGCCGTTGAGCCGCACGGCGCCGATTGTGATTCTGTGCAACGCCCGCGAGGAGTATACGGCGCTGGCGGCCGTGCGGGAGGGCGCGTTCTCCTACCTGCTCAAGGAGGACCTGGACTGCCTGCCGCTGGCGCGGACGTTGCGGTCCGCCATGGAGCGGCAGCAGGCGATGGTGGCGCGAGCGGAACTGCCGCTGCTCGATGAGCTTACCAGCCTGATCTCGCGGGATGGGTTTGTGCTCTTGGGCGAGCAGTCGCTGCAACTGGCGGCGCGGTGGCAGCGGCCGGCGACGCTGTTTCTGGTGGAGTTGACGGGGTATTCGCTACTGCAGGACGCCTACGGGCATCAGGCGCACGATTTGGCGCTGATTGAGACGGGGGATCTGCTGCGGACGGTTTTTCGGGAGTCGGATGTCGTCGCCCGCCTGCAGGGCGATACGTTTGGCGCGTTGTGCTTTGACGATCCGGAGCAGCTGGAGACGATGGACCACCGGATTCAGCGCTATCTCGAGTCCCTGGGTCCTTACCTCGAGAACCGGCCGGCGCTGAGCTACGTTTGCGGTCAGGCGACGCTGGTGCCGACGGCCACGACGAATCTGGATGTGATGCTGCAGCGGGCGGAGGCCGACCTGGCGTCGAATCGCGGCCAGGAGCTGGCGTCCGCGTTAGGATAGAGGCATGGTTTTTCCACTTGCCGGGCAGAGAGCCTAGGCTGCGGTCGTGCGGATCGCTCTAGACGCCACTTACAGTGTGGGCTCGCAGCCGACGGGCGTAGCGGTGTATTCGCGGGAGATTCTGTGGGGGTTGCCCCGGCGGCATCCGGGCCCGCGGTATCTGTTCTGCTACCGGCCGCACCGGTTGTTCCGTTCGCTTGAGGCGTTTCTGCCGCGCGGGGCGGCGCGGCGGCCGTTGTTCGATCGCTGGGCTCCTCCGGCGGAGATCTTTCATGGGCTGAATCAACGTGTGCCGCATCTGCAGAGCCGCCACCGGATGATCACGACCTTTCACGACCTGTTCGTGATGACCTCGGACTACTCGACGGCGGAGTTCCGCGCGCGATTCACCGAGCAGGCCAAGGACGCCGCCAACCGCTCGGACCTGATCCTGGCGGTGAGCTCCTTTACGGCATCGCAGATCACGGGCCTGTTGGGCGTGGAGCGGAGCAGGATCCGCGTGGTGCATCACGGCGTGTTCCACCCCGGCGAGCAGCGGTTGCGGGCGTTGACCAAGCGGCAGCCGTTTATTCTTTCCGTGGGGGCGATCCAGAAGCGGAAGAATACGGGCCGGCTGGTTCAAGCCTTTGAGGGATTGCCGGCGGGCTGGCGCCTGGTTCTGGCGGGAGCGGCGACAGGCTTTGGAGCCGAGGAGATTCTCGAGCAGATTGCCGCCAGTCCGCGGCGGGCGGATATCCAGGTTCTCGGATACGTTTCCGCAAAACGCCTGGAGGCCTTGTATAGCCGGGCGGCTATATTTGCGTTTCCGTCGCTCGACGAGGGCTTCGGCATCCCCGCGATTGAGGCGATGGCATGGGGGGTACCAGTGGTCACATCGAATCGGTCCGCTCTGCCGGAGGTGACGGGCGAGGCCGCGTTTCACGTCGATCCGGAAAACGTGGAGGAGCTGCGGTTTACCCTGCAGACTTTGATGGAACAGCCGTCGTTACGGGAGACGATGGCGCAGAGGGGGTTTGCGCATGCCGCGCAATTCACCTGGGACCGGGCGGTAGACCAGACCTGGACCGTTTATCACGAATTGATGGACCGGTAACTAGTCGCTATTTTCGTCGGTGGAGATCTTCAGGGCCTTGAGGAACTTCTGATCTTGCGAGGTCCACTTCACCTTGCCGAACGGCCCCAGGCGTTTGCGCGAGGAGGGTTCGTCTTCCTCGATTTCGGCGTACTCCTCGTCGTCGACATCCGGCGAAGAGTCGTCCCGCTTGTTGAAGCCGATGGTCGCTTCCAAGACGAGAAACACGTCGTAGCCGGACTTTTTGATCTCGCCAATCGCTTCCGCGATTCGGTCGGAGTCGGACAGGGATTCGTTAATCGCGTTTCCCAAGTCCTGCATGAGCTCTTTCAGTCGGTCGTCCAAAGGAATGGCCCTCTCACATTACTCTTCTGGGCACCCCCAGAATAGCACTCTCTGTACCTATCGGCGTGCCACCAGGATTTCTGCAGACTTATAATGGGATTGCCCCATGCTCGATGTCGGTAGAAAATTCGTTGCCCACGTGCTGCCCGGAGTGTTGCGCCCCTTGCGCATCCTGTGGAACGAGATCATCGGCTTTCTGTTCATCTGTATCGCCATCATCGCCACCCCGCGGCTCTATCGGGAGGCGATGGGATTCTCCGGGGAGCCGGACCAGTTTGGGCGAATCGTTCTGGAGCTGCTGTTTGTTGTACCGATGTTTGCGTTGGGCTTAGCCTCGTTCTGGCGAGCCCGGAAGATCAAGAAGTCCTGAAGGCGGCGGGGAGTCCAAGGGCTAAGTGTAAGCTCTTAGTAGACTTGGGTTGTCAACCTGAGTTGTGTTGCTTACTATAAGAGTTCGTTGGCACCCTTCCGATGTATTTGATGAGAGAGCGGATCTTTTTGCGCGAATGAGGCTGCGCCAATGAGAGAACTCGAAGAATCCCGATGGCGGCCCCCGCGGCGTTTTACCGCGGCGATCGTAGATTGGCGGGCCGAGCAAATTGTCGAGCCAGTGGCGCGTCTACGCTTTCTGCGGCGGAGTGCGGCTTATTTGTCGGACCAACCGGTGCGGCGGGCGCTGCGGAGCGCGCAGGTACGCCACTTTTCGGCTTTGGTGCTGGCCCTGGGGCTGCTGCCGATCCCGACGGTGTCCGATGGCGCCGGGCTTAAGCCAACGGCGATTCGACGCCAGACGACCGCTCCCGGCGGTCTGCCGCAGAAGGTCTGGCAGGTGGAATCGACCGAAGCGCAGGAGTTATACAGCAACGGACTCCGGATTGAAAAACGCTATCAGTTGCCGCGTAACGAGCCGGTGCCGTTTGTGCGCTACCGGGTGGCCACGGAGGAGACGGAGCCGCGGTCGACCCCCTACGGCATTGTGTTTCATACCACCGAGAGCCATGCGCTGCCGTTTGAGGAGACGCAGAACGGTGCGTTGCGGCGCATTGGGGCGGGCGTGCTCCAATACGTTCGCCAGATCCGGGCGTATCACTTCGTGATTGACCGATTTGGGCGGGTGTGGCGGGTGGTGCCCGAGAGCGAGCCGGCGCATCATGCGGGTAACTCGGTGTGGGCCGAGGAGCAGCACTTCTATCTGAACCTGAACGCGAGCTTCCTGGGTGTTTCGTTTGAAGGGCCCTCGCGCGACGAAACCGGGCAGACGCCGGTGACCGCCGCCCAGATCCACTCGGGGCGCCTGTTGACCGACCTGCTCCGCTCCCGCTATCAGATTGCCGCGCGCAACTGCGTGACCCATGCGCAGGTGTCCGTCAATCCGGAGAACATGGGCATTGGCTATCACACGGACTGGGCCGCCAACTTCCCGTTTGAGCAGATCGGCTTGCCCGACAACTATCAGTTGCCGCCCCCGGCGATGACCCTTTTCGGATTCGGCTACGATACATCGTTCCGCGAGGCTACGGGGGAACGGCTGTGGCGTGGACTCGACGCGGCGGACCTCGAAGTGCAGAGCGCGGCGGTGGCGCACAAAACGAGTCTCCAGGCTTGGCGACGTGGCCTGGTGGAACGCTACCGCCGGTTGTACAACGCAGTGAAACAGCCCGATTTTTCCCAGGAGGGAAACTGATGAATTTTACTTACTCCGACGGCTCGACCCCCGTAGGTCTGGACGTTGGCACCAGCCGGATTGTGGCGGCCTGGCCGTCCGAAAATGGGTACCGGTTTAGCAGCCAGCTGAACTCGTTCGTCACCCTGCCGAACTCCCGGCTGACCGAAGGGGTACTGCGCAAAGAGAGCGTGCCGCATACGGTGCGGGGCAACGAGATTGTGGTGCACGGCAACGAGAGCGAGCGGTTCGCCGACCTGATTGGCGCCGAGTTGCGCCGGCCGATGACCAAGGGGTTTTTGAACCCGGGCGAGTCCGAGAGCATGCCGATGATGCAGAACCTGCTGCTTTCGCTGCTGGGTCCGGCGGCCCATGCGCGGCAGAAACTGTTCTTCAGCGTGCCGGCGCCGCCGTTGGGCGCGCACGATAGCTTGACCTACCATGAGGCGACGCTGCGCCAGATCCTGGGCGAACTCGGCTACGAAGCCAAACCGATCAACGAAGGGCTGGCGGTGATCTACAGCGAACTGGAGTCGTCGAACTACACCGGCATCGGGATCAGCTTCGGCGGCGGCCTGTGCAATGTCTGCATGTCGTACCTGGCGGTGCCGGTGATTCAGTTCAGTGTGCCCAAGGGCGGCGACTTTATTGACTCGAACGCGGCGGCGGTAACGGGCGAGATGGTGAACCGGATCCGGATGATCAAGGAAGACGGGTTCTTTTTCAACGCCATCAGTCCGGACAAAGCGCATCAGGTGCTGAGCGTGTACTACGACGATGTGATCCAGAGCGTGGTGCAGGCGATGCGGGAGGTCTTCCAACAGGCCAAGAGCCTGCCGCGGCTGGGACGGCCCATTCCCATGGTTTTGAGCGGCGGCAGCGTGTTGGCCGGAGGATTTCGGGAACGGTTTGAGCAGGCGCTGCGTCAGAACGACTTCCCGGTGCCGGTCAGTGAGGTACGGCTCGCGGCCGAACCTCTGAATTCCACTTCGCGCGGGGCGGTGATTGCGGCGCTGAGCGAAATGTAGTCTAAGTGAATTGAGGTTTTGCTATGTGGCGATGTTGTCTGGCGGGATGGTCCGTCGCGGCTGTACTGTTCGCGCAACTGCCGGGGCAGTATCCCCCGGGTCAATACCCGCCCGGGCAATACCCGCCCGGGCAATATCCCCCCGGCCAGTATCCGGGCGGACAGTATCCTCAGGGCCCGGCGATCGGCTTGCCGATCCCGCAGGTGAAACTGCCGAAGCGCGGCCCGAAGCTGACGGGAGTCGAAGGGACGCTGCGGCGGTTAGGCGAGAAAGACCTACTGCTCGACACTTCGGGGAAGGGTGTGGTGAAGTTCCGGCTGATCGCCAAGACCCAGTTCCGGGATGCCGCCGGCGAACCGATGCGGGACTCGCTGCTGAAGCCCGGCGACGTACTGAAGGTCGAGGTAAACCCCGACGATGAGGAGACCGCCATTAAGGTGAGTCTGGTCCGGGCGGGAACGGCGGAAGAGCGCTCCGCGGCGGCGGCGAAGGTGCCGACCGCGGACGAGGAACCCGCCAGTGACGAGCCGGTGGCGGCCACAGCGCCGTCAACCGGCACCCCCAAGATCGGCGGCGAACCGCTCGAAGACCGGCCGCGTCTGCGCCGCGGTGTGCCGGATCGGGTGAAGAACGCGCCGCCGCGGCCGGAGACCCCCGCTCCTGGCGAACCCGCCTCCGACGCGGACGCCCCCGCGGCCACCGACTCCTTACTACGGCCTCCGCCCCCGCCGGACCCCGTGATTGCCGCCGCCCGGGAGGAGGCCGAGAACTTCACCGATACGCTGCCGAATTTCCTGGTGCAGCAGCATACGATGCGCTACTACAGCGGGACGAACCCGCCGCAGTGGACCGCCGTCGACAACGTCACGGCGGATGTGATTTGCGTCAACGGCAAGGAAGAGTACAAGAACATCAAGATCAACGGGCGCCCGTCCAAGGACCCGGCTGAAAAGTCCGGCACCTGGTCCACCGGCGAGTTTGTGACCACGCAGCGGGACATCCTCTCGCCGTCTTCCGGCACCACGTTCTCTAAGCGAGGCTCGGACCGGATCTCCGGCCGCACGACGGTGGTCTACAACTATGCGGTGAAGCAGCCGCTTTCGCACTGGCAGGTGCATAGCCGGGACGAAGGGAAAATGTACCGTCCGGGTTATAAGGGGACGATATGGATCGACCAGGAGACGAACCGCGTGATGCGGATTGAACAGCAGAGTCTGAGTTTTCCGGGCGACTTTCCTTTCGACAAGGTAGAGCTGGTTTTGGAGTACGATTTCGTCCGGATTGACTCCAAGCTGTTCCTGCTTCCGGTGCGGAGCGAGAACCTGATGTGCCAGCGCGGGTCGAACAACTGCAGCCGGAATGAAATCAACTTCCGGAACTATCGAAAGTTCGGCGCCGACTCCAAAATCGAGTTCGAGAAGGATTGACCTGCTACAATGGGGGCAGGTTTGACTGTCGAATCGGCCCCTCCCAACATTTAGGGGCCATTGAACGCCGGGGGAACCGGCGTCTCCTCTCCCTCTTGGTCCGTCTTGGAGAGCATGGCTACGGAATATCCGGCGCAGTACGAACTGGAGGCTGCATGGCTAGAGCACACACTACATTCAAGAAACGGCAGAAAGAGTTCGCGCGTATGGAGAAGTCG
Organism: Terriglobales bacterium; assembly: GCA_027485675.1. Lineage (GTDB taxonomy): Bacteria > Acidobacteriota > Terriglobia > Bryobacterales > Bryobacteraceae. Next base: position 259,295 of record JAIXQP010000025.1, on the reverse strand, counting down.
CAGGAAAAGGCCGCTAAGCGGTTGCAAAAGAAGAGCGAAGAGACGGGGCGCGTCCCCGGCTCCGGTCCCGAAATCGAGACCGAGCCCATCGAGTCCTTCACGCTTCCTCCGGAAGAGCGGCCGTTCTAACCACCCCCGCCAACGGAAAAAGGCCCCCGGATCCGGGGGCCTTTTTCATTTCTAGCCTTTGAACGAGATTCGCCAGATCTTGTTGTTTCCGTCTTCGCTCAGCAGCAAACTGCCGTCGGCGAGCTGCAGCAGCCCGACGGGGCGGCCCCAAACCTCTTTCTTGTCCTCCCCGAGCATGAATCCGGTGAGGAAGTCCTCCGGCGGCCCGCTGGGTTTGCCGTTGGCGAACGGGACGAAGAGGACGGAGTAGCCAACCCGTTTGGCCCGATTGGACGATCCGCGCGAGGCGATGAAGGCGCCATTGTGGAACTTGGCCGGGAACTGCTTGGCCGTGTAGAAGGCAAAGTCCATCGCCGAAGCGTGGGCGTTCAGCAGAATGTCCGGCTCAATGGCCTTCTTGACGGCGTCCGGATTGGCGCCCTTGTGCCGGGGCTCTTCGTTGCTGCCGATGTAGGCGTAGGGCCAGCCGTAGAAGGCGCCTTTCTTGACCGAGGTGAAGAAGTCAGGGACCAGATCGTCGCCGAGGCCGTCCCGCTCCTGCACGGTCACCCAGGGCTTGCCGCTCTGCGGATTGATGCGGACGTTCACGGCGTTGCGGAGGCCGGTGGCGAAGACCTGTTTGCCGGAGCCGTCGGCGTTGTAGACGTGAATGGCGGCGCGGTCGGCGGGGTCGCCGGCGTCGATGTTGCTGCTCGAGCCGACTGAGAGATAGAACTTTTCGCCCTTGGGATCAAACGCGATGCCGCGGGACCAGTGGCCTTTGCCGTACCCTTTGAGCGGAACGATCTCTTCGCCGGCGCCGACCGTGACGGCCTTCGCATCGAGCTTGTAGCGTTTCACGGCCTCGGCTTCGGCGACGTAGAGATAGTCCTTCCAGAGAGCCATGCCGAAGGGCCGGTCCAGATTGGCGATCAGGGTCTTCTTCGATTTGCCGGGTCCGAGGGCGACCACACTGCCCTTCAGAATGCTTTCGGTGACCAGCACCGTGCCGCCGGGGAGCTCCACCATGATGCGCGGCTTCTGGAAGCCGCTCGCGAACTCTTCGGCCACAAAGCCGTTCGGGAGCTTCAGCTTGGCCCCGGGCGGCTGCGGGATTACCTTAGCGGCATTCGCCGTCGCGCCAGCCGGGTTCGGGGCCGGAAGATTGAACCGCTTGTTCTTGGCGAATGCCACCGCACCCAGTCCGAGGGCGCATCCCAGAAGTTTCCGTCTTTGCATATGCCGCAGTTTATCACTGCTTCTTCTGGACGAGCTTCCGGACGAACTCAATGGTCGGCTTCGGCGCTTCGAACTCGGCTTCGCCGAGCACATCGCGGCCGAAGCGGTCCTTCTTGCTGAGATCGCCGCCGTTGTCGACGAGGTATTGAATCATGATGTTGTCGCCGAAACGGGTGGCGATGTGGAGCGCGGTGCCGCCGCCGGGGCGCTCTTCGTTGACGTCGCCGCCAAGCTCCACCATCAGCTTGACGGCTTCGAGTTTCCGGCTCTGCGCCGCCAGGATGACGCCGCCGGCGCCGTCGGAGGTTCTCGCCTTGGGATCGGCGCCGAGTTTGACGAGTTCCCGCATCATGGCGACGTTACCGGCTTCAACGGCGGTGAGAAACGGGGTGAGGCCGAAGCTGCGGAAGGGGCCGCGCTGTTCGCCGGAGCGGGTGGTTTTGGCTTTCAGATCGGCGCCGCGGGAGACGAGATCGCGGACGAGGTCGAGTTTCCCGAGCCGCACCGCCGTATGCAGGGGCGTGTTGCCGGTGGAGTCGCGCAGGTTTACTTCGGCGCCGAAATCGAGCAGGTAGCGGGCGGCGGCCTCGTGGCCCCGGGCCAGCGCCAGAGCGAAGGGGGCCGCGCCGTCGCGAGATTTCGTTAGGGGATCGGCCTTGGCGTCCACCAGCAGCTTCACGGTAGCCAGGTCGCCCTTCTGGGCGGCGAAGAGCAGGGGGGTGAAGCCGCTCTTTGATTTGGCGTTGGCCTCGGCTCCCTTTTCAAGGAGAAGCGCAGCGATGTCGGCCCGGCCCGCGGCCGCGGCCCACATGAGCGGCGTCTGTTCCATGCGGCTCTCCCTTTCGTTCACCGGGGCGCCCTGGGAGAGGAGCAGCTTGACGAGTTCCAGGTTGCCGGACTGCACGGCGCCGAGCAGCGGCGTCTCTCCGTTCCAGCGGGTGACGTTGGCCTTGGCTTTGGCGTTGAGGAGCAGGCGGGCGATGGGCAGGTTGCCCTGGGTGCAGGCCAGGGTGAGCGGGGTTTCGCCGTTTTCGTCGGCAACGTTCGGGTTGGCGCCCGCTTGCAAGAGCGCCGTGACGATTTCGACGTTCTCCCGGCTGACGGCCCAACCGAGCGCGGTGGAGCCATCCGGGCGCGCCGTATTTACGTTGACACCAGCCTTCACCAGCCCCAAAACGGTGCGTTGATCGCCATTTTGCACCGCTTCAAAAAGTCGTGTGTCGGCGGCTAGCATCGGTAAAGTCAATAGGACATATAGGCATAACCGCTTTGGCTGGTACATGAAGAAATGATATTCTTTCTGTGACACGGGCGAAAGGCCTACCTAAAATTAGTGATGCTGCGTCTTCCCATTTCGCTTTTCCTCGCCGCGGCGGCCGTCTTCGCGCAAGACGCTGCGACCGTGCAGACGGCCCTGAAGCAGTATTGCCAGGGCTGCCATAACGACCAGAGCCGGGTGGCGGACTTCTCGCTCGATGGGGTTGCCACGGCCGATGTCGCCAACCACGCGGGCAAGTTAGAGAAGGTGTTGCGGAAGCTCAAAACGGGCGAGATGCCGCCCAAGGGCCTGCCGCGTCCGAAGCCGGAAGCGAACGCCGCCCTGGCGTCGTGGCTCGAGACGCGTCTCGATGAGAATATTCGTAAGTTTCCGAACCCCGGTACGCCCACGGTGCACCGGTTGAACCGGGCGGAATACGCCAATGCGGTCCGCGACCTGTTGGACCTGGATCTGGACCACGCCGCCAGCCTGCCGGCGGACGACTCGGGCTACGGCTTTGACAATATCGGATCCGTGCTCACGGTGTCGCCGCTGCTGATGGAGAAGTACATGACGACGGCGCGCCGCGTGGTGCGTCAGGCGTTGGGGACGGCGAAGCAGAGCCCGGTGGTGGAGAAGTACACGTTTACGCGGCCCGGCGCTTCCGACTCCGGCGAAGCGCTGCCGCTTTCGCTGCGCAGCGGGATGACCATCAAGCATTACTTCCCGGTGGATGCCGAGTATGTCGTCACGGTTCGCGTCCGCGGCAACCCCGACCCGACGCTCCCGCCCGCCAAGCTTGATGTGCGCGTGGATGGCGTCCGGGCGAAGCTGATCGACACGGTTTATAGCAATGCGGAGGAGTCGCAGGCCACGCGGAACTCCGAAGTGCGCGTGCCGCTGAAGGCGGGGCTGCACACGATTGGAGCCGGGTTTCTGACGGAGCTGGCGAAGTCCGAAACCACGGCTGGCGCCACGGTGGGCCGCTTTGGCCCGCCGCCGGCCTCGCTGACGCAGTTGGAATATGTTCTGATTGGCGGCCCGTTTAACCCCACCGGGCCCGGCGATACGCCGAGCCGCCGGCGGATTTTGCAGTGCGCGGAGAAGACCGCCGCCTGCGCCAATAAGATCATGGCCACGCTGGCCCGGCAGGCCTACCGGCGGCCCGTGACCGCGGCGGACCTCGCCCCGCTGCAGCGGCTCTATACCTCGGCGGGCTCGTTTGATGCGGGCCTGGAGATGGCGCTGCGCGGCATTCTGGTGTCGCCGAACTTCCTCTTCCGGAAGGAAGCGAATGGCGCGACGCCGCTGCATAAAGTCAGCGATCTCGAACTCGCCTCGCGGCTGTCGTTTTTCCTATGGAGCTCGATTCCGGACGAAGAGCTGCTCCGCCTCGGCGAGCAGAAGCGGCTGCGCCCGGTGCTGGCCGCGCAGGTGAAGCGCATGTTGGCCGACCCGAAGGCGAAGGCCCTGGTCGACAACTTCGCGGGGCAGTGGCTGCACCTGCGGAACGTGCCGTCGTGGCGGCCGGACCCGGAAAAGTATCCGCAGTTTGATGACTCGCTGCGCACGGCTTTGCAGAAAGAGACGGAGGCCTTCTTCACCTATATCGTGAAGGAGGACCGCCGCATTACCGACTTCCTGAACGCGGACTACACCTTCTTGAACGAACGCCTGGCGCGCCACTACGGCATCCCCGGTGTGCGCGGCACCTACTTCCGCAAAGTGGCGCTGACGAACCCGGAACGCGGCGGCTTGTTGTCGCACGGCAGCATCCTGACGGTGACGTCCTACCCCACGCGCACCTCGCCGGTGCTGCGGGGCAAATGGATTCTTGAAAACATCGTCGGCGCGCCGCCTCCGCCTCCGCCGCCGGATGTGCCGGACCTGGCCGATAGCGCCAACGGTTCAGCCAAGGACCTGCGCGCCGCGCTGCAGGCTCACCGGGCCAAGGCCGCCTGCGCCTCCTGCCACGACCGTCTGGATCCGCTGGGTTTTGCCCTCGAAAACTACGACGCTACAGGCAAGTTCCGCGCCGAAGAGGGTGGCGTGAAGATCGACGCTTCGGGCGCCTTGCCGGGCGGGGTGATGCTCGATGGACCCGGCGACCTGAAGCGCATTCTCTCCGAGCGGCAGGACGAGTTCGTTGACTGTCTCGCGGAGAAGCTTTTGACCTATGCCTTGGGCCGGGGCCTGGAACATTACGACATGCCGGCCATTCGCCAGATCCGCCGCGATGCCGCGAAGAACGAGCACCAGTTCTCCGCCCTCGTCAACGCGATCGTGAACAGCGTACCATTTCAAATGAGAAGGAGTCCGGAACGATGATCATCACCAAAAAAGCTCTCGACCGCCGCACGTTGCTGCGCGGTTTCGGCACCGCCCTCGGCCTGCCCCTGTTCGATGCGATGGTTCCGGCACTGAGCCACGCCGCGCGCACCGCTGCCGCGCCGGCCGTCCGGATGGCGTTCTGCTACGTGCCGAACGGCATCATCATGAACCACTGGACCCCTTCGGCCGACGGCAAAGCGTTTGAGTTCCCGAAGACGCTGCAGTCGTTGGCGCCATACCGCAAGGACCTGCTGGTGCTCTCCGGTCTCGATCATTACAACGGCCAGGCGCTTGGCGACGGCGCCGGCGACCATGCCCGCGCGGGCGCGACGTGGCTCACCGGCGTGCATCCGAAGAAGACGCAGGGCTCGGACATCAAGGCGGGCATCTCAGTGGACCAGGTGGCGGCCAAGGAGATCGGCGGACGGACGGTGTTGCCGTCGCTCGAGATTGGTCTTGAAGACGCGCGGCTGGTGGGCGGTTGTGACAGCGGCTATAGCTGCGCGTACAGCAACACCGTCTCCTGGCGGTCGCCTTCCACGCCGATGCCGCCGGAGATCAACCCGCGCGCGCTGTTCGAGCGGCTGTTCGGCGATGGCGACTCCACGGACCCGGCGGCCCGCGCCGCGCAGGCCAAGCAGGACCGCAGCATTCTCGATTTCGTCCGCGAGGACGCCGCCCGCCTGGGCATGCAGCTCGGCGCTTCCGACAAGCGGAAGCTCGGCGAGTACATGGATGCGGTCCGCGAGATTGAACGGAAGATCCAGAAGAGCGAAGAGCCGAACGAACGGGCGGCGTCCATTCCGGCGCTGGACCGGCCGGCGGGCATTCCGCCGACGTTTGAAGAGCACATTCAACTGATGTTCGATCTGGTTACGGTGGCGTTCCAGGCGGACCTGACGCGGATTGTGACGTTCATGATCGGCCGCGAAGGCGGCAACCGGACCTACCGGAATATCGGCGTGCCGGATGCGCATCATGGCTTGTCGCACCACTTCAACGACCCGGCGAAGATCGACCGGCTGCAGAAGATCGACCAGCACCATGTGGAGATGTTCAGCCAGTTCCTGGGCAAGCTGAAGGGCGCCAAGGAGGGTGATGGCACGTTGCTCGATCACTCCATGGTGGTTTACGGCAGCAGCATCAGCGACGGCAACCGGCACGAGCATCTGAACCTGCCGACCATCCTGGCGGGTGGCGGCGGCGGCAAGATCCACGGCGGGCGCCACGTGCGCTTCAAGAAGGGCACGCCGATGACGAACCTGTTCCTGACGATGCTCGATAACGTGGGCGTGCAGCCGGAGCGGATCGGCGATTCGACCGGCAAAGTGGAGCACCTGACGGAGCTATAGGACGCCGTAGAGGCATTCCCAGGTCAGCGTGGTTTCGGGTCCGGTCGCGAGCAGCAACCGGACGCCAAAGCCCGGCAGATATCCAACGGCGCCCCGGTCACTTTCCCGGGGCGCCGGTTTTCTGGTGACGAGCAGTTTCCGGCCGCGGACGTCCAGGGCGAGAGCCTTGACGAGGGGTACGAGGCCGGGTTCGATGAGAAACGGGATGGCCTTTTCTTTGGAAAGAAAGCGCTCGATGCTCTGGTAGGGTTGCACCGTGCGGGGGTAGTTGTTGAGGAGGACCTCGCCTTCGGCCGCAAGATGCTTCGCGCCGGGCAGGCCGGGCATGGGATCGTAGATGTGCCGGGCGGAACTGAGGCGGAGCAATTCCTGGAGCCGGGGCTGCGCGAGCTGCGCCAGGCGATTGACGACATCTTGACTATCGAACGGAGCACTCATCTGCTGCTATAATTGTAGGGTCAGTGCCGAAGTGGTGGAACTGGTATACACAGCAGACTCAAAATCTGCCGGGGTTCACTCCCCATGTGGGTTCGACTCCCACCTTCGGCACCATTGCTCACTTTCGTAGCGCGCCTACGATCTCCTTGCCCTTCTCGAGCATCATGGCCCATTCCGAGGCGGTTCCCAGAAACCGGTAGCCGCGGTCGCGCCATTTCGACGATAACGCCAGATTGCGGGCCTGAATGCCCGGGGCGATACCTTTGGCGTCGCAGGTCTCGCGAATGGCGTCGAGGGTGGCTTCCATCTTCGGATCGTCGAACTGGCCGGGTACGCCGAGGGAAATGGAGAGATCCACGGGGCCGACCATGACGACGTCGATGCCCGGCACCGAAAGCAGCTCCTCGCGGGCTTCAAACGCCCGTTGGGTTTCAATCTGCAGGATTACCATGCCGTTCTCGTTCCGGTGCGTCATCACCTGCGGAATCGTGACGTTTTCGTAGTTGTTCTGCATGGCGGTGAGCCCGAAGCCGCGAATGCCCACCGGCGGGAACTTGCACCAGCTCACGGCCTGTTCGAGCAGCTCCGGCGATTCGACGCGCGGGAAGATAATGCCGTCGGCGCCGCAATCGAGCGAACGGGCGATCAGGTCGTACTGCATGTCGGCCACGCGGGCGAAGATGGTCAACCCGCAGAGGCCGGCCACGCGGCAGATGTCCTGCTGCGTTTCAATGCCGAAGCAGCCGTGCTCACCGTCGAGATAGGCGTAGTCGAAGCCGGCTGCTTTGAGGATCCGGGCGATCTCCGGATCGCGGAGTTGTCCATAGGAGGTGCCGAGCACGGTCTGGCCAGCCAGCAAGGCCTGCTTCACGGGGTTCAAGCGCATGGCGCTAGTGTATCGGAAGCACCTGGTGATCCGGGCAGCCCACTTCGACGTGCTCGTAGATGCGTTCGATCAGGTCGGGGCCGTGCTGGGCGAGGAAGGGCAGAATGCTGTAGAAGCGCTCCTGCATGTGGCGATGGGGATAGAGGCTGTGGTGCAGATAGAGCGCCTGCCGCTGCGCCTGCTCGTCGCGGCGGAGCGCCTGGCGGGCGGTCTTGCGCTCCATCTTGTCGAGTTGGAAGATCATCTTCGCGCTGCCCTTGGCGAGGACCTTTTCAAGGGTCGGGTCCAGGGCGCGGACGTCGGCAAAGAGCGCCGCGACTTCACTGCCGAGATTCGCGCGCAGGGCGGCGACTTTCTCCGTGATGCCGGCCGGGATGAGCTTGGCGGCGAGGCGTTCGTGGAGGCCCGTTTCGTGGATCAGGGTATCGACCACGCTCAGGCCGTAGTGAGTGAGAATCTTCTCGGTGCGGCTGTCGAGCAGCGTGAAGCCGGCGCGGTGGAGCATGACGGGCATGCGGCCCAGGAGGCGCTGATAGAGCACCTGGGATTGGGCGAAATACGCGAGTTCCGCCGGGCCGCCGAAGTAGGCGACGGTGGGGAGGAGATAGTCCTGCAGCACGGGGCGGAGCAGGGCGTTGGGGGAGAGCAGGCTCGTATCGATGGGCGCGCCATTCCAGGGGATCCGCTTGCCGCCTTCGAGGGAGAAGAGCAGCGTGCTGCCGGCTTCGACGTGGACCTGGGTGTGATAGCCGGCGGCGGCCAGTTGCTGGTTGCGCGCAAGCAGGGCGGCGTTTAGCTCCGGGGCTTGGGCCACCACCTGCTCGAGCAGCGGGGCGCCGATGGCGCGAATCGCCGGGGCGAGCGGATCGAGGAACAGGATCGGCCACTTGGCCAGTAGCTTCTGCGCGAGCGCCCGGAAGGCGCTGCCGAAGGTGGCCCCCGGCGCATAGCATTCGCGGACCATCGCCATCACGTCGTCGGCGTAGGGCAGACCGTCCAGGGCCGCGGCCAACTCGGCGAGCGGGGCTTCGCCCACCGGGATGGGCCCGACAGGGCCGGCGAGCGGATTCGTCGCGGCGGTCTTCAGGCCGACCACTTCGTGCGCCGCGTTGAAGACCCATGCCTGATTGATCTCGACAAGATCATGATCTTCGGTCGCCAGCCAGAACACGGGGACCGCCGGAATGCCTTGCGCCGTTAAGTTTTCGGCCAGCCGGATGGCCGAAAGCGCTTTGAAGATGGAGTAGCAGGGGCCAGAGAAGAGGCCGACCTGCTGGCCGGTGACGACGGCAACCGTTCCTTCGCGGGCCAGGATCTCTAGCGACGGGTTGCCCGGGTTCTGCGCGGCCAGGGCAGCCACCATGGCGGCGCGCCGGGCGGCGGGGTACTGAATCTGCCGGGCGGCGGCGGCAAAGGAGGCGGGATCGTAGGGGGCGTGGGCGTAAAAGGATGCGACCCGGTCAAAATGATAGACCAGATCGGCGAACAGCCGGGAAGTGTTCGGCAGCTCAGTGTGCCGGATACAGGTCGTTGTCATCCTCTTAAAAGATCAGCCTATCAAATGATGCTTTCTGTTACCGTGAAGATTCATGCTCGACGAACAAGACTTTCGGCTGAAATGTGAAGATGCGATGACGGCGCTGTTCAAATCGCTCGCCACCGCCTCGGACGAACACGACTTCGAGGCCGACTTCAATAATGGCACGTTGACGGTGGAGTTTGATTCGCCGCGGGCGAAGTTCGTGGTGAGCCCTCAGACGCCGGTTCGCCAGGTTTGGGTGTCGGCGCACTCCCGCAGCTTTAAGCTCGATTGGGTGGCGGACCGGAGCGCCTTCGTGCTGACGGAGACGGGCCAATCGCTGGCGGAGCTGATCGGCGCCCACGTCAGTGAGCAACTCGGCGAGACCGTCAGCCTCTCTTAAATGCCCGGCGTCTACCTCTCCTTCCCGTTCTGCGCCCAGAAATGCACGTACTGCAACTTCGCTTCCGGGGTGTTCCCGCGGGAGTTGGAGGGGCGGTACCACGCGGCGCTGCGGCAGGAGCTGGAGCAGGCGGCATGGCCGTGGACGCCCGAGACGGTGTATCTCGGCGGCGGGACGCCGAGCCAGATTGGCAATGAGGATCTGCGCGAGTTGTTGAACCGCATCCCGGGCCGGCCGTGGGCCGAGGCTACGCTGGAGGCTGCGCCGGGATCGTTCAGCCGGGAGCAGGTGGCCGCGTGGCGGGAAGCGGGAATCAACCGGGTGAGCCTGGGGGTGCAGTCGTTCGTCGAAGCGGAGCTGCGCAAGACGGGCCGCAAGCATACGGCGGAGATCGTGGCCGCCGATGTGGCGATGCTGCGGGAAGAGGGGATGGCGAACATCAACCTCGATCTGATCGCGGGGCTGGCCGCGCAAACGCCGGCGAGCTGGGAGACGTCGCTCGACTGGATCGAACGGCTCGCGCCGCCGCATGCTTCCGTCTATATGCTCGAAGTTGATGAAGACTCGCGGTTGGGCCTCGAGATTCTGAACAACGGGCCGAAGTACGGCGCGCGGGACATTCCGGACGATGACGCGATTGCCACGATGTACGAACGGGCGGTGGAGCGGCTGGAGGCGATGGGGCTGCCGCGCTACGAGGTTTCGAACTTTGGCCAGCCGTCTTTGCACAACCTGAAATATTGGCGCCTCGAAGAGTATCTCGGCTTCGGGGCGGATGCGCACTCGAACGCCGCGGGGCAGCGCTGGCAGAACCCGGAAACCGCGCTGGCTTACGTCGAGAAGGGCCCCGGCCGCGAGGAGGCGGCGCCCGCCGACCCGGCCAGCGAACGTTTCTTCGTGGGCCTCCGCCTGAGTGAGGGCGTAGAGCCGGAGCCAGCCGAGTGGACCCGTTGGGCCGAGCCGATTGAGCGTTTTTTGTCCGATGGGCTGCTTGAACGGACGGGCGGCCGGCTGCGCCTTTCGCCGCGCGGCGTCTTGCTTTCTAACGAAGTACTCCAGGAATTCTTATGATCGATTTGCGAAGTGACACCGTCACCAAACCTACTCCGGCGATGCGCCGGGCCATGGCCGAAGCGGAAGTCGGCGACGACGTTTATCAGGAAGACCCGACGGTCAACCGCCTGGAAGCCCGCGCCGCGGAGATCATGGGCAAAGAGGCCGGCCTGTTTGTTCCGACGGGTTGCATGGGCAACACGATCGGCATGACGGTGCACACGGAGCACGGGCAGGAGGTGATCTGCGATTCGCGGGCTCATGTGCTGAACTATGAGCTTTCGATGATGGCCTGGTTCGCCGGGTGCCTGGCGCGCGCCATTCCGACCGAGCGGGGCCATCTGAGCTGGGAGGCGATTGCAAAGGAGATCCGCCCGGTGGGTCCGCACGCCGCGCCGACGGGGCTGATTGCCGTCGAGAACACGCACAATGTCGCTGGCGGGACGGTGTATCCGCTGGAGCAGTTGGCCGAGATCAAGCGCGGGGCGGAGAGCCGGGGCTTGCCGGTGCATATGGACGGGGCGCGGTTCTTCCATGCGGCGACGGCGCTGAACGTGGCGCCGGTGGAGATTGCGCAGTACGCCGATACAGTGATGTTCTGCCTTTCGAAGGGTTTAGGCGCGCCGGTGGGATCGATGCTGGTGGGTACGCAGAAGCAGATGGATAAGGGCCGGCTGCTGCGGAAGCGGCTGGGCGGGGGGATGCGGCAGGCCGGGGTGCTGGCGGCGGCGGGGTTGGTGGCGCTCGAAGAGATGCGGGGGCGGCTGGGCGAAGACCATGCCAATGCGGCGTATCTGGCCGAGGCCTTGGCGCAGTTGCCGGGGATCGCGGTTGAGCCGTATGCCGGGACGAACATTGTCTTCTTCGATGTCGCGGGCACAGGGATGACGGCGGCGGAGTTGGCGGACCGGCTGCTGGCCAAGGGTGTCGTGATGATTGCCATGGGGCCATACCGGATGCGGGCGGTGACGCATTTTGATGTGGACCGCGCGGCCTGCGAAGAGGCTGTCGCCCTGCTCGGACAGCTATTACACAACTAATACATAGACTTGGGCGGGGCGCTGGTAGCGTGGAGGTATGAACTGGCCAACAGTTATCGTCCTGATCGTGCTTCATGCCGGCGCCGTTGCCGCGCTCTTCCATTTCTCGTGGGCTGCCCTTGGTGTAGCGGCCGCCCTGTATTGGATGACCATTTGCTGGGGCATCAGCATGGGCTACCACCGGCTGCACACCCATCGCAGCTATAAGGCTCCGCTGTGGATGGAGCATTTCTTTGCCGTCTGCGGCTCGCTGACGCTCGAGGGCGGGCCGATCTTCTGGGTGGCGACGCACCGGATTCATCACCAGAAGTCGGACCAGCCGGGCGACCCGCACTCTCCGCGGGATGGGGCGTGGTGGGCGCATCTCGGATGGATGCTGGTGGGCCCGGCCGATCATTTCGACACCAAGCGGATGTCGAAGTATGCGCCGGACCTGGCGAAGGACCCGTTCTATGTGTGGCTGAACAACTGGCACTGGCTGCCGTTGGTGGTGCTTTCCGTGCTCTTGTACGCCGTGGGCGGCTGGCCGTTTCTGCTGTGGGGCACCTTTGTGCGGGTGACGGTGGGTCTGCATGCAACGTGGCTCGTGAACTCGGCGACCCATCTGTGGGGCGGCCGGCGCTTCGCCACGCGGGACGATTCGCGGAACAACTGGTGGGTGGCGCTGATGACGTTCGGCGAGGGCTGGCACAACAACCATCACGCGCATCCGGTTTCGGCCCGGCACGGCCTGGCCTGGTACGAGTTCGATCCGTCGTTCCTGCAGATCAAGCTGCTCGAAAAGCTCGGCATTGCGCAGTCGGTGAAGGTGGCGCGGCTGGACGAAGAGTTGCCGGTGGAGAAAGCGGCGTAGTCTGGTAGTGTGATTGTGACTGGCCGGCGGAAAACGATTGCGTTCTTCATCGCTTTAGGCGCCGGCCTTGTCTCGATCACCCTGCTGCTGTACGTCGGCTGGGTGCTGCTCAACTGGCGGACCGGCATTCTGCTGTTTCTCGGCGTCGTCCTGCTGGCGATCATCATCGGCGGGGTGGTGCTGAATACGATCTTCCTCGTCCGCGAGATCCGGCGGAACGAGCAGCATGACGCGTTTATCAACGCCGTCACGCACGAGTTGAAGACGCCGGTGGCTTCCATCCGGCTTTACCTCGAGACGCTGCAGAGCCGGCCAGTGGAAGAGGCCAAGCGGCAGGAGTTCTACCGGATCATGCTAGCCGAGAACGATCGGCTGCATTCGACGATCGAGCAGGTGCTGCGCACGGGGCGAATGGGCGCGAGCCGGAAGCTGAACCTGAGTTCGTTTGATCTCAACACGATCATCGGCGAATGCCTGGAGCGTCTGCGGACGATTCATCCCGAGCCGGTGGTGCATCTGGCGTTCGAGCCCAGCGGGCCGATTCCGATGCGTGCCGACGCCGACGATATTCGGGCGGCGGTTTCGAATCTGCTCGATAACGCGATTAAGTATTCGACCAAGCCGGCGCAGGTGGAGGTGGAGACCCGCGTGGTGGAGGGCAAATATGTGCAGTTGCGGGTACGGGACGAAGGGGCCGGCATCCCGAAGGACGAGCTGAAGCAGATTTTCAAGCGCTTTTATCGGATTCCGGGCGCATTGGCTGGTAAGGTGAAGGGGACGGGGCTGGGGCTGTTCATCGTCCGCAGCGTGGCGCAGCGGCACGGTGGCAAGGCCTGGGCCGAGAGCGCCGGACCGGGTTCCGGCAGCACGTTTATCCTGCAACTCCCTCTGAAGACATGAGCACGATCCTGGTGGTGGAAGACGAACGCGCCCTGGCGGAAGGGCTGCGTTTCAATCTCGAAGCCGAAGGCTATGCGGTGGAAGTGGTGGAGAGCGGCGAAGCGGCGCTCGCCGTGCTTTTAACGAAACGAAGCCAATTCGACGTCGTGGTGCTGGACGTGATGCTGCCGGGAAAAGATGGGTTTACCGTGCTGCGGGAGCTCCGCGCGGCGGGGCTGTTTGTTCCCGTGCTGATTCTCACGGCGCGCGGCCACGCCGACGATGTGCTGAACGGGTTCGCCGCCGGGTGCGACGACTATCTGCCCAAGCCGTTCGAGCTCTCCATTCTGATTGCCCGCATCGGCAGCCTGCTCCGCCGCCGGGAGTGGCTGCGCAAGCCGCCCGCGTTCGTCTTTGGCAACAAGTCCGTGGACCTGGACCGGTTGGAGCTCCGGGTGGGCCAGGAGTGCTATCCGCTGACGCTGATGGAGGCGAACGTGCTGCGCTATCTGATTCAGCACGACGGCGCGCCGGTGTCGCGGAAGGTGCTGCTCGAAGAGGTCTGGGGCCTGCATGAAGACACCGACACGCGGGCGATTGATAACTTCATAGTCCGGCTGCGGAAATACATTGAAGACGACCCCGCCAAGCCCCGCCATTTGCTGACGGTGCGTGGGGTGGGGTACCGGTTTGTGAAGGAGCCTTAAGAGGTATATAGTGGAGACGTCGTGATGCGTTTTCTCGCCTCAGTCGCGCTGACCGCGGTGTGCGCCTGGGGTGCGCCTGATTTCGCCGGTAGCCAGAAATTCCTCGAAACGTACTGCAAGAACTGCCATTCGGGCAAGTCCGCGGTGGGCGGCTTTCGCCTCGAGAAGGTGGCGACGCAGCAGAGCTTTGAGACTGCGGCGCACGATTGGAATCGCCTCGCCTTGCGGGTGCGCAATGGCGAGATGCCCCCCAAGGGGCTGCCGGCTCCGGACCTGAACGCGCGGGAAGAGTTTGCGAAGTATGTGGATACGACGCTGCGCTCGACGGCTTGCGCGTCCGGGATTGTGCCCGGCCCGGCGCCCATACGGCGGCTGAACCGGGACGAATACACGGCCACGGTGCAGGACCTGCTCGATATCCATCTCGACATCGGCCACGCGCTGCCCATCGATGGCGCGGGTGGCGAAGGCTTTGACAACGCGGCGGAGACGCTGTTTCTTTCGCCGCTGCACTCCGAGAAGTACATGGAGACAGCCAAGCTGGCCATGGACTTCGCGGCGAAGGAGTACAAATCCCGCGAGCGGATTCTGGTGGCCAAGCCGGGCCCCGGCGTGACGCCGGACCAGGCGGCGCGGAAGATTTTGCAGGCGTTCCTGCCGCGAGCCTTCCGCCGGCCGGTGACGGAGGCGGATTTGCTGCCCTATCTCGAACTGTTCCGGGCAGCGCGGAAGTCTGGCGAGGATTTTGAGCCGGCGATCTTCTTTGCGCTGCGCGGGGCGCTGGTTTCGCCGTTGTTTCTGTTCCGCACGGAGCCGGTGGACCAGGTGGACAACTATGCTTTGGCTTCGCGCCTTTCCTACTTTATCTGGGGCAGCCAGCCGGACGAGTTGCTGACCGACCTAGCCGCCTCCGGCAAGCTACAGGATCCGGAGGTGCTGCGGCAGATGGCCCGTCGGATGCTGAAGCACGACCGCTCTTGGAACCTGGCGCGCCGCTTCACCGAGCAGTGGCTGCATACGCGCGAACTGAGCGGCGATAAAGCCCCGGACGCGAAGCTGTTCCCGGAGTACTCGAAGGACGAGGAGTTGCGGGGCGATATTCGGATTCAGCCGCAGCAGTTCTTCCGCGAGATCCTGGTGCGGAATCTGTCGCTGTTGAATTTGATTGATTCTGACGGGACGGTAGCGACCAGCAACTTCTCGAAGCACTTCGGCTTCAAATTGGCCGTGCGCGCCAACGCGTCGAAGCAGCCGCAGTGGGTAGAGCTGCCCAAGGATTCCAATCGCGGCGGCCTGCTGGGGATGCCGGCGGTGCTGGCTGTCTCGTCCTATCCCTATCGCACCAGCCCGGTGCTGCGCGGCACCTGGATTCTCGATTCGCTGCTCGGTACGCCGCCTCCCCCGCCCCCGGCGAATGTGCCGCCGCTCGAAGAGCCGGCCGCGGGTGCCGCGCCGACGACGGTGCGGGAGCGTCTTGAAAAGCACCGCGCCAACGCCGTTTGCGCCAGTTGCCACAGCCGGATTGACCCGCTGGGCTTCGCGCTCGAAAACTACGACGTGATTGGCCGCTGGCGGACCGAGGAAAACGGCAAGCCGGTGGACAACTCCGGCGAGATGACCGACGGCACGAAGATTCAAGGCCCGGCCGCGTTGAAGGCCGCGCTGATGCAGCATAAGGACCTGTTCCTGCGGAACCTGACCAATAAGCTGCTCGGCTATGCGCTGGGCCGCGGGTTGACGCTGCGCGACTCGTGCACGGTGGACGCCATCGTCGCCGAGGTGAAGGCCAAAGACTACAGCGCCCAGGCGCTGATTGAAAGCATCGTACTGAGTGTGCCGTTCCGGCAGAAAGAGCGCCCGAAGGAGAAGAAGTCATCATGAAGATCAGCCGCCGTACCATTCTTCGCGGAGCCGGGGTGAGCCTCGGACTGCCTTGGCTTGAAGCCATGGCCGCCACGGGCGATTCGACGGGCAAGCCGCCCATCCGGATGGCCGCGCTTTACATGCCGAACGGCGTGAACCCCTGGCACTGGAAGCCGGAGGGCACGGGCCGTGATTTTCAGTTCTCGACGACGCTGAAGCCGCTCGAAGATCTGAAGAGCCAGATCACCGTGATGACCAACCTCTGGAACGAGAACTCTAAGGGCGGCGACGGGCACTACGTGAAAGAAGCCGCCTGGCTGACCTGCCAGACGATCAAGAAGACGCCGGGCGAAGACATTGCCAACGGCGTTTCCGTGGACCAGTTGGCGGCGCAGCGGATTGCCGGGCAGACGCCGCTGCCGTCGCTCGAACTGGGCGTGACGCCGGTGGCGGTGGGCGTGGACGCGGTGGTGGGCTACACGCGGGTTTATGGTTCGCATATCGCCTGGAGCAGCCCGACGACGCCGCTGGCGCGCGAGTTGAATCCGCGGTCGGTGTACGAGCGGCTGTTCCGCGCCTCGTCCGGGCCGCAGGGTAACGAAGCGAAGATGGACGCGCTGCTGCTGGACCGGGTGCTGGGCGATGCGAAGAAGCTGCGGGGCCAGGTGGGCACGGCGGACCGGGTGCGGCTGGATGAGTACCTTTCCGTGATGCGGTCGCTCGAAGAGCGGGTGCAGCGGGCGTCGAACTCGCAGCAGCGGACGTGGAAGCCGCGCGCCGCGATGGACCCGAAGGCGATTCCCACCGAGCGGCCGGCCGACCACGCCGAGCATGTCCGCCTGATGCTCGACATGATTGCCACGGCTTTCCAGACGGACACGACGCGCATTGCGACGATGATGTTCGGCAACGCCGTGAGCAACGTGAGCTTCCGGTTCCTCGAAGGCGTCAGCGCCGGGCACCACGACGTTTCGCACCACCAGAAGAACGAGGACAAGCTGCGGCAGTATGAGCGGATCAGCCGCTGGCACGTGGAGCAGTATGCTTACCTGCTGCGCCGCCTGCAGAGCATGAAAGAGGGCGAATCGACGGTGCTGGATAACTCGATGATCCTGTTCGGCTCGGCGCTCAGCGATGGCGACCGGCATAGCCCGCGGAATCTGCCGCTGGTGCTGGGCGGCAACGCGGGGGGCCGGATCAACGCCGGGCAGCATTTGGTTTATGCCGAAGACAGCCCGATGTCGAATCTGTACGTCTCGATGCTGGACGCCTTCGGGACGCCCGTGGAGCGCTTCGCCGATAGCAACGGTCCTTTGAAGGGGCTGCTGCGTGCGTAGCCTGGCCTTGCTGCTGCTGGCGGGAAGCGCCTGGGCGGCGGACCTGACCGGGATTTGGGTGGGCGAGATTGCGAGCGGACGGCCGGATCGCGACCCGATTCAGGTTTCGTTTCAGTTCGTACAGAAGGGCACGGCGTTGGGCGGGAAGCAGTATGGCGACCACCAGAGCACGCCGATTGCCTCGGGCGTGGTGGCGGGGGAGCTGGTGACGTTTGTGGTGATTACCCCGGAGCAGGCCGGCAACGAGATTAACGATACGAAGGTGCGGTTCACGGGGCGCCTGGTGAACGGCGAATTGGAGCTGACGCGCGAGCGGGAGAGCTCGACCCGGGCCGGGGCCAAGAGCGGTGCGTTCGTGCGGCCGGGCAGCGGACAGATGGTTCGACTAAAGCGGCTGACTTAGCCCGCGGAGAACATGACCGTACTCGCCCGGCTGGCTTCGATCGCGCTGCTGGTGCTGCAGCCGGTCCTCTTTTTCCGGCACGTTCTCATCAATCCCAAGCACCATATTCCGTGGGACCTCTACGGTTTTCACGTCCCGCTGCTGACCTTTCAGGCGCGGGAGCTGCGCGAGGGCCGGTTTCCGCTGTGGAACCCGCTCGTCTACTGCGGCTTTCCGGCGGTGGCCGACGTGCAGGCGCAGACGTTTTATCCGCCGAACTGGATTCTGTGGGGGCTGCGGAACGCGAGTAGCCAGCCGCTCGAAGGGTATCTGCTGCAGTGGTTCGATGTGGCCCATATGATGCTGGCCGGTTTGCTGCTGTACTGGCTGCTGCGCCGGATGGGCTGTGGGCGGGCGGTGAGCCTGTTTGGCGGCACCTGCTTCCAGCTTTCCGCCTTCTTTGCAACACAGGCGCAGCATGTGGGCGCGGTGTGCGCGGCGGCGTGGTTGCCGCTTTGCTGGTTGGGGGTTTATGAGCTGCGGCGGGGGTTCTCCCGCCGCTGGTTTCTGGCGTTGGTGTTGGGTTTGGCGATGGCCTTTCTGAGCGGGTTTGTCGCCGTGACGTATGCCGTGTACGCGGCCGTGGTTCTGTTCGCGGTGGGCTTGTGGGCGATTGGCGAGGGCAACCGCTGGATGCTGCCGAGGGTGGCGGTGGCGTTTGGGGCCGCGGTGGGCGTGGTTGCGGTGCAACTGCTGCCGACGATGGAGCTGACCGGCTTGAGCGTGGCGCAGTTCCGTGCGGACTGGGCCGACGGCGGGGGGATTCCGGTGAACGCCTGGAAGTCGATTTTCTGGCCGGACGCGCTGCACGTATTCGAACCGGAAAAGGTGACCGAGCCGTACAACTACACCTTTCTCTACCTGTACAACGGCTGGGCGCCGCTGGCGCTGGCGCTGGGGGCGCTGGCGTGGCCGGGACGCCGGACCCGGCTGGCCGGGGGGTTGGCGTTGGTGCTGCTGCTGCTGAGTTTTGGCAGCCATGTGCCCGGGTTGGAGGCGCTGATGCGGGCGATGCCGCGTGAGGTGCAGAGCGGGTGGTATCCGGAGTTCTTCGTGGCGGCGTTTTGCGGGGCCATGGCGCTGGCGGCGGCGTTGATGCTGGAGCGGCTGCCGGGCCGGCGCTGGAAGTGGGCGGCGGCGGGGGCGCTGGCGGTGGAGCTGGTGCTGGTGGGCAGCCGGCGGCCGATGAATACCGGCGAAGGGAGTTGGCGGCTACAGGGCCATGAACGGGCGATTGGCAATGCGCCGGGGTTGGTGGAGTATTTGCAGGCCGAGCTCCACCAGCAGTTCCCTCCGCGGCGCATCGATTCGATGGACGTGCTGGCCGATTTCTCGATGGCGTCGCCGGTGCGGACGCTGCCGGCGAGCGGGGGCGACAGTCCGTTCGCGCCGTTGCGGGTGCTGGCGCTGCGGCGGCAGTTTGCCGGGGGGCAGGCGTGGGAGCGGAACCTGCCGGTGACGGACGTGGCGTCGCCGTGGCTGGATTTTCTGAACGTGGGGGTGCTGGCCGCGTGGCAGCAGGGAGTGACGGAGGAGCAGTTCCGGGAGGCGGAGTGGGAGCGGCGTCCGCAGGAGTTTTTCGTACGGCTGTACCGGAACCAGCAGCCGCAGGAGCGATTCTTTCTGGTGGGCGAGGCCCGGTGGGCCGCCGGCTCGGAAGCCGCGTGGGGCCGGCTGGCGCAGCTGGTGAAGGAGCCGGGGGGATTGCGGCGGGCCGCCGTGGTGGAAGGGACTCCGGCGCCGGTTTCGACAGCGGGGGAGGTTCGCGTGGTGCAGTATGCCTCGAACCGGGTGGAGCTGGAGACTCGGTCGACGGGGCCGTCGTTGCTGGTCACTTCGGAGACGGAGTATCCGGGCTGGCGGGCCACCCTCGACGGACAGCCCGTACCGATCCGGACGGTGAATTACGCGTTTCGTGGGATCACGGTGCCGGCGGGGCCGCACACGGTGGTGATGGAGTTTCGCCCCCCGATTTTGTGGTGGGGGGCGCTGGTGAGCGGCGTAACGCTGCTGGCTCTTGGGCTCTGGATGCGGCGGCTAAAACCGGAAGCGGAGACCGCCCCAGATGCCGCGGGGAGCGCCGGGCGCGTAGAAGGTTGAGTTGCGCACCGGGAACTCGCCGTCGACGGCCGGGAAGGGCCGGGCGACGTAGTTGCCTTCGAGGGTGAAGCCGGCGGGGCCGAGTTGGCCGCCGGTGTAGAACCGCCGGTCGAAGAGATTGCTGATCTGTCCGAAGAGCTCCACGCGGGGGTGGACGTCGTAGCGGGCGCCGAGGTTGGCGACCGCGTAGCCGGGGGAATCGCCGCGGCCGACGAAGAAGGTGCCGTCCGGCTGGTGGAGGTTGTTTTCGTTGCCGCGGGCGAAGGAGCTGGACGTGCCGACGACGCCGAGGTTCACGACGAACTTCTCCGTCACCTGGACGTCGGCATAGAGCTTGGTCATGTGGCGGGGGATGAGCGGGATCCGATTGCCGGGTTGGATCTCGATGAACTCATCGTCGTTCGAGCTGTTGGCTTCGCCGTTCACCTCTTCGGGGCTGCGGAAGGTGGCGTCGAGGAGGGTGTAGCTGGCGCCGAGGGTGGCGCGGCGGATGCGGGCGCTGGCCCCGGCCTCGAGGCCCTGGCGGAGCGTTTTGCCAAAGTTGCGGAAGTAGCCGTAGCTGACCTGTTCGGAGGCGACGAAGAGGATATCGTCGCGGTTGTCGGACCGGAACCAGCCGGCGTTCCACCGGAAGCTGCTTTCGCCGCCGCCGCGGATGCCGGCTTCGACGGTGCGGGTAACCACCTGATTGAGGGGCGGGTCGCCGGCCAGGGCGTTGGGCAGGCGGCAGGGGGCTTCGGGATCGGCGCAGCCGAGTTCGATGGAGGTGGGGGCGCGGCTGCCTTCGGTGTAGCTGGCGTAGAGCCAGCGGTAGGTGAGGCCGATGGCGGGATTGAAGCGGTTGAAGGTATGGCGTCCGGTGAGCGAGCCGGTGCCGGCGGTGGGGCGGATGAGATCGAGGTTGTCGATGGTGGTGCTGTTGAAGCGGCCGGAGGCGGTGACGTGGACCTGGCCGAGGCGGAAGGTATCGGTGAGGAAGAGGCTGCCGGTATGGATGCGGCCGCGAAGGTTGACCCGGGTGTCGAAGGGTTCGCCGTCCTCTTCGCCGCCGGTGATGCCATCACCGAAGGCGCCGAGGGGGGTGACGCTCCGGTCCGGGTTGAGATAGCCGAGTTCGGTGGACTGGCTGAAGCCGACGCTGTTGCCGTCGTAGGCGGCGCCGGCGGTGAACTGGTGGCGGCCGCCGGTCCAGGTGAACTGGCCGGAGAGGCCGTAGTTGCGCTGGTGTGTCAAGCTCCGGTTGAGCAGGCCATTGCACTTCTCGGCGGGCTCGTCCACCAGCAGGACGTTGGCGATGCAGCGCCATTTGGGGAAGGGCGTGTTGGCCGCGTTTTCGCCGCTCAAGGGGAAGCCGGTGAATCCGGCGGCGGTGAGGGCGGCGCGTTCGGCGGCGTTGGGCTGATAGACGGACTGGTCGAGCGAGTCCTCGTTGATGTCGCCGTTCATTGTGCGGGTGCGGATGTGGCGGAAGTAGGCGTTGGCGGAGAAGGTGAGCCGGGAGCTGAGGGCGCGCTGCACGGTGAGGTTCAGGAAGGGGGAACGGTTGCCGGTGAAGTCGGGCTTGGTGTTGATGCTTGAGAAGTTACGTTCGAGCAGGCGAATGTCTTGGAGGCCGTTGCCGACCAGAGCGTTGTTGGCATAGGCCATGGTGAGGCCGATGGCGGTGCGTTCCCGCTGGTAGCCGACTTTGGTGAAGAGCTGGCGGACGTTCGAGGGGGAGGAGTCGCGCCAGCCATCTTCGAAGAAGAGATTGCCGCCGGTGAACCAATGGAAGCCGTTCGAGAGGCTGCCGCCGTGCTCGAACTCGCCCACCTTGCGGCCGAAGCTGCCGCCGCTGAGGGTGAGCGCGGAGCCGGGATGGGTGCGGCCGTCTTTCGTCCGCATCGAGATGGCTCCACCGAGGGTGTTGAGACCGAAGAGGGGATTGGAACCGGGGATCAGCGACATTTCGGCGATGGCCATGCGGGGGATGAGATCCCAACTGACGACGTCGCCGAAGGGCTGGTTGAGCCGGACGCCGTCCATGTAGAGCGAGACGCCTTGGGGGGTGCCGAGGAGGGGGGAGGCGGTGTAGCCGCGGTAGTTGAGATCGGGCTGGAGCGGGTTGCCTTGGATTTCGTTGAGGAAGACGCCGGCGAGGCGGCGGTTGGCGAAATCGGAGAGGTCGAGGGCGCCGGAGGCGGTGAGGTCGGCGGCGGTGGCGGCCTGGACGGGGGCGGCGATTTCGTCGCGGGTCTGGCTCAGGCCGGGGAGAGGGGTGGTGCCGATGACGGCGACGGTATAGGTGGGGGCGCCGACGGCGAGGACGATGGTTTTCGTTTGGGGCGTGTCGAGATCGAGGAGCTCGGCGTGGGTGACGAAGCCGGCCTTCGCGAGGGAGAGGCGGTAGCGGCCGGAGAGGCCATCGACGGTGGCCTTGCCTTGGGCGTTGGTCGTGAAACGGGTGGTGACGCCGCTCGAGAGTTGGTCGAGCTGGCCAGAGGCGCTAACGGGGGCGCCGGAGGGGTCGGTGACGGTCAACGAGAGCGTGGCCGCGAAGAGGATAAAAAAGCTCACGGGAGGATATTGCAGCAGCGGCGGCTTTGTTCAGAGTATTTTTAGAGAGTGTCGAATGCAGCGTTATGGCCGGGTCAGCCCTGGCCGCTGGCCGGAGAGGTGGCCGAGATGTACGGGCAGTGGCGCGGGCCGCTGCTGCGGTACCTGCTGGCGCTCGGCCTGCCCAAAGCCGATGCGGAGGACGTGGGGCAGGAGGTGTTCCTCGCCCTATGCCATCATCTGCACAGGGATGGCGGGCGGGAGAATTTGCGCGGCTGGGTGTTCCGGGTGGGGCATAATCTGGCGCTGCAGCGGCGGACGCAGCTAGGACGGACGGTGGAGCCGGTGGAGGTTTTGGATCCGGCGCCGACGCCCGAGGAGCTGGCTTTGCTGAGCTGCCGGCGGGAGCGGCTGCAGGCCGTGGTGGCGGCGTTGCCGGAGCGGGACCGCTGGTGCCTGCTGCTGCGGGCGGAAGGGTTACGGTACCGGGAGATCGCCGAAGTGGTGGAGATTTCGCTGGGCGCGGTGGCGGCGGCGTTGGCGCGGTCCGTCGGCAAGCTGGCGGCGGTGGAGGGGCGATGAAACACTGCACCGACGCGGAGCTGATGGCGATTATGGACGGCGAGGGGGCGAGGGAGCATCTCGAGGGTTGCCCGCACTGCCGGGCGCGGTATGCGGAGCTTGCAGGCGCGTTGCGGGAGTTTTCGGCGATCCATCGGGGCGGGCGGCCGGTGGCGTGGTGGCGGTATGCGGCGGCGGCGTGTTTGCTGGTGGCGGCCGGCCTGTGGCTGATGCGGAGCCGGCCGGAGCTGCCGAATGCGGCGCTGACGCCGGGCGCGACACGGCCCATGACTCAGGCCGAGGTCTGTGTGGCGCTGGCGCAGGACGACGACCGCATTGCCCCGCGGGCTATGGCCGAGCAGGTGTTTGCCAAGTACGGCATCCGCAATCCGCAGCCGCGCGCTTACGAGGTGGACTACCTGATCACCCCGGCGCTCGGCGGCGCCGAGGACGTGCGGAACCTGTGGCCGCAGCCGTATGGCGGCAGCGTGTGGACGGCGCGCGTGAAGGACGCGCTCGAAGACTATCTGCGGAAGATGGTTTGCAACGGGCGCCTGGAGTTGGCGACGGCGCAGGAAGACATCGCCACCGATTGGATTGCGGCCTATCAGAAGTACTTCCGCACGGACCAGCCGCTGGTGGAACACGCCGGCTTCGTGAAAGACCGTCCCTGGGAGTAACGTGACCGCGATATAGTTTGGTCATGCTCCGCGTAGCAGCCTTCTTCCCGGCGTTGCTGCTGGCCCAACAGCCGGTGATCAATCAGTACTGCATCGGGTGCCACAACACGCAGTCGAAGGCCGCGGGACTGGCGCTCGACACGGCGAAGCCGGACGATGCCGCGACGTGGGAGAAAGTGTTGCGACGGGTGCGGGGCCGGACGATGCCGCCCGTGGGTTTGCCGCGGCCGAAGGAGCCGGAGTATCAGACGCTGGTGGCTTCGCTCGAAGAGAGGCTCGACAGCGGCCCCGTGAACCCTGGCCGCACCGATACGTTCCGGCGGCTGAACCGGACGGAGTATCAGAACTCGATCCGCGATCTGCTGGCGCTGGACGTGGATGTGACGAGCCTGCTGCCGGCCGATGACGCGAGCCACGGGTTCGATAACGTAACCGTGGGCAATCTTTCGCCGACGCTGCTCGAACGCTATCTGGGCGCGGCGCGGAAGATCAGCCGGTTGGCCATTGGCATTGCGCCGAAGCAGCCGGGCGGCGAGACCGTGATGCTGCCGCCGGATCTGACGCAGGAAGAGCATTTCGAAGACATGCCGCTGGGGACGCGGGGCGGCACGGCGGTGCGGTATACGTTCCCGCTCGATGCCGAATATGAGATTCAAGTCCGGCTACAGCGCGACCGGAACGAGCACGTCGAAGGGCTGCGGGGGCAACACGCCGTAGAGCTGCTGCTCGATGGCGAACGCATCCAGGCCTTTTTGGCTAAGCCGCCGGCTCCAGGGCAGGATCATTCGGGAGTCGATCGCGAGTTCAACGTCCGGATCCGGGTGAGCGCGGGGCCGCATACGGTGGCGGCGGTGTTCCCGAAGCAGGCTTCGGCGATGCTCGAAACCGAGCGGCAGCCTTACCAGGCGCACTTCAATATGGATCGCCATCCGCGGATTACGCCGGCCGTGTTTTCGGTGACGGTGAACGGGCCGTACAACGCCAAGGGCCCCGGCGATACGCCGAGCCGGCGGGCGATTTTTGTCTGCTCGACGCAGGACGAAGCGTGCGCCAGCAAGATTGTGAGCAATCTGGCCCGCCGGGCGTATCGCCGGCCGGTGAAGGCGGCGGACCTGGCCGTGCCCATGAAGTTCTACCGCGAGACCCAGGCCAAGGAAGGCTTCGAGCCGGGCATCGAGATGGCGCTGCGGGCGGTGCTGGTGAGCCCCGAGTTTCTCTTCCGTGTGGAGCAGGACCCGGCGGGCGTCGGGCCGAAGGCGGCCTACCGGATCAGCGATCTCGAACTGGCTTCGCGGCTTTCGTTCTTCCTGTGGAGTAGCGTTCCGGATGAGGAGTTGCTGGGCTTGGCCGAACGGGGCGAGCTGCGGAAGCCGGGGGTGCTCGATAAACAGGTCCGCCGCATGCTGGCCGATGAGCGGTCGCGGATGCTGGTGACGAACTTTGCGGACCAGTGGCTGTATCTACGGAATCTGGCGTCGATTACGCCGGATATGCGGTCGTTTCCGGACTTCGACGATAACCTGCGCAAGTCCTTCCGCAAGGAGACGCACCTGTTTGTCGAAAGCGTGCTGCGGGAGGACCGCAGCGTGATGGACCTGCTCAGCGCCAACTACAGCTTTCTGAACGAGCGATTGGCGAAGCACTACGCCGTGCCGAATGTCTACGGCAGCCGCTTCCGCAAAGTGACGTTCGACGCGAGCGCCGAACGCGGCGGCCTGCTGCGGCAGGGCAGCATTCTGACCGTGACCTCCTACGCCACCCGCACCTCGCCGGTGATTCGCGGCAAATGGATTCTCGATAACATTCTGGGCGTTCCGCCGCCGCCGCCGCCGCCGAACGTGCCGGCGCTTGAAGAGACGAAGTCGGCGTTGAAGAAGATGACCGTCCGGGAGCGCCTCGCCGAGCACCGCAAGAATCCGGCCTGTTCGGGCTGCCATAAGCTGATGGACCCGGTGGGCTTTTCGCTTGAGAACTACGACGCCGTGGGTCGCTGGCGCCGCGCCGAAGATGGCGTGCCGGTGGACTCTAGCGGCGGCTTGCCCGATGGCGCGAAGTTCGATGGGGCGGCGGGCCTCGAAAAGGCCCTACTGACGCGGCCCGAGCTTTTTGCTACAACCATTACAGAGAAGCTGTTGACCTACGCGCTCGGCCGGGGGGTGGAATACACCGACGCCCCGGCGGTACGGCAGATCGTACGGCAGGCCCAGACCAACAATTTCCGGTTCTCCTCGCTCATCCTGGGGATCGCCGGCAGCCCGTCGTTTCAGATGAGGAGAGCCCAATGATCATCACGAAGAAAGCCCTGCCCCGGCGTGCTCTATTGCGTGGCCTGGGCGCCACTTTAGCGCTGCCGCTGCTCGATGCGATGGCGCCCGCGCTGAGCGCCGCGGCCGCGCCGGTGCGGCGTTTGGGCTATGTCTATATGCCCATGGGCGCGCACATTGCTGATTGGACGCCGCCGGGCGCCGACCTGCGGACGCTCTCGCCCGCGCTGCGCAGCCTCGCGCCGGTGGTGGACTATCTCTCCGTGCTGACCAATATGGAGCTGCGCAACGCCTATCCCGGCACGCACGCGACGTCGAACGCGTCGTTCCTGAGCGCCGCGACCGCGAAGTGGACCGAGAGCACCGACTACTATCTGGCCACGACGGCAGACCAGGTGGCGGCGCAGCAGATTGGCCAGAGCACACGGCTGCCTTCGCTCGAACTTTCGATGGACCTGTTGACCACGGTGGGCCAGTGCGACAACGGCTACGCCTGCGTCTATCAGAACAATCTTTCGTGGTCTTCGCCCACGACGCCGCTGCCGGCCGAGGCGCACCCGCGCATCGCGTTTGAACGGCTGTTCGGCGACGGCGGCAGCGCGAGTGACCGGCAGGCCGAATTGCGGAAGGACGCGAGCCTGCTCGATTGGATGAGCGCCGACATCGCCCGCCTGCAACGCAAGTTGGGCGCAAGCGACCGTACGAAAGTGTCCGAGTATCTGGACACGGTGCGCGAAGTGGAGCGCCGGATTCAGAAGGCCGAGAAGGCAACGGCAGAATCGAAACTGCCGGATTTGGACCGTCCCGTGGGTGTGCCGGCTTCCTACGCCGACCACGCGAAGCTGATGTTCGACCTGCAGGTGCTGGCTCTGCAGGGCGACGTGACGCGGGTGACGACGTTCCAATTGGCGCGTGAGACAAGCACGCGGACCTACCCGGAGATTGGCGTGCCGGATGCGCACCATCCGTTGACGCATAACGGCGGCGACCCGGAGAAGCTGGCGCGCGTGGCGAAGATCAACGCGTTCCATGTCTCGCTGTTCGCCTACTTCCTCGAGAAGCTGAAGGCCACGCCGGACGGCGATGGCAGCCTGCTCGACCACTCGATTTATCTCTATGGCAGCGGCATGAGCGACGCCGATAAACACGACCATGTGAATCTGCCGATTCTGGTGGCGGGCGGATTGGCGGGCAAGAAGGCGGGAGGCCGGCACCTGCGGTACACGAAGCCGGAGCCGCTGGCGAACCTGCATCTGACGCTGCTTGATCGCGTCGGCGTGCGGCTGGACCGCTTTGCCGACAGCACCGGCAAGATTCCCGAATTGACGGCGGTGTAAGTCATGCGGCGCTGGGCGTTGGGATTGGTTTTCGCGGGCGCCTTAGCGGCGGCTTCTGATGGGACAACGCCGCTGCATCGCGCGGCGTATCAGGACGATTTGGTCGCGGTGGAGCGGTTGATCCGCGACGGCGTGGACGTGAAGGAAGCCAATCGCTATGGCGTCACGGCGCTGTCGCTGGCGTGCACGAACGGCAATGGAGCGATGGTGGCGCGGCTGCTGGCCGCCGGGGCGGATCCGAACACGGTGCTGCCCGGGGGCGAGACGGCGTTGATGACGGCCGCGCGGACAGGGAGCCTGGAAGCGGTGCGGGCGTTGCTCAAGGCCGGCGCCGATGTGAAGGCCAAGGAGAAGAAGCAGGGGCAGGCGGCGCTGCACTGGGCGGCGGCCGAAGGCCATGCGGACGTGATCGCGGAACTGGTGAAGGCCGGCGCGCCCGTCGACGACCGGCTCGACTCCGGCTATACGCCGCTGCTGTTTGCGGTGCGCGAAGGCAAGATTGCCGCCGTGCAGGCGCTGCTCAAAGCCGGGGCCGAGGTGAACGATACGACGCCCTCGGGCGGGCGCCGCGCGGCTCCGCCGAAGGCGCCGCGGACGGGAACTTCGGCGTTGATTCTGGCGGCCGTGAACGCGCACTACGAACTGGGCAAGGTGCTGCTCGACGCCGGGGCCAATCCGAATGCGGACGGGCCGGGCTATACGGCGCTCCATGCCGTGACGTGGGTGCGGAAACCGGGGCTGGGCGATAACGACCCCGCGCCGGACGGCTCCGGCAACCTGACGAGTCTCGATTTCGTGAAGGCGCTGGTGGCCAAGGGCGCCGATATCAACGCGCGGATGAGCAAGAAGATCGGCGTGGGCATGACCGGGCTGAACACCGCCGGCGGCACCGCGTTCTTTCTGGCCGCGCGGACGGCGGACGCCGAGCTGATGCGGCTGCTGGCGCAGTTGGGCGCAGACCCGAAGCTGCCGAACGTGGACGGCTCGACGCCGTTGATGGCAGCGGCGGGTTTGGGTACGCGGTCGCCGGGCGAAGATGCCGGCACCGAGGCTGAGGTGATGGAGGCCATTGAGGTGGCGATTGAGCTGGGCAACGACGTGAACGCCGTCGACAACAACGGCGAGACGGCGATGCACGGCGCGGCTTACAAGAACCTGCCGGGCGCGGTGCGGCTGCTGGCTAAGCGCGGAGCGAAGCGGGAGATCTGGGACCGGCCGAATAAGTTCGGCTGGACGCCGATGCGGATTGCCGAGGGCTACCGCTTCGGCAACTACAAACCATCGGACGTCACCATGGCGGCATTCCGCCAGCTACCATGAGGGGATGACTCGTCGCCTGGTTCTGGGAGCGCTGGCTGCCGCGGTAGGGAATCTGCAGGGGCAAAGCGCCACGGAGGCCGCGGCGAACGAAGACTTCTGGTTCGCGGCGCGGATGGCGTTTACCGTGGACCGCAACCTGCTGAACTTCAACAACGGGTCCGTCTGCCCGGCGCCGAAGGTGGTGCAGGAGGCGATGGAGCGGTATTGGACGGTTACGAATCTTTCGCCGTCGCACTACGTGGACGAGTTGCTGCTGCCGGAGACGGAGGTGATCCGCGAGGAGCTGGCGCGGGAGTTCGGCTGTTCGCCCGAAGAGCTGGCGTTGACACGGAACACGAGCGAGGGGCTGCACGCGGTGATTCTGGGGCTGGACCTGAAGCCCGGCGACGAGGTGGTGACGACGACACAGGACTACCCGAGCATGTTCGCGAGCCTGGACCAGCGGGCGGCGCGGGAGGGGATTGTCGTCAAGAAGTTTGCCTATCCGACTCCTCCGAAGGATCCGCAGCAGTTGTTCGATTTGTTCTTTGCGAACGTGGGGCCGAAGACGCGGGCCATCCTGGTTTCGCATATGACGTTCACCACCGGGCAGATCTTTCCGGTAGGGGCGATCTGCCGGGAGGCGCGGCGGCGGGGGATTTACTCGATCGTCGATGGGGCGCACGGGTTTGCGCATTTGGTCTTCCGCCGGGATGACCTGGACTGCGACTTCTACGCGACGAGCCTGCACAAGTGGCTGACGGCGCCGGTGGGCACCGGCTTTCTGTACATGCGGCGGGAGCTGATTCCGCGCGTGTGGCCGCTGGTGGGCACGCCGGCGGCGATGAAGGCGAACATCCGGAAGTTTGAGAGCATCGGCACGGCGCCGGTGGCGATGCGGAACGCGGTGGCGGATGCGCTCGCGTTTCATCGGGGGCTGGGCGCGCTGCGGAAGCAGGAGCGGCTGCGGTATCTGCGGCGGCGTTGGGAGGGGGCGTTGCGCGGGGTGGAACGGGTGACGCTGTTGAACGCGGACGCGCCGGAGCAGTCCTGCGGCATTGGGGCGTTGAGCATCGCGGGGATGCGGGCGGAGCAACTGACGGCGACGCTTTTGAACAAGTTCAAGATTCATGTGCGGACGCGGGTGATGCCGGGCGAGTTTGAGTGTATTCGCGTGACACCGAACATCTATGCGTCGCTTGAGGACGTGGACCGGTTCAGCCGGGCGATCATCGCCATCGCGCGCGGCTAACGCATCTAGTACGATTGGCCACCATGATCGGTATTTTGCGCCGGTGGGCCAATGCTCTCGATGACTGGATGCGGTTTGCGGATATCCGCTGGCAGCGGATGGGCGCGGACGGCCACAATGCGGATGCGTTGGTGTGGCCGAGCCTGGTGGCGGCGGCGCTGTGGACCGGGATGCCGTCGCTCGGGTGGCACCTGGCGGTGGGCGGCCTGGTAGGGCTGGCGGCGTGGACGATCTTTCGGCAAGCGGGGCGGCACTTGCTGTTGGTGCAGGTGGCGGTGCTGGGATTGATCGGCGCGGGAGTTTGGATTCTTGGGGCGGATGCGGCGCCGGGGGATGGCGGGATCTACCGGCATCTGTTGATTCCGGTGACGGCGGTGGTGGGGGTGGCGCTGTTGCTGGCGGCGCGGCTGGCGCGAAGTCTGATGGCGCCGCTCGCCGAGGGATCGACGTACCGGCAGGGGTTGGTGGTGACGGAGCTGTTTCAATCGCGAGGGCGGGCCGCGGCGGTGGGGCGGTCGTTGCTGTGGCAGGTGATCACGGGGTTGTTCGGCAGTGCGCTGTTGCTGCTGTTGCCGGCGGCGATTGCGGTGTTGCTGGCGCCGCCCGCGTACACGTTTCTGGCGGGCGCGACGGTGTTGGGGGCGATGGGGCTGCTGGTGGTGTTCACGGCGTTGAATGAGCGGCTCTACGCGATGCTGCGGACTCTGACGGCGCGATTTTTCCGGAACGCGGCGTTGGGGGTTTCGCTGTTGTTGATTGCGTTGGGCGCGGCGCGGATTGCGGAGGTGTCGTACGTCACCACGATTTTCGACGGCGCGGAGCGGCTGGAGATCCTGCTGTACTTGGGCTTCGCCTACGCGTTGACGTGGTGGTACGACTACTGGATGGAGCGCCTGGCGGGAGCGGAGCTGTTGGCGCTGCTGCGGAGCGGGGCGGAGGAGGCGTGCGAAATTCCGTATCCGTACGCCGGGCCGGAGGTCACGAAGGTGCCGCCGGACCAGCGGACGCTGGCGCTGCACGGGCTCGGCCGCTTTGTGGCGTACCGGCCGAATCCGGCGAAGCCGGCCGAGCCATATTTCGAAGCCTGGGCGTTCCGCGATCTCTTTGTGCATCTGGCGGCGACGGGGAACCCCGGCGGCAAGGCCGAGCCGAAGCCCCGGCAGATCGACCGGCGGCTGAGCCAGTACTTCGCGGCGATTGGCCTGCTGGTGGCGGCGCTGCTGGGCGGCGGCGCGTGGGCGTTGAGCCGGCAGACGCAGATTCCGGGCTTGGAGGCGGCGGCGGAGTCGGGCCAGGGGAAGAAGCTGGCGGCGCTCGTGGGATGTGGGGGCGGGCCGCGGATCGTGGTGGCGGCGTCCGGCGGGGGAACGCGGGCGGCGCTGTTTACGGCGGCGGTGCTTGAAGGGATCACGCAGCGCGCGCCAGAGGGCGCGATTGTGGCGGGGAGCGGGGTATCGGGCGGGTCGGCGGCGTTGGCGTACTATGCCGGGAAGCGGCGGGAGTTGCTGCGGCCGGATGCGGCGCCGTGGGACCGGTTTCACAAGACGATGCGCGAGCCGTTCATCGCCGATGTGATTGAGCGAGCGTCCGAGTGGCGGATGGTGAAGGGCGGACGGTTGGGGATTCTGTTGGCGGAGAGCTTTCGGCGACGGTGGGAGCTCCAGGAGAGACAGACGATGGGGCAGGTCGGCGACTTTGGACTGATCCTGAACACGACGCTGGCCGGGCGATTCCGGCGGGAGGCGGGGCATCCGGATCTCCGGCTGAGGCGGTTGGCGTCCGAGCGGTTTGGGGAGACGAAATCGGACGTGGCGGGGGGCCGGCTGGTGCTGACGAATCTGGCGCTGCGGGGGGCGTTTCCGCGGACGGAGCTGCCCTTTGTACCGAAAGAGCCGCTGCCGGTGCTGGTGGATGATCCGGCCACGCGGCTGGAGGATGCGGCGGCGCTGAGCGCGAACTTTCCGCCGGTGTTCTCGAATGCCGCGGTGGACGTGGGCGAGCAGACGCGGTACTGGGTGACGGACGGGGGCGCGGCGGACAACCGGGGCCTGGAGATGCTGCTGTTCGCACTGCGGGCGGAGCAGGCGGCGTGCCCTGCCCCGCCGGAGATCCATGTGGTGGTGATCGAGGCTTCCGGGGTGAGCGAGACGTTTAGCCAGGACCGGGGAATCGGGTCGGCGATGGGGGCGGGGGCGCAGTTTGCCGGGCAGTTGAATATCGAGTTGGCGCGGCAGTTGCCCGGCGTGCGGTTTCACATGGTGGCGATGCCGCTGGCGCTGCGGACCTCCGGCTCGTTTGGGACCCATTGGATGTTGCAGCCCTACATTGCAGTGAGCACGAGCTCGGGCAAAGAGGTGTTTCGCGGGCAGGATGTGGTGAAAGCGCTGCGACAGAGCTACGGGTGCCGGGCGGAGGCGGCGCCGGAGAAGTTGCGGGCCGTGATCACGGAGACGGAGGAGTTCCGGGCGGGCTGGTGCCGGTTAACGAAGGCGTTGGGCCGGGCGGGCTGCGAGTGTCCGCCGTAAGATATGCTGGCGCGATGGATCTGGAACTGCGAGACAACGTGGCGGTGGTGACGGGCGGGGCGAGCGGGATTGGCCGGGCGTGCGTGGAGGCGCTCGAGCGCGAGGGATGCCGGGTGGCGGTGTGGGACCGGCAGGGGCCGCGGAGCGTGGACGTGAGTTCGCTTGAGAGCGTGCGCGAGGCGCTACGCGAGACCGAGGCGAACTACGGCCCGGTGCGGCACTTGGTGCATGCGGCGGCGATGGGCTCCGGCAAGTTCGGATTTCCGTTCTTGAACCTGGAGCCGGGGGACTGGGCGCGGGTGCTGGACGTGAACATCATGGGCATGGTGAACGTGGCGCAGGTGCTAGCGCCGGGGATGATGGAGCGGCGCGCGGGGACCATGGTGTTTATCGCGTCGGTGGCGGGACAGATCGGTTCGCAGACGGATCCGCCGTACTCGGCGAGCAAGGCGGCGAACATCAATTTTGCGCAGTGTCTGGCGAAGGATCTGGCGGGGTATGGAGTGCGGGTGAATACGGTGAATCCGGGGATGGTGAAGACGCCGCTGAACCGGGCGGTGTGGCAGGCGTGGCACGATCAGCAGCCGGAGGGGCAGCGGCGGACGTACGAGGAGTGGGCGGGGGACAAGGTGAAGGCCGTGGCGCCGTTAGGGCGATGGCAGGAGCCGGCCGAGATTGCCGATATGGTAGCGTTTCTCTCGTCGGCGCGATCTTCGTCCGTGACCGGACAGACGATCAACGTGGATGGCGGGCAGGTAATGCACTGGTAGGCGCCCAACGTTCAATGGCGGCGCTGAGGCTGACGAGGTCGACCGGTTTGGTGAGGTAGTCCGCCATGCCGGCGGCGAGGCAGATCTCGCGATCCCCTTGCATGGCGTTCGCGGTGATGGCGATGATGGGCACCCGTTCGCTTTCGGTCCAGCGTTGCTGCAGAGCCCGGGCGGTGGCGATACCATCCATGCCGGGCATCTGCCAGTCCATGAGGATGAGATCAAAGGCCCGAGAGGTGGTGATCGCCAGCGCTTCTTCGCCGGAGTTGACGAGCGTGGTCTCACAGCCCAGCTTCTTCAGCATGAGCTCGAGCACGCGGCGGTTGACGGGATTATCCTCGACGACGAGGACGCGGGCCGAGGCGCTGCCGGAGGGCGCGGGCTTAGCCGCGGTGGATTTGGCGGCAGCGGAGCGGAGGAACGGAATGGAGACGATGAACGTGGAGCCCTCGCCCAGGCGGGAACGCAGCGTCACGTAGCCCCCCATGAGTTCGGCGAGCCGCCGGGAGATGGCCAGGCCCAGGCCGGAGCCGCCGCGAGTGCTGGCGCCCTTGTCTTCGGCCTGCGTGAACACTTCAAAGAGGCGATCCTGATCGGCGGGCGAGATGCCGATCCCGGTGTCGGTGATGCTGAATAGGGCTGTGAGCTGGTGTGGGGCTTTGCGCTCGATTTTGAGGTCGATGGTAACCTCGCCCTGATCCGTGAACTTCACGGCGTTGCTGACGAGATTGACGAGAATCTGGCGGAGGCGGAGTTCATCGGCCAGCACCAGGAGCGGGTCCTCCGGGAGTTCGCCCAGACGGAGACGCAGACCCTTTTCGAGGGCGCGGGCGCGGAACAGCCGCTCGACTTCGTGGAGCTGGGCGGAGAGCGAGACCGGAGCGAGGCGCAGTTCGAGTTTGCCGGCTTCGACCTTGGCCAGATCGAGAATCTCATTGAGGAGTTCGAGCAGGGCCTCGCCCGATTCGCTAATCGTGGTGGCCAGTTCGCGTTGTTCGACGGTGAGGCTGGTCTGGCGCAGGAGATCGGCCATGCCGAGGACCCCGTTCATGGGGGTGCGAATCTCATGGCTCATGTTGGCCAGGAAGGCGGATTTAGCGCGATTGGCGCATTCGGCGGCCTGGCGGGCGCGGCGGAGGCGGAGCGTTTGCCAGGCCAGGAGGAGGCAGACGAGGCCCAGCATGACCATGCCGTACCAGAGTTCGCGGGTGCGGCGGCCGGACTCCAGATATTCCGAGATGGTGAAGAGCTGGCTCGAGGTGACCAGCCCCCAGTTGAAGGTGATGGAGGCGAAGCGCCCGCTGCGGGTCATGCGGCCGAACTCCTCGCGGAGACGCTCGGCGGCGCGGACGGCCTGGCGATCGGCGCGGTTGGCGGCGATGCCGAACAGCAGGAGCCAATCCGGATGGGTGTGCAGGCCGATGCGGCGGTCTCCGCAGCTGGGGGGCTTGGCCGACAGGACGCCGTCGCTCATGCCTTCGGCGACGAGGGCGGCGTCGGCTTCGCCGCGGCAAAAGGCGTCGAAGGCGGCGACCTGAGTGGGAGCTTCGACGGCAGTGGCGCCGGGGGCAATCCGTTCGCTCCAGGTGCGGGCTTGGCCGCCGCGGACGCGGGCGATGCGGAGTCCCTTCCAATTGGGGGGCAACGGCGCATCGTCACGGGTGATGACCCAGTAGGCGAGCCGAAGATAGGGGGCGCTGAAGTGAATCTGGCCGGTGAATTTTGGGCGTTCGTTCAACAGCGGCCAAAGGTCGATGCTTCCGCCGGAGAGCGCTTCCTCTGGCGAGCCGTTGACCGGTACCCATTCGAGAGACAGACCGAGATTGGCCGCTGCTTCGCGGATTCCCTCCGGAACCGGGCCATCGGGTTGGCCATCGGCGGAGACCGTCATGGCCGGCGGCAGCGATCCATACCCGACGCGGAAAACGCGATCGCGGTCAACCGGCAGTTGATCCCTCAGGAGAAAGTAGCCACCCAGGAGCAACGCTGCCAGGGCCGCGGCGCCCGCTAGCCGTGCGATCAAGTGGCTTGCTAAGGGCATGGTTTGTCGGTCGTCGTACCAAGTTAGCTTATCGGCGATCCGTTTGCAGTCCTGAAAGAAAAAGGCCTCCCCCGGTGGGGAGGCCCTTTCAGTTAGTACACCGGAGCGGTTCGTTAGAAGAGGAACTTCAAACCAAACTGCTGCTGGCGCATGTTGGTGGCGGTGCCGGTGATGTTGCCGAAGTTGGTGGCGCCCACAACGAAGCTTGTGTTGGGGAGGCCGAAGTTCGGATGGTTGAGCGTGTTGAAGGTCTCCCAACGGAACTGGAGCTTCAAGTTGTCGGTGATCGTGAAATTCTTGAAGAGGCTCCAGTCGAAGTTGACGAGACCGGGGCCGCGCAAGAAGTTGCGGGGCGAGTTGCCATAGGTGAACTCGGCGGGAAGAGCGAAGCCGCTGATGTTCACGCAGTTCACAAGCTTGCCGCTACCGCAGTTCACCGTGATGGGCGTGCCGGAGAGGTTAGCGCGCTGCGTACCCTGGCCGACGTTGGCGCGGTCCGTGGCGAGCACCGAGCCGAACGGCTGACCGGACTGGATGGTGGTAATGCCGTTCATCTGCCAGCCGCCGAGCGTGTTCTTGAGGAGCTTGCTCGAGGAGTTGGCGAAGAAGGGCAGTTCGTAGTTGTAGCTGGCTACCGTCCGATGGCGGACGTCCCAGTTGGCGAGGCCGTAGTCGAGGCGCCAGTTGAAGGGATCCATGACGTTCGAACCGCTGTTGGAGTCGGTGGAGACGTCGAGGACCTTCGAGAAGGTGTAGCTAAAGAGGGTGGTAAGACCCTTAAAGCCATTCTGGCGATAAACGACGCTCATGCCGTTGTACTTCGAGTTCAGGTCGTTGGTGATCTGACGGATGACGGCGAAGCGGGGATTCGGGCGGCGATCGTTGATGGCGCCCGGGCCCGGACGGGGGGTGTTCAGGAAGAAGCTCCGATCGAGGTGGTAGGCGTAGTTGCCGAGATACTCCACCGCGATGCCGGCGCTGCGCCAGAGGCCACGCTCGATGCTGAGGCTCCACTGGTTCATTGAGCCGTTCGGGAGGTAAGGGCTGATGTGAAACGCGTTGGGCCGGGCGGACACCGAACCGCCGGTGGCGGGCAGCGGGTTCGACAGGGTCAAGGCGTTCGACGGCAGGATCCCATTCACGAGCGAGTTGTTGAAGGTGAAGATGGTCGAGAACGGGGGGTTCGTCGTGGCCAGAGTGAAGGAGTTCATCTGGTTGGGGTTGTAGTAGAGCCCGAAGCCGCCGCGGATGACGAACTTCGACGGCATGCGGTAGGCAAAGCCGAAGCGTGGCGCGAAGTTGTTGCGGTCCGCCTGGTGGTAGGGGATCTTCGACGGCACGGTGCCGGGAATGAAGGCGGTCTGCTCCGGATTCAGGATGGTGCCGTTGCCCGTGGTGGACTGGGGCACGATCGGGAGTTCGTAACGGATGCCGAGGGTGAGGGTGAGGCGGTTCGAAACCTGCCACTTATCCTGCACGAAGAAGCCATGACGCCACTGCTGACCGCCACCGGGGAACAGCGGACCGGGGGTGGTGATGTTCTGGGGCAGGCCGAGCATGAAGTCGGCGGGGGCATAGCCGGTGAGCTGGCCGTTGAAGCCGAAGCCGCCGCGGGGGTTGTTGTTCGCCGTGCGGTTGGTGACGACCTTGCGGCTATCGACGCCGAAGGCAATGTTGTGCGCCGACTTGAGAACGCTGGTGGTGTTCGAGACCTGGTGCGTAGCGTCCTGCTGGAACCAGTTCGTCGAGCTCATGTTCTGACCACCGATGGCCATGTAGTTCGCGATACCGAGCGAGGGAAGGCCGGGGTTTTCCGCCGAAGTGGTGAAGCCGGGGATACCCAGATCCGTGCCAGCGGTGGCCGGGAACCGTTTGCCCGGGGTAAAGAAGTTCAGGGCATCGATGGTGGTCCGCTGATCGCCGTAGCGGAAGTCGTTCACGATGGAGGAACTGAAAATCTTGGTGTAGCCGATAACGTAGTTGCGGTCGCCGACGGGCTGTTCGGACCCGTTGAAGGGGTTCGAGTTCTCGTTGAACAGCAGCGTGGAGTTCGTCACATACCGGAAGAAAAAGCGGTTGTTTTCGCCGATGGACTGGTCGAGACGGCCGACATACTGGCGACCCGTGTTGTTAGCGGCGACGTTGGTGTTGTAGTTCTGGAGCAAGCCGGGTCCGTTAGGGAGCGGCATGTAAGCTAGAGAGCGGGTGGCTTGGGGAGCGATGCGGTTCGACGGGACGATGTTGCCCGGGAACGGATTGCCGGTTTGCGGGTCGCGAGCGATGGTGGTGGTTTCGCTGAAGTTGCCCTGGCGCATCAGCGGCGTGAAGACGCTGTCGATGACCGGAGTCTGCGAGACCAGGCGAAGCTCTTCCCAGCCAAACATAAAGAAGGTCTTGTTCTTGCCGTTGTAGAGTTTCGGGATCACCACGGGGCCGTTGAACTGGACGCCGAACTGGTTCTGGCGCAGCGGGGGCTTACTGCGGCCCTGGGCGAGAAAGAACGGCTTGGCATCGAGAACCTGATTGCGCAGGAATTCATAGGCCGCGCCGTGGAAGTTGTTCGAGCCCGACTTGGTGACCATGTTGACCTGAACACCGAGGTAGCCGCCGTACTGCGCGGGGTAGGTGCCGGTCTGGACCTGCACTTCGGCGACGGCGTCGACCGAAGGACGCAGGGTCGTCGTGGTGATGAGGTTCGACATGATGCTCACACCGTCGAGCGAGACACTATTCGTGATTTCGCGCAGACCCGCGCCGATGTAAGCTTCGCCGCCGCCGGGGTTGCTGGTACCGCGGGCGCCGAAAATGACGCCGGGAGTGGTGATGGCGAGGCGCATCGGGTTGCGGCCGTTGAGCGGCAGTTCCGCGGTGCTCTTGGTGGAGATGACTTCGTTCATCGAAGCTTCGTCCGTCTTGATGGGCGGAATGTCAGCGGTGACTTCAACGCGGGTATCGACGGAGCCGACTTTCAGAGCGAAGTCGGAACGGACGGTCTGGTTGGCGGACAGGTTGATGTCCTTGGTGGCGGTGGTGCTGAAACCGGACTTCTGGACGGTGACGGTGTAGACGCCTGCCTTGAGAAACTGGAACTCGTAGTTACCACTGTCATTTGAGGTGGTGTTGACGGTTTCGCCGGTGAGCTGATTGAGAGCGGTGACTTGCGCTCCGGCGATGGTTGCGCCCGTGGCATCGGCAACATTGCCGACGATCGACGTATTGCTGGCGAGCTGGGCCAGGCCGGGTAGCGCTAGGGCATAACACAAAACTGCTAAGGAAGACCAGCGTTGCGCAGGCATCTTCATTATTGATAGACCTCCTAAGGAGTGGGAAACCAAGGGACAGTGCCCCTTGTGACTAAAGGGTAACACTTCCGGGGAAGAGCGATTTCCGGGTTGCACCCTGGTTTTCCATTTGAAACGCCCTCTGGATCCGAGCCGGGGTCAACCTGTGTCGCCGGCTGGACGGAAACTCTTCCGGGGTAGCACACCGGATCGATTCACCGGCCGCCAACATGCGCTAGCCTGTCAGTCATGCTGTCTCATCGCCACTTACTTTTGGTTTTGTTACATGTCAGTTGCATGCTGCTGTCGGCGGGAACGTATGTAAGCCTGCCGACTGTCTTTCTGCACACGGAGTCGGGGGCCGTAGCTTGGTCGGGCGGGGTGGCAGTTGATTTTGGAGTAACCGGCTTTTCCGTAAGGGTTGGAGATAGCCAAGGATTAGGGTTTCGTTTCCTGGGGGCGCAGACGGTGCGGCCGGTACTGGAGCGACCCTCCACCTTCCGGTTGACCGATTTCCGGCCGCGGCGGGAGGTCCTTTCTCCGCATGATCAGTTACGATACCGCGCTCTCTATCCGGGCATCGATGCGGTGTTTCATGGCCGGGGCGGCACCGTGGAGTACGACTTCGAAGTGGCGGCAGGCGCCGATCCTGCTCAGATTGCTTTAGAGTTGGGAGCAAACGCGGCGGCCGCGGTGGAGGGAGACGGGTCGCTGGCGGTGCGCCTGCGGGGAGAAGTCTACCGGCAGTTGGCGCCAGTGGCTTGGCAGGAGGGCGCGCAAGGGCGAGTGCCGGTGGCGGTGCGATTTGCCATTGAGAAGAATGTCGTGCGGTTTCGCATAGGGGCCTATGATCGGAACTTGCCGCTGTTGATTGACCCGGCGCTGGACTATTCGACGTATCTAGGCAACGTCTATGGCTTGTCGATGGCGTCGGATCCGGCAGGGAACATATACGTTGCGATGGGGACGGATGGTCCGCTCACGGGTAGTAGGTCGATTGGCCCCGCGGGGCAGCGGTCATTTGATGTGTTGGTGGCGAAGTTTGACCCGACGGGGGCGAACTTGGTTTACGCGACGTTGGTGGGCGGAGCGCGGGAGGAGGAGGTGACGCGGATGGCGGTGAATGCGGCGGGGGAGGCTTATGTGGTGGGGCACACGACGTCGATCGACTTTCCGCAGGTGAACCCGGTGGCGGTGAATCGGGCGAGTGTGAGCCAGGAGGGGTTTGCGTTCCGGTTGTCGGCGGATGGGCAGAGTGTGTTGTACTCCACGATTTTGGGGGGAATTGGCAATACGACGACCTATGATGCTGCGGTGGATGCCGAGGGGAATCTGTTGGTGGCGGCCGCGACGTCGGCGGGGCTATCGTTTCCGACGACGACGATCTACGCTCCGGGTGGACGGGCGAGCGAGATGGGACTGTGCCTGAAGATCGGGCCGAGTGGGGGCCGGTATCTGCACGCCTCGGCAATTTCTGGCAATGATCGATCCACCACGGTGGTGAAGGGCGTGGCGGTGAGTTCGGCCGGCCGGGCGCTTTGGCTGGTCGAGACAAACTCTCCCGCGATTACTCCGGTTGGAGGGGGAGCGGCGAAGACATCGAGCGGGCGGCAAGGAATGGTGGTCGAGTGGAACCCGGACGGTTCTGCGCCGGTGCTGCTCACTACGCTTTTCCCGGGAGGCGACTGGCTGCCGCAACGGCTTCGATTCGCTCCCGACCAATCGCTGCTCGTGCTGGGGAGCACGTTAGGGAACTTTACGCTGCCACCGGGAGAAAGGAACGTCGGAGACGGTACTCGTCCGGGAGCGTTCTTCGCCAACCTTTCGGCCGATACGAACCGGATTTTGCTGCGGAATAGCCTCGACTTCTTTGCGGCGGAGGTGGCAGTGGATGGCAGTGGCAATCTGATCCTAGGCGGAGGCGGCAGTGAAGCCGCGATTTATGACGCCTACCAACCGAACGACGCTGGTGGTTCGGGCGTCTTCGTGAGGAAGTTTTCCCGGAACTGGCAGGACGTCATCTACGGCACCTATTTGGGAGGCTCCCGAGAAGAGCGGCTGCGAGGAATGACCATTGATCCGCAGGGTAGGGTCTGGTTGGCAGGCACGACCCGGTCCGCAGACTTTCCGACGATCAATAGCCGTACCAGGAGTCCAATGGCGGAGAGCGGCGAGACATACGCGTTCCTCTCACGTTTCCGCGATACGACAGGCAGTATTGAGCACACGTTTACTTCGCAGCCGAGCGGGATGAGTCTCTCGGTGGACGGAACTGGCTACACCACGCCGGCGAGGTTCGCTTGGCAGCCCGGGACGACACACACGATTACGATTTCCCGGAATGGAGGGGCGGGTGCTCGGTATCCAAACGCCCACTATTTCGATGATGGGCGATGGGACCATGGGGGACCGCTTTCGCAGACAATACAAGCTTCGGCGGCTCCCAAAGCCTACAGCTTTTCGTATACCCGGTACGAGTGTACGTTCGCAGTGAACCCGCGCAGCTTCCGGGTAGGGACGGCAGGCGACGCGGTGATTGTCAATGTGACGACACAGGACCAGTGCATGTGGGACCCAGATTCCCAGGTTCCCTGGATTCGTTACCAAAGTTATCGCAACAGCGGATCCGGCCCGCTCGTCATGGGGGTGGACGCTTCCCCAAACCGTGCCGCGCGAAGCGGTACATTCAGCGTGGCAGGCGTTTCCGTATTGGTGGAGCAGGGCGGCGCCGTGCCCAGGCCGGAATCGATTTCGACGCAGCTGGCCGGTGAAGACCCCCGCGATACTCAGTTGACGGCCACCTATTTTGATGGCGACGGGAATGAAGATCTGGGTGTTCTCAATATTCTGGTCAATCACGCGCTAGACGCTGGTAATGCCTGTTACCTGGCGTTTGATTCGGTGAGCAATACGATGTTTTTGGTGAACGACAACAACACCAATCTGATCGCGACGGGGCTCGGGTCCTCCACCCCGATTCAGAACAGCCAGTGCAGCATTCGGAATGTTTGGGTGGAGCGATTTGGGAATTTTCTGACCCTTTCGATGGTGATTCGGTTTAGGGAGACGTTCCAGGGCGACAAGATCGCCTTTTTGGCCGCGCGGGACCGGGGCGGGGCCAACTCCGGGTGGTCTCCGCGAGGAATCTTCCGCCTTCCAGAAACGGCGCCCGAGAATACGCGGCCGCAGGTCATCGAATACACCCAGAACGAAGCGGGACGGATCCGGGTGCAGTACCGGGACGCGGTGGCGGCGAGCAACATTACGGCAGCGCAGTTCTTGATCAACGGAGAACTGAACGGGGCCAATGCCTGCTATGTCGGCTACGACGGCGTGGCCAACGTCATGTATCTGCTGAGCGACTCCGGCACGAACCTGCTGCTGCCCGGGATTACACCGGGTCAGCCGGGGACGGTGTCGAACACGCAATGTACCCTCGATGGCGCAACGAGTTCCCGCACGCTCAGTGGGCGCGACCTGACCCTCAATTTTGGCTTGACCTTCAAGACAGGCTTCCGGGGACACTTGCTCTACTTCGGTGGGGTGCAGAGCCGGTCAGCAGGGTTGCCCAACAGCGGATGGCGGTACCTGCGCTACCTGAACCTGACTCAGTAAGAGCTGGTGAACACGAGGCCGCTGGGGAGCTCCTCGCCGAACAGGCGGGCGAGCGACTCGGCGGAGTCGGCGGCCTTGCCCTCCAAACGGGCGAGCAGGGCTTCGGAATCCTTATGCTGCTGGATGCGAGCGGCGGCGAGGTTCAGGGTGGTGACCGGGACGTCGAGCGTGGCGTTGCCGGTCTTCTGGCAGAGGGCCACGAGCGTCTCCGGCACGTGGGCGTGCGGATGCTTCAACAACTGCTCGGCCCAACGGACCGCCGTCGCGGCGGGGAGCACCAGATTCATCGGCCCGTAGAAAAGCTTGCGGGCGCCGAGGCGGCTCAGGCACCAGAGATCCGTCTCTGGATGCGTCGATTGGTTGTTGCGGAGACGCTTCAGGCAGGACTCGCCCAGTTCGGTGCGGGTGCCAGCGGGAAGATGTTCGAGGCTGGCGGCGGTGCGCCAGAGTTCGCGCACGAGGCTGGGATTAATTCGGGGCGCCTTCTTGTTGCCCTTCGGCAGGATCTGGTTGGCGATGCGCTGATAGATGTCCGTTTGCTGGTTGCGATTCAGGCCGCCGGCGACGCGGCCCCAGAAGATCCACCACTCGATTTCGGGTTGGACCTGATTGCTGAAGGTCAGGCCGCCGGCAAAGACGCGGCGCGCCTGTTCAATGCGGAGCTCGTCGCCCGGAAAGCCGAAGCCGGGGCGGAGGCAAAGGCCGCCGAGGTTCAACCAACGCGCCTCATGGGCCGCCGAACGCTTCCGGGAGTCGGCGAGTTGGAGGAAGAGATCGGCGTAGCGGCGGATGACGCTCAAGGGCCAACTGGCGCGGCCGAGGCCGAGCAACTGTTCGAGCTTGGCGGGGAGCTCTTCGGGCGGCAGGGTGCCGGCCTCAAAGGTCTGGCGGATGAGGGCTTCGCCGGCGGCCACGGCTTCGTCGGCAATGACCGTGGCGGCGCGTTGAGCCGTGGGAGCGGCGGACTTGCGCAGCTCGAACTGGAGACGCCAACGGTTGTCGCTGACCTTCGAATCGCACCAGATCTCGAGCGTTCCGACGGCGGTGAGCTTGGCCCCGAGCTTGACGGGGACCAGGCGTTCGCCGGTGGGCTTGCCGAAGCGGATCAAGGCCTGGAGCGGGGCGTGGGCGTGGATCTCGGGTTCGGCGGAGAGGTCGACGAGGTCGCCGATCTGATCTTCCGTGCGGTGGAGCGAGCTGTAGAGGCGGAAGCTGACGGGGCGGTTGGCGACGAGCTGGAGGCCTTCGTGGTCGAGGGTGATCTCGGTGCCTTCCTCGCTGCCGCGCGGGGCTAGGCAGATGGACTGCTTGCGGTCGTTCGACAGGCCGACGAAGTAAGCGCGCGGGAGGCCGCCGCGGACAAGGACGCCCTTGCCGCCGGTGCGGACGTTGGCGTAATAGGCCGCGCCGACGGCGACGGCGAGATCGAGGTCGCGATTCTCGAAGATCGCCGGGCGCTTGGCAAACCAGTGTTCGAGGACGTCAGCGACGCGCTGGCGGAGGAGTTCCGGGATGAAGAAGCCGCCGTTGAAGAGAATAGCGTCGGGACCTTCGGTGACGCCGTTATCGGTGAGGAACGCCGCGAGGTGCTTGGTGACGGCGGGGTCCGAAACGTAAGGGAGGCCGAGTTCGCGGAAGAGGCTGCGCTTGTCGTCTTTGGGCCGGTCGGCGAGCGGCGCAGCGGGGAGGAAGCCTTCAAGAGCGAGTTCGAGCGCTTCCGAGCGGAGGATTTCCGAACGCAGGGTGCCGCCGATCAGGGAGCTGCCGGCGCCGAGGACGGTGATCTCCACCTTTTCGAGATTGGGTTCGTTCAGTAATCTCTCTTTCGCGGCGGCGCATTGGCGGCGGAGGGCGGAGCGCTGGCGGAGCGAGAGCTGCTGGCCGAGCTTGGCTTCGACGAGCCAGGCGAGGGTGAGGTCGAGGTTGTCGCCGCCGAGGAGGAGATGCTTGCCGACGGCGGTGCGGGTGAACTCCACCATGTCGCCGGTACGGGAGACCTTGATGAGGGTAAAGTCGCTGGTGCCGCCGCCGACGTCGCAGACGAGGACGGTCTGGCCGTCGAAGAGCTGCTTTTGCGAGGCCGTGAGGTGGTTGGCGATCCAGGAGTAGAAGGCCGCGGCGGGTTCTTCAATGAGAGTGACGTTGTCGAGGCCGGCCTGGGTGGCGGCCATGACGGTGAGCTCGCGAGCCTCTTCGTCGAACGACGCCGGGACGGTGAGGACGATGTCCTGGGCGGCGAGGGGTGTTTCCGGGTGCGCGGCGTCCCAGGCATCGCGGATGTGTTTGAGAAACGCGGCGGAGACTTCGACGGGGGAGAGTTCGCGGGATTCGGGCTGGGCTTCCCAGGGGAGGATCTTGGCGGTGCGGTCGACGTCGGGATTGGAGAGCCAGCTTTTGGCGGAGTGGACGGAGCGGGTGGGGGTGAGGGCGCCTTGTTCGCGGGCGTAGGCGCCGACGTAGGTCTGGTCGGCGAGGTAGAGGAAGCTGGGGAGGGTGCGGAGCTTTTCGATGCGTCCGGGGGCCGTGAACTGGGGGATTTCGAAGACACTGATGGCCGCGTCGTCGTCGGAGGGGTCCCAGTAGGCGAGGGCGGAGTTGGTGGTGCCGAGGTCGATGCCGATCTTCATGAGCGTAGGTTGAATTCGAGTTTCCAGCGT
The DNA here is from genome assembly GCA_027485675.1 of Terriglobales bacterium. Lineage (GTDB taxonomy): Bacteria > Acidobacteriota > Terriglobia > Bryobacterales > Bryobacteraceae. Next base: position 214,670 of record JAIXQP010000025.1, on the reverse strand, counting down.
TCTCCGCTGGGGGCGACGCAATAGATTTCGAGCATGCCGGTTTCCGTGACCTGCGCTTCGAGCGAGACGCGGGCGGGAGCGCCGGAGAGGGTGACTTCCATGGGGGCGAGTTCTTCGACGCCGGGGGGAATGGGGTCGAGCAGGTCGCCGGGCTGATCCTCTTTTCGGGTGGTGGAGGAGAAGAAGCGGAACTCGGCGGGTTCGCCGGTGCGGAGGGAAAATTCGTACTTCGGCAGGGCGACGGCGGAGCCTTCTTCGAGGCCGAAGGGGACGACGGTGAGCGCCTTCATGGGCGGCGGGAAGCCGGGGACGGCGGGCATGGCGGATTCGATGCCAAGGTAGTACGTCCGGGGGACGCCGCCGCGGATGCGGAGGCCGCGGCCTTGGCGGGCGAGGCCGTAGTAGGCCGCGCCGCGGGCGACGGCGTGCATGAGGTCTTCGCCGCTGAGCACTTCGACGGGGGCCGGGAGCCAGGAGTTCAGAACCGAGAGCAGGCGTTCACGGACGAGTGGGGCGTTGAGGACGCCGCCGTTGAAGAGTACGTGGGTGGGCTGCTGGCCGCGGAGGAACGCGGCGAGGTGGCGCGTGATGGCGGGGTCAGAGGCGTAGGGGAGGCCGACCTCTTGCAGAGCCGCGCGGCGGGGACGGGCGGGCGTGTCGGTGGCTTCGGCGGGGGGCAGGAAGCCATCGAGGAGCACCTGTTCGAGCGTGGAGCGGCGGAGAACGCCCTTGAGTGTGCCGCCGATGAGGCCGGTGCCGCGGCCGAGGATGGTGACCGGCTCTTCCGTTTGCGTGGCGCCGGGGGCAAGGAGCTTTTCTTTGGCGACGCGGCAGCGCTGCCAGAGGGCATGGAGCTGGGCGGCGTCGAGCTTGGGCATTTCCGCTTCGACGGCGCGGGCGAGGGCGAGGTCCATGTTGTCGCCGCCGAGGAGGATGTGTTCGCCGACGGCGATGCGTTCGAGGGCGAGGTCGCCGGAGTGGTCGGTGACGCGGATGAGGGTGAAGTCGGTGGTGCCTCCGCCGATGTCAATGACGAGGATGAGAGCGCCGGGATGGATGCGTTCGCGCCAGTCGGGGTGGCGTTCGAGCCAGGCGTAGAAGGCGGCCTGCGGCTCTTCGAGCAGAACGGGGGTGGGGTAGCCGGCTTGTTGAGCGGCTTGGAGGGTGAGGTCGCGGGCGGCAGCGTCGAAGGAGGCCGGGACGGTGATGAGGACGTTGTGGGCGTCGAAGTTCGGGGTGGCGGCGCGCAGGTGGGCGAGGTAGGCGCGGGTGGCTTCGACGGCGGAGAGGTGGGGCATGTCGCCGGCGACGGCGAGCCAGGACTTGGCGGAGTGGACGAGGCGGGAGGGGTTTTCGGCGCCGCGTTTTTTGGCGAGTTCGCCGGTGAGGTAGGGCGGGCTCTCGTCCCAGGGGAGGGCGAGCGCGCCGGGGGCGAACTCGGAGGGGCCGGGGAGATAGAGGCTCGAGGGGAAGAGCGGTTCGGCGCGGACTTCGCCGGGGTTGACGAGTTGGGGGATACCGAGAACCTCGACGCCGGCTTCCTCTTCGGCGCGCGCGACGGCACAGTTGGTGGTGCCGAGGTCGATGCCAAGGGTAGGCTGCATGCTATTCGATTTCGATTTCGGCGGGGGCGAGAATGTGGACGGACATGGCCGGCTTCACTTCGGGGAGGTCGACTTTCGAGGCGTGCCAGCCTTTGTGGCGGAGGGTGCCGCCCTGCGGCTTGCCTTGGGCGGGGACGTTGCCGAGGAACTTGAGGGCAGCGTTGTCTTTGGCGAGGGGACCGGCGGCGCGGGTTTCGGTATAGGTGCCTTCGACGCCATCGATGATGGGCGAGAGGGTGAGATAACGGCCGATGGCTTTGCCGGCCTGTTCATGGAGGGTGCGGACGGCGGCGCCGACCTGGTCGTCCTGATAGGCGGAGATGTCTTCCATGAGGAAGTCGACGAGGCGGGCTTCGCGCTGCAGGATGCCGAGCATCTGCAGCGCGCCGTCGCTGGTCTTGGCGACGGGCACGGGGGCGGGTTTCGGCTCCGGCTTCTTTTCTACGATTTTGGTGTAGCCGTAATTCTTGGCAATTTCGGGGGAAAGGGTTCCGGAGAAAAGGATTCCGAAGAAAGATGAGAAGGCGTCAGCAATGCGAGACAACGAAAAGCTCCTGAATCCTTCAGGATACACCGTGCACTACTGAACGGGCCCATCGACAGGCCAATCGGCCAGCATATCGGGGGTCACCTTGGAGTTGGCGCGGGGTTGCGCTTCGCGGGCGATGAGCAGGCTGCGTTCGGCGGTGACGATGGTGGACTGGTAGGATTTTTGGGCCCGGTCCAGGTCTTCGGCCTGAATTCCACTGGCGACGAACTGATCGCGGAACCGTTCGTAGCGTTCGATCTTGAAGAGGGCGTGGATGATCATGTCGCAGTCGAACTGTTCGACGATGTTCTGCGGCTGCCAGCGTTCCCAGACCTGGTCGGTCAACTGTTGCACGCGGTCCACGGATTCGCCCGGCAGCAAAGTGATGGAGAGATGGCCGATGCGGATGGTCGGCAAGCGGCGGCGGGTGGCCTTTTTGTCGGGGGGCATCGGGAAGGGCACCCACCTTTATAACAACTCCGCCGCCGGCTTGCGGAGATTACTGGATCTGGGCGGTACGGTTGCCTTGGGCGATGTTTGTGGGGTTCGGGTTCTCGAGGCCGGCTACCGTGAAGATCAAGGTATTGGCGTCGATGACGTTGTAGTCGGACCGGCCGTTGATCTGGATGGAGGTGGGGAATCCACGGATGAGATTACCGGTAATCAGGTCTCCTTTGGGACCTTGGGGGTCGCCATCGGCAGGGTTGTAGCAGATGCCGAAGACACCGTTGGCCATGGCCGTAAGAGTGTTGTTCTGCAGTCGGTTGCCGAAGCTCCGGCTGCCGCGGACGAAGAGGCCGAGGCCGACGTTGAAGATGGAGTTGTTCAGGACGACCACGTTGCGGGACTGATTGAGGAGAATACCGATTTCAGGCGGCGGCGCGGCGACCGCCAGGCCGAAGCCACGGATATTGAGGCCTTCGATGCGAACGTTGGCGGAGTTGTTCACCATGACGCCCATGAGGGTGCCGGTGATGTTGCCGTTTTTGACCGAGACGTTCTGAGCGTTGAGGATGCGGAGACCAGCGTGGGAGCCGTTACCGGGGCCGGTGATGGTTTGGCCGTTGAGGTCGAGGGTTACATCGCTGGCGGTAATGGTAATGCCGGCGCCGGTGCTGGAATTGGTGAAGATGCTGTTGGTGAGCATGTAGGTGCCGGGCTGATCGATGGTGGTGGGCGAGCCGATGGTGCGTTGTCCTGGAGGTTGAGCGCAGAGGGCGAGGGCGAAGAGGGGAAGCGCGAACAGAGTTCTTGTCATGTCGATGTCCTGGTAGTGAGTAAAATTGTGAAGCGCTTCGGTGGTGTAGTCGTGACTTAGGCGGAAATCCCCCTCAAAATAGAACAATGAATTTGCGGGGGATTGTGATTGGGATGGGGATGGTGTGCGCGAGCCAGGGGCAGTGGTATGCGGGGGGGACGGGGGGATTGTCGACGTTGTCGGCGGATGGGCGGACAGTGATCACGCGGGATTCGACGGCGATCTCGCTCTATAAGCCGGAGAACGGGGCCGCCTTATCTCTGTTTGCAGGGAAGCACTGGCGGGAGTACCTGAGTGTGCAGGGCATGTATGTGTGGAACCGGAACGCGCTGCAGTTCACCGAGACGCTGGTGGAAGGCGGACAGGAGACGACGTTTGAGCAGAAGCGGACGAGCACGCAGAACGCGGGGAGCGTGGATGGCTTGCTCTACTTCCGGCCGCGGGCGAGCCGGTTTCGGCCCTATGTGTCCGGGGGGTTGGGCATGGTGCGGGTGAATTCCAAGGCGGGGGCCGTGGTGGTGGCGAAGGGCGCGGTGGTGCTGCCGCCGGAGCAGTTCGCGGCGACGCGCGTCTTCTGGCGGACGGCGGTGGGGATCGACCTACGGGTGGCGAAGGGCTGGCGTTTCCGCTATAGCTTCTGGGAGACGTTTTCGGCGAATCCGTTCAGCCGGGAGCTGCGGCCGCGGGGACAGCGCAATCTGCTGCACTTTCAGAATATGTTCGGCTTCCTACGCGAGTTCTAGCGATTCTGGAACTCGCTGTAGGGGCAGCAGGGCCAGAAGATGGGGGCTTGCTCGACGCGTTCGCCGAGAACGCGGGCGTGGCAGATCTTGCAGTACTGGAAGTTCTGCAGGGGAGCGCCGACGGGGAGAATTTCGATGAGGTGTTCGAAGACACAGAGGCCGCGGCCGGCAGCTTTGGTTTCCGGCAGGGGCAGCAGGGGGCCTTCGGTTTCGGCTTCGCTGATGAGGTGCGAGTAGACGAGCGACTTGAGGCAGGACGGGGCGGGGATGGCCGTTTCAAGCGGCGTCTCGTCGGCGAGTTGGGCGAACCAGAGTTCCTCGTTCATCGGGTGGCCTCCTGCGGTTTGGTGAGCCATTGCTGGCGAAATTCCTGGCGCGCCCGGGAGAGGAGCCGTTCGATGGCTTTAGGCGTTTTGCCAGTGAGGGTCGCCATCTCTTCGGCGGACCGCTGCTCCCAATAGCGCCAGAGAAGGACGACGCGGTAGGGCTCGGGAAGGGCGGCGAGAATGGCGGCGGTGGCGGCGGCGGAGCGGGCCTGGTCGAGGGCGAAGTCGGCGCCGGGCGCGGGTTCGGGGATGGTTTCGGTGGCGTCGTCGGGAACAGCGAGATCGCGGAGGCGGTCGCGGTAGTGATCTTCCACTTTGTGGCGGGCGATGCCGAGGAGCCAGGACTTGAGCGGCGATTGGCCGCGATACTGGGGCAGGCTGCGCCAAGCGGTGAGGAAGACGTCCTGGACGAGATCGTCGACGAATTCGAGGCGGGGTTGGAGGCGGGAGCGGATGTACCGATAGAGGGGGTCAGAGCAGAGCATAACGAACTCGGCGATGGCCTTGCGGTCGCGGGCGAGTACAGCTTGGGCCAGGGCCCAATCTGTATCCTGTGTGGTGGCGGGTGACGGCAAGCAGCTTCTCTCATCTTACGAGTCGGAGGAGGAGGCGAAATCCCCCTGGATTGACAATTCTTTGCAAAGGGGGGCTTTTCCGGGCCCGGGAGAGGCAGTAGGGTGAAGGGTATGCGGATTGTGGCAGCGATCGTGTTGATCTGTGGAGTGGCCATGGCGCAGGGCCCTGGCATGGGCGGCGGCATGGGCGGTATGGGTGGTGGGCGAGGCGGCATGGGCGGCGGAATGGGCGGTGGCATGGGCCGCGGTCCGATGGATCCCGCCGAACGGGAACGCATGATGCTCGATTCGCTGAGCGACCAGCTCGGATTGAAGAAGGAACAGAAGAAGCAGTTGAAGACGGTAATGGACCGCGGCAAAGAGAATGTGCAGCCGTTGCAACTGGATTCGATGCAGGTGAAGGGACAGATTCGTGCCGCGGTGAAGAGCGGGGCGGATGCAGCGCCCCTCTATGAGAAATACGGCGCCGTGCAGGCCCAGTTGGCGGCGGCCGAGGCGAAGGTATTCGCCGATGTCCTGGCGATGCTGGATGACAAGCAGAAGCAGAAGGCCGATGGCGTTTACAACATGATTCCGATGCTGATGGCGCCGGTACAGCCAAGGCGGGGCCGGTAGAAACGACGCATGAACCCGACGCTCCTGATGGTGGACGACGACGTCGAACTCGGGATGTTGCTGCAGGAGTTTTTCGCCAGCCAGGGCGTGGGGCTGGAGCTCTCCCATGACGGCGAAAGCGGCTTGGCGAAGCTGGCGGAGCGGCCCTATGATCTGGTGCTGCTGGACGTCATGATGCCGCGCCTGGACGGCTTCGCGGTGTTGGAGCGTCTGCGCAAGACGAGCGATGTGCCGGTGCTGATGCTGACGGCGCGCCTCGAATCGGCGAGCCGGATCCGGGGACTCGAAGGCGGGGCGGACGATTATCTGCCCAAGCCGTTTGAGCCGATGGAGTTGCTGGCGCGGGTGCGGGCGATCCTGCGGCGCAGCGGGGGCAAGGCCGGAGCGGCGGAGCCCTACGGGCTGCGGATGGATCCGGGCGGACGGTCGGCCAGCGTGGACGGGCGGCGGCTGGAGGTAACGTCCGTGGAGTTCGACATCCTGGAGGTGCTCCACCGGGGCGCGGGAAGGGTGGTCTCCCGGGACGAGCTCGCGCAACGGCTCTATCAGCGCGACGCCACCGCGTTCGACCGGGCGATTGACGTGCACGTCAGCCATATTCGCAAGAAACTGGAAGGCTCGAGCGCCAAGATTCTGACCGTCCGCGGCGTGGGTTATCAGCTCAGCCTGCCGGCCACCGAGGTCTAGATGAATTCGATCTTCGTACGGATTCTGCTCTGGATCAGCCTGCTGTTCGTCGTTTCGAGTGTTGCGTTCGTGGCGACCTCCTACTACCTGTTCCGGCGGGATTCGCAGGGGAACAGCTTCATGCGCCGCGTGCTGGACTCGCAGTTGGACGACTTGCGGGTGGCCTGGGAGACCGGCGGGGAGGCGGCCTTGCGGCCCCAGATTGCGCGGATGGACAACCGGTTTCCGGGCCGGCATTCGCTTCTCGACGCAAGCGGCACGGATGTGTTGACCGGCGAGAAGCGGGACATCGCCGGCCTGGAGACGAGCCTGCCGCCCTTCCGCTGGCCGTTCGGCCGGTCGCCGCGCAGAGCCTACATGCTGCACCGTAGCGCGGACAGCCGCTACTGGATGCAGGTGGTCAGCCCGGAGCCACGCATCGACGCACCGAACTATTTGCCTTACTATCTGCCGATCGTGTTCGTCTTCGTGCTGGGGATTTACGTGCTCGCGCACTACATTGGGCGGCCGTTGCGGCAGTTGCGGGAAACCGTGATGCGGTTCGGCTCGGGCGATCTCGAAGCGCGAACCGGGTTGCGGCGCCGGGATGAGTTCGGCGATGTGGCGCGGTCGTTTGATGAGATGGCCGAACGGATCCAAACGCTGCTTACTGCGGAGCGGCAGCTGTTGCAGGACATCTCGCATGAGCTGCGGTCGCCATTGGCGCGGCTGAGTGTCGCGGTGGAGTTGGCGCGAACGAGTGCCGACCGGGGGGCGGCGCTGGACCGGATCAAGAAAGAGGCGCAGCGGATCTCGCTGCTGGTGGGCGAGCTGATCGAGATGACGCGGGCGGAGGGAGATCCGGCGGAGAGGAAGTCGGCGGCAGTGGATTTGAAGGAACTGCTCGAGGAGTTGTTGGACGACCTCCTGATTGAAGCGGATGAGAAGGGGATCCAGCTGGAGCGGGACTTACAGGGGCCGATTGTGATGCAGGCAGACGCTGAGTTGCTGCGGCGGGCGATTGAGAACGTGCTGCGCAACGCGATTCGCTACTCCCCGGCCGAGGAGCAGGTGCGGGTGCGGCTGCTGCGGGAGGGCGACGAAGCGTTGGTGATCGTGCGGGATTTCGGGCCGGGCGTGCCGGAGGAGATGCGGGAGAAGATCTTCCGGCCGTTCTTCCGGGTGGAGGATGATCGGGCGCGGCGGAGCGGCGGCGTGGGATTAGGGCTGGCCATCGCGCAGCGGGCGGTGCATCTGCATCACGGGCGCATCAGCGCGCGGAATGCGGACATGGGGCTGGAGGTGACGATTCGGGTGCCGCTGCACGGCTAGGCGTGCTGCGTGAGGGAGCGGGAGCCCTGGATGACGGTGGCCTGCTTGAGCTTGGCGAGTTCGCGGCGGGCGATGCGGGACCACTGGCTGGAGGGATCGAGCTTCAGGTAGGTGCTCCAGTATTGGACGGCTTGCATGACGTCGCCGGAGGCTTGATGGAGGAGCGCCAGGTTATAGTAGGCGTCGGCGTATTGGGGGTTGAGGCGGAGCGCGGCGTGGTAATGCGAGAGGGCGCGGAGCCGGTCGCCGCGTTCGTCGTAGAGATTGCCGAGGTTGAACTGCGCCAGGGCGTATTCGGGATCGGCTTCGACGGCCTTGCGGTAGTGCTCTTCGGCTTGCGCCCAGTGGCGCTGGTGGAAGCGGATGGTGCCCAGATTGACGTGGGCGCCGGCGGCTTGCGGATTGAGGCTGATGGCCCTTTCGTAGGCCGCGATGGCATCGGCGACGGGTCCGCCGGTCTGTTCCAGTTCGAGGCCGCGCTGGAACCATTCATCGGCCTCGGCGGCCCGCTTGCGGCGGTCTTCGAGGACGCGGCCTTCGGGGCGCGGGAAGGGGCGCAGCTTTTCGAGGGCGGCGGCGTCGAAATCAAAGAGAAGCTGGCCGGAAAGCGAGTCCATCTTCTGCCCGCCGAGGTGCACGCCAATGCGTTTGCCGTCGAGAAAGACCTTGAGTTCGGTGAACGGGTTGGCGATGTGCTGCAGCCGTTCGCGGAGGGATTGGAAGCTGCGGCGGATGCGAGCCACCGGCACCTTCTTTTCGCGGAGCGAGTTGAGAGCGCGCAAGGCAAGGAGGTCTCCGAGCCCATAGCGTTCCTGCGGCGGAATCAGGCCCTGCTGTTCCCAACAGCGAAGATGGCGCTCCGTCACCGACAGGACGCGTCGTACTTGATCGCGAGTCCAAGACTGCTGCGTAGCCACGTTTCAGGGTTGATGATAACATGCCCCGCTGTGGGGAGATTGTGGAAAACTACAAAATCTTGTGGGATTAGCCACCCAAGGCCCTATCAGGAGTATCCTATGCGCCGATGTAACGGGAGTAGAGGCTGCGGGCAATTCCGACATCCTGGGTACCCTTGATGATGGCGCGGCCGTCGGCGAAGACGGTAAGTTCGTAGGGGTCGAGGAAGAAGCGGAGGGCGAAGTCGTTGCGGCGAACGGTGCCGAGGCGTTCGAGACGGGCGGCAAGATCGGCGAGGTCCAGGGGCCGGTTGCGTTCATGAATTTGCACGGCGTTCCGGCCGCAGAGGCTGATGGGGGCGCGGCGGTCACCGTCGAGATAGACGAATTCGCGGCGGCCGCAGGCGGGGCAGTTGGGATCGGGCGGCGGTTGATCGATCTGGCGGATGGCGCCGGACCAGACATCGAGCGTGGTGAGCTTGGTGGCCGGAAGGCCGCCCGAGAGCAGGCGGATGGCCATGCCGGATTGCAGAGCGGCGATGGCGGAGGTGATGGCGCCGAGGACGCCGTCGGTCTCGCAGGTGGGCTGGGCGCCGGAGGGGGGCGCGGGATAGACGCACTGGAGGCAGGAGGTCTGGCCGGGGAGAATCGGCATGGTGAGGCCGTAGCTGCCGACGGCGGCGCCGTAGATCCAGGGGACCTGGTTGGCGAGGGCGAAATCGTTGATGAGGTAGCGGGTTTCGAAGTTATCGGTGCCGTCGAGGATGAGGTCGACGCCGGCGAGGAGGTCGTCGGCGTTGGCGGGGGTGAGGTCGGCGATGAGGGGTTCGACAGCGACGGTGGAGTTGAAGCGGGCGATGGCGCGGGCGGCCGCGGCAGCTTTGGGCATCGCTTCGGCGGCGTCGGCTTCGTCATAGAGCCATTGGCGTTGGAGATTGGAGGCTTCGACGTAGTCGCGGTCGATGAGGCGGAGCGAGCCGACTCCGGCGCGGGCGAGAGAGGCGGCCTGAAACGAGCCGAGGGCGCCGCAGCCCACGATGGCGACCTTCGCGGAGAGGAGGCGCTCCTGGCCGGATTCCCCGATGGGGGCGAACAGGATTTGGCGGGAGTAACGCTCCCGCTGCTCACTAGTCATGCTGGTTTGATTGTGGGGCTAGGAGCGGCCTTCGAGCAACCAAGGGTTCGCCGCCAGGTAACGGACGGAGCGGCGAACGGCGGCTTCGGGGCCGAGTTGGGGCTGCCAACCCAACTGCTGCAACTTCGTGCAATCGAGCACCAGGGCGGGGTAGCTGCCGAGCCATAGGGGCCCGGGGCCCATGTATTCAATGGCCGGCTGCAGCTTCATTTCATCGGCGATCCAGGCGATGGACTCGGTGAGCCGGCACGGAGTGAGGGAAGCGACGTTGAAGATCTCGGCGGCGGTGGTGGATTTCTCGAGCGCCAGGAGCATGGCGTCCACGGCATCGCCAACATCGAGGTAAGTGCGGCGGACGTCGCCATCGCCGAGGACGGTCAGGCGGTCCGGATGCTGGTAGAGTTGGCGGCAAAAGTTGAAGATATGGCCGTGGGAGCACCGTTCCCCCACAATGGAGGCAAAACGGAAGAGGATAGCGCGGAGACCATAACCATGGGCGTAGGCGGTGATGAGGGCTTCGGCGGCCACCTTCGAAGCGTTATGCAGCGAGGTCTGTCCGGGTAGTGGGGCGGCTTCGGAAGCGGGAAGCTGCGCGGTGTCGCCGTAGACGGAGGCGGTGCTGGCAAACAGAATGGTTTTGATGCCGCGCCGGCGAATTGCCTCGAGGATATTCCAAGTAACGATCACATTCTGATCGAGATCGCGGCGCGGATATTCGGTGCCATGGCGGACATCGGTATTCGCGGCCAGATGAAAGACGGCATCCACATCGGCGCAGGCTTCAAAGACGGTGGTGAAGTCAAAGAGATCACCCAAGACCAGGGTAAACCGCGGCGAGGCGTTGGCCGAAGCGAGAAACTCCTGCTTCCCCGTGATATAGCTATCGACGCCGATAACTTCATGTCCATCCGCAAGCAAGCGGTCGACTGTCTGGCTACCAATGAATCCGGCAGCGCCGGTGACTAAGTAACGCAATCCATTTGCCTTCTAACTGAGCGAAGTCTACCATAACGTACCCTACTCATTCCGGAGGATTTCAAGGGGCTTCTGACCCAGAATGCGGAAGCTGGCGAGCCATCCGGCGGCGAGGGCAATCAAGGCGCTGGCCACGATGGCCGCCAGGTTGGGCCACGGAGAGAAGACGAACTTGGCGTCGAGGAGGCGGGTAAGAAGGAGGTTCGCGAAGGCGCTGGCGAGGAGGCTGCCCATCAGCCCGGCCACGCCGCCGAGTAGCAGGAACTCGACCGTAAACGTGCGGGCGATGCGGCGGCGCGTGGCGCCGAGCGTTTTGAGGATCACCACTTCGCGGATCCGGCGTACGCGGGAGCCGGCGACGCTGGAGGCCAGGATGATCATACCGGCGAGGATGGAGAAAGCCGAGATGGAGCGGACGACGAGAGCCACCTGGTCGATGACTTCCTGGACGCGGTCGAGGACGTCAGCCAGGTTGATCACGGTGATGGCGGGGAACTTATCGAAGGATAGCTTTTGGAGTTGGGGGATTTGCGCGGGGGCGACGCGGGCTGCGCCGAAATAGAGCATCGGGACTTGGCGGAGGGTATCGGGACTCGTGATGAACTCGGTGTTCGAGCCGGGGCCGACGGCTTCCGTGCGATAGATGGCCACCACGCGCATGGCGATCAGCCGGCCGCCGCAGTCCCAATCCATGACGGAGCCGGGCTTAACCCCGAGGAGCAGGGCCGTATCCCGGCTGACGGCGATTTCGGGGCGGTCGGGGGACCAGGTTTTCCACCAGGCGCCGGCGAGGACTTCGATCTGTTTGGGGAGTTCGGCGTTCCAGGTGAGACTCCGGGCCCGGAGATAGCGTTTGACGGGGCCTTCGACGGCGATCTGTTCGATGGGCTTGCCGTCAATCGCTTTGATCCGGCCGCTGGCCGTGGCGGAGACGATGACGTCGCCTTCGACGCCGGGACCCTTTTCCAGGAAAGCCTTCACGGCGACGCGGTCGCTTTCGGTGATGTTGATGAGGAAGACGTTGGGCATGCCGGGCGGAGCGCTGGCCGCGATCTGCCCGAGCAGACTGCTTTGGAGGAGGTAGACGGTCAACGTGAACATGACGCCGACGCCGAGAGCGACCAGGACGGCTTCGGCGTGGTTGCCGGGGCGGTAGAGGTTGGCGAGGCCGTGGCGGAGGGCGGAGGGAATGCTGCGGCCGGGGGCGCGGAGGAGGAGCCGGATGCCGCGCAGGAGAGCCCAACTGAGGCCGGCGAGGGCGAAGAGGGCGACCGTCAAGCCGCCGACAAACCAGGCGCTGACTTTGAGGGCGTCGCGCCAATTGGCGTCGATGAGGACCGTGGCCATGGCGGTCATGCCAATGAGGATCAACAGGCCGGCGAAGGCGGAGGCGCGCCACTGTTTCCAGCGTTCGGCAGCGGGCGGGGCGTCGCCTTCCATATCGCGGCGGAGGATGACGATGGGGCGGATCTGCCGGATGCCGAGCAGCGTGGGAAGGGTGAAGAGGAGGGTGGACAGGACGGCGAGGCCGAGGCCTTCGACGATGGAGAGCCACTCAAATTCGATGGTGGGCGAGACGGGAAAGAATTTCGAAATGAGGACGGGGAACAGGAACTGAACGCCGAGCCCGATGATCAGCCCGATGACGCCGCCGGCGAGGGCGAGGACGAGGGTCTGCGAGAGATAGATGCGGAGGATATGGGAGGATCGGCCGCCGAGGGCTTTGATGATGGCGATGGAATCGAGCTTGGTTTGCAGGTGAGACTGCATGGCCATGGCGACGCCGAGAGCGCCCACGACGAGGGCGATGAGCGAAACGAGACTGAGGAAGGTGGTGGCGTTGTTCAGGCCGCGGGTGATGAGGGGGTGGGTTTCGCGGTAGTCGGCGATGACGGCGTCCGGGAAGACCTTCTTCAGATCGTCGCGGACTTTCTGGATGATCTCGTCGGCCTTGGCGGAGGGGATGCGGAAGAGGTGGCGCTGGCTCGCGCGGGAGCCGAGCTGCGTGAGGCCGGTGCGTTCCAGGCTTTCGCGGGACATCATGACGCGGGGGCCGACATTGACCGAGCCGCTCATGCGGTCCGGCTCCTCGAGGAGCACGGCGCGGATGGTGAAGGCCTCAGAGCCGATGCGGACTCTCGAGCCAAGGGTGAGGCCGGTGCGCGTAAGCAGATCATCGGAGACGCCGACGCCGTCGCCGGCGAGGGCGTCCGGCAGCGCGATGCCGGTGGTGGTGGTGACCTGGCCGTAGAACGGGTACTTGCTCGCGTCGACGGCCTTGACGGCGATGAGTTGCGGGACGGCGACGGCGTCGCCCGAGAGCATGGAGACGGTTTCGGTGATCCAGGTGCGTTCGAGGCCGCGCGCCTCCCAATTACGAAACGAAGCCAATTGGTCTTCGGTGGGTTGCTCGAAGACGCGGACTGAGAGATCGGCGGCCATGAGGGTGCGGGCGTCCTTGAGCAGCATGGCGCGGAAGGAGCGGGAGAAGCCGCGGACACCCGTCAGCGAGCCGGTGCCGATAGCGACGGCCAGGATGACGAACAGAAAACGGGAGGCCGAGGAGCGGGACTCGCGCCAGGCGATCTTCAGGGCGGTGGAATAGGACAGGCCGCTATTCGTCACTGACGATGACTCCATCACGCATCAGGAGACGGCGGTCGGCGCGGGCCGCGAGTTGGGGGTCGTGGGTGACGAGGACGAGGGTCGTGCGCTCCTGGCGGTTCATGGTGAGGAGGAGATCGAGGACGTGCTGGCCGTTCGAGGAGTCGAGGTTGCCGGTGGGCTCGTCGGCCATGAGGATGGGCGGGGCGAGCATGAAGGCGCGAGCGAGGGCGACGCGTTGTTGTTCGCCGCCGGAGAGCTGGACGGGATAGTGGTCGCGGCGTTGGGAGAGGCCGACGCTATCGAGGAGCTCCTGGGCGCGCTTTTCGGGGTTGCCGGTGGCGCCGGAGAGTTCGGCGGGGAGGAGGACGTTCTCTTCGGCGGTGAGGGTGGGGATGAGTTGGTAGCTCTGGAAAACGAACCCCAGCTTGCGGCCGCGGAGCCGGGCGAGGTTATCCTCCGAGAGGCCGACGATCTCTTCGCCGTCGAGGAGGATGCTGCCGGCGGTGGGATTATCGAGGCCGGCGAGGAGGCCGAGCAGGGTGCTTTTGCCGCTGCCGGAGGGTCCCATGATGGCGACGAACTGGCCGGCGGGTACGTCGAAATCGAGGCCGCGTAGGATATCCACCCGGTGGGAGGGGGTGGTGATCGACTTGGTGAGCCCGCGGACACGAATGGCGGGAGAGGGGGAGGAGTCTAGGGTGGTCGCCAAGCCTTATTATGGCATTAGATGCGGATTTGCCTTGTAACTTTGGTTGTTTTGCTGGTGGGGTGTAGCAAGCCCGCGGAGCCGGTGGCCGAACCAGCGCCTGTTCCGGCGGCGGCGCCGGCGAAGGTGGTCAAGAAAGAGGACCGGCCGGTGATTGTTGCCTTCGGCGATAGCCTGAGCGCGGGTTATGGGTTGGACGCGGGAGAGTCCTATCCGGACTACCTGCAGAAGGCGCTCGACGAGAAGGGCTACGCCTACCGGGTGGTGAACCAGGGCGTGAGCGGCGATACGACGAGCGGCGGCGTGGAGCGGATTCCGCAGGCGCTGGCGGAGAAGCCGGAGGTGGTGATTGTCGAACTCGGCGGGAACGACGGGTTGCGCGGTTTACCGGTGTCGCTGAGCAAGGAGAATCTGGACAAGATGATTACGGCCTTCAAGGGGGCCGGGGCGAAGGTGCTGCTGGCGGGGATCACCCTGCCGCCGAACTACGGGCCGGAGTACATTCGGGATTTTGAGCGGATGTATCCGGCGCTGGCGGCGAAGCATAAGGTGCCGCGGATCGGGTTTCTGCTTGAAGGCGTGGCGACGGTGCCGAAGCTGATGCAGCAGGACGGGATTCACCCGACGGCCGAGGGTTGTAAGATCGTGGCTAACCGGAATGTATTTCCGGCGTTGGCGCCGCTACTGCGGAAGAGGTAGGAACCATGCTGCTTTCGACGACATCGACCCTGGAGGGACGGCAGATTCATTATCTGGGGATCGTCTCCGGCGAAGCGATTCTGGGGGCGAACGTCTTCCGGGACTTCTTCGCCAAGATCACCGACATTGTCGGCGGCCGGAGTGGCGCCTACGAAGCGGAGCTGCGGAAGGCGAAGGCGATTGCCATGGAGGAGATTCAGGAGCAGGCCCGGCACATGGGCGCCAATGCCGTGATCGGGATCGATATCGACTACGAGACGATTCAGGTGGGCTCGGGGGGATCGATGTTGATGGTTTCGGTGTCGGGGACGGCGGTGGTGGCCAGTTAGCGGAAACGCCACGGGGCGGTGTGACATCTAGGGGATACGGATGTTACCAAGGGTAGTTTTTATGTTGCTCGCCTGTTGCGGCGGGGCCAGGGCGCAGGCCATGAAGGACTTGTCGATCCCGACACCGCTGCCGGAGGGCAGCACCCTGATTTTGGGATTCGTGGGCGGGCTGGACCGCTGGAACGACCCGGACCGGGGGGTGCGCAAGGTGGCGCTGGACATCCGGGCCATGCGATTGCCGAATGTCTACGCCGAAACGCTGGCGCACTTCCGGCACCGGGAGGCGAAGCGATTGGTTCTCTCCGCCTTGGACGCGAACAGGAACAAGAAGCTGGACCCGGAGGAGCGGAGCCGCGTGAAGCTGATTCTGTACGGGCAGAGCCTGGGCGGCGGCGAAGTGGTGCGGCTGGCGAAGGATCTGCGGAAGGCAGGGGTGACGGTAGACCTGACCGTGCAGGTGGATAGCGTTTCGATGCGGCGGGACGGACACATTCCGCCGAACGTGAAGCGAGCCGTGAACTTCTACCAGAAAGAGGTTTTGACCGTGCGGGGCGAGGACTACATTCAGGCGATGGACCCGCGGCAGACGAAGATCCTAGGGAACTTCCGGTTTCGGTATCCGGTATGGTCGCTGTATCCGCTGCCGGAGATGAGCTTGCGGCGGGTGTTTGGCGGGGGGCACGCGCGGATGGAGGCCGATCCGCTACTCTGGGCACAGATTAAGGGATTGATTCTGGCGCCGCCAGAGTTGACGAACGCGATTTTGGAGTCGATTCGATGAAGCGGATTTGGTGGATGGGTTTGGTGTGGGGTGGGATGATGCTGGCGCAGACGCCGGCGAGCCGGTATGACGCAGTAAAGCCGGCCTCGACCGCGGCAACGGCAGCGCCGAAGGGCGGCACGGTGGAGTTGACGGTGCCGGGGAATAAGCAGTGGACCGACACCGGGATTGACGTGGCGGCGGGGGAGACGCTGCGGTTCACGGCGGCCGGCGCACTGCGCTACAACGGCCGAGAGGTGCTGCCGGACGGGATTGCCCGCGGGTGGCTGGACATGATCAAGGCGTTTCCGGTGACGGACGGGAAGCGGGGGGCGCTGGTGGGCCGGGTGGGCGAGAGTGCGACGAACCGCCCGTTTCTGATCGGTCCGAAAGGAGAGCGGCGGGTGCCCGTAAAGGGTCGGCTGTTTTTGGGCATTAACCAGGCGCCGACCGATGGCGCCGACGGCGCGTTTACGGTGAAGTTGGAGCGCGTGGCGCCGGTGGCGACGGCGGCGAAGGCGCAGTTGCCGCTCGTGAAGATGACGGACGAGCAGTTGAACTCGGTGCCGGTGCGGGTGGGCGATAAGGACGGGACGCCGGGCGACCGCGTGAACTTCTTTATCGTGGGCAGCGAGGTGCAGGTGGTGGCGGCGCTGCAGGCCGGGGATTGGGTGACGGTGGACCGGTCCATTAAGGACACCATCCTGCGGGGCGCTTTAGCGAGTTTTTCAAAGCAAGCCTACCTGACGATTCCGATGAGCGAGCTGTATCTGTTCGACCGGCCGCAGGATTATGGCTGGGCTTACGCCGATCCGCTGATGGTGGTGGCGGCGCGGCACCATTTCCGGATCTGGCGGGCGCCGTTCAAAGTGGGCGGGCGGACCGTTTGGGCGGGCGCCGGGACGCACGACGTGGGTTTCGACAAGGATCAGCGGAACGGGAAAATTACCCACAAGATTGATCCGGAGACGGATAAGGAGCGGGACTTTATCGGGCAGAGCCTGCACGATACCGGGATGGTGGCGGCGCGGGAGTACATGACCGTGAAGAACCCGCTGCTGAAGGCGAAGACGGCGCACGGGCAGGAGTTCGTCTCCGACGGCCGGACGCTGATCATCTACATGGAGAACGACGAGCAGGACTCTAGCGAAGTGTTCAGCGATACCTTCTGCAGTGTCCTCGTGCAGAACAACCCGGACACGGGCAGCTGGGGCGGCTGCCAGGACTGGGTGCAGAAGCCGGGCAAGAGCGATGTGAAGCTTGGGCCGGTGACGAAAGAGTACCGGGTGCTGGTGGTTCCCGGCTTTATGAGTTCCTGTTTCGCGGAGAGCCCGGCGTTTGACGAGGGGATTCGATCGTTAAGGAAGCAGTACGGCGTGACGGCGGAGCTGCTGCAGGTGGGCAACGACGCCGCGGAAGTGAACGCGAAGGAGATTGCCAAGTACGTGAACGAGAGCTGGAAGACGGACCAGCGGAAGTGGATTCTGGTGGGCTACAGCAAAGGCACACCGGATATCCAAGAGGCGCTGGCGCGCGAGGGGATTGCGGATAAGGTTGCCGCGTTTGTCAGCGTGGCCGGAGCCAGCGGCGGGTCGCCGATTGCGGACGCCATGCCGGGGCAGGCCGACCGATGGATTCAGCAGTTTAAGTTCAAGACCTGCCGGGGGGATATGTCCTCCGGATTCAAGAGTCTTTCGAAGGCGGCCCGGCAGGCGTTTCTGGCGTCGTTTCCGAATCCGATGGTTCCGACTTACTCAGTAGTGGCGGCAAGCAGCAAGGAGAATACTTCGAAGGCACTCCTGCAGACGTGGATGCTGATGAATTCGTTCGATCCGATCCATGACGGCCAGTTGACGCGACAGGATGCGATCGTACCCGGAAGCAAGTATCTCGGTGTAGCGAAAGGGGATCACTTCGCGGTGGCCTTGTCGTTCGACAAGTCTCCCGACTCGACTATCCGGAGCAACATGGATAAGACCCGGTTCCCGAGAGCCGCGCTGCTCGAGACGATAGTTCGTATCGTCCAGGCTGACTTGGCTAAGACGGACGTTGTGCAACAGTGACAGGCCCATCGCGAGAGCGAAGGCGACCAGCAGGT
Organism: Terriglobales bacterium; assembly: GCA_027485675.1. GTDB lineage: Bacteria > Acidobacteriota > Terriglobia > Bryobacterales > Bryobacteraceae. Next base: position 196,817 of record JAIXQP010000025.1, on the reverse strand, counting down.
AGTGAGAAAGGGGCTTCGCGGACTGCATATTTGGTATAAATGCAGTCCGCGGGCCATTCTCTAAGTGATTGAAAACGCTGCTATAGAGCGGGGGTTTCGTCCGCATTTACTGTGCGATTCCGCCCTCAGGTGTGCGAAATCGAACAGTGTTTACTTCTTCGCGCTGGCGGCGGCCGCCTTCTCCTGCTCCGGGCTTACCGGTGCCTGAGCCAGGCCGAGTTTGTCGCGAAGTTCGACGTCAATACGGCGGAAGAAGTCCGGATTGTCTTTGATGAACTGCCGGGCGTTGTCGCGGCCTTGGCCGATGCGATCGCCTTTGTAGCTATACCAGGAGCCGGACTTTTCGACGACGTTGTTCGCCACCGCGAGGTCGATGAGGTCGCCTTCGCGGGAGATGCCCTGGCCGTAGATGATGTCGAACTCGGCTTCGCGGAAGGGCGGGGCGACCTTGTTCTTGACGACCTTCACCTTCGTCCGGTTGCCGATGACCTCTTCGCCTTCCTTGAGGGCGCTGATGCGGCGGATATCGAGGCGGACGCTCGAATAAAACTTCAGGGCGCGGCCGCCGGTGGTGGTTTCCGGGCTGCCAAACATGACGCCGATCTTCTCGCGGATCTGGTTGATGAAGATGAGGCAGGTGTTGGACTTGGAGACGATACCGGTGAGCTTGCGCATGGCCTGGCTCATGAGCCGGGCGTGGACGCCGACGAACGAATCGCCCATTTCGCCATCGAGTTCGGCCTTGGGGACGAGCGCGGCGACGGAGTCGACGACGAGCACATCAATAGAGCCGGACTGAATGAGGGTGTTGGTGATTTCGAGGGCCTGTTCGGCGAAGTCCGGCTGCGAGACGAGCAGGTTATCGATATCGACGCCAAGCTTGCGGGCGTAGGCGGGATCGAGGGCGTGTTCGACGTCGACAAAGGCGGCGACACCGCCGGCCTTTTGGGCTTCGGCGACGACCTGGAGAGCGATGGTGGTCTTACCGGAGGATTCCGGACCGAACACCTCAATGATGCGGCCACGCGGAAAGCCGCCGACGCCGAGGGCGTGATCGAGGGAGATGGAGCCCGACGGGATAACCGCGACCGGCTGAATCGATTCCTTCGAACCGAGCCGGAGCACGGAACCTTTGCCAAACTGCTTCTCAATGGCTCCAAGCGTGGCTTGGAGGGCTCGCATTTTTTCTTTTTCGTCCAACATTAGCTTTTCCTGTCGCGGACCCGTGTTCGAGCCCTTCACCATAGTGTCCACAACCCGTGGCATTTCGCTAGTAGCCAGCATTATTTTTCCCCGGAAGGTATTTCGCTATTTCTTCGCCTGTTTCAGCATAGCGGATTGCCCGGGGGTGTCAAGTACTTTTTACCGCGAGGGTTCGCGCATCCAGGAGTTGCCGAGGGGGACGGCGGTGGACCAGAGATCGACGGCGGCGGTTTCGCCGGCGGGGGTGGTGGCGGTGACGGTGATCTTGCCGGCGGTGCCGGTGGTGCGGATGAGGTTGACGGAGCCGAAGGAGGCGGGACCGGCGAGGTGACCTTGACCGCGGACGGACCATTGCAGGGGGCCAGACTGATTGGCGGTGATGACGGCGAATCCGGTGCGATCGGCGGGGAGGGGCCCGGGGGAGGCGGCGAGGCGGAGGGCGCCGGGTGTGGCTTGCGGAGCAGAGGGGCGGGGAGCGGGATCTTTGACGAGGCGGAGGGGCGTGGCGAGTCCGGTGGGGGCGATGATGGCGAGGAGGTTTTCGGTGTTTAGGGGGACGGTGAATTCGTAGGGGGCCGGGAGGGGTTGGCCGTTGAGGAAGATTTCAGTTGGCGCGGGGCCGTCGAAGGCGAGGGCGAAGCGGGTGCCGGCGGTCAGCGTGAAGCGTTTGCGATAGCAGCCGGGGGTGTCGGCCGGGATGGCGGCGGGGGCCCAGCGTTTGTCGGGACGCGTGGGATCGGCGCAGGCTGCGGTATCGGAATGGAAGGCCCAGTGGGCGTGGAGCGGCTTGGCCTCTTCTGCCAAGAGCGGCAGGGCGAGGAGGAGGCCGGCTAGCGCTTGAGCGGGTCTTCGATCCATGGCGGGGTGCCGGAGAGGAGACGGCCGAGTTCGGGTTCGAGCTGCTCCATGGCTTCCTTCATCTGCCAGGCGATGGAGCGGTAGCTGAAGTGGCCTTTGACGCCGCTGCGGACGCGGCAGATGTATTCGGTTTCGGCGAAGTCCATCTTGAAGAGAAAGCGGCTGCGGGCGCCGAAGGGGAGGAGGTACTCGTTGGCCGGCGCGGGGAGCAGCTGCATGGTGGCCAGGGCGTGGTCCATGGCGGCCTGGTATTCAACGGTCAGGTTGGCTTCCGTGATGACCTGGGGCGTTTCGTAGCCGAGCTGGCCGGAGTAGTCCTGGCGGTACTGCTGGCAGCGGCGGTGGCGGTGGAAGTCGCGATAGGCGCCGACGTCCATCACCATGTCGTAGCAATAGAGACCACCGCGGAAGCCGCGGAGGAGTTCGTCGTGCTTGGAGCGGGACTGGAGAGCGGTATCGATGACCTCCTGACGGACGGCGGGGGAGGCCGCGGCGGCCCATTCATAGAGGGCGCGGAAGGGCCAGTTGGTGACGGGATAGAGGAGCGTGGCGGCGATTTCGGCGGCGGTATCGGTGGGCTTGAACAGATCGATATCGGGGCTGGGAGCGGGGGCGGCGGGGAGGTTCTGTTGGGCCCAGAGGCGGAGGGCGGCTGTGGATTCCGAGAGATGCGAATCGGCGTCGCAGTATTTGGCGAGGGTGGGGGCGAGGGGTTCGGTTTGGGAGTCGTCCCAGCGGCAGGCGGGGGGCGCGGCGCAGGCGGCGGCGATTTCGGCGCCGATGGCGCGGACTTCGGCGTAGGGCGAGGCCTTGAGGCGGCGGATCTGCTTTTCGAGGGTCCGGATGCTGGTGACCTGGCCGACGTTGGTGGGGACGGCCCAGAAGAGGAGATAGCGGGCGACGTCGAAGGCGCGGGCGGCGATGTTGCGCTGGTAGGCGTCGGGCTTCATGTCGTCCGGCCGGGGAAGTTGGGCGGAGAGATGGGCGAAGGCCGCGTCGTGGACGAGGCGGTAGGCGGCGAGGAGGGTTTGCCCGGCGGCCTGGAATTGGGTGATTTCGATGCCGGTGAGTTCCGGGGGGATGACGAAGCCGGTTTTGCCGAAGTCCTGATAGCGGGAGGATTTGGCCTGGCCGTCCCAGAGCTGTTCGTCTTCGACTTCGGCGGCGGCGAGTTCGGAGATGCCTTCGAGGCAGAACGTCAGATGGCCGAGGTCGGCGATGGAGGCGTGGCCGTATTGGAAGTAGAAGCTTTCGAGGAACTTGGAGGAGTCGTGGGAGCGGACCCAATCGAGCGATTGAGTGATGGAGTCAGCCGACCGGCTGTAGCGGGCGAGGGCGTAAGCGCTCTTTTCGGGGGCTAAGGGCGCAACGGAGAGGATGCGCCGTTCGGGCGGGGGGGCTGGCATACTAAATACTTCATTATGCAACTTAAGGTTAGAAAGCTGGTGCCCGAGGCGGTTTTGCCGGCCTATGCGCATGGTCCGCTCGAAGACGCGGGGATGGATCTCTGTTCAGTGGTGGATACCGTGCTCGAGCCCGGCGTGCCGCAGGCGGTGGCGACGGGGCTATCGATTGAATTACCGCCGGGCTTTGAGGCGCAGGTGCGGCCGCGGAGCGGAATGGCCTTGAAACACGCCATTACGGTGCCGAATAGCCCGGGGACGGTGGATCCGGGATACCGGGGCGAACTGAAAGTGATTCTGCTCAACCTGGGCAAGGCGCCCTACACAATTGCCAAGGGCGACCGCATCGCGCAGATGATCATCGCGCGGTACGAAGCGGTGGAACTGGTGGAAAGCGATCTGAGCGAGACCACGCGGGGCGAGGGCGGCTTCGGCAGCAGCGGCCGCTAGATCCGCGGCTTCTTTTCGAGCTCCTGCCCTTTCTTCGAGAGGAACATGCCGACGCCGAACGAAACGAAGCCAAGCAGAGCCGTAATGGCGAACTGGCCGAAGGTCTTCCAGTTGTAACCGTTGAAGGGCAGGATGCGGGAGGGGTCGTCCGGATCGACGGGGAAATCGTACTCCTGCCCGGCGACGATCCAGGAGCCGCGATACTTGCGGCGGGCCTCCTCTTCCGAAGCGGCTTCGACGGGGGAGGTCAACTGCGTCCGCTGTTCGCCGAGATCGGTGAGCCAGCTCATCTGCAGTTGGAAGGCATAGCCGTTGGCCGTTTTGTAGCCGATGTCGTTCTTGAGCACCTTGACGCGGGCGCGGGGGGATTCCTGGAGCTGGAAGTAGGGCTTCCAGGCCCCAATCATCGCGACGCCAACGAAGAAGACGCCGGTGAACGCCATCACCTTGCCGGCCGTGCGGAGAGGATGAACCGGGGTGCGGGGAACGAAGGCCATAAGTCTTATTCGAGTCTCGCAGATCCGGCTATAAGATCGGCGAATCGGCGTCCGATTTCTCTTGCGTCGATGGTCCGACGGATGCAGAATCGGGGAAGGACCGAGTAGTAACTGGGGCTCGGAATGTAGTAAGCCGCTGGGGAGGACAGGGCGGCGACGGTCCTAACTTAGGAGCCCCATGTTGATTGCGTTCTTGCTGTTGCTTTTGGCAGCGGCGGGTGCGGCGACCGTTGTGTCGTTGCTCTCGCTGCACCGGATTGGACCTACCGAGGTGGGTCTGGTAACGCGCCGGTTTTCGGCGCGGAAGTTAGATGACGATAACCCGATCGCCTTTAACGGCGAGGCCGGTTACCAGGCGGAGCTGTTGATGCCCGGCCTGCGGTTTAAGCTGTGGCCGCTGTATGGCGTGGAGAAGTATCCGTGGGTGCAGGTGCCGGCGGGTCAGATTGGCGTGGTGATCGCGCAGGTGGGTCAGCCGCTGCCGACTGGCGCCAAGAGCGGCGTGTATAAGCCGAGCTTTGGGCAGTTTACGGAGCTCGAAACCTTTATCGCGGAGGGCGGTCAGAAGGGCGTCCAGCGGCCGGTGCTGGCGCCGGGTACGACGTTGCCGCTGCATCCGGTGGCGTTCCTGGTGATCACGCGGGATCGCGCCTTTGGGCAGCCGGTGTCGGAGGAGTTGCAGCGGCAGCAGTTGACGCCGATGAGCTTCGGACTGACCCCGGCGGACCTCGAGGTGGTCCGGATTGCAAAGCATTCGAGTTCGGAGTCGGATGTGATCGGGATTGTATCGACGCTCGAAGGCGACCCGCTTTCGTCGGGGGATATCGCCAGCCGGCTGGGCCAATTCCAGGACATTACGGAGATGGAACGGCGGAGCGAGACGAGCGACGCGGAGGTGATTGAGCGGCTGTTCAGCAATAAGAACGAGCTGCATAACAATTACCAGGACTTTCAGGCGTTTCTCGATAACGGCGGCCGGATTGGCTTGCAGCATGATCCGCTGCTGTACGGCGCGTATCTGCTGAACCCGTTTCTCGTGCGCGTCGAAAAGGTGCCGATGCTGGTGGTGGAGCAGGGCGAAGTGGCGGTGATCAAAGCCTATGTGGGCCTGCCGCCGTCCGATACCTCGGGGGCGGAGTTCAAGTTCGGTTCGCTGGTGCGGCCGGGCCATCGCGGCATCTGGCAGGAGCCGCTGCGGACGGGCAAGTATCCCATCAACCCGTACTGCTACCGGGCCGAACTGGTGCCGACGGCGATCCTGACATTGAACTGGGCGGACCGGCTTTCGTCGGCGCATCACCTGGACGCGAAGCTGGAGCAGATTGTGGCCAAGAGCTCGGAAGGCTTCGTGTTCAAGATGGACTTGCAGGTGCAGATTCACATTCCGGATACGCGGGCGCCTCGGGTGATTTCGACCGTGGGGACCATTCGCAACCTGGTGGACGAAGTCCTGCAGGCGGCGGTGGGCAACCACTTCCGGGATACGCTGCAGTCGATGCCGGCGGTGCGGTTTGTGGAGACGCGGCAGCAGGTGCAGCGGGAGGCGTTCACGCGGATTAGCGAGCAGTTGTCGTCGTACTTTGTGGAGACGCGCGGGGTCTACATACAGGACGTAATTCTGCCGCAGGATCTGGTGAAGGTGTTGACGGAGCGGGAGATCGCCAAGCAGGAGATCGCTACCTTCGAACAGCAGAAGCAGGCGCAGCAGCAGCGGATTGAGACCGAGCAGGCGCGCGGCACGGCCGATATGCAGGCGGAGCTGGCGAAATCGAAGGTCGGGGTGACGATCAAGACGAACAACTCGAACGCGCGGAAGGCGGAGGCCGACGGCGAAGCGTTCTACATTGAACAGACGGGCAAGGCGAAGGGCGCCGAGGTGCGGGCCGTGGGCTTGGCAAAGGCCGAAGCTTACGACGCGCAGGTGAAGGCGTTTGGCGCCAACGCGACGGCGATCGTGAACGGCATCGATGCGATTGCCAAGAGCGGGATGCCGATTGTGCCGAATATTCTCGTGGCGGGGGGCAACGGCGCCTCGCTCGATGGGTTGGCGGCGGTGCTGATGAAGTACCTGTCGCCGAGTAAGTAACTAGACGGTGCGGCGCCCCCGCCGGAAGCAGTGCGTGATGCCGGCGGGGGCCGTCTCCGGAGATTCGTACGTGGCGCGGCCGGCGATGGCGGCGGGGTCGAAGACGGTGATGTCGGCGTAGTACCCGGGGGCGAGCAGGCCCTGGCGGGGCATGGCAAAGCGGGCGGCGGGTTGGGCGGTGATCTTCTGGATGGCCTGTTCGATAGGCATCCAGCGGCGCTCGCGGACGATCTCGCCGAGGAGGAAGGGGAAGGTGCCGTAGAGGCGGGGGTGGGGGCGGCCCTTCACATAGAAGCCGTCGCTGATCACGGTGCAGAGGGGATGAGTGAGCAGGTGGCGGAGGTTCTCGTCCGACTGGTTGAAGGCGAGGATGTTGACGTTGGCGGATTCGACGCGGAGGAGATGGAGGGCCGCGTCGACGGGGTGTTCGCCGAGGGCTTCGCCGATGGAGGCGAGGTCCTGGCCGACGAAGCGTTCGCTCAACGGGGAGCCGACGGCGGTGATGAAGATGTCGCTCCACTGCTGGGGGGTTTGCTCGATCATGGTGGCCTTCATCTGGCGGCAGAGGGCGGGGTCGGCGAGGCGTTCGAGGAGGGCGGGGGTGCCGCCGTCGAGTGCCCAGGCGGGGAGGAGCTGCGTGAGGACGGTGCTGCCGGCGAGGTAGGGGTAGCTATCGAAGGCGACATCGAGACCTTCGTGGCGGGCGGCTTCGAGCTTTTCGAGGGCTTGGGCTTGCTTGGTCCAGTTGCGCCGGCCGACGGCTTGGAGGTGGGAGATCTGGAGGCGGCAGCCGGTGGAGCGGGCAAGCGCCAACTGCTCGTCGATTGACGCCAGGAGGTCATCGCCGTAGCTGCGCATGTGGGTGGCGTAGACTTTGCCGGCGCGGGCGGTGACGCGGCAGAGGGCTTCGAGTTCTTCGGTGGGGGCCGTCGAGCCGGGGGCGTACATGAGACCGGTGGAGAAGCCGGCGGCGCCGCCGGCGAGGCATTCGGCGAGGGAGTGCTCCATGCGGTCGAGTTCGGCGGCGGTGGCGGGACCTTGGCGGGGGCCCATGGTGGCGACGCGGAGGGTGCCGTGGCCGACGAGGGAGTGGACGTTGACGAGGTCGGCCTGCGCGGTGGCATCGGCGAGATACTGCTGGGCGTTGGGCCAAGCCCAATCGCGGCCGTAGCCGAACAGGATGCCGTTAGCGAACTCCTGGACTTCGTGGCGATGGGTGCCGCAGGGATAGGCGGAGAAGCCGCAGTTGCCGACGACTTCGGTGGTGACGCCCTGGTCGGTTTTGGCGCGGTGACGTTCGAGGACCTGGAGGTCGGAGTGGCTGTGGAGGTCGATGAAGCCGGGGGCGATGACGAGGCCGGTGCAGTCGAGGCGGAGGGCATCGGCGGGCGGGTCGAAGGCGCCGAGGGCGAGGAGGGTATCGCCGTCGAAGAGGAGGTCACCGGGGGTGGCGGGGGCGCCGGAGCCGTCGAGAAGAGTGCCGCCGTGGAGGAGGGTCATGCGGGCGCCTGGTTACCTGAGGTCATAAATGTAAATGGAATAACCCGCCCGCGCGGTGGGCGTGCGGTGGCGGAAGTGGCGATAGAAGTCCCGGTACTCCGGCGCGAAATAGTGGCCCGGCAGTACGGAGGCGCTGATGGCGTAGATGCCCGGTTTGGGGGCGAGTTCCGTCCGGCCGGCCGCCAGTTCCTTGCCCCACGGCGGAGGATCAGCGATGATTTGGCCGTCGCGGAAGTAGCGCCACACCGTGTCCATACCAAAGTAAGTCACGCGGACATTGGAGACCTGATTCCGGACCATCCACTTCTTGAGCGCGGGCAGGTCCTGGCCCCAATCGAGGTTGCTGTCCACCAGATAGTTGAGGCCCTGGGCGGGGCCGCCGACCCAGGCATTGAAGAACGAGATGCCATGGGGGTAGTAGATCATGGACTCGAGGGCGCCCACTGCCGCTGCCGCCAACACGAACTTTCTCCAGGGGCGCAGCGCCGCGGCCGCGAGCAGGGCGCCGAACGGAAGTGCCGGCAGGATCAGGCGCAGGCCCAGTTGGAACGTGGAGAGCGAGGCCAGGCCGATATAGAGCACCGGCGGCAGCAGCAGGAACAGCCAGCGCGGATCGCGTTCGCGGATCCCCCGCCAAAGGGCCAAGCCGCCCGAGCCAAGAAACAGGAGCTGGAAGCCAATTGGCACCTTAATCGCCAAAGCCGCCAGGAAGTACCACGGGGCCCCGCCCAGATGGGTCCGGCCCCAGAGGTAGACCGGGGGGGCATCTCCGGAGGAGAGAACCAGCGAAACGCAACCCGACCATAGGTTCTCGGAGATCGGAATCCACCGGAAGACCGAGGCGGCCCACATCAACAGGCGTGGGGAGTTGCGATGAACGTAGACGGCTTCGATCTCGTCGGGGTGGAGCACGCGGGCGTCCCCTTGATAGGCGAGGAACAATCCCGCGTAGACCAAGCTCCCGAAGACCGGCAAGTAGGCCCACGCCCGCCGGGGAATGCGGGCCAGAATCAACACCGGCGCGATTCCCACCAAGATCAGGAGAGACAGTTTGGCCGTCATCCCCAGCACCGTCGCGGCGGCCAGCCAAGCCAACGCCGGCCAGGTGGGCGCCTGCCAGAATCGCCAGGCAGCATACCAGAAGGCGGTGTAGGCGAAGGCACTGGCGACGTCGTTCTTGACGAGCACGGCGTGCCCGAGCAGGGTGGGATCCATCGCCACAATCGCCGCGGCGAGCAGCCCGGCGGAAGGGCCCCACTCCGACCGGCCCCAGAACCAGACGATGGCGGCTAATGCGAGGGGAAAGAGCAGAACCGGCAGCCGCGCGGCGAGAGTGACGTTCTGGTAGAACGGGTCTTGGAGGGCGCTGCTCCACTGGACGGCCAGGTTCCACTCGGCGCCGGGCTGCCATTTCGGATCACTGGCGGATGGCATTTCCAGTCCAACCGCCGCCGGGGACCAACCCGAGACGATCTTCAGCAGGGGCGGCAGGTCCGCCAGAGGGAACGCTTTGCTGCCGTGCCAATAGAAGTGCGCTCCGAGGATATGATTCGGCTCGTCGGCGGTGATGCCGGTCTGCCAGAGGCCGTAGAGCAATAGCGCCGCGAAGACGGCCAACAGGCCAACGATCGGGAGGCGGTGAAGCACACGGGAACGCGTGCTTGCCGAAGGGGTCTCAACCTGCGTAGCGGACATGGAGTAAGGCGGGAACCGATAAGGCTACTGCAAAATCCCGTCTGTGGCAAGAAACTCCGGAGCGATAGGGGGATATCCCGCAGTACCCCTGGGGCATATTTCCCAATGCGGACAGATGAGCACCTGAATTGCCTTTAGATGTTCGTGGGCATCCGATTGCACTTACTTTTTTGCCATGAGAATCATTTTTACCTTTTTGACCGTTCTCGTCTTTGCCTGCGGCGCATTTGCCGCGGATGTTGCGGCCGGAAAAGCAAGCTATGACAAGTCGTGCAAGCGTTGTCATGGGGGCGATGGGGCGCCGAACGCCGCCATCAGCAAGATGATGAAAGTTGAGATGCGGCACCTTGGCTCAAAAGAGGTGCAGGCCAAAACCGATGCCCAATTGAAGAAAGAGTCGGTGGAGGGTGTGGGCAAAATGAAAGGGGTCGCGCTTCCCGAGGCGGAGGCTACGAACCTGGTAGCGTTCCTGCGCACTTTAAAACAATAGGCCAGACGCATGGCACAGTTCACGCGCCGTTGGGTCCTGCCGGTCCTGTATCTGACTGACAATTGGATCAGCCGGATTGGTTTGTGGCTGGTGATGTCGTCGATTGTCTTGTGGATCTTCCTGACGGGAGCGAGCGAGGCGTCGGGTTATTTGGGCATTTTGCAGTTTGTCGCGCTGCCGATCCTGTTTTTCGCGGGACTGGCGCTGGTGCCGATCGGCATCAGCATGCAGAGGAAGCGCGAGTCGCCGGACCATCAGCTGCATTTGCCGGAGAAGATCGAGCTGTCGAATCCGAAGATTCAGCGTCTGCTGATTTTTCTGGCCATTGCGACGGGCTTCAACCTGGTGGTGGGTGGAGCGCTGACCTACCGGACGGTGAAGTACATGGAGACGACCAACTTCTGCGGGACGGCGTGCCATGGCGTGATGGGTCCGGAGTACGCGGCGCATATCGGCGGGGCGCATGCGCAGGTGCGATGTGTGGATTGCCACGTGGGCGAAGGCGCAGGCGCGATGATTCAGGCCAAGCTGAACGGAACGCGGCAGTTGTATCTGCTGCTGACCAATCAGTACAACCGGCCGATCCCTTCGCCGCCGCACGCGCTGAAGACCTCGGCCGAGACCTGCGAGAACTGCCACAACCGGAGTCATGACTTCGGCGAAAAGCTGTGGCGGCAGAGCAAGTTCGACGACGCCGGGGAGCGGCTGGACACGGCGCTGATGATGAAGGTGGGCCGGATTCACGGGGCGCATATGGGCGGGGGTACGCGAATCGTCTATCAGGCCGCGGATCAGCAGCGGAAGACGATGGTGGGCGTGCGGGTGGAGCGGAACGGGCAGGCGGAAGAGTACGCCGGGCCGGGGATAAGCGTTTTTGAACGCGAGATGGACTGCCTCGATTGCCACAACCGCCCGGCGCATGCCTTTGAAACGGCCGAGCGCGCCGTGGACCGGCAGATGAACGCGGGGGTGCTGCCGCAGAAGGTTCCGCAGTTCCGGAAGGCGGCGCTGGCGGCCTTGGGGAAAGCTTATCCGAGCCGGGAGGTAGCGGCGCAGCAGATTCCGGGAGAGTTGATGGGCTACTACAAGAAGAACGTGCCGGACGCGATGGTGCTGCACAAGGCAGAGCTCGAGCGCGCCGGGGCACAGTTGCTGGCGCTCTATCAGCAGAACGTCTATCCCGAGATGAAGCTGACGTGGGGCAACTACCCGCTGCATAAAGGGCACACGGATTCGCCGGGCTGTTTCCGCTGCCATAACGAAGAGTTGAAGACCAAGGCCGGTAAGACGATCACGCAGGATTGCGAGAGCTGCCACAAGGTGTTGGGCGTCGAAGAGAAGAATCTGGCGGCGTTGAAAGAGTTGGGAGGTTGAGGATGAACCGTCGAGCAGCAGTGTGGATGCTGGGGACCGTGGTAGCAGCGGCCGGCTTAGCCGAGGGGATTCGTAAGTTCGGGTTTACGCCGGAGCAGAAGGCGTTCTACGCCAATGAACGGACGCTGAACTTCGTGCGGCCGGGGCTGGCGCTGCGAATTCTGGGAGCGGAGATTGCGGCGGACGGGACGATGGCGGCGACGGTGCGGATTACGGATCCGATGGGCGTTCCGTTGGACCGGGAAGGGCGGGTGACGCCCGGCGCGGTGAGTTTGAGCTTTGTGGCGGCGACGATTCCGCAGGACGCCACGCACTATACCTCCTATACGACGCGGGTGCAAACGAGCCCGATTACGCGAGTTTCGGCCACGCAGGCGGCGGCGGATACGGGCGGGACGTTTACGAAGTTGGCCGACGGCGACTACCGCTATACCTTTCGGACGCGGGCGCCGGCCGGGTTCGACCGCACGGCCACGCATACGATTGGCGTGTACTCGAGCCGGAACCTGAACGAGTTCGAACTGGGCGTGAGTTACGCGAGCGCGACCTTCCACTTCGTGCCGGCCGGCGGCGAGGTGACGAAGGTGCGCGATGTGATCAAGACCGCCAGCTGCAACGGCTGCCATACGCAGGTGGCCGCGCACGGCGGGTCGCGGCGGGGCGTGGAGATGTGCGTGCTGTGCCATTCGCCGCAGACGGTGGACCCGGATACGGGCAACACGGTGGACATGACCGTGATGACGCATAAGATCCACATGGGCCGGGAGTTGCCGAGCGTGCAAGCGGGCGGGAAGTACTCGATCATTGGCAATGGGCAGCGGGAGACCGATTATTCGCACATTGCCTTCCCGGCGGGGAATCGCAACTGCGCGGCGTGCCATGTGCAGCAGGGGCCGAACGCGGCCACGCAGGCGACGGCGATGTATCAGCCGACGAGAGCGGCCTGCGGATCGTGCCATGAGGACATCGACTTTGCGGCGGGGAAAGGACATCCGGTGCAGTTGGACGATTCGCGCTGCGCGCAGTGCCACCGGCCGTCTGGGCAGCGGGAATGGGACCTTTCGATTGACGGAGCGCACACGCGGCCGGAGAAGTCGCGCAACTTGAAGGGCGTCTCGATTGAGATTCTCGAGGTGCGGGATACATATGCCGGGCAGCAGCCGTCGATCAGCTACCGGCTGAAGGATGGCGACGGGAATCTGCTGACGCCGCTGGAGCTGACTTCGCTGTCGTTCGTCCTGGCCGGGCCGACGGCGGACTACGCGGCGTACTGGTCGGAAGCGGGCCGCACCGATCCTTCAAGCCCAGGGGGAACGGCCACGCACCGCTTTGCCCGGGCGATTCCGGCCGGAGCAACGGGTTCGTACTCGATCACGGCAGAGGGCTACCGGAATGTGACGTTTGATGGTCCGGGCCGGCAGCCGGTCACCGTGCGGGACACCTTGAAGAACGTCACGACGTACTTCAGCGTGGAGGGGAAGGCGGCCGAGCCGCGGCGGACGATTGTCAGCCTGGCTAAATGCAACGCCTGCCACAGCGACCTGGAAGCGCATGGCCGGAACCGCAACCAGATTGAACATTGTGTCGAGTGCCACAACCCCAACCTGACGGATGCGGCGCGGCGGCCCGCGGCGCAGCTGCCGGCCGAGAGCGTGAACTTCTCGACGATGATCCACCGGATTCATACGGGCGCAACGCAGGGGAGACCGTATGTGATCTACGGCTTTGGCGGGACGGCCTACGACTTCAGCAAGGCGGCGCTGCCAACGGACGCGCGGAATTGCTCGGCTTGCCACGTCAACAACACCGAGCGGTTGCCGATTGCCGACAACCTGCTGAACGTGGTGGACCCGCGGGGCTGGCTGACGAATCCGGGACCGGCCGGAGCGGCTTGCCTGTCGTGCCATTCGTCGAAGGACGCGGCGGCGCATGTGCAGTTGACGACGGCCCCGCTGGGCGAGAGCTGCAACGTGTGCCATGGGCCGAATGCGGCGTTCTCCGTGGCGAAGGCCCATGCGCAGTAGAGGTTGATGCCGATGCGCTTTTTGCTCGTATTTGCGCTCTTCGCTGCGCTGGCCGCCGCGGCCCCCAAGAAGAAAGACTGGGAGGCCGGCGGCTACGTGGGCACGGAGGCGTGTCTGGCATGTCACGAAGACATGGGCAAGGCGTTTTTGAAGACGCGGCACGGCGCGATGGAGAAAGACACGGGGCGCGGCTGGAAGGACTACTCCTGCGAGTCGTGCCACGGGCCGGGGCTGAAGCACGGCGAGGCGGCCGAGGCGAAGTTCATTCTGAACCATGCCAAGGCGGCGCCCAAGGAGGCGGACGCTTCGTGTCTGACCTGCCACAAGAATCAGGCGACGCACGCGGGGCGGGTGCACGGATCGCATAGCGCGGGGCAGGTGGCGTGCGTGAACTGCCACTCGGTGCATCATGAGAAGCCGAAGCCGGCCTCCACCTGCGCTTCCTGCCACACGGACGTGGTGGCGCAGTTTCTGCGTCCCCACGCGCACCGGATGGGCCCCGGGACGGTAAGCTGCGTGGACTGCCACAATCCGCACGGATCGCTGCAGAACGCCGGGCTGCGCGGCACGGCGCGGACGCGGAACAACGAGCCGGGCTGCTTGAACTGCCACGCGGACAAGCGAGGGCCGTTTGCGTTTGAACATGCGCCGATGCGTCTTGAGGGCTGCGGGAGCTGCCATGAGCCGCACGGGTCGGCGAATCCGCGGATGCTGAACCGGGCGGAGGTGATGAACCTTTGCCTCGAATGCCATTCGAATCTGCCGGCGCCATCGAACCGGACGGGCACGCTGGGTTCCGTCGCCACCGGCATGCATGATCTGCGGCTGCCGATCTATCGGAACTGCACCTCCTGCCACGTGAAGATTCACGGCTCGCACGTGAACCGGGACTTCCTGCGATGAAACGGGCACTCTGGTTGGCAATTCCGATGGTGGTGTTCGGCCAGGCGCCGGAGGTGTCGACCGACCTCGGCTACCGCGTGCTGCCTTCGACGCGCGGAGACTGGCAGAGCTACCGCAGCGTGGACAATCTGGCAGAAGGACCACGGCTGCTGAACTTCACGGGCGCGTTGACCCCCGGGGGGAACCGCTGGCTCGACGCGATGCGGCTGACCGGTTCCGGCTGGGGCGACCCGATGAACGCGCTGCATCTGACGATGGATAAGGCTTCGCTCTACCGGTTCACGTTCTCCTACCGGAACATGGCGTACTTCAATGCCCTGCCCTCGTTCGCCAATCCGCTGAACACGTTCAGCCAGCGGTCGTTCGATACGCGGCAGCGGCTCTGGAACGCGGACCTGGACCTGCGGCCGGGCAAGCGGCTGCAGCCCTTCTTCAGCGTAGGGCGGCAATCCGGCAACGGGTTCGGGGTGAGCCCGATTGTGGTGGACGAGAACAGCTACCCGGCGGCGTCGGTGATTGACTACGGCTACTTGCAGTTCCGGGGCGGCGTCCACTTTGACAGCGAGCGCTGGCGGTTCACGCTCGAGCAGGGCGGCGGACGGTTCCACGACGATACGGCGCTAAGCCTGGATGGGCGGGACCCGGGGAACCGGTTTGTGCCGTATCTCGGCCGGAGGCTGACGCTGGACCGGGCTACGCAAGCCTATGCGGTGACCGGCGAGAACGTCTACTCGTCCGGCGAGGTGACCGTTTCCCCCTGGAAGTGGGTCGACCTGACCGGGCAGTTCTTCTACTCGCAGCCGAAGAGCGATGTGCGGTTCACGGAGAACGCGCAGGGGACGCTGATTTGGCTGGAGACGCTGCGGTTCGTCAACGGGCAGCAGTCGATCGTGACGGGCTATGCGAACCAGCCGCGGACCTCGGGCGCCTTCAACGTGGAGCTGCGGCCGTGGAGCCGGGTGCGGATTCTCGAATCGTGGCAGACGGTGCGGACGCACAACGCGGGGTCTGTGCTGGGGTTGACGACGCTCGACCGGCGGGCGCTGCCGGGGCGGAACGAAGCCGACCGGCTGGTATGGAACCAGAGCGAGCAGCAGGTGCAGGCCATTGTCGATGTCACAAAGGTTCTAACGCTGCAGGGCGGCCACCGCTACCTGTGGGGCGATGCGCAGGTGCGGCGGGGGACTCTGTCGACCGGTCCGGCGCAGGAGACGGGCTTGCTGCGGCGGCATGTGGGATTGGCGGGGTTTGTGCTGCGGCCGACGTCGCGGTTGACCGTGAACGCGAACGCGGAGGTGGGCCGGGGCGACCGGACCTACTTCCGGACCAGCCTGCAGAACTATGAGCAGATCCGGCTGCGGGCCCGCTACCGGATCTCCGATGCGTGGCAGGCGAGCCTGCGGTATGGCCGGACGGATAACGGAAACCCGACGCCGGGGGTGAACCTGAACTTCTCGGCGCAGCAGACGGGCGCTTCACTGCAGTGGACACGGCAGACGGTGTCGGTATCGGCGGACTATACGCGGTCCACCATTTGGAATGATCTGCTGTTTTTCGATCCGGAGACCTATGGCTCGCTGCGCAGCCTGTATCGGGACAATGCCCATACGGCGGCGCTGGCGGCGACGTGGAGCCTGCCGAAGAACCGGGCATCGTTGACGCTGGGCGGGAGCCTATTCCGGTCGGCTGGTTCGCGACCCACGCGGTACTACCAGCCGCTCGTGCGGCTGCTCGTGCCCGTGCGGAAGCATGTGCAACTGCTCGGCGAGTGGCGGCAGGTTTCGATGGGCCAGGCGTTCTATACGAACGAGGCGTTTGGGGTGCAGCAGCTGACGTTGGGCTTGCGGATGAGCCGTTAGACCGTGAGCTTGTGCTTCTTCATGCGGTAGCGCAGGGTATCGCGGCTGATGCGGAGGAGGCGGGCGGCGCCGGACTGGTTGCCGCCGGTCTGGGCGAGGGCGTCGTTGAGCAGACGGCGCTCCTGTTCATCGAGGGTGCTGGCTTCGGGAGAAGCCAGGGGGGCGGCTGGGACCGGGTCACTGTGGCGGAGGTAGTCCGGCAGGTCGGTGACGTCGATCATGGTGCCCATGACCATGATGCAGGCGTGGCCGATGACGTTTTCGAGTTCGCGCACGTTGCCGGGCCAGTCGTGCTGGCGGAGGAGCAGTTGGGCGCGATAGGTGAGGCCGTGGATGGTTTTGTTGAATTGGGTGGCAAACCGGGCGATGAAGTGGCGGGTGAGGAGCTGGAGATCGGCGTCACGGTCGACGAGCGGGGGCGCTTTGAGCTCGATCATGGAGAGGCGGTAGAACAGATCCTGGCGAAAGGTCTTCTCGGCGATCATGGCGCGCAGGTCGTGGTGGGTGGCGGCGATGACGCGGACGTTGACCTTGCGGGACTGGAGGGAGCCGAGGCGTTGGATCTCCTGATTCTGCAGGGCGCGGAGGAGCTTAGCTTGGGTGGAGATGGGCATGTCGCCGATCTCGTCGAGGAGCAGGGTGCCGTTGTGGGCGTGTTCGAACATGCCGGCCTTGTCCTGGAAGGCGCCCGTGAAGGCGCCCTTGACATGACCGAACAGTTCACTTTCAAACAGGGTTTCGACAATCGCCGAGCAGTTGAGCGGGACGAAGGGGCCGCTTGAGACCGGGCCGAGCTGGTGCAGCGCTTTGGCGATGAGCTCCTTGCCGGTGCCGGTGGCGCCGGTGATGAGCAGGGTACGGTAGTGCGGGGCGATGCGCTGGATGTGCGCGTAGAGGTGCCACATGGGCGGGCTGTTGCCGATCAGGCCGGCGAAACTGGCGTGATCGGCGAGGGAGCGTTCGAGGTCGAGAGCGTTGAGACGGGCGCGGTGGCGAGCGAGCAGCGGCTCCAGACGGGTGCGGAGGACGTGGGGCGGGAAGGGCTTATCGAGATAGTCGGCGGCGCCTTTGCGGATGGCTTCGACGGCGGATTCGGTGGAGTAGTAGGCGGTGGTGAGGACGACGTCGATGGCGGGATCGAACTCGACGACGCGTTCGAGGAGCTCCATGCCGGAGAGGCCGGGCATGACGAGATCGGTGAGGACGATCTGCGGCGGGTGTTCGAAGATGAACTCGAGGCCTTCCTCCGGGTCGGTGAAGCAGTGGGTTTCGACGTCGAGCATTTGCAGCGCCGCCTCCATCATCTCCACGCTGGACGGACGATCGTCGATAATCGCAATTGAGATTGGCCGCACCCCAGACACTTTGCCATTGTACGCTGGCCCTTCGTTTGCAGACAGTTCCGCCCGGAGACCAACGTCCATGCCTAATTCGACCAGCAAAGAGGCCGCGCTACTGGAGGCCGCTCCCGACGCGGTGATCGAGGTGGACGATCGCGGCTTGATCGTGTTGGTGAACGCGAGCGGCGAGCGGATGTTCGGCTACACGCGGCAGGAGTTGATCGGGCAGCCGATTGAGTTGCTGACGCCGCCGGGGTCGCGGGGGGTGCATGAGCGGAAGCGGTTGGGATATGCAGCCAATCCGGCGACCCGGCCGATGGGTTCGGGGCACTTCTTCCAGGCGCTGCGGAAGGATGGCACGGAGTTTCCGGTGGAGATTATGCTGAGCCCGTTGCGGGTGGGCGAGGCGATGCATACGGCGGCGGTGGTGCGGGACGTCTCAGAGCGCATGAACCTGCTGGCGGCGATGCGGGAGAGCGAGGCGCAGGCGCGGCTGCTGTTTGAGGAGAGCCCGCTGGCGGCGTGGGTGGAGGATCCGGCCACGGGGAGGATTCTGGCCGTTAACCGGGAGGCGCAGCGGTTGCTGGGGTTGAGCCAGGAGGAGTTTCTCGCCCTGGCGGCGGAGAGCCTGGAGCCGCGGTTGGCGGAGGATTTCGAAGTCCGTTCGCATGTGTTGCCGTATCTGGGCCGGCCGGCGCGGCTGCTGGTGGCGCAGGACGTGGCGGAGCAGAGGCGATTCCAGAAGGCGATTGAAGAGGCGCGGCTGCGGGCGGAGCAGGCGAGCCAGGCCAAGAGCGACTTTCTTGCGAGCATGAGCCATGAGCTGCGGTCGCCGCTGCATACGATCATCGGCTTTACGGAGCTGTTGGCGGATGAGATCGAAGGCCCGTTGAACGAGAAGCAGAAGCGCTTTGCGGCGCATATTCAGCGGGATTCGCAGTATCTGCTGACGTTGATCAACGACATTCTGGACTTGAGCAAGATTGAGGCGGGGCGGATTGAGCTGCGGATTGAGACCTTGGGGGCGCGGGAGTTGATTGACGACGCGCTGGCGATGGTGCGGCCGCAGGCCGAGGCCAAGGAGTTGACCCTGGACAACCGGGCGGATCCGGAGCTGCGGCTGGAGGCGGACCGGACGCGTTCGAAGCAGGTGCTGTTGAACCTGTTGACCAATGCCGTGAAGTTCACGCCGGCCGGCGGCAGGGTGAGCGTGGAGGCGGAAGCGGCGGGCAGCTTTGGGGCCATTGCCGTGGTCGATAACGGGATGGGGGTGCCGGTGGAGCTGCGGGAGCGGATCTTCGAGGTGTTCTATCAGCGGCCGGGCTCGGCGGGGACCGGACTGGGGTTGGCGATTGCACGGCGGCTGGTGGAGCGGCAGGGAGGCAGCATTGGGATGGAGGACGAACCGGGAGGAGGGAGCCGGTTCACGTTCACATTGCCCCTGGGGGCCGGCAAGACGCCGCGCAGCCAGCCGCTGATTCTGGCTCTCGAGGACGACCCTTCGGCGTTGGCGCTGCTGCGAGAGTATCTGGAGCCGGAGGGCATGACGCTGGTGACGGCGGCGACGGTGCGGGAAGGGCTCGTGAAGGCGCTGGAGCTTCGGCCGGACGCGATTGTGCTGGACCTGTTCCTGCGGCAGGGCAGCGGCTGGGACGCGCTGGCTTCGCTCAAGAACCTGCCGGAGACGCGGGAGATTCCGGTGCTGGTGACGTCCGTGGCAGCGGATGAGTCGGCGAAGCAGCGGGGCGCGTTTGCGGCGATGACGAAGCCCGTGGCGCGAGATCTGCTGCTGCGGACGCTGCGCGGGGCGCTCTGCGACGCGTCCTGATTGCGGACGACAGCACGAGCAACCGGGAGTATCTGCGGACGATCCTGGAGCACGAAGGGTGGACGGTCGAGGAGGCGGGCGACGGCCTGGAGGCGGTGGCGATGGCCGTCGAGGAGCCGCCGGACGTGATTCTGCTGGACATCCAGATGCCCGGCGCGGACGGCTACGAGGCGCTGCGGCAGATGCGGGCGCGGCCCGCGTTGGCCGCTACGCCGATCTACGCGATTACGGCCTACGCGATGGAAGGCGACGAAGAACGGGGGCTGGCGGCCGGATTTACTGGCTACCTGACGAAGCCGTTGACCCGGCGCCGGCTGCTGGCGGCGCTATCCTGAGGGGTATGCGTACGCTCCCGCTCCTGCTGGCGGCCCTACTCCTCTCCGGCTGCCAGAGCCTCTACTACAAGGCCCAGGAGAAGCTCGGCAACGAGAAGCGAGACATTCTGATAGACCGGGTGAAGAAGGGCCGGCAGGACCAGGAGAAGGCCAAGGAGCAGTACAAGACGACGCTCGAGGCTTTCCAGGCGGTGACCGGGTTCACCGGCGGCAAGACGGAAGAGATCTACAAGAAGCTCAAGAAAGAGTACGACGAGGCGGCCGAGCGGACGAAGAAGGTGAGTGACCGGATCGACTCGATTGAGCAGGTGAGCGGGGACATGTTCGCCGAGTGGGAGACGGAGATTGAGGCGATGGGCAACCGCGATTTGAAGGCGAAGAGCCGGATCTTGATGCGGGACACTCGCGCGCGGTACACGCCGCTGATCAAGAAAATGAAGGACGTCGAGCGGCGGGCGAAGCCGGTGCTGAAGGCGTTCGAAGATCAGGTGCTCTTCATCAAGCACAACCTGAACGCCGAGGCGGTAACGTCGTTGAAGACCACGGTGATCAAGATGGACGCCGAGGTAACGAAGCTGGTAGCGGATATTGAGGCCTCCACCAAAGAGGCCGACGCGTTTTTGGCGACGCTGCCGGCGAACTAGGGGGCGAGCCGCGAGACGGTCCAGGCGCCGGCTTCGGAGGTGTAGGCGAAGCGGTCGTGGAGCCGGTTCTTGCGGCCTTGCCAGAACTCGAAGCGCTGGGGGACGAGGCGGTAGCCGCCCCAGAATTCGGGGAGCGGGACCTCTTCCGGAAAGCGGGTTTCGAGTTCGGCGAGACGGGCGTTGAGGGTTTCGCGGGTTGCGAGGGGCTGGCTTTGGGGCGAGGTCCAGGCGGCGAGCTGGTGGCCGCGGGGGCGGGTGCGGAAGTAGGCTTCGCTTTCGGCGGCGCTGACGCGGGTGACAACACCCTGGATGCGGATCTGCCGTTCGAGGGCGTGCCAGAGAAAGACAAGCGCGGCGCGGGGGTTGGCCAACAGGTCGTTGCCCTTGCGGCTTTCGTAGTTGGTGAAGAAGACGAAGCCGCGTTCATCGAACGAGCGGAGGAGGACGATGCGGCCGTCCGGGGCGCCGTCGGCCGAGGCCGTGCAGAGCGTCATGGCGTTGGGCTCTTCGAGTTGGGCGGCGACGGCCGCATCCATCCAGTCGCGGAAGAGGTCGATGGGGTCCGGGCGAAGGTTGGCCACTTCGAGCGTGCCGGTTTCGTAGCTCTTGCGCAGGCCTTGAATCAGGTCCGATGTCTGCATGGGGGTCTTCCTCCATAATGGATGTTTCCATGTTTGATTTCAGCGGAAAAACTGCAGTGGTGACGGGCGGGACGAGCGGAATTGGCGCGGCCATTGCGGCGGCGTTCGAAAAGGCGGGAGCGAAGACCGTGGCGGTGGGGCTGCCGGACTTCGACGTGACGGACGATGCGGCCGTGGAAGAGTTATTCGTCGGCTTGGACCGGGTGGACTTTCTCGTGAACGCCGCGGGGGTGATCCGGCGGGATGCGGAGTTCGAGATTCCGGTGTTTGAGCAGGTGCTCGATATCAACCTGACCGGGGCGATGCGCTGCTGCGTGGCGGCGAAGCCGAAGCTGGCGACGGCGGGCGGGGCAATCGTGAACATTGCTTCGATGCTGACGTTCTTCGGCGGGCCGCGGGTGCCGGCGTATGCGGCGAGCAAGGGGGCGATTGCGCAGTTGACGCGGTCGCTGGCGGTGGCTTGGGCGGCGGAGGGGATTCGGGTGAACGCGATTGCGCCGGGATGGATTGCGACGCCGTTGACGCAGTCGCTGCAGGAGGATCCGGCGCGGTCGGCGGCGCTGCTGGGGCGGACGCCGATGGGGCGGTGGGGCAAGCCGGAGGAGTTGGCTCCGCTGGTATTATTCTTATGTTCCGAGTCGGCCAGCTTTATGACGGGGGCGGTGATCCCGATTGACGGCGGCTACTCGGCGGCTTAGCTCTATGTCGACTCATCCGCTTTCTCCCCCTGAAATTGTCGCGACGGCGGTGCCGGACGATGAACGCGTCTGGGTGCCGCAGGCGAAGGACGTCTGGTTTCGGCCGCTGATGTTGAATACGCTGAACGGCGGCTGGTGCAATCTGCTTCGGGTGCGGAAGGCGGGCGTATTGAGCCGGCACCGGCATCCGGGTCCGGTGCACGGGTACGTCATCAAGGGCAGCTGGCGCTATCTGGAGCATGACTGGGTGGCGAAGGCGGGCGACTACGTGTTCGAACCGCCGGGCGAGACGCACACGTTGACGGTGGAATCGGCGGACGAGATGATCACGTTCTTCAACATCTCGGGCTGTATGTACTACGTGGACGCCGACGGCAACCACACGGGATTTGAAGACGTGTTCACCAAGATCGATATGTGCCGGAAGCACTACATTGCAGTTGGTTTGGGCGCGGAGTTCGTCGACCAGTTCATCCGGTGACGATCCTCTATACGGCCGCGCACGGAGGGTTTGCCGCGGAGCGGGTGCCGCTGGGGGGCGGGGCGGCGGTCTTCGAGATGCTGCGCGCGGAGTGGCCGGACGTGGTGCCGATTGTGCCGGCGGCGGTGACGGGCAAGGAGTTGGTGACGTTCTCCGAAATGGAGTACGCGGCGTTCTGCCGGCGGTTTGAGGCGGAATCGACCGAAGCAATTCTACGATACGAACCCAAAGAGTGCGTCGTGCTGGTGAACGACATCTCCGAGGGGCCGGACTTTGCGCGGCTGGCGGCGGCGGGGTATCGCGTGTTCACGATCTTCCATGTGGACGTGGTGGCGTACGTGGCGGCGATCTATGGGCGCGGCTGGGTGGCGCCGGAGGTGCTCGTGCGGTGGCACCAGCAGTGGGAGCGGCTGTGCCCGGATGTGCTGCAGCTCGTGTTTCAGAAGCAGCGGGATTGCGTGCGGCATTCGGTGGCCTGCATTGTGCCTTCGCCCGAGATGCGGGAGGTGATCCACCGTTGCTACGGGCCGGGGGCGCGCGTCGAGGTTCTGCCGTGGGGAACTCCGCCGGCGACGCATACAAGCACCCGGCGGCCGGCGGAGAAGAAGCTGACGCTGTTGACGCTAAGCCGGATTTCGCCAGAGAAGAACCAGCATCTCCTGCTCGAAGCGCTGCTCGCTTGGGAGCAACAGGGGCAGTTGCCTTCCATGCGGCTGCGCCTGTGCGGGCAGCCGGCGTTTATGAAGGGCCGGGAGTACTTCGCGAAGTTGCAGGAGTTGGCGGGGCGGTTGCGGCAGGTGGAGGTGGATTTTCCCGGCCACGTAACAGGACAGGCGAAGGCGGATCAGTTCGCCGAGGCCGATCTGTACGTGTTTCCGTCGAGCCACGAGTCGTACGGGTTGACGTTGATGGAGGCGTTTGCGGCCGGGCTGCCGGCGTTGACGCTGGACCATGCGGGGGCGCGGAGCCTGATGCGGGCGGAGTTCGGGCGAATGGCGTCGGCCGATAGCTTTCTGACGGCGCTGCAGGAGCTGACGCGGGACCGGGCGCGGCTGCGGGAGATGGGCCGGGCGGCGCAGGCGTTTGCCTTGGCGCATCCGTTTGCAGAAACGGCGCAACGGTTGCGGGCGCTGCTGCATCGCTAACGTGTGCTTGCTTCTCTATTCTTTCTGCTGGCCGCGGCCGAGCCGCTGACGACGGTGGATGCCGTGGACCTGGCACGTTACGCGGGGACGTGGTTTGAAGCGGCGCGGACGCCGAACTGGTTTCAGAAGAAGTGCGTGGGGGACGTGCGGGCGACCTATACGCTGGAGGGTCCCGAGAAGGTTCGCGTGGTGAACCAGTGCCGGGAGGCGAACGGCAAGACGTCGACGGCGAAGGGGCGGGCGAAGGTGGCCGGGTCGACGGCGAAGCTGAAGGTGACGTTCTTCTGGCCGTTTTATGGGGATTACTGGGTATTGGGGTTGGACCCGGAGTACCAGTGGGCGGTGGTGGGCGAGCCGGGACGGCAGTATTTGTGGATCCTGACGCGGGAGCAGAATCCGCCGGAGGCGTTACTGGGGCGGTTGACGGATTTGGCGGCGAAGAAGGGCTACGACGTTTCGAAGTTGGTCCGGACTCCCCGGTAAGCATCCCGGTGGCGGGGAGCCCCGCGATGACTGCCCGGCGTGACGAGTAGGGCATACAATATGCTCAGGGAAAAGCTGTGCGAATTTTAACCTTGCTCCTCTTGGCTTGCGGTGCGGTCGGCGCGCAGGTGGACGACCGCGCGACCGCGGAGTGGGCTTTGCGTTTCGGCGGACGGGTCCGCGTGGCGGAGTCGCCCTGGATTGTGGATGCGCAGAAGCTGCCGGCGGGGGCGTTTCGCCTGCAGGGCGTCGACCTGGCCGGGACGATTGTCGACCATCGGGACTTGAAGCTGTTGACGACGTGCACGGAGCTGCGGGAGCTGATTCTGCCGGGCACGATCTTCAATCCGGGCGCGGGTTCCACGCTTGATGCCAACAAAGAGCTCGCAGCGTTGAAGACGCTGACGAAGCTTGAGAAGTTCGGGCTTTCGCTGCACTTCCTCGAGCACATCAACGTGCAGGACAAGGGGCTGAAGGAGTTCGCCAACCTGACGCAGATCCGCGAGATGCGCGTGGCGATGAGCAACATTCGCGGGGCGGGGCTGGAGACGTTCGTGAATCTCGAACGGCTCGACCTGAACAATACGCGGATGAACGATGAAGGCATGAAGCAGATCGCGGGCATGAAGAAGCTGCGCTATCTGAGCCTGCGCGATACCTTCGTGACCGATGAGGGCTTGCAGCATGTCGCCGGGTTGCAGGAGCTGGAGACGTTGGATCTGTTCGGGCTGCGGCTGACGGACCGGGGCATCGGCTATCTGCGGGGTTTGAAGAAGCTGAAGCGGCTGAACATTCTCGGCTCGTCGTTGACGGACGCCGGGGTGGAGGCGTTGGCGCCGCTGCAGGATTTGACGGAACTGAATCTGTACCGGACGCAGATTACGAACGCGGGCCTCGGCAAGCTACGCGGGTTGAAGAATTTGACGTCGCTCGACGTGCGCTATACGCGGGTGACGCGGGGCGGCGTCGATGATCTGCTGGCCGCGAATCCGCGCGTGCGCGTGGAGTTCCAGGACGCCGCGCCGCAGGCGGCGGACCCGGCGCTGCGCACGGCCAAGCCGGCGGCGATGACGGACACGGGCATTGCCGGATGGATCGAGAAGCTCGGCGGGCGCAGTTCGCTTGAAGGCGGGAAGATCCGGTCCGTGGATCTGTCGCGGACGCCGGTATCGGACGCGCAGTTGGCGTATCTGGCCGGGTTGACGGCGTTGACGAAGCTGCGCCTCGATACGACGGAGATTGGCGACGCGGGGATGACGCATATCGGGAAGCTGAAGACGCTCGAGGATCTCGACCTCGCGAATACGATGGTTTCCGATACGGGCCTGGCGAATCTGGCGGGCCTGGGGAAGCTGCAGCGGCTGACGCTGAACCATACGCTGAGCAAGGGCATGTTGCCCGCGACGCTCCCGATTGAAGAGCTGGAGATTTCGAACACGACCTTTGACGACCGCAGCGCCGCGGCGCTGGCCAAGATCCCGACGCTGCGCGGGTTGCGGCTGGCCTACACCGACATTACGGCCGAAGGCTTGCAGGCGCTGAGCGCGCTGCCGCTGCGGAAGCTGGATATTCTGTCGAACGATATTGGCGATGAGGCGATGGTCCACATCGGCAAGATGACGACGCTCGAAGAGCTGTACCTGAGCTATTGCCGGCATACCAATAAGGGGCTGGCGGATTTGAAGCCGCTCGGGAATCTGCGGGTGTTCGAATCGGTCCGGTCGCGGCTGGACGATGACGCGGTGCCGCACTTGAACAACTTCGCGAAGTTGCGCCGGTTGAACTTGGACTACACGGGCCTGTCGGACAAAGGCCTGGCCGCGCTGCAGTTGCCGGAGCTCGAAGAGCTGCTGCTGGATACGGCGAACCTGACGGACGCGGCCGTGGAGACGCTCGCGAAGATGCCGAAGCTGCGGAGCCTGGGCATCTACCACACGCTGATCACGGAGCCGGCTTTCAACAAGCTAAAGGCGGCCAAGCCGGGACTGCATGTTCTGTTTGATCGCGAGTCGTCGATTCCGATCCGGAGGAAGAGCTAATGATCGCCACGTTGCTCCTGCTGGCCGTTTTGGGGCCGATGGATTGGGTGAAGGAAGTGGGCGGTACGGCGACGGCGGACGCGCAGGGGCGCATTGTGACGCTGGACCTGAGCCGGACGTGGGTGAACGATTCGGACCTGCAGCGCGTGGGCACGTTCACGGAGTTGCGGTCGCTCGACCTTTCGCATACGCGGGTGACGGACCTGGGCTTCGTGCATTTGAAGAAGCTGCGGAACATCACGTCGCTGAACCTTTACTATGCCGAGCTGGTGGGCGATGGCGCGTGCGCGGTGATGAAGCTGTGGCCGAAGCTGCAGACGCTGAACATGCGCGGGACGAAGGTGACCGATACGGGCGTGGCGCATCTGGCGGGGCATCCGGCGCTCGAGTCCATCGACGTGGGCTTCGCGTTGTTCACGGACAACGGTGTCGAGTACTTCGCGACCATGCCGAAGCTGCGGCATATCGCTTATGGCGGGAACAAGATGACCGACGTGGGGCTGAGCCCGCTGAAGCTGATTCCCACGCTGCGAGAGCTGGACCTGGGCGGCTTGCAACGGACGGACTCCGGCCTGTGGCAGGTGACGATTACGGACCGCGGCCTGGACCTGCTGGGGACGATGAAGGAGCTGGAGGTGCTGGTTCTGCGGAACTCGAAGATCACCGATGCGGGCATTGACAAGGTTTTCGGCCTGCAGAAGTTGAAGCACCTGGACGTGACGAACACGCTGTTGACCGAGGCCGGCATCGCGAAGTTGAAGGCGGCGCTGCCGAACACGCGGGTTGAAGCCGGACAGTTCGATATGGTCCGGCGCTAGAGCCGGGGCGCGGCGAAAGCGTAGAGCTGGGTGGCGAAGACCTCTTCGCCTAAGTCGCTTGAGGCGGCCACGCCCCACTGGCTGCCGGCTTCGAGCTGGATCTGGAGGTGCTGGTTCTGCGGAACTCGAAGATCACGGATGCGGGTATCGACAAGATTTTCGGCATGCAGAGGTTGAAGGCGGCGCTGCCGAACACGCGGATTGAAGCCGGACAGTTCGAGATGGTCCGGCGCTAGGGCCGGGGCGCGGCGAAAGCGTAGAGCTGGGTGGCGGTGCGGACCCAGAGGTGGCCGTCAACGATCGCGGGGGTGGCGAAGACCTCTTCGCCGAGTTCGCCGGAGGCGGCCACGCCCCAATGGCTGCCGGCTTCGAGCACGGTGACGTTGCCGTTGCGGCTGATGCAGTAGACCTTGCCATCGCCGGCGACGGGCGAGGCGTAGTATTCGTCGAGGGCGTTGGGCAGACGGCCCTGCTTCTGCACCTTGCCGGTGCCGGGGTCGAGCGTTTGCAGGATGCCGCCGTTGCGGACGAGATAGAGCGCGCCACGGTAAAGGAGCACGGCGGGGACATCGGGCAGCGACTTGTCGTAGCGCCAGAGGACGTGGGTTTCGGTGACATCGCCGGAGCCGCCGAGGCGGATGGCCATGGTGGCGTTCGAAGAGGTGCGGCGCATGGAGTAGTATTGCCAGTCGCGGCGGTCGAGGAGGCCGTCTTTGTCGAGATCCTGCATGTCCCAGTTGCCGGGCAGCCAGTTCCTGGGGATCTCGTCTTTCGATAGCTTGCCGTCCTTATTGGCGTCGAAGCGCTCGAGCATAGCGGGGAAGGCCGGGAGTTCGAGACGTTCGCTGGCTTCGCCGCCCGGGGCCCAACCGTTGAAGTAGAGCACGCCGTTGTCGATGACGGGGACGGACTTCACCTGGTAGGTGAGGCCGCGCACCTTCCAGAGCGGCTTGCCGGTCGAGAGTTCGTAGCTATCGAGCTGATAGGAGCCGGGGACGATGAGTTCGCGGCCGCGGGCTAAGGGCGTCGAGAAGCTGTGGACATTCTCGGGGCGATCGACCTTCCAGACGGTGCGGCCGGTGCGCTGGTCGACGGCGAGGAGGAAGGAGCCCTGGTCCTGGTCGCAGAGCATGTAGAGCTTGCCGTCCGCGAGCACGGGGGAGGCGCCCATGCCGTGGAAGTTCGTGAAGGGGCCGAGGGGATGGCGCCAGCGTTCTGCGCCATCGGCCGTATAGGAGAGCAGGCCGTAGCCGGCGAAGAAGACGTAGACGTTGGCGCCATCGGAGACGGGGCTGGGCGAGGCGGGGTCGTTCAACGTGTGGCGCTTTTCGTCCTGATTCGCCGGGGCCTCGCGGCGCCACAGCAGCCGGCCGGTGCGGCGGTCGAGGGCGAACGTCAGCAGTTTGCCGTTTTCGTGACCGGTGAGAAAGATGCGCGATGCCGTGACGATGGGGGACGACTTGCCGCGGGGGATAGCCGTCTTCCAGACGACGTTCTTGTCGACGCCGATCTCGCGGGGGAGCGGCTTTGCGTCGTTGACGCCGGCACCATCCGGCCCGCGGAAGCGGAGCCATTCGGCGGTGAGAATTCCAGGGACGAGCAGGAGAAAAAGCGCCGGGTTCACGCCTTGGATGATACAGTGATTTCTCGCCGTCCGCCGGCGGCGGCGTAACGGTCGAGCACGGCCTGGAAGCGGGCGCGGACGGCGGGGTTCTCCACCGGCTTGGTCTCTTTCGGATCCTGGGCCCAGTTGTAGAGCTTGCCGGTATCGTAGAGCTTCCACTGCTGGTCGAAGACGCAGCGCTGCGTGCGGGTCCACTTTTCTTTGTCCCAGCCGGGACGCGGGTCGTACCAGGAGTAGATCCACGGGCGGGGGATGCCGATTTTGCCCTGCAACTGCGGTAGGAAGCTGACGCCGTCCATGCGGCCCATGCTCTTGGTGGGGACGTTGGCGGCGGCGCAGATAGTGGGCAGGAAGTCGCAGGAATCGATGAGGTCGTTGCTGGTTTTGCCGGCCGGGGTGACGCCCTTCCAGCGGACGATCATGGGGACGCGCATACCGGCTTCGGTCATCGTGCCTTTACCGCCCTGGAAGGGCTTGCCGTTCAACTGGGTGGTGATGCTTTGATGGGTCCCGTTGTCGCTGAAGAAGAGGACGAGGGTATCGGGGGGCAACTGGTCGACGACACGGCCGACGAGCTTGTCCATATACTCCACCATGTCCTTGAAGAAGCGCTTGTCGGCTTTTAAACGGTCCGGCCCGGCGAACTCCGGGCTATCGGGGGTCGGGACAAAGGGATCGTGCGTGAGCGCGAGGGGCCAATAGACGAACCAGGGTTTGGGGTCGGGCTTTTTGACGAACTTGAGGATGAAGTCGGCGAAGAGATCTTCGCCGTATTGGCCTTCGAGGTTCTTCTTGACGGTGCTATCGGTGTAGACGGTGGGGTTGCCGTAGCGGGAACCTTTCTCTTCGGTGTGGCCCGCGTGCCAGACGTAGTGTTCGTCGAAGCCGGCGTCTTCGACGCGCTTGCCCTTGGCGCGCCATTCCGGTTCAAAGTTCGGCGGGTTATAGCTCCAGAACTGCCACTTGCCGGCGATGGCCGTGCGGTAGCCGGCTTCCTGGAACAGATGGCCGAAGGTGCGCTCCTTGGGGTCCATGATGCCGAACGCCTGCCAGTTGCGGAAGTTGTACTTGCCGGTCATGAGCTGCATCCGCGTGGGCGAACACAGCGGCTGCGCGAAGGCGTAGCGGAAGAGCATGCCTTCGCTGGCCATGCGGTCGAGGTTCGGCGTTTTGTAGCTCTGGCTGCCGTAGCAGCTCAGGCATTCGAAGCCGAGGTCGTCGGCCAGGATGAGGAGGATATTCGGGCGTTTCGGCTGGGCTCCCAGCGCGGCCGCGGACATGCCGGCCAGGAACTGGCGCCGATTCATCCGTAGATCTCCGGCAGTTCGCGGGAGCCGCTGGGGAACTTGGTGAGGTTCATGCCCATCGCCTTATTGGCGGCGGCCATGTAGAGATCGGCGACGGTACCGGTAGTGCGGGTGTGGAGGCCGGTGCGCAGGCCCCCGGCGTGGCCGGCGACGATGGCCGACAGGCCGTTATTCTTATGGTCGTTCGCTTCGGCGTGCTCATGGACGTAGAGCAGCGTCGTGCGATCGAGCAGGGTCGAGTCGCCTTCCTTCACCGACTTCAGGCGGCCGAGCAGCCAGGCGAACTCTTCGGCGTGCCAGCGGCAGATGTCGCGCTGGATGCGCAGGCCTTCGAGACCGTTGTTGGCGGCTGATTTGCCGACGTTGTGCGAGTAGTCATGATGCCGGCCGTTGGTGTGGCCGAGCCACGGGAAGCGGGAGAGGCCCTGGCACTTGGTGAGCATGTAGGAGGCGACCTTCGTCTGGCCGCTGGCGAAGGCGTGGACGAGGAGTTCGCTCTGCAACTTCGCGATGCGCGGCCAATCCTTCATGTCGCCTTCGGCTTCCGGCGGATCGATGCGGCGGTAGTTCGGCGGCAGGCTGGCGATGGCGCGTTCGACGTCGCGGATGGACGACAGGTGCTCGTCGACGCGCGTCGCGTCCTCTTTGCCAAGCGCCTTGCGCAGAGCGGCGGCGTCTTCCTGCACGGTATCGAGCACGCTCTTCTTGCGGTTGATCCAGGTGAGTTCGCGGGCGCCGAAGAGCCGGTCGAACAGCTTGTTCGGCAACATTTCGGGCGGCAGGGCGCGGTCATAACCGGCCCAGCTCATATTGCGCTGGATGCTTTCGCCGAAGGACTCCTGCGAGACGCCGATCTGCAGCGAGCGGAAGCGCGTATCGGAGCCGACCTTGGCGGCGATGACCTGATCGATCGACGGGCCGCCGGCGCCGCGGCCGGTGAACTGGGTGCCGGTCATCAGCGAGGCCATGGAACGATGATGATCGTTGCCGGGGCCGGGCAGGCGAGCGGAGGGATTGTCGAGACCGGTGACGATGTGGATGTCGTTGCGGAAGGGAGCAAGGGGCGCAAGACACGGCGTCATCATGTAATTGGCGCCGGTTTCCGTGGGGATCCAATACTTCTCGGGGATGCCGTTGCCGTTGAACCAGACGACAAAGCGGTTGGGCGGCGTAGCCTTGCCGGGCGCGGCGTAAGCCGTGCCGTTCGAGTTGAACATGGCGGCCAGCGGCGGCAGGCCGATGGCGACGCCGGACAGGCTGCGCAGGAGGGCGCGGCGCGAGAGCGAAAGGTCTTTGGTGTGTACGGCTGGCATCGGTTTAGGACTCCGGGGGAAAGACGCTCCACTTCAACAAGCTGACCATCAACTCCCGGAAGTGGAACCCGGAGCTGCGGAAATCGGCAAAGGACCGACTGATCACCACGGCGTCGCGCGCATTTTCATGGCGGCCCGTATAGTAACGGAAAAGCTGCTTGGCCACGCACTCCTGGCACTGCGGAGCAGCCGAGAGAATTTTACCAAGCTCCCGCGGGGAGGTGAAGCTGGAGTTCGGAATCCCCGCGACATACCCCTTCGTATCGATATCGAGTTCGACGTTGACGACGTCGCCGTCCTCCTTACGGGCCGGGCGGAAGGTCAGCTTCTGCTTGTCGCGGAACTGGCCGATGGCATCGTACTTTTCAAAGGCGAGGCCGATGGGATCGACGAGGGTGTGGCAACTCGCGCAGCTCTCATTATTGAGATGCATGGCGAGGCGTTCGCGGTTCGTCATGGGCTTGCCCTTGTCGAGGTTGGGCAGGTTGGCGTTGACGCCGGGGGGCGGCTGGGGGACCTCCTGACAGAGGAAGTGCTCGCGGACGAAGAGGCCGCGCTGGGTGGCGCTGGTATCGGCCGGCTTCGAGGTAGCGGACAGGAACATCGCCTGGCCCAGGATGCCGGCCCGGCCGGTTTCGGGCGGCAGGGGGACGCGGTCATACTCGCTCTTCGGCGCCGGCAGCTTGTAGAGCTGGGCCAAGCCCGTGTTCATGAAGCTGTGTTCGGCCGAGAAGAGCTGCATGAAGTCCTGATCGCGCCAGACGAGATCGGACACCATGCGGCGGGTCTCTTCCGTCATGGCGACGGTGAGTTCCTGCGAGTACATGGGGAACTGGGCGCGTTCCTTCACGGCATCGAGCAACTGATCGAAACGAAGCCATTCGGCGACGAACTCATCGAGAGTGGCTTTGGCGCGGGGGTCGGCGAGGAGACGGCGGGCCTGTTTCTCGACGGCGTCGCGGCTGCTGAGTTCGCCCTGGGCCGCGGCGCGGAAGAGCTCGGCGTCGGGCATGGAGTTGATGAGGGCGTAGGAGAGGCGGCTGGCCGTTTCATATTGCCGCCAGGAGGGCTCGGCGCCGTTTTCCGTGCGCATCAGGAAGGCCGGCGACTGCAGCATGGCTTCCAGCGTCAGTTGCGCTCCGGCGAGGAAGTCCTTCTCCGAGAGGAAGAGCTTTTCGTAGCGGGCCACTTCGGCGTCGAGCAGCGGGCGGCGGAAGGCCTTGGCGCCGAAGGTACGGAGGAACTTTTGGCGGCAGGCGGCGTCGCGGGTTTTGCAGGGGATCAGGCCATGGGTATCGCCGCCGCGGAAGGCGGAGCGGGCCAGTTTCTCGGCCGCGGCGCCGTAGGCTTCGGCAAGGAGGGGCGAGATGGATTGGGACTGGAACTGGTTGCGGTAGCCGCCCACGAAGTCTTCGGCGGGGAACTGGTCGGCCACGCGGCTATCGTCGCCGAGGAGGTCGCGGACGGTGTTGTTGTACTGGGCGTGGGTAAGGCGCCGGAGCACGGGGCGGGCTTCAAACTTGCGTTGGCCGAGGAGGAAGCGGTCGTCCGGCTTGGTGTTGCTGGCGAGGTACTCAATCCAGGTGCGGAGCGTGGCCTCTTCGGCGGAGCCGGGGGTGATCTTCACGCCGCCGGCGTGGGCGACGCGGCGGGTGGGTTTGTTGAGCAGCAGCGACTTCGATAGGTCTTCGCGATTGATGAGGACGTGGAGCGACTTGCCGAACAGTTGCAGCTCTTCGGCGCTGGCGCCTTCGTCGGGCAGGCGGAAGCGCGTGCCGCCGGCGACCCCGTTCGAACCGTGGCAGTTTTGGCAGCCGCTCTTTTCGAGAGCCGGCATGACCTTGGCGGTGAAATAGGCTTCGCCGGGCGCACTGAGGTTCTTCTGGCTCAGGAGCAGGGGCAAAGCGGCGCAGAGGATGAGGCAGCGGCGTAGCACTGCCCTTATATTATTGCTTTTTAACTCCGAACGCTAACCAGTACCTGCTCCGGCATCGGGCCGCTGGGCACCTGCTCGGTGGAGGCAAAGCCGGCGGCGCGGAACATGCTTTCAAACTGCGAGAACGTGTAGGCATCGCCGGCGGGCGTGTTGAGCAGCATGGTCATGGCGAAGGCCGCGGAGATGGGCGGGGTGACGCGGTCGGGATTTGGGACGAATTCGAGCGTGATCACGCGGCCGCCGGGCTTCAGCGCGGCGTGGACGCGGCGGAGGATATCGATGCAGCCCGCTTCGTCGAAGTGGTGGAGGAAGTTCGTCAGCAGGACGAGGTCGTAGCCGGTGCCGTAATCGACCGAGAGCGCGCTGCCGGCGAGCGGGGTCCAGCGTTCGGCGACGCCGTGGCGTTGGGCGTTTTCGGCGGCGACGTGGAGGACGGCGGGCCAATCGAGGGCCGTGATGTGCGCCTCCGGATTCTTCGCGGCGATATGGATGCCGAAGATGCCGTGGCCGGCGGCGATATCGAGGACCCGGATGGGCCCCGGGCCGGCGAGTTCGGCGAGGAACTGGGCGGGCGGCGTCATCATGGGGACCATGCCGCGGGCGAAGTCCTCCCAGACGGGGCTTTCGTCTTCGATCGTGCCGGCGCCGCCGAGGATACTTTTGCCGGTGCGGACCACTGCGGCGATGTCGCTCGAGGCGTGCATCAGCACGGGGTGGTGGAGGAACTTGGAGGCGAGGCCCATATACGCCGGGGAGTTCGCGTCGAGGAAGAGGGCGGCATCGGGGGCGAGGCTGTACTGGTCATCGGCCTTCGTGAGGAGACCGGCGACGCAGAGGTAGTCCGCCAGGATGCGGGTGCCGCGTTCGCTCGCGCCGGTGTGGGCGGCGAGCGCGGGAACCGTTTGGTGGCCTTCCGCGATGGCCGTGAACAGACCGAGTTCGAGACCGCCACGAAGGGCTTGCGTCGCCACGTGGGCGTTCATCATGTGGAAGATGCGTTCGGGGCTGACCATGGTTCAGCTGAGCCTCGCGGCGATGACGGAGAGCGGAGAGGGCGTGGGGACGATCTCGTCGATGGTGAAGCCGTGGGCGTTGAGGAGGGTGTGCCACTCGGCGGCGGTACGCTCCTTGCCGCCGGTCATGACCATCATATTGATGTCCATGATGCGGGCCGGGCCGGCGTGTTCGACGGAAGCGGGGACCACGGTTTCCACGATGATGAGCTTGCTCTCCGGCTTGGCGGCGGCGCGGATGGTATCGAGGATACGGCCGGCGTCGTGGTCGTTCCAATCGTGGAGGATGAACTTCATCATGTAGGTGTCGGCGCCGGCGGGAACGGTGGAGAAGAAGTCGGCGGCGACGGCGATGGCGCGGTCGGCCATGCCCTGGGCGGCGAGGTAGGCTTCGGCGGCAGGGATGGTGAAGGGCAGGTCCGTGACGATGCCGGAGAGGCCGGGTTGCTGATTTAACACAGCGCAGAGTAACGTTCCGTTGCCTCCCGCCACATCGACAATGGTGCCGCTGGCGGGGAACTGATAACTGGCTAGGATGGCCGGGATCAGGGCCCCGCTAAAATCGCTCATCGCCTGGTTGAAGACTTCGCCTTCGGCGGGGTTGGTTTTGGTGAAGTACGCCCAGATGTCTTCGCCGTGGGCGTCGTCGAAGGCGGTGGCGCCGGTGGCGAGGGAGGCCTTCAGGTTGCCCCAGGCTTTCAAATGGCCGCCGCCGAAGATGGAGGTGACCATGCCGCGGAGCGAGCCCGGGACGTCCGTGCGGAGCGTTTCGCCGAGGGGCGTTAACTGGAAGCTGCCGTCCGATTGCGTGGTGACGAGGCCGATGGTGGCGCAGGCGCGGAGGAAGCGCTCGAGGGACGGGGCGTGGGTGTCGGGCACCGGTTGGCCCGCGGCGAGGCAGTCCGCGATCTTGAGTTCGGCGAAGACCTGCAGGAGCCGGGCGCGCATGAGGCCGAAGCCCATGTCAAAGATCTGATCTTGGGAGGAGGGGGTTTGCATGTTGCGGTTCTGCCACTATACGCGAAAGCGGCCCGCCCGGAAGGGTCATGGGATGTGGTATTGATTGAGTAGTCTTACTCGATGCTTATCCTGCACGCCGGCGTACACGACGGCTTCTTTTCGATATGGCTGGAGGCATCGGCAGATCACAAACAGGCGAAGGCGGCCCCGACCGCGGGGCGTCCGCAGCGAAGCGGACCGCCGGATTATCCTTACGGAGCCCCGCCCGCACTGTTGCGCGAAATACTTTCCTCCCTCCCCTACTGTGGGGAGCTGGCAAAGGCCCAGATGCAACGAGTGGTTCTCTGGGCGCCAACCGCACCCGAAGGGCCGGTGGCATCGAGCGCGTTGATCGCCGAGCACCCCGTTTATGAGAGCTTAACGCTCTCGCCGTTCTCTATTGCTTCCATGCAATTGGGGCCGAAAGAGACCGTGGACTTCCTGGCGGCGACGTTTGGGCAGCGGATTATCCGGCCCGGCCTGATGGTGGCCCCGGATGTGCAGTTCTGGGTGGCGGCGCTGCGCTTCGCCGGGGGACTGGTGGCCCGGCAGCAGTTTTTGCCGGATCTCGACGAGGTGGACGGCGAGTTCGCCGCGAGTTGGACGCCGGTTTACCCCGGTATCGAAGGGCATAGGCTCGCGGCATTGGCCGCGGCGATGCCGGCTTCGGCGCGGGCGATTACGTTTGAGGATAAGGCTGCGCCGGCCACGCCCGCGCGGATCGTGCTGGACGCGTTTGTCTCCTGGATGCTCGACGATCTGATTCGGGGCAGCTACAACGGCGGCAAGCCGCCGCGCGGCAAGAGCCCGCACGAGCGGTGGCTGTACGCGCTGGCTTCTGAAGATGGGCTCGTCGAAGGCTATCCGGACATTCTTGAGCGGATTTCGAAGCAGGTCCGACAGTGGCGCCGGCCGGTAGCCCTGACGGCCGATGCGCCGTTCCGGCTCTGCTTCCGGTTGGAAGAGCCGTCGGAGCTGGGTTCGGCCTGGACCGTACGGTACCTGGTGCAGAGCGTGGACAATCCGGACAACGTGCTGCGAGCCGAGCAGATCGGCACCGGCGAGCGGCTGGTGGGCGTGACGCGGCAGCCGACGCTTGAGTTCCTGCTGACATCGTTGACGCAGGCGACTTCGATTGTGCCGCGCATTGAGAGTTCCCTGCGGGCGAGCGTGCCGACGGGTTTTGAAGTCGATACGAACGGCGCCTATGAGTTCCTGAACCAGAAGGCCGTGGCGCTCGAACAGGGCGGCTTCGCCGTGGAGCTGCCGAAGTGGTGGAGCCGCGACGGCACGCGGGCACGCCTGAGCGTGAAGGCGATTGTCGATAGTCCGGAGAAGCCGCCGAAGGGCGGGCTGTCCCTGAACTGGATTTTGAATTTTGACTGGCGGATTGCGGTGGCCGGCGAGCTGGCCACGCGCGATGAGCTGCTCGAACTGCAGCGGTTGCGTTCGCCGCTCGTGAAGGTGCACGGCCAGTGGGCCCATGTGACGCCGGACGAGATCGACTATTCGCTCGAGTTCTGGCGGCGCAACGCGAGCGGCACGGCCACGGTACGCGAGATCATCCAGATGTCGCTAGGCAACTACCACTCGAACCACGAACTGCCGATTGAAGGCGTGGTGGCGACGGGGTGGGTGCGGGATCTGCTCGACCAGTTGGAAGGCCGGAAGGTGTTCGAAGAGTTGAAGACGCCGAAGGGCTTCAAGGGGACACTGCGGCCGTATCAGGTTCGCGGTTACTCCTGGCTGAAGTTCCTGCGGAAGTGGGGCTTGGGCGCGTGCCTGGCCGACGACATGGGTCTCGGCAAGACGATTCAGACGCTGGCGCTGCTGCAGTTGGACAAGGAAGAGGGCACGACGATGCCGACCTTGTTGATCTGCCCGACGTCGGTGGCCGGCAACTGGCACAAGGAAGCGACGCGGTTCACGCCGCAGTTGAAGGTGCTGGTGCATCACGGGGTCAACCGGCTGAAGGGCGATGAGTTCACGCGGCAGATGCATAAGTATCATCTCGTCATTACGAGTTACGGCATTCTGCAGCGGGATCTCGAGTACTTCAAGCAGGTGACCTGGAGCGGGGCGATCCTTGACGAAGCGCAGAACATCAAGAACCCCGATACACGGCAGGCGAAGTCCGTGCGGGCGCTGGTGAGCGACTACCGCATTGCGCTGACGGGTACGCCGGTGGAGAACAACGTCGGCGAGTTGTGGAGTGTGATGGAGTTCCTGAACCCCGGCTTCCTGGGCACGCGGGAGCAGTTCCGGCGCAACTACTTCCTGCCGATTCAGACCAACCGCGATAACGAAGTGGCCAATCACCTGAAGCGGTTGACCTCGCCGTTCCTGCTGCGCCGCTTGAAGACCGATACGAAGATCATCGCGGACCTGCCGGAGAAGTTCGAGAACAAGGTCTACTGCACGCTGACCCGCGAGCAGGTGGAGATGTATCAGCAGGTGCTGAAGGACGCGCACTCGAAGATCGAGTTCGCCGACGGCATGGCGCGGCGCGGAGCGATTCTGGCGACGCTGTCGAAGCTCAAACAGGTATGCAACCATCCGGCGCACTTCCTGGGCGACGGGTCGGCGGTGGTGGACCGTTCGGGCAAGCTGACGCGGCTGACGGAGATGGTGGACGAGGTGCTTGTGACCGGCGACCGCGCGCTCGTCTTCACGCAGTTCACCGAGATGGGCAGCATTCTGCAGAAGCATCTGCAGGACAGCTTCGGCGACGAGGTACTCTATCTGCACGGCGGCACGCCGATGCGGCAGCGCGAGATGATGGTGGAGCGGTTCCAGAACTCGCCGAACGGGCCGCGCGTGTTTATCCTATCGTTAAAGGCAGGCGGCACGGGTTTGAACCTGACGCGCGCCAATCATGTATTCCATTACGATCGCTGGTGGAACCCGGCGGTGGAAGATCAGGCCACGGACCGGGCTTTCCGAATTGGACAGTTGCGGAACGTGCAGGTGCATAAGTTCCTGTGCATGGGAACCCTCGAAGAGCGCATTGACGAGATGATCGAAAGCAAGAAGAGCATCGTCAACGAAGTGATTGGCACGGGCGAAGGCTGGATTACCGAGCTTTCAAACGAAGAGCTGAAGAATGTGTTCGCGTTGAGTGCGGAGGCGCTGGATGAGTAAACGGCCAGGCGGCGGAGGCGGAGGCGGGAATCGCGGTTCGTGGGGACGGCGGAAGTTCAATAACCGGCGGCGCGGTACCCCGGCGGGTGGCGAAGGGGTAAGCGCGGCGCCGCCCACGGCCGCGGCGCCACCGCCTCCTCCGCCGCCGCAGCAGCAGGCGCGGAGCGGCGAGGCCAACGGTCACGGCCGCCAGAACGGCAACGGCCGGCGGAACGACCGGGACGTGAAGGGAAACCGAAACCGGCGGCGGGGTCCGCAGCGCCGGGCCGGAGGCTTTCGGGCGCCGGGCGGCGGCGGCATTCGGGCGCAGACCAAGGGGTCGCGCTTCGGGGAGAACTGGTGGGCGCGGCGCTGGATCGAGGTGCTCGAAGGCTTCGAGATGGGCTCGCGGCTGAACCGGGGCCGGGACTACGCCAAGAGCGGCCATGTGTTGGCGATCACGATCGACGAGGGGCATGTGCACGCGCGGGTGCGCGGCTCGCGGCCGAAGCCGTACGACGTCGACATTAACATCAACACGATCTCGGAAGAGGACTGGACGCGCGTCGGCGCGCGGCTGGCGGAGCAGGCGGTCTTCTCGGCCACCCTGCTGGCCGGTGAGATGCCGGGCGACATTGAAGAGATTTTCGAAGAGCTGGGCCTGTCGCTTTATCCGAAGAACGAGCAGGACCTGGTGACCAGTTGCACGTGCCCGGATACGGCGAACCCGTGTAAGCATCTGGCGGCCGTCTACCTGCTGCTCGGCGAGGAGTTCGACCGCGATCCGTTTCTGCTCTTCACGATGCGCGGCATGCGGCGGGATAAGCTGCTGGCGATCATCGAGAAGAACCTGCCGCAGGCGCTCGACGCGGAAGCCCAGCGGGAGGACGAAGAGGTCCTGCCCGTGGAGGAGCCGAAGCAGGCGCTGCAGCTCGACCCGGATATCTATTGGAAAGGCGCGGTGCGGATGCCGGAGGACGCGATGGGCGACGTGGCGCCGCCGGCGATTTCCGCCGCGCTGCCCCGGCGGTTAGGCCCGTTCCCGTTCTGGCAAGGGCAGAAGACGCTGCTCGATGCGATGGAGCCCGTGTATAAACGGGCTTCCCAACACGCCGTCGTGTTTCTGCTGGGTGAACCGCTGCCCGGAACCACGAACGGCAACGGCGCTAACGGCGGCCAGTAGACGTTGTCGCGTGCGCGGCCTGGTACTCTTCGTACGGGCCCTTGAAGTCTTCGATTTCGTTGTGGTCAACCGCCCAGATGCGGGTGGCCACGGCGTCGATCAGGTCGTGGTCGTGCGTGACGATGAAGACGGTGCCGTCGAACTTCTGGAAGGCGAAGTTCAGGGCGTTGATGGCTTCGAGGTCCAAGTGGTTGGTGGGTTCGTCGAAGACGAGGACATTGGGCTTTTCGAGCATCAGGCGGCAGAAGATGAGCCGGGCCGCCTCGCCGCCGCTGAGGGCGTGGGTGGGTTTGGCGCCTTCTTCGCCGGTAAAGAGCATTTGGCCCAGGGTGCCGCGGATCTCTTCCCGGCTGGCTTGCGGGTCAAACGTGTGGAGCCATTCAAAGGCCGTGGTGCCCTTTTCGATGGACTCTTTATGGTCCTGCGCGAAATAGCCGATGCTGGTTTCGTGGCCCCAGGTGACTTCGCCGGAACCGGTGGAGAGATCTTTCTCCTTGGCGGAGGTGACGGGTCCATTATCGAGCAGGGCGCGGAGGAGCGTGGTTTTGCCGGCGCCGTTGCGGCCGAGAATAGCGATGCGTTCGCCGCGGCTGATGTGGGCCGAGAAGGGCTTGAAGACGAGCTGGTCGCCGTAGGAGCGCGTGAGGTTTTTGACTTCGAGCGGGTGCTTGCCGGAGGGGCG
Organism: Terriglobales bacterium; assembly: GCA_027485675.1. Classification (GTDB taxonomy): domain Bacteria; phylum Acidobacteriota; class Terriglobia; order Bryobacterales; family Bryobacteraceae. The sequence continues at coordinate 156,846 of JAIXQP010000025.1, read as the reverse complement.
CTTCGAGACGAACTTGATGAAGGGGCGGGCGATGTTGGAGCGCTTGAGGTCCGAGACTTCGAGGCGCTCGACTTCCTTGGCGCGGCTGCGGACCTGGCTCGCGCGGGTGCCGGCGCTGAAGCGGGAGATGAACTCGTTCAACTGCGCGATCTTCTTTTCGCGTTGGGCGTTGTCGGCTTCGACGCGGGCGCGGACCTGGGTCTTGGCCATCACCATGTCGTCGTAGCCGCCGGTGTAGACGATGATCGTCTGATAGTCGATGTCGGCGGTGTGGGTGCAGACGGAGTTGAGGAAGTGGCGATCGTGGGAGATCACGATCATGGTGCCTTTGAAGTTGTTGAGAAAGTCCTGGAGCCAGTGGATGGAGTCCAAGTCCAAGTGGTTGGTCGGTTCGTCCAGCAGGAGGGCTTCGGGGTTGCCGAAGAGGGCTTGGGCGAGGAGGACGCGAACTTTCTGGCCGCCCTGGAGCTCGCTCATTTTGCGTTCGTGGAGCTCTTCGGGGATGCCGAGGCCGCCGAGGAGGATGGAGGCGTCCGAGTCGGCCGAGTAGCCGTCCTCTTCGCCGACGATGCCTTCGAGTTCGCCGAGGCGGATGCCGTCTTCGTCGGTCATGTCGGCTTTGCTATAGAGGACTTCGCGTTCTTCGAGGGCGCTCCAGAGGCGTTGGTTGCCCATGATGACGGTATCGATGACCCGATAGGCGTCGAAGGCGAACTGGTCCTGTTTGAGGACGGACATGCGTTTGGGGCGGGTGACGGTGCCTTTCTGGGCGTCGAGTTCGCCGGAAAGGATCTTCATCAGCGTGGATTTGCCCGCGCCATTGGGGCCGGTCAGGCCGTAGCGGCGTCCCTGCACGAACGTGACAGTGACGTCTTCAAAGAGGACTTTTGCGCCGTAGCGCATTGAAACAGAACTTACAGAGATCATGCGGCGGTATTCCCCTGCGAGTATAGCAACCTGCCTGCCGGGGCCTGAATCGGGGATTACCCGGGACGCGGCTACGCATGAGAATATCCGGGGCTTGACGGCACGATGTTGCAAGATTGGTTGCCGAGGTTTGCCGATGCATGTGACGATGGCGAGCGCTACCGCTCGGAAGGGTGTCCGCACCGCTGGCTTTGCCGGTTGGGTCGACTTATGCGGGAGCGGCCAGGGGCCGGATGCGCCGGGGCTGTTGCGGAGTTCGGAAGGTTGGCTGGCGTTTCAAGGCCGCCTCGACGACCGGGCCGGCCTGGCGCGGCGGTTAGGGGTGGCGGACCAGGTGGCGACTCCGGACGCGGAGTTGGTGCGGCTGGCGCTGGCTAAGTGGCAGGACGATGCGCTGCTGCATCTGCTGGGCGATTACGCGATCGCCGCCTGGAGTGAGCGGGAAAAGCGGCTGCTGCTGGCGGCGGATGTGGCCGGCCTGAACACGGTGTACTTTTGGCGGAGTGGAGACCGTGTGCATGTGGCGACGTGCCTACGGGAGCTGCTGGAGCAATCGGCGGTTCCTGCCGATTTGAACGAGCAGTACCTCGTCGATTGCCTGGCAATGAACCTGACCGATAACGACGCCACGCCCTACCGTTCCATCCGCAAGGTGCCGGCGGGGAGTTACGTGACCATCACGGCTAGCCGCGAGCGGACGGTTGCCTATCACCGCTACGACCCGGATCGCCGACTGACGCTGGCGAACGATCACGAGTACGTCGAAGCCGCATGGGAGCTGCTGCAGCAGGCGGTCCGCGACCGCCTTCGCGGCGTGGACAAGGTCTGCATCCTGGGCAGCAGCGGCCTGGACAGCGCGTCGGTAGCCGCGGCTACGGCCGCCGTTTCGAGGAAACCGTTTCATTTTGTGACGGCGATTCCGGATTTGGCCCTGCCCACGATCCCCCTCCACCCGACGGAGAAGAATGAACAGCATCTGGTGGAGGTGCTTGCGCAAGCGTTTCCGGCGGTGCAGGCGACGTTTGTGCCCCCGGCGGCGGATCAGAACTGGGATCCGGCGTGGCTCGAGCCCATCCAGGCGAATTTGGCGCCGCATCGGACCGCCATGAGCTCGGCGTGGTTTCACAGCACCTTTGAAATGGGGGCGCAGCTGGGGGCGTCCACCTATCTGGGCGGCGCGGGCGGCAACCTGACGCTGACCTGGGATGGCTGGCGCCGGCTGCCGGCGCGGTTCCGCAGCGGCCATTTCGGCGAGGTGGGCCGGGAGCTGCTGCTGGGCTGCGGCGGGAATCCGCGGCGCTGCGCGGGACTGACGTGGCGAGAGCTGGTGCGGCCGCTGCTGGGATCGCGGTACAACCATCGGTCGCTTGAACGGTATGCCGGGCTGCGACGGTCGGCGGTGGCGGAGTTCGACCTGCTGCGGCGGATGCAGGCGGCGGGCAATGATCTGAACTTTGTGCGTTCGCTCGATAGCCGGTTGTTGCGGTTGCACGTGATCCACCAGAGCCGGGCGCGCCGCACGGAGTTGACGAACATGCACCGGGCCCAATACGGATTGACGCACTCTACGCCGTTGCTCGACCGGCGGTTGACGGAGTTCTGCCTGGCCATTCCGGAGGACCAGTTTCTGCGGGACGGGAACAGCCGGTGGTTGGCGCGGCGCGTACTGCTGGGCGCCGGGGTGCCGGCGGCGGTGGCGGCGAACCGGCGGTTCGGCTATCAGCACCCGGAGTGGTTCGCGCATCTGACGGGGTCGCGTCCGGCGATGCGGGCGCAGGTAGCGCGGCTGCGGAGTAGTCCGCTGGCGAACCGGTTGATCGATACGGAGCGGCTGGACCGCATTCTGGACGCGTGGCCGACCGACACCGTAGCGGCCGAACGGCGGCGGGGCGAGTTGGGGAGCGTGCTGGCCGCAGGCTTGGCGGTGGGGGCGTTTGTTTTCTGGGCCGAGAGCGGGCTGCGGGCGCGGCGGGCCGCCGGGGCGGACTAGGCCGCTTCCTGGACGCTCAGCACGCCAAGGTCGCGCCGATGGACTGCGGGGTGTCGAGATGCTTCCAGATAGGGGAGGCAAGGGAATCGAGACCGACGGACACGCCTTGGCGGATGGACATGGCCAGGACCTCGCCGCCGATTTCCGTCGTAATCTGCTCCGGATGCCATTGCACTACGGTGGTGAGGCAGAGCGGTATGGCTTTAGTCATGAGGGTCGTTGTGGCGGTGGACCGAGATGGGAACGGCTAAGCGGCTGCTTGTTTGCCGGTAGGCACCGGCGAACGTATCGATAGGGGGCGAGGGCTTAGGCGAGCAGGCTGGAGGCCGCGCCGGGGGGCAGCCAGTTCAGGACGACGTGGATGGCTCTAGGAGCTGGATCCAACGAAATCTGCACTGAAGCCGGTAGTGGTGAGGGTGCCCCGTTCCACGTCGAGCACGGTGATGACGGGTTTGCGCCATAGCGGCATGGCTTCTTGCGGAGCGGAATCGGGGGCAACGCGCTCCTGTTGTCCTTCGAGATCAAACATCTGGGTTCTCCTTGACGGGCGCGCGCGGCAGACTCCACGCGGAAGGGGCCGCCGTGGAGGGAAGTACTGGGATGGCGCGAGGGCCCTCAGGTGATTCTGCGCCGGACTGACAGCCGCGTAACTGGCCTGATGATAGCACGAGAATGGCGTAAAGGTGCCCTGTTATTTTCCGGCGATGTGCAAGAATTGATTGGACTTACGTATGTTTGACGGTCTGGGATGTTTGCTTACAGGTGTAAGCCGCTGAGCCAGATTACTCCGAAGAGCGCAAGTTCAGCGGGGCCCGACTCTGGCGTGAGCGCCGCGGGGTCGAGGCTCCATCCGGCGGCGACGCGCATGACGCCCTTGGGCTGACGGAAGAGGGGTATGCGGCGTTCTACTTCCGTTAGTCGTAGGCTGCCTCGATCCCTGCACTCCCGGAGAGCTGGCGGCCCGGGCTGAACAGCAGTAAGTGGCCCACCTCTGCCTGAAGATCGCAGCGCCCGGCAGTCCACGCCATCTTGTAGCCGAACGGCGCCGGACCAGTTGGGCGTGTCTTGCGGAGCCAAAGGGGCGGACCGCTCGCGTCTCAACATCCTGGAGCCACCCGCCAGGATGGAACTGGCGACCTGCGGATGAAGAAACAGATTCTACTTCGCAAACCATGGCAAACAGGGACACTTCCCGTCCAGTCCGCTGCGTCGAGGCGATTGATCTCGTTCGAGAGCGGCGGGTTTGCCCTACGGGCAGGATCGGCTGGTGCCGATCTTCCTGGCAACTCTGGCCGTGCGCCAACAGAGCCAGGTTATTCGATTCCAGTCAGCTGGCCAAATGCTCTCCGCCTTTGGCATAGCGAAGGGAGGCACGGAGCACCGCCGGCTGGTGTCGCGGTTTACATTCCTTCGGGAAGCCAAGATCTGGTACAACCTCTTCGGTTCTGCGCCGGGAGCCTTGGTCTGGCGGCATACATCTGAGACTCGCGCCCGGAATGGCAATCTTGCGACGAGGCGTAGGCAATTTCAGATGCCCCGCCGCGTGTCCATAGCAAAGGAGCCATCGAAGAGGAGTTCGCCGCGGCAGGCGTTGATTATCGCTGTTTCACACTACCACCGGATCCATCAGCAGGCAGATCACCTCTCGAGGCAATCGCTCGTTCGCCAGGACCACGTCCTTTCGGCCCAGGGTATACGCACGGCCGTCCCAGCCACCCGCCCAACCGCCCGCTTCGGTAACCAGCAGCCAGCCGGCCGCGACGTCCCAATCTTCGAGGCCCCAGTCCCAAACGGCGTCAAATCGCCCAGCGGCCACATAGGCCAAGTCGAGAGCCGTGGACCCGGTCCGCCGCAGCGCCCGGCAAGCGCTGGCCATGCGCAGGAACGGCCCGGGATCAAGCGACTGATGGCGCTTGCCCGAGGGAAAGCCGGAGGCGACCATCGCTTGCCGCAACTCGCTGACGCTCGAAACCCGGATCGGCTTGCCGTTCAGCGCCGCGCCTTCGCCGCGGAGGGCCGTGAAGAGCTCGTTGCGCACCGGGTCGAAGGTCGCCGCCAGCACCGGCTGGCCCGCTTCGATCAAAGCCAGGCTGGTGCAGAAGTAGGGGTTTCCGTGGCAGAAGTTCTTGGTGCCGTCCAAGGGATCGAGGATCCAGTAGCGGGAGGCGGAGCCGGCGCGAGGATGCTCTTCGCAATGCACTTCGATCCCAGGAAACGCTGCCTCCAACTGCTCCGAGATGAGTTGTGAGGCGCGCAGGTCGGCCTCCGTGACGATGTCGAGAAATCCCTTGTCCTGGGCCGGCACGCGGCGTGCGAAGCAGTCGAGCAGGATAGCGCCAGCCTGGTGCAGGATCGCGGTTACTTCACCCAGCATGCGAAGCGCTCCGTTAGGGCAAAAGGCGAACTGCGATCCGGCTGCATAAACAGGCACAGGTCTTCGATCATCACCGGCTGCTCGAGAGCAGGCGCGAAGTGGGACTCCAACCGGTTCAGGAGCGTTGTGCGCAGCGCGGGATCGGCGAGGGAGGAGGTGAGCGTCATATGAAAGCGCCACTCGTCCAGGACGTAGGGGTAACCCCAGCGGTCGAGCAACTCCAGTTGGCGCGTGGTCAGCGAAGCGCGGCGGCGCTTTGCCGCTTCTTCGCTGCTCTCTGGCTGACGGAACGGCTCAAAGTGTTCCACGCAAAGCGCGGCCAGGGCGTCGAGGGCGGAAAGTGGTTGCGCGAGCGTTAACGCGATGAAGTTGCCGAGCAGGGAGACCTGGAGCTTGGGGATGGTGAGACGCGGCTCGCACCCGGCGAACTCCTGCAGCTCCGCCCGCAGATCCTCTAGGCGGCAGCCCGGCCGCAGCGCCATCGGCGGCTTCAGCGTGGCATGGAAGCCGTAGTGCCGCGGCGATTCGGTTACGCTTTGCGCTTCCGGGTCGCTGAACCACGCGACGGCGAGCCGGGCCAAGGGCGTCTGCGGCTGTGGTGCAAAGTAGATCGCATACCTGGGCTCAGGCAACTCGCACCCCCTCGCGCCATACCCGCACCACGCAGGGCACCTCGTGGACGATCGCTACTTCCACGAGGTCAGCCCGGAGCCCCGGCTCGATGCGTCCGCGGTCTTCGAGTTGAGCCATGGAGGCCGGGTTAGCACTGATCCAGCGTACCGTCTGTTCAAGCGGCAGTTCCAACTCGCGGGCGATGGCGAAGGCGGCATGGATCAGACTGACCGGTGCATAGTCACTCGATAAGGCGTCGACCACTTGGTGCCGCGCCGCCTCCATGGCGGCGAGATTTCCGGACTGCGATCCACCCAGGACGACATTCGGCGCGCCCATAACGTTCCGCATGCCCGCGGCCTGCGCGGCCTTGGCCGCCGTCAGCGTAGTCGGAAACTCCGAGATCGTGACGCCGTCGCGAATCGCTTCGGCGATGTGCTCTTCGTCAGCATCGTCGTGGGAGGCCAGCGGGACTTCCTGGCGGCGCAGCATCTCCACCAGTTGCTGGCGGTTGGGCCCGGCGTACCTCTCCTGCTTGGCTCGCTCGGTGGCGACCAGATTCTCGAACCAGCCGTCGGCCACGGGCCCCATGCGCTCGAGACCCCGGCGGAAGCGGTCCAGATCCGCCACCTGGCGCTGACCTGGCGTATGGTCCATCAGGGACGCGAGACGCAGCCGGGGATGGTGCAGGATGTTCTCGAGCAAGCTGGGGGTGTCCGGGTGGGGCAGTTCGCACCGGGCATGGATGAAATGATCGGCCCGCAGCTTGCCCGCCTCACCGGCCTGCCGCAACGCTTCGACGGCGGGTTGGCTGAAGTCGCGCGGCAACCCATGCAGGTCGCTATCGACTCCGATGCAGAGGGCGTTGAAGACAGTCGTGATCCCCAGGCCCGCCACCTGCGCATCATGAGCAAGCAGGGCGGGCAGCGCGGGCCAGCGGGAGCCACGTGGCTGCAGGTGCTTTTCGAGGTTGTCCGTATGCAACTCGACACAGCCCGGCAGCAGATAGTGGCCTTCGAGATCGATGGCCGCGCTCAGTCCCGAGGCGCCTTCGCTGAGTTGCGCGATGGCGCCGCCGTTGGTTTCGAGGCTGCCGTGGAACGCGCGATCCGGAGTGATGACGTGACAGTTCGTCAGAATCATGGAGAAGATCCCTGCAGCTTAGGACAGAGAGATTACGTGAAAGTGAAATTCACCAACATGCAACACCATAAAAACAAACGCGCACTATTCTCGAAGGGTGCTGTTAAAAAGTAACCGGGTTTTGTGGCCGGATGGGGAGTTGCGGCCGGGGTGCGTCGCCATCGAGGGTGGGCGGATTCTGGAACTCCAGGGCGCCAATGCGCCCGGCGCCTTGGACCTCCAAGACCGCTTGCTCCTGCCCGGTATGGTGGATCTGCACGGGGACGCTTTTGAACGCCAATGGATGCCGCGGAGCGGAGTTTTCTTTCCGCTCGATCTGGCCTTGGTGGATAGTGACCGGCAGCTGTTGGCGAACGGCATCACGACGGCGTATCACGGTTTGACGGTCTCCTGGGAGCCCGGGCTGCGCGGCATCGAGCATGGCCGGCTGATGGTGACGGCGCTCGACCGGATCCGGCCCGTGCTGCAGTGCGACACGCGGCTGCACCTGCGTTACGAACTGTATGCGCTGAATGAGACGGCCGAGATCCTGGACTGGATTCGCGGCGGCAAGGTGCACCTGGTGGGCTTCAACGATCATCTCGACATGATCGCCGCGAAGCTCGACAAGGGCGCCAAGGGGGCGCAGTACGCCGAGCGCTCCGGGCTGACGATAGAAGCCTTCCGCGCGTTGCTTGAGGCGACCCGCGCGCGGCAGGCGGAAGTCTGGCCGGCGGTGGAAGCCGTGGCGCAGGCTTCGCGGGAGGGCGGAATTCCGATGGCCTCACACGACGACGAATCTCCGGCCATGAGCGAACGGTTCCGCCGGATCGGCAGCTCGATTTGCGAGTTCCCCCTGGACGAAGCGACCGCACAAGCGGCGCAGGAGGCCGGCCAGGAGGTGATTCTGGGCGGTCCCAATATCGTGCGGGGCAAGAGCCATATCCGGCGGCTGGGCGCGACCGAGGCGCTGCGCCGGGGGTTGGGCACAGTTCTGACTTCGGACTACTACTACCCCGCCCTGCTCCACGCCGCGTTCCGGCTGGTCCGGGACGGGGTGCTGCCGTTTGGCGCGGCTTGGGCGCTCGTCAGTAGCGCGCCGGCTCGCGCGGCGGGGCTCGAGGACCGCGGCAGGATCGAGGCGGGCCTGCGCGCGGATCTGATCGTGGTCGACGATTCGCAGGAGTCTCTGCCGCGGGTGTCCATGGCCGTGGTCGAAGGCCGGCTGGCGCATTTGGCCGATCCCGGCATCTGGAACGGATAGTCCCTCATGGCCCACCGCGCGCTTACCATCGACGGTCTCCGGAAGGCGTATGGAGGCAAGACGGTTCTCGACGGCGTCAGCTTCGAAGTGCCCGCCGGGCAGATGGTTGGGATCGTTGGCCGCTCCGGCGCGGGGAAGTCCACGCTGCTTCGCTGCATCAACCGGCTGGTGGAGGCCGATGCGGGCGCCATCGGCTGGGACGGCCTGGATGTGCGTGCCTTGCAGGGTGGCGCCTTGCTCGATTGGCGGGCCCGCTGCGGCATGATCTTCCAGCAGTTTCAGTTAGTGGATCGCATGGACGCGCTGACGAATGTGTTGCTTGGGTCGGTTCGCCGCCGCCGCACCTTGCCGTTATTGTTTCGGGTGTTTCCCGCCGCGGACCGCGCCAAGGCGCTCGAGTTATTGCAGCAGCTCGATCTGGGGCCGCAGGCCGGGCAAACCGTCAAGACCCTGTCGGGCGGACAGCAGCAACGGGTGGCCATCGCCAAGGTGCTCATGCAGGGGGTGGAGGTGCTGCTGGCGGACGAGCCCGTTTCCTCACTCGATCCCGAGAACACACGGATCGTGATGGACCAGTTGCGGCATTTGCAGCGAACCGGCGGCGTCACCGTGCTTTGCAATCTTCACAACCTCGAGGTCGCGCGCTCCTACTGCGATCGAGTCCTTGGGTTGTCCCAGGGCCGCCTGGTCTTCGACGGCTCCCCACAGGAACTGACAGCGGGCCGGGAAGAGTCCATTTACGCGGGTGCACGATGAAGCTATTACCGTTGTTGATCGTCCTGATCTTTTGTCTGGCTTGCGGCAAGCCGGCCAGCAACGTCCTGCGGATTGGCATCTCCGCGATCGAAAGCGACGCCGATGTGGTGAAGCGTTATGAGCCGTTGCGCGTGTATCTCGAAAAGCGGCTGGCCCGGCCCGTTGTGTTGCGCACCGCCACGGACTACGCCGCCGTCATCGAAGCGCTCAAGTCCCGGCAGGTGGAGGTGGCCTACTTCGGCGCCGCTGCCTACGCGCGGGCGTGGCTGGTGACGCAGGGGCAGGTGAAGCCGCTGCTGGCCACTCTCAATGAAGATGGAGAAAACGGCTACCACTCGATCGTTGTCGTCCCGGCCAAGAGTTCTGCCCGACGCATCGAAGACCTGCGGGGAAAGAGCATCGCCTTTGCCGACCCGAATTCGACCTCCGGCTATCTGGCGCCGAGCTTCTTTCTGAAAGAAGAAGGATTTGAAGCGCGGACGTTCTTCTCGAAGACCGGGTTCGGGGGCAGTCACGAGACGAGCCTGGTGGCCATGCTGAACGGCACCTATGACGCGGCGGCGACCTGGTTCTACAGCGAGACCCGCACGAACCCGTTGCGCATGGAGGGCAAGGGGATCATCCCCAAGGGCTCCACGCGGATCATCTGGAAATCCCCGCGCATTCCTTCGAGCCCGTGGACGGTACGGTTAGACTCGCCGGAGGAGTTCAACAGAATCTTCGCGGCCGCTGTGATGGAGTTCCCCAAGCAGGAGCCCGAGGCGTTTCAGTTCCTCAGCGCGCAGCGGGAGAGCGGCTATAGCCCGGTGGAACACAGCGCCTACGAGCCGGTGATTCGCATGGTGCGCAGCAATCTGGATCAGCGGAAGCAGCCATGAGGCGTCTGTTGATTTTGGCGGCCATTGGCGCCTCCTTCTATGTCAGCGAAGTATCGCCGGTGAGGCTCTGGAATGGGCTGCCCGCCATGACCGGCTACATCTGGGGGACGCTGCCGGAGGTGCGCCTGGCGACACTCGGCAGTGATCTCGCGGCGTGGATGTGGGGTTGGAAGCGGTGGCTGCCCATGCTGTGGGAAACCATCCTGATGGCGTATGCGGGTACGTTACTCGGCGCAGTAGCCGGACTGTTGCTCAGTTTCCTGGCGGCACGCAACCTGACGCCCCATCCCGCGCTGGGAGCCGCCACGCGGCGATTACTCGAACTGGCGCGGACCGTTCCCGAACTGGTCTACGCCCTGTTGTTTGTGATCGCGTTTGGCCTGGGGCCCTTGGCGGGCGTGCTGGCGCTTGGCCTGCATGCCGCGGGGGCGCTGGGCAAGCTGTCGCTCGAACTCCTCGAACACGTGGAGCCGCGGCCGCTCGAAGGCATGCGCGCCAGCGGCGCCAACTGGCTCGAGACGATGCGCTTCGGAGCGGCGCCCCAGATCCTGCCGGGCTTCCTGAGCTACACGCTGTTCCGCTTCGAGCTCAACGTGCGTTCTTCGGCGGTGATCGGCTTCGTCGGGGTCGGCGGCATCGGCCAGGAGCTCTACGTCGCCACGCGCCAGTTCGTCTATCAGGACATCAGCGCCATCATCGTCCTGCTGGTGGCCGCCGTGGCGATTCTCGATCAGTTGAGTGAAGTGGCGCGCCGGAGGCTGGCCGCGTGAACCGCCTTCTGTGGCTGGCGTTCGCGGCATTCAGCGCCTATGCGTTTTGGGCGGTGGACCTGTGGCCTGGCCGCATCTGGCCTGGCTTGGGAAAGCTGGCGCGGATCAGCGCGGAGTTGGTGCCGCCGGATGCGGGCGGCCAGTTCCTGACGCTGGTCTTCAGTCTCCTCGAGACCTTGGGAATCGCTCTGGCGGCGACGGTGATGGCCGCGGTGCTCGCGTTTCCGCTGGGCCTGCTCGGCTCAGCGAAGGTGCTGCCGAACTGGCTTTGGCGTTGGCCGCTGCGCCGGGGGATGGATTTATCGCGTTCGATCGACGCTTTGCTGTGGGCGCTACTGTTTGTGAATGCCGTGGGCCTGGGGCCTTTCGCAGGGGTCATGGCGCTGATGATGGTGGACCTTAGCACGTTGGCCAAGCTGTTCAGCGAGGCGGTGGATCACAGCTCGCCCGGTCCGGTGGAGGGCGTTCTCGCCGCCGGCGGCAACCGTTGGGAGGTGGTGCGTTTCGGCATCCTGCCGCAGGTGCTGCCGGCCTTCGCGGCCCAGGCGCTGTACTACCTGGAATCGAACGTGCGCCACGCGACGATCCTGGGCGTCGTCGGGGCGGGCGGGATTGGCATGCACTTGACGGATCAGTTGCGGGTGAACGAGTGGCAGCAGGTTTCGATGACCATCCTCCTGATCCTCGCCTCCGTCACCGCCGTGGACCGGTTGTCCCGCTGGGCGCGTTCTGAACTGGAGAGGGGAAGCTGATGTCGAAAAGGAAGTTGGGAATTGAGCCTTGGATCGATCCGACGGCGATGGTGCGCGAGTCCACGCTGGGGGCGTGGACAGCCGTGGGAGCCCGCACGACGATTGCCGAGTCCTCGCTCGGCGACTACTCCTACGTCGTCAACGACTCAAGCATTATCTATAGCCAGATCGGCCGCTTCTGTTCGATAGCCGCCCACACCCGGCTTAACCCCGGGAATCACCCTCTGGCTAAGGCGGCGTTGCACCACTTCAGCTACCGGACCGTCAGCTACGACCTGGGCGAAGAGGATGACGCGGAGTTCTTCGCCTGGCGCCGCGCCAAACAGGTCCGGCTGGGCGACGACGTCTGGATCGGGCACGGAGCCGTGGTGTTGCCGGGGGTATCGATTGGCACAGGCGCCGCGGTGGGGGCAAGCGCGGTGGTGTCTCGCGACGTGCCGCCGTTTGCCGTGGTCTCCGGCTTTCCGGCCCGGCTGCTGTATTGGCGATTCGAGGAGAAGGTTCGCGAAGGCTTGCTCCGGATTGCGTGGTGGAACTGGCCGAGGGAGCAGCTGCGCGCTGCCATGGCGGACTTCCGGAAGCTCTCGGCCGAGGCGTTCGTCGAGAAGTACGACGCGCTCAAATACGGAACGAACCCAATACCGGAAAGTGATCGGACGGATAGCGGCCAGCCACCGGAGCGGTGATCGCCACGCACGATTCGACGTGGATCGGGCCCCGGCATAGGATCCAGTCGAGCCGGTGGCGCGTGGGGATTCCCGTGAATCCATGGAAGGTTCCCTCCGGCCCGCCGGTCCAGCTATCGTGAAACGTTGCGGTGAAGATCTGGTGGACTTCGCCGCCGGCCGGTGAGTTGAAATCGCCCAGCAGAAACACCCGCTCCCCGCTGGCTCGTTCCATCAGCAAGCGGGCCGATCGGAGGCGAGCCTCGGCCTGCTCCGGCTTGTAGGGGAAGTGGGTGTTGTAGACGTGAAAGGTGCGGCCGCTCGCCCGATGTTCGAAGTACCCCCAATTCACGGCGTAGGGCTTGTGGATCCGCCACGACATCGACGCGGGAACTTCGGGCGTCTCGGAGAACCAGAAGGCGCCGTGGTCCAGCAGATTGACCTGTTCCGGCTGGTATAGGATGGCCGTGAACTTCTCGAAGTCGTCGCCGTAGCGGCTCACGCCGAAGCGCCGGTACTCCGGCAGGGCGTCATCGAGATAGCGAAGCTGATCGAGAACCGGCTCCTGCAGCCCGGCGACGGCGGCGCCGGTTTCGCTGATCGTGGCCGCGACGGCCTCGCAACGGTGCTCCCAGGCGTTGGGGCCGTCGGCCGGCTCCGGATAGCGAATGTTGAAAGTCAGCAGCTTCACGCAACCCCGGCGAACTTCAGTTGGCCATTCACCCAGGCATGGGTCACATCGCCAAAGCTGGGTTCGGCGCGGAAGGCGATGAGATCGGCGGCTTTGCCGGTCTCGATGCTGCCCAGCTCCGCATCCAGTTGCAGATGCCGCGCGGCATTCCGCGTAATCAGGTTCATCGCCGTGTGCGGCGCGGCGCCCGCGTGCATCATCTTCACGGCGCTGCCCAGCAGGCAGGGGAAGTGGTAATCGCTGCAGAGAACATCGACGAGCCCTTCGGCGAGCGCGTGGTGCGCGGAGAGATTGCCGCAGTGGGATCCGCCCCGGTAGTAGTTCGGCGCCCCCATGCAAATCTGCATGCCCAGTTCGCGGGCCTTGCGCGCAGCCTCGATCGTCACGGGCATTTCAGCCAACGTGGCCCCGTGCTCGAAGGCTTCGATGACATGTTCCACCGTGGTGTCGTCATGACTGCCCAGCGGCAAGTGGCGACCGAAGGCGGCGTTTACCTTTGCCCGGTTATTGGTCTGCAGGGCCTTGGCCCGCTTTTCGGCGAACTCGGCCTCGGCCTCGACAACGGAGATCTGCTTGGTCAACGCATAGCGGCGGATTTGATCCGAGTAGGTGTTCTTGTACTGCCGTTCGCCGGGCGTCGAATCGTTGTAGACCAGGTTGCCGATGGAGGACCGGAGCTCCAGCAGGCGGGCCAGCGACTCATCGCACGGCTCGAAGTTCGGATCCCAGCGCACGTGCAGATAGTGGCGGGCGCGGGCGCTTTGACGCAGGTTTTGATAAGCCTCGGCCAGCAGAAGGCCGTTGCCGCGCCAGGATCCCAACGGCCCATCGTTCTCCTCCGATACCCGCACGGCGCCCAGCACGGTGGTGATGCCGCAACTGATGGCGCGGACGTCCATCATGTGGAAGGCGAGCTCCAGCGGAAAGTGCGTGTCCGGCCGGGGGTTGAGTTCGCGTTCCAGGTAATCCGTATGGATATCGATGACGCCGGGCGCGAGGTAACGGCCGTGGAGGTTCATGCCGGCCTCAAACGTTTGGCCGGGCAGCACCTCGGCGATCTTGCCGTCTTCGATGACGACGCTGCCTTCGACCGTTTCGCCGGGCAGAATGAGGGTGGCGTGGGAGAGAATTTGTCGGTTCATATGCGTTGGCGGAGGAAATCAGAAACCCGCTCGACGGCCGTCACCAGGACCAGGGAGACCAGGGCGAGCGCAAGGACATCGTGGTAGCGCAGGGTGTTGTAGGCGAGTAACAGTTCGGCGCCCAACCCTCCGGCGCCGAAAATGCCGAGGGCGATGGCGGCGCGGAGATTGATGTCGAAAGCGTAGAGGGAACCAGTGATCAACGCCGGGGCGGCCTGCGGCAACACGGCGAAGCAGATCTGCTGCGACCGGGAGGCTCCCAGCGCCGCTAACGCCTCCGCCGGAGCGGCTTCAACGCGCTCGAGCGATTCGGCAAACAGCTTGCCGAACCCGCCCAGCGTACCGAGCGCCAGAGTGACGGTGGCGGCGAAGGGGCCGAGTCCGAAGGCGATCAGCAGCACCATCAAAATGAAGAAGCTCGAAAGGGCGCGCTCCAGGCTGAGCTGGAAGCGCACCGCGGCCCGCAGGCCGCCGTGGGGCGTGGTGTTGGCGGCGCCGGCCAGCCCCGCGGGCAGCGCGAAGGCGAGACCCAGGGTGGTGCCGGCAAAGGCCATCGCCAGGGTTTCAACGACGGACCACCACAGCCCGGACCGTTCCCAAAGCACGGCGAGCCGCGGAGGGAAGACATCCCGAAACAGGTTCTGCAGATGCTGACCCTGAAACAGCACGGCGACCGGTTCGACGTTTAAGTACGCGAGGAAGCCGCCCAGAAAGGCGGCAAACGTAGCGACAGTGGCCCACATCCGGCGGGCATTTTGCGAAGGCCACATCATGACCGGCCATCCTCCAACAGCCGCCGCCGCAGCTGGCCGGAGACGGTCTCGGCGGCATAGATCAGGATCAGGGATCCAAGAACGGCCATGGTCGCGCGGTTGTACTGCAGCATTCCCATCGAACGGGCAATCTCCGCGCCGATGCCGCCGGCGCCGATCGCCCCCAGCACGACCGAGCTGCGCACGTTGACGTCAAACCGGAAGAGCGCATTGGCGGCAAGCGACGGCAGCACCTGCGGCAGCAGACCATAGCGAATCACTTGCCAGAATGAGGCGCCCGTGGCTTTCAGCGATTCGAGCACCTTGTCATCGGCATCCTCGATGGCATCTCCGACGAGTTTGCCGAGCATGCCGATGCTCGAAAACGCCAACGCACACATGCCGGAAAAAGGACCTAAGCCGAAGGCCACGACGAAGAACAAGAGCTGCAGGATTTCCGGCAAAGCCCGCTCAGCCCCCAGCAGGATCCGCACCGGCAGACGCAGCCACACCGGAACGATGTTCGCGGCGGCGGCCAGCCCGACCGGAAACGCTAGGAGCATGCCCAAAAGCGAGGCGGCCGACGCCAGCGCCAGCGTGGACAGCAACGGCTCCACCATTTCGTCCGCCGCCGCCCAGAGCGGCGGAAAGAACTCGCGGGCAAACTGGGGGGCTTTGCCCAGTCCCTGCTTGAGGATCTCCGGACTCAAATCGCAAAGCGCCGCAGCCGCCAGGAATAGGCCCAGCCACAGGCCGAAACCAACCGCTCTGCGAACTAGCTGCCGGCGCGCGGAGTAGGGAACCATCAAACGGCCTGCGCCTCCCGAATGCCATAGATGCCGGCCAGCTCCGAGCGCGACAGCTCCGGGCTGCCGTCGTAGACTACCCTTCCCTCGCGGATCCCCACCACGCGGGTGCAGAAGCGGCGGGTGAGCTCAGGTTGGTGAAAGGTGCTTACCACCGGGTTGTGCCGGGACAGGGGCTGCAGCAGGTTGAGAATCGCCTCGGCGTTGCGCGGGTCGAGCGCGGCGATCGGTTCATCGGCCAAATACAGCCGCGGCCGTTGAAAGATGGCGCGGGCAATCGCCACGCGTTGCATCTCGCCCCCGCTCAAAGAACCGGTGATGCGTCCGGCCAACGGTTTCATCGAGACCTGGTCCAGGGCCTCCAACGCTTCGCGGGCCTCGGCGTCAGTAAACCCGTACAGCCAACTGCGCAAGGGATGAATAAAGCCCAGGCGGCCCATCATGACGTTTTCGATGACCGTCATGCGCTTCACCAGATGCAGCCCTTGAAAGATCACGCCCATCTGCCGCCGCGCCGCGCGCAAGGCTTTGCCCCGCGCCCGCGTGACGCAGCACATGGTTCCGTCCTCGCAGGCAAAGCGAACCTCTCCCGAATCCAGTTCCGTGAGGCCGGAGATGGCCCGCAGCGTCAGCGACTTCCCGGCGCCGCTCGAACCCAGGATGCCCACGAACTCTCCCGCCCCGACGGAGAACGAGACGCCGTCCAGAACACGGCGGCCCCCGGGAACGGTCTTGGTCAGCGCATCGACTACCAGCACGGCTACTCCAGGATCTTCACGTTTTTGAGGTCCTTGGCGATGGCCCGCAGCCCGTCGTACATCCGGTCGTTGGCGGGATGGTAGCGGAAATCCGGATACTTCGAAGTCACTTGCAGGGCTGCCGCGAGTTCCGGCGCTTCCACGTGCAGCGAGAGGAACGCTTGCCGCAGCTCCTCTTTAAAGCTGGCCGGCAACTCTTTCCGCACCACCACCGGGCTCCCCGGGATCGGCTCGGATTCCCAAAGAATCCGGACCTCGCCACGCTTCAGTTTGCCGTTCTCCTCCATGGTGCGGATCATCGCGGGCATCGTGGCGCCGGCGTCCACTTTGCCACCGGTCACCGTGTAGAGCGTCGTGGGATGATTCGTCGAGAAGAACATCTTCCGGAAGTCTTTTTCGGGATCAATCCCCTGGCTTTCAAGAAACACGCGCGGCACCAGGTGACCCGATGTCGACGCCGGGTCGACGAAGGCGAACGTGTACTTCTTGCTGTCGCGAACGAGCTCCGCGAGGGACTGGATCGGCGAATCCGACCGCACGATGATGCAGGACTGATAGGTGGACGGACCATCCGTCCGCCCGGGAAGCACGAGGGCTTCAAGCCCAGCGCGTTGCGCCCCGATCAGGTAACTGAGCGGACCCATGGTCCCGGCATCAATCTTGTTGGCGCGCATCGCTTCAATCGTGCTGCTATAGCCCGTGGCCTGGACCATATTGACGGGCAGGTTCAGCTTCTTGCCCAGGAAGTCCACCAATTGCTGGTAGCGTTTGTTGCTGGTTTGGATGTCATCGGCCGTAGGGTTGAAGGCGTAGCGCAAGACCTTCGGCCGGTCGGTGGGCGAGATGGCCGGGCTCGAACAACCAGCCAGTGTGGCGACCGCCGCCAACAGCAATACCCTACGCATGGACCTCCTCTTCCATGCGGCCTTCGGCCAAATGCAGCCGGCGCGAGGCCAGGCGCTGCATGGTGTGCGCATCGTGACTGATCAACGCAATGGAGCAACCGGATTGGCGCAATTCGAGGATCATGTCGATCACCGCATCCTTGGTCTTGGCGTCCAGCGAAGCCGTCGGTTCATCGAGCAGCAGGAACCGCGGGCCCGAGATCACGGCGCGCGCAATGTTGATCCGCTGCTGTTCGCCGCCAGAGAACGTGGCCGGAAACGCATCCCAGAGTTCCGTCGGCAGTCCCAACCGTTCGAACGCTTCCCGGGCCCGGCCGAGCGCGGCCTCGCGATCGGCGCCGCGGCGAATCATCGGCTCGGCCACCACATCGAGCGCCGGTACGCGGGGGATGACCTGCAGGAACTGCGAGCAATAGGTGATCTCGGTGCGGCGCAGATGGATGATGGTGTGCTCGTCGGCCCGCGCCAGATCGACCGGCCCCAATGAGGCGGAATGATACAAGATTTGTCCCGCGGTCGGCAGGTAGGTCCGGTACAGGCACTTCATCAGGGTGGACTTGCCCGAGCCCGATTTACCGGTTAGGCCAAGGATCTCTCCCTCTTCGATCTCGCAGTCAATCGAGTGCAGCGCGGCAATCCGTTTGCCGTTGAGAATGTGCAGCAGAAACTGCTTTTCGAGTCCGCGGATTTCGAGTAGTCTGGCCATACGTTAGAGGAGCGAGCTAACGAGCAGTTGGGTATAGGCGTGCTGCGGGTCCTGCAGAATCTGGTCGGTCAAGCCGGATTCCACGATGCGCCCGTTTTTCAAGACCAGGGTCCGGTCCGTCAACATGCGGATCACCCCCAGGTCATGCGAGACGACGATCATCGAGATGCCGAGCTCGGACTGAATCTGCCGGATCATGTCGAGCACCTTGGCTTGCACGGAGACGTCAAGCCCACTGGTGACCTCATCGAGAAACAGCAGCGGCGGATGATTGGCGATCGCCTTCGAAATCTGCACGCGCTGCTGCATGCCGCCGGAGAAGGTTCGCGGCGTCTGGTCCATGCGCGCCACCGGGACTTCGGTCTGCCGCAGCAAATTGCTTGAACGTTCGCGGATCGACGCGACATTCATGCTGCCCGCCATGATCAGCTTCTCGGCGATATTGCCACCCGCCGTAAAGTTGAAGTTCAGCCCGTCGCGCGGATTCTGGTACACCATGCCGAGCAGATGATTCCGCACATGCCGCCGCCGTTGGTTCGACAGCGTGAACAGGTCCGTCGTTCCATTGTCCAAGGCGGTGAAAAACGCGGAGCCGGCCGTCGGCGGCTGGTCGAAATAGAGCAGTTGGACTAGCGTGCTCTTCCCGGAGCCGCTCTCTCCCACTACCCCCAGCACTTCGCCGGGATAGAGGTCAAAGTCAATGCCCGCGCAGGCGACGATGGCCCCCGTGACGGGACAGATGTTGGTGGAGGCCTGCGGTCCGGTGCGGGCGATGGAATCGCCATCCGGCTGTCCGTAGATCTTCGTCAAGCCGCGCACCCGCAGCAGCCAGCCGGAGTTGAGTGCCATGTCGTTCATTGGGGATTCCGAAACAGCCTCTGCGGCGGCCGCGGACCGGTGCGCAGCTTATCGAGAAAGTTGCTGTCGTTGACGACGAACTTGCGCGAGGAGTCGTCTTCGTAAATCTCGTCGAGGAAGGCGTCCCGGGCGTTGCTATAGGCGCAGGCGGTCGCGCCCCAATCCTCCACGCGAAACCGCACATCTTCGAACTCGAGCGGCTCCACGACGGTATGCGGCGGAATGGCGTAGATCCGCTTTTCCCGGCCCGCGCCGAACAGGTACAGGCAGCGCGCGTCGCTGAGGTTCGGCACGTCCCAGCGCGGGATGGGGGAGGGGGACATCATATAACGGCCGTTCACGCGTACCGGGTAGCCGGCGCCGCGCATCAGTGATCCGTAGCGCACATAGGCTTCATAGAGCGACACCCAGAGCTTCGAGTAGTCGGCTTCGGCGTGCATGGAGCGCGTGCGGGTTTCGAGGCGCTCGACGCCGCGCAGGATCTCCGGCTGCGGCACCTGGAAAACCAGGATCTGCTGCTCGGTCAGGATCTCTTCGGGAATGCGGTGCCGGGTCTGAATCAGCGTGGCCTCCGCGGTATCGACAGTGGTCCGGCAGCCGGTCATCCGTTCGATAAACTGCCGCAGGCTGCAGGCGTTGACGCTGGCGTCGCTGCCTTGGTCAATCACCTTGAATACATCTTTGCGGCCTATGATTGCGAGGCTGACGTGCAGGCCGCCGGTGCCCCAACCGCGAGCGATCGGCATTTCCGGCGAAGAGTAGGGCACCTGATATCCGGGCAGGGCAATCGCCTTCAGAATCTTGCGGCGGATCTCGCGCTTCGTGCGTTCATCCAGAAACGCGAAGTTGTATGCCGATTGGAACTTCTTGTTCTCGATCATTTCGCCGGAGACTCCACGGTGAGGCCGGCATAGCTGGCCAGCGTCCTTTGCATCGCTTCGCGCAGGTTATCGAGGCCGCTCTGGAAGGTGACGTAGTGCGGCAGCTTCAGGTGGTTCGTGAACCCGTAGGACTCCACCCCCTCGGTATGGTAGAGCGTGAACTCCTGGCTATTGGCGGGGTTGGCTTCGTTGGGCTCCCGCAGGGAGTTGTCGAGCATCCCCATGCAGATCGCCTTCGTTTCGTTTTGCCCGAAGCAGAGCCCGTAGCCGACCGACAGCAGCGGCAGCGAGCCCTTTTTGCCACTGCCCTTGCTGGAGTTCACCATCTCGCATTCCGTTACCGTGATGCGGCCGAGATAGCGGACGCGCCCACGCGGATCCTTGACCTGAACGGCGACATCGCCCACGCGTAACTCGCCCACGGTGCCGTGCCCGCCCGCCGCGAAGCCGCGCATGGTGGAGTAGCCGAGGCACATCAGACCACCAGTTTCCGCCCGGGCCATCATCTGCAAAGCGGCCGAACGCGGGGCAGGAAATTTAATCGCCTCCCGCGTGACGTCCACCACGCGGCGATCGCCTTCGTCCCGCACGAGCAGCAACCCTTCGGCCCGCAGTACGTCGATCACCTTGCCGAACTTGGGAATGGCCGTGAGTTTCGCGGGATCGATATGGGCGTCGATCCGCTGCAGGAACTCCTCAATCGAGGGCATCGATTCCGTGGTCAATTCCGGCTGGAACAAGCGGTGCGTGTAGTCGCGCGTGGGCCCGAGAATCTGGCCGCCCGGAATATCGCGGAACGCGGCCGAGATGCGCCGCCGGATGAGCATGTCGCGGGTGACCAGGACTTCCGAATAGTACTCCCGCTTCAGCGTAGCCCGGTAGGCGCGCATCGTGAAGGCGGCCTCAAACACGTCGCCCTCATTCTGTTTCAGCGCCAGGGCGGCATGATCCGGGGCGTACAGCGATCCCTCGCCCATGATCTTGTCCACCAGCAGCCGCATCTGCGTGCGGATCTGTTCGATTTCAATGGGCGGGGTGGCGGCCCGCAGCCGGTAGTACTCGACGAGTTCCGCGGCGTTGGCAATGGCTTCCTGCCCGCCTTTGACAGCTACATATCCCATGGCTCTAGAGTCCTTCCCATTCGAGACGTTGCGAACGCGGGAGGCTGAGCACGGCGTCCCCGCAAGTCAGAACGAGGTCGAGGCCCAGCGGGAACTCTTCGTTCGTCCGGCGCAACAACGTGAGAAACGCGGTTTCCAAGCCCGCCACCGAAAAGCTCCGCATCCCATCCACGCCGGGTCCCGACGTAGCCACGCGCAAGGAATCCGCCATCGGCTCCTCACTCAGCGCACGAACCTGCAGAACCAGCGTCGCCGAGAGTTCCGGATACTCCGGATCGCCCGTCTTGGCCACGGCCACCTCATCGAGACGCGAGCTATCCCCAAGAAAGACGAAGTCGGCTTCCGCGGCCGGCGCCACCCGGCTATTCGTATTGACACGGAGATACTCCGTCACCTCCGGCGCAAAGCCGGCACAGTGAAAGCTCACTTCGGAATCGATCAGACAGAGGCCCAGCAGGGCGCTGGCTCCCTCGAGGCCGGCCGGCGGCGCGAGCTTAGCCGTATCCAGCCGCCGGAGTTGCCCCGGCCGGGCCATGCTATCGAGGATCACCCGGAAGGCTTCCTGTCCGTCCTGCGCTTCAGCAAACTCCGCTTCCCTGGTCATCCTCTATTCCTGCTCCAGCAACTTAAAGTCGACCTGCGTCCGCAGCGTCTGCGCGAACTCCCGGCGGTCGCGCTCTTCCCTTCGGCGATTCATTTGGGCCAAGGTATCGAACAAGGCTTCGTCAATGGCCTGCCTTTCGCGCAGCGCATCGAACACGGCAACGCAGTAGGCCCGGACGGGCTCTTCCCCAAGACACATGCCGAAGCCGGCCGTTCCGTCGACGCTGACCTCACAAGACGTCGTCAGCGCTTCGCCCAGTAAGAACTCCTGCGCATCGAGGGAATCTTCCGCCCGCAGCATGGTCAGGCATACCTCCGGCTCCCGGACGAGCCGGACGGTGTGCTGTTTTTCGATTCCTTCCACGAGGGCCTGAACCTCCCCGAGGGGAGATTCAATCAGGACTTGGTCAAGGTTTTCGAGCATCGTTTCTTTCGCGGTTAGTCGGCGTCCGGGAAGCGGAACAGGCCCAAGCGGGTCGGCAGCGCTCGCCGCACCGGAGCCGGCATGGGTACATTCTCACCCTTGATGCTATGCCACAGGATGCGGTTCAGCGCGTCCTCATCCGTGCGGTCGTAGTCGCTAAAGTCCATCCGCGCGGAAAGGTCCGCCCCGTAGGCATGCGGGGCATTCCGGGTCATCAGATCGATCTGCGCCGGCAGCGCCGTGAAGCCGGACAGGTCGGGCTTGGCCATGAAGCTGTTGTTCATAGGCGTAGCCGAGGCGTCGTGCTGCGTCATGGGCGGGAGGCCCAGCAGCAACTCGACCGTGCGCAGCATCGACACGGTCGAGTACATCGTGCTGTCGACATGTTTGCGCTTCACATACGGGCTGATCACCAGACCAGCCGTGCGATGGCTGTCGACATGGTCCGGCCCGTTCTGGGCGTCGTCTTCGATGATGAAGATGGCGAACTTGCTCCAGGCCTTGCTCTTGCTGATCGCTTCCACGATTTTGCCGACGGCCACGTCGTTCGACGCCACCTGCGCCTTCGGCGTGAAGGCCCCGGGGGCGGTCCCGCTGGTGTGGTTTTCGCCGAGCGACATGAACATGAAGTTGGGCACCTTGCCTTCCCGGTCCCACTGCTGGAACTCCTCGACGAAGCGGTCGGCGCGGATGTAGTCGCGGGGCCGGTCGCCGGGGTTGCCCGGGGTGCGCTGGTCGAACTTCACGCTGCGCAACGGTTCGATGCCGCGGCGCTGGCCCATGCCGAACGTCTTGACGAGCAGCCCTTTCTGCGCGGCCAGTTCCCAGATGTAGGGCGTCGACTGGCTGCCGATTCCGTTGGCCGTGTTCAGCCGGCCGTGGCGGGAGTAGCTCAAGGTCCAAGCCCGCTGCGTGAACTCGTTGACGTAGGCCGAGGTCGTCCACGGTTGCCCGTCCTGCGACACCTCGCCGCTGCAGTACAGATTGTCCAGCAGTACGAACTGCTCGGCCAGCGCATGCTGGTTCGGAGTGACCTCTCGCCCAAACAGCGTCAGCGACGGATCGCCGTTGCCCTGCTTCAGATCGCCGTACACCTGGTCGTAGGTGCGATTCTCCTTCATGATGAACAGCACATGTTGGATCGGGGACTTTTCGCCGACCTTCGCCGGAACGACGGTATCGCCCGCAATTTCGGCGCTTTCGAGCAGCTTGTCACGGTAGGGCGAGTTCTCCATCGACTGCTTCGTCATGGCGGCGAGCGTCTTGGCCGTGGGGGTATCGACGAAGCTCAGCAACCCGTTCATGTTATTGCCATGGTGCTGGAAGCTGACGGCGGGCGAGATGGGGTCGATGGGCCGCTTCACCTTGTTCGGGCCCGTGCCGGTGCCTTTGCCGCTGGCGATCAGCAGGCGCTTGCCGTCCGGCGTCATGCGGACCAGCGTCGGGTACCAACCGGTCGGGATGAAGCCGCTCACCTGGCTGCGTCCGCGCTCCGCCACGTCCACCACCGCCACCGTGTTGTTGTCGGCGTTGGCGACATACAGCGTCTTGCCGTCGGGAGAGAGCGTGAGGGAGTTCGGCGTGCTGCCGGCCGGAGCATTCGGGCCGAGCGCCATGTTGATGGACTCCAGCTTGCGGCCGGTGGCCACATCGAAGGTTTGCACGAAGTTGGTATGGCCGCAGGAAACGAACAGCAGACCGTCTTCGCGCAGCACGACGTCATTCGGATGCGGATCGGTGGCCATGGTCGCCGCGATGGCCGGCCGCTCGGGATCGGCCACATTCACCGCCACCACCTCGGAGCCGCCCAGGTTGGCGACATAGAGCGTCTTGCCGTCCTTCGAGAGGGCGCCCTGAATGGGATGGTCGCCAACCTTGAGCCGGCTGAGGGCGCGGCCGCCATACGTTTCCATCAGGTAGACATAGCCGTCCGAGTTGTTGAGGGCATAGAGGGTCTTGCCGTCGGCGGAGACCAGGATCGAGCTGACCGCCGAGTTGTCCTTCTTGGCGCCCACCAAGTTTGCGCCGCCGCGTGCTTCCTGCCAGCCTTCTTTGTCCCACCGGTCGAAGACCAGAATGTCGCTTCCGGCGTAGCCCGCGCCACTCGAGACGTAAAGGCGCTTGCTGTTGGGCGCCCAAGCCAGCCCGCTCCACCCCTGCTCAATGGGGAACGTGGCGATCTCTTTTTCGGTGGCCAGATCCACGATATGGACCTGATGGCGGGTGTAGCCCGTGTTGGTGAAGGCAAATTGCTTGCCGTCCGGGCTCACGGCGCCGCTCAGGATCATGTCGCCGGAGGCGAGGTGCCGGCCGGCGGGGGTCGTTTTCCACCCACTGATGAGAAGGGCGTTCGCGCCATTGCGGCCGGGAACGGTGATCTGTTCGCCCGTCGCCGGGTGCTTCATCCGGTACTGTTGCACCGCAGTGTAGGCGACAGTCCCGAGCACCGTGGCCAAGCCAACAAAGAAGAGGGTACGTTTCATGCGATCTCCGATTTCAGAGCACGTTCTTAGAAAATGAACTTCAGCGCAAACTGCAACTGCCGGGCGGCGCGGGTGTTCGTGACCGTTCCGTAGGTCACGTTGGATCGATTGGTATCGGGCACCAGGAAGTTGGTGGTGTTGAGCAGGTTGAACGCCTCGCCGCGGAACTCAAGACGCATGCGTTCGGTGAAGGGGAACGACTTATGGAGGCCCAGGTCGGCCTGGTAGAAAGGCTCTCCGCGGACCGTGCCCCGGCCGGAGTTCCCGAACGGATTTCCTTCGGTGGCCGGGACCACCGAAACGGCCGCCGGGTCGAGCCAGCGGAACCACTCCCGCTGGTCGGAGGGAACATACAGATTGGCGCCGGTCACATTCGGACGGATAGAAACGCCCACGCTGCCGATCCCCTGCCGGCCCACCGGGTTATAGCGGAGCGTGCCCGGCTGGCCGCTCGCCATGTTATTGATGAGCGAAATCCGCCAGCCTCCGGCCAGATAGTCAAGCGCGGCCGGCATGGAGGCGCCGAGCTTCTTCCCTTTACCGATCGGCAGATCCCAAACCACCGACGTCGTGTTCGTCAAGGTCTGGTCGTAGCTCGAAACACCTTTCTCTTTCGACAGGTCAAACACGTTGGTCCGGGAGTCGTCGCCAAAGAACGTTTCCAGGTGACCCGCCGCGTTGTCCAGCGCTTTCGAGTAGGTGAACGAATTGAGCAGATACAGCCCGCTCGCATAGCGGCGTTCCAGGCGGACCTGGAGCGAGTTGTAGTTGGCGAAGCCGAGCGGCGGCGCCGTCTGAATCGTCGTGTAGCCGGTGATGGGCCGGCGGGCGTCCACGGTTGCGTTTTCCCCGGGGGCGTTGAATCGCGCCTGGTTCAGATCTCCGAGGATCATCAGCTTCTCCGTGCGGTTGCCCACATAACCCACGTCGAGAACAAAGTTGTTCCACAGTTCGCGCTGAATCGAAAAGTGGTAGCTCATGGTGTAAGCCGTGTCCAGGTCAACGGGGATGTGCAGCGTACGGGTGGTCGCCGTGCTCACGTTCGCCGGATCGAGGAAACCGGCCGGGTAGCCGTCATAGGTCGGCCGGAAGCAGGTCTGGATGGCTTGGCCGTCCCGGCAACGTCCTTGGGTGGGTAGTTGCGCGATGCTGGGCCGCAGGACCCACGGGATGTTGCCGCTCAAGATGTTTTCTCCGCCCAGGCGGTTGAAGTGGATGAAGCTTGTCCCGAACCCCCCGCGCAGAACGGTCTTCGGAGTCATCGAGTAAGCAAAACCCATTCGGGGCGCCCAGTTGTTCCGGTCGGGGTCAATCCCGCTGCGATTGCGGATGGAGCCCTCGCTCGCGGGCACCAGTCTGCGCGCCTGCGGATCGAAGTTCGAGAGCCGGTTTTCGGCCTCGTACTGCGGGGTGGCGAACTCGTAGCGAACTCCCAGGTTGAGCGTGAGGGCCTTGCTGACCTTCCAGTCGGTCTGCAGGTAGAAGAACTGCATCTGCTGGCGGTACTGCGCCACCAGCACGTTGGCCGCGTCATAGTTACCGCGCAGGCCGAGCAGGAAATCGGCCATGTTGTAAACGCTGTTCGCCGCGGCCGTGGCCGGGCGGGTGAACTGGCCGCTGTAGGAGTCGCGCCCGTATTGAGGAGTAAAGTCCTGAATCTCGGTGTGGATGCGCTGGTATTCGTAGCCGGCCTTCAAGCTCAGCTTCCCCAGAAACTTGGAGTAGTTCACCTTCGGGTTGTACACGTCCGGATTCTGAAATTGCGGGTTGCTCGCTTGCCGTCCGAGACTGGTGTATCCGCCGATGTTCTGCGTGTTCAAGCCTCCGGCGTACTCGGGATCCTCCGTCAGGCCGCGAATGCCGTAGAGAGACAGCATGTTGCCGCTGCCGATGTCGAGCGGCCGCCGTCCTCCGTTGCTCTGGGAGGCGCCGAAGCGCACGTCCAGCAATGAACTCGGATCCAGTGTATAGGTTCCAGCAAACACCATTTGCCGGTTTGACTCCGCAACGAAGCCATTGCTGGAGCCACCCGACGGGGTCGGCAGGCTCGCCTCTTCGACCGCATTCGCCACCCGGTGGCTGTAACGGCCAAACACGTTCAACTTGCGGTTCACGTAGTAGTCGATCTTCAGGTCGCCCTTGTCGTCGTTCTGCGTGGCGCGCGGGAGGGACTCATAGTTGTTGGCGAACCCCGGCCGGTTCGGGGCGGGAAGCTCGCTCAAAACCTTGCGGCCGAACGCCGGAATCTCGCTGGCCGGAATCGTGCCATTCGGGTACATCGCGCCCGTTAAGGGATTCTGCAGCGCCAGCGGGCGCCCGTTGGTATCGGTGAAGATCCCTTGGCGCTGCTCGAGCGTGGCGATGGAGGAGAGCGCGAAGGACGTCGTCACTCGCCGGAAGCCCTCATAGTTGCCGAAGGCGAAGAGCTTGTCTTTGCGGATGGGCCCGCCGAGCGCTCCGCCGAACTGATTTTGGACGAGCGTCGGCTTCTTGTTCTCGCGCGGTTGGAAAAACCCGATGGCGTTCAGTTGGGTGTTGCGCAGAAACTCCCACGCCGCTCCGTGCAGTTCGTTCGTGCCGCTCTTCACGCTGGCGTTGATGATGGCGCCACCCGCGCGGCCGTATTCGGCGGAGTAGTTGTTGGTCACCACCTTAAACTCCGCCACGGCATCCGGCGAAACCTGCACCACCTGATTCGAGAAGCCCTGGTTCGAGGTGCCGTAAGAGTTGTTGTCGACGCCATCAATAATGAAGTTGTTCAACGAGGACCGCAGGCCGTTGACGTTGAAGGAAGCGTTGCGCGGCCGGCCGCCCTCGCCGGTGTAGGACAGGACGCTGGGCCGCACTCCGGGAGCCAGCAGTGCCAGGTCGGCATAGCTGCGGCCGTTCAGCGGCAGATTGACGATTTTCTCAGCGCTGATGACTTGGCCCCGGTCGCTCGAATCCGTTTCGAGGGACCGCACGGCGTCGGTGACGGTAACCGTTTCGTTGATGGAACCCACGCGCATTTCGAGGTCGACGCGTTGGCGCGCCCCAACCAGGACGCCGAACTCAGCCGAACTCGTGGTGGCGAATCCCGCCTTTTCAGCGCGGAGAACGTAGCGGCCGATCCGGACGTTGAAGATTTCGAAGGCGCCCTGTTCGTCGGCGAGGATCTCGGTCGTCACCCCGGTGCCGATGTTTCTTAAAGTGACTTTCGCGCCGGAGACACCACCCTGCGTGGTGTCCCGAATTGAGCCCAGCACCGTGGCGGTTTCGAATTGAGCAGCGAGCGGCAGGGCAGCGAGCCAGAGCGCGGCGGGAATAAGAAAAAGTCGGTGGAGTTGCATAGGCTTAACCCGAGATAGTAGGATCTCTGGGTTTCATGCGTATGAAGGTCCCAACACAACTTCAACAAGAGTGGACTGCACGCCCCTTCCGTGAGAGGGTGTAGCCGACTGGGCCAATAGGCGCTGACAAAGGAATCTGGAGCCACCCGCCAGGATCGAACTGGCGACCTGCTGATTACGAAACAACTTTTGCTTCGGAAATCACTGCAAACAGGGACGCTCCGCGTCCACTGCGAGGGCCATTCGATGCTGTTTGGGCAGTACTTGAACAGGTTGTTGAACAGGACGATGGTCAACGATGCCCACCGGAGGCCTGTACTTTCCGTGCCTCGATAGCTGGGAGCTTGAGGTGACGGACTCGTCCCGATCGGCCGGCGCGTTCTACCGGGACAGGCATCAGCTTGAATCTGCCAAATCCATCATAGAAGGCACTTTCGGCGAATTTCTCGCTTCGAAACGCCAGGTTCGCCACGTCGAGGCAATTGAGCTCGTTCGCAAGCGGCGGGACAAAGCGCAGCAGTTGCTTGGCTTCGCGGCGAGGCCTTTCGTCCTTTGCGGCCTACCTGTGCGCCGACCAGCCAGTTCGACTCTCGTCTATGAGCGGCGAAATGGATCGTTCACGTTGCAGATCACCGGGCACCCGCAGTTTGGTTTGCCGTACGGACAGGATCGGCTGGTTCCGATCTTCCTGGCCACTCTTGCAGTCCGCCAACAGAGCCAGGTCATCCGATTCAAGTCAGCTGCTCAAATGCTGGATACATTCGGCATGGCGAAGGGCGGCAAGGAGTACCGCCGGCTGGTTGCCGCCTTTGAGCGCATCTTCGGCGCGACGATCTTTTTCGGAACGGACACAACGGGACCACGAGCGCGTGTGGTTCAGCGGTCGCGGTTTCACTTCCTGCGGGAAGCCAATATCTGGTACAACCGGGATCGTACGCAGTCGGTTCCGGGGGAGGAGTTCGGGAACACAGTCGTGCTCAGTGACGAGTTCTTTGCCGAGGTGATGGCTCATCCGATCCCGGTCGATATCGAAGTGGTCAAGATCTTCGGTTCTGCGCCGGGAGCCTTGGACTTGTTTGTGTGGCTGGCTTATCGCTGCTTCGTCGCGAAAGGGGAGGAGCGGATTCCGCTTTTTGGCGAATATGGACTGACGGCCCAGTTGGGGTCGGTCGAGTACACGCGACCTCGACGATTTCGGGCGATGCTGGAACAATGGCTGGCCCAGGTACGGGCGTTCTGGCCGGAGTGTCCCGCCACAATCTGTAAGGACCGAGAGTATCTTCGACTGGCGCCTGCCACAGCGATTGTTCGACGGTCAGGGTGAGACACGGGACTTTACGTGCGCGCGACTCATGGTCTGGCCAGTTTGGGCATTCTGCACCTTTTGCCGACTGCCCGCCAGATCGTTTGGATCGAAGATGCGCGGATCTTTCGATGCCGGCTCAGTAGCGGTCGCCCAGTGAAAGGCCAGAGGCGGCAGTAACCCGGTCAAGCATCTCGGAGAATTCCTCCCGGTGGACTCCGTCTGCCGTCGACGACGACACGGTCGATACCCAGCCCATCTTTCCCCCTGTTTACGCTTCACTGGAAACTTCACAGCGCCCAGTGCAAAACTCGGGGCCGAGCGGATCGCTAATCCTTTCTCGTAAGGCTCTTTCATCCTCAACTCCATGCCGGTTCATCCCGGCGCACCACCACATTTTTTTCCCGCCACGGCTTCAAGTCGTGGCTTTGGAGGAGGATGCGAATTGTTTCCCGGCCGACCCGCGGCACTAGTTTTCTCTTGACCGCCTGTTCCGTTACTAAACGAACGGTCCAACGGGCTTGGCCATCGGGCGGTGGGCTGCAAACCATCGCGACAATGCGCTGCTTCTCTTGGTCGTCGAGCAACCCGGCGGCACCAGGCCTCTGCCGATCGTAAAGGGCCAGGGTGATGCCACCAGCACTGTAGCGATGGGCAATCTTTCGAACGGATTGGGGTGTAAGCTCAAGCAGGCTGGCGATTTGCGGTGCGGCCATCCCGTCTGCAAGCCGCAGTAAGGTCAGCGCGCGCAACGTCACCCGAACCTGCTGAATCCCTCCGCGCAGCAGATTGCGCAAGTCTTGCTGGTCCTTCACGGGAACCTTGATGCGGAGGGCAGGGCGAGCCATACGTCAAGTATGCCCCAAGACATTTAGGGATGGAAATGTTTGATACGAAGGTTTTCACGCGGTCAAAGAACTAGTCCGACTGGTCGATCTCGCCGCACGTCCTCGGTCGGCGTTGGTGGCCGAGAACCTTTTCCTGCGATAGCAGTTGGCCCTGTTCCAGGAGCAGAAGGTCAGGCCGCGGCGGGCCGACGATTCCACCCGCTGGATGATGGCAGCCCTGCTTCCATGGTTCGCGTGGCGCAACGCGCTAGTGAAGGTACAAGCCGACACACTTCCTTGGCACCGCCAGGGATTCCGACTCTTCTGGCGTTGGAAGTCGAAGAGAGCAGGCCGCCCGCGCTTGCCCTAGAACCTCCAGGCGTCGATCCGCGAGGTGGCGGCCGACAATCCCACCTGGGGACAGGAACGCATCGCCAACGAGTTGCAGTTCAAACTGGGAATCCTGGTTTCCTCTCGGACGGTCGCGAAGTATCTGCGCCGTGGCGGCCCGGTGCGCACGCCAGACCCCAAGCAGCGCTGGCTAACTTTCGTCCACAATCACGCCAAAGGGATCGTGGCATGTGACTTGTTTATAGTGATGACGGCGACGTTTCGCACCCGCTACGTCTTCGTATTGATGGAAGTGGGAAGCCGCCGCATTCTCCATTACAATGTGTCCGCCCATCCGACGGCGGAGTGGACCCTGCAGCAGGTCCGGGAAACTCTGCCCGGCAACCGTCCGTACCGATTCTTGCTCCACGACCAGGACAGCATCTTTTCCCAGGAACTTGACAGGGCGGTCACGCGGCTCGGCGTGCGCGTTCTCCGAACGCCGGTACGGGCGCCGAAGGCGAGTCGCTACTGCGAACGCCTTGGTGGCAGTCTTCGCCGGAAGTGTCTGGATTTCCTAATTCCGCTCAGCGAAGGCCGCCTGCGGAGGATCGTCAAAGAATGGGGATTCCACCATAACCGAGGCCGGCCTTACAGTTTTTCAGGACCTGGCATTCCGGAACCCAGCGAAGTGACTATTACGGCCAATGACCACCAGCACAAGCTGCCAGCCGAATACCGATTGACGAAAACACCGGTCCACGGCGGCTGGCATCACGAGTATCGCCTCGTGAAGGAGGCCGCTTAAACGACACTGCAGGGTTCGGACGGAGTTTTTGCGGACTACAGGCTGCGGAAGTGCTCGCCGTGATGCAGGGTGCGAACCTCACCATATACTTGGAAGCGGTGAACCAGGAGAATGAGTCGGCGCTGAATGCGGCGCGGCAGCAGGCGAAGGCGAACATCGAGCGTTTGACCGGCGCTTCGGTGAAGCGGGTCAAGATCAGCAGCTACGGGCTACAGATCGAGCAGTAGACTCATTTCGCGCAGTTTCGACCTCCAGGGAGTACGCTTCTGATTCCGGGCGGCCAGCGCGATGCGGAACACGCCGTTGGGATGCAGTTCGAACTGCCATCCCGCCGCATCGTCGTTAGTCTGCAACTCTATGCGGTCACCGTCGAGTTGAAACGAAAAGCTCTGCAAGGGCAGCGATAATCCCAAGCCTTTTGCTTTGCTGTAAGCCTCTTTCAGCGTCCACAGTTCGAAGAACCTCGCTTGCGGGTCCGCCTGCAGACAATGCAGGATCTGCTCTTGCTCGCCCGGTGTGAAGACGCGGGTGATCAAATCCCGCCAGTTTCCGCCGCGCTGACTATCTTCCGTATCAACGCCGAGTTCGAACGATGGGCCGGCAATCGCGACGACGACAAACCCGCGCGTATGCGACAGGTTGAAAACAGGCGCGTCGTTCCCCGGCAAGTGAGGCTTGCCATAGGCGTTGCAGGCAAACTGGAGCTGCTCAGGAGGAGTGCCGGTATAGCGCGCCAGCAATAGGCGCTTAGCCGCGTGGGCCGACAGGAACAGGTTGCGATCCTTCTCGAACCGAAAACGGTGATAGCGTTCCCGTTCTTCTTCGGACAGCAAGCGCAGACATTCGTCCGGCGGCGCGGCCTGACATCGAAGCCAGTAGAGATGGACGGTGTCCGGTGGAAGAAGGATCACTGTGAGAAATTAGAAGCTTGTATCCGGCCCATTATAGAAAAAACGCTGCCGATAATCCGTGGTTTTGGACGGCCAACCATGCGGGTCGAAATAGCCGTGTGCGGTTGGTTTGTCTTCCCTATGCAGGCGGTGGCGCCGGCGTGTTCGCGCCGTGGGCTAAGTTGCTGCCGGAGAGTATCGACGTTTGGGCTGCCCGTCTTCCGGGGCGGGAGTCGCGTTGGAAGGAAACGCCGCTGACGGATGTCGCCGTCATTGCAAGTGCATTGGCAACGGAGATTGAACCCTACCTCACCGACTTGCCGATCGTGTTCTTCGGCTACAGCGTCGGATCCTTGATCGGCTTCGAACTACTACGCGAGTTGCGGCGCCGCGCTGTTCCGTTCCAGCCGGCCCTCTTTATCACTGTCGCACGTGGTGCGCCCCACTTGCCTTTGCGAATGGCGCCAGTGCATCACCTGTCGGATCAGGAATTCCTGGACGCTATTGGGCGCCGCTACCAGGGCATTCCCAAGATGGTCCTGGAGGACAAAGAGCTTTTGAACCTCTATCTGCCGCCGCTTCGAGCTGATATCCAGGTAAATGAGAGCTACCGCTATCGTGACGAACCGTCTCTCGACGTTCCGATCGTTGCCATGGGCGGCTTGGATGATCCGATGGTCAGCTTGGACGATCTGGCGACTTGGCGCGCGCAAACAAGGAGCACCTTCGAAATGGAGGTCTTCCCCGGCGGCCATTTCTTCGGCCAGGAACAACGGCCGCAGTTAATCGCCGCGCTCCGCCGTCGTTTGTTGGACCTACGCCTCTAGCGCGCCCGCGACCAACGCCGTATTGATGCCGCCGAAGCCGAAGGAGAGTTTCAACGCTGTTCGCGCTTGAAACGACTCTCCGTTTGCCCAGTGCAGATCAGGGGCAATAGGGTTCTCCAGGTTTCGTGTCGGGTGCAGAAAGCCGCCGGTCATTTGCAGCAGCACCGCTACGAGTTCGACGGCGCCCGCCGCGCTGAGTCCATGCCCGATGATCGATTTGGTGGCGTTGATCCGGGCATGCGTCAGTCCGGCTTCGCGCAGGGCTGCGACTTCCGTATCATCGCCGAGCGGTGAGCCAGTGCCGTGGGGGTTAACGTAGTCGATCTCCTCCGCTGCGATTCCTGCGTCCGCTAACGCCATCCGAATCGCACGGACTTCGCCCTGGAGCGATGGCTCGGGTCCGCGGTTTCCATCGGCGATGTGCGCGGCGCCAAGGACGCGTCCATAGCCTGGACCGGAGCGCGAAAGGACAAGCGCCGAGGAGCACTCCCCGAATACGAAGCCGTCGCGACCCTGGTCAAACGGCCGGCAGACACTGCCCATCGCCCCCAGCGAACGCAACGCCTGGCATTCGAAATACGACAAGTCCTGCAACGCGCCTAATGCGATGCAGGCTTCGACGCGTCCCGAACGCACGGCGTCCGCCGCGTGCTGCACGGCGAGCAGTCCGCTGGCTGAGGCGCCGCCAAGCGTATAGGCAAATCCACGAATGGGAAACACTGACGTGCAGAGTCCGCACAGATCGCTATCGAAGAAGCGGTGCCCGTATTGCGGGGACAAGAAGTGCAGCTTGGCTGCATAGGATTGCTGTATCAGCAGATGCTCGCGGGCTTGTGTGTTCGAACCGCCGATGACGAGTCCGATCTTCTCGGGCGCGACGCGGTCGAGATTCGCATCCCGCCAGGCTTCTTGCAGGACGGCAACTGCGACGTGCCCCGTCAGTCCGGTGGTCCGGGCGATCCGCGCCGAAAGGATACCGGCTGGCGGGTCCGGCAGTTCGGCGCCGGGGAACGTGGCATCCGAGGCGTGGCGGCCCGGACGCTGCATCACGCCGAATCGATTACCCGGCTGGCGAAGCGCCTGACGGAACGTGCTGACACCGTACCCGAACGCCGTCGCTACGCCGATCCCGCTGATTACGGGAGCCGATTCAGCCTTCGCGCTTGGCATGCAGCAACTCGGCCAGGTCTCCGATCGTCCGCGGGCCGCGCAGTTGCACCAGCGGAATCTCCAGGCCGATGGCTTCCAGCGTCAGCATCACCACCTCCTGCCGCTCTACCGAGTCCAGCCCTAATTGGCTCATCGTGTCCGAGGCAGTGATTGAGGTCTCGCTCAGATCTGGTACAACGGCGCGGATATTCTCCGTAATGATGGCCAAAATTGAGGTAGTGTCCAACGGTCTGCCTCCGGGAGGGAATGTCGTTCAATGGTAACGCATAAGGGTGCTAATTCCGGAAGGTAGCGTGCTACAATTGTTGCACCTATCATGCAATTATCGAGTGCGTTGTTGCCTGACGGCCGTACCATTCACTGCGTGAATTCATACGAAGTCGATTTTTCCGCGCATGAGATCTTCGGCGAAGATCTGAAAGCATACGGCATCGATTTGCCGGCCAACGGCACCTACGTGGATGTAGGCGCCAATATCGGACTGTTCTCGCTCTACCTCATGGACCGTTGTCCGGAGGCCAGCGTCTACGCCTTTGAGCCGATGCCGGCGTCCTTCGCGGCTTTGGAGCGAAATCGCGATACGTTCGCTGCCAGGATCAACGCTCTAAACCTTGGCCTCGGGGCCTCGGCGGGAACTGTGGAGTTTGACTACTACCCAGCCATCACGGCGCTCTCCACCTGCAATACGTCGACCGGCCAGGAACTCGCCGGCGGGATCAAGAAGCTCCTCTTTGATTCGGCTCCTGGCGAGGAGATGGAACGGATTCTGGATAAAACAGGCGTGACCGAGTTGCGCTCCGATGCGGGTTTTGCTGACGAATTGTTCCGCGTGGAAAAGGTGCAGGCGCGAGTCGACACGCTGTCGAATCAGATTGCCGCGCTTGGCATTGAGCAGATCGATCTTTTGAAAATCGATACCGAAGGGAACGAAAAAGAGGTCCTGTCCGGGATCGCGCATGACGATTGGAAAAGGATCCGCCAGATGCTGGTGGAGGTCCACATCGGGCGTGCCGAAATGGAGCAGATCGCCGCTGACTTGAAGGGACGAGGATTCCAGACTGTGATCGGCGATCATCCGATGTCACAAGGCGGCGCCTCCGTATTTCACATCTATGCAACCCGGGCGACTGCCGCGGCAGCTTGACGGCGTTGTCCGGAAGCGGTTCTTGAGCGCAACGTTGTTTGTGCTCGTTTTTGCCACCGCTCTCATTCAGTCCAGTTGCTACAGCGGTCCGCCCGCCGTGGTGCCGACGACCCACGGCCCCGTGCAGGGCGCCGTCTCCGGCGAGGTGGTCCGGTTTCTAGGCATTCCGTACGCGCTTCCGCCTGTCGGACCGCTCCGATGGCGCCTGCCGCAACCTCATCCTGGCTGGCAGAAGACGACGCGGAGCGCCACCGCGTTCGGCCCTATCTGCCCACAGCCCGCCGGCGACACGACCTTGCCGCCCTCCAGCGAGGATTGCCTGTACCTGAACGTCTACGCGCCGTTCCCAATGCAGACCGGTCGGAAGGTGATGGTGTGGATCCACGGCGGCACGAATACAAATGGAGCGGGCAGCTTTTACGACCCGACGCCATTGGTGACGGCCGGAGGCGTCATCGTGGTGACGCTGAATTACCGTCTTGGCGCGCTGGGATTTCTGGCCCACCCGGCGTTACGGATCGAGTCCGGCAGTTCGGGGAACTATGGCTTGGCGGATCAACAACAGGCGATGCACTGGGTGCGCAACAACATCGCGGCATTCGGCGGCGATCGGAATGAAGTGACGATATTCGGTGAGTCGTCGGGAGGGATGAATGTGCTCAGTCAAGTGGTCTCGCCGCTCGCCCGGGGCCTGTTCCGCAGAGCGATCGTGGAAAGTGGCGCGTTCTTGCTGGATACGCCGCCGCTGGCAGAGTCAGAAAGGCAGGGCCGCGAGTTCGCCCAAACGCTGGGATGTGCGGACCAATCCGCAGTCTGCCTGCGTAGCAAAACGGCGTACGAGATTCTGGCCAGGCAGGGTAGTCCGTATGGGAACGAAGTGGCTTACGAATTGGCTACCATTGACGGCAAGATTCTCACCATGTCCCAGCGCGACGCCTTCATCAGCGGCAATTTCCACCGCGGGCCATTGCTCCTAGGCAACAACGCCGATGAAGGCCGTCTCTTCGTGCCGCCGGGCCTCAGCGCAGCCGACTATCCGAAAACGTTGGAACACTACGCGCAGTCCAACAACCGCCCGGTGGCGGATGTGCTGCGGCACTATCCTCTCTCAAAGTTCGCTACCCCGTCCGAAGGCGCGGCCGCCGCCTACGGTGACGCCTACTTTGCGTGCCCGGACCGTTTGATCGCGGGTTGGGTGGGCGCGCACGTGCCTGTCTACGCGTACGAGTTTAACGACAACGCCGGCGGCACGGCGCCCATGGGCCCCACACATGGCGCCGAGTTGCGCTACCTGTTCAATGTCACCAACCTCGGTCCGCCGTTTGATGGCTCTCCCTCGGCTCTACCGGCAGAGAGCAAGCCGCTCTCCCTGGCCATGCGCCGCTACTGGACCAGCTTCGCGCAAAGGGGTACGCCGAACGGAGCGGGTCTGCCGGTTTGGCGTACGGCGAAATCCGGCGACGTGCAGATGCTGGTCGCACGCCTGCCGCGCCCGGGCAGCGCCAAGGAGTTTGAGGAACGGCACATATGCAGCTACTGGAACGGCCGTTAACTACGTTTCCATATTTACTCTAAATCGTCGAACAAGCTGATCGCATTTGCTTGCACACCTGTGCGGGCGCACCCTAAAATGTTAAGCACGTCTTTCGCGGCCCGGCGCCGCCCTGGAGTTTAATAACTGTGCCAAATGATCAGGAAATAGTCGATGTTTCCCAGGAGATTCCCAGCGCCGCGGCCAGGACTTCCAACCTCCAGCCCCCCGCTTACGGAGTCGATTTCTGGACGTTGCTCACGGACCCCGAGTACCTCCGGGATCCCTATCCGCAATTGAAGCGGATTCGTGAACTGGCCCCTATTCATTTCGATTCCACCACGGGCATCTATTTCGTCCTCGGCTATGAGGAGTTCGGCCGGATGGCGCGGTCCCGCGATTTGGGACGGGATATCCGCGTTTGGACCCACAGTTGGAACAGCGAAGAAAACCGCCGCCGGGATCCGGCTGCGTATGCGCTCTTCCACGAATTCCAGCCGCAAATGATCAATGCCAACCCGCCGGATCACCGACGGATGCGCGGTGTTTTTGAAAAGGCATTTCGGCCGCAAAACATGGCGCAATACTTCCCCATGATTGAGGCGGAGTGCGAAAAACTGCTGGACGCCCTTCCGGTGGATGAGCCATTCGATTTCATGACCACGTTCGCCAACGTGCTGCCTCACCGTATTTCGCTGAATCTGTTTGACATTCCGCAATCCATGGACGAGCCGGTGGCCAAGTGGATCGCGGCGCTCAGTTGGATCGGCAACATCATCATGACGCCGGAACAGAAGCACGAAGCGCAGGTGGCGCAGAAAGAATTCAAGGCCTTTGTGAAGGAGCACTTGGCGGCTTGCAGCGCGAACCCGGGAGAGGGTTTCATCAGCATGGCGCTCAATGCGTTCTCGGAAGGCATCATGGACGAAGAAGAGAACCTGAACAACGTCGCCATGCTGATTTCAGGAAGCCGCACTACGCTGACGCTATTGGGCAATGGCATGTTGTGCCTGCTGCGCAATCCGGATCAGTTCGCCAAACTGCGCGCTAATCGAGGCCTGATGAAGACGGCGATTGAAGAGATGTTGCGGTATGAGCCCGGCAGCAGCATCATCCCGCGAGCCGTCGTGACGGACTTCCAATGCTGCGACACGCTGTTCCCGGCCGGGTCACTCGCAATCGGCCTTGTCGGCGCCATCAGCCGTGACCCGGCGGCGTTCCGGAACCCGGATGTCTTCGATGTGGCCCGTGAACCGAACCTCCACCATGTGTTCGGCGGTGGACCGCACATCTGCATCGGCAAGGCGTTGGCGCGAATGACCGCGCAGGTGGCGTTCACCATGCTGATGGATCGCTTTCCGACCATCGAACTCGCCGGCGAAGCGGATTGGTGGGTGGACCGGAGTGATCAACGCGGACTGAACTCTCTTCCACTCCGCCTTAGGACACACTGATGGCCGGGGTCCCGGCGGTGGCGCGGTCGGTGGACTGGTGGGAGATGCTGCGGGCGCCGGATTTCTTAGCGCATCCGTACCCCGAGATACACCGGTTGCGGGAGCCGGCGCGGGTGCATTTCGATCCCGTCTCCGGCGTTTTCTTCGTCTTGGGCCATCGCGAGTTCAGCTTGCTGGCTCGCTCGTCTGACCTTGGCCGCGACACCCGCCTGTGGACCAACAGTTGGAGCACGCCGGAGAACCGTGAGCGAGATCCCGTTGGCTACGCCCTCTTCAGCGAGTTTCAGCCGCAGATGACCAATGCCAACCCGCCGG
Source organism: Terriglobales bacterium (assembly GCA_027485675.1). GTDB lineage: Bacteria > Acidobacteriota > Terriglobia > Bryobacterales > Bryobacteraceae. The sequence goes on along the minus strand of JAIXQP010000025.1, from coordinate 118,678 downwards.
ACCACCGCCGGATGCGCGCCGTGTACGAAGCGGCGTTTCGTCCAGCATATCTGGCCCGCTTCGGCAGCAGCATTGAGGAGGAGTGCCGTCGCGTCTTGGATACGATTCCGGTGGCGTGTCCATTCGACTTCATGACGGCGTTCGCGAAAGTCCTGCCAGGGCGCGTTTCGCTTCGCATGTTCGGGTTGCCCGATGAGATCGAATCGGACCTTGCCCGCTGGGTAGAGGCGTTGAGTCTGATTGGCAACATTTTCGTAACGCCAAAGCAGAAGGCGGACGCCCATCAGGCACTGCGGGAGTTCAAGCTCTTCTTACGTGGACACCTGAAGCAGGCAGAGGATGACGGCTTCCTGGCCATGGCGCGGGCCAGCCTGGCGGAAGGCATCATGGATGAGGAAGAGAGTCTCAACAACCTGGTGACTCTGATCGCCGGCGGCACCGCCACCCAGACGCTGCTTGGCAACGGTCTGGTGACGCTGCTGCGCCACCCGGATCAACTCCAGACCTTGCGTACCAAGCCGAGCCTGATGGAAGGCGCGGTGGAAGAGATGCTCCGCTATGAACCAGGCGGCAGCTTTATTCTCCGAGTTGCCATTCGTGACGTGGAACTTGACGGCATGCGCATTCCGGCGGGAGCGATGGTGCTTGGTCTGATGGCGGCCATCAACCGCGACCCCGGAGTGTTTCCCGATCCGGACAGCTTCAACATCCGGCGATTCCCGAATCCGCAATTGGTGTTCGGCGCAGGGCCCCACATTTGTATCGGCAAGGAAGTAGTGCGGATGACGGGCCGGATTGCGTTCACCATGCTCCTGGCCCGTTTCCCCCAGATAGCGCTGGCCGGCGAGCCCGTCTGGTGGGTACACCGGAGTGATCAACACGGATTGGATAAACTGCCCGTGCAGATGAATTAGGAGCAAAAGAGTATGAATGAAGCCGCTGCTGCCGCCATGAACTGGTGGGGAATGTTGACGGATCCAGGCTATCTGCGGAATCCGTACCCAGAGCTAAAACGGTTGCGCGAGAAGTCGCCCGTGCACTTTGATCCTTACTCCGGCGTGTACTTCGTGCTCGGCTACCGCGAGTTCACGTTGATGGCGCGGGCGCCGGAGATGGGCCGCGACACCCGCTTGTGGAAGAACAGTTGGAACAACCCGGAGAATCGGGAGCGCGATCCTCTCAGCTACCAACTCTTCAGCGAGTTCCAACGACAGATGGTGAACGCCAATCCGCCGGAACATCGCCGCATGCGGGGCGTCTACGAGAAGGCCCTAAAGACTGGCGGGTTGACGGAGTTCCTCCCCATGATCGAAGCCGAATGCCGCCAAGTGGTGGACGCGCTGCCGGTCGATACGGAGTTCGACTTCATGGCGTCATTCGCCAACCTGCTTCCCCGACGGGTCTCCCGCAACCTGTTTGAGATCCCGCCGGCCATGGATGAGCAGGTGGCAAAGTGGAACGGCGCGCTGGTCAAGATCGGCGACATCATGATGACTCCCGATCAAAAGCAGGAGGCGCATGGCGCGCTAGTTGAGTTCAAGTCCTACATGCGGCAGCATCTGGAGTCTCGCCGCGCGCCGCCCGGCGATGGGTTTGTCGCTATGGCGCTCGGGGCCCTGGACGACGGCACGATGGACGAAGAGGAAACCCTCAACAACCTCGTCGGACTGGTCTCCGGCAATGAAACGACGGTAACTCTGTTCGGCAACGGACTTCTGGCGCTGCTGCGTCATCCGGAGCAGATGGCGAAGTTGCGCGCGAATCGAAATCTATTGCGGACGGCGATTGAGGAGATGATGCGCTACGAGCCAGGAATCAACTTCATTCTGCGCGTGGCGATCAGCGACTATACCTGCGGCGATGTGCCGATCCCGGCCGGATCGCTGGCCATCGGCCTCGTCGGCGCATTCAACCGGGACCCGGAGCATTTCGAAAATCCAGACGTGTTCGACGTAGCACGCCAGCCGAACCTCCACGCCATTTTCGGTGGAGGTCCGCATGTTTGCATCGGCGCCGCCCTGGCCCGTATGGAAGCGCAGGTTGGCTTCAGTGCACTATTGGATCGCTATTCGACGATCGAGCTGGCAGGAGAACCGGAGTGGTTTGTGGATCGGACCAACCAGCGTGGGCTGGAGCGCCTGCCGCTGCGCGTGCGCTGATGGCGTGCGGTGTGAGGATCTCGGCCACTCGCTGCACCTGAGGCGATTGCAGGATGTTGTAGTGGCTTGCGGATAGCCGGTACACGGTGATGCCGGAGAGCGCAAGCGCCCCCCACTCAGCAGCGAGATCCGCCGCGGGGGTGCCCGCTTCCACAAGTGTGATGGAGATGTCGGCAGCCCGCGGCACGTATTGGCGGGAGGCGTCGAGGTGCAGCCGGAACACGCGGAACAGGGCCGCGCAATCCACTTGGAGCTTTGCGGAAAGGGCTTCCAGGACTTGGCCTTCTGGCTGGGTCGTGTCCAAACCCTCCAGCGAGCCGCCCAGCAAATCCTCTGCAAACGCTACGACTGGCAATTGTTGTTCCGCCCATTGGCGCACCACTGACGGCGGGTAGCTATCGATTAGCGCAAGCAGGTTCACCGCCGAACCCTCCGATCGCAACTGCCGGGCGATCTCATACGCGATCATGCCGCCCAGTGACCATCCCGCTAGCCGGTACGGACCTTCCGGCTGCACCGCGCGAATCTCATCGACGTACAGCGCAGCGATCTCCTCCAAGCTCTGCGGCCCACCACTTCCCGTCAGCAAAGGAGACTGGAGCCCGAAGACCGCGCCTGCCATGTCGAGGTGTTTTGCAAGCTCCGCATAGCACGCCACACTGCCGCCCACCGGATGCACAAGGAACAGCGGGGCTCCACCGGCCGCCGCGGCCTCACGCAGAGTAACGAGAGGAGAGTCCATGGCGACTGCATCGCGGTCCAACAGCACCGCCATTTCGCGCAGAGTTGGCGCCTGCAGAATGTCCCCGATAGAGAGCTCGCGCTGAAACTCGCGCTGCATCTCCGCAAGAAGCCGAAGACAAAGCAGCGAGTGGCCACCCAGATCGAAGAAGCTTTCCTCGGGATTCACCATTTGCAATTGCAGAAGACTGCACCAAATCCGCTCCAGCCGCTGCTCCGTCATGCTTCGTAGTCCCGAAGGCTTCCGAGACTCGCCACGGTCCGCAAAGAGAAGCCGCAGCGCCTGACGGTCGACTTTACCCGATAGCGACAAAGGCAGACGCTCCAACGCCAGATACGCCACCGGTAACATATGCGCCGGAAGCCGCGACGCCAGATACACGCGCGCTCCGGCCTCGTCAAACGAATCCGGAGTCACGCACGCCATCAGTTGCTGGCTACTCGGATCAAGAAACACAGCCGCGTCGGAGCAGCCGAACTCGCGTAAAGCGGATTCCACTTCACCCAACTCCACCCGGAACCCGCGAACCTTCACCTGCTGATCTGTACGGCCATGGAACGCCAGCAAGCCGTTGGTCCCAGGCACGAACGAAGCACGATCACCTGTCCGGTACAACCGGCCCGCCGAGAACGGATTCGGAGTAAAGCGGGAGCGCGTCAACTCTTCGGAGCCTTGATAAGCCGTACCCAGGCAAGGTCCGCCGATATACAGTTCGCCCGCCACGCCTTCCGGCACCGGATTACCGTACCGGTCCAGAATGTAGATTTCGCGAGCGGGGAACGGACGGCCAATCGGAACGGACCGCTCCGCCGCATCAGCTGCCGTGACCTCATGGTAGGTGCTGGTGATGGTCGCCTCAGTGGGACCGTAGACATTCAGCAGCCGCGCCGTCCGCAGTGGGCTCGCCTGCCAGAGCCGCACCGTATCTGGCGGAAGCGATTCGCCGCCACAGAGCAGCAGTCGCAGGCCATGGGACGTCGCGCCTGCAGGCCAAGCCAATAGCAGTTCATGCAAATACGCCGGCGGGAGATCCGCTACGGTGATTCGTTGTTTGTGGATCAGACGTTGGAATGCGCTGGGCGTCCACAGGTCCTGCGTGCGCATGACAACCATCGCGCCTTGCATCAAAGCAGGTAGAAGCTGCTCGAGTGCAGGGTCAACGGAATGAGAGGAGAACTGCAGCACAACATCGCGGCGCGTGATGCCGTAGGTTCGAACTGCCGCCACGCAATGTGTCGCGAGCGCGGCGTGCGAGACAACCACGCCTTTCGGCCGACCCGTAGAGCCTGATGTGTAGATGATGTAGGCATCGCTCGTCAACGGTGTTCGATATCGCGCCGGCTTGGCCGAGCACCGCGCGATGGCGTTCTGCGCGCGAGAGAGCAAAATAAGACGCGCCGGCGGAACGCCGTTCAAGGCTGCGACCGTGGAGTCATCCACAATCACCAGCGCCGCGCCCGAGTCACGAATCGTGAACGCCAGCCGCTCCGCCGGCCAAGCCGAATCGAGCGGCACCCACACACATCCAGCCTTCCACACCGCCAGCATCACCGCGACGCACTCTGGCGCGCGGCCCAAACAGACGGCGACTCGCGCACCCGGCGGCAATGCCCTTTGACGCAGATAGTTCGTCAGGCGATTCACCCGCTTCGCCAACGCCGAGTAGGTCCAAGACTCCTGATCCGCGACGATAGCGACAGCATTTGGCACTGCGGCAGAACGCCGGTCAATCGCACTACAGACAGTGGCGCGAGCCTGTCGCAACTCCTCCCCGCGGCTCCACTGCCCTAAGATCGTGTCGCGCTCCAATTGGGTCAGCATCTGCAGGTCCGCAACGGGTTGCCGCGGGTTCGCAACGAGAGCGCCGAGCATCCGTATGTAATGGACAAGCATGCTCCGGACGCTGGAATCGTTAAACTGCTGCGCGTCGTAAACGGCGACGATGCTGCTGGTATGAACTTCGAGTCCGAACGCGGCGTCGCCTTCTTGTCGAATCTCCGCCAGATGTTGTGTTCCAGCTAGCTCCAGCGAGTTCAAGAAGCTTTGGTAAGAGAAAGTGGCATGGAAGAGCGGCGCCGCCAACGCATCCCGTTCCATGTCGCGCAAAAGGCGCGCCAGCGGATATTGCGAATGGTCAAGCGCAGCGGAGAAGGTAGTTTGCAACGCCCCCAGATAGTCGGCCACCGAGTGTGCGCCGGTTGGCGCGACGCGGAGCGGAAGAACGTTTGCGAAGTAGCCGATCGTTTCCTGGAAACCGCTCTGCGGCCGGGCCGCCGCCGGTACGCCGACTACGAACTCCTCCGCATCGCAGTAACGCGACAGCAGGATCGCAAAGGCACCCAAGAACAAGACAGAGGCGCTAATGCCAAGCTCTGCGGAGCACGATTTCACCTGAGCCACCAGGCCCGCCGGAAGTTCTACATCCAAACTCGCTGACGATCCAACGGCCGCGAGATTCAGCGTCGGCACTTCGCCCGCCAAATGGTTCAGCCACCAGTTTCGATCGCGTTCCGCCGCCGAAGAGGCCAGGTATTGCTGCTCCCATTCCGAAAACGAAGCGAACGACGCCGCAACGGGTTTCTCGAACTCCTCTCTGCCGCAATAGGCTTGCCAAAAGGCCTTTGCGAACACAGCCGCGGAGATGCCGTCAAACGCGATGTGATGAACCACAATTAGAAGAATCGGAGTCAAACCGTCGAGCAACTCGAAGCGAATCGGGACCGCCTCTTGCAAATCGAACGGGACAGCCGCCCGCTGCCGAGCGAATTCCACCGCGTCCATCGAAGGCGGAACCTGCAACACTTGAAGCCTCGCGGCGCGCTCAGCCAGCCGCAACTGCAAGTCGCCATCGACAAGCGTGCCAAGAATCGGATACGCCTTCACCACCCACCCACAGGCCCTTTCCAAGGCGTCACGATCGGCGTGCTCCACAGCATAGGCAAGCGGCACATTGTAAGCCGACGACGAAGGGTACAGTTTCTGGAACACCCACAACGCCCGCTGGCCCTCCGTCAGCGAGCAAGGGAATTCGCGTTCGGGCGCACTCCCGTTCCTGGCTGCCGGCTGAATACCGCCAAGGTAAGAAGCCAAAGTGGCGGGTGTGGGGTGGGAGGCTAAGTCCGCGTAGCCAATAGGAACGCCAGTCGATTCAGAAACCGCGTGGATCAGTCTCTGCGATGCCATGGAGTCGATACCTAGGGATTGGAAGGAGTCCGTCGCCTGAACAGGCACCCCCAGTTCCTCTTGCAGTAGAGCAACAATCCGTTCTGGCAACGTCGCGGGCGCTGGCCCGGCGTCCTTCGATACCGACAACCAATACCTCTCCCGCTGCAGCGGGTACGGCGGCAAGGGCAGCGGTGCGCCTCGCAGAACTCCCGATGGCTCGCCCGCCTCGGCCCGCAAAGCATGCCGCTCCGGAGCCGCCAACGCGTCGAGCAACTGCTGCCGGTTGCTCGCCGAGATCACCCGGACGCATTCCATCCGGGTCCGGCGCTCCTGAAGCGTATAGGCGAGCCGCGGTAGTGACAACGCCGTATGGTTAGCGACATAGTCATGCATCGTCTTCATCCACTGCGCCAGACGCTCGTCGCTGTGCGCCGAAAGCACGAACTGCCACGGAGGACCGGCCATTGACTCTTCGGAGGCGACAGTCGTTGGCGCCTCCTCCAAAATCAAATGCAAATTGGACCCACCAGCGCCAAACGAACTGATGGCAGCGCGACGCGGTACTCCATTCGGCGGAGTCCACTCCGTCAGGGAGGACTGCAAGACGAATGGCGTGCCGTTGAGATCGATGTGCGGATTGGGATGCCGCGTCAGAAGCGTAGGGGCAAGCTTGCGACGATCCAACTGGAGAATCACCTTGGTCAACTGCGCCATTCCCGACGCAGCTTCCGCATGGCCCATGTTGGACTTCACCGTCCCCAGCGCGCAGAATCCGACATCTTTCGTGAAGTTCCGAAACGCCCGTGTCAGTGCCCGGACTTCCATCGAATCACTTAGCGCCGAGCCGGTCGCCGCAGCCTCAACATAGCTCACGGTTCGGGGATCAACACCTGTCGCGCGAAAGTTCTCCTCGATCAAGCGAGCCTGCGCCTCTGCACTCGGCGTCATGAATCCAGCAGAGTGTCCGCCATGATTCGCCGCGCTACCTTTAATGACGGCCAGAATCCGGTCCCCGTCGCGACGCGCGTCCGCCAAAGGCTTCAGCAACACGGCGCCGACTCCCTCGGCCGGCAGGTATCCATCGCCATCCGCAAAGCTGCGCGAATCCGGAGTGCTCCCCAACAGCCCTGTGCGGCTCAGCGCCTGGTACTTGTTCGGATGTATGGATAGATTCACGCCACCGGCGATCGCGAGCCTGCACTCGTCGGCCTGCAGCGCGCGGCTTGCCAGATGAACCGCGTGCAGACCGGAAGAACACATGGTGTCCAGCGCCACACTGGGTCCTTGTAAGTCGAAGTAGAACGAGACGCGGTTTGCAATTGACGCATAAGACGACATCGAAACCAGCGCCTTCTGATCCGGGTCCGCCTCGACAGCGTGATACTGCTGCGACATCGCTCCCACATACACGCCGACCCGCGAACCGAACGCCTGGCGGAGATGAGCGTTGGTATAACCCGCGCTCTCCAGTAGCCGGAAAACAGTCTCCAGAAATAGACGTTCCTGCGGATCCATCAAAGCGGCATCACGCGGCGATACGCCGAAGAACGAAGCGTCGAACCGGTCCACGTCGGAAAGAAAACCGCCCCACTTGCAGTACGCCGCAGCGCGGGAGTTCGCGTCCCAGCGCTCGCCCGGAATCTCAGTGATACAGTCACGGCCCTGCTGCAACAGGTCCCAGAAGTCGTCGATGGTATCCGCGCCAGGGTAGCGCCCGGCGATGGCAATGATCGCGATATCCTTCCCGCGTTCTGCGACAGGCTCGGCGATCGCGGGCGCCGGCACTGTCTCGTTCAGGTGGGCAGCCAATAAGTCGATTCGTGGATACTCCAGCAATAGCGTTGGGGGCAGCTTGCGATCCAGCTCCCTACTCAGGGACTCGATCACGTCCATGCCGGTTACCGAGTCCAGGCCATAGCGGTCCAGCGTTTCGCTAGAACTCAGCTTCTCCGGTGGCACCTGCAGCACACGCGAGAGATGATGCCGGATACGACCCGTGAGGTCGTCCCGTTTCGGCGGCGGCGCTGGAGCCGCGACGACTTGCGGAGGACGCAGCGCGTGGCGCAGTCGATCGCGATCGCCATCCAGAATCAACAACTGCGACTCACGAAACCCGAAGGCGGCGCGCAATGCGGCCATGCCCGCGTCCGTTTCCAAAGGCACAACGCCGAATCCGCTCCGCATGCGCTCGATGACGGAATCGTCCAGTCGCATGCCGCCATTGCTCCAATACGGCCAATCCAGCGAGATCGTGCGGCCATAGCGCTCGCCGCGTTCCACCTGAAGGTTGCGACATGCAGCGAACGAATCCAGAAAACCGTTGGCCGCCGCATAGTCGCACTGCCCGGCGTTGCCTAGTGCTCCGGAGATGGAAGCGAACAGAAGCACGAAGTCCATTCGGCATCCGGCGGTGGCGGCATCCAGGTTCAAAACGCCCTCCACCTTTGGCGCCAACACCTCGCGGAACTCCGCCGCCGACTTGCGGACCAGTCGCTTATCGCGCAGAACACCCGCCGCGTGGATCACCCCATCCAAACGGCCATGCCGCTCCAGGATCTCCCGAATCAACCCGTCCACTTGCGGCCGTTCCGTCACATCCACTTGCCGGTGCTCGACGACTCCACCGCGCTTGGTAATCCCCGCCCGCGCCGACTCCGCCATCGGCGACCGGCTGGTCAGCCAAAGTGCGGGCCGCCTGACACTGGACGCGATCTCTTCGGCGAGTAGCAAGCCAAGACCGCCAGCGCCACCCACAATCAGATAGACCCCGCCATCTTTCCACGGCGTGGCCACGTTGGGCTCCGCCGTCAACTCGCGCCATTGCCGTACTTGCCTCTGGCTCTCTCTCGTATAGCGAGTATGGGTTTCACCGCTGAACCGCTCCGCGCGCAATCGCCCAGCAAGATCCCCCCCCGCACCGTCCCACTCCACGAGTTGGCACCGGACGGCCGAATGTTCCCACTGCACAGTTCGCAGCAATCCACCCAAACCGGCGAGTTCACTTCCAGCCGGAACCACCACTTGCAGCAATGCGCTCTTCGGCCGCTCCTTCACGATGTCCTGCACCACGCCCAGTAACTCCACCGCAGCGCTGGTGTAGTCATCACCCGGTATCCGGATACCGTCCGCACCGGTAGAATCAACGCCGACGAATACCGTGACCACAGAGTCCGGCTTGACTACTGGTTGGGCCAGTTGCGGCTGCCATGACGGCGCAAAGAACAACGGTAGCGGCGCCGGCGAACCGCCGGGAAGTGGCGCCCAAAACCGTTCTTTCGCGAATGGATAGGTCGGCAGACTAACGCGGGTAGCTTCAGCTTCTCGCAACGCCGCCCAGTCTGTCTTACCGTGCTCCATCCACTCTCGCGCAACTCGCCAGAGTGCATCCGGGTGCGGCAGCGAGGGCTGCTCGTTGTTCAGATACGCCGCGGTCTGCGCGTGTAGATCCGCAAGGGTCGAAGCCACCACCGCGAACCGCTGCGCAAACACCTCACGACCCTCCTGCAGCACCCGCGCGATCGCTGGCAAATCCTGATCCGTATACCGCGCGAAGGCCGCAAGGTGCCGCTCAAGAAGCGCAGTAAGTTGTTCTTCGGTGTGCGCGGAGAAGGGGAATACTCGAGGGCGCTGTACTGCGGGCTGGCGCGCTGGTGACTCGTGCTCCTCTACAACCAGATGCACATTAGATCCGCCCGCGCCAAACGCCGAGATCCCGGCCAGTCGAGCGCCGGACTCAGGGCGCGGCCACGCCTCTAGGCGCCGCTGTACGCGGAAGGGCGAACGGGGAAAGTCGATAGCAGGATTCAAGGTCTCCGAATGCAACGACGGCGCCAGCATCCCGTGCTTCATCTGCAGGAGCACTTTGGTCAACCCGGCGATACCGGCAGCGCTCTCGCAGTGTCCAATGTTCGACTTCACAGATCCGATCGCGCAGAACTCCCGTTCCTGCGTATGGGCGCGAAACGCCTTTGAGAGCGCCGCAATTTCAATCGGATCGCCCAGCGAGGTTCCCGTGCCATGGCCTTCGATGTAGCTAATGGCGCGCGCATCCACACCACCTCGCTCCAAAGCCGCCGTGATCACAGCCGCCTGCGCATGGGGATTCGGAACCGTATAGCCATTCGTCTTGCCGCCATGGTTCAATGCCGATGCGCGGACCACGCCATAAATCTGGTCCCCATCGGCGATAGCGCGCTCCAAAGGCTTAAGAATTACGGCGCCCGCGCCTTCGCCCGGTACGTAACCATCGCCGCCGCGCCCATAGCTTTCGCACCGGCCTGTCGTCGATGTGAAGCGGCCTTGCGCCAGCGTCAGATACTTGTTCGGATGCAGGTTGAGATTCACGCCGCCCGCTAACGCCACCTGGCAACTCCCGGCACGCAGACTTTCACACGCCAGATGAATCGCCGTTAGCGACGAAGAACACATCGTGTCAACCGTCAGGCTGGGTCCATGGAAGTCGCAAAAATAGGACACCCGATTGGCGATCGACGCGGCGCTGCTCGACAGCACCGTCGGCCGGCCCGCGGCCGTCATCTCCGCGCCCCACAGCTGATACTCCTCATACATCACGCCGACAAACACTCCCACATTGCCGCCCGTCATCGGCGCCGCAGCGGGAGCCAGTGTGGCGCGAGTATAGCCCGCGTCTTCCATGGCTTCCCAGGCGCACTGCAGAAAGATGCGTTCCTGTGGATCCAGGAACTCCGCCTCCCGCGGTGAGACGTTGAAGAATAGCGGGTCGAAACACTCGGCGTCGTCGATGAATCCGCCCCACTTGCTGTTCGTTTTCCCGGGCGCGCGGGACTCCGGATCATAGTAGCGGCTATGGTCCCATCGCGACCGCGGGACCTCCGTGATGCAGTCCCGCCCCCGGGCCAAATTCTCCCAGAACTCATCCAGATTCCGAGCACCCGGATACCGGCCAGCCAAGCCAATAATTGCGATGGCGCCATCCGCCGCAGGCTTAGCCTGCACTCGTGGCGTAGCCAAGGGCGCATGCTCTTCATCCAGATAGCGGGCCAATTGTTCAATGTTCTGATACTCGAAGAACAGCGTCTTCGATAACGGCCCATACTCACGCTCCAGGCGATCCGTCAACTTCCCGATCATCATGGAATCAAGACCGTACGCTTCCAGCGGTTCCTCCGACGAAATGGAGTTCCGGCTGACGCCCGATTCCTCCGCCACGAGTCGCGCCAGCAAGGCTCGCGTATCGCGAACGCGCTGTTGCCGCGGAGGCTGCGGTGACGGCGTGGTCATCGTCCGCAGCGAGAATCCACGCACTTTGACGCAGACCCTCCCATCGCCATCCGCTAAATCAATATCCAACCTGCGAATAGAAGCGCCCGCGGAGAGCGTCTCCCGCACATGGACCCACATCTCGTCCGCAGTGGGCCGCAACACCTCCAGCCTTTCTACAGCAAACGGCACCGCTGTCTCCGCTCCGAGTCCGCGCAGCAACAGCGCGCACGATTGAAACGCGCCGTCGAGCATCACAGGGTGCATTGCCGAATGAGAGGATGAGCTCTTTGGCAGACGCAGTTTGGTCAGCGCTTCCACCTCACCGGCGAACGCCTCTTCTACCGGTCGGAAGCTGGGGCCATAGGCAATACCTGAGGGCTCAAATACCGCATAAAACTCCCGGCTGGTGATCTGTTCCCGACAGCGCGACCGTATTGCCTCGACATCTATGTGCCCGCCTTCCTCGGCACCCGCGGCGATAAAGCCCTGAACGTGAACCGTATCCTCGCCCGTCACGAAGCGGAAGCTACCCTTGGCCGCGTCAAGATCCACGCGCGCCGCCACCGGTTGACTCTCCACGATCACCGGCTGCCGCCACAAGATCTGCCGCATCGTCACCGGCACAGCCTCCCCGAACGCGGTACGCACCAACTCCAAACTCATGGCGCCTGGCAGCACGGATTGCGAATGAATGCGATGGTCCCGCAGATAGTAGGCCGCCGGATCGAGCACGATCCCCGATGCTGGCCGCGTCGTTGCGAATGGATACGTCGGCAAATGCAGCAAACGCCGTTGTCCCCGCTCGAACATCGCGTCCAGATCCAACTCGCCGCCATTCACCCAATGCCTACCCATCGCCTCCAGGGTGCTGCCAGCCATTGCGGGCGCGGTGGCTTTTCGCTCCACGCACCCCGTGAGGACGCCTTCGACTTGCCCGTTCGCAAAGGCTTGCAGCTTCGCCCGCAGCTCCACCGCTGTCTGCACCACCACGGCCAGCCGGTACTTCATCGCGTCGCGACCCACCAACAGCGTGTACGAAGCATCCTGCAGATCCGCGTCGCTATAACGCTCGCCAAAACTGTCCGCCAGTGACCGTGCCAGCGCACGCAGCCGGTCCTCCTCGCGGGCCGAAAGCACCATCAGCGCCGGACCAAATCCCGGCACTCGCTGCTGCTGCTCATACTCCTCCACAATTACATGCGCGTTTACGCCGCCGAACCCGAAGCTGCTAACGCCTGCCCGCCTCGGACCTTCCCAAGTCTGCGCCTCCCGCACCAGATACAGCGGCGACCCGCTGAAATCGATGTACGGATTCTGTTCGTCACAATGCAGCGTTGGCGCCAGAGTCCGATGCTGCATCTGCAGCAGCACCTTGATCAACCCGGCCACCCCGGCCGCAAGTTCCAGGTGGCCGATATTCGTCTTCACCGAGCCCAGTGCACAACGGCCGTCGCCTTTCTGGAACAGGGATTTCAGCGCATTCACTTCCACCGGATCGCCCAGGGCCGTTCCCGTGCCGTGCGCTTCGATGTACGTGACCGTGGACGGATCCACGCCCGCCCGTTGGTACGCGGTCTTCAGCAAATCGGATTGCGCCGCGGTGTTCGGAGCCGTCAGCGAGTTCGCCCGGCCACCATGATTCACTGCCGTTCCGCGCACAATCGCGTAGATCGAATTGCTGTCGCGCCTTGCCTGGGAAAGCCGCTTCAACACCAGCATTCCGACGCCTTCGCCGCGCACATAGCCGTTGGCGCCCGCGGAGAACGTCTTGCAGCGGCCATCCGGCGACAGCATCCCCGCCTGTGAAAACAGGATGTGCGCCTCTGGCGTGACCATCGTGTTGATACCGCCAACAACAGCCATCTCGCAATCGCCGGACCGCATCGCCTGCACCGCGCGATGAATGGCAACCAGCGAACTGGAGCACGCCGTTTCCACCGGCTCGCTCGGGCCATGCCAGTCAAAGAAGTAGCTGGCCCGGTTGGGGCCTACGGAAGGCACCGCGCCAGTTGCCGCATAGGACTCGCCGCCAGTGTCCGCCGCCGCCGTCCGGCTGCTCATCGACGTACCCACGAAGATGCCGATGCTACGTCCTGCCAGTTGACGCGGCGCATGGCCCGCATCCTCCAGCGCCTTCCAAACGTGCATCAACAGCAGCCGCTGCTGCGGATCCATCCAGGACGCTTCGCGCGGCGAGATCCCGAAAAACAGCGGGTCAAAGTCGAGGATGCCGTCGGCGAACCCGCCCCACTGGACGTTCGTCTTGCCCGGCTCCTGCTTGGGATCGCCGTAGATCGCACGCCAATCCCAGCGGTCCGCCGGGACCTCCGTGATGCAATCCCGGCCCTCCCTCAGGTTCCTCCAAAAACTCTCGGCATCGGGGGCCATTGGGAAATGACAACTCATCCCCACAATGGCAATTGCATCTTCCTTCTCCTCCGCTGGCGCGGATTGCAAGGTAACCGGCGCCGAGACGCTCCGCTCGCCAATGTGGCCGGCGAGACGCTCCAGCGTGGCGAACTCGAAGAAATCTGCCGGCGTCAACGATAAGCCAAGTTCGGAGTTCACCTTCGACGCGAACGCCGTCATCGTGATCGAGTCAAAACCAAACTCCCCAAGCTCCACATCCGTTTCAATCACGGAGGCATCCACTTCAAGCACCTTCGCCGCAATGCGGACTAACTCCGCCAGCGTGCTCACCTGGGGTGCTTTCTCCACTGGCGCGCGTCGGACCGCCAGTCCTTCCATACGTACGCAAACCGTGCCGTCCGGCTGGCAAACATCGATCTGGTACGCACTCGCCGACTCCCGCCTCGCCACCGCCCACATCGTCCGGGCGTTCGCTTCGGAGAAGATCTGCACGCGCCGCACCGCATACGGCAGCGCCAATGCGGACGCGGCGCCTTCGAGCCCAATCAGCGCCTGCAGCGCTCCATCGAGGAGCGAAGGATGAAGCAGGAACGCGCCGTCATTTGTACCCTCTGGCATGCGAAGCTCGGCGACGGCAAAGTCAGTTCCGGCAAACAATCCATGAAGCGCACGCTGCGCCGGTCCGTACTGCAACCCGAGCGACGCAAATCTTTGATAGCTCTCCCCAACCGCAATCGCTCTCGATGCCTGCTGCCGCAGAAGGTCCAAGTCAACGCGAGGCGTTTGTACATTAACCGCAACAGCACTACCCATGCTGTGTACGGCACTGCTCCGTAATTCGTACGCGAAGGATCCGTCCGGCGACGCGCTCGTGCTCACTGACAAACGAATCGCGTCGCCGTTCACCGTCACCGGCCGCAGCCATGTGTGCTGCCGCAATTCGAGAGCCCGCCCGCCCCAGCCCCCCGCGCGGACGACGGCGTTCCGCACCATTTCGAGGTGCATCACGCCGGGCAACACCGGTTGCTGATCCACTACATGATCGCGAATGAACCAATCATCGCCCCGAATCACGTTAGCAGTAAGGGGCGGAGTGGCTTGCTCTACCCAATACCGTGTCGTCGCAAACGGATAACCGGGCAGTGCCGTTCGACGCGGCGCAGCACTGCCGTGCAACGATCGCCACGCGAACGGAAGGCCACGCACCCATAAGCTCAGAAGCGCATCGTGCTTGCCCCGCTGCGGCAACGTCGCCAGCGTCCGTAACACCTCCTCATCGGACTCCAACGCCGTCAGCATCTCGCGATTCGCCTTCGCCGACCCTACATGCAGTTCCGTGTCGCGCGTTCCGGAAACAAACGCCTGCAACTTCGACACGACTTCCCGAATGCTCGCCGCCACAAACGCCAGCCGATGCTCCATGGCATCACGCCCGCATTGCAGCGTATACGCGACCTCCGTCAAAGCGTACTCGCCGCTCGATAAAGCAGTAGCAAGGCTCTGCGCCGACTCCGTCAACTGCTCAGGCGTCCTGGCCGAAAGCACGATCATTTCCGGCGACGACACGGCAGGAGTCTGCGCCGCCGGAGCGACATACTCCTCCAACGCCAAATGCGCATTGCTGCCGCCGAAACCAAAGCTGCTAACGCCCGCGCGCAAAGGCAACTCGCGCCCGTGCTCATCCACTGGACGCCGCCATTCTTCATTGCGCTGCGCCACATGGAATCGCGTCCCGTCGAGCTTCAAATACGGATTCAACTGGTCACAATGCAGCACCCCCACGATCGTCCGGTGACGCATCTGCAGCAGCACCTTGATCAACCCCGCAATCCCAGCCGCCAGTTCTAGATGCCCAATACTCGCCTTCACGGTGCCGATCGCACACGCGCTCTCGGCCTGCGCGCCAAACTGCTGCGCCGCGCTCTTTGAAAGATCCGCAAACGCCGCCGTGAGCGCCTCCACCTCAATCGGATCCCCCAGCGACGTACCCGTGCCGTGCGCCTCAAGGTAGGTCACCGTGCGAGGATCAAAACCGGCGCGTGTGTACGCCGTGCGCAACAACTCGGCTTGCGCCTTCGGATTCGGGGCCGTCAATGATCCGGCACGTCCGCCATGATTCTCCGCGGCCGCGCGGATCACCGCCAGAATACGGTCGCCGTCGCGCTCGGCTAGCTCCAAGCGCTTCAATACGACTAGTCCCACGCCCTCACCGCGCGCATAGCCATTCGCGCTCGACGCAAACGCCTTGCAGCGGCCATCCGGCGACAACATGCCAGCCCGCGTAAAGCCAATAAACGAATCGGGCAGCAGTAGCGTATTGACACCGCCCGCCAGCGCGCAATCACAAGCGCCCGATCGAATCGACTCCATCGCACGGCTCACCGCGACCAGCGAACTGGAGCACGCCGTCTCCACCGCCACACTCGGCCCATGCAGATTCAGAAAATGACTGATGCGGTTCGGCCCCAACGACGGCGCCAAACCCGTCATCACATAGCCTTCAAGACTCGCACCGGCCTGCGCCATCAGCCGGCTGTAACCGGTGTCGGCGATCCCGATAAACACGCCAGTATTCGACCCCGCCAACCTCCGCGGCGCAATGCCGGCATCCTCCAACGCGCGCCAAGCCTGTGTCAACAGCAGCCGCTGCTGCGGATCCATCGCCCGCGCCTCGGGAGGTGAAATGCCGAAGAACGCCGCGTCGAATTCCGCGACATTCTCCATGAACCCGCCCCACTTCACATTCGTGCGCCCGGGCTCTTTTGCAGGATCGCCCCAGTAGGCTTTCCAGTCCCAACGATCCGGAGGAACTTCCCCAATCGCATCGCGTCCCTCAACGAGATTCCGCCAGAACGCATCCAAGTCCTTCGCCATCGGGAACGCGCCGCTCATCCCGATAATCGCCACGGCGTCGGCCGGTTGCTTCTGCGCAGGCGCTGCCTCCGGTTGCCATTGCGGGGCCGGAGCCACAGGAACCGCCTTCACGCCTAACCTAGACGACAACGCCGGGCCATTCCCGGCAATCAGTCCATCCGCCAATTGCTGCAGCGTAGGGAACTCGAAGAACAATGTCGGCGTTACTTCCAGATCAAAGCGGTCATTCAACGCGTTCGCGAACTGGGTGAATGTGATCGAATCGAAGCCATACTCCGTCAGTTCCGTATCTGGAGAAAGATCGGCTGGCTCCAGTTTCAGCAGTTGGCAAACGCAGTCCACCAGTCCGGCCATGACCTTGGTTCGAAGCGCCGGTTGGTCCACTTTCGAAGCGGCCACCGTCGGCAACTCCGGCGTCGCGGCCAGGTAGCGGGCGATCCGTTCCGCATCGCCACACGCCACCATCACCTGCGTCAACCCTGATCCCAGAATGCGCCGTAAAGCCAGCAAGCCATCCGGCGTGGTCAGGCTATCCAGCCCCGTGGTCCGCCGCATCAACGCTGCCGTTGACTCATCCATGCGCATGCCGCCATCGCGCCACAGCGGCCAATCCACCGCGACGGTCCGGCCCGGCCGTGTGGCCTGACGTTCCGCTGCGAAAACATCGAGATAGGCATTCGCCGCCGCGTACGCCGACTGTCCCGCATTGCCCAACACGCCTGCTACAGATCCGAACAGAACAAAAAAGTCGAGCGGAGCATCAGCAATCGCCCTGTCCAGATGAATCGCGCCATCCACCTTGGGCGCCATCACCGCCAAGGCCCGCGGCGCTGACGTCTGCAATAGCGGCGCGTCGTCCAGCACGCCAGCCGCATGGAAGACGCCATCAATGCGGCCATGCCGTTGCCGCACTTCCGCGATCAACGACTCCACTTCATCCGCCTTCGTCACATCCGTCCGCCGGAACCACATCGAACCGCCCAAGTCAGACTCAGGTACCGTGCGTCCAGCCAGAACAATCGACGCGCCAGGCGCTTCTTCGGCGATATGGCGCGCCAGCATTCGCGCCAACGATCCTCCGCCGCCGGTGATGAGATACACCCCTTTCGGCCGCCATGAAATCGCAGCCTCTGGAAGCGTCGGCCGCTCCCAGCACCTCACCTCCGCCTTTCCATCCACGCCAAACCGAATCATGCCGTGCTGCGGCAAGGCCGACGCCTCAGCCAGAAACGGAGCAGCGTCGCGGTCATCCGGCACCACTACGATTTGCGGCCACAGCCAGGAACACTCCATCCGCGCGCTACGCAGCATCGCCGACAAGGCCAGCAACCGCGAACTCTCCGCTACGCACACCTGCAGCAGAATACGCCGCGACGGCGCCGCTGCGATCCGTTGTAGCTCTGCCAGCAAGCTCTGGAAGCACGCATGGAAGTCCGTGCTCGGAAACCGTTGCCAGGTCCAGCCATCCAGCCGACCCGGCGGTCCAGCGACCCACGCGATCCGCTCGTCGAAGCTCACAGCGTTGCGCGGCGACTCCGGCAATCGCTGCCACGCCGGCGCGAAGAAGAAGACGTTGTCGCTGGCAGGCGCAATCGCCCGCGTCACAAAGCCGCGCAATCGCACCGCGACCTGACCACTCGCGTTCGCCAGATCCAGGTCTAACGCGCCTCGCTTTTCCGAAGGCCGCACATGGACAACCATGGCCTCGGTCAGCGACCCAGCAATGCTTATGCTCTCCAACGCAAACGGCAGCGCCGCTGTTCTCGCATCGCCCACTTGCATGCCCAACGCCGACTGCAAGGCCGCATCCAACAAGCTCGGGTGCAGAGTAAACTCGTCCAACCTCCCAGCTTCACCCGGCAAACGCAACTCCGCCGTCACGCCGGCCGCCCCGGCCCGCAGCGACTGAATTGCACGATGCGTCGGCCCATACTGAATGCCCATGCCATCAAAGAGCCGGTAGATTTCGCCGCCATCGAAGAACTGGCCGCCTTGCAAAGGGGCGACGCCGGCAGCCTCCGTCAACGCAGAGTCACCCAAACGGGCCTGAAAATGGACCTCCCGCGTCCCGTCAGCACCGACGCTGGCAATCTCCACTCTCGGCTCCAGCCGGACTTCCACCTTCACGGGACCGCTCACCACCAGTGGCTTCATCCAAACCGCCTGCCGAATCTGGATCGCCGCTCTTCCAGCCGCCCGCAACGCCGCACAAACCAGCTCCAGATACATCACGCCAGGAAGCACCGGCTGACCGCCGACGCGATGATCCCGCAAGAACGACTCCCGTCCATCGAAACTCCGCGTGAAGTGCTCCGGCGCCGTTTCCACGGGCAGCCAGTAGCGCTTGGCCGCAAACGGATATGCCGGTAAGGCAAGGCGCTGCGGCTTCGGCTGACCCGCATACTGCGACTCCCAATCCACCGCCTCTCCGCGTACCCATCGCTCGGCCAGGGGTGAGGAAGGACGCGACTGCTCCGGCCCGCGCAATTGGTGCTGCAAGTCCGCCACATCGCTAACGACGTAGGCCATTCGCACCCGCATGGCGTCGCGCCCCACTTGCAACGTATAGGCGAGGTCCCGCAGGTTGCAATTTTCGTGAGCCGCAATCCAATCGGCCAGTTGCTTCACCCGCCGATCCAATGCTTCTTGTGACTTTGCCGACAGCGGAATCACGAATGACCCAGCGGACGGCGGCCCAGTCTGCGAGCCTCGATACTCCTCCAACACAATATGCGCATTTGCGCCGCCCGCGCCGAATGAACTCACCCCGGCCCTGCGTGGATGCTCCACTCCATCTATCACCGGCCGCGTCCAAGGCTGCGCCTCACGCAGCAACCGGAACGGACTCCCCGCCAAATCAATCAGCGGATTCTGGTTCTCACAATGCAGGGTCCGGTACAGCCACCCGCTCTGCATTCCGAGCACCAGCTTCATCAACCCCGCAATACCCGCCGCCGTTTCCGCATGTCCGATGTTTGACTTCACGGAACCCAGCCCACAATGCGGCATCGCAGCCGGAGCCAAGCCCCGCTCCTGATACAGCCTCGCGAACGCTGACTTCAAACCCTCAACCTCAATCGGATCGCCCAGCGATGTTCCGGTCCCATGACATTCGATCGCCGTAATGCTGCGCGGGTCCAAGGCTGCCTGGCGGTGCGCCTCCACAATCAACTCCGCCTGTGCCTTCGGATTCGGTGCAGTCAACGACGTAGCCGCTCCGCCATGATTCTCGGCGCTGCCCAGAATCACGCCCAGAATCGGATCGCCATCGCGTTCGGCCGCCTCCAGAGGCTTCAGCAGTACCGCTCCAATCCCCTCCGAGCGCACATAGCCATTCGCCTCGCGGGAGAAGGTTTTGCACCGGCCATCCTCGGCCAGCATCCCCACCTTCGAGAACATGATGTGCTGCGTGGGTGTCAACATCAGATTCGCCCCGCCCGCCACAGCCATCTCGCAACCCTCATGCAGGATGCTCATCACCGCGCGATGCACCGCCACCAGCGAACTGGAGCACGCCGTGTCGATCACCTCGCTCGGCCCATGGATATCGAACAGAAACGACAGCCGGTTGGGACAAAACATATGCCCCAGTCCCGTTAACTGCACCGCGTCGCGAATGCCGGCGCGATTCACCATATCGGTGTAGTCCTGTAGATTGATCCCCAGGAACATCCCAACTTTCTTTCCCGCCAGCGAACCCGCGGCATACCCGCCGCGTTCAAACAGCCGCCAAACGCACTCCAGATACAGCCGGTGCTGCGGGTCCATCAACTCGGCCTCGCGCGGCGAAATATGAAAGAATGCCGCGTCGAAACGGTCATGATTCGGCACAAAGCCGCCATACTTCACATTGCTGTATGGACCTTGCTTCGGGTCCCCATAACAACTCCGCCAATCCCAACGGTCCGCCGGGATCTCTTCAATACAGTCATCGCCGCGGCGCAGATGTCCCTCCAGCGCGTCCAGGTCCGCGCTCTTCGGAAACACGCCATCCATGGCGATAATCGCGATCTTCCGTTGACCCGTTGGCGCCGCCCTCTTCTTTACCCGGCGGTGCCGCGCAATCCAGCTAGCCGGTTCGTCCCCAGCCGGCGGAGTCGCAACAGGCTGCCGTGACTGCTTCCCCATCGCCTTCCCGTAGCGCGCAACCAGGATACTGCTCAGATCGCGAAAATGCTTGGCTTCAAAGAAGGTCGTGGGCGCCACGGAAATGCCAAAGTGTCGCGAGATCCGCACCATGACTTCCGTAATCGCAATCGAATCGACGCCATACCGCGACAGATTCACCGTCGGGTCCAGTTCCTCTTCCGCGACACCAAGCGCCGCCGCGGCCAGCCGCAGCACTTCGCGCTCGACCGTCGGCAGGTCCATCGCGGCCTCCGCCACGGTCGCAACGGCCGGCGCCGACTCCTCCAGCATGTCGCGATACTTCCTCATCTGCGCCAGAAGCTTCCAAAGGTCGGCCTCCCACAAGTGCCGGTGCGAATCGACAAAGTAGCCCTGCCCGATGTCAGGATCGTCCGTGCGCTTAGCCGCGAGAAACGCCGCCAGGCCAGACGTCTGCCCAAAGTAGGCGCGCGCGTAGCTCCGCACGAAGTGGCCCTGGGTCTTCAACCCATCGCCTAATCCCGCCGCGGAGTTAATGAAGCCCATGAACAGCAGGTTGTCCAGATTGCGCGGCACCGAATGCAGAAACAGACTGGGAATGCCGGACTTCCACTCCAGCAGCCCGCGATCCAGGAACGAAAGATCGCGGTCGTATCCCGTCGCATAGATCACGACGTCGAACTCCGCCTCTTCGCCATCCACGAACCTTACCCGCCGCCCCTCGAACGACGCGATATCGCCCTTGGCCCGGATGTCTCCATGGCCAATGTGATAGAGGATCTGCGAGTTCATAATCGGATGCGCCGCATCCAGCGGATAGTCCGGCTTCGGCAACCCGTAGTCGGTCCCGTCGAAACCCGCCAACCGGAACGTCTCCTGGATATACGCGAGCGTCTCCTGCTTCGTGGGGAACTTGTTACCCAGCTCCATCATCCATTGCGGCGTCGGTTTCCCGCCGACGAATTTTGGTTGGTAGTAGTAGCCGCGCCGCGTGCTGTGATACACCGCCGCCGCATGATGCACCGCATCCACCGCCATGTCGCAGCCGGAGTTCCCCCCTCCAACCACCAGCACCCTCTTCCCGCGCACCTGCTCCGCGGTCTTGTACTGCGAGGAATGAATCGACTCACCGTCAAACTGCCCCGGATACTTCGGAAACCGCGGAATCCGCTGCAGCCCATTCGCCACCACCACGAGCGGATATTGCGCCGACTCGCCCTTCGCCGTCGTAACCCGCCACTCACTCCCCACCGGTTCCAACCGCGCCACCTTCGATCCAAACCGCGTCCTCTCATACATCCCGAACGCCTTGGCATAGGAGCGGATGTAGCGCAGCATCAACTCATGGCTCGGATAGTCCGGATAGTCCTCCGGCATCGGAAAGTCGGCCACCTGCGTATTGAACTTTGGTGAAATCAGGTGCAGCGATGGATACGTCCTGCCGCACGCGCCCGCGCTATTCCAAACGCCGCCGAAATCGTCTGCGGCTTCGAAGATCTCGAAGTCGATCCCGCCGTCGCGCAGTTCGCGGCCAATACCGATCCCCGTCGGACCGCCGCCGATGATGGCAACCGTCTGCGTCTGCTTCCTCATCGTGCCACCTCCTCATCCAACGAAATCGCGGCTAGCTCGTGAGGCCGCGCGGTCGTCAAGCCGGTCATCGCCAACCGCGGCCGCCCATCCGCGCCGTAAGCGACAAGATTGGCCGGCTCCGGCGCCGTGATCCTCACGTAGCACTCATCTGGCAGCGCGTCGAAATACACAACGGACCGCAGAGCGTAAGGGAATCGCGGATCACCGGAATGGCTATCCGCCACCCACTTCCAAACCGCATCCAACGGAGACTCTTCGGCTTGGCTGCGCTTCCAATGCAACAAAGTCACACTGCCATTGCGATACTCGTTCCGTCCCTGGAGCAAGCGTTGCTCCCGGGCAACGTCCAGATCGTCAGGCCGCATGTCGTTGCCGTCGAGAATCACTTCGCCAATCTGGCACGGTGATAACTCATCGCCATCCGCGGCAATCTGATACAAACACTCATCGCCATCCCGCACAATCTCCAACGCCAGTTCGCGACCCTCGCGATTCAGGCATACCGGCGCACCCCACAGAAGATTGCGAAGCCCGCGGACCCGCCGCCCCAACGCAAGTTCCATCGCGCCTTGCGCCATCTCCGGATAGAACCACCCCGGCGTCAAATCTCCATGCAAATGCAACCCCGTCTCACTGCGGCGCACCTTCCGCGTAAAGCGAAGTTGATCCGCCGTCGACGCATTGCGATCAATCCAACGATGCATCCTCGTCTCCGCCTCCTGCCGACGCTGCTGACGCACCCAGTGCCGCACCTCTGCAAAGGGATAACCCGGCACGGCGATCCTGCGCGACACTTTCGGATCTCCCGTATAGAACTGGCGCCAATCGATAGATTCGCCTTGCACCCAACGCTCCACCGCTGTATGCAATCCGGCTTTCGACTCGCCCGTCCGCAACTGCTCCAGCAACTCCCCCCGCGTCCGGAATCGGAACGCCTTACGTTGGGCAAACTCCGCCCGTCCGGCTTGCAGCGTCCAGGCCAACGCGGCAAGGTCAACGTCCGGATGCTCCACCACAAACGCTTCCACACGCCCGATAGACTCGCGCAGTTGTTCCGCGTTGCGCGCCGACAACGCCAGAATCAAGTCTCCACTGGGTTTCGGACTCACCGCAGCGCCCACGTACTCCTCCAGCACTACATGCGCATTCGTCCCGCTAAAGCCGAAGGAACTCACCGCCGCCCGCCGGCGATCATTACTCGACCAAGGCCGCAACCGGTCGTTGATCCGAAACGGTGTGCCCCGCAACGGCAAGTGCGGATTCGCTTCTTCAAAGTGAATCGTTGGCGGCAATTCGCAATGCTCAATCGCCAGCATCGCCTTTAACAATCCAGCCACGCCCGCCGCTGCCAGCGTATGGCCAATATTGCTCTTCACCGATCCAACCGCGCACCACGCAGGGCCATTCCCAAATGCGCCGGCCAAGCCCTCAATCTCGATCGGATCGCCTAGCGGCGTACCCGTGCCATGCGCCTCCACTAACCCAATTGACTTCGGGTCAATCGCAAAGCGCTGATACACACTCCGCATCAGCCTTGTCTGGGCCTCCGGGTTCGGCGCCGTAATCCCGTTGGTTCTTCCGTCCTGGTTCAGACCCCAACCGCAGATCACCGATCGGATCGGATCGCCATCGCGCTCGGCATCCTCTAGACGCTTCAGTACAACTACGCCAATCCCTTCGCCCGGCACGAACCCATTGGCGCGAGCGTCAAAGCTATAACAACGTCCGTCTTTGGACAGCATGCTTACCTTGGAGGTATCAATATGCATCTCCGGGCCCAGCAACACAGAGACGCCGCCCGCAATCGCCAAATCTGTATCGCCCGCCAGCAAACTGCTGCAAGCCTGCGCCACCGCAACCAGCGAACTGGAGCAGGCAGTATCAATCGAAAGCGACGGCCCCCGGAGATCCAAGTGGTACGCCAACCGTGCGGCAAGAATAGAACCCGAACGCCCAATCAAGCTATACGCATTCCGGTCCGAGATCAATTCGCTGTAGCCGCTATCGCCTGCCGCCGTGAATATGCCACATTGACTGCCCGCCAGTTTGGTCGGATTGATCCCTGCATCTTCAATGGCGTGCCACGCATGCTGTAGGAACAGCCGCTGCTGTGGGTCCATCAACTCGGCTTCCATCGCCGTGATATTGAAGAACGCGGCATCAAAGCGGTCAATGCCGTCGATACTTCCCATCCACTTGCTGTAGCTCATGTCCGGCGCTTGTGGGTCCGGATCGTAGTGCTCTTGAATGTTCCAGCGGTCCCCCGGGACTTCCGAAATGCAATCCCGCCCGTCGCGAATGTTGCGCCAGAACTCGGCCAAATCTGCAGCCTGGGGGAACCGTGCCGACGCCCCGATAATCGCAATCGCGCTCCGGCGAACCGGCGGAGGCGGCGCAGCGGCGGGAGCGACCGGTGTCTCCACGCTTGGCTGCAACTGCGCCACATGCTGCACCAACGCGCCCACCGTCGGATGGGCATACACGGCCGTCGCCGGAAGCTCTACGCCAAACAATGCGTTAATCCTGCGAATCCAGGTCACCGCCAGAATCGAATCCAAGCCCAATTCCAGGAAGCCCGAACCGTCGCGAATCTCCGCCGCCGGGATCATAAGCTCCTCCGCCAGCGTCGCCACCAACGCCGAGCGCAGTTCCGCCGCTGGCGGACTCTGCACCTTCACAGGCGTGGCCACCTCAGGCTCCGCCTGAAACGCTTCTTTGATCCGCTCCAGCACCCGGGCATTCCCAACGAACGTGCGCTGATGCATATCCAGCTCACGCTCCAGCACAACCGGTAACTCATCCCGCAAGGGCGCTGCCAGCCGCGACTTCATTTCCACCAGTTGCTCCCGGCTAGCCGAAGCGCAAAACCGGTGTGCCGCGGCAAGCGCAAACGGCAGCACCTCTGCCTGCGTGAGCACCGGCATCGCGATGCCGCGCGCGCCCAACTCACGGCCCTTGTATTCCCAAGCCGTGAACAGAATCTCGCGTCCCAAGGCATCGCCAAAGCGATGCGGGAACACGAGCGTGGCGCCTGCTCCCGGAGTGAATCCAAACCACATGTAGTTGCTGTGGTACACGCTTTCGGCGGAAAACACGGGCAGATCGCTGAACATGCCCATGCACCAACCCGCGCCCACGGCGTGGCCCTGCATGGCCGCGATCACTGGAACCTCACACCGCAACGGCAGCAGGTAGGGTTGAAAGTCGGTAAACTTCGCCTCGCCTCGCTGCAGAACTTCCAAACCGTCTTTCGTGCCGCCGCAGGCGAAGTACGAATCCGTTCCCGTCAGCACCACGGCCTTGCAATCCGCGCTCCGCGCGACTTCCGCCAACGCATTATGCAGGCCCCGTGTCAACGCATCGGTGAATGTGTTCTTGCCGCGCACGTCCCGCATAGTGACCAGCAACACGCCATCGTCGAACAACTCCGCTGTCACTTCGTCCACACCCAAAGCCATCCGCCGCGACGATCCCGTCCACGCCCGCGCCGGTCCATCCGGGATCGTCAGAAGCGCACCCACCGGGCGCTGCGCGCCCCGGATCATATGCTTCTTCAACTCCACAATGGAAACACGCGGAGCCTCGGCGATCCGCTTGGCCATGGCCTGCGCCTTCGCCGCATCGGCCACCACAAAGTCGCAACCCGCGCCGCTACCGACAACCGGCAGTACACAACTCTCCGCCACGATGCTGCTTGCGCCTTCCACCAGCACACAGCGGGCATCGTCCAGGTTCGACGCTGCTTCGCTACCCGTCAATCGCAGGACACCATCCGCATCGGCCTTGCGGCTAACTACAGGGGCCAACGGCGCCAACTGCACCTTCTGCCCCGGTATCCGCACCGGCGTCACCGCCTGGGTCACCTCCTCCTTCACCCAGTAGCGGTCCTGCGCGAACGGATACGTCGGCAACGGAATGCGGCGGCGCTCTTCTGGCGCGAATAGCTTGTCCGCCGGCGGCACGATGCCTGCCAGATAGAAGCGGCCCCACTCCGCCAACGCAGCAGCGTCGGCGCCCAGCCGCGCCAACTGCTCTGCCGCTCGCACCTGACTCTCCTCCGTCCGTAAGTCTTTGTCGTTCAGCTCCGCTGTCGCTACGGCGCAAGCTACATCGCCTTGCAGCCACTGCCGCAAACGCTGCGCCAAGTCTGCCGCGTCTGTAGCCACCACCGCCAAGCGATGGTGCATGTGCCGGCGGCCAGCCAGCAACGTAAATGCCACCGCACCCAGATCCGTATCCGACGTCAGATGCCGCTGCAGTCGCTCCGCACATTGCCGGAGTTGCCCCGCCGTCCTGGCCGACAGCACGATCAAAGCCGGCCCCGCGGAGCGCCTGACACCCAACTGCTGCGGAGCCTCCTCCACCACAACATGCGCGTTCGTCCCACTGAATCCGAACGAACTGATCGCCCCGCGCCGCCGTTCCCCTGCCCACTCCCGAGCCTCGGTCGGCAAATAGAACGGGCTCGTCCGCAGATCAATCGCCGGATTGCCCTTGCCCACATGCAGCGTCGGCGGTATCTGCTGATGCCGCATCGCCAGCAGGATCTTGATTAGCCCCACCACGCCCGCGGCCGTCGTCGCATGGCCCAGGTTGCTCTTAATGGAACCCAGCGCGCAAAAGCCCGTCTTGCCATCGGACGCATACGCCCGAGCCAGAGCGGCGTGTTCAATCGGATCGCCGAGCACTGTACCCGTGCCATGCGCTTCAAACAGCGTGACGCTCGCCGGATCAATCCCCGCCTCTTCATACAACTGCCGGATCAACCGCTCCTGGGACGCAGCGCTCGGCGCCGTAATGCCATTCGTCGTGCCATCCTGGTTCACACCGCTCGCCGCAATCACGCCCAGTACATGGTCGCCATCCGCCAGCGCCTGACGCAGCGGCCGCAGCACCACGGCCGCCACAGCCTCACCTGGCACGATCCCATCCGCTGACTCGCCAAACGCCGCGCAACGGCCCGTCGGCGACAGCATCGACGCGCGATTCGCATAGAGATAGAAGCGCGGCGTGCATTGGACGAACACGCCCCCCGCAATCGCCATCTCGCTCTCGCCGCTCCACAAGCTTTGACACGCCAAATGTACGGCAACCAGCGAACTGGAGCACGCCGTATCCACCGCAATCGCCGGCCCCTTCAAATCCAGATAGTAGGCAATCCGCGCTGGCACCAACGAACTGGTATTCCCCCAAAAGGCCTGGCCCGGCGGCGTGCCCTGGAACAACTCCTGATAGTCGCCAGCACTGCACCCCACAAAGACGCCACATCGCCGGCCCGTCATTTCAGCGCCCGCATGGCCCGCGTCTTCCAGCGCCTTCCAGGCCTCCTCCAGGAACAGCCGCTGTTGCGGATCCATGTAGGTCGCTTCCAAGCCCGAAATGCCAAAGAAGACGGGGTCGAAACGGTCCACGCCATCCAAAAAGCTGCCATGCGTGCAGTACGTGCCCGGCGCGGCGTTCTGATAGTGAGGCTGCAGTGAGAAGCGCGTCACCGGCTCGACCAGGTCGTGCCCCTGAACCAGATGGCCCCACAATTGGTCCACGTTGTCTGACTTCGCAAAGCGCCCGCTCATGCCGATAATCGCAATCGGCTCCCGCCCACTTGGCTCTGGCGGCGCGACGGACGGCTCTTCCACCCTCGTCACCGACTTCGCCAGGAACTGCTCCAACTGCGCCACGGTCGTGAAGTCGAACAATCTCGTCACGTCCAACTCCACCTGCAACTCGCGCCGCAGCTTGTGGGTCAATTCGATTCCCAGAATCGAGTCCAAACCGTAATCCGCAAATGGACGCCGCACATCAATCGCACCAGGGCTGACGTTCAGAGTCTCGCCCACCAGCCGCAACAAGGTGTCGCGCAAGGGAAGCGCAGCTGCCGCCGAGCCCGCTCTTGTCGCACACAGGATCTGTTGCCCCAGCGCCAACTCCTCTGCGGTCGAACCCGAAACCCACACGAACCCGGACTCCTGCATCGCCCGCTGCCACGACGCCGCGCTGAGTGACGGTGTGCCCGCAATCCGCAACTCGCCATCGCGGAATCGCCACCATCCTTCGAGGAACCCAAAGGTCACATGCGTGAACAGCGTCGCCGCCGATGTCTCGTTCAGCAGCAGTGCGCCGCCGGGCTTCATCACCGAACGCACATGCGCCAGCGTCTGCCGAATGTCGCAAGTTGCGTGCAGCACATTCGACGCAATCACAAGGTCATAGGCGTCGACTTCGATTCCCTGCGCCGCCGGCGGCTTCTCCACATCGAAGACCGCCGTCGATAAGAATGGGTACGACTCCGCATACTTCCGCTCCGCTCGAATGAGGAAGGATCGCGACACATCACTAAACCGATACTCAGCAATCGCCTTCCGGTGCAGCGCTAGCGCCATCAATACCGCATCCGTGGCGCTACCCGTACCCGCGCCAATCTCCAAAACGCGGATTGGCCCCTGCGCCAACCGTTGCTCCACTTCGCGCAGGGCCGCTTGCGCCAATGCCTGGTTGAACCGCGCCGCCACCGGATTCCTGGTATAGACCTCTTCCACCAGTTGGGCCTTCCCGCCTGGGAACATCACCTCCGTCGCCTTCCGCTTCCCGCTCAGAATCGCCGGCAGCGCCCGCAACGTCGCCTCCGCCAATGCCGTCTGCGCCTGCAACGCGGGCTCTCGCTCCAGCGTGGCCCACTCGACCCAGCCATCGCCCGCCACCTCTGGATAAGCAGCCAGCAATTGCTTCGCCGCGTTCAGCCAACGCTCGTACTCCGGCGCCACGCGGATACCTTCCAACTGGCCACGCAATACCTGCGCGATCCGCTTTTCCAACACCTGCTGCTGATCCGCCAGACTGTTCGAAACCGGCACTTGTGAAATCCAATAGCGCTCCCCGCGGAATGGATAACCCGGTAGCGACACGATCCCTGCATCGCCGCACAGCCCTCTGGCCAGCGGCGTCCAATCGATGTCCAATCCCTTCGCCCACAGTTCCAGTAGTTTCGATGCCTGCCCGTCCTCCGCCCACCGGCGCATCGTCGTTTGGAACGACGCATCCGCCGCCAGCAAACGAAACACCTCACGATGCTCCCCAGCGCGTCCCGCATAGGTCTGCTGGTTCTTCCCATCCAGCCAACTCTGGAGACCCTCCACCAGTTCCGCAACCGTCGACGCCTCCAGCGCCAGTCGCTCCTCCATCGGCTCGCGCCCCACCAGCAGCGTGTAAGCAATGTCCTGTAACGCCACGGTTGAAGGTGGCGCAGTCACATCGCGCCGTAACTCTTGCACTACCTCGGAAATCGAAGCCAGGTCCAAAAACACGCCGGCCGGCAGCGACACCTGCAACCGATTCTCGAGCGCATGGCGCAATTCCACCCGCTCCGCCAACCCAACTTGATACGACTCAAACCCCTCATCCGTATCCAGTTCAGTCGCCGGCACACCGAGGATCGCCGCCAACTCTTCTTTCACAATGTCAGCAAAGTCGATACATCCCGGCGCATCCAGGAATCGAAGCAGCCGCTCCGCCATCCGTCGCAACGCATCCGGGTCCTTAGCCGAGAGCAGAATCGGAACACGCCGGCCATCGTGCGTCGTCGCGCGAGTCGGCCACTCTTCCACAATGATGTGCGCGTTGCTTCCACCAGCTCCGAACGACGACACACCCGCAATGCGAGTGCCGGTGGACGCGCTGGGGCGCCACTCCGCCAAGCAGCGCTGCAAGGTGAAGGGAGTTCCCGCCAGTTTCAAATTCGGATTCAACTCATCGGCGTGCAGCGTCGGCACAATGATCTGGTGCCGCATCTGCAACAGAACCTTCGTCAACCCCGCGATACCCGCCGCGGCCTCCGCGTGCCCCATGTTCGACTTCACGGATCCGATCGCGCACTGCCCCCCGCGTCCGAACGCTTGCGCCAGCCCGGCAATCTCAATCGGATCGCCAAGCTCCGTTCCCGTGCCATGCGCCTCCACGTACGTCACGGCGTCGGCTGATAGCCCCGCGCGCTCCAGCGAGAGTCGGATCACATCGCGCTGCGCCGCCGGATTCGGCACCGTATAGCCATTCGTCTGGCCACCATGATTCACCGCGCTACCGCGAATCACCGCATGAATCCGGTCGCCATCCGCCACGGCCTTCGACAGCGGTTTCAACACCACGCAGCCGACGCCCTCGCCAGGCACGAAACCATTCGCGCCCGCGCCAAAACTCCGGCAGCGGCCGTCCGGACTCAACATCCGTGAGGCACACAACTCCACATAGTTCGACGGATGCAGATACAGGTTCACCCCGCCCGCCAGCGCCACCTCGCACTCGCCGGCCAACAAATGGCGGCAAGCCTCATGAATCGCCGCGAGCGACGAGGAACACATCGTGTCCACCGGCATGCTCGGGCCGCTGAAGTTGAACAGATGCGACACGCGATTCGCTGCACTGCTGAATGACGTCGTGGGCCGCACCATGCCGCCCGTCGGCGTGCGGAAAGGCCCATGCAGCGCATAGCCCGTCTTCGTGATCCCCGCGAAAACGCCTACGCTGGATCCGAGCCGCGCCCGCGTGTAACCCGCGTCCTCACAGGCGTGCCAGCAAGCTAACAGGAACAGCCGCTCCTGCGGGTCCATCGCCGCGGCATCCCTTGGCGCAAGCCGGAAGAATAGTGGATCGAAATCCGCAAAGCCTTCGATAAACCCGCCCCACTTCGAATAGCTCTTCCCGCTCTCCACCGCGAGCCCGGGATCTTCCTCGAAGAACCCCTTCAAATCCCAACGTTCCGGCGGAATCTCGCGCACCAGATCGCGACCCTCAACCAGCGCCCGCCAAAACTCTTCCAAGTCTTCCGCACCCGCATAGCGTCCGCTGATGCCGATAATCGCAATCGCTTCGTTTTGAACAACTCGTGGTGTTTCGCCTAGCACCACCGGAGCCGCTTTCGGCGCGCCGGACTTCGCACCAGTCCACGCGCGGCAAGCCTCGGCATGATCCTGCACCATACGCTCCGCCACCGCTCGCAGCGTCCGGTGTTCGAAGAACAGCGTCTTGGGCAGATCCCCGGTCACGCCGCTCAGTTCGCGGTTCAACTGCGTGATCAACAACGAATCAATTCCATAGCGGTCCAACGGTTCGTCGGCTTCAATCTGCCGAGGCGGCGTGCCCGTCAACCGGCCAAAGACCCCGCGCAGATTCTCCACCGTCGCGTCCACCAGTGATGAATCCTCGCTTCTCCCAAAGAATGCGCGAATGCGTTCCTCATCGCCGGCAACCACCGCGACGTATCGTTCGCCGCTCCCCACCGCCGCACGCAACGCCGCTAATCCCGCTTCCGCCTCCAGTGGCCTCTGTCCCATGCGCTCCAAGAGCGCCCGTTCGCCCCGCGCGTCCACGCTCATGCCGCCCTCACGCCAGTACGGCCAGCCAATCGAAACCACCTTCGTCGGGCCCGTATGCAAACTCGCCAGCGCGTCCATGTATCCATTCGCCGCCGCATAGTCCACCTGACCAGCATTGCCGAACGCTCCGCCCAGCGACGAGAAGAGCACCAGACGCTCGACCCCCAGCTCTTCACAAACCTCCAGCAGCGCCGCCGTGCCGTCCACCTTGGGCCGCAGCACCGCGCGCAACTCCGCATCGCTCTTGCGCGCAATGCCGCTGTCCCGATGAATCCCCGCGCAGTGAATCACCGCATGGAACGGTCCCTGCGCGCGCACAAACCGGCGCACCGCTTCGCCATCGCCGCAGTCCAACCGATGCTCGTGGCGCTCCGCTTGTCCTGTCAGCACCAGCCGCATTCCGGGCACGTTGCGCGTCAGATCCGCCGCGATCAGACGGCCGAGCGCGCCCGTGCCCCCCGTGATTAGAATCGATGCGCCTGGAGGCCAATCGCCAGCTTTCGGCGACAACTCTTCCCACGTCCGCACGAACCGCCGGCCGTGGCGATACCGAACCCGTTCCTCGCCCGTCTCGGCCACAATCTGGCTCACGTCGTCGGTAGAAACCAACTGCACCGCGCACGCCGGATTCTCTAAGCGAAAGGTCTCCAGCATGGCGGCTAGGCCCCCATACACGCTGTCGAGCGGCGTCACAACCTGCAACAACAAGTTGGTTTCGACCAAACACTCCTGCAGCAGCGAGAGTAACCGCGATGCCGCTTCTTCGTATGTTCCGGAGCAATCCACCACGCGTGCTCCCGCAATCGGCGGCAGGCTGACGCTGCACGCCAGAATCACCCGCTTCGCCCGCTTCGCGCCTGCCGAAATCGGCTGCTCCCTCCAACGCGGCGCCCATAGCATCGCCTGCTGCTGCGTCACCGGTTTGGCGCTAGGAATCCAGTACCGCGGCCCTGCGAAGACGCGCTTCGGCAACCGCTGGCGGCGAGCCGCTCCCACCGCTGGATACTCCTCCAGCACCACATGTGCATTGGTGCCGCCGAACCCAAAGCTGCTGACCCCAGCACGCCTGGGGTACTCGCCATGCCGCTCCCACTTTTGCCGCGAACGGACCAGGTAGAAGGGGCAGTCCTGCAGATCCACATACGGATTCACCTCGTCGCAATGCAGCGTGGGCGGCAACTCGCCCGCACGCATGGCGAGCAGCACCTTCACCACGCCAGCCAATCCCGCGGCGGCCTCCAGATGCCCGATATTCGACTTCACGCTACCCAGTCCAATCCACGGCGTCCGCGCCATGCCGCCGCATAATCGGCTGTACGCCAGCCGCAACCCGTTCATCTCTACCGGATCGCCCAGATTGGTGCCGGTGCCGTGCGCTTCCATATAGCCGATGCTCTGCGGATCAATGCCCTGCATGGCACGCAGCACCAACTCCGCTTGGGCGTTCGGATTCGGCGCCGTCAACGATCCTGCGCGTCCGCCATGGTTCTCCGCTCCGCCGATCAGGACACCCAGAATACGGTCGCCGTCGCTCTCCGCGTCGGCCAGGCGCTTCACGACCAACACCACGACGCCTTCGCCTCGCACGTAGCCATTGGCGACTTTCGAAAACGGTCGCGACCGGCCGTCCGGACTCAACATGCCCGCCCGATGCGGACCCTCAAAGCCCTCCGCGCTCAACGTCAGATTCACGCCGCCCACTAACGCCGCGCGGCACTGCCCGGCGCGTATCGCCTCGGCGGCGCGCAGAAGAGCCACCAAGGAACTGGAGCAAGCCGTATCCACGGACTGACTGGGACCATGCACATTCAAGAAATGCGAGATCCGGTTCGCCGCCATCGCCAGCGAGTTACCCGTAGCCGCGTAGCCGTCCTGTTCCACGCCATGCGCCTGCAGCAGGCTGGCGTAGTCATGCCCCGTAATGCCGACGAACACGCCCAAATCTTTCGGCAATTCGTCAGGATGATAACCAGCGTCGGCGATGGCATTCCAAGCCGATTCGAGCAGCAGGCGATGCTGCGGATCCATGCGCTCGGCTTCCGCTGGCGACACCTTGAAGAACGCCGCGTCGAAACGGTCAATGTCCGTCAGGAAGCCACCACACTTCGGAAATGCCGCAGACTCCAGCCGCTTCCGGTATGCGCCCGTGTAACGTTCATACGGGAACGTGCCCACCAAATCCTGCGCTTGCAGCAGATGATCGAAGAACTCGTCCGCACTCGCTGACCCGGGCAAGCGCGCCGACATACCGACGATTGCGACGCCGTCCGCTGCCCTCTTTGTTGCGACAGGGCTGGGACGAACAGCGGGCGCACCACCTACATACTGGCGTAGCGCGGCTAGATTCTCACATGCGAAAAACGTAGCGGGCGTGATTGCACTGCCGAACCGCTCGTTGATAGCGGTGGCGAAGCGCGTAAGGGATATCGAGTCAAACCCGTACTCATACAGCGACGCACGCATGTCCAACTGTTCGGGAGCGAATTTCAGAATGGACGCGGCAATCTCGCGGATCACTGCATCCACGGCGTCATCGTTCGTTGTCGCCTTCGGTAGCTCCACTTTCACCGCGCCTGCAAGCTGGACGCCTTCGACTGCTGCTTGCACGCGGCCCGCGTCGTCGAGGAACTGCAACGACGCGCCATCGAACAACACGTACGTCGCGTCGGCCCCATCAACACTCATCGATGCGGCGTCCGTGATCTCCGCGTCCGCCGAAACGAGCAACAGCGCCTGCCAAGCAGCCCCCAACAAGGGTGCCCGTAGCAGCGTGCCACGCTTGTAGTGGTTCTGCTGGCGCGCGTCCATGGGAACATGGCACAGTACCGCGCCGTCACCGCGCAGCCACGCCGTCTCGACGACCTGCAGGTAAGGCTGAAACTGAAAGCCACCTGCGCCAAGCTTCGCGTAGATGGCTTCCCGATCCAGCATCTGCGCGCCTCTGCGGAACTCTTTTAGGTTGACGTTAGCGGCACCACTACTTTGCCCCGCCGTCACCTGCGCCTCGGCGACAAGGCGCCCATCGGCCTCCATCGTGATTCGCTGGCCATCAACGCGATAGAGCAGCGAAGTCACGCCATTCGACACCGGCGCCCGCAAGACGATGCTCCCGGGCTCGGGGAGACCAGCAATCCGCGCAACCGCCCCCAACGCCTCTAGGACTGCGGTCGGCAGCAAGTGAATCGCCTGGCCTTGCGTGAAGGTATAGTCGAGCAACTCGCCCCAGTGCATCGCCGTCGAATAGCGCAGGCCATGCGCATCGGACTCGTTCCTACCCACCAGCGGATGCAGCTTCCATCGTGAGCCCAGCGGGTCCACAACGGACGGCGCATCGGCGAACTCCGGATACCAGCAGCGCACACGTTCAAACGGATACGCCGGCAGAGAGACACGCATCGGCGCCCTGTCCTGATGCAGTAGGCCCCAGGAGATCGCAACGCCCTGCGTCCATAGCGTCGCCAGCGTATCCAGACGCCTCTGCTGTATCGCCTGGCTTATCTCCGCCGCGCTCGCCTTCACATCGCTATCCAGAATGTTCCGTGTGTATCTCCATGGCCCGGCTGTCTCGCCCCGCAGGAACTGGCGTAGCGCGGTCAACAGTTCTGCCCGGCTAGTCGCAACAACGGCCAAACGGCATGGCAGTTCGTTCTTGCCAATTTGGAGCGTATAAGCGACATCGGCCAGCGGCTGGTCCGTGAGATAGGAACAGAAGCGCTCTACGACCACCGGCAGCGTCGTGGCCGTCATGGCCGAGAACACAAACAGGTTAGGCCCCGCGGCCGCAACGACGCGCGGCCCGCTGCAATACTCCTCAAGAATCAGATGCGCGTTCATACCGCCCGCGCCAATGGACGTCAACCCCGCGCGACGCGGCAACTCCTGGCCTGAGGCATCGCGCAGACGCGGCCACGCAGAGAGTTCACGCTGCACATAAAACGGCGTCGACTCAAAGGGAATCTTCGGATTCAACGTCTGCGCATGCAACGATGGCGCCAATTGGCCATGCCGCATCTGCAGCGCCACTTTCACGATGCCAGGCAACGCCGCCGCACCCAGCAAGTGCGCGACGTTGGACTTCACCGTTCCTATCGCGCAGAACTGCGAATCCGCCGTGTGCTTTCGGTATGCCTGCGTCAGAGCCTTGATCTCAATCGGGTCGCCCAGTTCCGTGCCGGACCCGTGGCCTTCCACATAGGTGATCGTCCGTGGGTCGACTCCGGCGTCGGCGATCGCGGCCTCAATCGCGGCCGCCTGCTGTTTGGGATTCGGCACCGTGAACCCATTGCGCACGCCGGCATTACTCACGGCCGTGCCGCGAATTACGGCATAGATGTGGTCGCCGTCGCGCTCCGCGTCAGCCAGGGTCTTCAACACCAACGCGCCCACGCCTTCGCCAAGAATGGTCCCATCCGCCCCCAGCCCGTAGCCGCGAATCACCTCGGCGGTCTTGGTCGTGAAATGTTCCTGCGATGCAGCGATGAGCTTATGCGGATGCAGCAACAGATTCACGCCGCCCGCCAGAGCCATGCGCGTGCGGCCGGAGCGCAGCATATGCACGGCCTCATGCACGCAAGTCGCAGCGCCGGAGCACATGGTATCCAGGAAATACGACGGGCCTGTGAAGCCATAGAAGTACGACACCATGTTGGGCAGCGTGCCCGTATAGCTCCCGCTGGCCGCCGTGCCGCGCACCAGCATGTTCTGGAAGCCATAGTAGTCGTACTCATTGGTCATCGATCCTGTGATGACGGCGACATCCCCGCCATAGCGCTGCTGCAGCGTTTCGCGCGAATAGCCGGCATCTTCAAATGCCTCCACAGACGCTTCCAGGAACAGGCGGACCTCCGGCGACATCAGCTCGGCTTCGCGCTGCGAAATGCGGAAATAGCGCGGATCAAAGCAGTCCATGTCATCCAGGAACGCGCCCGTCTTCACGACGGACTTGCCCGGCACATCGCGCTCTGGATGCAGCAGCGCCGCATGGTTCCAACGCGACTCAGGATACGGCTCAAAGCCATGAATGCCGCGCGACAACATCTCCCAGAAAGCCGTTTGGTCCGCTGCCTTGGCCACGCGCAACGACATGCCAACGATGGCGACATCATGCCGCTCATCCACGGGCTCCGGTGGCGCCAATGTCACACTGGGAACGGCTTCGACTGGTGGCGCCGCAGGCGCCGCTCCCAGCAGTGTTGCCAGCGCATCGCGATGATCTTCGAGCAACGCGCCCGCGACACCATCGAGATCCACATGTTCAAAAAAGAGTGTCTTCGACAGCGGCCCCAGCGCCTCCTCCAGCCGATTGGTCATCTCCACGATCACGATGGAATCGAGACCATACTCTTCCAACTTGCGGTTGGATCGAATCTCGGAGGCATCCCTGCGAATTGACTCGCTGAGAAGTGTCTTTAAGTGATGCAGTGTCTTTTCGAGTAGTTCCGCTCCGCCGGGGCCAATGGCTGCCGGAACTGGCGCTGTTGCAGGGGGCGGAGTCAGCAGATCCGTGATCCGTTGCCGGTCGCCGTAGTAGATCGAATACAAGGCGCGGTCCGCGGAAAGGAATCGCTCGAACGCCGCCAGGCCTTCGTCCAGCGGGAGAGCCAGGGTGCCGAAGCGCCTGCGCAAGGCTTCGCGCGAAGCCATGTCGACCTGCATGCCGCCATCCGCCCACAGCGGCCAGGCAACTGCGGTCGCCAGTTGGCTCTCCTCGGCCAGAGCGTTCAGAAAGGCATTGGCCGCGGCATAATCGGCTTGCCCTGCATTGCCGAACACTCCCGCAATCGAGGAACAGAACAATCGGAACTGCAAAGGCAGATGACGCGTGGCCTCAATCAGATTCCACGCGCCGCTTACCTTGGGCGCGAAGACGGCGTCGACATCGGTGGACGGTTTGGACAACAGATAGCCGTCGCGCAACACACCGGCCGCGTGAACAACGCCCCGTAACGGACCCACGTTGCTCTGTATCCATGCGACGACGCGCTGCACGTCCTCCGCATTGCTCACGTCACAGGGCGCATCGTACACCGTCGCGCCCAGGATCGCGCGGTTCGCCTTGGAGCGATTGCTCAACACAATCCGCTTGGCGCCCAACTTCGCCAGGCGTTCAGCGAAGTGCAACCCAAGGCCGCCATGCCCGCCTGTGATCCAGTAGACCCCATCGGAATCGAACTGCAATGGCTTGGGCGCGGGCGCGGGAATCTCCACCGCCCGCCACTCCAATCTCCGGCCATCCGCCATTATGCGGACCTCGCGACCACCCCCGGCGAACCGCCGTTCGTCATCAAAGGAGCCATCCGTACGCACCACGGACCCCGTCAGCTTCGGGTTCTCCATCGCCGCGGTCTTCAGCAGCGCGGCCAGCGGCGCCGTGAGGTACCGCGGCGTATCGCCCGGCGTAACCACCAGCAGCGACCGCCGTTCCTTTAAACCCGCGCGCAGCCAATCCTGAATGCGCCCATGCACTAGGCCGAACCACTGCCGCGCCACAACATCCGCGCGGCCATTGGCCCTGGGTAGCGTCAGCACCTCGGCTAGGCTGCCTGTTGGCACGCCCGCCGCTTCCACCCACTCGCCCGAGCCGAACACCGTTGCCGCGGTGGACTCCGCCTTAATGCGCAAAGAAAGATCGCGGAACGACGCGCGCACCTCGCCTTTGGCCGTGCAGATGTCGATATCGAAGCGCATCGCGGAGTCGCCGTGCCGGCGCACGTACGCCCACATGGAGGCTTCCATTGGCCCATGAGACGTGAACGTCTTGCACGCGAAGGGAACGCCCGGTGCAGTGTGGTTTTCGGTGTCGAGCGAAATCCAAGCCTGCACCGCCGAGTCGAGCAGAATCGGGTGCAGAGGACACGATTCCAACGTGACATACAGGTGCCGCGCCAACCGCAGTTTCGCTAGGACGAAGCCATTTCCGCGGTACAACGCAGCGATGCCCCGATAGTCCGGACCAAGCTGCAAACCGCTGCTCTGCAGGCGCTCGTAGCACTCGGCGACGTTCATCGCTTGCGCCTGCGTTTGCAATGCGGCCACATCCAACGTCGCCCCAACGCCAGGCTGCTCGCTGACCGTTCCCTGCACATGCGCCACGCCGCCGTTCTGCAATTCAAAGCCGATCTCGCCATTCGCCGCTTGGCGCAGGCGCAGTTCCACCTCAGGGCTCGATGCCGTGACCGGACGCGTCCAAACTACATTCGACACCTGCAAGGTCGTCGAACCCCGTGCCGCGCGCAGCATCTCAAACACCGCCACGCCGGGTAGCACCTGCGTACCGTTTACACGATGATCGGCCCAGAAGAACTCGCCGCCCCGCCATTGCGACCGGAAGCGCTGCCCTTCTAGCTCAGAAACGTTGCGTTGTAGCAGCGGATGGAGAACTGCGTCCGCGTCTTTAGCACCTAAGGATTCGTCCATCCAAAACCTCTTGCGATCAAACGGATAACTCGGAGCGTGAATCCGGCGCGCGCCCGGAATCGCCGGCCACGCCACCCCTTCGCCCGACGCCCAGCGGGTTGCCAACTCATCCTCCGCTGTAACTGCCGCGCCGCCCGCGTACGCGCGCAATTGCCCCAGAAGTTCGTCCCGCGTTGTGACAACGAACGCCACACGCGCCGGCATCGGTTCGCGGCCGGTTTGCAGCGTGAACGCGAGATCGGGGAGCGAGACGGCGGTTGTCTCCAGAAAACGCGCCAGGCGCTCGGCATAGGCGCGTAGCCTGGCCGGAGCCTTCGCGGACAACGGCACCATCACCCTTGCCGCGGTTGATCCCGATAGGTTCGCTGCATAGCCTTCGAGCAGCACGTGCGCGTTGGTGCCGCCGAAGCCAAACGAACTTACACCCGCGATCCGGGGCATCGGCCACGGCTTCAGCGTGGCTTGAATCTCGAACGGAGTGCCCGCTAGATCGATGACCGGGTTCAGCGACTGAAAATCAACGTTGGGCGGCAACGCGCCGTAGCGCATGGCGGCCAGCACCTTCACCATTCCCGTCACGCCCGCCGCGCCCTCCAGGTGGCCGACATTGGTCTTGACGGAGCCGATCGCGCAACGCCCGCCGGCGGCGCCGCGGAAGGCTTCTTTCAACCCGGCAATCTCAATCGGATCGCCCAGCGGAGTGCCCGGACCATGCGCTTCGATATAGCTGACAGCGTCGGCACTAACGCCCGCCTCGCGATAGACATCGGCAATCAGCGCGGCCTGCGCCTTGGGGTTCGTCACTGTCAGCGAACTGGTGCGCCCGCCGTGATTCGTTCCGATGCCGC
This sequence comes from Terriglobales bacterium, assembly GCA_027485675.1. GTDB lineage: Bacteria > Acidobacteriota > Terriglobia > Bryobacterales > Bryobacteraceae. The sequence goes on along the minus strand of JAIXQP010000025.1, from coordinate 78,795 downwards.
GAATCACCGCGTAGATCGGATCGCCGTCACGCTCGGCCGCCTCAAGCGGTTTCAGCAACAGCATGGCGCCACCTTCGCCGCGGACGTAGCCATCAGCACGCGCGTCGAACGCTTTGCTCCGGCCATCGCGCGACAACATGCCGCTCTTCGAGAAGGCCACAAAGTGGTTCGGTGACCAGATGAGGTTCACGCCACCCGCCAGCGCCTGGTCGCACTCGCCATTCTGCAGCGCGCGCACAGCTTCATAAACGGATACGAGGGACGCGGCGCAAGCCGTATCGTTGGTGATGCTGGGACCGCGAAAATCAAAGAAGTGCGAGACGCGGTTCGCAATCACGGAGAAGGCAATGCCGGTCGGCAGATACGCATCCACATGAGCGAGATTCTTCTCGAGCAACTCGGCGTAGTCCCAATGGCAGACGCCCATGTAGACGCCGGTCCGTGACCCCGCCAAAGCACTGGCGCGATAGCCCGCGTCCTCCAGAGCGCTCCAGGCCATTTCCAAAGCAAACCGCTGTTGCGGATCCATCCAGGACGCTTCGCGCGGCGACACCTGGAAGAAGTCGGCATCGAAGGCATCGGCATCCTCGAGGAAACCGCCCCAGATGCTGTTCGTCTTGTGCCCACTGTTGGGGTTGCCATACAACGCGGCCGCGTTCCAACGGCGCGCGGGCACCTGGGAGATGAGAGATCGGCCTGCGGCCAGGTGTCCCCAGAATTCGTCGAGAGTGTCTGATTTTGGCAGGCGTACGGCGACGCCCACGATGGCTACTGGCGAGGTACTTTTGGTGCTCCCCATGGCTCTGTTACGTCCCGAACATGACCCTCAAGCGTCTACCCAACAAGTCCGCGGTCTCCGTCATGAGTGCCTCCGCTATTCGATCCACCTGCCTGCTTCGCCACCCGCCGATGCCGCGGGCACTCGCCCATTGGTTGAACGCGCCCAGCGCCGGGCCGCAATGGATCTGAAAGTCCACCTTGTGATTGGCATCGCCGGCCAGCGCCCAGCGCGTCGAATCCTTGAAATACCGGCGGAAGATCAACGCCATGCGATGTTTTGGATTACGCTCCGCCCGTTCGATTTCCGCGGCCGGATACGCCTTCCGCACCTCGGCGTAGACGTCATCCAAGCTGCGCGTGAAGTACCGCTCCTCTATCTGTTGCCTTGTCTTCGCATCGATACTTTCGAGCGACTCATGCTGCCTGTGCAGCGTCGCCAGCTTGTTGGCGCGCGCCGGAAACAGGATGCCCTTCTTCAGCACTTGAATCGTGGCGCCGAGTTCGAATAACTCGCCGGAGGGAGCATAGTCGGTATCGTTCACGTTCATGCTTTCCAATAGGTCCTTCACCAGATCGCTCGTCCCGGCTTCCACCGTGCACTGATTCACCGATCCAGTAAGGATGAAGTCCGCGCCCATGACGAACACCGCCGCCGCTGCCTCCGGCGTGCCAATGCCGCCCGCCGCTCCGACGTAGATGCGGCCGAACTTCGGATAACGTTCCGAGTGTTGATCGCGTAGGCGTTGAATCGCCGGTAGCAGCGCGAAGGGCATGCCGCGATCCGTATGGCCGCCGGAGTCGGCTTCCACGCACAGCGCGTCCGCCATCGGGACTTCGCGCAGGAGAGCGGTCTCGTCCGGCGTGATGGCGCCCGCCGCCAACAGCCGCGTCAGCAGCCGTTCCGGCGCCGGCGACAAAAACTGCTCGGCGACCTCAGGCCGCGAGATCTTGGCGACGATCCGATTCGTGCAGCGCACCGTGTCGCCCTCGCGGCGCAGACCACGCGCCCGATAGCGGACCAGCGCCGGCGTCACTTCCATAAATGCCGACGCCTCAATCATCCGTACGCCATGCTGCAGCAGCAGATCCGTCACGCGCTCTTCGATCTCCGGATAATGGGCATGCGCGATAAAGTTGATGCCGTACGCCGCGCCCTTCGGCAGCCGGCGTTGCATGGTCGTGATAGCAGCTTCGATCTCCGCCAGCGGGACACCACCCGTTCCGAAGAATCCCAGCATGCCCGCATTGCCCATCGCGACCGCCATATCGACTGACGCGATGCCTTGATACATACCGCCGGTGAGATAGGCGTAGCGCAATCCGAAGTCCTCGCAGAACGCTCGCGAGCCCAGCGCTTCGGCATGAAAGCCCTTCTTGGCCGCCGGCTTTGCCTTGACGGGTTCCTCCAATGCTGACGCTTCCAGCGGCCCGGCTTCGGATTGCGTCCGCACCACCATCGCCTTCACCACCGACACCCCTTCGGGGCCGATCTCTTCGAAATCCTGCACGGCAACGCCTTTCGCCAGCAGGTAGCGAATGCTGTCGCTCCAACGCACCGGCGCGACGATCTGCTCCGTCAGGAGTGCACCGATGCTCTCCGGGTGGTGCGGACGCGCTGTGACGTTTGAAATCACAGGCGTCTGCGGGGCCCGGAATTGCGCCTTGCGAATCGACTCCCGGAACTGCTCCTGCGCCTCCCGCATGAACGGCGTGTGGAACGCGCCGCCCACTGTCAGCACCTTGTAGTGTGTGGCGCCGGCGGCTACGAATAATGGCTCCGCCGTTTCGATTTCGGCCTTATCGCCGGAGATTACGATCTGCCGCGGCGTGTTGAAGTTTGCCGCGAACACCCGCCGCAGATCATGCTTGGCAAGCAGCGCGGAAACCTGCTCGGCGTCCAAACCCAGTACGGCCGCCATGCCGCCGTTTTTCGCCTGCCCCATCAACTCGCCGCGCTTGGCCACCAGTTGCAGCCCGGTCTCAAAATCAAACACGCCGGCCGCGAACAGAGCCACGTATTCCGAGACGCTATGGCCCATCAGGTAATCGGGCTGGCAGCCCTCTTCCCGGCGCACCAGGTAGCGCAGCGCATTCACTACATAAAGCGCCGGTTGCGTGAACTGCGTCAGCGTCAGGCGATCGAGCGGCCCTTCGAGGCAGAGTTGGCGGATCGAATAGCCCAGCACCTGATCCGCTGTGCGCGTCAGGTCGGCAAAACGCTCAAACAGCGCGCCGCCCATGCCGACGCGTTGCGCTCCTTGCCCGGGAAACAAAACGGCTTTCATACGACACCTCGCGGATCGGACCCGGCGCGCTCCCAAACGATGCGGCCGAGGTCCATCTTCACCACGCGGTCCGCCAGATGCCAAAAGCGCTCATCGTGCGTGGCCGCCACCACCGTCTTCCCCTTCGCCTTCAAGCTGGGAAGCACGCGGGTATAAAACTCCTCGCGGAAATGCACATCCTGCTCGGCGGACCATTCGTCGAACACATAGATGGGCCGGTCTTCGAGTAGCGCCGTGATCAGCGCCAACCGTTTCCGCTGCCCCGTCGAGAGGTGCAGATCCGTAAACCGGCCGTTGGCGTATCGGACTTTCTTACCCATGCCCATGTCGGCGATCAGCGCGTTCACCTCGTCCGGCTTGGCGTCCTCCATGCCGTATAGACGGTCGAACAAATGGAAGTCGCCGAAAATGGCGGAGAACTGCTCGCGAAGTCCGGCGATTTCGGCGGGCGCGACGATTTTGCCGTCGACGGTAATCTGGCCCTCTTCCGGTTCGTAAAGTCCGGTTAGCAGGCGTAGCGCCGTCGACTTGCCGCTCCCGTTGCCGCCCACTAGGAAGACCATTTCGCCGCGGGTCAACTTCAGATTCCATGGTCCGGACTGGAAAACTGCCTCGCCCGCGGCGTCGCGGTACGGGTAGCGGATACCGGTGTATTCAATCTCCTGAAAATCCTGGAATCGCTCGGCATGCTGGCGAGCCTCCGCGGTGGTCGCGCCCCGGCCCGCGGCCAATTCCTGCTCCACCGTAAAGATCGCCTGCAGGCCCATTTCCGCGCGCACAAACATCGGGGACTGGGCGACAATTCGCGAGAGCGCGCCGATGCAAAACAACAACACCGGAACTAGCCGAAAGGGCATCAAGCTGGCGCCGCCGGTCTCGAAGTACTTCGGGTACACGAAGACGACCAGCGCCAGCATGTTGTACATGATGAAGGAGCCCACCACGATCTGTGACGACCAGTGCCCGGCGGACTGCGTAAACAGTCGTTCCGCCCACCGCGAAAGCTTCCGATAGGCGGCGTACACGGCATCGCTCTTTGCGCGGTGTAACCGCAGCTCCTTGCTGCCGTGAATCAGGTCGCGAATCGCGTCGAGCAGGGCGGCCTGCGTCACCGCAATCTGCTCCTGCGTGGCGCGGAAACTCCGGTCCACGCGGATGTGCCCGGCGATGCCAATCGCCACGGCCGCCAAAAACATCAAGAGCGCGGGGATAGACAGCGTTCCCAAGTACACGGTGGAGGCCAGCAAGAGCAGGGCCTGCTGGACGGTTTCAATCAGGATCGGGAAGGTGACAGAGAGGTGGTTGGTTTCTTTGGCCAGGATGGAGATCAGCGTTCCGCGGCCCATCCGGTCCACCGCGGTGAGCGAGGATTGGCGCAGTTGATCCGCGATGTCGGTCCGCAGGCCTTTGAGCAGCCCTTCGATCGTCGTATTCGCCGTCAACATCGCCTTGCGATTGCAAACGAAATAGACCCCAAATGCCGACACGAAGGTCACCGCGGGCCATTCGCCCGGCTGCTGCCCGCGCGCGACGCTCGCCGCCACTTTGTTGATCACCACGACGAGCAGCGCATTGCTGAGGCCTGCAACCGCCGTCAGCAATCCCATTTGCCACAGATCTTTACGGGGAGCGCGCGCTAGAAAGTCCACGATTCGCATTGGCGTGCGCCTAACCCTCTGCCCGCGCGGCCATGGTGCCCAAATCCATCACGACCCGGCGGTCGCTAACATCCCAATACTGCTGGTCATGCGTGACGGCCAGAATCGTCTTTCCGCGGCTCTTCAATTCCGGCAGAATCTCGTTGTAGAAAATGGCGCGGAAATGGGAGTCCTGGTCGGCGGCCCATTCGTCGAACAGGTAGATTTCGCGATCCTCGAGCAGGCTCGTGATCAGCGCCAGGCGTTTCCGTTGTCCGGTGGAGAGATCAATTGTCGAGAAGCTGCCGTTTTCGAAGCTGACTTTTTCGCTCAGCTCCATACGCTGAATCTGCGCTTCCACAGCGTCGGCTGAGACGTCCGGCAGTCCGTATAATTCGCGGAACAAATGGAAGTCAGCAAACACTCCAGAGAAGAGCTCCCGGTAAGCCAGAATCGACTCGTCGGTTACCGGAACTCCATCCACCAGAATGGCGCCGGAGTCCAACGTGTACAATCCGCTTAACAGCTTCATCACAGTGGACTTACCGCTGCCGTTGCCGCCCAGCAAGAACAGCATTTCCCCGCGGTGAATCGTCATGCTCCAGGGCCCGGTGGTAAAGGTGACATGACCCATCGAATCCCGGTAGCTGAACTTCGCGTCGACGAACTCAATCGTCTGAAAATCGCGGAGCGCGGTGAGCACTTTCGGATCTCCTGTCCAACTCGCAACGGCGCCTTGTTCGAGGCGCCGCTCCAGCGCGAACGCATGCTCCAGTCCGACGTTCGCCCGGTCATACAGCGGCGCGGTGAAGATCACGGCGTTCACCGGCGTCACGCAAAAGATGGCGGCCGCGACAACTTTGTAAATCACGTCCGTGTAGCCGTGGAAGAAGCCCGGCAGCACCAGGATCACGGCGCCTAGCAGCGCATAAAGGAATGCGTTGCTGAACATCAGGACTACCACCCACTTCCCCCCCACCTTTACAATCACCGATTCCAATTCCGCCGTAATTGCGTCGAACCGGCGAAACAACGCATCGCTGCGATTCGCATTGAGCCGGATTTCCTGAAAGCCATCGGTAAAGTGCGTTAGCGAATCCAGCAGTTCCGCCTCGGTGGTGTGGACCGTGAGCATCACCTTTTTGAGCTCCGCGCGCCGCCAGAAAAAGAATGCAAGGCCGGCCGCGATCGCTCCGGTCAACACCACGAAAGAGATCAGCGAAACCGTAGCGACATAGAGCAGTCCAAACAGCAGCAAAAACACACTCTGCGCAGCCGTCACCAACAACGGGAAGTTTTCCGGCAACTGGTTGATATCCTGGGCCATCGTCGCGTAGATTTCGCCGCCGCCGGCGAGCTCCAATTGCCGCAGGTCCGCACGGCGAATTTTGTCGGCAATCCGCACGCGCAACGCACCCAGCCGCTCCTGCAAAAACTGATTCGCCATCCGCAGCGACCCGCGATTGGCAAGCGAATACGTTGCAAACGCAATGACGTACAGCAGGATCAGGCGCGGAGAAACCGGGCGAGCTAATGCCGCTTGTTCGGCCGCGAAATTGATGATCGCGATGAGCGCCGCACAGGCAAGCGCGGCAAGAGACGTGACCAGCAGCAGATCCCTTAACAACTTTGGGTCACGGGTCTTGAGCAGTTCCAGAATTTGCATGATCCAATCTCATGGAGCCAGTGAACCAAACAAGCCCTTGACGACCCGGCGTTGGACCTACGTTGTCCATTTAAAAACGAACCATTGCTTGCAATTTGGCGGCTACTTTGAGCTTTAATCACTATTCGCCATCGCTGTGCATTTGTCAATGCCGAATTTGCACATTGCTTTTGTGTTTCTGCGCCGGAAAACATCGCGATTCTTTTCAAGCAAGCCCGTGCTAGAATATCAACAACGCGCATGAACGACAACGCGGCGGCCGTGAAGACGGCGCCGAAAATCGACTGGTGGTCCCTGCTCAGCGACCGTGAGTTCCTGATCGATCCTTACCCTGTGTTGCGGCGCATCCAGGACCAAGGATCGGTGCATTTCGATGCAAATTCCGGCATTTATTTCGTGCTCGGATACAAGGATTTCGTGCGGATTGCCACGGCATTACAAATGGGCCGCGACACGCGGCTCTGGACCAATGGCTGGTGCAATGAAGGGAACCGGCATCGCGACCCCGTAGGCTACCGGTTGCTCGACGAATTTCAGCCGCAAATGATCAACTCCAATCCGCCGGACCACGGCCGGATGCGCGGTGTCTACGACCCAACGTTCCGGTCCCGCGCCGTGGCGTTACTCGCGCCGATGATCCAGGCCGAAGCGAATCAACTGCTGGCTGCGATGCCGGAAAATGGCGCCGTGGATCTCATGTCCGCGTTCGCAACGCCGATGCCTTTGCGGGTCCTGCGTAACCTGTTCGAAATTCCCGCGGAAATGGACGGCGAAATCAGCCGATGGAGCGCGGCGTTGATCAAGATCGGCGACATCCTGATGACGCCGGAACAAAAGCGGGCGGCGCACGACGCGCTGATCGAGTTTAAGGCATTTCTTTGCAATCACTTAGCGGCGCGAGCGACGACGCCTGGCGACGGCATGATCGGCGGTGTCATCCGCGCCTTTTCGGGCGGCGTTTTGGACGAAGAAGAGACACTGACGAACCTGGTTTCCATGCTGATTGCCGGCCATGAAACCACCGTCACTTTGATCGGCAATGGCACACTGTGTCTGCTGCGAAATCCCGAACAATTGGAGCGGCTCCGCGCCGACCCGGCACTACTCAAGCCGGCAGTAGAGGAATTCCTACGCTACGAACCCGGTGGCAACATGATTCTGCGCGTCGCCATTGAGGATCTGGACGTGGGCGGAACCACCATCCCAAAGGGCTCTGCCGTCGTCGGAATGATCGGCGCCATCAACCGTGACCCCGCCCGCTTCCCGGATCCGGACCGCTTCGACGTTGCCCGCAGCCCCAATCCGCACCTGACTTTCGGAGCTGGCATCCACATCTGCATCGGGGCGCCGCTCGCGCGTCTGGAGGCGCAGATCGCCTTCCAATCCCTGCTCGCCCGTTATCCGAAAATCACCCTGGCCGGCGAGCCCGAATGGCGCCTGGACCGCCGGAACGCCCGCGGCCTCCAAACCCTTCCGATTCAGGTGAGTACCGCCGCATGAGCGCCGGCATTGAGGCGTTGAACGTCTATGGCGGCGCCGCCTTTTTGGACGTCCGGGAACTCTGCGATCACCGCGGTCTGGATAAGCCGCGTTTTGAGAATCTGCTGATGCACGAAAAGACGGTCGCACTGCCCTACGAAGATCCGATTTCGTTTGCCGTGAACGCCGCCGCGCCGCTGATCACAGATGCCATACGACCCACCATAGAAATGGTGATCACGTGCACGGAATCCGGCATTGACTTCGGCAAGTCCGCCAGCACCTACATCCAGGACCTTCTCCGCCTGCCCAAAAACTGCCGTTTGTTCGAGATCAAGCAGGCTTGCTACTCCGGCACGGCCGGGTTGCAGATGGCGATCAACTTCGTGCTTTCCGGCACGTCGCCCGGGGCGCGAGCCCTGGTGATCGCCACCGACATTTCGCGCTTCGCCCTCGCCGACGCCGCCGAAATCCAGGAGTGGGCGTACTCCGAGCCGAGTTCGGGCGCAGGCGCCGTCGCAGTGTTGGTCAGCGACACGCCGCACGTCTTCGCCATGGACCCTGGCGCATACGGCAACCACGCCTTCGAAGTGATGGACACCTGCCGCCCCGGTCCGGACACGGAAGCGGGCGACGCGGACCTCTCGCTAATGGCGTATCTCGACTGCTGCGAGCAGGCCTTTAAGGACTACGCCCGCCGCGTGGAAGGCGCGGATTTCCGCACCTCGTTCGGCTATCTCTGCTTCCATACGCCGTTCGGCGGCATGGTGAAGGGCGCGCACCGGCACCTGATGCGCAAGCTGTTTAAAGCGAGTCCCGCCGACATTGACGCCGATTTCAACCGCCGCGTCGGCCCCGGGCTGACCTACGGACAGCGGGTCGGCAACACGGCGGGCGCTTCCACGCTGCTAGCGCTGGCCAGCACAATCGACTGCGCGGACCTGCCGTCCCCCCAGCGAGTCGGGCTGTTTTCCTATGGTTCAGGCTGCTGCTCGGAGTTCTTCAGCGGCGTCATCACGCCGCAAAGCCGCCAAACGTTGCAGACGATGAACATCGGCGATAGCCTCCAGCGGCGTTACCGGCTTTCGATGCCAGAGTATGAGCTGCTGTTGCGGGAGAATGGCGCCATTCGCTTCGGCACGCGAGACGCTAAACTGAACCATCAAGTGATCCCGGCCGCGTGGAGCGCCTGTCAGCACAGCCGACGCCTGGTGCTGGACGAAATCGCCGGCTACCACCGGCAGTATCGTTGGGTATGAGTTACCAGACGCTGCAGGTGGAATGGCAGGAAGCGGTCTGCACCGCGCGGATACATAGGCCCGAGGCTAGCAACGCCATCAACGGCCAAATGGTGGACGAACTGCACGCGGTGCTGACGGCGTGCGAGCAATCGCCGCAGGTGACCGTGCTCGTGTTGACCGGGTCGGCGCAGGTATTCTGCTCCGGCGGCGACTTCGAAGCCATCCATGCCTCCGCCGAAGCCCCACCGCCGGAACCGCTCTTCGACCTGTGGGCGCGCATGGCGACGGCCACCGTCGTCGTGGTCAGCGTTGCGCGAGGCCGCGTCAATGCCGGCGGCATCGGATTCCTCTGCGCCTCCGATATCGTGTTGGCAGACCGGTCCACCACCTGCGGCCTATCCGAACTGTTGTTCGGACTTTTCCCCGCCATGGTTCTCCCGTTTCTCATCCGCCGGATCGGTTTGCAGAAGGCGAACTATCTCACGTTGATGACGCGGCCCATCGGCGTGGATGAGGCCTTGTCGATTGGCTTGGTCGACGCCGTGGAGGACGACGCGCAAGAACTGCTGCGCAAGCATCTGTTGCGTCTCCGCCGCCTCAGCAAACCCGCGATTGAGCGCTACAAGTCCTACCTGGCGCACTTGACGGGCGAACCGGAGCGCTCTCGCGAAACCGCGCTGGCCGCGAATCGCGACCTCTTCCGCAACCCCGAAATCCAGCGCAACATCCGCCGCTACGTGACGGAGGCGAAGTTCCCCTGGGAGTCGTAACCCGCGGCGCCGCTACGCAGGTCAATTACGCGCTCCACCGGCGAATGGACGCGGCGCCGTGGCATGCCTTCGCGCTTCACGAACATGCGGTGCAGCAGGGCTAGAGAGAGCAGAAAGAGAAACGTCTGGTTCTCCTTGGTGCTGGTCTCGGACGCACCATTGGCCAGCACTTTCTTCGTCAACGAACGGGCAAATCGCGAGTCGAGATACGGAATCTGCGAGAGTTCGGCTTCGGACAACAGAAGCTCCAGGTAGTCGGGTGGCGCGGCCGCAAACGCGGCGCCGTCGGGCGCTCGATACGGGAACTTGCGCTTATTCACAATCGCCTCCGGCAGCCGCTCGCGGAACGCCTGGCGCAGTAAGCGCTTTTCCGTAAAGCCATCATCGAACCGCAGGTTGACGGCGCACGCCGCATCGACAACCGCAGGATCCAGGAAGGGGCAGCGATTCTCCACGCCATGCGCCATGGTCATGCGCTCGCCCTGCGTGGAGAGTAGGTAGCCGGCCAGCAGGGTTTTATACTCCAGCCATTGCGCCTTCTGCACGGCAGTCAACGCGGCGTATCCGTCGGTAGCGCGGACCATCTCCCGCATGGCCCGGAACGGATCGTCCTGGCTTCGTATCAACCTGGCGCTGAAGCGGCCATTCTGCAGCCGCAACTCATGAGAAAAGAGCCCGGGAATCTTTTCTTCTGCGAATTGATGGTACAGGCCGGTAATGGCGGCGATGTCCTGCGGCTGATAGTGGCCTAAGTGGGGGTACAACTGGGCCAGCCGCGCACGGCGCACCTGCTCCGGCGCCGTGTTCCATTCGGCGCGCAGAATGGTTTCTTTGTAGAGGTCGTAGCCCAGGAAGGCTTCGTCGGCGCCTTCGCCGCTGAGCACCACTTTGATTCCCGCCTGCCGCGTCGACTCGGCCAGCAAGTACATCGGTACAAACGCGCTGCGAAACGCTGGGATCTCGGCATGGAAAATCGCGGCGGGAAACTGTGTGGCGATGTCCCCGTGGCTCACCCGCACGCCCAAGTGCTGCGTGCCCAAGTACTCCGCCATCAGCCGCTGTTCTTTCGATTCGTCCAGCTTGGCGTCGTCAAATTCCACGGAGAACGTCCGCACGCGGCCCTTGGCGCGGTCACACGTGAGAAGCGCGACGATGGCCGAGTCGACGCCGCCGCTGAGATACACGCCGACCTCCACATCGCTGCGCAGCCGCAGTGCGACGCTGTCCGCCAGCCGTTCGCGAATCAGGTCCAAAGCGCCGGCTTCGGAGGCGACCGTGGAGGACGGCTCCAGCGTCAGCGCCTCATAGGTCCGCTCCTCCACTTTGCCCGTGGTGACGCGCATCCAGCATCCCATGGGGAGGTTGCGGATGTGGCGGAAGCCGGATTGGTGCGGCAATGGCGTCCACTGCGCCAGAATCGACTGCACCTGGTCTACGTCCTGCTCAAAGTGGAAGTCCGGCAGGGCGAAGAAGGCTTTCATCTCTGAGGCAAACGCGAACCCTGGCCCGCCCGTGGTGTAGAAGAGCGGACGTTTGCCAAACCGGTCGCGGACCAGGATCAACTCGGCGGCGGCGCGGTCATAAATGGCGAACGCGTAACCACCATTGAACTTGCGCAGGCAGGCCTCGCCCCAATGAATCCAGGCCTGTAGCACGACTTCGGTATCGGATCGCGTCTGGAAGACACGGCCTTTGGCTTCGAGTTCTGCGCGCAGTTCCAGATAGTTATAGACCTCGCCGTTGTAGCAAATCCAATAGCGGCCGGTCTCGTCGCTTAATGGTTGCGCGCCGGAGTTGATGTCGATAATGCTGAGCCGCGTGGTGCCAAACGCGCAATGATCATCCACGTAGTAGCCGGTACTATCCGGACCGCGGTGCGCAATGGCGCTGAGCATCCCGCGCACCGTCGCGGCGTGTTCGCCGGGATGTTGCGGGAGTTGGAAGAAGCCGGCGATGCCGCACATAAAGTCAACCGCTGGCGGCCCTTCCCCGGGAGACCTTATGATCCACGAACTGTTCCATCCGCGTGAGACTCACCAGAATGTTGCTGGTCATCTCCTCTTCGGCGAACTTGAACTGGTAGGTCTGTTCCAGAAAGCGGCAGAGACGCACATAGCCGAACGAGTCCATGACACCGGCGCGAAACAGGTCGGTATCCTCCGGGAAATCGTCGCCAAATTCGATGAGGAACTGCTCTTCGATGAATGCGCGGATCGGTTGGTGCATGGCTACTTATCGGCGTTTAACAGGACCGGCAAGCCGTTCTGGCCCGTGCCCATAATGATGATTTTGGAATTCGGCGACTTGGCGATTTCCGTGGTAGCGGCCAGCGCCCTCCAGCGCAGCAGGGAAACACCGCTCACCTTTTCAAACTCGCTGATGCCTCGCGCTTCAACGCCCTTCCGGGCGGCCTCCGCCTCCTCCGCTTTGATCCGGAAGTCGTAGGAGAGCATCTCCTGCTTGTAGAGCAGTTTCGTCACGATGCCTTTGGCCATCTCCGCCGGGAGATCCAGGCGCGTAATCTTCACGCTTTCGAGCAAAATGGGATACTGGCCAATCACTGGCTTGACGCGTTTCTCCACCAGCACCAGCAGCTTTTCCTCGTCGTGCGTGTAGATGTCTTCCGCGGTAAAGTCGCCGACAATCTGCCGCAGAGCGGAGATGACGTCCGGCACCACAATCTTCTCGCCGTAGTACGGCCCCAGAATGCGGTGCAGTTCCGGGATTCGCGTCACGTCCGGCTTGTAGCGGGCCACCCACTCGACGTCGATCTGCATGCCATCCTGCGACAGCATCGGGACCTTCCCGGACACTGCCGTAATGCGCGTCTCGTAGATCGTGATTTCATCCCAGGGAAACTTCAAATGGGTTCCGTCTAGCAGAATGTGGTTCTTCGTTCCGCCAAAAAACCGGCTCCAGTAGATCCCCTGCTGTCCTGCGCGGAGGGAGATCACCACCTCGTCCCAGAACAAAATCACGAAAAAGGAGAGTATCAGCGCGGCGAGCGCCACACCAAACCGGTGACGCTCAAAATAGGAGCGACGTAAGGATTTCGCGTCCAAATCCAGCAACTCCGCCTGCAGCCGCAGTTTCTCTTGGCCCGGTGGCGGGGCCTGACGGCTAGCGGGCATCGGCGCGAGTCCTCACGCTAGGCTGCCCTTGCGACCGAGAACGATCACCAGCAGAATCGCGATGGCGGGAGTGATGAACAGCGCGCCAACGGCAACTCCCCAGAATCCCAGGCGGCTTCCCTTCCCCAGCCACCCGGCGATGACGCACAGCAAAAGATAGAGAATGACGGCGATCATATGATGTGCGTCAGCCCAGGTACAGTAGGGAGCGGCTTACTTGGCGGGAGCAGCGGCAGGCTTCATCGTGGCCGCTTCCTTCAACCCGATGGCGAATTCCTTGCGGAAGAACTCGCGAATGTTTTCGATGTTGAAATCGAGCAAGCTGCCGCCAGTCGCAAAATGGACGGCAAAGACGCGGCCGACAGCATAGGTAAACGCGGCGGCCATCGCCGAGAGCGATGCGGCGGCGACGACGGGTCCGAGAACAGGTACGAACCGGAACGCGCTGCGGGCTACAAACTTGCCGAGAGCCACGCTACCCAGGCTGGCCAGCAGAGAAGCCACCGCTGATTTCGCCAGATCCTTCTGAAAGGGGACGCCAAAATGTTCCGCCAATTCCCGGATCAATTTGACTTGCACAGCGGTAATTGCAGCCACTTCGACGAGCGGCACCGGTAACAAGCCGGCAGCAACCGACCAGACCATGTTCTTTTTGATGATATCCATCGCTGCGGCGTCCGTATTCACGGTCACCGCGGTAGTGGTTTCTTCCGGCATCCTTCTTCTCCTTCGACAGCAAACGGCAGCGTTTGGTGTAGTCGTGATTGTACGATGCGTTGTTTTCAGTGTCAATTCCCAAGGATCATTGCGGCTGTTGATTGAAAATTGTAGTCGTATCGTGAAGCGTCTGTCGGACGTTTACGATTGAATGAGGTCCTGCAAATGCCGGATTTTTCCGGAAGTGCGAGTCAGCAGCCGCCGTTCGACCAGACGATTTTGACCACCGCACCATCGAGCTGAGGCCGCTCGTTTGCCTCCCACCGTGCGGAGTTCCCGTCAGGGCAGTTCGTCATGTAGAAGCAGAACCCTGCTCAGGAGACGCGGGCCCGAAGGAGCAAATCGCCATGCAGATCGGAGATAGACCAGTTATGGCGCGTACCTTTGCTCAGACTGCCGCAGGATGAGATGGCCCATCGACCTGACCAAGCCACACGGACGGCAGGTTCTCGTGCAGTTTTTTTCGCGATTGCCTGACCGCCGCCTTTCGCCCGAGCGATTCTACGGCCCGGTGGCTGGAGGCTGCCGCTGCGACGAGTGTTCCGCGCTAGCCGAACCGGTCGGGAAGCGGTGGACCGATGTGCCGGTGAAGCTCATTGACTTCCATTCCGGATCACCACCTCTAATGCAGCCCCAGGCGCTGGTCGCTTTTCTCCCCGCCTAGCTTCTCCGCTCGATGGAGGTTTGCCTCACCACTCCCGCCCCGCATGCCGTGCGCAACCGCTGCCGATTTCAAGAGATTTCTGGCTATGGATCAAGACATCGAGAGCCTAGTGCTGTGACCGCTTGGAAGACTTCCTTTTGTAACTTCCGGGATCGGCCGAAAAGTGTTCGGCTTCAGGCCGGAATCGTGTTCGGATTGGACCGGAATCCCCAGCCGCTACTTGGGCCTACTGACGGTCACCGGGGCCGCGCCCGTAAGGCGCGACAAGAGGCCTTGTCAGCCGACGACGCGGGGTGCGTCATGTCTAAACGCTCCCCTCAAGAAACCCCAAAATCCCTCGATTCCCCCCGATCAGGCCTCAAGATGAGGTTTCCGAGAACGACAGTCCGACAACGATACGGACTTTCATGAAAGGAAGTCATCGGAGTTAGACAGGCGGTCCGGAGGAACGGGCACTGCTCGGCGTTCTCCTCCGCCAGGCTGAAGTTGTCGGAACCCGGCTTGCACCAACGCAGTTTGCCGGAGCGCAGCCAAGGCAACAAGTCGTGATCTTGAAATTCACCGGCCGGGCGCCATCGATGTGTGCCGCGTTGGGTCGTGTAGTAGCGCCAAGCGCCAGAAGAACTCGGCCGGACAAGATCCGAATACCGATTCGCGGCAACCATTCAGCAGGTTCGCCGCGACCTTGCTATCGCCCTTGTATCCGTTCTATGTTCTCGGCTTTTCTAGAAACTGCTGCGCGGACTTCGACTTCCAAGCGAGCTCGAATTTCAACCAAAACTGCGTGCATATCGGTGCCAGCATCCACTCGCACGCCGGCGGTTTGGCACAAGTTCAAGGTTGCCGCGGTGCGGTACCGCTCGCGGGTCGTTTTCGACTTTGAAGAACCCGGTGGCTCCGAATGCGACCGTTTAAAGGCGCTTCGCCGCGAGCTGCTAAAGCCGGGTCTCAGTTCGACTTCGCAAGATAACCCAGCCAGCGAATCGGCCCAGAGCTAAATCTGGAGGCTCGGAGAACCTAAATGCCGGCCCGCTACGGACGATTTAGACTCTTCGGAGTATCCTCTACTGAACGAAAACGTCAGTGATTTGAACAGGTGTTGCACAGGACACAACTGCCCGTTCGAGACAACCGATCGCAATACATTGAAAACAAAAGGGCTGCTGTATCAAGCTTCTCTTGAGCTGCTGATTTTGTGACTGCAGGTCAGAGCGAAACGTCATTTCCGCAACTCGTTGTTTTTCAATGATCTGGAGCCACCCGCCAGGATCGAACTGGCGACCTGCTGATTACGAAACAACTTTTGCTTCGCAAACCACTGCAAACAGGGACACTCCGCGTCCACTGAGAAGGCCGTTCGATGCTGTTTGGGCAGTAGTTGAACAGGTTGTTGAACAGGGCGATGGTCCAAGATGCCTGCCGGAGGCCGGTACTTACCGTGCCTCGATAGCTGGGAGTTTGCTGTGAGGGACTCGTCCCGATCGGCCGGTGCGTTTTACAGGGACAGCCATGAGCTTGAATCTACAAAGTCCATCATGGAAGGCGCTTTCGGCGAATTTCTCGTTTCGAAACGCCAGGTTCGCCACGTCGAGGCAATTGAGCTCGTTCGAGAGCGGCGGGACAAGGCGCAACAGTTGCTTGGATTCGCGGCGAGGCCTTTCGTCCTTTGCGGCCTACCTGTGCGCCGACCAGCCAGTTCGACTCTCGTCTATGAGCGGCGAAACGGATCGTTCACGTTGCAGATCACCGGGCACCCGCAGTTTGGTTTGCCGTACGGGCAGGATCGGCTGGTGCCGATCTTCTTGGCCACTCTTGCAGTCCGCCAACAGAGCCAGGTCATCCGATTCAAGTCAGCTGCTCAGATGCTAGATACATTCGGCATGGCGAAGGGAGGCAAAGAGTACCGTCGGCTGGTTGCCGCTTTCGAAAGGATCTTTGGCGCGACGATTTTCTTTGGGACGGAATCAACGGGTCTACGGGCGCGCGTGGTGCAACGGTCGCGGTTTAACTTCCTGCGCGAAGCCAAGATCTGGTACGATCGCGATCGCTCGCAGTCGGTTCCGGGGGAGGAGTTCGAGAACACAGTCGTTCTCAGCGACGAGTTCTTTGCCGAGGTGATGGCTCATCCGATCCCGGTCGATATCGAAGTGGTCAAGATCTTCGGTTCTGCTCCGGGAGCTTTGGACTTGTTTGTGTGGCTGGCTTATCGCTGCTTCGTCGCGAAAGGGGAGGAGCGGATTCCGCTTTTTGGTGAATATGGACTGACCGCCCAGTTGGGGTCGGTCGAGTATAAGCGACCTCGGCGATTCCGGGCAATGCTCGAACAGTGGCTGGCGCAGGTACGGACGTTCTGGCCGGAGTGTCCGGCCACAATCTGTAAGGACCGAGAATATCTTCGACTGGCGCCTGCCACAGCGATTGTTCGACGATCAGGGTGAGACACGGGACTTTACGTGCGCGCGACTCATGGTCTGGCCAGTTTGGGGCCTTCCACACCTCTTGAAGACGCCCCTACCAGATCGTTTGGATCGACTATGCGCGGATCTTTCGATTACGGCTCACTGGCGGTACGTCGAGTGAAGGAGCGGTCGCGGCAATAATCCGGTCAGGCATGTCGGGGACTTCCTGCCGGTGGACTTGGCCGAGAGCGTCGACGACGGCACGGTCGATCGGCACCAAGCGAGCAGGATTCTGAACGTCGTCGACAGCCGCCACTACCATCCGTTGGTCGTCAACACTGAGTTTTCCCTTCTCGACGAGGTATTGGATCCGCGATCAGAACGCCGTAGGCGGCAATGCACAGTTTGGCGTGAAGATGGAGCCCTCGCCAACCTCGGCCCACCCAGTGCACCCGACCACGCTTTTGCTTTAGGTCTTCATGATCTCAATGATCCATCGTTGCTTGGCCGGCGCCACCAATGCCGTCAGTCTGGTGTCCGGCGTAAGGCTTCCCAGGTAGTACTTCGTCGGCTGCGCCTCGTCAGGCCATTCGATCAGCATCCATTGCTCCGGCAACGGTTCCCTCCGCTCGCAAGCCTGATACGCCGGCCGGACACGCTCTGCCGCAAAGCGGGACTACAACGTCCTTGTGCCATCGCGCCAGGTAGCAGTCCGCTAGTCCTTGGGGGCGGGTGCAGCCGCAAGATCCTTGGACAGAACGGGTTGGTGGTTCGGCGCACGCTGGCGCAGTTTGGGCGGGCGGCCCCGCACAAGGCGTAGGAAGTGCCATTGCTGAAGTATCTGCACGAAGACGAGGACCTCGCCCAACGAATCCCACATCTGGATCAAGGGATCGACGAGGCAGTCCGGGAGGCCCCCGGCGGAGTTGCGGGTTGTGATCGAAGCGTTGCAGGTCGCGAATAGGAAGTCAGCCCGGTGTCTATGCGGCTACTCTCGTCATTTTGCTGGAGCCCTTAGCGATTCGATTAAAGGACCGAGTGCCCGCATCTGGATCGCTGCCCTCTCAACCAACATTCGAGGTGGCGTGCAGCAGCACTGCGCGACCAGGAACTCGTTTTGAGGGTGTCCGTTCAGCGAATTGGATCAAGACTCGGGTTTAGGGCTGTGCGTAACTGCATGGATGTCCGTGCAGACCTTAACTGAACACAACCAAACGCGTGCGGGGGGCGGCAGGCGGTCTCGACTTGGCAGGTCGCAGACGCCATCATCGCTACGAGCGCCGCGCCGCATAAAGGCATCTTCGGCGCGATTCCATCCAACACAAGGTCTGTGCCCTTGCGCCGCCTCATTGACGGCCACCGCGGCCGCGGCCACGAGGCTTTTGGCGAAGCGGCCAGAGGCGTTGCGAGCCGACGACATCGGGCGAGTGAAGTCCGAAGACGCCCGCTCAAAAACCAGGAAGGCTGTGGATTCCGTCCGGTCACACGTCAAGACGAGGTTTCCGAGAACGACAGTCGATTGCGTTCGGTACGTAAGCGCTTTAATTGTTCACAAAAACATCTGGCATTACCGTTGCTTTACGCTTCTCATCTATATAGAATCCCGGGATGCGACTCCTAGCACGCTGCTATGTTTTGTTACTGCTATGTCTTGGCGCGCCAGCGCAGACCTTCTACGGCTCGATTGTCGGTACGGTGAATGACTCCACCGGCGCATCGATCGGGCAAGCCTCCGTCACACTCCTCAACATGGGTACCGCCGACCGCCGCGCGAGCACTACCGATGGCGCCGGCAATTATCAATTCGTGAATCTGCCGCCCGGGCAATACCGCGTGGAAGTGGAAAAGCAGGGCTTCCGGCGTCTGGTCCGCGAGAACGTGACCGTGGAAGTGCAGAGCGCCGTGCGAATTGACGCCGCGATGCAGTTGGGCGATGTGAATCAGGTGATCGAAGTGACGGAACAGACACCGCTGCTGCAAACAGAGAACGCGTCACTCGGTCAAGTGGTGGAAGCGCGCAAGGTGCAGGAAATGCCCTTGAACGGCCGCAACGTCTTCAGTCTGGTGGCGCTGGTGCCCGGCGTGGTGCCCGGCGGACAATCGAGCGCGACGCCCACCGGCGCGAATCCATTTGCCTGGGCGAACTTCCAGATCGGCGGCGGACAAGCCAATCAGAGTGCCTCCTACATCGACGGTGCTCCCAATAACTCGAACTACGTCAACCACACCATGCTGATACCCTCGCAGGACGCCGTGCAGGAGTTCAGGGTGCAGACCAACAACCTAGGCCCCGAATTCGGCCGGTTGGCCGGCGGAGTGATCAACCTGACCACCAAGTCCGGCACGAACAGTTTTCACGGGAGCGCGTACGAGTTCCTGCGCAACCGCAGCTTGAACGCGAATACATTCTTCAACAATCGCGCGGGCGTGAAACGTCCGGCCTTCACGCAGAATCAGTTTGGCGTCACGTTCGGCGGGCCAATCCGCAAAGACAAGACGTTCTTCTTTGGATCGTATGAGGGCTTCCGTTTGCGGCAGGGATCGTCCTATGTATTTTCGGTGCCGACCGACCCCATGCGGGCGGGTAACTTCTCCGATGTCCGCAACGGTGCGGGCGCGCTGGTTCCCATTTATGATCCGCTCACCACCTGTGGACGGCTGGGCAATCCGGCCTGCCCCGGCGGCACGATTTCGCGGACGCCGTTTCCGGGCAACATCATTCCGGACAACCGGATTGACCGCGCGGCGCGTGCGATGACGCCGTTGTGGGGACGCGCAAACTCCCCCGGTTCGCAATTCACCGCGGTGAACAACTTCACGGCGAACGCCAGCGTCGGCGGCGACCAAAACCAGCAGAACTACCGGGTGGATCATACGGTGAGCGACAAGCAGCGCGTCTTCGCGCGCTACACGTACTGGCGCAATCTGAACCTGCCGATTGATCCCTACGGCACCAAGACCTGCGTCGACCGGTGCACCGAAGACATGAATACGAACCAGGCGGTCTTGGGCGACACCTACTCGCTTACGCCCACTATGTTCCTGGATCTCCGGGCCAGCTTCTCCCGCTACCACTATGACCGCACGGCGGCCTCGGCTGGCTTCGACCTGACGAGCCTGGGTTGGCCGGCCGCGCTGAATACGGCCGTCGCCGTTCGCGTGCAGCCGATCCCAATTGTCACCGGCTACAACGGCGTTTTCGGCACCAACGGCACAGGCAGTACGATTGTGGCGCGAAACGACATCTTCTCGCTCAGCCCCAATGTGACCAAGATCTGGGGCAAGCACACCGTGAAATTCGGCGGCGAGTGGCGCCGGGGGACACACAATTACTATCAGCAGAACAACCCCTCGGGCTCGTTCAATTTCGACGCGCTATTCACCAGCGTCAATCCATTGGCGGCGGCGGGTACGGGGAATGGCTTCGCGTCGTTCCTGCTGGGCCACGGCAGCGGTGGCGGCCTCACGCATAACAGCTTCGTCGCAGGCCAGATGATCTACCGAGGCTACTACCTGGGCGACCAGATGCAGGTGAATTCGAAGCTGACGCTGAACTTCGGCATCCGTCTGGAGCAGATGGGCCCCTGGTCCGAACGATTTGACCGAATGGTGGTGCTGTTGCCGAACGCCGAGAATGAGCTTAGCGGACGCGGCGGGCTGAACTTCAAGGGCCGCTTTGGCCTGGTGAACTCGCCGGACAGCCCGAGCCGCAACAACACCGAGCTGCGCAACGTGATCTCGCCACGCCTGGGTCTGGCCTATCGCTTGAACAGCAAGACCGTCATCCGTACGGGCTGGGGCCTGTTCTATTTGCCGAACGACGTGGCCTTCGGCACGGCGCCGAACGGCGATATCTCGAACGCCTACACGACGCCGTATTTCGGTTCGCCCGATGGCGGCATCACGCCGGCGGACCGCCTTTCGAACCCGTTTCCGAACGGCATCATCGTTGCGCCGGGCCGGAGTGCCAACATCCAACGGCTGTTCTACGGCCAGGGCGTGAGCGCTCCGCTATATACGGATCCGAGAGCGAACACCCAACAGTGGAACTTCGACGTGCAGCGCGAGATCCTGGGCGGCATGGCGATCGACCTGGCTTACGCGGGTTCCAAGGGAACGCATCTGCCTGGGCCGAACCAACAACTGAATCAATTGCCGGTCGAGTTCCTGTCGCAGGGCGCATCCCTGACGCAGCAGGTGCCGAATCCGTTTGTTGGTCAGGTGCAGTTGGGCGCACTGGCGCAGCCGACGGTGCAGCGGGCCCAGTTGTTGCGGCCCTATCCCCAATACACGGGCTTCAACCAGGTCTCACCGATGAATCGCAACTCGATCTATCATTCAGCGCAGTTGAAGCTGGAAAAGCGTTTTGCGCAAGGTGCTTCGCTGCTCGTCTCTTATACTTGGGCGAAACTCATCAGCGACACCGATACGTTGACGGCGTGGCTCGAACCCGGCGGCGGCATGGGTGTACAGAACTGGTACAACCTGGCTGCGGAGCGTTCGGTCACTCTGTACGACGTGCCGCACCGCGCGGTGATGAGCTTTATTTACGATCTGCCTTTCGGGAAGGGCAAGAAGTTTATGAATAGCGCCGGCGGCTTCGCGGACCGGCTGGTGGGCGGCTGGGGTGTGAATGGCATCACCACCTTCCAGAGCGGCAATCCTCTCAGTATGAGTATGGCCGTCAATACCACGAACTCGCAGGGCGGCGGCCAGCGGCCGAACTCGACGGGCGTCAGCGCCAGTCTCGAAGGCACAGCACAGTCGCGGCTGGGCAAGTGGTTTGAAACGTCGGCTTTTACACCGACTCCGGCCTTCCAGTTCGGTAACGTGGCGCGGTCGTTGACCGATGTCCGCTCACACGGCATCGCCAACTACAACTTCACCATTTTCAAGAACACGCAGATCAACGAGCGCTTCGGCTTGCAGTTCCGCACGGAGATCTTCAACCTGTTCAACCGGGTGCAATTCGGTTATCCGGGCACGCAGTTGGGCAATCCGCAGTTCGGCGTGATTAGCGGACAATACAATGATCCGCGCCTTATCCAATTCGCGCTCCGGCTGCAGTTCTAGCTTGCCCCTGCGTTACCTCCTCTGGCTCTGCGCCGCCGTGGTAACGGCGCAGAGCCTTTCGCTCTTCCGGAGCGTGACGCTGCCTTTTGTCCATCGCCACTCGCCTACCACACAGAAATATCTGATCGAAACGATGGGCGGCGGCGTGGCGTTGCTGGACTATGACGGTGACGGCCGGTTGGACATCTTCCTCGTGAATGGCGGGAAGCTGGACGACCCGGTGCGGTTGCCTGCCTACTTCCGGCGCGCGGAGGCGGCGTACGCCAACCGGCTCTACCGGCAGCAGCCGGACGGGACCTTCGTTGACGTTACGGCGCGGGCAGGACTGTGGGGTGGGCCGAACATCTACGGCATGGGCGTGGCTGCCGGAGACGTGGACAATGATGGTGACGCGGACCTCTATGTGACCGGTTATGGCGGTACGGTTCTCTATCGCAACAACGGGAATGGCACCTTTACCGCAACGACAGAGGCGGCGGTGGAAGGGTGGTCCGTTTCCGCGGCATTTTTCGACTACGACAACGACGGGAGGCTGGACCTCTTTGTAGCCCGGTATCTGGACTGGGACCTGGCGCGCAACATCCTCTGCGGCACTCCGTTCCATGCCTACTGCCGGCCGGACAAGTTCAATGGCGTGGCGAATGTGCTGTTCCACAACGAGGGCGGCGGAAGGTTTCGGGACGTGAGCAGGGAGTCGGGAGTTGGAGGCGTGATCGGGAAAGGAATGGGAGTGGCGGTGAGCGACTATGACGGCGACGGGTTCGCGGAGGTCTTTGTGGCCAACGACGGGATGGAGCAGTATCTGTTCCACAACGAGCGGAACGGGAGATTTGTCGAGCGCGCCTTGGAAGCCGGCGTGGCGCTCTCCGACGATGCGCGCAGCTATGCGGGTATGGGCGCGGCCTTCGGCGACTACGACAACGATGGCCGGCCGGATCTGGTGGTGACGAATCTAGCGCTGGAGAAGTTTGCCCTGTACCGCAATGAGGGTGAAGGGAGGTTCAGCTACACGAGTCTGTCCAGCGGGCTGGCCGGGTTGACGTCGCGGCATTCCGGATGGGGCGTCGGGTTACACGACTTTGACAACGACGGCTCCAAGGACATCTTCGCGGCGCAGAGCCATGTCCTGGATAACGTGGAGCGGATTCATTCGGGACTGCGCTATTTGGAACCTCCTGCGTTATATCGGGGAGTGGCGGGCAAGTTCGCTCCGGTGGACTTAGGGCTACCGGCGGTGGCGGGACGGGGCGCGGCCTTTGGGGATATCAATAACGACGGAAAGATGGACGCGGTGGTATCCGTGCTGGGCGGTGCCCCGATGGTCTTGCTGAACCGTTCGGCGCGGCCTGGCGTGACGTTGCGCCTCGTGGGCCGACGGGCCAATCGGGACGGTGTGGGCGCGATCGTTCGGGCGGGAGCACAGACAGTGTATGCCACCGGGGCGGGGAGCTATTTGTCGGCCGGAGACATTCGTGTCCACCTGTCTGGCGCGCCTAGGACCGTGGAAATTACTTGGCCCGGAGGGCGGCGGCAGACGGAGCAGCTTGCGCCAGGCCCCATAGTTACGGTAGAGGAGAAAGAGTGATGCTGCCCTTATTTTTTCTCGCGCTGGCCCAAGCCGTGACGCCGGAGCTGCGTCAACACGTGGAAGCTGGGCTGCGGGCAAAAGCGGCCGGTGACCTGGATGGGGCCGCGCGGGAGTTTCAGCGTGTGGCCGAACTGGCGCCGGAACTGGCCGCGGCGCACGTAAATCTAGGAAGCGTCTACTTTCAGCAGAAAGATTATGCGCGAGCAACCGGCCCATTGCGGCGGGCGCTGCAATTGAATGCCGATCTGCCAGGGGCACAGCAGATGTTGGGCACAGCCTTGCTGGCCCAAGGAGCGGCAGTGGAAGCAATTCCTCATCTCGAGAGGGCGCAGGCAGCGGACCTGCTGGGTATCGCGTTATTGGAGGCGGGGCGCACGCGGGATGCTGTTGACAAATTGGAGGCGGCGTTGCTGCAGCGACCCGAGGATCCGGACCTGACTTATTACCTGAGCCACGCCCACGGACGGTTGTCCAAAGACCTGTTTGAGCGGCTGCGCGCGCAGCCCGACGGAGCCACGCGCGTCCAGCAGATGTTGGGTGAAGCTGCTGCAGGCGCCGGCCAAAGGGAGCAGGCGGAGAAGCACTTTCGAGCGGCGCTGGCGGCGCGAGCCGACCTGCGAGGCGTTCATCTGGCGATCGGCCAGCTGTACCTTGCCGGTGGCGATTACGCCCGGGCGGAGCCGGAGTTCCGGGCGGAAGCGCGAATGGCGCCGATGTCGGCAATGGCGGCGTATAAGCTCGGTCTGACGTTGATGAACCTGGGGAAGGCGGCCGAAGCGATAACGGAACTGCAGCGGGCGGAGCAACTGCAGCCAGGGATGCCGGAGACGCATTTGGCGCTGGGCAAGGCGTTAGCGGCGACGGGAGACCTAAGCGGAGCAGAAGGCGCCTTACAGAAAGTGGTGCAGGCGGAGCCGGCTTCGGCACTCGCGGAGGCGGCCCATTTGCAGTTGTCGCAGATTTACCGAAAGTTAGGACGGACAGCGGATGCGGACCGGGAAATACGCGCGTTACAGGAACTACGGCGCGGGCGGCGTTAGCGGGGCGACCCTGGTTCTCGCAAATCTCGAAGTTGCTGATAAATTGGGGGTTGCCTTTCTTCCTTCGATTCCCTTGGTCGCCTCCGTTGGTGGCGCTGGCGGCGGCTTTCTTGGCTTTCTTTCGCAGTCGCGCGGCGCTTCAGTTTGAGATTTTGGCCCTTCGTCATCAGCTCGGTGCTCTGCAGCGGTCGGTGAAGCGGCCGAAGTTGACGGCCGCTGATCGGTTTCTGTGGGCCTGGTTGTCGGCGGTCTGGGAGGATTGGCAACCGAGTGCCGCCATCATGAAGCCGGCGACGGTGATCGGCTGGCATCGAAAGGGCTTCGGACTCTTCTGGACGTGGAAGATTCGGCGGGGGAGGCCGGGGCGACCGGCAGTCCCGGCGGACGTCCGAACCTTGATACGTGCGATGAGCCGCGACAACCCTCTCTGGGGCGCACCGCGGATTCACGGCGAACTGCTCAAGCTTGGCATTGCCCTCGGCGAATCAAGCGTGAGCAAGTACATGGTCCACCACCGTAATCCGCCATCGCAGACTTGGCGGACCTTCCTCGACAATCACGTCAAGACCATAGTTTCGGCCGATTTCTTTACGGTGCCGACGATTCGATTCTAGGTGCTGTATGTGTTTCTAGTGCTGGCACACGACCGCCGCCGGATTCTCCACTTTGCCGTGACCGCTCATCCCACCGCGGAGTGGACCGCGCAGCAACTCCGGGAAGCCTTTCCCTGGGACACCGCGCCCCGCTATTTGCTGCGTGATCGCGACCGGATCTTCGGGAAAGTTTTTGTGGATCAAATCAAAGCCATGGGGATCAACCAGGTGCTGGCGGCACCGCGTTCCCCCTGGCAACGGGCTTATGTGGAACGGGTCATCGGCACCATCCGCCGCGAGTGCCTGGACCACGTCATCGTGTTCGGCGAAGGGAGCTTGTACCGTCACCTGCAAAGTTTCGTGGACTACTCTCATCGGAGCCGGACCCACCTGGGATTGGAGAAGGACACACCGGAACCTCGCCCCGTTCAAACGGCGGACATGGGGCGTGTTATTGCGATACCGGAAGTCGGCGGACTCCATCATCGTTACGAGCGCCGCGCCGCATAAAGGCATCTTCAGCGCAATTCCACCCCCATTCCCTGCGCGGGCCTACTGACGGTCACCGGGGCCGCGCCCGTAAAGCGCGGCAAGAGGCCTTGTCAGCCGACGACGCGGGGCAAGTGAAGTCCAAAGGCTCTCCCTCAAGAAACCCCAAAAGCCCTGGATTCCCCCCGATCAGACCTCAAGATGAGGTTTCCGAGAACGACAGTTTGTCATCAATCACCAACTCTGTCGTCAGGTTAGGTTCGCATCCGTATTGGGGGAGCCAAACTCTAAAACTGTCACGCGGCTAGTTGACCTTGCGCCAGGGCAGTTCTTTCCGTGGAGAAGACTGAGCCCTGGTACCACCAGTCGAAAGAGCGGCCGCCGATCGCAAGGAGGAGGTGCCAAGTTTGGGTTGGGCGGTTGCTGAACCGTGGCAGGATTTTCCACGCAAGATGAAGAGCTCCCACCGGATGGGGATGGGAGCTCTTACTGGTTGGCTTATGCGCGTGCGGTGCGTAGAGCGGACTTGTACATCGCGTTCATCGAGCCGAGCAGGTAGGCCAGGCCCGGATGGGGCCGGTACTCGCCTTGGGCGGCGCCGCGGCTGGTGTCGGGCTGGTTGGGATTGGTGCCGACGGCAGGGATGTGATCGGGGATCACGATGCCGTCGAACTTCACGTCGACGAGCGCCTGCATGGCCTTGGACATATCGTAGTATCCATCGTCGATGAGCGCTTCGACAAAGTGGGGCAGAGGCGCCGTCACGTTGCGGAAGTGCACCTTGAACAGCTTCTTCTTGGCCGCGAAATACTTGATGACCTCGACTGGGTCGGCGCCTGTGTTCTTCTCGCCACCTTCAAGCCAGGAGCCGATGCAGAAGCAGACCCCGATGTTGGGGCTGTCGGCGATCTCAATCGCCTTCTTATATCCTTCGAAGTTCGAGAAGATGCAGCGCGGGACGCCGGCGAGCATGCGCATGGGCGGATCGTCGGGATGGATGCCGATTCGCACGCCAGCCTCTTCGGCGACGGGCTTTACCTTCTTGATGAAGTAGATGTAGTTGTCCCAGATTTCCTGTTCGGTATAAACCCGTCCATGGGAGAGCGGACCGGTGAAGGTCTTGCCGGCCCAGACGCCTTTCCACTCGGGACTGTTCGCATTGCCGTCGCGCGCAGAGTAGCCGCGGGCGCTGGTGACGCGTCCACTGGACCAGATTCCGTTCCCCATGTGGGCGTAGGTGGAGTAGGGCACTTTGGCTTTGCCCAGGTACCGGATGTAGTTGAGATATTCCTCAATCTTCTGGTCGCGGCCAGGGAGGTTGAGGGTGACCTCGGACATGTTGTGGAGGCTGCCGGAGGGTCCGACGCCGCTGCCGATGTTGTAGATCCGGAAGCCTTCGGCTTCCCAGGCGGCTTTTTGTTTGATGAAGCCTTCGGCGGTGGCCTCGGCCTGGATGGGTGCGAGGCTGAGCCACTGGACGCCGAGTTGCTTGAGGTAGTTCGTATATTCCGGGGAGAGTCGATTGGCGGAGACGCCGATCTTTAGACCCGGGGGGATCGGGATCATCGGCTTGGCATGGGCCGCGGGGGCGGTTGCCGCTAATGCGGCGGCACCGGCGAGAGCCATGCCTGTAATGTCCCTTCTGCTGGGATCGTTTTTCTGGTCGCTCATGGAGGAAAGTCCGTTTCTAAAGTTGGATGTGGAATTCCGAAGGGATGGTATCGGGTTGGGTCGTGTTTGGCAAGCCGGTGCTAAGCGGCTTGCTGAGTTAGTCAGACGGCAGGCTCGTTCCGGTTGCCCCCATCTGCAGGGCTTCGTAGGGCCTCGGCATTGACGGCAGTGTTGGTGATCAAAACTGCAGCCTGAGACCGAGTTGGATGTTGCGGGGGGCGCCGCCTGCCAGTACTTGGCCGAACTGGGGCGCGCCGATCGTAACACTGGATCCGGTTCCAAGACTGAGAGCCGGGGTGTTGAAGATGTTGGTGATGTCGGCGCGGAGCTGGACGAGGATGCGTTCGCCGATGGGTTGATTACGGATGAAGCCCATGTCCCAGTTGCGGCGGCCGTAGTTCCGGAGCTGTGGCTGGGTCAAGGAGTCGGTCGGGATGGTGTAAGCGGGCGCCTGGGTGAAGGCGCTGGTATTGAAGTAGCGGTTGGTGGAGCTTTCGCCGTCAGGCAGGACGGGATTGCCCACACGGTTGCCGCGGCCACCGGAGAGGGCAAAGTCATAAAGGAACGTGTTATCCGCGCCCGCGATACGGATGGGGGTGCCGGACTGGAATACGGTGATGCCGGAAACCTGCCAATTTCCAATGATGGCGGCGAGGACGCCGTCGGAGACAAACCGCTTCTTCTTACCGAAGGGCAAGTCGTAGAAGTAGCTCATCACGAGGCGGCGGGGAATGTCGTTGGTCTCGATGGAGCGATTGTATCGGGGGTTGTAAAGGGCGTTCTGAGGGAATGCTTCCGAGGCATCGGATTCGAAGACGTTGGCGATGGTCTTCGAGCCGGTGAAGGAGGCCGAGAGGGTGAGGCCGTTCGAGTAGCGCTTCTCTAGAGAGAGCTGCAGGGAGTGATAGTTGCCGTGGCCGTAGCCTTCGCGGGGGAAGAGGACTTGGAGGTATTGCGGGTAGGGGCGGAGCAACTGACGGCGTTGGACCGTGGCGAAGCTGAGATTGCCGCTGCGGATCTTTCCGAAGAAGGGGTTCGGCACGTTGTCGAGCAGGGAGGAGCCGAGCGATAGAAGGGCAGGATCGTTCTGGTTGTTGAACCGGTTCTGCGCGATGTGCGTGATCTTGTTGCCGACGTAGCCGGCGGAGATGACGATGTTGCTGCCGACTAGGCGCTGGATGTTGAAGCTCCAGTTGCCGACTTCGGGGAGGGGACTATCGCGATTGAACGTGCGGAGGTTCTCCCCCGCGAAGGTGGAGTTGCGATTGGGCTGGGGGAGTCCACCGGCGAATGGGTTTAACCAGGAGCCGCCGGGAGGCGGGGTGTTGGCGAAGGGGCTGGGTGCGCCGAGGGTGCCTTCGTAGAGAGTGAAGAGGCCATTGCCCCAGTCGGAGGTGCCGGCGTTGATGGTGTTGGATGCGGCGTAGAAGTAACCGGCGCTGAGCCGGATGACGGTCTTCTCGTTGAGCTTATAGGCGAGTCCCAGGCGTGGGGCGAAGTTCATGCGCTGGGGATCGGTTTGGAATTCGCCGGGATTGAGGAACTTAAAGGTGCCTTTCATGCCGGTGACGGGTTCAATGCCGTTGAAGTCGAAGGACCCGATGCGGCCGTACTTTTCGGCCCAGGGCTGCGTGTATTCGTAGCGCAGGCCGAGGTTGAGGGTGAGGTTCTTCGTGACTTGGACGTCGTCCTGGATGTAGCCGCCGAAGAAGCGGCGATACAGGGTGAGGTGGGGATCGAAGGACTGGCGGTTGGAGATGGGCACGCCGAGCAGGAAGCTGGCGAAGCCAGAGCCGGAGGTGGTGGCGCGGACCAGGGGGTCTGGGCCCTGGGTGTAGACGCGATCGAAGAAGTAGGCTCCGGCGGGGCTGTTGGTGGCGAAGGAGGCGAGTCGCAGGAGTTGGGTTTCGCCGCCGAACTTCACCTTGTGGCGATTGCGGAGGTAGGTCATCTGGTATTGGAGCTGCCAAGTGTCTTGCGGAGTTCGGACGAGGTTGGCGCCGTTGAGGCCGCTGACCTCGGCCGAGGATCCGCTTGAGACGGAGAGTCCGGTGCCGACGGTGTATTGGGCGACGGAGATGTTGGGAAAAGTTCTGTAGCCCATGGCGCCGACGACACTCGCTGGCAGGCCGAGGGTGGAGACGTCGAAGCCTTTGCCGTCGAACTCGGAGAGGGCGCCGAGGCGCGTGTAGCCGAGGCGGAGTTCGCCGATGAAGGACGAGGTAAAGGTCGAGGTGGCGGAGATCATGGCGGAGTGGCCGGGGTTCGACTGGATGGTCTGGGGTACGAGGGCGACCATCGAATCGTCGAGACCCTTCGAGAAGTTGCGTTGGCGGCGGCCGTAGTATCGGCCGAAGAGGCGGTGTTTATCGCTGAGATTGTGGTCGACGCGGCTGACCCAGAGGTCCTGCTCGAGGGCACGTGCGCCGGCGACGAAGAAGTTGTTGAACTCGGCGGGCCCTTCGCCAGGGCGATTGGCAGATGGCCAGTACTTGAGGACATTGGCGGAGACGGCGTTGATGCGCTGGGAGGGGACTCGATTGCCGGGGAAGGGGTCTCGGATAAGAGTGGTGCCGTTGGTGCGCGTGGTGATGGGATCGAAGACGGTGATTTGGCGGCCGGAGGGGTCGAGAGTGCCATTGAAATCGCCGGTACGTTGCGCGGCGGTGGGGACGGTGTTGAGTGACTGAATGGGAGCGGACTGGAGGGTGCGCTCAAGGTTGCCAAAGAAGAAGGTGCGATTGCGGATGATGGGACCGCCGAGGGAGCCGCCGAACTCATTGCGGCGGAATACGCCACGGTTGACACGGTTGCGGTTGTTGGTCCAGGAGTTGGCGTTCAGCCTGTCGTTGCGGAGGTACTCGTAGCCGGATCCGTGGAAGGTATTGCTGCCAGATTTGGTGACGAGGTTGACGACGCCACCGGCGGCGCGGCCGAATTCAGCGCCGTAAGTGGCGGTGTCGACCCGGTACTCGGCGACTGATTCCATGGGGATGGTGAATGCGGTTTTGGAGTTGACGGTGGCGCGACTTTCGCCGCCATCGGTGAGGACTGCGTTGTCGCGAGCCATGCCGCCAGACATTTTGGCGTTGGTGGCGTCGCCGTTGGTATCGCCGCCGACGGGGGTGACGCCGGGGAGGAGGGATACGAGTTGGAGGGGATTGCGGCCGATGAGGGGTAGGGTGTTGATGGTCTCCGTGGGGAGGACTTTGCCGAGGGCGGTGGTTTGCGCTTCCAGTTGAGCAGCTTCGGCGCGGACCTCGACGGTTTCCGAGACGGCGCCGATTTCGAGGCGCACGTTGTAAGTGGCGGTGGTGCCGGCGCCGAGTATGATGTTGGAGACCGCGGCGGCGCGGAATCCGGCATGTTCGACGCGGAGTTCATACTGGCCCGGGGAGAGCGCGGGGAGATAGAAGAGACCGGCCTGATTGGTGGCGGTTTTCAGAATGATGTTGGTGGTTCTATTGCGGAGCGCCACCTGAGCGCCCACGATGTTTGCCCCGGAGCTGTCGGTGGCGGCGCCGGTGATCGTGGCGCGCTCACCTTGCGCTAGCAGGGCTACGGTGGAGAGTAATCCGATCGAGAGGGGACGAAGAGTCAGAGACATTGATGGGAGGGTCCGGCGGCAAGAATATATGGTCCGCGGGGGAGTGTCAAGGGGTAGTCTTGTCTCGGTCGCTAGTGTAGTGCTTCGGTACTCGTAACCAGTATGCGCGCGCGACTAGGCAGGCACCTTGCAGCGCCTTCTGCACGAAGGTGTAGCTGAGTTGGCTGTCATGTTTCTCTCCCAAGTTCTCGTCAAAGTGCCGGATGTTCAGGTCGAAGTAATCTTCCCGATATAGCCGCAGGACCTGCTCGATCTGAGCGAGAGGCACCCGTTTGTCGCTCGGTTTGGCCCGGCGCCGGTCGACCAGCCCCGAGTAGCAATCCGCCTCCAGGCGCTCCCGCCATCGCCGCATCGTCCGGTTGGCCACGCTAATGATCTCGGCGGCCTCCCACCATGCGATCTTCTTGGCCATCGCTTTCAACAGCACGTCATGTGGTTTCATCATCCGCTCCGTTTCCGCGACGGAGTACTGCTGAGTGGCCTGCACTCAGCCAGCTTCCTCATCGCTTTTTTCTAAGCGGACACTTCATGTGTGAATTCAACCGGAGATCAAATACTGGCGACAAGCCACCAAATACCCCCTATTCCAGAATCAAAAAAGGTGGTAGACTCCCCTCGAACATTGCGTACCACGCTGTACAGGAGCCTTCCACGATGAAAGAGACCAGGATACTGCGGATCCGGACAGCCGTTTGGGCGTCCTTTTTAGGCTGGGCGGCCATTGCCGCTTTTGGCCAACAAGACCAAGGCCAAATTGCCGGCACGGTGCTCGACGCCAGCAGCGCGAGCGTAACTGGGGCGCGAGTTACGGCGACCAGTATTCAAGGTGTGGCTCGCTCGGTTGACACAGGTGAAAACGGTTCGTACGTTCTCACTAATCTGCCGGTGGGTTTGTACGATGTGAGCGTGCAGGCGGCGGGATTCAAGCGGGTCACGCGAACGGGAGTGAAAGTCGACGTGGCCGCCCGCAGTACGGTCGACGTCAGCTTAGAGTTAGGTGCTGTGACCGAGTCAATCACGGTCGAGGCGACGGGAGTGTAATTGTCGCAGGAGACGGCGCAGATCGGCCGCGTAGTCGAGGCGCGTCAAATCACAGATCTTGCGTTGAACGGCCGAAACCCGATCAATCTCGCGTTGCTCAAAGCCGGAGTGGTCGGCGGCAACTTCAACAACTTCAATCCGAATAACCTTCACGAAAGCTTTTCAATCAATGGAGGTCGACGGAACGGGAACAACATCACGATTGACGGGGTCAACGCGATGCGGACCCGCGGGGATTTTACAGGATCGGCGCAAGTCGGGCTACTTAACGTGGACACGATTCAGGAAGTGCAACTGCTCACGTCTACCTACCCGGCGGAGTACGGAAGGGCCATGGACGGCCAGATGCGTTTTGTGACCAAGAGCGGGACAAAGGATTTTCACGGCACAGGGTGGTGGTTCTTCCGCAACTCGGCGCTCGACGCTAATAGTTGGACGCGGAACCAGAGTCCGGTATTAGACGACAATCGCCGCGCCGCGCCGTTTCGGTTCAACCAGCCGGGTTATGCCATTGGCGGACCGGTATACATTCCGGGCAAGTTCAATAAGAACAAAGACAAGCTCTTTTTCTTCGGGTCGCAGGAATGGCTGATCTGGCGGCGGGAGCAGACGGTGACGGCGACGGTCCCGAGCGATGCGATGCGCCAAGGTAATTTTGCGGAGCTGCTGAACCCGGCCAATACGTTCTTTCGGCGAACTCGGCTCGTGAATGATCCGCTCGCAAACAACGTTCCATTTGCGGGCAATATCATCCCGGCCAATCGCCTTAGCGCCAACGGCATCGGTGTTTTGAACGCCTACCCTTCGCCCACGCCAGGCTTCCTGCAAGGATCGGAAAACTGGATCAAAACATTGCCAAACCCGCGAGAAAGCCGGAAGGACACGTTTCGGATCGACTACTACGCCGGGAAGCATCGGATCAACTTTACGGGCAACAACTATCTCCACTACGAAGACGCTCCGTTTGTCTCCGGGCTCGATCGATCGAACTCGCGGTGGGACCGCCCAAACATGACCGGTGCGTTGAACGTGACCAGCACGTTGTCACCAACCATCATCACCGACTTCACGTTTACCGCCGCCAATGACGTTGTCTATATTGGGATTTACGACAACGAAGGGCAGCCGCGGTACCTGCGGGGCCAATACGGCATGAACTTCCCCTATATTGTCCCTGGGGTGAAGCGGATCCAGGATCGCATCCCTCGTGGCTTGATCAATGGGTTTGCGACGCTGGATGGGTCGTCGCGGCCGGTTAGCTCCTCGGGGCCAATGTACATGGCCGCTGGGAACATGACTTGGGTAAAGGGGTCGAAGCACACGATAAAGTTTGGCGGATGGCTCTCGCACGACCAGCAGAACAATAACGATCAAAGCGGCGCGCAGCAAAACGGGGAGTTCAATTTCCTAGATACGGGTCACCCATTAACTTCGGGTCTAGCGGTGGCCAACGCGGCGCTTGGCTACTTCGACGTCTATACCGAGCAGGGGCCGGCAGCGTACACGCTGCTGCGAAGCAACTCGCTTGAAACGTACGTCCAAGACACTTGGCGCGCGACCAAAAATCTAACCGTCGAAATGGGAATTCGCCATTCTTTGCACCAGCCCTGGTATGCGAAGTGGAACGACATCGCCAATTTTGATGCCCGTTTCTTTGATCCTGCGAGGCGCGCCGTGATTGATCCGAGGGGAGGTTACATTGTTTCGGGCGACGCCTATAACGGAGTGGTCCTGCCCGGTAACGGGTTCCCCGATTCGGCTCGCGGACGGGCGAACGGATCCACGCTGCCAAACGTGGATCGGTTGTTCCGTGGCTTGCCCCGAGGCTTTGCTGACACTTATACGAATGCGTTTGCACCGCGGTTGGGCTTGGCATATCGGCTGGGAGCAAAAACGGTGATCCGCGCCGGAGGTGGCATCTTTCATCACCGGCAAATGCACAATCAAGGGTCGCTTTTCCGCAACGCGCCTAACCAGATCCAGGTCCAGGTGTTTAACGGCGAGGTGGACCGCCCGGGCGGAGCAACCCGGCGCGATTTCCCGTTCTATATACGGGGAATCGACTTGCGGTTCAAGTATCCGACCGCCATTAGTTATAGCCTTTCGATCCAACGAGAATTGCCGGGCTCGTTGTTGGCGGAGATAGCGTATGTGGGTAAATCGGGGACTAACCAGGAGCGAACCCGGAATGTGAACCAAATGGTGGCTGGTACGCTGCAAGCGAATCCCGGGCTCAACGCCAATGCATTGCGGCCTTACCTCGGGTTAGGCCAAGTTGACGTTACGACCCGCGACGGACATAGCAACTATCAATCGATGCAGTTCAGCCTGGATCGCCGCTTTCGGAGCGGATTGAGCTTCGGGGTCTCTTATACTTTCTCGAAGAATATCAGCGACATCCTAACGCCGTTTGATGCTTATCGAAATGTTCGGTCTCTCGATGACATGGATCGGCCGCACCTGTTAAACATCAATTATATTTATGAGCTGCCGTTCTATCGCGGCCAGAAGGGTTGGCAGGGTAAAGCGTTGGGAGGGTGGCAGTTGTCGGGCGTCATGTTCTTTCGCTCCGGCAGCCTGATTTCCGTCACTGACGGAGTTGATGTGGCGGGCGTGGGACAAGGAAGCGCCAATCAACCCTGGGACGTTACAGGCAGCGTGGCGGTGAACGAAAGGGGCTTGGGCTTGCCGTGGTTCAATACGCGGGCATTTACTCGTCCGCGGGACGGCACGTTTGGCAACGCGGGGCTCAACATTATCCGCGGACCCGGCTTCCAGAACTGGGACGTCGCGCTGTTCAAGAGCATTCCGATCAGCGAGCGGGTGAGGTCGCAGCTTCGATTTGAGGTATTCAATTTCCCGAATCATCCGCTCCTGAGCAACCCGTCCGGCAGTCCCCGAGCGGGCAATTTTGGATTGATCACCGCCAAGTATAGTGAAAGAAACGTCCAATTAGGATGGAAGTTCACCTTCTAGGACGCGTGCAGGAGTACAGATGAGGCCCATTATATTGGTTCCGGTCATTGTTGCTCTGGGCGTAGCCAGCGCTGCGCCCGAAGACCCGGCGTTTCGTGA
Source organism: Terriglobales bacterium (assembly GCA_027485675.1). GTDB lineage: Bacteria > Acidobacteriota > Terriglobia > Bryobacterales > Bryobacteraceae. The sequence goes on along the minus strand of JAIXQP010000025.1, from coordinate 43,849 downwards.
CAAAATTCAGCCTATCCTTCAGAACAATTGCGCGGGGTGCCATTCCGGACCGAAGGCGCAAGCCGGCCTTTCGGTCACTAACTTGGCTGAACTTCTTAAGGGTGGCAAGCGCGGTCCTGCGATCAGCCCTGGACAAGCGGGGCGAAGTCTAATCATGCAGTTTGTCCGGGGGGAAAAGAACCCGCGGATGCCCATCGGAGGCAAGGCACTGCCCGAGAGCTTGATAGCCGAGTTGGAGGCAGCAATCGATTCGATGAAGGCGGTTGGAGAGACCACGGTCGCCGGGAAGGATCATGCAAGCTGGGTGTTCTCGCCGCCGGTGGCGCCGAAGGTGCCGGCGCTGCGCGGTGCCAGCTCAATCGCTAATCCGATTGATGCGTTTGTGTTGTCGAAGCTGGAGCAGCAGGGCTTTGCCCCGGCACCACCGGCATCCAGACGGGTGTTGCTGCGACGGGTTTATTTTGACCTCATCGGACTCCCCCCCACGGAGGCGGAAGCCCGCGCATTCTTAGAGGATCCGGCTGCCAACGCCTACGAGAAGTTAGTTGACAGGCTGCTGGCCGACCACCGCTACGGAGAGCGTTGGGCCCGGCACTGGCTCGACTTGGTCCGCTTCGCCGAAAGCGACGGGTTCGCGATCGACGGGGAGCGGCCGACAGCATGGCGCTATCGTGACTACGTCATCCGTGCGTTCAACAACGACAAGCCCTACGACGTTTTCGTGCAAGAACAACTGGCCGGGGACGAGATGCAACGGAAGCCGGCAGTACGTGGCGGGCAGATCGAAAACGAGGGGATTCTGGCGTTAGGTTTTCTGCGGATGGGCCCGTGGGAGAGGGATGCGAATTTCGACGCGCAGTTGCGGCTGGACTGGCTGAACGAAATGACGGGCACGACAACGCAAGCTTTTCTCGGGCTTACCGTTGGATGTGCGCGATGCCACGACCATAAGTACGACCCGATCCCTCAGAAGGACTTCTATCGGATGCAGGCGTTCTTTGCCTCGACTCGCATTGATGAGCGGCCAATGCCGTTTCTCGAGTCGGAGGGGCGCCTTGAGATGCGACAGCAGGTCCGCCGGCTCGAGGACGAATTGGAGGTGGCGCAGGAACAAGTGAAGTCTGTGGAGCGTCAGCTACAAGCGAAGCTGAAAGAAGGCAACAGTTTGCAGAAGGCGCTCGCGGACAAGGATAGCCCGTTGTTGACGGTGGGCGACCGGAAGCGGCATAAAGACGCAACCGAGCAGGTCCAGAGACTCACACTGGACCTGGCTCGCTACCAACCAATTGCCTACAGCGTAAACGAAGTGGCACCGCCCGCCGTAATGGATATCGAACCCACGTTTGTTCTAGCGGGAGGGGAGCGGTCGGCGAAGGGTGCGTCGGTTGAGCCGGGCTTTCTGGAACGGATTGTCGGCAAGAGCGAAGCCGCGAAAATCGGCTACGCCGGGCGCTACCGATCCGGACGCCGGCAGGCGCTGGCAGAATGGATCGCCAGTCCGGCGAACCCGTTGACCGCTCGCGTGATGGTAAACCGGATTTGGCAGCATCATTTTGGCGAAGGATTGGTTCGCACTCCCTCCGACTTTGGGATGAACGGAGACCGGCCGTCGCATCCTGAATTGCTCGACTGGCTCGCCACCCAGTTCGTCGAGAAGAAGTGGAGCGTCAAGGCGATGCACCGCTTGATGCTGACCTCGAACACTTATCGCCAATCTACCCGGCACCCCGAAGCAAAACAGATCGCCGAGAGCGATCCGGAGAACCGGCTACTGTCACGGATGAACTGGATTCGGGTGGAATCGGAGGTGCTTCGTGATTCGATTCTCGCCATTAGCGGTGGGCTGAATCGGCAAGCGGGCGGGCCAGGGATGTTCTTCCGCGTGAAGGACGAAGTGGCCCAAGGCTTCCAGATGTTCAAATGGTATCCGTCGGACGAAAAGGCGCAACTTCGCCGATCGATTTACGCGTTTCAACGCCGATCGCTACCGATGCCGCTGATGGAAGTTTTCGACGCGGCGAACATGAGCGAAAGCTGCTCTCGACGGAGCGTGACGACGGTGGCGCCGCAAGCGCTAACGTTGTTAAATGGCGAACTGACGGCAGTAGAAGCGCAGCGGTTTGCCGCGCGCGTCATTGAACTGGCTGGGGCGGACCCGGTGCAGCAGATCAACAAGGCGTTTGCCCTGGCGCTGCTGCGGCCGCCGACTGGGGCGGAGTTAGAACGAGCGCGCACACTGTATGAAGGCCGTCGTCCCGAGGAAGCGCTGGCGCGCCTCGGTACGGTTCTTTTCAATTTGAACGAATTTGTTTATTTGGAGTAGCCTCATGAATCCTGAATGGAACAGACGACATTTCCTGTATCGCAGCCTGGTGGGCGCGGGCGGCTTGGCGTTGATGGACTTTCTGAATACCGACTTGATGGCAGCCTCAACGAGTCCGCTCGCGCCCAAACCGCCCCATCATCCCGCGAGGGCCAAGTCGTGCATTTTTCTCACGATGCTGGGTGGTGTCGCGCAGATGGATACGTTTGATCCCAAGCCGGCGCTCGAGAAGTTCGATAACACGGTGCTCGATTGGAGTAACGAGAAGCGGACGGACCAGCCGGATCTGTACGCCAAGCCTCGGCTGATCCTGAAGAGTCCGTGGAAATTTTCGAAGTACGGAAAATCGGGGATGGATGTGTCGGAGCTGTTTCCCCATCTTGCCACCTGCGTCGACGATATGACTTTCGTGAAGACGATCACCGGGGAGAACGGCAACCATCCGGCCGCGACGTTCTTGATGAACACCGGACTGGTCTTACCTGGACGGCCGTCGGTGGGCGCTTGGGTTGGGTACGGGTTGGGCACGGAGAATCAAAATTTACCAGGGTTCGTGGTGCTGCCCGACTACCGGGCGCTGCCCTTCAGTGGCTCGCAGCAGTGGGGGGCCGGGTTCCTGCCGGCCAGCTATCAAGGGACGATGATGCAGTGGAAGGGCGATCCGATTAATGACCTTCGCCCCGCTGGTCAGCTGAGTCCGAAGGACATGCAAGACCAGATGGCACTCTTGCGGGAATACAACCACGCCTATCTGGACGGCAACTTTACCAACCCGGATCTGCAAGGCCGCATTGATTCCTACGAGCTGGCCTTTCGGATGCAAGCCGAGGTACCTGGCGTACTGAACCTGGCCAAGGAGAACGAGGCGACCCGGAAGATGTACGGGCTGGACTCAGACACCACGCGGTCCTTCGGAACTCGTTGTTTGATGGCGCGGCAGTTAGTGGAGAAGGGGACGCGCTTTGTGCAGCTCTATACGCCGAGCCAATCGTGGGATAGCCACACGGACATTGTGAAGGGCCACGCCAAGAATGCGCAAGAGGTGGATCTGCCGATCGCGGGCCTAATTCAGGATTTGAAACAGCGGAACTTGTTGGATTCGACGCTGATCGTATGGATGGGCGAGTTTGGCAGAACCCCGGACCATCCGGCGGATCTACGGGATAAGGCTGGGCGCGATCACAACACCAAAGCGATGACGATGTTCTTTGCTGGGGGGGGCTCGAAGCCGGGGGTGACGGTAGGCGCGACCGATGAACTCGGGTGGCGGGCGGTGGATAAGGTCTATCGAATGCGCGACGTGCACGCTACCATTCTGCACTTGATGGGGTTGAACGATATGCGGCTGATGCACTATCACGCAGGCCGCAATATGCGACTGACGGACACAGGCGGTGTGGTGATCCGGGAGGCCGTGGCTTAGCTCGTGATTTCGCCCGAGTCCGAAGCGCTGTATCCTGCTATGCTGGCGGCCCAGCGAGCAAGAAGTGCTCCGCCCGGCGGCTAACGACTCCCGTTGAAGCGCCATTGACAGCGGTTCTGCGCGCTCCCAAGCTCCTGGCGCATGGGCAATAGTCGAATTGGAGTCAGCCGCAGAATATTGGAAAGCCCTTAAAGCCCAACTTTTCATGGACGTTAAGAATGGATCGAACTCCGCGAGAGCGGTCGCAAGCGTCTGGCTTCGTCGATGTCATCGGCGGACACGGAAATTCCTCGGCCGGCAAGAATACCCTTGATGCTTCGGAGCGGCATTTTCGGTGCTGCCTCGTCGCGTAGGCGGGTGGCGTGGTTCAAGATCTCTTGTTGCTTGTCGATCGGAAGTGTTCGCACCGCTTCCAGGATTGCTTGTTCACGCGACATATCTACCCCTTTGTGGATTATCGCGAATCTTGCTCGTGACTTCGACTACTCTGCGGTCAAGCGGCCACGGTAACTGCTCAGGTTTCTACGCTGCTGAAGCTTGACCGTAGCTCGCCTTGGCAAGAGAACCGCGGAATCGCCGCTGGATGCGTACGGACGTCTCTGGGCAGGATTGGATCGCCTCAAAGGCGTAGTGGACACAGGTCCAAATTAGGAACTCAGAGAGCTCCTTTGCGGGACTGCCAGCAAGATTTGAACAGGAACTGAACAGGACAGAGCTGCCAAGTCCGGACGATCGGCCGTAACCGATTGAAAATAAAAGGACCGCCAGAGTGAGCGTTTCTTGACCTGCTGATTTTGTGACAGCAGGTCAGCGCGAAATCTGATTTCCTTAACGCGTTTAGTTTCAATGATTTGGAGCCACCCGCCAGGATCGAACTGGCGACCTGCTGATTACGAATCAGCCGCTCTACCAACTGAGCTAGGGTGGCTCTCCAAGCGCTCGTCTCCTAGTATACACGGGTCGGCGTGCTAGAGTAAAAGGCGGCTCATGCAGCAGCCCCGCCTCGTCATCCTCGGTTCCGGCGGCCATGCGAAAGTCATCGCCGAAATCTTCGAAGAATCCAACGCCTTCGAAATCGCCGGCTTCACCTCGCTCTCGCCCACCGAAACCCTCTTCCACTACCCCTACCTCGGGGATGACAGCCAATTGCCGCAACTCCTCGCCCAAGGCATCACCCACGCCTTCCCCGCCATCGGCAGCAATCGCATCCGCCACCGCATGCTCGCCCAACTCCAATCCCTCGGCTTCGGGCTCCCCAACGCCATCAGCCGCCACGCTACCCTCTCCCCCCGCACCACCCTCGGCGCCGCCATCGCCATCATGCCCGGCGCCATCGTCAACTCCAGCTCCACCATCGAAGACGGCGCCATCCTCAATACCGCCTCCTCCATCGATCACGATAACCACATCGGCTCCTGCGCCCACATCGCCCCCGGCTGCCACCTCGCCGGCAATGTCACCGTCGGCGAAGGCGCCTTCCTCGCCGCCGGCTCCGCCGCCATCCCCGGCGTCACCATCGGCCCCTGGGCCACCGTCGGCGCCGGCGGCGTCGTCATCCGCGATATCACCGCGGGGGTAACCGTCGTCGGCGTCCCCGCCACACGCCTGCTGCGATGAAGATCATCATCGCCAGCACCGTCGTCCCCTTCCTCTACGGCGGCTATACCGTCATCGTCGACTCGCTCGCCGGCGAATTGACCAAGGCCGGCCACCAGGTGGAAGTCCTCAAATTTCCCTTCTCCTCCCAATACGACGAGCTGCTCGAACAGATGACCGCCCTGCGCCTGCTCGATCTCACCGAGCACGGCGACCGGCTGATCACCATCCGCTTCCCCAGTTACCTGCTCCGCCACCCCAAAAAGGTCGTCTGGTTCATCCATCACCACCGCGGCGCCTATGATCTCTGGGGCACCCGCTACCAGGACATCCCGCTCACCCCCGAAGGCACCCGCATCCGCGACTCCATCATGGCCGCCGACCGCCTCGGCCTCGGCGAATGCCACCGCATCTTCAGCAACTCGCAGGTGGTCGCCAAGCGGCTGAAGTCTTTCAACGGCATCGACGCAGAGGTGCTCTACCCGCCGCTGCCGAACGCCGAACGCTACCACTGCACCGGGTACAACGACACCATCCTGTATCTCAACCGGCTCGTGCATCACAAACGCCAGTGGCTGGCCATTGAAGCCATGCGCCACGTCAAGAGCGACGTCCGCCTGCTCATCGCCGGTAAGGCCGACCCCGATGCCGCGGCCTACGTCGACGAACTCCACCAACTGGTGCAGCGCTATAAGTTGAAGGACCGCGTCACCATCTTCGACGATTGGATTGACGAAGCCCGCAAGGTGCAGTTCTTCTCCGAGTGCCTGGCCACGGCCTACTTCCCACTGGATGAGGACTCCTACGGTTACCCCAGTCTCGAGGCCCACCAATCCGGCAAGGCGGTGCTGACCACCTCCGACGCCGGCGGCACGCTCGAATTGATCACGGACGGGATGAACGGGCTGGTCGCCCCCCCCGAACCCGTCGCCATCGCCGAGGCCATGGACCGGCTATTCGACGACCGCCGCCAGACGCAGGCCATGGGCGAAGCCGGCCGACGGCGGATGGCCGAGCTGGGCATCGCCTGGCCGCATGTGCTCGAACGGATGCTCGCATGAAGATCCTGGTAGCCAACAACTGCGTTCCGTTCGTGCGCGGCGGCGCTGAACATCTGGCCGAAGCGCTGACGGAGAAGCTGAACGAGTTTGGCCACCAGGCCATGCTCGTGCGGATTCCCTTTCGCTGGGAGCCGCCGCCCAAGATTCTCGAGAGCGTCCTGGCGTGCCGGCTGATGCGCACGCCGAACGTCGACCGGATTATCGCCTTCAAGTTCCCGGCCTACTACCTGCCGCACGACAACAAGTTTCTCTGGCTGGTGCACCAGTTCCGGCAGGTGTATGACCTGTGGGGAACGCCGTATCAGGGCATGGAGGAGACGCCGGAGAATCTGGCGGTGCGCCGCAGCATCATCGAGGCGGACAACACCTACCTGCGCGAGGCGCGGAAGATCTATACCAACTCGGCCACCACGTCGGCGCGGCTCGAACGCTTCAACCAGATTCCCTCCGAGGTTTTGTATCCGCCCCTGCTCGAGACCAGGCATTTCCGCTTTGGCGAAACCGGGAACTACATCTTCTGCGCCGGGCGCATCACGACTTCGAAGCGGCAACATCTGCTGGTGGAGGCGATGAAGCATACGCGGACGAACGTCCGCCTGGTGATCGCCGGCAAGTCCGAAGACCCCTCCGACGCGCAGCGCATCGTCCAGTTGATCGCCCGGCACAAGCTGGCGGACCGGGTGACCGTGATCGACCGGTTCATCTCCGAAGAGGAGAAGGCAGCGTATTTCGCCGACTCTCTGGGCGCCGCCTATATCCCCTTTGACGAGGACTCCTACGGCTACGTGACCATGGAGGCCTTTTACAGCGGCAAGCCCGTGATCACCACCACCGATTCCGGCGGTATTCTGCAAGTGGTGCGCGACGCGGAGACCGGCTACGTCGCCGAGCCCTCGGCGGTGGCACTGGCCGCGGCGATGGACCGCCTCTTCGACGATCCGGCCCGGGCGCGCGTGCTTGGGCGCGCCGGGTACGATTTAATACAGAATATGGTCCTGACGTGGGAACATGTAGTGTCTACGTTGACCGCCCCGTAATCCAGTATCCATGGCGCGTACGCCGTCTCCCCACAGCATCGAACTCCAGGACGTCACCAAATCCTTCGCCCTGCAGACGAGCGGCTTGCTGCGCCGCCTTCGGCCCGACCGGTTCACGGCGCTCGCGAACGTGTCTTTCACGGTAGGCCACGGCGAATCGGTGGCCATCCTCGGCCGCAATGGCGCGGGCAAGAGCACGCTGCTGAATCTCATTTCGGGCGTGGTGCCGCCCACCTCCGGCGTCTTGCGGACCGAGGGCCATTTGACGGCGCTGCTCGAACTCGGCACTGGCTTCCACCCCGACTTGACGGGCCGTGAGAACGTCACGTTGAATGCCTCACTGTTCGGGCTGTCGCGGTCGGAGGCGAGCCAGCTCTATGGCTCCATCGTCGAGTTCTCCGAGCTCGAAGAGTTCATGGGCGATCCGCTGCGGACCTATTCGAGCGGCATGTGGCTGCGCTTAGCCTTCGCCATTGCGGTGCACTCCGACCCGGATATTCTGTTGATCGACGAGATTCTCGCCGTGGGCGACGACCGCTTTCAGAAAAAGTGTTTCGACCGCATGGCGGAGTTCCGGCAGCAGGGCAAGACGATTTTGTGCGCGTCGCACGTACACAGTATTGTCGCCAGTTTGTGCGACCGCGCAATTTGGCTCGAGCACGGGCGCGTGGTGCGGGACGGCCCGCTGCAGGCGGTCTGCAGCGAGTACGAACATTCGTTACAAAGTGCGGAAGCACCGCGTTAGACTAGTCGATTGGATTTCAACGCAGCCCTCATCAAGCGCCGCTTGGTGGAAAAAATCGGACCAGCCGAACCGAGGGCGGGCAGCCCGGCGGCGGCGGACGCCGTGGTGGATCTGGCGCCTCTCCTGTCGATCGCGGACGATGCCAGCTTCGTGCGGGAGAGCTACCTGCGCGTGCTGGGCCGCGAGTGCGATGTGGGCGGGTTTGTCCACTACCGGGAGCTGCTCCGCAATCATTATCCGCGCCGGTCGATGATTCTGCAGTTGGTGGAATCCACCGAGGCCAAGGCGACGGGCCGGCGCTACATCGGCCTGTGGGCGGCCGGCCAGGATGCTTCGTCGTGGCCGGGTTCGCGGTGGATTGCGGCGCTGAACGTGGCGCTGTGGAACCGCGCGCGGCGGCTGTTTGAATACTTCCTGCGGGTGTCGCGAGTCGAAGCCATCGAGTTGAAGCTGGACTATGTACTGCAGGAGAACGCCCTGCAGGCCGAGCGCAGCATGGGCAAGCTGGATCACACACTGTTCACGATCTCGGATAAGGTGGACCGCTACGTCGCCGATCTCGTCGTGAAGCAGAGCGAGTTGACGACGTTGACCCGGGAGAACAGCCGGGGGCAGGGGGCCCTGTTCTCCGAACTGCAGGCGCAGCAACGGACCCTCGAAACGCTGCAACAGGACGTGGAACAATCGGCTCAGGTGTTGGCTGAAGTCGAGGCCAGACACGCCGCCGAGCTCGCCCGCGTCCAGGCCTCCGTCGCCGAAGTCCGGACCCATCAGCGGGCTCCGGTGTTTCAGGCCGGTCCCGACGTGATCGTGACGGAGGTGGATGGCTTCCTGCTCGGGGTCCCCAGCCAGGAGTGGCGGCTGGCCGCCTACTATGGCCTGCGCGGACTGCCGGAGCCGGGCGTGATGCGCCTGTTCACGAAGCTGGTGCAGCCGGGGATGGTGGTGGTGGATATCGGCGCGCACATCGGGATCTTCACGCTCTACGCGCTGCGCCAGCTGAGCGGCCATGGGCGCGTCTACAGCTTTGAGCCCACGCCGCGGACGTTTGCGCTGCTGCATGACAATGTCCAGGTCAACGGTTTTCTCGAGTCGGGGATGGTCCACTTTGACCGGCGTGCGGTCAGCGACCGCGCTGGGGCCGCGGCGTTCACTGCCTATGCCGCCAACTCAGGGCACAATACGCTGTTTGCCGGCGCGGCGGCGGGCGAGACCCTGACCGTCGAGACCGTCCCGCTCGATGAAGCGCTGGTACACGAGCCGCGCATCGATGTGATCAAGATCGACGCCGAAGGCGGTGAGCCGTTCATCCTGCGCGGGATGGCGCGGACGCTAGCCGCCAATCCGGAAATTCGCATTGTCGTCGAGTTTGGCCCCGAGCATCTGCGGCGGGCGGGGATCGAGCCGTTACAATGGCTGGAGGAACTTGTCTCTCTGGGCCTGCGGGTTCAGCGCGTGGACGATCTCTCCGGAGAGCCCTTGCCGCTGGACCGCGAAGGCGCCGCCAACTGTGTCAGTTGGAACCTAATTCTCTCCCGCGCTTGAATTGATGCCAGCATCCGCCCCCGCACCCCGCAAGATCGCCGTTTCGGCGCCCCAGTTTGAAGGTAACGAAGCCAAGTACGTGCAGGAGTGCCTGGAGACGACCTGGATCTCCTCGATCGGCCGGTTTATCCCCTTGTTCGAACAGGGCTTTGCGGAGTACTGCGAAGTGGAACACGCCATTGCGGCGAACAACGGCACCAGCGCCCTGCACCTGGCTTTGCTGGGGATGGGCGTGGGGCCGGGCGACGAGGTGATTGTCCCCACCCTCACCTTCGTGGCGACGGCCAACGCCGTAGCCTACTGCGGGGCCAAGCCCGTGTTCATCGATTCCGAGCCGCGGACGATGAATCTCGACCCGGCGCTGCTCGAAGGGCTCATCACCCCGAAGACGAAGGGCATTCTCGCCGTGCATCTCTATGGGCATCCGGCCGATATGGATGCCATTCTCGCCGTGGCGCGGCGGCACAATCTGTTTGTGATTGAGGACGCGGCGGAGGCGCACGGGGCCCTCTACCGCGGGCGGAAGGTGGGCGGACTCGGCGACGCAGGCACGTTCAGCTTCTTCGGCAACAAGATCATCACGACCGGCGAAGGCGGCATGGTGACGCTGCGCGATCCCGAACGGGCGGCGCGGATCCGCATCTTCCGTGGCCAGGGCATGCAGCCGGATAAGCGCTACTGGTTTCCGGTGATCGGCTACAACTACCGCATGACCAATATTCAGGCCGCCATTGGCCTGGCGCAGTTGGAGCAGATCGACCGCTATACGGCGCATCACCGGAGAGTGGCGGATTGGTACGCTCACTACCTCTCGCCGCTGGCGGAAGCGATCGCGCTGCCGCGGGAGGAGGCCTGGGCGAAGCACGCCTATTGGCTCTACACGGTGGTGCTGGGTCCGGCGATCGCGGCGAGCCGCGATGAGGTGATGGCCGGGTTGGCGGAGGCCGGCATCGAAACGCGTCCGGTGTTCTACCCGATGCACGTGATGGAGCCTTTTTTTGAAGAGGGCGCCTGCTATCCGGTGGCCGAGCGGCTTAGCGCGCAGGGCCTGAGCCTGCCGACGCATATCCGCCTCACAGAGGAAGACGTAGCCTACATTGCCGGGCATCTGCTCCGGCTCTGCAATTTATGAAGATCGCCTGGTTCACTCCGCTCTCCGAACGCAGCGCCATTGGGCGCGCGAGCACCTACATCGTGCGGGAGCTGGCGAAGGTGGCCGAGGTGGAGCTTTGGCATTTCGAAAAGGGTCCGGTGCATCCGGTGGCGGTGAAGACGGTGTTCGCGCCGGCTGCGGATCTGGGACGGCTGGCGGGTTTCGATCTGGTGGTCTACAACTTCGGGAACCATTTGCCGTTTCACGGCGAGATCTTCGAAGTGTCGCGGCAGCATCCGGGGGTCATCATTCTGCATGACTACGTGATGCACCATTTCTTCGCCGCTCTCTATCTTGAAAAGCGCCGGGAACCGGCGGCCTATGTGGCCGAGATGGAGCACTGGTACGGCGCGGCCGGCCGGGCCGCGGCCGAGCGGAGCCTGCAGGGCGACCGGGTATGGGAAGGCGACGAGGTCGTGAACTTTCCGCTAGTTGAACGGTGTACGGAGGGCGCCTTGGGTGTAGTGGCCCACTCGGAGTACCTGCTCGAAGCCGTGCGGCTCGCTTTCCCCGGACCAACCCGGAAGATCAACCTGCCTTACGAGATGCCCGAGCATCATCAGCCGGCGGGGCGGGAGAGTTTGGGCGTACCGGCGGACCAACTCCAGCTCGTGACCATTGGCCATGTGAACCCGAACAAGCGGGTGCATGCTGTGCTCGAAGCGATGGGGCCGCAGATGCACTACGTGGTGGCGGGCCCGTCGGATCCGGCGTATCAGAAGCGGCTCGACCGGATTGTGGCGGAGCGGAACCTGGGCGGTCGGGTGCAGTTTCTGGGCCGGGTGTCCGATGAGTTGTTGCATACCTGCCTTGCGGCGGCGGATGTCTGCGTGAACCTGCGGCAACCGGCGATTGAGGGTGCTTCGGCGTCGGTGATTGAAGAGATGCTCTACGGCAAGCCGGTCGTGGTGACTGATATCGGTTTCTACCGCGAGCTGCCGGGGGATTGTGTCGTGAAGGTGGATCCGGCGAATGAGGGGCCGGGCCTGCGAGCAGCGCTCGCGCGGCTCGAACAGCGCGCGGAGCGGGAGGCGATGGGCGCCCGCGCGCTAGCTTATGCCGCGGCGACCTTCCGCGCCGATAACTACGCACGGGACCTGCTGCGTTTCGCCTGGGATGTGCGGAACGCGCAGCCGTTGTTCACGCTGACCGACCGGATTGCGGCGGAGTTTCGGCGGATGAAGGTATCGAGCGACATGGCGATTGTCGACACCGCGGCGGCGACCGTGGGGGATTTGTTCTGCCACTAGCTGTGCTAGCATCCCCGCATGGTGAAAGTTTTATCCTCTCTCTGCTTCACCGCTGCGTTGGCGCTCGCCGCCCCCGCCGCGGAACTCAAATCGGCCGGCCCGTTGACGTTTGGGCCCAACGGAACTCTGTTTGCCGGTGACTCCGCGGGTGGCCGGATTTTCGCCTTCGAAACGAAGGACACCAAGCCGGCTAAAGGCGTAACGGTCGAAATCAAGGGCGTCAACACGAAGATCGCCGCGCTGCTGGGCACCACGGGCGATCAGATCCTGATCGCCGATATGGCCGTAAACCCGATTTCGAAGAACATCTACTTCTCGGTGGCGCGCGGGCGCGGGCCGGAGGCGGTGCCGGTGATTCTGAAGGCGGATACGGCCGGGAACCTTTCGGAGTTTGCTCTGGCGGCGGCGAAGCAATCGTCGGTGAGCTTAAGTGATGTGCCGGCCGAGGGAGGGCGGCAGCGGATGGAGGCGATTACGGACCTGGGCTTTGTTGACGGAAACGTAGTGGTCGCCGGACTGTCGAATGAGGATTTCGCGTCGAGCTTACGGTCGATCCCCTACCCGTTTCAAGCAGCCACGAAGGGCGCGGGCATTGAGATCTTCCACGGCGCTCACGGACGGTTCGAAACCAACGCGCCGGTGCGGACTTTTGTGCCTTACACGATCAAGGACAAGGCTTACATCCTGGCGGCTTACACCTGCACCCCGCTCGTGCGGATTCCCGTCAGCGACTTGAAGCCGGGCGCGAAGGTGAAGGGCACCACGATTGCCGAACTCGGCAACCGGAACCGGCCGCTCGACATGATCGCGTATGAAAAGGACGGCCGCGCCTACATTCTGATGGCGAACAGTAGCCGCGGTGTGATGAAGCTGACCGCCGAGGGCCTGGACGTATACGCCCCCATTACGGCGCAGACCGAGAAGCAGGGCGTGCCCTACGAAACGGTCGATAGCCTGAAGGGTGTGCAGCAGCTCGATAAATACGATGCCACTCACGCAGTGACGCTGGCGGATGAAGCTGGCTCGCTGAATGTGCGAACGATCGGCCTGCCGTAGTATGAAAGCCTGGCTTCTGCTGATGGCGTCCGCAGGCAGCCTGCTCGCGCAGACGGTGTTGCGCAGCGCCGACGGCAAGGAGTTTTGGGTAGAGAAACCGGCGCCTGGCGAGTCCTTCCAGGTGTACGTCGGCGATGGCGACGTACCGCCCGTTCTTGGCGCCTTTAGCGCCGGGAACGGGCGGCTTGTTTTTCGGCCGCGGTTTTTTCTGGCGGACGAAGTCCGCGCGATTTTTCGCGGGGTGGAGACCCGGTTTCCCGCGCTGCGGCCGGCGGCGTCGCCGGCCGCGATCGTGGAGACGGTCTATCCCACGGTGGACCGTTTACCGGAAAATCTGTTGAAGTTTTACGTGGTCTTCTCGGCGCCCATGCAGCGGGGCGAGGCGTGGCAACGGCTGCGCTTGCTGCAGGCCGATGGAACGCCGGTGGAGCTGCCGTTTCTCGAAATCGACCAGGAGCTGTGGGATCCCGCGAATCGACGCTTCACGATTTTGTTCGACCCTGGGCGGATTAAGCGCGGCGTGTTGCCGTTGACGGAAGTCGGGCCGGCGCTCGTGGCCGGGCGGACCTATACGCTCGTGGTGGACGCTGGTTGGCGAGACGCGGCCGGGGCGCCCCTGCGGACCGGCTTGCGCAAGACTTTCATGGTGACGGAGCCCGAGCGGAGGCCGATTGAACCATTGGCGTGGCGCGTTGGAGCGCCGCCGGCCGGCACGCGGGAGCCGCTGGTGGTCGAGTTCGGCAGACCGCTCGATGCGGCGCTGGCGCTGCGGCTGATCACGGCTGATGTCGCGGGGCAGGCGCGGTTAGCCGCCGGAGAGACCCGGTGGGAGTTTGTGCCGGCCCTGCCGTGGGCGGCCGGAGACCACCGCCTGCAGATCGACGTGACGCTCGAAGACCTCGCCGGCAACCGCGTGGGCCGGCCGTTCGACGTGGATGTCTTCAACCCGGTGACGACCAGGATCACCGGCGAGACGATGGCGCTACCGTTCCGCGTCGAGCGTCGTTAGCAGGGCAATGGTAGCCCAGGCCGACGTTGAAATGTGCTGCGCATAGCTAAGCGAGCCGGGCGGCCGGGTGGTTTCGGGCCAGCCGCCGGCGGGCTGCTGGGTCTTAGTGAGATAGGCGCGGCCACGGGCGATGGCGGCGGGGTGATGCCTGTGCAGCGCGAGCAGGGCGACGGCGGTATCAAACGCTTCCGAAGGGCGGCCAGCATAGGGACCTCAGCCGCCGTCTGCATTCTGCGCCGCGAGGAGGATCGGTTCCGGATTCCCGGTGGCCATCGATTTCGCGGCGGCATCGACGACGCTGCGCGGTTGGAGGTGGCGGAGCCAGGCAAGCGCTTTGCCGGCGGCCTCTCCGAGGCCGCCGGCGCGAATTTTTTCGAGGGTCAAATAGGTCGCCAGCGGGCGGCCATAGGTGACCGGCGAGCCGAGTGACTCTTCACCATCGATCTTCCAGGAGCCATCGGGCAACTGATCGGCGGCGAGAGCTGCGGCGCCGCCGAAATGGATGCGCGCTAGCTTTTTGTCGCTGAAGGCGGGGTTGGCGCGGTCGTTTTCCCAGTTGGTGACGGGCTCCGGGGCGTCGGCCCAGCCGCGTTGGGCGGCCAGGGCGAGCGCGCGGCGGCCGTCGCCATCGTTATGGCAGGAGTAGCAGCCGTTCTCTTTCCGCCAGCGGCCGACCTCGCGCTGGAGGTAGGCGATGGCCTTGGCTTCGGCGTCGAGACGGCGGATGCGGAGGTTGCGGAACCAGACCACCGAGTTGTGGTTCTGCAGCGACAGGAAGGACTCTTTCGGGGGTTCGGTGAGGGGGTAGGAGAGGACGCGTTCGCCGTCGAGCCAGTGTTCGACGTGGTCCCCGAGAACGAGGATGCGGGATTCGTGGAAGACGCCGGGGGCGGGGAGCTGTTTGAGGTTCGGCGCGTGGACGGTGTAAAGGGCGCCGGACTGCTGATTGGCGGGGGCTTTGGGATCGTCGAGGAGCTGGTACTCCGGGCCGCGGGCGCGGGCCTGGTATCCGGAGTCGCCGGGCCGCTGCCAGCGGTCGGTCTTCTCGATGCGGTATTTCACGCCGGAGTTGCCGCCGGGAGCCAGCTTCCACTCGAAGCGGAACTCGAAATAACGAAACGAAGCCATTGTCCTTAAGTCCTGCATATTCTGCGGGTTAGGGACTGTTTTGAGGCATCCGTCCTCGATTTTCCAGGAGGACGGGAATGGCGCGCCAGTGACCTCCAGCCAGCCTGCGGGGGAGACCCCATCGAACAACACTTCCCAGTTTTGCGCGCTTGCCAGAGAGGCTACCAGGAGCCCGAGGAGAAATTTCATGGCGATCTGCCGTGAAAACTATGGAGCGGGAGACGAGATTCGAACTCGCGACATCAACCTTGGCAAGGTTGCACTCTACCAGCTGAGTTACTCCCGCTCAGCGCAACAACCATCAGTTTCTCATGAGCCACCCTGCCTGTCAACACTGCTACCCTTCTTCGCATATGCGCCTGCTACTTCTATCGGTACTGTTCACGGGAGCCTTGTTCGGCCAGCCGGCCTATGATGCTGAGTTTGCCCGGCAGGTGAAGGAGTGGACTACCAAGCCGGAGTTCCTGAGTCCGCTGGTGGACCATCTGCCGGCCGGCAAGGGGGTGCCTTCGCCGAAAGAGGTCCTGGGCTACCACGTGGGTATGCCGAAGAAGCTCGCGACCTCAGGACAGATGCTCGCCTACTTTCGGGCGCTCGAGAAGGCGTCGCCGCGGGTGAAGATCCTGTTCACCGGCAAGACGGACGAGGGGCGGGACTGCTGGACGGTCGCAATTGCCGAGGAGGCGACCATCCGGCAGCTGGATACCTATAAGGCCCACCTGGCGAAGCTGGCCGACCCGCGGACGATCGGGCCGGGCGAACTCCCCGTGCTGTTGAATTCAGCCAAGCCGATCTACCACGTCACCGCGGGTTTGCACTCCTCGGAGACCGGGCCGCCGGACATGCTGATGGAGCTCGGCTACCGGATCGTTGCCGAGGAGGGCGCGCTGTATGAGGCGATCCGCAAAAACCTGATCGTGTTTCTCACTCCCGTGCTCGAACCGGATGGCCGGGACCGCTACGTCGCCTGGTACAACGAGTACAAAGTGAACGAGGAGAACGAGGACGACCGGCTGCCCGGGCCGCCCTACTGGGGCAAGTACATCTATCACGACAACAACCGGGACATGCACTATTCGCAGGTCACCATGCAGAACTGGCTGAAAGCCTATCTCGAATGGCATCCGCCGATCATCCACGACCTGCACGAGTCGGTTCCGTTCCTCTACACCTTTAGCGGGCAGCCTCCGCATAACCCGAATCTGGACCCGATTCTGTATGCCGAACTGCCGTGGTTTGCCAACTACGAGATGACGAAGTTGATCGGCTACGGGATGCCCGGCGTGTGGACGCACGCATTCGTCGATATGTGGTCGGCCGGATACCTGGGTTTCATGTCGTCGAATCATAACGGCATGTTGCGGATGTACGAGGTCTATGGGAACGGCGGAGCGAACACCATGAAGCGGAAGGTGGATTCCGGCGAGCCGTCGGACCGCTTCGGCGCGGCGCGGCGGCAGTGGTACCGGCCGCTGCCGGCGTACAAGGAGGTGGAGTGGTCCTTCCGGAACAACATCAACTACGGGCAGACGGGGGTGTTAACGACCCTCGAATTGGCCGCCGGGAACAGCCGCACGATTGTGGAGAACTTCTACAAGAAGAGCCTGCATTCGATTGAGGCCGGGCGGAATGAGCCACCTTACGCGTATGTGATTCCGGATAAGCAGCGGGACATGACGCGAGTGGCCTGGGTGGTGAACACGCTGCGGATGCAGGGGATTGAGGTGGGCCGGGCGGCGGACGGGTCGTTTGTGATCAAGCGGGATCAGCCGTATGGGCGCCTGGCGAAGTCTCTGCTCGAAAAGCAGGTGTATCCGGATCCTTCCTTGCGGACCTACGACGACACGGGTTGGACGATGGGTTTGCTCGCGCATATTGACGTGAAGGAGAGCAACGATAAGGCGATTCTGAATTTGCCGGTGACCCGGGTGGACCGGTTCGAGCCGCGCGGCGAAGTGGCCGGCCAGGGCGGTTGGCTGGTGGTGCACCATAATGGCGCGCACGGGTTGGTGACGCTGCGCTACCGGCTTGGCCGGGGCGTGAAGGTGGAGGCGTTGAACGCCGCCCAGGGAGAGATTCCGGCCGGTTCGCTGCTGCTGGCCGCTACGGCGGAGGCGCGGGCGCTGGTCGAAGAGTTGGGATTGCGGGCGACTCTGCTGGCGGAGCGGCCGGCCGGGGCGACGCACGAGGTGGATCTGCCGCGCCTGGCGATGTACAGCACGTGGGGCAATACGCAGGAGGTGGGTTGGGTGCGTCATGCCTTCGACAAGATCGGCATAACCTACGACCTGATCTTCAAGGATCGCGTGCGGCAGGGTTCGTTGCGCCGGGATTATGACGTCATCCTGATTCCGAACCAGGGGCGGACGGCGAAGGGACTGGTGTTTGATCTCGAGTCGAAGGGGCGGCCGCTCGCGTATAGCAACGGCTATGGGGAGTCGAAGGACATTACCGGGGGTATGGGTCTTGAAGGGGCGCTGGAGGTGCAGCGGTTCGTGCGCGAAGGGGGATTGTTGATCACCTTGGGCAGCGCCTCGCATTTCCCGGTGGAGTTCGGACTGGCCGGGCAGGTGGAGGCCGGGCGACCGAGCTGGCAGTTTTACGGGCCGGGTCCGGTGGTGGAGCTGGAAATCGCCCAGCCGTCGGATCCGATCTTCTACGGGTACGGGAAGCAGAAGATCTCCGTGCGCTATGCCAATGGTCCGCTGCTCGAGGTACGGGAGCAGGACCGGGCCAAGCAGGTGCTCTTGCGGTACGCGGGCACGGAGGCGTCGGTGCTGAGCGGCTTTATGCGCGGGGCGGCGGAGTTGCGGCAGAAGCCGGCACTGGTGAGTGTGCCGTCGGGGGAGGGACGCGTGTTGCTGTTTGCCACGAACCCCTGCTACCGGTGGCAGAACCACGGCGAGTTCGCTCTACTGTTTAACGCTATACAGCACTTCAACGATTGGAAGTAAGGTCGTAAGGGTAAACACCTACGCTACCTGTGGATATCATGTGCGGCGGCAGCCACCAGATGTTGTGGATATACTCCGTATGGGTGACGTCAGCAGGGGTGTAATCAGATGGAAACAAAAGGGTTTTCTTTTGTCTTCTTGTTGATTACAAAGGACTTATTTATCTAGAAAACCCTTGTCATGGGCGCACGGGGCTGTGCTATTCTGAGGTTCCGTTCGATAGTTGGAGAATTGATTTTCTGCCGTCCGAACGCTTCCCACCAGGACTTCCCCCTTCACAATTCAGTCGGTTTTTTCGGTTTTCCACAGGTTGTGGAAAACATGTGGGAAGAGTGCGTTTGCGGGTTGGGCATACGAAAGAAAAAGAAAGAACTATGACGGTTTGGGATCAGATAAAGGACGAGCTTGCGAAGAAGTTGAGCTCAGAAAGCTTCCAAAACTGGTTAGCTCCGACGCAGCTGCAGGCTTACTCCGGCGGCCGGTTGATCATCCGGGTGTCGAGTGAAGCGACCAAAGTTTGGATGGAGCAGGAGTACGCCCAGCATGTGAGTGCGGCGGTAGCGGCTCTTGGTCTCGATGTTCGACAGGTTGAGTACCAGGTGGCGCCTGCGGCGCTGCCGGCGGCGCTGAACGGTGCGGCGGTTGCGGCGAATGAAGGATCCGTCAGCCTTTTGAACCCGAAGTACAACTTTGCCAACTTCGTGGTGGGAAGCTGCAATCAGTTTGCCCACGCCGCAGCGAAGGCGGTGGCGGACAACCCGGCCGAGCGGTACAACCCGTTGTTTATCTACGGGGGAGTCGGGATGGGGAAGACGCATCTGATGCATGCGATCGGCCGGACGCTGGCGGACCGGTATGCGTCGATGAAGATCATCTACACGTCGAGCGAGAAGTTCATGAACGAGATGATCGACTGCATCAAGACCGATCGCATGTCGACGTTTCACCAGCACTACCGGAGCGCGGATATCCTGCTGGTGGACGATATTCAGGTGCTCGCGAATAAAGAGCGGACCCAGGAAGAGTTCTTCCATACTTTCAACGCCTTGCATGAGAACGGCAAGCAGATTGTTCTGAGTTCGGACCAGCCGCCAAAGCAGACGCAGGGGTTGACGGACCGGCTGCGCAGCCGCTTCGAGTGGGGGCTGATGGTGGACGTGCAGCCGCCGGACCTCGAGACGAAAATGGCGATTCTCGACAAGAAGGCCGAGGCCGAGGGGATTCACCTGCCGGAGGACGTTCGGATCTACATTGCGACGAAAACCAAGTCGAACGTCCGGGAGCTCGAAGGGGCCCTGGTGAAGCTGATCGCCTACAGTTCGGTGATGGATTCCCCCATCACGCTTTCGATGGCACAGCAGGTCTTAAAACAGCTTTCCGGGGGGAGTGAGCGGCGGGTGACCCTGGACCTGATCGTCCGGGCGGTGGCGGAGAAGTTTGGTTTGCAGCCGGGGCAACTGAAGCTGAAGACGAATGTACAGAACATCGCCTATCCGCGGCAGATTGCCATGTACCTGGCCAAGGAGCTGACGCCGTCGTCGTTGCCGGAGATTGGGCGGCATTTCGGCGGGAAGCACCATACGACCGTGCTGCATTCGGTACAGAAGATTGACAAGCTCCGGCAGCGGGACGGAGATTTGAACAGGCTGCTCCACAGCCTAACTGATTCAATCTAAATATGTTTACATCTGTTTTCCACAGACCCCCGCCAGAATATCCGGTGGAAGGCTGTGAGGGAAACTCGCCGGGGCGGTTTATCCTTCCCCTTCCGCAGCGGGATCCACTGGTTGCCTGAGCAGGAAGCGGTTGAATTTTGTATAATTTAGGAAGGATTCCACATTTCCACAGCACCTACGAATCCGGTTATAGAAATAACGGTTTAATTTATGGAATTCACAGTTAGCAAAGCCGATCTGGTCCGGGAGCTGGGCCTATCCCAGGGTGTGGTGGAGAAGAAGTCCACGATCCCGATTCTGTCGAACGTGTTGCTCGAAGCCGATGGCGACCGGTTGTCGCTGACGGCGACGGATCTGGAGTTGGGGATCCGTTGTGGCTGTCCGGCGAAGGTGAAGAAGGCGGGTTCGGGGACGATCCCGGCCAAGAAGCTGCTCGATTACGTGCGGCTGCTGCCGGAAGGTGAGATTTCGATCAAGTTCGGTGACAACCAGTGGGCGTCGATCACCGCGGGCCGTTCGAAGACGCGGATGGCGGGCATGAGCCGGGAGAGCTATCCCGAGCTGCCGGAGATGCCGCAGGTGCTGGCGGAGCTGCCGGTGAAGCGGCTGGCGGCGATGATTACGCGGACCATCTTCGCGATCTCGGCCGAAGAGAGCCGCTTTACGCTGAATGGCGCGCTGCTGCTTGTGAAGGCGCATGGGCTGACGATGGTTTCGACCGACAGCCACCGCCTGGCCATGGTGGAGTGCCCGATGGAGATTGAGGGCTTTGCGCCGGACCAGAGCTACCGGGCGCTGTTGCCGCGGAAGGCAATGGGCGAACTGGCGCGGCTGGCGGCGGAGGCGAGTGAAGATGCGAAGCTCCTGTTTGCCGGCGATGAGAACCATCTGTTCTTCCAGATTGGCGACCGCCTGCTGTTGAGCCGGAAGCTGACCGGCAACTTCCCCGACTTTGAACGGGTGCTGCCGAAGGAGCATCCGCAGAATGTCACGCTGAGCCGGGACGAATTGAAGGCGTCGCTCGAGCGCGTGATGCAGTTTGCTGATGAACGTTCGCGGGCCATCAAGGTGGGCGCGTTCCCCGGCGAATTGAAGCTGCACTCGTCGCTATCCGACACCGGCGAGAGCGAAGAGACGCTGACGGCCACCTACGAAGGGCCGAACGTCGAGATCGGTTTTAACGCTGCCTACATGCTGGATTTCCTGCGGGCGAGCAGCGAAGACAACGTTCAATTTTTGTTCAAGGACTCGGCTAGCGCCGGTGAATTGCGGCCGGTGAGCGATGGGACTTTGAACTATCGCTACATTGTCATGCCGATGAGGATTTGATGAGCTCTACCCCCAACCCCAACCCCAACTCGAACGACTACGGTGCCAGCAGTATCAAGGTTTTGGAGGGACTCGAGGCGGTACGCCTGCGCCCCGCCATGTATGTCGGCTCTACCGGCGAACAGGGTTTGCACCATCTTGTCTACGAAGTGGTGGACAATTCCGTTGACGAAGCGCTGGCGGGTTACTGCGACACGATCGATGTGATCATCCGCAGTGATAACTCGATCAGCGTGCAGGACAACGGCCGCGGCATTCCGGTGGGCATTCACGCCGAAGAGGGTGTTTCGGCCGCGCAGGTGGTGTTGACCAAGCTGCACGCGGGCGGCAAGTTCGACTCGAACACGTACAAGGTTTCGGGCGGGTTGCACGGCGTGGGCGTGAGCTGCGTGAACGCGCTCTCGGAACGCTTCGAACTCGAAGTATGGCGCGAAGGGCACGTCTGGACGCAGGAGTACGAGAAGGGCATTCCGCTGGCGCCGCTCAAGCAGGGCGGTAAGGTGCCGATGAAGCGCACGGGCACCAAGATCACCTTCAAGCCGGACACGACCATCATGGACGTGACGACGTACAACTTCGATACGCTGGCTTCACGGCTGCGGCAGTTGGCGTTCTTGAACAAGGGCATCACGATTAACCTCTCCGACGAGCGCCAGGAGCCGGTGCACGCGCAGCAGTTCCACTATGAGGGGGGCATTGCCGAGTTCATTAAGCATCTGAACAAGGCGAAGGCCGTGCTGCACGATAAGCCGATCTACTTCGAAGGCGAGCGCGACCTGCCGAACGGTGGCAAGCTGACGATTGAAGTGGCCTTGCAGTACAACGACGCCTACGCCGAGACGGTGTTCAGCTTTGCGAACAACATCAACACGGTGGACGGCGGCACGCATTTGAGCGGCTTCCGCAGCGCCCTGACGCGGACCATCAACGCCGCGGGGCAGGCGGCTGGGCTGTTCAAGGACGTGAAAGAGAACCTGACCGGCGATGACGTCCGCGAAGGCTTGACGGCGGTGGTCAGCGTGAAGCTGCCGCAGCCGCAGTTTGAAGGGCAGACGAAAGGCAAGCTTAACAGCGACGTCTCCGGTTTTGTGACCGGCTTGATCAACGAGAAGCTCGGCGAGTACTTTGACAAGAATCCGGCCGTGATGAAGAAGATCGTCTCGAAGGCGATCGACGCGCAGCGGGCGCGCGAAGCGGCCCGGAAGGCGCGGGACTTGACGCGGCGTAAAGGCGCGCTCGATTCGGGTGGGTTGCCGGGTAAGCTCTCGGATTGTCAGGAGAAGGATCCGGAACGTTGCGAGATCTATCTCGTCGAGGGTGAGTCGGCCGGCGGCACCGCCAAGAGCGGACGGGACCGGAAGTTCCAGGCGATTCTGCCGCTGAAGGGCAAGATCCTGAACGTCGAAAAGGCCCGCTACGACAAGATGCTGGGCCACGACGAAATTCGGCACATGATCACGGCGATTGGCACCGGCATTGGGGCGGCGGATTTTGATATCGCCCGGCTGCGGTACCACAAGATCATCATCATGACGGACGCGGACGTGGACGGATCGCACATCCGGACGCTGCTGCTGACGTTCTTCTTCCGGCACATGCAGGAGCTGATTACGCGCGGCCATGTGTACGTGGCGCAGCCGCCGCTCTACCGGATCAAGAAGGGTAAGAGCGAGAAGTACATCAAGGACGATAAAGAGTTCACCAAGGAGATCCTGCGCCGGGCCACCGAGAATATGACGGTGGAGTACGGCACGGAGAAGCTTGAAGGCGCGGAGCTGCGGAACTTCCTGATGTCGCTCGACGAGCACCAGCAGTTGTTCAAGCGGCTTGAGCGGCGGGTGCGCGATCCGCGCGTGGTGGAGATTCTGGCGCGACCGGATCTACCGCTCGATACCAAGGCGGACTTCCAGGACAAGGCTAACGTCGAGGCGCTGTACAACCCGATGGTGGAGGCGAAGATCCCCGGGGTGCAGTTGAAGCAGGACGAGGTGCATGCGGCCTGGAGCGTGACGTTCTTCGACCCGACGAATGCGGAGCGGGAAGTGGGCGTCGATTTGGCCGTGATTCCGGAGTACCGGCGGCTGCGGACGTTGGCGAAGCTGCTGGCGAAGTACAACCAGCCGCCGTTCAACGTAAGCAAGGGCGACCGCAAGGACATCAAGACGAACTGGGCGGATCTGCTCGATTACTTGAAGGCGGAGGGGATGCGCGATGCGTCCGTGACGCGGTACAAGGGGTTGGGCGAGATGAACGCCGAGCAGTTGTGGGAGACGACGATGAACCCCGAGGCGCGGACGTTGCTGCGGGTGGACTTGGCGGACCTCGTGGAGACGGACCAGATCTTCTCGACGCTGATGGGCGAGGACGTGGAGCAGCGGCGGAAGTTTATCGAGGACAACGCGCTCGATGTTCGGAACTTGGATATCTAGCCTTTTTCTGGCTTTGTTAGTACCCGATCCCGCTGCGCTTTTGCAGCGGGCGGATGAGGTGGACCGGCAGCACGAAGAGTTGCGGCGCCGGTACGTGTATCGGGAGTTGCAGACCAACTGGAACAATTGGGAAGGCACGGGGAAGTTTCGATCGGGGTTGTATGAGAATCTCTTCGTCGAGGGGCTGCGGTATCGCAAGCGGCTGGAGCGTAACGGGAAACCGCTGAGCGCCAAAGAGCAAAAGGCGATTGAAGAGGCGATGAAGAAGACGGCGGCGCAGCGCCGGGCGGAGCGACGGCAGCCGAGAAAGGGTGGCTTCTTTAACCGGGTGTATAACGTGCGGTATGGGCATGTTGGCGAAGTGGCCAAGGTGAGTGATTGCGCGGTGACGGGGGAAGAGGCGGGGAATTGGGTGGTTCGTTGCGAACCGAAGGCCCAGCTGGGTGAGGCGACGAAGGAGGAGCAGGAGTTGCTGTGCTATCGGCAGACGTTCTGGATCGATCAGAAAGAGCATGCGGTGGCGCGGCGGCGGATCGAAGTGGTGCGGGAGGGGGGAGCGGAGCTGAAGCCGCCGAGCGTATTGGAGGAGCGCCGATCGCAGGAGGGTGATGGACCCTGGCTGGTTCGCGAGGCGCAGATTCGTTTTCGGGTACGGACGGGCAAAGGCTACCAGACGCATCTGTTCACCAATTATCAGCGCTTTGCGGTGGAATCGACGATTACGGTTGAAGCCGAGCCCTAGTTCGGGCTGATTGAAAACCAAACAGGGCCGGTGGCGGATAACCCGTTTCCGGCCTTTTTGTTGAGTTGAAGGCGGAGGAACACGGTTTGAGCGGGGCCGGCGTAGAAAACTATCTGTGGATGTACTTCGAGGGTGAGGAGTTGCAGAGAGCGGGAGTACCCGGAGGGTTGAATGGCGATCGCGCGCAGGGGTAGGGCCCCTTGCTGCGATCCCAGGTTCGGATTCGGTGGTTCGAAGATGCTGGCGAAACTCGTTGGCAGATCCAGATCGGCTCCGTTCGGGTCAAGTCCGGTGACGTAGAGGTGGATGTGCTCCCCGGGACGGACTGGGGAATCAGGGGTGACGAGGCCGGAGTAGTCCTCGTGGATGAAGAGGAACCTAGGATCGGCTGCGTTAATGGGGACGGCGGCGAGGGCTTCGCGGGCGACGGTGCGATCGCGTTGGACGTTGAGCCAGGGGCGGGTGGGGGAGGTCAGGCGGAAGGAGTCGACCGCGCCGGGGACGATGTCGGCGGGGAGGAAGGCGTAGTGGTAGCCGAGGGAGCCTTGAAGCCAAGGCAGCATTTGGCCTCCCCATTCTAGGGTGAAGTCGGGCGTCTCGTTGGTGGCGAAGAGACCCCAGGGCGAGATGGCGCTAATGAGGGGGAGGATGTCGAAGCGGTCGAGGGGCTGTGGGGTACGGCCGTCGAGGGGTTGCCAGAGGAATTGGGTGGCGGTGGGACGGGTCAGAATAGCGGTGAGGGTGGAGTTGAGGATGGGCTCTGGCGGTAGGTTGGAGACGCGATTGGTGTCGGCGTTGTAGAGGAGGTGTTGGGCGCCGCAGCGAAGGTGGGCGCGGCGGCCGGCAGGGTCCGTGGCAAGGATTGCGTATTCGCGTTGGAAGCAGTCCACTCCGAGCGAGACGCCGACGGCGTTGTAGAGAATTTGTCCTTGTTGGGGACCTCGTAAACGCCATTGGAAGAAGGTTCGGGCGGTTCCGTCGAAGGGAATAGGTTGCTGCTGGGTGACACCGGTGCGGCTGTTCCATATGCAGGTGTCGCAGCCGGCGCGGACGAGGGCGTCGTCGGAGACCATGGCGGGGAACGCCTGGTCGTAGCTGGGGAGGCCATTGGGACGGGGGTCGGGCCAGATGGCGGTGGAGCGGAGCCCGGCTTCGGAGAGTTCGAAGAGTTCGACGGCGCGGCCGGGTTGGTTGCGGTAGATGACGACCCAGCGGCCGTTGGGACTCATTGACACCAGTTGGGCATCGGCGATTTCAACGAGGGGGCGGGTAGCGCCGTCGAGGCGGATTTGCCAGCGGCGTTCGGTTCGAAAGTCTGGGAGGAGGCGAGAGGTGCTTATGAGGGCGAGGCGGCCATCCGGCGTAAGGCGAGGGATGCGGATCTCAGTTTGATTTTGATTTGGTGCGTAGGTATCGAGAAGGGTCTCAATGTTGCTATTGGTCCAGCGCCAAAGGCGGTTGGGAACGTACTCGTCGACGGGGGCGCCGGTGAAGTAGACGACGCGGCCGTCGTCGGAGGCTTTGTACTCGGCGGCGAAGGCGGAGGTGGCGGCCAGGAGCAGGACGGACCAGCGGAGGCTCATGCCTTGATGCTAGCGCGGCAGGAGGCGGCGGAGACCGGCGGGGTCGTCGGTGAGGATGCCGTCGATCTGGAGATCGATGAGGCGCTTCCATTGGGCGGGGTCATCCGTGGTGCCGACGTAAATGGGGATTTGGGCGGCCTTCAGGGTCTTGACGATGTCGGCGTCGACGATGGTGACGTTGACCATCTGGATGGCCTTGGGGCCGAGGGCGCGGGCGGGAGTGATGTAGTCGGCGAGTTTCTGACGGGGGTTGAGGAGGACGAGAGGAATCTGCGGGTTCAGCTTCCGCATGGCGTGGAGCGTGCGATGGTCGAAGCTTTGGAGGATCACCTGGCTCGCGACGCCGTGCTGGCGGATCTGCTGATCGACGGCGGTGGCGAACCATTGGGGGTCGATGGCGGGGTCGACTTTGGTCTCGATCATGAGCCGGGCTTTGCGCTTCTTGGCGAGGGTAAGGACTTCGGCGAGGGTGGGGATGCGTTCGCCGGGGATGAGCTGCTGCCGGGGGAAGTTGGGGCTGCGCGTGCCGCCGCGGTCGAAGGCGCGGACTTCGGCCAGCGTCATCGAGTGGACCGATTTGCCGGCGAGATCGAGATCGTGGTGGACGACGAGTTGATTATCCTGCGTCACGACGACGTCGAGTTCGAGGATGTCGGCTCCGACCTGCAGCGCATGTTCGAAGGCGGCGATGGTGTTCTCCGGCCGGAGGGCGCGGCAGCCGCGATGGCCCAAAACCAGCGTTTCGGCGGAGAGCGAGACGGCAAGCAGGAGAAAGAGGCAGCAGCGCATGGAGGCAGTTTACACTGAGGACTTGGATCCTGCTTTATTTCGCGTGGTGTTGGCCAGTCCACGCAATCCGCTCAACATCGGCGCCGTGGCGCGGGCGATGAGCAATTTTGGCCTGTCGGACCTGCGGCTGGTGGACGCCTACCGCGTAGCGGTGGACGAGGCGCGTTCGGCGACCCATGCTGGCGAGGTGGTGACGGGGGCGCGGGAGTATCCGGGCATCGCCGAGGCCGTGGGGGACGCGACGCTGGTGGTGGGGACGTCGTCGGTGGGCAAGCGGGAGATGCAGTTGCCGCTCTACCGGCTGGAGGATGCCGCGCGAAGGATTCGGAAGCACGGAGGGCCGACGGCGCTGCTGTTTGGCTCCGAGAAGTTCGGGCTGTCGAATGAGGAGATGAGCTACTGCCATTTTCTGATGCGGATTCCGACGCGGGAGCCGCACGGGTCGATGAACCTGGGGCAGGCGGTGGCGGTGACGCTGTATGAGTTGATCCGGGATGGGCGGTGGAAGGCGACCCCGGAGCGGGAGCAGGCGCTGGCGGCGACGGCGGAGGTGGACCGGTTGACGGGGCTGTTGCGGGAGGCGCTTGAGGAGAGCGGGTATGTGCACGAGCGGGTGCGGGAGTCGACGGAGTTGAAGCTGCGGCGGCTGGTGCGGCGGATGGATTTGGGGACGCGGGATGCCGTACAGTGGCAGGGGATGATTCGTCAGATCTTGTGGAAGTTGCGACAATAGGGGCGGTATGTATTTGAGGGAGTTGCGTCTTCGGAATCTGCGGTGCTTTGGAAATGCGGCGATGAGTTTTTCCTATCCGCCGGAGGGGAACATCACGCTGTTGTTGGGAAACAACGGTGCGGGGAAGACGACAGTGTTGAAGGCGGCGGCAATGGCGATGCTGGGCCAAGAGCTGGCGCAGTCGGGATTTGTTCCTTATCTGTTGGTTCGGAGTGGCAAGGACTCAGCGGAGGTCGAGGGCTGGTTCGACAATGGGAAGCATGGTGGTGTACGGGTCCACCGCAGACAGGACGAAGAGTACCTGCAGCCCCATTGGTGGCTCAGCGAGAGAAAGCCGGAGCCGTTCGTGGTGGGCTACGGGGCAACCCGGCGCGTGCAAGACGGGGAGTTCAGTGGTCATTCCCTGCGGAAGCGGCGGCATCCGCGCTACCAACGGGTGGCAGGCCTCTTTGAGCCGTATGTGGAACTGATGCCGCTCGAGCTTTGGTACCCCACTTCGCCGCGGCGGGAAGAAGTGGCGGAGTTGATGAACCGGTTGATGCCGGAGGAGTTGCGGTTCGACGGCGAGTTTATCTACCGAGGGCTTCGGCTGCCATTCGATGCGCTTTCGGATGGATACCGGGCCTATGTGGCTTGGATCAGCGATCTGCTCTATCATTTGGCGCAGGCGTCGGATGGGCCAATGGATGAACAGGGCGGGCTGGTTCTACTGGATGAGATTGATCTCCATTTGCATCCGGAGTGGCAGCAGCGGATTGTTGAGACTTTGCGCAGTGGTTTGCCGAAGCTACAGTTCATCGTGACGTCGCATAGTCCCTTGATTGCGGGTTCTTTGGACTCGAAATACATCCTAGTGATGGAGGTGGGGGAGGACGGGAGCGCGACGGCGATGTCGCCGGACCGGTCGATGTACGGCATGGACGCTCAGCAGGTGCTGGTGAGTCCGCTGTTCGGTTTGGAGTCAACACGGGCGGCCGGGGCGCAGGAGGAGTTGAAGGCGCTTTCGCAGGAAGCCACGGCAGAGCATCCGGAGAAGGTGTTGGAATTGATGCGGCGGTTGAGCGGACGGTAATCCGATGCGGCGATATCCGGTGACACTGGCGGAGCTTGAAGCGGCCATGGGTGAATCCTGGCTACGCCGGGCTCGCAGTCGAACCGAACGGTTCCGGCAAGCGGGCCGGTACGACGAGCCGTCCGGAATCTGGAGCGAGATTAAGGGCGTCTATGTGGCGTTGCAAGACGGGAAGTGTGCATATTGCGAACGGAAGATCGGCACGGATCCAGCCTATGCCGCGGAGTCGGACCTGGAGCATTTTCGCCCCAAGGCACGCGTGCAGGAATGGGATGGAGCGCCGGGAGGCGCTGAGGCCAAAGGCTACTACTTGCTGGCCTATCATCCGTTCAACTATGCGATGGCGTGTATCCGGTGCAATCGAGGCCTGAAACTGGACCGCTTTCCTGTGGCCGGAGTGCGGATTCTCGATGGAGAAGATCCGGTGGCGTTGCGCTCGGAAGCGCCCCTGTTGCTGTATCCGATTGGAGATGTCGACGACGATCCGGCGGAGTTGATTTCGTTCGTGGGCTATGCGGCGGTGCCGGCAGGGGACGATGTCCGGGCGCGGGTGACGATCGCTTTCTTCCGGCTGGGGGCGGAAGCGGAACGGGACGATGATTTGGTGATGGAGCGCGCACGGGTGGTCCGGGTTCTGTACATGGCGAATCTGTTGTTGCGGGCAGGTACGATGGTGAGGGAGTTCCGGGACGAGATTGCGTTTGCGCAGAGTCCTGCGGCGCCCCACTCTCGCTGCGCGGCCTGCTATCAGCAGGTTTGTGAAAGGGACTGGGTGCAGGCGGAGTTGTTGTTCGGAGCGGCCGGCGATTTTCTACGGAGCAAGGGACTGTTATGAGAGTTTGGCTGCTGAGTCTGATTGTTTTGGCGGGCTGCGCGCGGGGCCCGGAGAAGCCGAAGATTGTGACGTCGCCGGATTCGCCGGCTTATGACGCCGCGTTCTGGAAGACCTGGGGCGACGGGCAGGCCGAGCTCACAAGCTATGACCTAACGTATCCGCGCTACGGCGCGCCGCGGAAGGGGACGGCCGTCGCGATCACCGTGGCGGAGACCTTCGCCAACTCCGCGCGCGTCAAGAGCGACCCCGGCGTCCGGCCCAAGAACGACGAGTTTCCGGCGATGAAGCTGAATCTGGTCGAAGACTTTCAGACCGGCATCTACGACTACAATCTGCAGCTTTCGGCCTTCGTCGCCCTGGCTTCCGTGAACGGGAAGCCGGCCGGCGCGCCTACGAAGGTGACCTGGTCGAGCCAGGAGTGGTGCGGGAATCTGTTCAAATCGGCCGTGTTCAACGAGTCGGCGATTCGCGTCGAAAGCCATAGCTACTTCGATGGCGAAGGCGATCAGGAAGTACTCGTGCGGTACCCGGAATTCGGGATCAGCGAAGATGCGCTGATGCTGTGGGCGCGGGGGATGGCGCGGCCCGTCATGAAGCCGGGCGAGACGCGGAAGGTGCCGATGATGCTGGCGCTGCAGGTGTCCCGGTTCAAAGACGGCCCGGCGCGCTGGGAGGAGGCCGAGCTTTCCCGCAAAGACGGCGGCGAGGGTCTCGACGAATACCGGGCCACGGTGGGCAAGCGGTGGCGCGCCTACTGGGTGGAGAAGGCCGCGCCGCACCGCGTGGTCCGCTATGAGACCAGCGAAGGCGTAAAAGCCGAGATACTGGCGAGCGAGCGGATGAAGTATTGGGAGCTGAATACGCCCGAAGGCGAGAAGGCGCTTGAGAAGTTGAAGCTACACGGGATACGGCCAGTGGGGCTTGGAAAATAGGCCGCCATCGACATAAAGCGTCTGGCCGGTGACAAAATCGGCCAGTTCGCTCACAAAGAACAGAACGGCGCGGCCGATGTCTTCCGGGGTGCCGACGCGGCCGAGCGGCGTGACGGCGGACCAGGTGCCGGCGTAGTCTCCGGCCTCCTCCTTCGTGCGTTCCACTTCAATGGCGCCGGGGGCGACGCAGTTGACGGTGATGCCGAATTTGCCGAGTTCGACGGCGGCCACCTTCGTGAACTGTTCGATGCCGCCCTTGCTGGCGGTGTAGTTGACGAGGTGGGGGAAGGCTACCTTGTTGCAGCCGGAGCCGATGTGGAGGATGCGGCCGGCGCCCTGTTCCTTCATGATGGCGGCGGCGCGCTGGGTGCAGAGGAAGGTACCCTTGAGGTTGGTATCGAGCACGTGGTCCCATTCGGACTCGGTGAGATCGAGGAGCGCTTTCCAGGTTTGGACGCCGGCGTTGTTGACGAGAATGTCGAGACGGCCGTAGGTTTGGCGGACGAGATCGAACATGGCGTCGATCTGATCCGCCGAGGAGACGCTGGCTTTGGCCGTGATGCCGGTGCCACCGGCGGCTTCCACCGCGGCGAGCGTTTCCTGGGCGCCGGCAAGGTCGCTGTTGTAGTTGATGACGACGGTGGCGCCGTGGCGGGCGAGGGCGATGGCGATGCCGCGGCCCACGCCTTTGCTGGCTCCCGTAACCAAGGCAACTTTTCCGGAGAGTTGAAGGGGCATCCTTTATTTGTAACGAAAAACTTCTTGCCCCATCCGTGTTATTAATCGGACACTGAGACTTTGCGAGGGAACTCTACCGTTGAACTTGAACTTGGCTGACAGCCCGAAGAGAAAGGACCCCACCGAACGTTGGACAACCACCGACGCGGCGGAGATGTATGACGTAGCGGCTTGGGGAAAAGGCTATTTCTCCGTCGGCTCGAATGGCCACGTCTTCGTCCATCCGAACAAGGAACCGGGCCGGAGCGTGGATCTGAAGCAGTTGGTGGACACGCTGGTGATGCGAGGCATCAATCCGCCGATTCTGATCCGGTTTGGCGAGATTCTGCAGAACCGGCTGGTGGATTTGCACATCGCCTTTCGGACGGCCATCAACGAGCACAACTACAAGGGCGGCTACAAGTGCGTGTTCCCGATCAAGGTGAACCAGCAGCGGCAGGTGGTGGAAGAGGTGTTCGAGTACGGCCGGCCCTATGGCTATGGCCTCGAAGCGGGTTCGAAGCCGGAACTGATGGCCGTGATGGCGATTGCGGACAACGAAACGCCCATCCTGTGCAACGGCTTCAAGGACGATGAGTACATCGAACTGGCGATGATGGCCAAGAAGATTGGCCGGAATATTACGCCGGTGGTCGAGAAGTATACCGAGCTGAATCTGATTTTGAAGCACGCCAAACAGTTGGGCGTGCGGCCTTCGATTGGCGTCCGGCTGAAACTGGCGAGCCGCGGCAGCGGGCGTTGGAAGTCTTCGGGCGGCTACCGGTCGAAGTTCGGCCTGACGGTTTCTGAAGCCTTGCGGGCGCTGGAGCAGTTGCGCAGTGAAGGCATGGAAGACTGCCTGAAGCTCGTGCACTTCCATTTGGGCAGCCAGATTACGAACATCCGCCAGATTAAGGGCGCGGTGATTGAGGCGGCGCGGATTTACACCGAGATGGTGAAGTCCGGGGCGGGCCTTGAGTTCATCGACGTCGGCGGCGGGTTGGGCATCGACTACGACGGCTCGCAGACGGACTTCGAATCGAGCGTGAACTACACGCTACAGGAGTACGCCAACGACGTTGTTTATCACATTCAGAATGTCTGCGACGAAGCTGAGGTGGCGCATCCGACGATTTTGAGTGAGAGCGGGCGGGCCGTGGCGGCCTACCACTCGATGCTGATCTTCAATGTGCTCGGCGTGAGCGGCTTTGGCGAAGAGGCGATTCCGAATGAGATCTCCGAAGAGAGCGAGCAGCCGCTGATCGACCTGCATCAGACCTTCCGGAGCATCACGGCGAAGAACCTGCTCGAATCGTTCCACGACGCGCAGGGCGCGCTCGATTCGGCGTTGAACCTCTTCAGCCTGGGCTACCTGCCGTTGACGCAGCGGAGCCTGGCCGAGAACATGTACTGGGCGATTTGCCGGCGGATCTTGAAGCTGTCGAAGGAACTCGAGTACCTGCCCGAGGAGTTGGAAGGGTTGGAGAGCATGCTTTCCGATACCTACTTCTGCAACTTCTCGCTGTTCCAGAGCATGCCGGATAGCTGGGCGATCAAGCAGCTTTTCCCGGTGATGCCGATTCACCGGCTGGAGCTGAACCCGACGCACCATGCGGTGCTCGGCGATATCTCCTGCGACTCGGACGGCAAGATCGACCGCTTTATTGACCGGCGCGACGTGAAGAACACGCTGCCGCTGCATGAGTTCAAGGGCGGGGAGACGTACTATCTGGGAGCGTTTCTGGTGGGGGCGTATCAGGAGATCCTGGGCGACCTGCACAATCTGCTGGGCGATACGAACGCGGTGCACGTGCAGCTGAGCGAGACGGGCGAGATTATCCTCGACCACGTGATTGCCGGCGATACGGTCCGCGAGGTGCTCGACTACGTGCAGTTCAGCGCCAAAGCGTTGATTGAAGCGTTCCGGCAGGACGTGGAGAAGGCGGTGCGCGAAGGCAAGCTGGGCTACGAAGAGGCCGGGCGGATGCTGCGTTTCTACGAAGACGGCATCCACGGGTACACGTATCTGGAGTCGGTTGAGTAGTGAAGCTGCTGGTTTTCTCGGACATACATAACGACAAGAAGGCGCTCGAGAAGCTGATGGCGATTGAGGCCGATGCGTATGTGTGCGCGGGGGACCTGGTGAGTTGGGCGCGGGGCCTGGATGCGATGGGCGAAATCCTGAAGCCCCGGGCCGAGCGGATGTACGTGCTGCCGGGCAATCACGAGTCGGAGGCCGACATCGCCGCGTTTTGCGGGCGATTCGGCTTCACGGCGCTGCACGGGAAGGCCGTCGAGATGGCCGGGGTGCAGGTGGCGGGATTAGGGTATTCGAACCGGACCCCTTTTAACACCCCGGGTGAATACACCGAAGAGCAGTTGGCGGAGCGATTGGCTTCGTTTCGTGATTTGACTCCGCTGGTTTTGATCTGCCACTGCCCGCCGAAGGATACGCCGCTTGACGGGGTGAAGGAAGGGGCGCACTTCGGGAGCGTGGCGGTGCGGGAGTTCATCGACGCCTATGCGCCGGTGCGGTTTTTCAGCGGGCATATCCACGAGACCGAGGGGGTGGACTGCTTGATAGGCCCCACCCGCGGCGCGAACGCCGGCAAGCGGGGCTACCTCCTCGATCTCGCGAAGCTGCTGGCTTAGAAGCGGAACGTGGCTGCCAAGCCAGTGGTGGTGGGCATGTCGGCCGCAGGAACCACGACCACCCGGCCGCCGCGCTGCAGGACGAGTTCGGCGAGGTCGTCGAGCAGGTCGTCGCCGCCGGGGCCGGGGATGATGCGGTCGGCTTCGACGAGCAGGGTTTCGACGCGAGAGGCGGCCGCAGCGTTGGCGACATACTCGTAGTCGTCCGAGGCGAGGGCGCGCGCGTGGGCGGCGCCGTAGGTTTCGGCATGCTTCTTGAGGCGGGCGCGGAACTCCGGCTCGATGACGGACCAGGCGCGTTCGCAAAGGTCGGCCGCCGTGAGGGCTGCGGGGTCGGCTTCGATGCCCATCTCATAGAGGAAAGGATTGTGGCTCACTTCGCGGAAGGGTGTGTGGTACTGCGCGAGGGCGGCCAGGATGAGCGGCACGCCGGCCGGCCGGGAGTGATGTTCGAGGATGGCGCGGTCCACGGCGCGAAAGAAGCGTTTCTCGTCGATATCGGCTTCGTCGGCTTTGGTGCCCTGGGTGTGGCGCATGTTGGAGCCTTGCGCGGTGCCGCCGTAGGAAGCCACGGTCTCGTGGGGTTCGGTATGCTCGTCGCCGAGGGCGGCGGTAATGGTGGCCGGCACGCCGGGGGCGAGGGTGACCTCGTCGAGTTGATCGCGGTTGCCATCGTAGAGCCGGATTTCGCGGCGGTTGAGGGCGAGGACCTGATAGCGTTCCGCCGACTGCTGAATGCGGAGAAGCGGCTTCAAGTGGAACGTGGTGGCGACGGTGGCGACCTCCGGGACGGGGCGCTGCAGCTTGATGGTGCGGAAGCCGGCGGAGGAGCCGAGGACGGCGAGGCCATCCCAGGTGTGGTTCCAGAATTCAGCGTCCGCGGCGAGGGCCAGGAACGGAGCCAGCAGCGCTTCGGCGTCGGCTTTGGGATAGTGGGCCTCCAGCGCGGCGTCGAGTTGCTTCACCAGATTCTTGTAGCGGATGGGATCCTGCTGGTTGCCGGGATGCCGCCGGTGCGTCGGCAGATAGATCGAAAGGCAAGGAGGTTCCTGAGACTGGAGGAGCTTCTTGATCTGGTCCGGGATCTGGTCCGGGCTAATGGTGGCGTTCATGAGTGTTTGTTCTCCAGGCGGCCCGAGAGAGTGTTCAACAGGGGAGTCATTTTCTGGGTTGCGCCACCGATGGCAATTGCAATTGGAGGGCCATCGCAGGCGACCGGCGGCGCGTTAGAGTGAAACGAAGCCACCATGCGAAGATTTGCGCCGCTCCTTCTGCTCTTCCTGCTGTGTGTTGGCTTCTATTGGCGCTTAACGCTGACCAGCCAGTACTCGTTTCTGGACAGTCCTGACCTGGCGCAGTTCGACTTTCCCCGGCTGCATCTGCAGGCGGCGGAGTGGCGGCACCTGCGGCTGCCTCTATGGGACCCGTATCAATGGATCGGGCAGCCGTTTTTGGGGCAGGTGAGCGGGGTGGCGTATCCGGCGAACTGGCTGCTGGCGCTGGCGCCGTTTCGCGAAGGCAAGTTGAGCGTGACCACGGTGCACTGGTATCTGGTGCTGATCCACTTTCAAGCGGCGCTTTTCGCCTACTGGCTGTGCCGGGATTGGAAGCGGAGCCGGGGGGCGTCCATTCTGGGCGGATTGACCTTTTCGCTGAGCGGCTTCATGGCGAGCACGGAGTGGCCGCAGATTTTGAACGGGGCCGTGTGGCTGCCGCTGGTGGTGATGTTCCTGTTTCGGGCCATGCGGGGGAAGCAGGCGGAGTTCAGCGCGACGATTTCCGGGGCGTTGTTGGGGGTGATGTGGTGGAGCGGTCACCACGAGGTGCCGATCTACGTTTCGACGGCCGTGGCCGGGGTTTGGGCGGTGGCTTTGTGGCGCGGGGTGCGGTGGCAGTTGGCGGCGCTGGCGGCGGCGGCCCTGCTGCTGGTGGGGGCCTGGCAGATTCTGCCGGCGCAGGAGTACGCTCCCCTGGCGAAGCGTTGGGCGGGGGTGGCGGACCCGCTTCGGTGGAATGAGCCGATCCCGTATGCGGTTCATGAGAAGTTCGCGTGGCGGTGGGATGCCATCTGGGGGTTGGTGATGGCGCGGCCCCGTGTGCATATTGACCCATTTGTGGGGGTAGTGGGTTTTTCTTTGGTGGTTTTGGGGGTGCTGGCGGGATGGCGGCGGTCGCCGCAGGTGCGGTGGCTGGTTGGTTTGGGGGCGGTAGGGATTGTGCTGTCGTTGGCCAACGGGAACTTTGTGCACGGGGTGCTGTACGCGGTGGCGCCGGTGTTCGGGAAGGCACGGGTGCCGGCGCGGGCGCTGGTTCTGTTGGGGTTCGCGATGGGCCCGCTGGCGGCGTATGGACTGGACGCTTTGCGGAGAAGGGTTTCGCGCTGGACGATTTCGCCGGCCTGGTTGACGGGCGTGCTGGTGGTGATCGCGATGATGGAGTGGGGGAGTGTTTTCGGGGTGGGGATGGCGAACCGGTTGACGCGGGAGAACGTGCCGGGGCATCTGGACCGGCTCTACCAGCACAACGACATTGCGAGCTATCTGCGGGCGCAGAATGTACCGGTTCGCGTGGGGATCTCCGATGCGGAGATTCCCTACAACTTTGGGGATTGGCACGGGATTCCGACGCAGCAGGGCTTTGCGGCAAGCGTGACGGAGAATCTGCTGGAGCTGGAGACCTGGAAGCCGCGGATGCAGGATTTGTTGGGTATTAACTTCTATATTGCCGGTAAGGCGCCGCGGCCCGGGTTGGTAAAGGTGGCGGACAGCGTGAGCGGTTTGCAGATTTTCGCCAATCCGCGGGCGCTGCCGCGGGCGTGGGCGGTGCACCGGGTGAGCGCGGTGAGTTCGCGGGGGGAGATCAACCAGCGAGTGGATACCGAGGAGTTTTCGCCGCGGACGGAGGCGCTGCTGGTGGGGGCCGCGCCGGCGCTGGCGGAGTGCGGCGGGGAGGAACAGGTGACGGTGCAGCGCCCGTACCGGGCTAACCGGGTGCGGATGGAGGCGAAGTTGGGGTGCCGGGGTTTGGTGGTGCTGTCCGATACCTACTTTCCGGGTTGGCAGGCGACGGTGGACGGGAAGCCGGCGGAGGTGCTGGAGGTGTTTGGGGCGCTGCGCGGGGTGGTGGTGGAGGGAGGAACGCACGAGGTGGAGATGGTCTACCGGCCGGCGACGGCGTATTGGGGTGCGGGCTGCGCTTTCCTGGGATTTTTCCTGGTCGGCTGGACCTGGAGGCGGCGTAGGTAAGGTTTTCGGCTGATGTACGAATCGGCTGGCGATGTCGATGATGGGAGAATGGTGAAATTTGCAGGTTTGTTCTGGCTGTTGGCGATGGGCGCCGCAGCGGAAGAGATGGTGCAGAGCGTTTTGGTGTTAAAGAGCGGCCAGCGGATTGTGTATGACAGCCTGATCCGGGAGGGGGAGACCCTGTTTTTGCGTTCGGGCGGGACGTCGCTGATGATCGATTCGGCGGAGGTGGCCCCGGCGGCGCCGGTGGTGTTGCCGAAGGCGACGAACGGGAAGGAGATTCCGGAGCCGGTGGCGCGTTTGATTGCGCCGAATGCGGGAAAGCATAACCTGCGGCCGGAGTTGATTCAGGCGGTGATGGAAGTGGAGTCGGGGTATCAGGTGAAGGCGAAGAGCCGGGTGGGGGCGATTGGCCTGATGCAGTTGATGCCGCAGACGGCGAAGCATTTGCAGGTGAACGCGCATGACCCGGCGCAGAATGTGGAAGGCGGGGCGCGGTTCCTGGATATGCTGGTGACGAAGTATGAGGGCCGGCGGAACGGGCTGGCGTTGGCGCTGGCGGCTTACAACGCGGGTCCGGGGGCGGTGGACCGGTTTGGGGGGATTCCGCCGTTTAAGGAGACGCGGGAGTACGTGGTGAAGGTGATGCGGCGGTTCCGGGAGTTGGTGAAAGAGTAGGGCGTTGTAGAATTGGGCTATGGCGAGTGCTGCTGTACCGTTTGTGACGCGCGAGGCCTATTTGGAGGCGGACCGGAAGGCGGAGTTCCGGAGCGAGTACGTTGACGGGGTGGTGTATGCGATGTCGGGGGGATCGCCGGCGCATGCCACGTTGATTTTGCGGCTCGGCTCATTGCTCGACCAGGCTCTGGATCGGGGCCCTTGCCGCACCAGTGTGAGCGATTTGCGGCTGCGTACGGGCCAACGGAATTCCTATGTGTATCCCGACGTGATGGTCTTCTGCGATAAGTATGAGTTCGAGGACGGCACGACGGATATCGTAAAGAACCCGGTCTTGGTTGCCGAGGTGCTTTCGCCCTCAACCGAGAGTTGGGACCGGGGTGGTAAGTTTGCCCGCTATCAGGCGGTAGAGACTCTACGGGAGTATGTCCTGGTTTCGCAGGTCGAGATGCGCGTCGAGTGGTTCACCAAGCTTCCGGACGGCGCGTGGCGCTATGCCGTGGCCGAGGGGCCAGGGGCGGAGTGCCGCCTGACCGCTCTCGGGATCTCGATCTCCCTCGACGAACTCTACCGCAAGATCCTCTAACTACCCGTTCTGCGCCTTGTCGATCTTGGCCCAGGAGTCGCGGAGCTTCACCGTCCGGTTGAAGACGGGACGCTCCGGCGTCGAAACCTTGTCCACGCAGAAGTAGCCCACCCGCTCAAACTGATACTTCGTACCCGGCGCCGCCGCCGCCACGCTGGGCTCCACCTTCGCCTGAGGCGGAATCACCAGCGATTCCGGATTCAACTGCGAGGTGAAATCGGCGTCCGCCGACTCCTCCCCCGTGGTCTCGAGCATCAACTGATCGTACAGACGCGCTTCGCAATCGACGGCGTGGGGCGCGGAAACCCAATGAATCGTCGACTTCACCTTACGCCCGTCCGGCGAATTGCCGCCGCGGGAGGCGGGATCGTAGGTGCAATGCACCTCCACCACTTCCCCAGCTTCATTCTTAATCACGTCCGTGCACTTGATGAAGTAGGCGTAGCGGAGGCGGACCTCCGTGCCCGGCGACAACCGGTAGTACTTCTTCGGCGGCACCTCGCGGAAGTCGTCCTGCTCGATGTAGATCACCTTCGAAAAAGGCACTGTCCGAACCCCGGCCGATTCGTCTTCCGGGTTGTTCACCGCCTCCAGGTGTTCGACGAGGTCGTCGGGGTAGTTCGTAATGACAACCTTCAGAGGATCCAGGACGGCCATGGCGCGGAGGGCCCGTTTGTTGAGGTCTTCGCGCAGGAAGTGTTCGAGCAGGCCGAATTCAATCACCCCGTTGGTCTTCGACACGCCAATGTTCGCGCAGAAATTGCGGATGGCCTCGGGCGTGTAGCCGCGGCGGCGCATGCCGGAAAGGGTAGGCATGCGGGGATCGTCCCAACCGGTGACGTAACCCTTCTGTACCAGCAGCAGCAGCTTGCGCTTGCTGAGCAGGGTGTTGGTCAGGTTGAGGCGGTCGAACTCGATCTGCTGCGGATGATGGATGCCGAGGTTCTCGACGTACCAATCGTAGAGCGGGCGGTGGTCCTCAAATTCGAGGGTGCAGATGGAGTGGGTGATGCCTTCGATGGAGTCGCTTTCTCCGTGCGTGTAGTCGTACATCGGATAGATGCACCACTTGTCGCCGGTGCGGTGATGCTCGGCGTGGAGAATGCGGTACATGACCGGGTCGCGCATGTTGAAGTTCGGCGACGCCATGTCGATCTTGGTGCGGAGGGTGCGGGAGCCGTCGGGGAACTCGCCCGCGCGCATGCGCTGAAACAGATCAAGGTTCTCTTCGACGGAGCGGTCGCGGTAGGGGCTGGGGGTGCCAGGCTCGGTGGTGGTCCCGCGGGTGGCGCGGACCTGCTCCGGGGTCAGGTCGCAGACGTAGGCCTTGCCGTCCTTAATGAGCTGAATCGCCCAGTCGTAGAGCTGGTCGAAGTAGTCGGAGGCGTAGAACAGGGCATCCCATTCAAAGCCCATCCAGCGGACGTCTTCCATGATGGATTCGACGTACTCGGTCTCTTCCTTGGCCGGGTTGGTGTCGTCGAAGCGCAGGTTGCATTTGCCGTTGAACTCGCGGGCGAGGCCGAAGTTGAGGCAGATGGACTTGGCGTGGCCGATGTGGAGGTAGCCGTTCGGTTCCGGTGGGAAACGGGTGTGGACACGGCCGCCGTGCTTACCGTCCTGGATGTCCTGGATGATGATGTCGCGAATAAAGTTGGAAGGCCGGGCGGCCTCGGGGGAACCCTCGGAAGACATCCTCTAATTATCGGTTATTCGGCCGCCGGCTTGGGAGCGGGGCGCTGCAGCAGGCTGCCGGGCTTCACGTTCACGTCGACGGCGACGCGTACGAAGTTCAGCATCATCTCCTCCCAGCTCTGGTCGCCCCAGCGGACGGCGGCTTTGGGGTCCGGGTTGTGCTTGTTGTTCGGCGAATTGTCGTAGAAGCTGACGGCTTCAAGGCGGGTGCCCTTGGGGATGATCTTGCCGGGGGCGTACTGGTAGCTGAGCTGCCAGCTGAAATCGTAGCGGGCCGAGAGCAGCTTCTCCTCTTCGCCGGTGGGGTAGACCGCTTTCAGCGTGGCGGCTTTGCCGCGGACGTGCATGTGGGGGGTCGTGTCGAGGATTTCGACGTCGGTGCCGAGAGTGACCGCGGTGCTGACGGGATAGTTGTCCGCGCCGGGCGGGATGGTGAACTTCGAATTCTGCAGCCAGAGGGTGTGGACGGCCTGGGTGGGCGGCTCCTTCGCAAACACCAGGCCGATCTTCGATTGATCGGTGCCGGCGGTGCCGTTGGCCGTATAGTGCATCTGGAAGACGATGTCGGAACCGGCTTTCAGCAGGGCCGCCTGGCCGGGGCGGAGGGTGTACGGCATGGTGCCGGGGGCGTAGCCGGTGATGTAGCCGGAGGGGCCGCCCTTGGTGGTCTTATTCGGGATGAAGGACTTGTTGACCGGGTATTCGGCGAACCAGGGCGAGCCGGGTTCGCGGATGAAGGCGATGACGTGGTGGACCAGGGCGCGATTGCCGGGCCGGGGTTCGGCGAACTGGATCCAGCGGTCTTCGGTGAGGCCGGTGGGGACGATGGTATAGACGTAGTCGATGGTGCCGGAGGAGGGGATTGGGTAGGGCTCGGGGAGCTGGATGACCAGGTCCGGTTGCGGGATGCGCCAGCCCGTGGCGAAGGTGGGGTTGGGCTTGGCGTCCTTGGCGTTTCCTTCCGGCGCGCCGGATTCGGCCCAGGCGGAAAGAGTTTGGATTTCCGCCGGAGAGAGGGACCAATCGTTGGTGAACTTGCCGACGTGGGGGTCAGCGAACCACGGCGGCATACGCTTGGTGGCAACGGCTTCGCGAATAGCTTTGGCGAAGGGGCGGGTCTGCTGGTAGGTGAGGAAGGCCATGGGGGCGGCTTCGCCGGGGCGGTGGCAGCCTTGGCACTTGGTCTGGAGGATGGGGAGGACGTCTTTGTGGAAGGTGACTGCCGCGGGCTTGGCGGCAAAGGCGGAGGCGGAAAGCAGGGTGAGCGCGAGGAGCAGACGGGCCATAGTCTTTAGTGTAGCGGCGGGAGTTGGCTTGTGACAGAATCGGCCTATGCGAACCATCGTTTTGTTCTTGGCGGCGCTGGGCGTGGGTTGTGCCCAGGATGTGGTCTTTTCGGGTCAACCGACGGCGGAGCAGTTGGCTGCGTATGGGAAGGACGGGGTGAAGGTTGTGGTGAACCTGCGGACGCCCGAAGAGATGCAGAAGCTGGGGCTGGATGAGAGAGCGATCGTGGAGAAGGCGGGCATGCGGTACGTGAACGTGCCTTTCGGATCGACGCCGCCGAAGGATGAGGAGTTGGCCGGAGTGATGAAGCTACTCGCCGCGGCCAAGCCGAACCAAAAGGTGGTGCTGCCTTGTGCCTCCTCGAACCGGGTCGGCTACGTTTGGGGGCTTTACCAGGCCAAACAGAAGGGTCTGCCGGTGGAGAAGGCCGTCGAAGAGGCGAAGAAGGCCGGGATGAAGAACCCGGGTTTGGAGTCCGGCCTGCGGGAACGGCTAAAATAACGTTTGATGACTTTGGACGAATTAGAACGGGAGTATAGCCCGCTCCGCCAGCAAGCCCTTGCTGTGCGGAGCTATCTTTGACGCTCCCGCCAAACGGAAGCAGCTCGAGTCGACAGAAGAGCAGATAGCCGACCCCGGTTTCTGGAACTCGCCGGAGACCAGTCAACGGATCATGCAGGAGCGGAAGCGCCTCGAAAGGGCGGTAGCCGAGGATGCGGACGTGCGCGGCATGACCGAAGAGATCGAAACGTTGTTCGAACTCGGCCGCGAGGGCGAGCCCGTCATCGCCGAGGTGGAACAGGGGCTGAAGAAGCTCACCGCGACGCTCGAGATTCTCGAGACCGGCATGCTGTTGAACGGCGAGAACGACCATCGCAGCGCCATTCTGACGGTACACCCCGGCGCGGGCGGCACGGAGAGCCAGGATTGGGCCGAGATGCTGCTGCGCATGTTCCTGCGCTGGGCCGAGCGGAACAACTTCAAGTGCGAAGTGACGGACCGGCTGGAGGGCGAAGGCGCGGGCATCAAGTCGGCCACCGTGGAGATTGAAGGCGAAAACGTCTATGGCTTGCTGCAGAGCGAGATTGGCGTGCATCGCCTCGTGCGGATCTCGCCGTTCGATTCAGCGGCGCGGCGGCATACCTCCTTCGCCAGCGTCTTCGTCATTCCGCTGGTGGACGACGATATCAACATCGAAGTGAAGCCGGACGATTTGAAGGTGGACGTGTTTCGCGCCAGCGGCGCTGGCGGCCAGCACGTGAACCGGACGGAGTCCGCCGTCCGGATGACCCACATTCCGACCGGCATCGTGGTGCAGTGCCAGAACGAGCGGAGCCAGCATAAGAACCGGGCGAGCGCGTTGAAGCAGATGAAGGCCCGGCTGTACGAGCATGAATTGGCCAAGCGCCGCGTCGAGGAACGGAAGCTCGAAGATACGAAGATGGAGATCAACTTCGGCAGCCAGATTCGCAGCTATGTGATGGCGCCGTACCGCATGATCAAAGACCATCGAACGAAGAAGTCGATTGGCGACGTGGACCGGGTGCTCGATGGAGACATCGGCGAGCTGATTCACGCGTTCCTGGTTTGGAAACGGACCGGCAAGACGGCTGGGTCGGCGGACGATGACGCCGACGAGTGAGTTGGCGCAGGCCGCGGTTTTGTTGCGGTCGGGGGGGCTGGTCGCTTTCCCGACCGAGACCGTTTATGGACTGGGGGCGAATGCGCTGGACCCGGCGGCGGTAGCTCGCATTTATGCGGCAAAGGGCCGGCCGTCGACTTCGCCGTTGATCGTGCATGTGGCCGATGTGGCCATGGCCCGGACGGTGGTGGCGGAATGGCCGGAGGCGGCGCAGCGATTAGTGGAGCGTTTTTGGCCGGGGCCGCTGACCCTGGTGCTGACGAAGCGGGACGTGGTGCCGGACGGGGTGACGGCCGGCCTGGGGACGGTGGGTGTGCGGCAACCGGCGCATCCGGTGGCGCTGGAGCTGATCCGGTTGGCCGGGGTGCCGGTGGCGGGGCCGAGCGCGAACCCGTTCATGGGCCTTTCGCCGACGACGGCGGAGCATGTGCGGGCGGGATTGGGAGATGCCGTGGACTTCGTCGTGGACGGCGGGAGTTGCCCGGTCGGGATTGAATCGACGGTGCTTTCGTTGGTGGGCGGGCGGGCTTTGCTGTTGCGGCCGGGAATGGTGTCCCGGGCGATGATCGAAGCGGAGATTGGGCCGGTGGAGTTAGCCGGGGAAGCGGCCGACGGCGAAGCCCATGCGGCGCCGGGGATGCACTCGCGGCACTACGCGCCGCGGACGCCGCTGCGGATCGGGGCGCCGGGCCTCGAGTCCGGCTATCTGTGGCACACGACGGAGGCGGAGGCCGAGATGGCGGTGCGACTGCCGGCGGACGCTGAGGGTTACGCGGCTAGGCTCTATGAGGCGCTCCACTTGTTGGACGCGGCGGGACTGGGCGAAATTGTCGTGGAGCCGGTGCCGGCGGCTGGGGAGTGGGACGGGGTGCGGGACCGTTTGGCCCGGGCGGCTGAGCGCTAGGCACTATGCGCCGCGGACGCTGAGGGTTACGCGGCCGGGCTCT
>JAIXQP010000014.1 GCA_027485675.1 Terriglobales bacterium | reverse complement strand
CCACAACATGGCACCAAAACCCTTTATCTGGACCGCCAAAGCCAAAGACATTCTCGCCAAAGTAATGCGAGCACGGGCCGTGCTCAATAACCGTCAGTCTGTTTGAAGCACACCACTAGGGATGTCGCTGGGCTTGCTTGCCATTCGGATCGAATCCTCTCCTGCATTATCGCCGTATCGCGGCTCATGCATCAATCTGAGCGGGACGTTTGTTAAAGACACTAGGTAATTTCTGTGCTCGTTGCGCTCGCATTCCGCGCGATGCGGAAATTGACCCAATTCATCGCGACTTTCCAGATAACCGACGATGACGGCATTGACCGCCTCCGCTCCAACCCGGGGCACTCTCCAGAACCTATCGGTCTCAGTAACAACGCCGACAGGGAGGAAGCTGTCGCGAATAATGCATGGGACCTACGTTCCGATACCGCCGCAAAGAACGCGACTTGGTCGAGGAAAGGCAACACGATGAGGCGCAAAGGTTGTCGGGCGGTTGGGCTTCTCGGCCAGTACTTCGGCGATTGAGTTCCCCATGGCGGGAAATGCCGGTACCTCACTTCGGTGGCGCGGGAGGAGTTGGCCGCGTCGCGGGAGTCTCGTAGCTGTCGATGATTTTGGGCCGTTCGCCCTCGGTCGAAATTCCCGCCGCCAGCATCAGTTTGGTAATGGCGGCGATGGTTGGTGCGTCGGGGCGCGGG
Organism: Terriglobales bacterium; assembly: GCA_027485675.1. Lineage (GTDB taxonomy): Bacteria > Acidobacteriota > Terriglobia > Bryobacterales > Bryobacteraceae. The sequence continues at coordinate 72,486 of JAIXQP010000014.1, read as the reverse complement.
AGACGGCTGATGTAGCCCTCTGCTATGAACAGGGGCGTCCCGCCGGCCTTATTGGGTTTCTTCCAAATGTGCGGATCAGCTCCGCGCTGGGCCAGTAGGTTCACGACCTGCGGGCTGATGTTGTAGGCGGCTCCGTGCATTGCGGTATCGCCATTCCGATCCACGGTGTTGATGTCCGCACCTAAGTCCAGCAGCAGCTTCACCGCTTCCAACGCTTCGCTCTCCTCGCCGGCCTCCTCTTGTGGCTCGTTCGTGCCGACGCCGGCGGCGGCTAGGAGGGGCGTCGTGCCATCCGCATTCGGCAGCAGGGGGTCAGCTCCTAATTGTAGAAGTAACCGCATCAAAGGGACATCGCCTCGGTCCGCCGCGAACAGAAACGGGGTCGCTCCCTCCGAGCGGATACCCGACGAGGTGGCGGGCTGATTGGGGGCTCCCTTCGGGAGTTGGAAGTTCACATTTGCTCCGCGTTTGACGAGTTCGCGCACAAAGTCGGCGCTCGATAGCCGGCCGTTTCCGACCGGCGGGGCCGGGTCGCTGCCGTCGCTCGAATCCGGCTTGCGGACTCCAGCCAGCAGGTGGAGTGGCGTGAAGCCGGTGCGGCTATCGTTGGGATCGGCGCCGGCGTCCACCAGCGCGATCGCCAATTCGAAGTGGCCGTTCTGTACCGCAAGCTGCAAGGGGCTGACGGCGGGCCGTCTGGCCGGCGTGCGGCGGCCCGTTTTTGATGGGGGTGGGGGTGCGATGAGCGCCTTGGGATCGGCCCCAGCGGCGAGGAGGACGCGGACCGTTTCGAGGTGGCCTTCGCGGACGGCGAAGTAGAAGGGGGGATAGCCGGAATCGACCGTGGCGCCCAAGCTCGCGCCCGCAGCGAGGAGGACGCGGACGACGTTCGTATGCCCCTCGTTCGCGGCCCACATCAGCGCCGTCTGGCCGAGCCGCTCGCGCGCCTCGGGATTGGCTCCGCGGGCGAGCAGCGCCTGCACCGCCTCCACGCTGCCGGAGCGGGCCGCCAGCAGGAGTGCCGTTTCTCCCCCTTTGAGGGTGGCGTTGGGATCGGCTCCGCCGTCGAGCAGGAGCTTCACCAGCGCGGCGTTTCCTTGGATACAGGCTTGGGCGAGCGGGGGGACTCCGTAGCGGTTGACTACGTTGGGCTTGGCGCTGGCGCGCAGCAACAGGGTGGCCGTTTCGGCATCGCCATGGTACGCGGCCCAATGGAGCGCGGTGGTGCCGTCTACCTGCGGGGCGTTGGCGTCGGCTCCCTTGGCGAGGAGCCGGCGGACGGCGGTGGGGTCGCGTTGTTCGGCCGCATCGGCGACACTCGCCGGCGTTTGGGCCAGCGCGGGCGCGAGCAGGAGGGCCGCGGCGAGCAGCGTGCATCCGTTGGCGATTCGATTTTCCATGGGTCTCGCCTAGCCTACGTCGATGCGGTCAAAAAGCCCTTCGACTTTGCCGGTGCTATCGACAAACGACTCCATCTTCACGCCCACTCGCTCCAAGAGCGTGAGATGGAGATTGGCCAGGTTGGCGGCCTTCTCGTACCGGATGTGGCGGCCTCCCTTCAACCCGGTGGCGGCGCCGCCGGCGACGAGGATCGGCAGGTTCTCGTGATCGTGCAGGCTCGGGTTGCCCATGCCGCTTCCGTACAGGTAGACGGAGTGATCGAGGAGGGAGCCTTCCCCGTCCGGCGTCGCCTTCAGGCGCTGCAGGAACTGGGAGAAGAGGGACACGTGATAGGTGTTGATCTTGGCGATTTGCGCCACTTTGTAGGGATCGTTGCCGTGGTGGCTGGTGGGATGGTGCGGGTCGCGGACTCCGATTTCGGGGTATGTCCGGTTGCTCTGCTCGCGGGTGAACTGGAAGGCGATGACGCGGGTGATGTCCGCCTGGAAGGCGAGAATCTGCAGGTCGAACATGAGCTTCGCGTGGTCGGCGAAGGCCGCGGGGACGCCGACGGGCCGCTCCAGATCAGGCGTCTTGTTTTCCGCGACGGCCTGTTCGGCGCGCTTGATCTCGCGTTCCACCTGATGGATGCTTTCGAGGTACTGATCGAGCCGGGCCCGGTCCGGGACGCCGACGCGCTGCTTCAAGCGGGCGATTTCCGTGGTGAAGGAATCGAGCAGGCTGGCCCGGTAGCGAAGGGCCGCGCGGCGGGAGCTGGCGTTGCCGCCTTCGCCGAAAAGGCGCTCAAAGACGACGCGGGGGTGAGCCTCCGAGGGGAGGGGCGTGGTGGGCGAGGACCAGGAGAGGCAGTTCTGATAGACGCAGGAGTAACCGTTGTTGCAGACGCCGGCCAGGGGGTTGAGATCCATGGCGAGTTGGAGGGAGGCGACTTGCGTTTCGCGGCCCATTTCGGCGGCGGCGATCTGGTCGGCCGTGATGCCGGAGAAGTAGTCGGAGCTTTCGGTGTGTTTGGCGCTGGCGGCGCTGAGGAAGGCGGAATTGGAGGTGTCGTGCGTGCCGGGATAGGCGTTCTGCAGACGGAGATTGGTGATGACGGTGACCTGGTCCTTGACAGGCTGGAGGGGCTGCAGGATGGGGGAGAGTGCGTCGAGCTTGCCCTGGCCTGGGGGTGTCCAGCGGTCCTGATCGCAGCCCATGGGGATGAAGACGTAGCCGAGGCGGCGCACGGGCTTGGCGGGGGTGGCGGCCCAGGCGGTGGCGGCGGGGATCATGGCGTCGAGCAGGGGGAGGGCCAGGGCGGCTTGCGCGCTGCGGAGGAGAGCTCGGCGGGGAATCGCTTTTTTGGTGAGAAACATGGCAAGCTCCTTATGGGCGGGCGGCGGATTCGGTGCGCCGCATTTGAAACGGGGCGCTTTGGACGATGCCGAGAATCAGGGAGGAGAAGCGGTAATCGTCTTTTTGGGCGGCGTGGAGGATGCGGCGGACGGCCGGGGCGTCGTAGTATTCCATGCCGCGACCGAGGGCGAAGGTGAGCAGGTTTTCGGTGAGGGCGGTGGCGAAGAGTTCGGGGCGGCGGAGGAGGGCCGCTTCGAGGCCGTCGACGCCTTGGAACTCGCGGTCGCCGGGGACGGCGCCGGAGGCGTCGACGGGTTGATCTTCGACTTCGAGGTCGCGCCAGCGGCCGACGGCGTCGTAGTTTTCGAGGGCGAAGCCGACGGGGTCGATGGTGCGGTGGCAACTGGCGCAGGCGGCGTTGCTGCGGTGGGCGGCGAGGCGCTGGCGCATGGGGAGGTTGGCGGCGACGGTGCTTTCGTCGAGGGCGGGTACCTGCGGAGGCGGGGCGGGCGGCGGGGCGCCGAGGATGTTGCGGAGGACGAGGACGCCGCGGAGGACGGGGGAGGTGCGGGTGGCGTAGGAGGTGACGGAGAGGACGCTGCCCTGGCGGAGGAGGCCGCCGCGTTTGCTTTCGGGGGCGAGGGGGACGCGGCGGAGGCGGCTGCCGTAGATGCCGGGGATGCCGTAGTGTTTGGCGAGGCGTTCGTTGAGGAAGGTGTAGTCCGATTTGAGGAAGGTGCGGATGGAGCGGTCTTCGCGGACGATGCTATCGAAGAAGAGTTCGGTTTCCTGGCGGAAGGCCTGGCGGAGGTTGTCGTCGAAGTCGCGGAAGAGATTGCCGCTGGGGATGATCGAATCGATATTGCGGAGGCGGAGCCACTGGCCGGCGAAGTTGGTGGCGAGATTGCGGGAGCGGGGATCGGCAAGGAGGCGGCGGGTTTGTTTTTCGAGTTCGGCGGGGTTGGTGAGTTGGCCGCGGATGGCGGCGTCGAGGAGTTCGTCGTCCGGGATGCTGCTCCAGAGGAAGAACGAGAGGCGGGAGGCGAGTTCGAGATTGCTGAGGCGGTAGACGGCGCCGGGCGGGGCTTGGGCGGGATCGCTTTCGACGCGGAAGAGGAATTTGGGATTAGAGAGGACGGCGGTGAGGGCGTGGGTGATGCCGAGGTCGAAGTCGCCTTCCGCGCGGCCCTGACGGAAGAAGGCGAGGGGCTCGTCGAGTTCGGAGGGGAGGAGGGGCCGGCGGTAGGCGCGGCGCATGAGCGGGGAGAGGATGGAAGAGGCGCACTGTTCTTCCTGCTGTTTGGCGGGGCGGCAGGTGAAGATGCGGCGGCGGCTGGGCGTGTCGGTTGCGCCTTGGGGAGCGAAGGGGCCGGTGATGGCGAGTTGGTCGACGGCGGGGGCGGTGCGGGGATGGCGGCGATCGTTGTAGCGGGAGAGGGTGGGTTGGCGGGGGGTATCGATGAGGGAGGAGCCTGCTTTGACGAAGGTGACGGCGAGTTGGTGGGGGCCGGCGGTGACGGGGATGCGGACCTTTAAGGGCTTTTCGTTGAGGATGTCGCTGCCGAGGGATTCGTTCGAGAGGAGGAAGGTATGGACGGGCTGGCGGTCGAGGAGGAGGAGCATTTCATGTTGGCGGGAGTCGCGGAGGCCGCTGATGACGCCGGCGAGGTCGCGCATGAGGAGGACCTGGATTTCGTACTCGCCGCTCTGGGAGAAGGTGTAGAGCGTGGAGAGGCCGCCGCGGGTGCCGAGGGGTAGGCCGGGGAGATGATCTTCCTGGGTGAGGTCGGCGCGGAGGGCGATGGTGTCGCTTTGGAGGGAGGATTGGGTGGAGCCGACGGCGAGGCGGCTGATCTTCTGGGCGGCGGAGATATAGCGATTGAGGAGAACGGGGGAGAGGTCGCCGAGGTTGACGTTGTCGAAGCCGTGGCCGCTTTCGTCGGCGGGGAGGAGGGAGGCGGCGTCGATGTCGAGGGCGAGGAGGTCGCGGATGGCGTTTTGGTATTCGGTGCGGTTGAGGCGGCGGAGGGTTTGGGTGCGGCCGGGATTGGGTTTTGCGGAAGCCGCGGCATCGAGGGTGGACTCGAGGGAGGTGAGGAGGGCGAGGCGGTCGGCGGCGGGGGGCGGGGGCACGTTGGGAGGGGGCATGACGCCGGTGCGGAGTTTGCGGACTACTTTTTCCCAGAGTTCGGGGTGGGCTTCGGGGCGGGGGAGGTGGGCGGGGGCGAGGCTGAGGTTGCCGTTTTTGACGCGTTCGTTGTGGCAGGCGGCGCAGTGGCGGTCGAGGAAGGGGCGCACCTGGGCGGGGGAGGGGACGGGGGCGGACAGGAGGAGAGCGGCGGCGAGGCCGGCCAAGCCGGTATGTCGGGCGATCCAGTTGGGTTGACGCACTACGGGTCGTATTCTACTACCAACTTCACGGGGCCAGTCGATCGGTGGGGGAACCCGTGGCGCTGGAATTCGGGCTGGTATATACTCCGCCGCTGGAGTTACTACCATGTTCCGCGTCTCTTTCGTTGTATTTCTGCTTGTCTCGTTGACGGTGAGCACCGTGCATGCCCAGAGTTTCGGTCAGATTATCGGGACCGTGCAAGATAACTCAGGCGCCTCGGTGCCTACGGCGAATGTGACCGCCGTGAATGAACTGACGGGGCTGATGTTTCGCGCCGTTTCGGATGACTCTGGCCGGTTTACGTTGCCGCAGCTTCCAATCGGCGAGTATCGCGTGGAGATCAGCCGGGATGGTTTCCGGCCGTTCCGGTCGCCGTCGTTTCGGCTGGATGCGGATGCGACGCGGCAGGTGCAGGCCGTTTTGCAACTGGGGCAGGTGACGGAGTCGATCACGGTGGGCGGGTCGGTTTCGCAGGTGGAGACGGTGGGGGCGACGCTCAAGGAGATTATCGACGAGCGCCGGATTACGGAACTGCCGCTCAATGGCCGGAATGCGCTGCAACTGGTGCGGTTGATTCCCGGGGCGGTATCCGGGGGCGGGAATAATGGATTGGGGCAGAACGAGGGCATCTCGATCAACGGGGCGCGCGGGACGGCGAATAACTACCTGCTGGACGGGGGCGATAACAATGACCCGCAGCTGAATACGGCGGCGCTGCTGCCGAACCCGGATGCGCTCGAAGAGTTCAGCGTGCAGACCAACAACTTCTCGGCGGAGTTCGGGCGGAACTCCGGCGCGATTATCAATGCAGTGACGAAGTCGGGCACGAATCAGTTTCATGGGTCGGCGTTCGAGTTTGTGCGGAATGACATCATGGACGCGCGGAGCTTCTTTGCGCTTGAAAAGGGGAAGCTGCGGCGGAATCAGTTCGGCGGCTCGTTTGGCGGCCCGGTGATTCGGGACCGCACGTTTTTCTTTGGATCGTACGAGGGCGTGAAGCAGCGCGCGGGCGCGACCTTCTCCGGCCTGACGGTGCCGACGGCGGCGCTGCGCGCGGGGAACTTTACGCAGGCGACGCGGATTCCGAATGACCCGCTGACGAACCAACCGTTTCCGGGCGGGATGATCCCGGCGACCCGCTTTGATCCCGCCTCGGTGAACTTTCTCGATAAGCTGCAGGTGCCGTTGCCGAATGCTTCGGGCAACCGGTTCATCTTCAACCGGCCGGGCGAGATCGATTCGAACCAGTACATCGGGCGGGTGGACCATTCGTTGTCTTCGGCGCAGCGGCTAACCGGGCGGGTGTTCCTGAGCCGCAGCAGTGAGACCAACACGGCGGGGCTGCCGGTGCTGCGGGCCGAGAACGCGTTTGACAGTTGGAACCTGCAGGGGCAACATACATGGACCTTGTCGCCGGGGCTGCTGGGCACGGGCCAGTTCACGGCGAACCGGACGAATATTGACCGCGGGCCGTTGCCGTTTGGGAGTGCCGAGGGGATCAGCTATCGGGACTTGGGGGTGAACGTGAACCGCGGTGCACCGGACACGGGCGGGATGAAGCTGGTGCCGCACTATCGGGGCGCCGTGAACGGCTATTGGAATTTGAACCAGGACAACCTGGTGACGATTGATCGGCGGACGTACCAAGGAACCTATGTGCTTTCGTGGATCCGGGGGCGGCACCAGATCAAGCTGGGCGGCGAGTATCGGTACTCGTTTTCCGACCGGGTGACGGGGAATGGGATTGATCCCCAGTTTACGTTTGATGGCCGTTTCAGCAATGATCCGTTCGCTGACTTTTTGTTGGGGCGGGCGGCGAACTTCACGCAGGGGTCGCTGCGGCTGAACCGGAACGCCAATCACGCGCCGTCGTTTTTCGCGCAGGACGATATCAAGATTACGAACACCTTCACGTTGAGTCTGGGGGTGCGGTGGGAGCCGTATCTGCCGTTCTATGCGACGAATGACGAGTTGACGGTATTCCGGCCGGGGCAGCAATCGAGCGTGTTTCCGAGCGCGCCGGCGGGTCTGCTGTATGTCGGGGACGCCGCGGTGCAGCGGGGCGGGACGGACACGGATTGGAACAACATGGCGCCGCGGGTGAGTATTGCGTGGCGGCCGGGCGGGTCGACGAAGACGAGTGTGCGGGCGGGTTACGGGGTTTTCTTCGATACGCCGCGGTTTCACATGTTGAGCCATTTCGTGAACTCGCCGCCGTTCTCCTTCCAGACGACGATCAATCAGCCGGCGAGCTTCTCGGATCCGTACCGGGGAATCGCGAATCCGTTTCCGTATTCGCCGCCGGCGACGGCGGAGGAGCGGGCGCGGTACCGTTTCAGTTTGCCGGCGACGGTGGGGCTTTCGATTGACCCGGACCTGGCGACGTCGTACCTGCAGCAGTGGAACGTGAATGTGCAGCGGGAGGTGGCGGCCGGGTTTACCGCGACGCTGGCCTATGTGGCTTCGGCGGGGAGTAAGCTGCCGATGCGGGTGGAGGCGAATCCGGCGTTGTTCCGGGCGGGGGCGACGACGGCGAACATCAATGCGCGGCGAATTTATGCGCCGAATTTTCAGAGCATTATCAACTACCAGAGCAACATCAGTTCGAGCTACCACTCGATGCAGGCGACGTTGAACAAGCGGTTCAGTAAGGGCTATACGATTCTGGCGAGTTATACCTATGGCCGGTCGATTGATGCGAGTTCGCTGGAGGTGGATGGGTTTAACGGGCAGGATCCGTTGAATGTGGGAGCGGACAAGGGGTTGTCGGACTTTGATGTGCGGCAGCGGGTGGTGGCGAGTTTTCTGTGGGACATTCCGGGGCCGAAGGCGGGCGTGGGGAAATGGGTGCTGGGTGGGTGGCAGACGAACGGGATCTTCACGGCGCAGACGGGGACGCCGATCAACGTAGTTTCGGGCAGCGACCGGGCGTTGTCGGGGACGGGGACGCAGCGGGCGAATCTGATTGGGGACCCATATTTGCCGGGTGGGCGGTCCCGGGATGAGCAGATGGCGGCGTTCTTTAATCCGGCGGCGTTTGCGATTCCGGCGTTGGGGACGTATGGAAACTTTGGGCGGAACGTGTTGATTGGGCCGGGTAGTTACAATCTGGACTTTGCGCTGTTCAAGGGATTCCATTTCGGGGAGAAGCGGGAGTTGCAGTATCGCTGGGAGATGTTCAATGCGTTGAACCATGCCAATCTCGGGAATCCGCGGGCGAATATTGGGGCGGTGCGGCCGGGGCAGATTGATTCGACGTCGGCGGCGCGGGTGATGCAGATGGGGCTGCGGTTTGTCTTCTGAGGGGTCGGATGTCTTTCCGCGGTCCAAGGGCCGTTTACACCGGGGAGTGCTTGTGATATCGTTTGCAGCGCCCTCTTGGGACTAAGGAGTTCTCGGATGCGTTCTTTGATTTGGACCTTGCTCTTGGTCTTGCCCTGGACTGCTGCCGCGCAGGATACGCGGGGCATTATCTCGGGGGCCGTGACGGACCCGCAGAGGGCGAGCGTGGCCGCCGCGAGTGTCACCGTGACCAATACCGGTACCGGGACCGTGACCAAGCTGACGACGAACGAGAACGGCTATTACGAAGCCCCGCTGCTGCTGCCGGGAACCTATTCCATCACTGTCGAGGCAACCGGCTTCAAGAAGGCCGTGCAGTCGCGGGTGACCCTGGCGCTGGGCGAACAACTGAAGATCAACGTGCAATTGGAAGTGGGCGGGGTGACCGAGTCGGTGACGATTTCAGCCGAAGCGCCGATGCTCGATACGAGCACCGTTCGCACCGGCCGCAGCATAACGAATCGCGAGGTGATGGACCTGCCCGTGATCGGGAACAACATCATGGCGCTGGCGCGGATGTCGCCGGGGGTGCAGGTGCCGGGGACGACGCAGTTTCTCGTGCAGGGGCAGGTGGGGGGCGGGTCGGCGTACAACACGCCGGGCGCGGTGGGAGGCAATGAGTGGTCGATCGACGGGGCCTCGACGAACGGGACGGACCGGCGGGCTTCGGTGATGCCGAGTCCGGACGTGATTGACGAGTTCAAGATTGAGACGTCGAACTTCGATGCTTCGTTTGGCCACGCCACGGGACTGGGGATTTCGATGTCGACCAAGTCCGGCGCGAATCAGTTTCACGGGACGAGCACGTTGCAGTTCATCAACCAGCGGTGGAACGCGGCTTCGTTCTTCGTGAAGCAGGCGCGCTGGGCGCAGGTGGCGGCCCTGAACGCGGCCGGCAACAGCGCGGCGGCGAACCGGCTGGCGGATTCGCCGATGCTGAACTCCGGCAAGACGCTGAACTATCAGGCGACGATCAGCGGGCCGGTCTATATCCCGAAGGTGGTGGACGGGCGGAACAAGCTGTTCTTCTTCCTGGGCTTTTCCGAGTTGAAGAACCGGCAATCGGCGCGGCCGAGCGAGATCAACTACACGGTGCCAACGCTGGCGATGCGGGCCGGAGACTATTCGGATCTGCTGCGGGTGGATCCGGTGCGGTATCAGGTGTACGACCCGGTTTCGACGCGGCCGGATCCGGCGCGGCCGGGCCACTGGATTCGGACGCCGTTTGCGGGGAACATTCTGCCGCAGTCGCGGATCCGGAACCCGATGTATGAGTTCTATGCCAAGCGCATGCCGCTGCCGAACGTGGATACGACGGGGCGGGACCCGATCAATAACTACCTGGCGACGGGGATGCCGAACAACGTGGATTATCGTTCGTGGAACAACCGGGTTGATTACCAGGCGACGGACAAGCACCGGTTCTTCGTGCGGTGGTTCAAGAGCGACTTTTTGGAGGGCGCGCAGGACTTCACCTACGAGACCGAGCCGGGGCTGATGAACTGGGACGAGAAGCGGCCGGCGGCGAGCGCGGCGGCGGACTGGACCTACGCGGCGAGCGCGTCGACGATCTTCAACGTGATGGTGGATACCAACTGGTTTCTGCTGCAGAACCAGCGGCTGGGCACGCGGAAGTATAAGCCGAGCGATGTGGGGCTGCCGGGGTACATGGATGAGAAGTGCGCGGCGAGTTGTGTGATGCCGCGGGTGTTGTTTCCGGGCATGACGCACTGGAACGGCGATATGTTCATGGGGGTGACGGTGGACCCGGGGACGAAGGGCCGGCAGCAGGCGGCGAAGTTCAACTGGACGCACATCCGGGGGACGCATTCGATCCGCGCGGGGGTGGACGTGCGGCAGCATTTCCGGACGCAGTTGCAGAACGGCGGGTTTACGTCGGGTTCGTTCAGCTTTGCGAATAACTTCGTGCGGAAGGATGAGGACGGGTTTGTGCCGGCGGCGGGTTTGGGGTTGGGCTGGGCTTCGTTTATGTTGGGGATTCCGACCGCGGTTTCCGTGGATACGAACGACAACTTTGCGTTGATGAGCCCTTACTATGCGTGGTACGGGCAGGATACCTGGCGGATCAACCGGAAGCTGACCGTGACGTTGGGGCTGCGGATGGAGTACGAGCAGGGGCCGACGGAGCGCTACAACCGGGCGCAGACGTACTTTGATCCGAATCTGGAGCTGCCGATTGCGGCGGCGGCGCGGGCGGCTTACGCGCGGAATCCGCTGCCGGAGTTGCCGGCGAGCCAGTTTATCGTGCGGGGCGGGAGCGTCTATGCGGGGCAGAACGGAGCGCCGCGGAATTTGTGGCGGAGCGAACTGATGTGGCTGCCGCGGCTTTCGGCGGCGTGGCAGGCGGATAACAAGACGGTGATCCGGGGCGGGTTCGGCACGTACTTCGACACGTTGAACGTGATGAATCAGGGCGCGGACCAGTATGGGTTTGCACGGGCGACGGTGACGAATCTGACGAACGACTTCGGGACGACGTGGAACGCGGGGAATCCGGGGGCGGGGATTTCGCCGTTGACGGATCCGTTTCCGGTGCGGGCGGACGGGACGCGGTTCGACGCGCCGCTGCGGGACGGATTGGGGGCGATGGCGCGGGTGGGGCAAGGGTTTACGTATACGGACTTCAACCGGCAGCATCCGCGGGTGCAGCGGTGGCGGATTGGAGTGCAGCGGGAGATTGCCGCGAACATGATGATTGAAGTGGCTTACTGGGGGCAGTTGGGGGACCGGGTGGGGGTGACGACCCGGCTGGACTATCTGCCGGAGAGCTATTGGAACAGCACGAACACGCGGAACAACGCGCTGGCGAACGAGCTGAACCGGAACGTGCCGAATCCCTTTCACATCAGCAATTTTCAGGATCTGCGGACGTCGAACCCGACGCTGTTTCAGCACCTGTCGGCGCTGGGGCGATTTGCGAATCCCCAGATTCCGAAGAACCAACTGTTGCGGGAGTTTCCGCACATGAACGGATTGAACAACAACGCCGTTCCGACCGGCAAAGCCAGCACGCATGCCTTGGAAGTGAACTTCCAACGGCGCTTTGCCAAGGGCTTCAACCTGAACGCTTCCTACGGCGCGACGCGGCAGGACCGCTGGGACATTCTCGAGAACGAGTTTAGCCGGGAGCCGAGCATCTGGTGGCCGAGCGATACGGCGCGTCCGCATCGCGTGACGGTGACGGGGATTTACGAGCTGCCGTTCGGCAAGGGGCGGGCCTTTCTGCAGGGCGGGATTGGGAACCACGTCTTCGGCGGTTGGCAGATTGCGGGGACCTACGAGTTCCAGAACGGGCCGCAACTGGCGTGGGGGAACCTGTTCTACCGCGGTAGTCTCGATACGTTCGAGGAGGATGCTTCGCTGGGCGGCAACAAGACCTTGAACCAGTGGTTCAATACGGGCTTGCCGTTTGAACGGGTGGCCAACAATCAGCCGGCCGCATTTCAGACGCGGGTCTTTCCGCGGTTTCTGAACGGGTTGCGGGCGGATGGGTTGAACCAGTGGAATGTGAACATGCTGCGCGAGTTCAAGTTCGGCGAGCGGGTGCGCTTCCAACTGCGGGGGGACGCCATCAATCTGACGAACCGTTCGCAGATGAATCCTCCGGACCTGAATCCGGTGTCGACGAATTTTGGACGGGTGGTGAGCCAGACGTCGTCGTTGAACCGGATGTATCAGTTCCAGGGGCGGTTCGTTTTCTAAGGCCGAGGTTGGGCGGAGGCCGACCATTCCACGGCGGCCAAGGTGAGGACGATGGCGATTTCGCCGGCGAAGTAGAGGATGGCCCATCCGGTGAGGGTGGGCCAATGGATCAGGCAGAGGGCGGCGGTGGCGAGGCAGTAGGAGGCATTCGCGAGGGCGAGCCACCCCAGGGTGTGGAAGGGGTCGCGGCGGGTGAGCAAGGCCGCGACACCGAGGAGGCAGAAGGCGGCGGCGACGGCGGCCAGAGTGTGGAGGGCCGGCGATGGAAGGCCGGTGGGCAGGTGGCCCGGCGCGAGCACGAGAGCGGTGAGCGCACTGGTGACGGCGGCGCCGATGGCGTCGATGGTGAGAAGCTGGCGGGGGCTCGGCAAGCGGCCTTTAGACAGCCTGGAAGATTTCGCGGAGACGGCGGAGAACGGCTTTGTGCTCGCCGGGCTGCATCATCCAGACGGAGATTTTGAGGCCGTGTTCGCCGAGGCCGGAGACGGCGATGGGGGTGTCGCCTTCCATCAGCTTACGGGTGACGTCGACGGTCTTGAAGGGGAAGGCCTTTTCGGTCCATTGGACGAGGACATGGGGGACGTGGTTGGCGATGGGCGGGACGTGGCGTTCGGTGGAGAGGCCGGGGATGCCGGCGAGGCCGCTGCGGATTTCGGTGACGCGGGATTCGAGTTCCTGCAGTTCGCTGGCGTGGTCGGCTTTGAGATAACGTTCGAGGGCGACGAGGAGGCCGACCATCTCTTCCTTGCCGACCTTCATGCCGCGGCCGATGCTCGCGTAGGGGTTGAAGCCGGGGAGGGCGGCGGCGATGAGGTCCTTGCGGCCGAGGAGGATGCCGGAGCTTTGGGGGCCGCGGATGGCTTTGCCGCCAGAGAAGGCGACGAGGTCGAAGCCCTCTTTCTGGTATTGGAAGAGACGTTCGCGGGGCGAGGCGTCGGAGGCGGCGTCGAGGAAGGCGGGGACGTTGTGGCGCTTGGCGGCGGCGAGCCAGTCGCGGCGGTTGATTTGGCCGTCGGCGTCGCGATCGTTGAAGTAGAACAGCATGGCGGTGCGGTCATTAAAGGCGCGTTCGAGTTCGTCCTTGGTTTCGACCCAGACGGTTTTGGCGCCGACGAGGAGCATCTGTTGCTCGTAGCCGCTGCGATGGGTCTTTTGGAGGATGACCTCGTTCTTCATGCCGGCGGTATCGGGGAGGCGCTTGAGCTTTTCGGGATCGCCCTGGGCGACGCAGGCGACGGTGCCCATGGTGATGGCGGAGGCGCAGCCGTTGGTGATCATGGCGGCTTCGGCGCCGAGGAGTTCGGCGATGCGGGCGCCGGCTTTGGCCTGGAGCTCGGTGAGGGGGATGAAGTGGCGGGCGGCTTCCTCCATGGCGCGGAGGACTTCGGGGTGCATGAGAGAACCGCCGAGATGGGTGACGACGCCGACGCCGTTGATGACCGGGCGGATGCCGAGGCGGGCGTAGACGCTGGGAGCGTGGGACGCGGCGCTCGCGGAGAGCGGGAGGGCGGCAGTCGTGGCCGTGGTGGTAGCCGCGAGGAATGCGCGGCGGCTGGTTTCGTTTTCCATGATCCTTTCCTTGCCGATATCATACTCCCGCCGCGGAGTAAGATACGGAGATGCTACGAACGGTATGGCTGGTGTTGGCCCTGGGCCTGGTTTCGGGAATGGGATGGGCGCAGCCCGCGGCGGCGGGGTTGCCGGCGGAGCGCGCGGCGCGGATCGACCGGCTGCTGCAGCAGTACGTGGATAAGGAGCAGATTGCGGGCGCGGTGGCGCTGGTGCTGCGGGACGGCAGGCCGGTTTATGAAAAGGCCGTGGGCTGGAGCGATAAGGAAGCCGGACGGAAGATGACGACGGGGACGCTGTTCCGCATCGCGTCGCAGACGAAGGCCGTGACGAGCGCGGCGGTGATGGCGCTGGTGGAGGAGGGCAAGATCGGCATCAATGAGCCGGTGGGGAACTTCATTGCCAGCTTCAAGAAAACCATGGTGGCGGAGAAGGACGAGCGGGGCGGGGCGCGGATGGTTCCGGCGCGGCGGCCGATTACGATTGCGCAGTTGCTGACGCACACGGCGGGAATCTCTTATGGCCGGGAGCCGCATATTGCGGCTTTGTACGAGGCGAAGGGATTGGGGCCGGCGGCGGGGAACGGTTGGTACACGGCGGATAAAGAAGAGCCGATTTGCGAGACGATGGAGCGGCTGGGGACGCTGCCGTTTGTAGCGCAGCCGGGAGAGGCGTACGTGTATGGGTACAACACGGACATCTTGGGATGCGTGGTGGAGAAGGCTTCCGGGATGGCGCTCGACGAGTTTTTGCGGACGCGGATTACGGGACCGTTGGGATTGAAAGATACGCGGTTCTTCGTGCCGGCGGCGGAGAAGGAGCGGCTGGCGGCGGTGTACTCGACGGGTCCCGACGGGAAGATTGTCCGGGCGGCGGAGGGATCGCGCGGGCAGGGGCATTATGTGGATGGACCGCGGAAGAGCTTCGCGGGCGGGGCGGGATTGACATCGACGGCGCGGGACTACGCGCGGTTTTTGGAGGCGATCCGGCGGGGCGGGGAACTCGGCGGAGCGAGGATTCTGGGGCCGCGGGCGGTGGAGTTGATGAGGACGAACCAATCGGGGACGCTGCACTCGGCGACGGGCTTGGGCTTCGGGTTTGGGTTCCAGACGGTGGACCGGTACGGGGCGAGCGGGTTGGCGGCGGTGGGGGCGTTTGGATGGAGCGGGGCGTACGGGACGATTTATCAGGTGGATCCGAAGAGCCGGATGGTGGTGGTGCTGATGATCCAGATGATGCCGAACGGGACGGATATCCAGGCGAAGTATCTGGCTTCGGTGTATCAGGCGTTGGTGGATTAGTTAGTTCCGGGCACCAATGGCGTAGAGCGTGGTTTTGGTGCGGAGATACATGCGGCCTTCGCTAACGGCGGGGGTCGCGTAGATATCGGAATCGAAGTCGTGGATGGCGAGGATTTCCCAGTTGCCGGCGGCGGAGAGGACGACGACTTTGCCATGCTCGCTGGCGATATAGATCTTGTTGCCGACGGCGATGGGGGAGGAGTAGTAGTCTTCGAGGGCGCCGGTGAGGCGGCCTTGTTTGATGACCTGGCCGGTTTTCGCGTGGAGGGTGGTGGCGATGCCGCCGCTGCGGACGAGGAAGACGACGTCGTTGAGCACGAGGGGGGCGGGGACGTCGGGGAGGGATTTTTCATAGCGCCAGCGGACGTGGGTGGCGGTGACGTCGCCGGAGCCGCCGAGTTGGATGGCCATGGCGCCGTTGCGGGCGGCGCGGCGGGTGCGGAAGAAGGTCCATTCGCGTTCGTTCATGTAGCCGTCGCGGTCGAGATCGACGGCGCGCCAGGAGCCGGTGGGTTGCCAGGGCGGGGGGAGTTCGGATTGGGCGAGTTTACCGTCGTGGTTCGCGTCGGCCGCGGCGGCGACTTCGGTGAAGGGCGGGAGGTCGACTTGCTGGCCGGGGTCGTTGCCGGGGGTCCAGCCATTGAAGTAGAGCGTGTCGCCGGCGATGACGGGGGCGGACTTGGGCTGGCAGGTGAGGCCGCGGGCGAACCAGAGGGTTTTGCCGGTGTGGAGGGCGTAGGCGGTGAGCTGGTAGGAGCCGGGGGCGATGACCTGGACGGGGCCTTGGGCGGGTCGATAGATGAGGGGCGTCGCGTAGCCGTTGATGACTTCGCGGGGGACCTTCCAGGCGACTTTGCCGGTGGCGGTATTGACGGCCAGGATGAAGGCGTCGGTGTCCTGATCCGCGACGAGGATGAGTTTGCCATCGGCGTAGACGGGGGAGGCGACGATGCCGTGTTGGCTGTTGAAGGGGCCGAGGGGGAGTTGCCAGCGGGGTTGGCCGTCGAGGCTATAGGAGAGGAGGCCGTAGTCGGCGAAGAAGACGTAGAGGTTTTGGCCGTCGGTGGTGGGGGTGGGGGCGGCGCGATGGTTGAGGGAGTGTTGGGCTTCGCGCTGGGGGGCGCGGATCGAGCGGCGCCAGAGTTCTTTGCCGGTGGATTGTTCGAGGCAGAGGGTGAGGAGGTCGTCGCCTTGGGCGGCGGTGAGGAAGATGCGGCCGGCGACGAGGATGGGGGAGGACTTGCCTTCGGGGAGGGTGGTTTTCCAGAGGATGTTTTGGGTGGGGCTGAATTCGGCGGGGAGGGGGGAGCAGGTAGGGCAGAGGCCGGCACCGTGGGGGCCGCGGAGCTGGGGCCAGTCGGCGGCGGGGAGGGTGAGGGCGAGGAGGGGGAGGAGGAGGGGGCGCATGGGGGGTTGCAACTATAGTATTTGGTTCGCGTAAAGTGGAGGGGTGCCGATGGGCAGGCGAGGACTGTTTCTGGTTGGCGGCGTCTCGCTGGTGGCGGTTTGGGTATCGGTGGGTTTGTTGTTGACGCTGTGGGGGATCGGGTTCACGGTGGGGACGATGCCCGGCAGGATCGACCCGGAGTATCTTCGCTTGGTGAACCGGCAGGCGAATCTTGCGCTTGTCCTGATGGTGGCGGTGCACGGGCTCTATTCCGTGTTCTTTGCCTCGACGGTGCGCTGGGGGCACTGGTTGGCGCGGTTCGGGGGCGCATTTGCCGGGAGTTTGTTGCTGGTGGTCCTCGTCGGGTATCTGGTTCTTGACGGATGGCCGGTGGGTTGGTTGAAGCCGATGATGTCGGTTCTGGGGAGCCTGATCAACGCGCTGGCGCGGACTTGGGATTCGGCGTAAGTCACTCGCTGTCCACGGGGGTGTTTCAGGAACGTTACTCCATAGAAACTGGAATGGTTGGGATATACTCAGGTTGATTCTATGATTGGTCGGCAGTTGGGCCATTACCGCGTAGAAGCTCCGCTGGGAAAAGGCGGCATGGGTGAGGTGTGGCTCGCTCTGGATTTGCGCCTGGAGCGGGAGGTGGCGCTGAAGATACTGCCGCCCGAAGATGGCTTAGACGAGCGGCGGCGGAAGCGATTCTTACGGGAGGCGCGGCTGGCGTCTTCGCTGAATCATCCCAACATTGTGGCGATCTATGATGTGGGGCAGACGGGCGGGTTTGACTATATCGCGATGGAGCGAGTAAGGGGAGAGACGCTGCGGGAGCGATTGCAGCGCGGGAAGCTGGGCGTGGGCGCAACACGGGAGATTGTGCAGCAAGTTTTGAGCGCGCTGCGCGCCGCCCATGCGGCCGGGATCTCCCACCGGGACCTCAAGCCCTCCAACGTCATGGTGACAGAAACTGGCATCGTGAAAGTGCTGGACTTCGGGCTGGCACAACAAGAAGAGGCCGTAACCGGAGACGAGACGCGGACGCAGTTGACGGCGGTGGGGGCGGTACTAGGGACTTATGGATACATGGCCCCGGAGCAGTACCTGGGGGAGCGATCCGATGCGCGAAGCGATGTCTTCAGTTTGGGTGTGCTGTGGTTTGAGCTGCTGAGCGGAGAGAGCGCTTTTCGCGGAGCGACGCGGAGCGAGCAGATGCGGGCGATGCTGAGCGAAGGGGCGCGGGAGATCCGGGACGTTGTGAGGGAGGTGGGAGAGCAGGAGGCCGCGATCGTGATGCGGTGTCTGGCGACGAAGGCGGAGAATCGCTACCGGGACGCGGGGGAGGTGCTTGCCGCGTTGGAGAGTCTGCGGGAGCCGGCGAAAAGGCGCGTGTGGCAGGTGGCGGCGGCAGGGGTTCTGGTGTTGGCGCTGGCGGGTGGGATGGCGTACCGGCAAGGGAAAAACGCGGCGCCTGCGGCGGGGGCGTCGGCGGTGACGGGTGACCTGGAGCGGGCGCGAACGGCGCTCGAGCGGTACGACGTGCCGGGAAGGATGGAGACGGCAGTGGCGGAGGCCGAGGCGGCGCTCGCGCGGGATGCGAAGTCAGCGGCGGCCTATCAGGTGCTGGCTTTGGCTAAGGTGTTGGAGCACTATGTGAAGCGCGATCCGCTATTGCTGAAACAGGCCGAGGGGTTCGCGCGGCGGGCGGTGGAGTTGAACCAATTCCTGGGATCGGCGCACGGGGTACTGGGATGGGCGCTGAGTTTAGCGGGGCGGTTGGAGGAGGCGGAGAAGCCGCTGCGGCAGGGGTTGGAGTTGAATCCGAAGAGTGAACACGCGCATTTGGGGCTGGCGTTCTGGGAGGCGAAGCGGCAACGGGCGGAAGCGGCGGAGAAGCACTATCAGGCGGCGGAGGCGATACGTCCACAGCTTTGGTATGTGCATGCGATGGCCGGGTCGCACTACTACGCGCAGGGGGAGTATGAGAAAGCGCGGGTGTCGTTTGAGAAGGGCCGGGGGTTTGCGCCGGACAATGTGCGGGTGCTGAATAGCCTGGCTAGCGCGTATCACCAGTTGGGCCGGGACGAGGATGCGATTGCGACGCTGCAGCGGGCGATTGAGTTGCGGCCGACGGGGACGATGTATACGAATCTGGGGACGCTGCTGTTTTTCCGGGGACAGTATGACCGGGCGTTGATGGCGATGGAGAAAGCGGTGGAGTTGGATCCGGGGGATGGGCCGAAGTGGGGGAACCTGGCGGATACGCTGCGGTGGGTGCCGGGCCGGCGGAAGGATTCAGTGGAGGCGTACGGGACGGCGATCCGGTTGGTGGAGGAGAAGCTGGCGAAGGCGCCGGAGGATCCAGAGTGGTTGGGATTTCTCGCTTTGTACCGGGTGAAGTCGGGGCAACGGGAAGGGGCGCGGGAGGTGGTGGAGAAGTTGGCGGCGCGGAAGGGGTTGGCGCCGGAGGCGCGCTATGCGGTGGGGGTGACGGCGGAGTTGTTGGGGCAGAGAGCTATGGCGGTGGAGTGGATTGGGAGCGCGGTGGAAAAGGGCTACTCGCTGGAGGAGGTGCGCAATGATCCGGAGCTGGCGGGGTTGCGGGCGGATGTGAATTTCCGGCGGATGGAGAGCCGGTTGATTGCAGCTAGAAAGGAGAACTGAGCGAATGGAATATCATTTGAACCTGATCTTCGATCCGGGCAGAGAGGAGTGCCGTTACAAAGGCCGTTATAAGGACTACATTCCGGTTGGAGTCGGGGCGCCGTGGAACGAGGTAGTAGCTATATCGAAGCAGTGGTTTCGGTACGACTCGGGCGCGAGCAAGGACCAATGGGAGCCGGTCGGAGCGGATGACCACATTTTGGGCGGCGATGAGAAGGACCCGTTGCGGGTCGGAGACCGGATCAGAGTGATGATCGCGATTCCCGATTCGGTGGCGGTGAGTTCGATCAAGACGGCGGTCCTGGTGGCTTGTGACAGCCGAGCCGAGTGCAATTCCGAGGACGTAGCCGGGAGCCCGTTCTATCGGAACGGACATCATCGGGCCATGTTCTTGTCTGAGAGCAAGAAGCCGGTATCGATCGATTACGACCTGCAGTGGTTTGAGGTGGACTTGGGCGAGATCCACAAGGACATCGGCGGCAACTGTGACTACGAGCAGTTCCGTCTCCAGGTGGCCACGGAGATTCTCTGCATGGACCGCGAAGGGAAAGTAGTTCATGTCTCTGTGGGGCATGATCCGGTGATGCGAGTGGACGAGGGCGGGGGCTGAGAATGACGTGGCGAGGGGTTAGCTTCCTCGTATGTTGGGTGAGCTTGCAGGCGGCCGAGGGTATTATGCCCATCGGCCACCGGGGCTTCATGGGGCGGGCTCCGGAGAACACGATCGCTTCGTTCGCGGCGGCGCAGGCGGCCGGGGCGGCGTATGTGGAGGTGGACGTCCGGGCGACGCGGGACGGGGTGCTGGTGCTGATGCACGATGCGACCGTGGACCGGACAACGGCGGGGACGGGGCTCGTTGCAGAGATGCCGTATGCGGCGCTGCGGCCGCTGGGCGTCGTGCGGTTCCGGGAGGCCTTGCTTTGGGCCAAGGAGAGCGGCATGCGCATTGATGTGGACCATAAGGCTGGCGACGTGGAGGCGATTGCGGCGGAGATTCGGGAAACCGGGATGACGAAACGGGTGGTGATCGAGGGGAGCCGGGAGCGGTTGGCGCGATTCGCGGCGCTGCTGCCGGGGGTGGATACGATGCCGAAGGTGCGAAGCGTGGCCGAGGTGGGCGAGGTCTGCGCGGCGCTGCGGACGACGGTGATCCGGCTTTCGCTGGAGCAGTTGGCGGAGGCGCCGTACCGGGACGCGGTGCGGGCTTGCGGGGCGCGGGTGGCGGTGACGATTCTGGGGGCGAGGGACCGGGAGGACGAGATGCGGCGGGTGATTGGGTTGGGGGCGCAGTTGATTGAGACGGATCACCCGGACGTGGTGACGCGGGTTGGGGGTATGCTGAAGCGGTAAAAAAGGGAGACGATCATGACGCGGTGGCTGGCTGGGTTGTTGTGGATGACGGGGATGGTTTGGGGGCAGGTCCATCCGCTTGAGGAGTTGATCGCCGCGGCGCGGACGGGTTCGCCTCGCTTGGGGGAGTTGCTCGGGAAGGGGCTGCCGGGGTTGCAGGGACGAGACGGGGCAGCGGTTTGGGGGCAGGAGTTTCTGTTCGCGGTGGAAAGTGAGAAGCCGGCGACGGTGTCGGTGGATAAGCAGCCGGCGGTGGCGATGACGCTCGCACCGGGGACGAAGATCTGGTACCGGGTGATGACGCTGCGGCTGGGGACGACGCATACCTATACCTACTTCGCGGAGGGGAAGCCGATCGGAACCTACGACGTCGCGGGGTATAACCCGGACGCCTACCCGCTGCCCGGCGTGAAGCAAGGCAAGCTGTCCGAGATGCGGACGCTCGCGAGCAAGATCTATCCGGGGATGACGGCGAACTACTGGGTCTACGTCAACGCCGGGGCGGATCTGGAGCGGGGTGCTCCGCTGATGGTGTGGCAGGACGGGGAGACGATTGTGGGCAATGCAGATCTGCTGCGGCTACGGCTGCAGATTGTTTCGGACAATCTGGTGCACAAGAAGATCATTCCGCCGATGGTGCATGTGTTGATTTCGCCGGGCAGCGGCGGCGAGGCGACCGGGACGCGGATGCGGAGCATCCAATACGATACGGTTTCGGATCGTTATGGGAAGTACTTGCTCGGGGAAGTTTTGCCGGAGGTGGAGAAGACTTACAAGCTTCGGCAGGATGCCTATTCGCGGGCGGTGGCGGGGGCTTCGTCGGGCGCGATCTGCGCGTGGAATGTGGCCTGGTATTTTCCGGGGCAGTTCAGCCGGGTGCTTTCGCACATTGGGAGCTATACGGGGATTCAGTGGCGGCCGGAGCAGAGCCAGGACGGCGGGTACATCGTGTCGCACCGGGTGCGTCGGGAGGCGCGGAAGAATACTCGGGTTTGGTTATCGGACGGGAGCGACGATATTGAGAACCAGACGGGGAGTTGGCCGCTGAACAACATTCAGTTAGCCAACGCGCTGAAGATGAAGGGCTACGATTTCCACTTCCGGTTTGGAGAAGGGAGCCACGCGATTGCGCAGGGGGCGCTGGATTTGCCGGAGTCGTTGGCTTGGTTGTGGCGCGGCTGGGAGGCGGGAAAGACGGCGGAGACGTACGAGATGGAGGAGGCGGAGCGGGCGAAACCGTTGTTCCGGGTGAAGGTGGTGAACCGGGAGGCCTGGTAGGCCGGGCCTCCCGGTTGGGGGTTGCTATTCGAGGCCGAGGACTTTGAAGACGCTGGTGGCGGGCTTGATGGCCTAGCGATGATGTGGTTGCGCTCGAATGTGTGCGGCGAGACACCGGTGAAGGTATGCTGACAGGTGTAGAGGGTGGTTGCTTTATGGCTACAACTGTCACGATACCGGATGAACTGGCCGTTGAACTGACATCCGCGGCAGCGTCTCGCAACTTGACGTTGACGGAAGCCGTCACAGTATTGCTTCGTCGTGCCCTAGAGGCGGAGGGTGCGGAATCGCAATCGGAAGAATCCTTTGTGATTAGGCCCCGGGCAATCGGGTTACGAGCGGGATGCACGTACGACGATATTGAAGACCTGGTGGAGTATGGCGAGGGAGCCCTGCACCGTTGACCGCCTTGGACGCCAACGTTTTGCTGTACTGCTACGACGCACTCTCACCTCACCATTTGATATGCCGGGCTTGGCTTACAGAACAGCTGAGGAATAAGGAAGTTATTGTTATTCCGTGGGTGTCGGCGTAGGCGTTTCTGAGGATCCTTCGATGGCCTAAGCTTGGGAGATACTGGATGAGTTCCTGAGTCTGCGTCAGGTCGAAGTGCTAAATCCAGGTCCATGACAACGAGCAGTTCTGTCGGGAATCTGGCGGCGAGTGGGCTGCTAGGGCAGGAACGACCGATGCCCTACTGGCTGCGGCGATGATGCCGGGAGGCGGGAAAGACGGCGGAGACTTACGAGATGGAAGAAGCCGAGCGGGAGAAGCCGTTGTTCCGGGTGAGGGTGGTGAACCGGGAGGCCTGGTAGGCCGGGCCTCCCGGTTGGGGGTTGCTATTCGAGGCCGAGGACTTTGAAGACGCTGGTGGCGGGCTTGATGGCCTCGTTCACCGCGTTGATGTTCTTCACGCCTTCGGTGTTCATCCAGTCTTCGAGCGCCTTGGCGCCGTGCTTGCCGTACACCGGGATACCTTCCTTCCAGGTGGCGCGGCCGCAGAGCACGCCGCTGTAAGCCGTACCGGCTTCGGCGGCCATAGCGAGGGACTCGGTGAACTGGTCGTTCGAGACGCCGGCCGAGAGGTAGATGAACGGCTTGGTGGCGACTTCGGCGGCCTTGCGGTAGTACTCGAGAGCCTGGGCGCGGGTGTAGGCGGCTTCGCCCTTAAACACGCTGCTGCCTTCGACAAACTCGGCGTTGACGGGGACTTCCACCTTCAGCACGTCGACGTTGTACTGGGGCTTCGAGAACTCGACCATGCTCTGGAGCACGATCTCGGGCTTGGCCTTGGCGAACTCAATGCCCTTCTCGCTGCCGCCCTTCGGGTCGTAGCCGATGAACTCGAGGAAGTAGGGGATCTCGTAGTATTCGCACTCGGCGCCGATGCGTTCGCAGAAGGCGTGCTTGATGTCGTTGATCTTCGCGTCGTCGAAGGGGTTGTAGTAGAGGAGGATCTTGACGGCGTCGCCGCCCATGTCCTTAATGCGCTTGACGGAGACGTCCGAGAGGAGGTCCGGGAGACGGCCAGGGGTGTTGGCGTCGTAGCCGGTCTTCTCGTAGGCGAGGAGGAGGCCGCAGTTCTTATCGCGAGCGGCGGCGGCGGGGAGGCCGAACTCCGGGTCGAGAAGGATGGCGCTGGCGTGGGGAGTCAGGACCT
The DNA here is from genome assembly GCA_027485675.1 of Terriglobales bacterium. Classification (GTDB taxonomy): domain Bacteria; phylum Acidobacteriota; class Terriglobia; order Bryobacterales; family Bryobacteraceae. The sequence continues at coordinate 49,081 of JAIXQP010000014.1, read as the reverse complement.
TCGAGACGATGACCTTGAACTCTTCCATCTCCTCGCGGGTGACGGCATCCTGAGGGACGCCCTTGGCGGCGGCGATGGACTTCTGGAGGCTGCCGCGCTGATCCATGGCAGCGGCGGCGATGACGCCGCGCGAGTCGGCGAGGGCCTTGAGGTGTTTCAGTTTTCCTGGGGATACAGACATATAGCTATTCCTATTTTAACGGGGCTGGAGGTGGGCGGTGCGCCGGAAGTAGGTTTGCGCGCGGGAGACATCGGACAGGATTTGCGCTTTGAGGGCTTCCGGCGAGGGAAACTTGCGTTCTTCGCGGACGCGGCGAAGGAACTGGACCTCGATGTGGGCCGGGGTCTGGCCGTCGAAGGGGTCCAGCAGAAAGGTCTCGATGGTGAGGCGGTCGCCCGAGAAGGTGGGGCGGAGGCCGACGTTGGTGATCGAGTTCCAGGTGCGCGCGGCGTCGAGGTCCCGGGTGCGGGTGATGTAGACGCCGTGGGCGGGGAGCAGTTCGGCGGGGGTGTCGAGATTGAGGGTGGGAACGGTTTGTTTCGAACCGATGCCGTGACCAGAGACGACGGCGCCGCGCAAGGGGTAGGGGCGGCCGAGCATCCGGTTGGCGAGCGAGAGGTGGCCGCTGGTGACGGCCTTGCGAATGGCGGTGGACGAAACCTTGTGGCCGCGCCAGGAGAGGACGGGGGCGGCATGGACGGTGAAGCCGAGTTCGGCGCCGAGGCGTTCGAGATCGTCAATGTGGCCGGCCTGCTGGTGGCCGAAGCGGAAGTTGGCGCCGACGACGACGGCTTTGGTCTGCAACTGATCGAGGAGGATCTGACGGACGAACTGTTCAGGGGTGAGGAGGCTGAGGGCGGGGGTGAAGGGGATAACGTGGGCTTCGCGGATGCCGAGGCCAGCGATGAGGCGGCGGCGTTCGTCGAGGGTGGTGATGAGTTGGGGGGCGCGATCGGGCGCGACGATGGTGGCCGGGTGGGGGTCGAAGGTCAGGACGGCCGGTTCGAGCCCGCGGGCGGCGGCGATGGATTGGACCGATTCGAAGAGCAGGCGGTGACCGAGGTGGATGCCGTCAAACGCGCCGATGGTGACGGCTCTCACAAGAGCGCCTCAACGCGCAGGCCGTCGTAGGCGAGGAAGACATTGGGGGGGAGTTTGCTTTCGGCGCGTTCGTGGCCGAGGTCGTGGCAGATGTGGGTGAAGTAGGCGGTTTTGGGTTTGAGGCGTTCGACGATGGCGAGGGACTGTTCGACGGAGGAGTGGGTGGGATGGGGTTTATAGCGGAGGGCGTCGAGGAAGAGGATATCGAGATCGCGGAGCTTATCCATGGACTCTTCGGGGATCTGATTGTGATCGGTGAGGTAGGCGATCTGGCCGACTCGGTAGCCGAAGACGATCATGGAGCCGTGATAGAGGGGGATGGGGGTGATCTGCTGGCCGAAGAGTTCGAAGGGTTCGCCGTCTAGGACGTTGACGGTGAGGCGGGGGACGGAGTTTTCCTTGCGGCCATCGGCGAAGACGTACTCGAAGACGCGGCGGATGACCGTGAGGGTAGGCTCGGAGGCGTAGATGGGGATGGTGCCGCCCTGGCGATAGTTGAAGGGGCGGAGGTCATCGAGGCCGAGGATGTGGTCGGCGTGGGAGTGGGTGTAGAGGACGGCGTCGAGGTAGGGGATGCCGGCGCGGAGGGATTGGGTACGGAAGTCGGGCGAGGTGTCGATGACGACATTTTTGCCGGCGAAATTCAGCCAGACGGAGGCGCGCATGCGGTTATCGCGCGGGTCGAGGGAGGTGCAGACGTCACAGTCGCAACCAATAGACGGGACGCCGACGCTGGTGCCGGAGCCGAGGACAGTGAGGGTGACGTAGGGGTAGTCTGACAAGCTGTAGGCTTTCGCGGGAGGATTCTTTCCCATTGTAACGCGGAGGTTGGCGGGGATGGGTTTGCTGGGTGGGTTGGTGACGAGCCGCCTCTTCCCTTTCCCAGGGCGTAGTGCAATTGCATTCCTTGGCACCGGTCATGGTACCCTTAACCCGTTAGTTTGCCTCTCCAAGCCGAAGTCACAACCACGCATCTCTAGGACCGAGAATCCATGCTTTCCACTTTTCTAGAGGCTCGCCTTAGCCGCTACGCCATCGCCGCCGGCGCTGCCGTCGCCGCCATCCCGACTCAGGCCGCACCGATCACGGTGATCCTGCCCACGCCCATTAATGTCCAGACCAGAGCCTTGAACCTCGATATCGATGGGGATGGTGCTACGGATCTCCTCTTCTTCTCCGGCTTCGCCGGCTTTGCCGGTGCTCGAGAGGTCGGTATCGGCCTTTCCGGCAGCTTTGCGCTCGCACTGCCCACAGGTTTTCAGTTCTTTAGCGCATTTCCCCCCACTGGTTTTTGGGGTGGCACTTCAGCCTTCCTGTCGCTTAACACTTCGACGTCTCCCAACTTCGTCGCCGTGGGATTCGACACGACGAACGGCGGCTTCCGGCGCCTCGCCTTTCTCCAGTTCGAGGGCAATAGCCTCTACGGTTACGCCTGTGAAGCGGGCGCCAGCAGCCTCACGACGTTTAATCTGCGGGGTTCTTCCTCCGACATCCCCGAACCGGCCACCGGCGCCCTCGCCGCTCTCGCCCTGGGGGCCTTGGCCGTCGCCGCCCGGAAGCGCAAGCAGGCGTAGCGCTACGCACTGTCCTCGGCGGGGGTACCGCGGAGTGGGCTCTGCTCCATCCGCTTCTCGATAGCGGACAACTCCCGAAGCTGGGGCGCCTGATCCGGCAAGGCACCCGGCCCGTCACGCCCCATGCTGCTCGGGGATGGGTTCGCCGGGGCGGGTTGTTTGGTGATTTCCAGTGGGATCCGCTTCCGTTCCGATGAAGGAGCCGCCTCTTCCCCTTCCCCAGACGTAGTGCAATTGCATTCCTTGGCGCCGGCCATGGTACTCTTGATCGTTTAGTTTGCCCTCCTAAACTAAAGTACCAACCACGCATCCGAGGACGGAGAATCCATGCTTTCCACTTTTCTTGAAGCTCGCCTTACCCGCTACGCCATCGCCGCCGGCGCTGTCGTCGCCGCCATCCCGACTCAGGCCGCACCGATCACGGTGATCCTGCCCAACCCCGTTTTCGTCCATTCGAGCAATTTGGACCTCGATATCGATGGGGATGGTAATAGTGACCTCCGCTTCTTCTCCGGCGTCGGCAACATTTCCGGTTTTGGAGCGGTCGGTTTCGGCGCTTCCGGCAGCTTGGCGCTCGCACTGCCCACAGGTTTTCAGTTCTCTAGCGCATTTACCAGCACTGACTTTTGGCGTGGCGGAAGTGTCCGCCTGCAGTTCAACACTTCCACTTCGACGTCTCCCACTTTTCTCGCCGTTGGATTCGCCACGACCAACGGCGGCTTCCAGCGCCTCGCCTTCCTCCAGTTCGAGGACAATGCCCTCTACGGTTACGCCTGGGAAGCGGGCGCCAGCAGCCTCACGACGTTCGACCTGAGGAGCAAGGCGGAAGTCCCCGAACCGGCCACCGGCGCCCTCGCCGCACTCGCCCTGGGGGCCTTGGCCGTCGCCGTCCGGAAGCGCAAGCAAGCGTAGCCCCGGCGAGTGCCTTCGTCCGTCTCAACCCGCGTTCTGCTCGTCGGCTGGGGAACCGCCGAATGGGCTCTGCTCAGTCCGCTCCTCGATAGCGGACAACTCCCGAACCTGGGGCGCCTGATCCGGCAGGGCGCCCTGGGCCGCCCTGTCACGCCCCATCCGTCTCTCCCGCTTCCCATTTGGACCTCTGTTGCCACGGGCGTCCACCCCGATCGCCACGGCCTGCTTTCTCCCGCCCCGCTCCACACCCGTCGCCAACCCGCCCTTTGGGATCGGCTCGCCGCTTATGGCCTCCGCGGCCACGTCATCGGCTGGCCCGGCGCCGTTCAGGCTGAAGAGATCCCCGGCGTCTTCGTCACCCCGGACTTCGGCGCCCAGCCGCTCCCCGAATCCGTCTCCCCGGCCCGCCTGGCCGACTCCCTGGCCGAACTCCACCTTCCCGCGGCCGCCTTTCCCCCCGCCGCTCTCCAAGAGCTTCTCCCCCTCGCCCACACCATCGATCAACGCTACGACGACCGGCTCGGCCGCATCGCGCATGCCCTGGCCATGGCCTGCTCTCTCCATAACGCCGCCACCTACGCCCTGGCCGAAGAGCCCTGGGATTTCGCCGCCGTTCATTACGACGCCCTCGCCTACTGCTCCGTCCACTATTCCGAATTTCTCCCGCCCCGCATGGCGCACGTCAGCCCCGAGGCCCACGAAATCTACCGTGACCTTCTCCCGGCCGTCTATCGCTTCCACGACATGCTCCTCGGCGCCCTGCTCGATCTCGCGGGTCCCGATGCGGCCGTCCTCCTGGCGGCTCCCTTTGGCTACGCTTCGGCCGCCGATCGACCCCATAAAAACACGACCAGTTTTACGGACCACCAGTCCTGGATCACCCGGCCCGGCCTGCTCTGCCTGCGCGCCCCTTCTCTTCCCGCCGATGAACTGCTCTATGGCGCCCGCCTGGTGGACATTGCCCCGACGATCCTCCAACTCCTGGGTCTCCCAGCCGAAAATCTGGATGGCCGCTCCCTCACCGCCGCCACCAACCCCGTTGCGCTTTCTTCGGACTCGGAGGGCTTGGCGACCCAGTTTCTGGCCATGGTCGCCTCCGACGCGCCATCCCCGGCCGATGAACAGGAGCAGTTCCAACTCGCCGGCGTCTATATGAGCACCGGCCGCCCTCATCTGGCTTTGCCGCTTCTCGAAACGCTGGCCGCCGAAGCCCCCGAAGAGATCCGCTACCAGCGCACGCTGGCGCAATGCTGCCTGGTCGTGGGCCGCGTCGAACAGGCCGAAACGCTGCTCAACGATCTCATTGAGGGCCAGGAACCCCACGCCTGGGCCTACTACCTGCGGGGCGTGATCTACAGCCACCGCCGGCAGTTCACCCTGGCCGAAGCGGATCTCGAAAAGGCCTCGTCGCTCGGCGAGAATTCCGCCTCGCTCCACGCCTTCCTCGGCAACATCTATCTTTCCAAGCGCCTCTCCGCACAGGCCGAGGCCGCTTATGCCACCGCTATCCGGCTGGACCCCGCCTCGCCCGATGCGCTCGGCGGCATGTCCGCCCTGCACAACCTTCGCCGGGAGCCCGAGCGGGCCGCCGAACTGGCCCTCGAGGCCATTGCGCTTCGCTACGAAACCCCCGCCGCCCATCTCCAACTCGGCATCGCCCTCGCCCGCCTGGGCCAGTGGGCCCGCGCCGCGGTCGCCTTCCGCGCCACGCTCACCCTGGCCCCCGGGGTGAAATCGGCGGCCCGCTATCTGGACGTGGTGAACGCTCGTCTTCTCCCGCAGCAACGCGCTTAGGAGGCTTCCCCATGGACCCCGCCGCCCAACTCGACGAAGCCGCCGCGCTCCACAAGCAACAACACCTCTCCGAAGCCGAGGCCCTATGCCGAGCCGTTCTCCGCGCTAAGCCCGGCCATCCCGGCGCCCTGCACCGGCTCGGCCTTCTCGCCCGCGATCGAGGCAAGTCCCAAAAGGCGCTCGAGCTCCTGCTCCGCGCCAACCTCCTGCTTCCGGAAGACGTCGCCCTGCTCGACGATCTCGGCGTGCTCTTCGGCCGCCTCCGCCTGTTTGCTCCCGCCATCCATCGCCTGGAAGCCGCTCTCGCCCTCGCTCCCGATCGCCTGGAAACGCACCTTCATCTCGCCGGGATCTACTCCGACATCGGCCAGTCCGCCAAAGCCATCGCCGCCGCCCGCCGCGCCCTGGAACTCGACCCCGATCACCATGCCGCCCTGGTCCCCATCGCCTCCTCGCTGATGAGCCAGGGCAACATCCCGGAAGCCCTCTCGCTCTGGCGCCAACTGCTCTCCCACATGCCTGGCCACGGCACCCATTCGCCGTACCTGTTCAGCATGCACTACGCTCTCGATTGCTCGCCCGCCGAGATTGCCGCCGAACACTTCCGCTTTGCGGAACTGTACGAAGCCCCGCTGCGCGCCCTCCACGTTCCCCCCTCGCCGGCCCCCCTCGCCGGCCGCCCGCTCCGCGTCGGCTACGTTTCGCCGGACTATCGTCTCCACCCGGTCCGCCAGTTTCTCCTCCCGGTGCTGCGCCGCCACGACCCGGCCGCCGTCGAGTTCTACTGCTACTCGAACGTTCCCGAACCGGACTCCGCTACCGCCGAGTTCGCCAAGCTCGCGGGCTCCCGCTGGCGCGAGATCCATCATTTGGATGACGACTCAGCCGCCGCGCTGATTCGGGCGGATGCCATCGATATCCTGGTGGATCTCGCGGGCCACACCGGCGGCTGCCGTCTGCTCCTGTTTGCCCGGAAACCCGCGCCGGTGCAGATTACCTGGCTCGGCTATCCCGACACGACCGGTCTCCAGTCCATCGATTACCGGATCACCGATGCGGTCGCCGATCCCCCCGGCCTGACGGAAGCGTTTCATTCGGAGAGCCTCTTCCGCCTGCCTTGTTTTCTCACCTACGAGCCGCCGCCGTATATGCCGCCCGTCGCCCCGCCCCCGTGCCTGCGCAACGGGTTCGTTACGTTTGGGTCGTTCAACAACTTCATGAAGATCGACCCCGCCGTCATCCGCCTGTGGGCGTCGATCCTCGACGGCGTTCCGGGCTCGAAGCTGCTGCTGAAGCACCGGGACGCCCGGGACCCGGCCGCTCTGGAGCACTTCGCTTCCTACTTCGCGCAGCACGGCATTGCGGCCGAGCGTCTGATCTTCGCCCCGCAGATGCCCTCCCATGGGGTGCATCTCGAGCATTATGCCGATATGGATATTGCTCTGGATCCGTTTCCCTATAACGGCACGACGACTTCCTGTGAGGCGTTGGCGATGGGCGTTCCGTTGGTGGTGCTGGCGGGCGCGGCGCACGTCGCTCGGGTGGGGGTCGACCTGGACCGGCAGTACGGCCTAAACGATTGGGTCGCCGCTACACCGGAGGAGTACCGGCAGATTGCGATCACAAAGGCGGCGGATCCGGCCCGGTTGGCGGAGTTGCGGGGCCAGATGCGCGCGCGCCTTGCCGCTTCGGCGTTGGGCAATCCCGATGCGTTCGTGCGGCACCTGGAAGCCGCGTATCGGGAGATGATGGCAGCGCGCTTTCCGGCCTGAGTTCCGGCCAACTGAGGCTATCGGCCGGATCGGACTTGTTACCCTGTGACTTACGGGGTGGATGCATGAGTGAGCAGGGTTGGCGCGCGTTTCTGGCGGCGGACGGTTTGGAGGACTGGGTGGTGCTGCATGGCGGTGCGACCGCCGTGTTCGTGGCTGGCTCGTTGGCCGAGGCGGCCCGCCTGGCGGAGGCGGTGGCGAACCTTCCGGGTCTGGCGGGCCGGGGCGTCCTGCTGACGGTGGGCGACGACCGGCTCTCGGTGCGATTGAGCCGCGACGTCTGGCAACTGGAGCCGGAGTTCATCGAGTACGCCCGTGCGGTTTCGGCCGTGGCGCGAGAGCACGGGGCGCCGGCTTGTCGCGCCGCCGTGCAGGAGGTGCAAGTGGCGATTGCGGCGAAGAGCGAGGCGATCGATCTTGGTTTCTGGCGGGCGGTACTTGGTTACGCGGCCATGGCGGAGGATAATGCGGTGGATCCGCTGGGGCATGGTTCGACGGTATGGATGCAGGAGATTGCACCGGCTAAGACGTTGCGCCATGCCATGCACATTGATGTCTCGGTGGCCCGTGAGCAGGTGGAAGCGCGGCTGGCGGCGGCGCTGGCGGCCGGGGGCAGGATAGTGGATGACTCCCACGCCCCATCGCACTGGACGTTGTCGGACCGGGCGGGGAACCGGGTGTGCATTTGCGCGTGGCCGGATGGGCCAGCGCCGCGGAAGGATGACGGTGCCTAGTGCGGGACTGATTCGGCTGGCTCATCAAGCCAATCGAACGCCAAAGGGCTGCTGGAACGAAGGCAGGGACTCACGATACGCCCCTATCCAAGCTGACGGAATGTAGCACCTCCGCCGGCCTGGACGGCGCGTTTCTTTGAACCAGCGCCGGGACCTTTGCAGGAGTGAAGGCACGGGAGCATGGGCAAGTGACTCAAAGCGGACATTCTATCTGGCCTTGACGCGGCGCCGTATCGGGGCAGTGAACAGGCGACCGCCGCCTCTTGGACTGATATCCTGTCGACCAAGGATGCCGGGCTACTTGCCGCGGCGTTGGGAGACACCGCCCGTGCCCGCGGGATGACGGAGATCGCCCAGTCCGCAAGAAGTACGCGAAAGGCGCTGTACGAGGCGTTGCGTCCCGGATCGGAGCGGCGCTTAGACACGGCGAACCGTGCTTGAGCGGACTAAGGGGTCCGTTTGCGGGCGCTTCCGAGCCATATCGTCTAAACAGTTGCCGTCAGCGTGCCTCCGGACGGCGGGCTGAGTCAGCTATTCGCCGCGGACGGCGAAATCGTCCTCTCCCGCTTATTCTGGATGTGCATGAGGATATTCACCCTTGGTTTGGCCCGAACCTCCCCGCTGCTGACTCTCACCTCGCTTTACCGTCCTCCCTCCAGCGCCACGGTCCCTGGCCTCATCCACGCGGAATGCCTCACGCCGATGCTGCTCGGTTCGCCGATCTTTTCGCCCCAGCGGATACAGCCTCGAAAACTCGTCCTGTTCGCGGCATGGGAAAGCGAAGACGCCATTGACGAGTTTCTGAACACCTCCACGCTTGGCCAATCGATCGGCGCCGGATGGCATCTTCGCATGACCTTCCTGCGCCGGTGGGGATCCGTGCGAGAATTTGCCTCACTCCCAGAGTCCAACGGTGAGTCTGACCCGCAGTCCCCCGTAGCCGCCTTTACGCTCGCCCGAATGAGGCTCCGCGAAATTCCCCGTTTCGTCCAGTGGGGCAGGCCGGTCGAAAGACTGGTGCGGGACAGTCCCGAAGCATCCTTCACTCTTGCCGCCATCCGTCACCCACGGACCATCGCAACGTTCTCCATTTGGAATTCTCAGCAGGCGATGATTGATATGTTGCAGGGGCGGAGCGCCGTTGCCCAACCCGACCGCCACCGGGCCGCGATGCGAGAGCGGGAGCGCCGCGATTTTCACCACGAATTCACCACTCTTCGCTTTCGGCCCATCGCTGAGTTCGGAACCTGGGAAGGGAGATCGCAGCTATTGCCGAAGGAAGCGAAAGGATGAGTAAATCGATCTATGCGACAGTCTTAGGGGCAGACTTTGAGCGGCTGCATCCCAAGATTCAAGAGCGTTTTGGATTTGACAGTAAGTCCGGAAAGCGAGCTATTGGGCGCGGCATCATGGAACGGGTTTGGCACGGTAAGTTCTACACGATCCCCTTTCTCATGGTCGGCACGTGGCGCAACATCATGTTTCCCGAAAAAGGCGAGAACGTGCCGTTCACCATCGAAAACTGGGCCTACGTGGATTCTCTCGGGCGCGAAACAGTAACTGAGTTACGAACTTTCCAACTCGGGCGGGGGCGTCGATTCGACGCTTACATGGTGAGGGATCCAGTGCGTAACCAAGTTGTCGACTATATGGGAACCCACCAGCATTTGGCTGTCGATCTCCACCTTGCGGTGGCCGACAATGGCGGCCTTCGCATCGAATCGGGCGAGCAACGGTTCTACGAAGGCCCGATCGAATTCCGGTTCCCCATGTTCTTCTCCGGCAGAGCGTACGTCTATGTCTGGTTCGACGAGTCGATTGGCCGATACAGAATCGAATGTGAGGTCAAGAACGATTTCTGGGGACCGTTGTTTGGCTTTGCCGGCACGTTTGATGTGGAGTGGGAAGCGGTCGACCCGGCCAATATTCCGAAAGCGATACGGCCCAAGCGAGAGGAGTCCCGGAGGTAGGCGCGCCGAGGGCGCGGCGTGAGGCTGGCGGCGCCCCCTGGTTCTACCGTTTCGCTGAGGGCGGCTGGCCGGCCGCCCGGAGGGCGGCGAGCAAGTTTTTGAGGAGCCGGGAGAAGGGTGTACCGAAGGGCTGGTCGGTAGAGAGATAGGTCCACGTGGCGCCGCGGCTGCGGGGGCCGAGGTTGGCTTCGGGGGCCTGTAGGGAGAGCTCCTCGAACCAGTCGTGGACCAGGCGGAGGTACTCGCGGAGCGGGTCGGCGCCCGAGTAGGAGAGGAAGTGGAGGCCGGCGCGATACTGGGTGACGCGTTCCAAATGCTGGCTCCAGAGATCGTCGTGGTGGAGCTTCTCTTCGGGGGTGGTGAGTTGGATGCGGCGTTCGGCGTGGAGCAGGCGCTGGGCTTCGAGGATGTGCTCGTACTTGCGGAGCCGGAGACGGAGATCGAGATGGCGGCCTTCGAGCATCCGTTGCACATCGTCGGGGTTCGCTTCGGCGGCGCCCAGGTAGTGGGTGATGAGATCGTCCTGATAGGAGACGAAGAAGCGCGAGGCGCCGGGGTCGCCCTGGCGGCCGGCGCGGCCTCTTAGCTGATTGTCGATGCGGCGCGATTCGTTGCGGCCGACGCCCAGAACGCAGAGCCCGCCGCGCTCGGCGGCGCCGGGGCCGAGGACGATATCGACGCCGCGGCCGGCCATGTTGGTCGATACCGTGATGCGGCCGACTTCGCCCGCGCGAGCGATGACGGCGGCTTCTTCGGCTTCGTTCTTGGCGGTGAGCAGGTGGTGGGGAAGCGGGAGTTGCGCGGAGAGTTGCTGGGCCTCTTCCACCGTCCGCGTGGCGACGAGCAGGGGTTGGCCGGTGGCATGGACCGTGGCGATCTCGGCGAGGAGGGCTTGATACTGGCCGGCCTTCGAGCGGAATAGACGATCCGGATGATCGACGCGGAGACAGGGCCGATGGGGCGGGATGACTTCGACCTCCAGGCCGTAGACGAGGCGGAACTCGTCGGATTGCGTGGCCGCTGTGCCGGTCATGCCGCAGGCGAACGGGTACAGCGCCGTGAGGTTCTGGAGGGAGACGGCCGTGAGGATGCGGCCTTCGCGGCGCGGCGGGAGGCCCTCCTTCATTTCGAGCGCGGCGTGGAGGCCGGCGGGCCAGCGGCGGTCGCGCATGGTGCGGCCCTTGTAGTCGTCGATGGGGAGGATGCCGGCCGGGGTGACCAGGTAGTCGACATCGCGGCGGAGCAGGTGTTCGGCGTGGAGGGCGCTTTGGAGGGCGTCGAGGAGTTCGGGGTCGGCGTAGAGATTCTCGCAGGCGAGGAGCGACTCGGCGACGTCGATGCCGTGGTCGGTGAGGTGGAGGATCTGGCCGTCGGACTCGACATGGAAGTGGACGCCCCGCTGCAGGGCGCGGGCGGCGCTGGCGGTGGCGGTGAGATGGGCGGAGAGGTCGTTCGACTCGGTGGCGATGACGAGGGGGATGCGGGCTTCATCGATGAGGATGGAGTCGGCCTCGTCGATGACGACGGCGTGGAAGGGGCGCTGGACGGTGTCTTCGGGGTGGAGGGCGATGCTGTCGCGGAGGTAGTCGTAGCCGCACTCGTGCGGGGTGAGGTAGGTGATGTCGGCCAGATAGGCCGCGCGGCGCTGGGCGGGCGTCGAGTGTTGGGAGATAGAGGCGACCGACAGGCCGAGAGCGGCGTAGGCGGGGGCCATCCATTGCTGGTCGCGGGCGGCGAGGTAGTCGTTGGCGGTCCAGACATGGACGCCGCGGCCTTCGCGCGCCAGGGCGGCGATGGCGGGGACGGCGGCGACGGTTTTGCCTTCGCCGGTGGGCATTTCGACGATTTTCCCGGCAAGGAGCGCTTCGGCGGCGCGGAGCTGCGTGGGATAGAGAGAGAGGCCGAGCGTGCGCGCAATGGCTTCGCGCGCCTCGGCGAGGATTTCGCGGGACATGGGTTCCTTATGGGGTCATGAGGGGGCGGGGCGAGGGACGCGTTAGCGCGCGGCGGGCGGGGGACGGTTCTGGGGAGCGGGCTGGTAGGGCGGGAGAGCGGGGGCGAGCGCCGGGAGGGGAAGCGGGAGAGGCCGGGAGGGGCCAAGGGTGGCGACAGACGAGTACTCGACCCGTTGGGCCTGTGCACAGACGACGGCCGGGGCGGCCGCGGGGGCCGGGACCACAGGGGCGGCGAAGAGAATCCAGACGCTGATGAGGAGCAGGGTCCAGCGCGGCATCATGAGTTCAGGGTAGCGGGTTTGCGGCTGGTCAGGGAGCGCCACGTGTGGCGAGCCAGGCCGACGGAGAAGGAGATGCCGTTGTAGAAGTGATAGAGCAAGTGGAAGGGGATGGCGGCGGCAGCAAAGGGCTTACCGCGCTTGGCGGCGAGAAAGACATAGAACTCGTTGTTCAGGATCAGCAGCGCAATGAAGACGAGGGCCAAGGCGAGCGTGAGGAAGTGGCCGGGCAGGTAGGCGACGATGAACAGCGTGGTGACCGAGGCATAGGCCATGAAGGCGAACGAAGCGGCGCGGCCGTAACGGCTTTGGGGAGTGGCGTAGCGGTGCCGGACGAAGAGGGCGATGTAGCCCAGCGCGATCGGCGGAACAATGGCGAGCATCTTGTGCGCTTCGGCGAGGATGACCAGGGCAATCATGCCGAGAGTCATGAAGACGAAGCGGGAGCGGGGCGGCGACTCGTCTCCGCGGTCGATCCAGTAGCGCGCCATGTAGAAGAGCAACAGGCCGAGCAGAGGGGTGAGGGCGTAGCCGCGGAAGTAGAGGGCGATGCCAAGGGCGCTCAGCAGGAGGAGGAACGCCAGGGCGACACTGATGCGCTGGCTGATCTGCAGGTTCAGATCGTTCGGCATGGAGCGGTCGCGGAGGATGAGTTCGGTCCAGGGGATGCCGCGATCCATGACATCGGTGCGGACGAGTTTCCAAAACGTCCAGCGCTTGAGGTGCTTCACCCGCAGATCCTTGTCGAGGATCATTTTGTGGCTGGCGCGAGCCAGGCGGAAGCCCAGCTCAATATCCTCAATGGCGGGCCGGCCATAGGATTCATCGAAACCGGAGTGTTCGAGGAAGACCTTGCGGCGGATAGCGCCACAACCGGACCAAAAGGTGGAAGCCTGCTCGCGGGCCGATTGGTGCACGAAGGCGTGCATCAGGTTTTTGTACTGGCTGAGGAAGTCCCGATGGGCGGGGTCGTCGTCGTAGGAGCCGATGACGGCGTCGAGCGCGGGGTCGTGGTCAAAGGCGGCCTGGACGCGCTCGACGGAGTCCGGGGCGACGCAGACATCGGCATCGATGAAAAAAAGGATGTCGCCGGAGGCGGCATGGGCGCCGATGTTGCGAGCTTTCGCGGGGCCGGAGCGGGGGCGGGCGGTCGAGAGGACCCGGTAGCCACTCGCGCGCGCCTGTTGCGCCGAATCGTCCGTGGAGCCATCGTCGACGACGATGACTTCGTGGGGCGGCACGGCGCTGCTCTTCAGCGCGGCGAGGCATTGGGAGAAGTCGCTCCCGCCGTTATAGACGGGAACGATGATGGAGATCATCTCGAACCCAGTCTATCGTTTCGAGCAGCCCTTGTCGCAGGGATATCCCGGGTTGGTAGCCGAGGGATAGGAGTTTGGAACTATCGGCCAGCCAGCATTCCGCGTCGCCGGTCCGGTTGGCGCCGGTGAACGAGAAGACCGGATTGACGTCGAGGAGTTCGCAGAGGCGTTCGGCGAGGGTGCGAATGGAGAGCGCTTCCGGGCCGCCCACGTTGTAGACTTCGCCGGTGAAGGCGGCACGGTCGAGCGCGACGAGAAAGGCCGCGGCGATGTTGCCGACCGGGTTGAAGTCGCGGACCTGGGAGCCGTCGCCGAACATTTCAAGGCGGGTGGGGTCGGCGAGGAGTTTGCGGATGAGATCGTAGACGACCTGCTTGCGCTGGCCGGGGCCGAAGACGGAGAAGAGCCGGAGGGAGGCGGTGCGCAGGCCGTAGACGGCGGCGTAGGAGGCGCAGTAGCGTTCGCTGGCGAGTTTGGAGACGGCGTAGGGCGGGACGGGAAAGACGGGGTCCTGTTCGGTGAAGGGGCGGCTGGCGTGGCTGCCGTAGACGGCGCCGGTGGAGGCGAACAGCAGCGGCGTTTGGGGGCAGACGGCGCGCACGGCTTCGAGGAGGGAAAAGGTGGGCAGCAGGTTGGTTTCGAGATCGCGGCGGGGATCGGTGATGGAGTCGCCGACGATGGCGTGGCCGGCGAGGTGGATGATGGCCGAAGGGGTGAGGTGGCGGAGCAGGGCGTGGAGGTCGCCGGTGCGGAGGTCGAAGGGCTCGGGGGCCTGGAGGTCGACGATGTGAACGGGGCGGCCTTGGGCGCGGAGGGCGGAGACAACATGGGAGCCGATGAAGCCGGCGCCGCCGGTGACGAGGATCATTGTTCCGATTGTCTCCGATTGCGGGTCTTGCGCAGGGCGGAAGAGGTTGCTTGCTGCGCGGCGGCGGCCGGGGCGTCGCTCGTTTTTCCCGAGCTGCCTGCGTTCTGAAGACCGGGACGCGCTCTAGGGAGTAGCCTCTGCTGCACGGAAGCGAACGCGGAGGAGGATTTGGAAGCCTTTCGGATAGGCGCCGTAGATGGGCTGGAGGTTGGCGGGTGCCTGGAGCAGTTGGAACTGGGCGCCGAGCGAGTGCTGCAGGAAGCTGACGCGGGACGGAAGTTCGAAGCTATAGCCCATGGTGTAGGCCTTGACGCGGGTGAAGCGCTGCTCTTCGATGAGGGCGACGAAGGGGGCCTCTTCGAAGAGCAGAAGGGAGCTACGGTCTGTCAATTCGGCGCGGCCCCAGATCCAATGGCGGCGATGGGTGAGGAGCGTCGATTCGAGGGTGTAGGCGTTGTAGCGATAGCCGGGGACGCGGGTGGGAACCAGGACGAGATGCTGCCGCTGGGCGTTGGGTTTGGCTGTGGTGGGGAGCAGATAGGCGCCGGGGAGTTGCGTGAAGGAGAGATCGTGGTTGCGGCCCCAGACGGCAGACCAGGCCCAGTGGCCGGTGGCGAGGGGGCGGACGTACTGGACGGAGGCGGTTTGGCGCCAGGAGTCGCGATCCGGGTGGGTGGCTTCGCGGTTGTTGATCCGGGCGAGAGAGAACTGCCCGGCCCAGCGGGAGGAGGGCGTGAGCGTCACGCGGCTGGCGAAGGAGTTGATGGGGCCCAGTTCGATGCCCCAGCGCTTTTCGTCGGGTTCGCGGCCGTGGAAGCCGCTGGCTTCGAGCGTGAGCCAGCGATGGGAGACGCCGACGGTGGCGACGTTCGAGGCGATATGCGTCGAGTCCTGATAGTGGTGGGCCAGGACGGCGAGCGGGTTCTCCGATTGGGAGGCGCGGTGGGGGTAGGCGACAGGGCCGATGGCGGGGTCGCCGCGGAGGCCGTAATAGAGGTTGAGGGAGGTCTGTTCGCCGAGACGGTACTGGTAGCCGACGGCGAGTTCCTTAACGAAATCGTGGGGGTGCTGGCCGTTGATGATGGGGATGTTCTTCCAGGTTTCGCCTTCCTGAAACAGCAGCGGGTAGCGGCCGTTCGTCACCGTGAGGGCTTCGGGGCTGAACATGGTGCGGACAGAAAAGACGCCGCGGCCGAGGCGGCGGGAGGCCATGGGCATCACCCAGCCGGTGGCGAAGAGTTTGTCGCGGCCACGGGGCCCGGAGTTATTGGTGTGGACGCCGAAGAGGACGCCGGAGAACATGAGGTTCCAGCCGTGGCTTCGTTTCGTCAACATGCCAAAGGGCTGGGCGCTGGGGAGTTGGGCGGTGCCGGAGGCGAAGTAGACGCCGGATTCGGCGGGGCCGGGGGTCATGCCGGCCATGGCGTCGTTCATCGGGGAGAGGGTGACGCTGGCGGAGTTGATGCCGGCGAAGAGGCCTTCTCCGGCGCGCCAGCCGTGGAGGCAGTCGCCGCAGACGCCCTTAGGCTTGGCTTGGGCGAGATCCGTGCCGCAGGTGCATTCGCCTTCGAAGGCGCATTGGGTGCAGCCGCCGCGGATGCAGCATTGGAAGCGCTTTTCTTTGACGAGGGTGCGCTTGGCGGCGAGCAGATCGGCGGCGATGGCGCGGAGTTCGGGGCTGAGTTCGCCGGGGCCGGCGGGGAGGAGGTCGACGTCGCTCGACTTGACGCCGGGGACGGCGCCGCGGCCCGCGGTCCAGCCGGCTTGGCACTCGCCGCAGCCGCCGCGGCCGGCCTTGACGTCTTCGGCGCAGGTGCACTTGCCTTTGCGGAGGAGGCAGAGGTCACAGCCGGGCTTGACGCAGCAGGCGTGGGGCGCGGCCTTCTTGATCTGGTTGAGCTGGCGGCGGACCTGTTTCAACTGGGGCGCGGCGGCGGTGGGTTTGGCGTTGCGCCGGTTGCCTTCGTGGGCGAAGGCCGCGAACGCGACGAGGAGCACGGCAAGAAGACGGGTCATTGGGCGAGGAACTGCGTGCGTACCGTTTCGACTCTGCCATTCCTCTGGAATTGAGCCCAGCCCTGGTAGCGGCCGGGTTTGGGGAAGCGGGCCACGAAGGGCACCTGATCGGCTGGGGAGGGGACGGACTCGTCCGGATGGCAATGGACGAAGGTTTCGGCGTCTTCGTGGATGAGGATGAGATGGCCGCGGGCGCCGAGGTAGGGTTCGATGTTGGGGTCTTTGAGGGTGGCTGTGAGGCGGAGGGTGCGGCCGGCGGTGACGGGATCGGCGGGGAAGGTGGCGAGGGTGGAGGGCGGCGGCGGAGCCATGAGATGCGGGGTTCGACCGCCCACCTGCAACTTCGTGAGCAGGACCTGGCCTCCGGCTCCAGCGGGGGCGACATCGGCGAACAGATGGTACTCGCCGGGGTCGAGGAAGGAGTGGGTGAGCAGGAAGGAGCCGTCGGATTGGAGAGTGGGATGTTCGTGATAGAAGCGCGAGAGTTCGCGATCAACGAGGATGAGGTGGAAGAGACGCTCGTGCTGGAGTTCGAACTCCTTGACGATCTGGCGGGTGTCGCGGCGGCGCACGGTGAATCGAAGCTTGACGGGTCGGGCCGCGGAGGGGGAAGAGGGGGAAGCCTTCAGTTCCAACGTGAACGGAGGCGGTGGCCGGCGGCGCGCGGGATTTGGGTCGGCCACGGTAAGGGGGAAGGTGACCGTGAAGGCTTCGGCGGCGGGTGGGGTGATCTGGAGTGTGAGGAGGTATTCGCCGCCATGAGGGAAGAAGGGATGGATGCCGTATTCGCCGGGGATGCCTTCGGGGTGCGCGGTCTCTGTGAGGGCGGGCATGCCGGCCATGGAAGGCATCGTGATGCGGCTCGCTGTTTGGGCGCGAATGACCGCGGCTGGGCCGAAGAGGGGGTCGACGCGGGAGGTATCGACGACGCGATATTCGATCTGCATCTCTTCCTGGGCGAAGAGGCCGCCGGCCGGGAGCCGGAGCGTGACTTCGTACGGACCCGACTGGGCTACCGTGGCCAGAAGCAGGAGAAAAAAGGACATCTACTCAATACTGATGGTAGCGGGATTGGCCGGCTGGCCGTTGAGCGAGAGTGTTAACTCTACGGCGGGGCCGGTGGGGGCGTCGGCCGGGATTTCGATGTTGGCTTGGGCGAGGCCGACGAAGCCGGGGCTCAGGCCGAGGAAGAGCACGCGGGCGGGGCGGCCGCCGACGGTGGCTTCGGGGGTGGCGAGGGCGCGGAGGAGCGTGGTGGTGGGCGCGGCTTCGCCGGCTGCGAGCGCGCCGTCGAGGGGACCCTGGCCGGTGAGATAGACGGTGAGGACGCGGCCGCGCGCTTCGGGGGTGGCGGGGTCATTCAGGCGGAAGTCCTGGTTCTGGGCGATGGCGCGGCGGCCGTCGCGGAGGAAGATGCCAGGGGCGGCGGGGGCGATGGTGATGGTTTCGGCGGCGCTGTCGCCGGCTGCGGTGGAGACGGTGACGGCGAGCGGGCCGGGCGGGACGTCGTAGGGAACCTGGGCGTTGATCTGGTTCGGCGAGACGAAGACGAGGGGCCAGGAGCGGCCGGCGCTGGAGACGCGGAAGCTGCCGAGTTCGCGGGGGAGGGGGAGGGAAGCGGCTTGTTGGAGGCTGGGGGCGAAGTTGGCGCCGAAGAGCGAGATCAGGGCTCCCGGGGCGACGGGACCGGGGGCGAAGCTGGCGCCATTGACGATGCCCCCCGCGGCGATGGCCGGGCGGGCGCCGAAGGTGACGCGGCGGATGCGGAAGTTCTGCCAGTCGGCGATGAGCAGGTCGCCGGAGGGGTGGATGGCGATCGAGTTCGGGAAGCGGAGAGCGCTTTCGGTGGCGGGGACGTTGTCGGGGCCGCGGCCGGGTTGGCCGGTGCCGGCGACGGTGGTGATGGTGCCGTCGGGGGCGATGCGGCGGACGCGATGGTTGCCCATGTCGGCGACGTAGAGATTGCCGGCGGGGTCGAGGGCGAGGGCGTTGGGTTGGTTGAGGCGGGCGGCGGAGGCGGGGCCTTCATCGCCGGAGAAGCCGGCGGCGCCGGTGCCGGCGAGGGTGGTGATGAGGCCGGCGGGGGTGATGCGGCGGATCTTGTGGTTGCCCTGGTCGGCGATGAGGAGGTTGCCGGCGGGGTCGAAGAGGAGGTGGGTGGGGCTTCTAAAGTATCCTGCGTTCCGCCCTACGGTGACGTTTTCCGGAGCATCGCCGGCAAAGCCACTTCCGGCGATCAATTGGATACTACCGTTGGGGAGGAGGCGGGCGATGCGATGGGAGTGGAGTTCGGCGAAATAGAGGGTGCCGTCGGGGGCGTAGGCGGCGGTGGAGGGCCAGTCGAGGGGGGTAGAGGTGGCGGGGATATTGGGGGCGAAGAACGCGTGGAGGTTGCTTCCGACGACGGTGGTGATGCGGCCGTCCGCGGCGATTTGGCGGATGCGGTTGTTCTTCTGGTCGACGATGAGGAGGGTACCGTTGGGGCCAGGGAGGGCTTGGGCGGGACCATAGAGGCGGGCGGCGGTGGCGGGGCCGTTATCGCCGGTGGCGGCGGCGCCGCCAAGGGGGCTGCAGCGGGAGTCGATGGCGGGTCGTTCGCCGGTGCCGGCGAGGGTGGTGATGGTGCCGGTGGACGAGATGCGGCGGACGCGATGGTTAGCGGAGTCGGCGATATAGATGTTGCCGGCGGGGTCGACGGTGAGGTGGCTTTGCTCTTCGAAGCGGGCGGGGTCGCACTCGTTGACGAGGAAGGCGAGGCCGAGGGCGGCGGAGGAGGCGGGGCCGTTATCGCCGGAGAAGCCACGTTCGCCGGTACCGGCGATGGTGGTGATGACCCCGGCGGCGAGGAGCAGAGAGAGACCCATTGCCTTCAGGCTAACGCGAATGGAAGAACAGAAGGCCGGAAGGGGCGCCGGTCGCGCTGCGATTTAACAAGCGGACCTGCAGACGCGTTGGCACTATCGGCGGTCGCTCAGGATGCGAGATATGGTTCGGGGATGGTGTTTGCCGTGGAGGACCGCGAGGATCAAGAGCGGGTCATGGTGGGGCGCGTAGGCAATCAGGTACTCCCGGATGACCCAGAAGCGCAGGGATCGGAGCCGGAGAAAGGAACCTTGAAATCCTATGTGGGGCTGTGTGGAGAGAAGCTCGAAGGCGTCGAAGAATTCGTCTTCCAGTTTCGAGGCAACCTCCGGGCTGGCCTCGCCTGCGACGTAGCCCCAAATTCCGTCGAGGTCTTCGATGACGGACTCGTGGAGCTTGAACCTGCTCATCCGTTCTTATGCGGGGAGACGGCGTGACGGGCAGCGAGTTCGCGGCGGGCGTCGACGGGATCGACGAGAGCGGCCTTACCGCTGACGGCATCGTCATAGCGACGATTGAGGATCTCGCTGAGTTCCTCTTGTTCGCGTGCGAGGGCCTGCTGCTGCTCGAGACCGAGGGCCAGCACGTCATCGGCGGCGGCCGCAAGGTCTTTACCTTCCTGCTTAGCGAGGGCTTCCAGTTGGGCCTTGCGCGAAGCGGAAATTGGAATCCTCTCCATTCTGAAACCTTACCAAAAGGGAGACCGAAGATCCATGAATGCCAAGCAGTAACTTGGTACCTGAGGGAGCGGCAGGCAGATTCGTTGAAATGGTGAACGCGGATGGAATCGAACCATCAACCTACTGATTAAGAGTCAGTTGCTCTGCCAATTGAGCTACGCGTCCACGTTCAGGCGGCACCGGACAACAGTTTTCAGAATAGCATGGCGCGGGCTAGTTTGGGGGGCTCGGCGGCAAATTTTTCGCGGCAATTTGTGCGATGTCGAGCAACTGCGGCGGACGCTCGCTCACCGCAGCGAGGCCGTCGCGGAACATCGTGTTGCAGAACGGGCAGGCCGCGGCGACGATGTCGGCACCCGTATCGGCCAATTCCTGCGCCCGGGCGTGGTTCACGCGGCTTCCCTGCTCCTCGCCAAGGAACGCTAAGCCTCCGCCGGCCCCGCAGCAGAAGCCACGCTCCCGGCTCCGCGGCGCTTCCACCAACGCTCCCGCCGAGGCCGCCACCGCGCGCGGCTCGTCGTAGATCTCCTGATAACGGCCGAGATAACAGGGATCGTGATAAACCACCGTCTGCTGCGGCGGGGCCGGGCTCGCGTAATTTGCCAAAAGCTGGGAATGATGCTCGATTTCGAAGTGTACGCCGAACTCCTGGTAGTCCTGGCCGAGCGTGCGGACGCAGTGCGGACAGATGGACAGCATCTTCTTCGCCCCGACCGCCTGGATGGCTTCGATGTTCTGGTTGGCGAGGGTTTGAAAAACGAGGTCGTTGCCGAGGCGGCGGGCCGAGTCGCCGGAGCAGCGTTCCTTCTTTAGGACGCCGAAGGAGATGTTGTGGTGGCGGAGGACCTGGACGAGGGAGCTGACAATCTCGCGGCCGGCCGGGTCGTAGCTGCCCATGCAGCCCATCCAAAGGAGGTACTCCTGCGAGCCGTCATAGAGCGGGAGCCCTTCGGACTTCACGAAACGGTCGCGCTGCAGGGCAGGGAAGCCCATGGGGTTGCCGTAACGTTCGAGGTTCAGGAACAGCTTGGTGCCGTGCTCGTCCTCCCACGTGCCGGTGTTGACGGCGCCGCGGCGGAGGCCGATGATCACCGGGAGATGTTCAATGCCTACGGGGCACTGGTATTCGCAGGCGCCGCACGTGGTGCATTGAAATGCCGCTTCCTGTGAAATGTGGAGGCCGAGGAGCGGCTCGTCGCTGGCGACGCCGAACTCATTCAGGTGGTCGCGCATGCCGAGGATGATCTCCTTGGGGTTCAGGAGCTTGCCGGTGTTGGCGGCGGGGCAGTGCTCCGTGCAGCGGCCGCATTCGACGCAGGAGAAAGCCTGGAGCACGGTGAGCTTGGTGACGTCCTTGCCGGTGACCAGGCCGAAATCCTCATCGCCGGCCAGCGGCGGGATCGCCGAGAAGGAGCCGCGGGAGAGGAAGACGGTGGCGGGGCTGAGCACGAGGTGGAGGTGCTTCGTGTGCGGGATCAGGGGAAGGAAGACGAGCAGGGCGAGGGTGTGGGCCCACCAGATGCCGTTATAAAGCGGGCCGGTGGGGGACCAGGCGAAGTCGGCGAGGTAGGTGACCATCAAGACGAAGATCAGCAGGGCAATGAAGCCGGACTCCCAGGAGACTTCGCCCAGCCACTCCGGGCGCCAAACCAGGCGACGGATGGCGAGGCCCGCGATCGAGACGGCCGTGACAATGGCAAAGGCGGCGGCGAGCCAGCCGATGGGGTTGCCGTGGATGGAGAAGAGCGGCAGGCTGACGCCGATGGCGAAGTGGTTCAAGGTGACGATGCCGAACGCGCAGAAGCCCCAGAAGACGAAGGCGTGGAGGAGACCGGGAATGGGGCGTTCCTTAATGACCTTAGCCTGGCAGATGACCTCCCAGAAGAAGTCCCAGACGCGGCGGCCGACCGGTGCGAGTTGGAAGTCGGCATCGGGCTTGGCTTCGCGGAGCAGCTTGACCACGGTGGAGAAGCGGCGGGCGAAACCGAATAGAGCGAGTGCCAGCAAGACCAGGAACAGCGCCGACTCGGCGGCGGACAGGGGGGGCATAAGAATACGCTACACTACCAAAGTCCGGAGGATCTTTGCGCTTTTTCGTTTCTGGTGCGGCTGGTTTTGTCCCTTCTCATCTGTGTGATCGAATTTTGGCCGATGGCCACGAGGTCGTTGGCGCTGACAACTTCCTGACGGGTCACAGCCGGAACATCGCCCACTTAGCGGGTCATCCGCGATTTACCTTTCACGAACTGGATGTTTGCCAGCCTTTGCCGGATTTGGGCGCGTTTGATTGCGTGATCCATGCGGCTTCTCCGGCGAGTCCGAAGGACTATTACGCGCATCCGATCGCGACGCTCGATGTGGGCTCGATCGGCTCGCGGAATCTGCTGGAGTTGGCGAGGGCCTCGAATGCGCGCTACTTAGTCACCTCGACGTCGGAATGTTATGGCGATCCGCTCGAGCATCCGCAGGTAGAGACGTATTGGGGCAACGTGAATCCGGTGGGGCCGCGGAGTTGTTACGACGAGAGCAAGCGCTTCGCCGAGGCGATTACGATGGCGTATCACCGGCACTATGGGTTGCGGACGAACATAGCGCGGATTTTTAATACGTACGGCCCGCGGATGCAGTTGCGGGACGGGCGCGTGGTGCCGGCGTTTCTCGATCAGGCGTTGAGCGGGCAGCCGATTACGGTGTTCGGCGACGGGTCGCAGACGCGGAGTTTCTGCTACGTGAGTGACTTGGTGGAGGGGCTGTACCGGCTGTCGCAATCGGATGAGGTGTACCCGGTGAATGTGGGGAACCCGGTGGAGTTGACGATGCTGGAGTTTGCCGAGCGGATTCAGCGGTTGACAGGGACGAGTTCGCCGATTGTGTTTCAGCCTCTGCCGGAGGATGATCCGAAGCGGCGGAAGCCGGATATCGGCAAGGCAAAACGGGTGTTGGGTTGGGAGCCGAAGGTGTCGCTCGAGGATGGATTACGGGAGACGATTGCCTACTTTCAGGCGGTCCGGTGACATCAGGCAGGACGGGCGGCAGCGCTTCGTGTTCTCTTCTCTGGACTATTCGGAACGCCTGGATCGATTCGAAATCGTGATGAAGGGGCCCCAATATGATCCAATGCTCGATGAGTTCGGGAAGAGCTTGATCATCCACTCGATTAGCCGTCCCGATCGCGAGGCCACAGCGATTTGGGATCGGGCGATTGCATCGCCGCATCCTACCGTTTCGTCGATCGCTAGGGCCACTCCCCCAACGCCCTTGAAATGGCCACGGACCCGATCTTCCTGCTCGCGAAAGAGCGGGCTCCCGAGAAGGCGGAGCGAACTCGAAAGGTGATGATCGGCCTGACCGAGAACGAGTATCTGCGCCGCCAGCTCCCGGCTCCGATTGTGGTTAAGTAGGAATGGCGAACCGTGGTTTTCGAATGCTCTGTAAGAAGCAAATCGTCGGCGTGCTTGCTTTCGTTGGGGGCGCTCCATTCTTCTCGCGGGCCCATGCCCAAAAACGAAGCGTCTTGGATATGGATGAAAGGGCGCAGAAAGAGTTTATGGCTAGGTATCTCGCCGCAGCCTCACCGGAAAGCCCAGTATCCCCTGATGGGTCTACCAGGGCATCCCGCCGAGCCGCTTTCGAACGACTGGGGCCAAATCCCAGTAGCGATGCCCGTTTTCTCGTGACGAAACATGAATGGGCCGTCGAAATGATCTTGCGAAAGATTCAGGAAGTCCGCTCTCGTCCAAAGCACGACGGCTATGACGTCTTTGTTCTGACACAGCTCATAAAGTACTCCGATCGCTCCGACGCGTTTGAGATCATTAGCTCACGTCTTGAAGACGACCCTGATTTTGAAGACTTGATCAGTAGCGTCTTGAGTCACTCCATTAGTAGTCCGCGCGAGCACACGGGGCGAATGTGGTATCGCGCCCTCGAGTCAGATAACCCGGTGGTCCGTTCCGTCGCGAAGAAATACCTGGCGCCGGTATTCGTCGCCCCTCCACCGAACTACAGTCGCATTTGGGCCGGCGCGCTCGTCGATCGCTACGGCCACTCCCCCACCGCCCTCGAGATGGCCACCGACCCGATCTTCCTGGTCGCTAAAGAGCGGAATCCCGAAAAGGCAGAGCGCACCCGCGCGATGATGCTCAGCTTGACGGAAAAGGAGTACTTGCGCCGCCAACTCCCGACGCCCGTCAAACCTCAGTAGCGGACGTCCCGCTGCACCCAAACCCGCCCGGCGGCGGCGAGACCCAACGGCACTTCGCGCTGGCCCGCCACGCGAAGCGTCATCGTCTCATCGTAGTTCCGCGCCAGCAACTCGAGCGGCGCGGCGGGGCGGATGCCCAGCCCGTCCAAAAACTCGAGCAATTTCCGGTCGCGCTCAAAGACGCTCACGACCGTGGCCCGTTCCCCAATCGCCAACTCATCGAGCGGAGCCAGACCACGCGCCCGGCGGTGCTGTTGGGTTTCAAGCAGTAGCCCGTGGCCATGCGGACAATCCGCTTCCGCCCCCAGTTTCTCGGCCAGCTTCTTTTCGAAGTCCGCAGAGACCGCATGTTCCAACTGCTCGGCCTCATCATGCACCTTGTACCACTCCATGCCAAACACCTCAGCGAGCATCCGCTCAATGAGATAGTGGCGGCGGAGCAGCCGGTTGGCGATCTCGCGGCCGGCGGGCGTCAGGCAGATCTGCCCCTCGGCTTCGACGCTAATGCAGCCGTCCCGCTTCAGCCGGCGGATGGCCATCGTGACGGCCGGCGCGGAGACGTTCAGCCAACGCGAAAGGGTCGCCGCGATGACGAATTCGCCGTCGGCTTCAGCCTCGGCAATCGCCTTCAGATAGTTCTCTTTGGAGATCGTGATCTGCAACGAATCCATTGTAGCGGCCTGCTATGCTTTGAGAGTTTCCGCTATGCGACTCCTGCTTGCCTTCTCGTTGCTGAGCCTGTTTCCGGCCTTCGGCGAACTGCGCCGCGACATCGAATTCTCGAAGCCCGACGGCTATTCGCTGACGCTCGATGCCTGGGTCCCCGAAGGGCCGGGGCCGTTCCCCACCGTGATCGTGGTGCACGGCGGCGGCTGGGAGAATGGCGACAAGAACACCTACGTGCCGCCGCTGTTTCCGCCGCTAATCCGCGGCGGCTTTGCCTGGTTCACGATCAACTACCGGCTCAGCCCGCGCTTCCAGCATCCGACGGCGCTCGACGATGTGAACGCGGCCATCCTCTGGGTGAAGCGAAACGCCGCGGCCTACAAGGTGGACCCGGCGCGGATCGCCCTGATGGGCGAGAGCGCAGGCGGGCACTTGGTCGCGCTCGCCGGGGCTAAGCATACGCCAGCGACCAGGGTAGCCGCCGTGGTTTGCTTCTACTGCCCCACCGATTTCGAAGCGCGGTCGCGGCTGCTCGGCGGGCCGGGGAAA
This sequence comes from Terriglobales bacterium, assembly GCA_027485675.1. Lineage (GTDB taxonomy): Bacteria > Acidobacteriota > Terriglobia > Bryobacterales > Bryobacteraceae. The sequence goes on along the minus strand of JAIXQP010000014.1, from coordinate 23,826 downwards.
AACGTCTCGCAGTTGCTGGGCGTCACCGGGATGACCCCGCCGGAATTGGCGAAAATGCGAGAGGCTTCCGGCATCACTTACGTCAAGCGCGACATGCCGCCGATCCTCTTCATTCACGGCACCAAAGACGACGCCGTGCCCTTCGCGCAATCGACGGCGATGTGCGCGAAGATGAAAGCTGTGGGCGCTTCCTGCGAAGTGTACCCGGTACCGGACGCTCCCCATGGCGTAGGCCCTTGGGAGAAGGTTCCGGCCTATCAAGACTACAAGGAGAAAATGGTCGAGTGGTTGAAACTAAAGATGCAGTAGCCGAATTGACAGAGTCGCAGCAGTGGATGGAGTTGGAGCGTCAATATGTGATGCCCACCTACGCCCGATACCCGCTGGCCGTGCGACGCGGCAAAGGCTGCTACCTCTATGGTCTCGACAACCGGAAGTACCTCGACCTGCTGAGCGGTATCGGCGTGAACGCGCTGGGCCATGCCCACCCGCGGATCACGAAGGTGATTCAGCGGCAGGCCGCGCTGCTGCTGCACACCTCGAACCTCTACTACCACGAGTACACCGGCAAGTTGGCGCAGCGCTTGTGCCAGATTTCGGGTCTCGACCGGGTGTTCTTTACGAACTCGGGCGCGGAGTCCATGGAGGGCGCGATCAAAATCATGCGCGCTCATGCGGGTCCGGACCGGCCGGAGATTATTGCGCTCGAGAACTCCTTCCACGGCCGGACGATTGGGGCGATCTCGATCACCGGGCAGCCGAAGTACCGCAAGGACTTTGAGCCGCTGCTGCCGGGGCCGCGCTGGATTCCGGCCAATGACATCGCCGCGCTCGAAGCGGCGTTCAATGAACGGACGAGCGGCATTGTGATTGAAGGCATTCAGGGCGAAGGCGGCATCCACCCGATGCAGCCGGAGTTCCTGCGCACGGCGCGGCGCCTGGCTGACCAGTACAACGCCCTGCTCGTGTTCGACGCCATTCAATGCGGCGTGGGACGCACCGGCCAATACTGGTCACACAGCCTGATTGCGCCGGAGGTGAAGCCGGACGTGATGGTGACGGCCAAGCCGCTCTCCTGCGGGTTGCCGTTGGGCGTGATTCTGACGAACGAACGCGCGGCGGCGGCCATCAAGCCGGGCATGCACGGAACGACCTTCGGCGGCAACGTACTGTCGTCGGCGGTGGCGCTCGAGTTCCTGGACATCCTGGACGAACTGCTGCCGCAGATCAACCGCGTGGGCGAGTACTTCCGCGCGGGGCTGCGCGACCTGCAGGCCAAGCACAAGTTCATAAAGGAAGTGCGCGGCCACGGGTTGATGATCGGCGTGGAGCTGGATCATCCGGGCAAGGACTACGTGATGAAGGGGATTGAGCAGGGCGTCCTGTTCAACTGCACGCACGACACGGTGCTGCGCTTCCTGCCTCCGTACATTGTTACGGAGAAGGAAGTGGACCAGGGGCTGAAGGTTCTGGCCCGCCTCTTCCGCGCGTATCGGAAACCGAAGAAGGCGTAAATAATTGAGAAGCGCGCGCTCTGGCTGCCACTTTTCGGGTGCATGGCCAGAGCGCGCCGGATCACCCTTCCTTTTTTCCCTCACTATGTCCGCCAACCGGCGGTGGTGCCCGCGTTTGCGGACGAGGAGGACCACCGGGCGTATCTGTACGTGCTGGGAAGGGCCGCCAGCCGCCATCATTTGGCGGTGTTGGGCTATGCGCTCGAACCGGCGGCTGTCCATTTGCTGGTGTTGCCGGTGACGGCGCCGGCGCTCTCACGCACGATTGGGCAGGTGAACCGGGAGTATGCGCTGTGGCGCCATATTCGCGAACGACGAAACGAAGCCATTTGGGCGGGCCGGTTCCAATCCTGCGCCTTCGACCGGCCGCAGATCTGGGCGGCGATGCGCTACGTGGAAGGGTTGCCGGCAGCGGTCTCGAGCCGGGAGGCGCATCATCGGGGGGAGGACCCGGAGAGCGTTCTCGATCTGGAGCTGTGGCGGGAGGTTTATGGGCCGGCGCGGTGGGCGCGGTTTGCGGGGATTGCGGATCCGGTTTTTGAAGCGGCGCTACGCAATGGCGCGGCCACCGGACAGCCTTTGGTGGAGATGGCCCAGACAAGAGCAGCTACCAGATAGGAATGATTCTCATTTGCGAGAAACCTGCATCCGCTGCCGCGGAACCCGCATCTGCTTAGGAGTATGGATCTCGAGCAACGAATGGAGTGGTTTCGTGATCGTTGCGTGGCGGCCGGGCTGCCGTGTACTCATCAACGGCAGGTGCTTTACCGGGCCCTGCTCGAAGCTACGGATCATCCGAGTCCCGAGTCGCTTTACGAGCGAGTCCGGCAGGATATCCCCTCTATTTCGTTGGGCACGGTCTACCGCAACATTCGCACGTTTCTCGACAGTGGCCTGATCGGGGAGGTGAGCTTGCACCATGGCTCACTTCGTCTCGAGGCGAACAACCAGCCGCACCATCACTTCGTCTGCACCGATTGCCGGATGATGGTTGACCTTCCCGCCGAAGGGCTCGACGAAATCCACATACGCCGCCCGTTGCCGAAGGGCTTTCGGGTCAACCGATTCATTGTCGAAGCGCACGGCCTTTGCGCCGCCTGCGCTTCAAAAAAAACTAGGAGATAAACACGCATGCTTGGAGTTGGAGAGAAGTTTCCCGCGTTTCATCTGAACGCGGCCGTTAGCCTGGAACAGGGCAAAGAGTTCGCCGAGATTAACCAGGATTCGTATGCCGGCAAGTGGAAGGTGTACTTCTTCTGGCCGCTCGATTTCACGTTCGTCTGCCCGACCGAGATCGCGGCTTTCGGCAAGGCCAACAAGGAGTTCGCCGATCGGGATGCGCAGGTTTTGGGTGGTTCGACCGACTCCTGGTTCACGCACCTGAACTGGCGGAAGCACCATGACGACCTGCGCGACCTGCCCTTCCCGATGCTTTCGGACTTCAAGTCGGAACTCGTGACGGCCCTCGGCATTCGCGATCCGCACATCGGCGCCGCGCAGCGCGCCACCTTCATCGTGGACCCGGACAACGTCATCCGCTTCGTCAGCGTCAACGATCTTTCGGTTGGCCGCAACCCGAAAGAAGTGCTGCGCGTGCTTGACGCTCTGCAGACCGACGAACTCTGCCCCTGTAACTGGGAAAAGGGTCAGGACACCCTCGGCAAGTAACTGCCGGCACAAAACACGGAGCGGGCCAACCAAGCCCGCTCTTTCTATCTAGGAACCCCCTTTTATGAATCTCGAACACTTGATGGATACCGTCCCGGCGTACGCCAAGGACCTGAAGCTCAACCTGAGCAGTGTGATGCAGCAGCCGGATTTGACGCCGCAGCAGGCGTGGGGATCGGCCCTGGCGTGCGCGATCGCCGCCCGCAACCCGCAGTTGCTCTCTGCGATTTCGGCTGAAGCGGCCAAGTTGCTCTCTCCGGAAGCCGTTGAGGCCGCCAAGGCCGCCGCGGCGATCATGGGTATGAACAACGTCTTCTACCGCTTCCACCACCTGACGACGAACGAAAAATACTCGACCATGCCGGCCCGGTTGCGCATGAACGTTTTGCGCACCCATGGCATTGAGCACGTCGATTTCGAACTGTTCTGCCTGGCGGTTTCGGCGATCAATGCCTGCGATAAGTGTGTGGATTCTCACGAGAAAGTGGTCCGCGAGAAGGGCCTAGGCGAAGAGAATGTGTTGGCGGCGGTCCGCATTGCGTCCGTGATCCATGCCTTGGCAAGCGTGTTTGACGCCGAAGCGGTGCTGGCGTCTGCCTAGCCAGCGCAGGCAACTTGTTGTAGTAGACTGAAGTCGGGCGAGGAGCCTGTATCTCCTCGCCACTTTCCCGGTTCGTAAAAAAAGAGGTCCCCCGTGCGGATCACCCTAGCCCTTCTCTGCGCCCTCGTCGGCGTAACGTTCGCTGCGCCTGTGGCGCTTATCGTTGATGCCCCGGTGCCTCTGCCGCCTGCAGTCGCCTCCGCCTTTCATGAAGAGGTAGATCTGGTCTTTCGGGATACCGGCTACCACTTCTCCTGGATTAACCGGGCCGAGATGAGGCCCGAAGATTCGTTTCCGGATTTGGTGATGGTTCGCCTGAAGTCCGAGTGCCGCCTGGATGGCCGCCATCCGGGTGGGCCTTCCGGCAAACCCATGGCTTTGGCTTGGGCTCACCGTTCTGGAGATGAGGTGTTGCCCTTCATCGAAGTGGACTGCGCCCGGGTGCGGAACATGCTGCGGGTGCTAGCCCACGGCGAACCGGCCGGAGTGCAGCAGGAGATGCTGGGTCGGGCGCTGGGCCGGGTGGTGGCCCACGAGCTGTACCATGTGCTCACCGGCAACAGCTCCCACTCCCACGCCGGGATCGCGCAGGCGTCCCTGTCGGCGATGCATTTGGCCGGGCCAGCGCTGGAGTTTACCGCTCGGGAAGTGAACCTACTATCGCGACGGAGCTTCGCCGCCCGGCAGACGCAGCAGCCCACCGCCGCGTTCGAGGCCGACGAGTTCGCTACCGACTCCGGGCGGTAGCGAAGCCGAGCGCCGCGAGGCCGTCCACCATAAACTGGACGGCCAGCGCCATCAGCAGCATGCCCATGATGCGGCTGAGAATATGGATACCCGTCTCTCCGAGCACTTTCCGCACCCGGTCGGCCGCCGAGAGAATGAGGAAGGCAGCCGCTGCGGTGATGGCCAGGGCCGCGATCACCAGTGTGAACTTCACCGGAGTTTGTGCACTGCCGATCAACACCATCACCGTCGAAATGGCGCCGGGACCGGCCAGCATCGGCATGCCTAGCGGAACGATGCCGATATCGGATTTATGGGCCCCTTCGTCGGCTTCCTTCTCGGTTTCGTTGGTGGCCGGGCGCCGCGCTTGCACCATGTCGATGCCGATCAGCAGCAGAATAATGCCGCCCGCGATTTTGAACGCCGGCATCGTGATGCCAAGCACGTCGAAAACCAGCGTCCCGGCCAGCGCGAAGCCGGTGAGCAGGAAGAAGCAGGTGAGCGACGCCCGCCGGGCCATCGCCCGGCGATGGGCCTGGGTGGAAGTGGCCGTCATCGCCAGGAAGGTCGGCACGAGGGCGAACGGATCGACCAGGAAGAAGATAGAGGAGAGGGTCACCAGAAAGAACTGGATCGCTTGCAAAAGTTCGAGTTGCACTCTCCTCTATCGTAGCGTCTAGAGCGAACCCGCCTTGATCTTCCAGACGTTCTGTTCGCGGAGATTGGACAGCCAGACGAAGCCGTTGCCCGCCTGAATGGCGTCGCCGCCGGGGCCGGACCACTGGCCCACCACCTTGTTTGTCTTCACGTCGATCTTCGTGATGGGGTGCTCGAAGGCGGTTACCCAAACGTGGCCATCGAAATAGTCGATCTCGCCGCCGCCACCCGGCAGGCCGGCTTCGATCGTCGCGACCACTTTGTTCGTCGCAATGTCGACCCGCGTAATGGTGCCTTTGCCCTGATCATACGTCCATACCGAACCCGCGCCCGTGCACAAAAAACGGGGCTTTTCGCCGACCGGGATTTCGGCCACAATCTTGTTGGTTTTCGGGTCGACCCGGACGAGCAAGCTCTTTTCCGTGGAGGTGACCCACACGCTGCCATCGGCGGAAACCTCGGCGGCGTTCGAGCCAGGCGGCAGAGGGATCTCGGCGACCACGGCGTTCTTCTTCGGATCGATTCGGACGAGTGTGCCCTTATCGGTCGGGTACCAGATGGCGTTCTTGCTGGCGGCGAGGCCACCTTCCGAGTTGGCCGGACCATAGGGTAGGGTGGTGATCAGCTTGTTGGTTTTGGCGTCGATGCGGGCCAGCGCCTTGTCGCCACAAAGCGGCGCCCAGATGGAGCCGAAACCCGCGGTGATCCCGCTGCAGGGCTGCTTGCCCACCTCGATGGTCGCCGCGACCTTGTTGGTCTTCACGTCCATCTTCGAAACGGTGCCCTTCGGCTTGTTCGAAACCCAGACCGCGTCTTTGGTGATGACGAGCCAGTCGGGCACGCCCGGAACTTCAAAGACCGCGTCCGGCTTCACTTCACTCATCGGATGCTTTACGGACGCATCGCTCACTCCGGGGCGGGGAACCCGTGGCGGCCGGTTACCCTTTTTCATCTGCGGCTGCTGCGCCCATGCGGCCGCGGCGACCGCGGCGATTCCGATCCAAATCTTCATTGCGCTCCCGTACTCCCGTTCGAAAAATTCCTCGGTGGCCGAGGATAAATGGTGAAGCTGCGCAGCGCTTTGCGCTCCGGCTTGCTGCCCATGAACTCCAGTTCCCGAACCAGTTCTACCAGGTGGGCTAGGCCAAGCTCGAGACTGTGCTCGGCGGGCTGGTAGGTGGTGCGGACAACATAATCCGTAAATGGTGTGGCCGCTTGCTCAATATGGGTGCCCAGAATATGGGCGATCGGCCGCTTGTCGGCGAAGGCGAGCAGCTTTCTCATGCTGGCGGCATACTGTGGAAAGTCGTCGATGTAGAGGCGTCCCGGATAGAGCGAGTCACCGGTCAGCAGGATGCCCGTCAACTGGTCGTAAAAGGCGACGCTGGTCTTGTCGTGGCCCGGGATGGCGAGCGCTTCGATGGTGCGGCCGCCGAGGTCGATCGTTTCGGCAAACCCCGGGGCTAGAACGGTGACTCCAGCTAGCGCCTTCAGTTCCGCATCGCCGGCGACATGGTCGCCGTGGCCGTGGCTGTGGACCACGGTGACGGGCAGCTTGCGCCGCAGCTTTTCGACGATCGCGGCGGTGCCGGGCTTTCCCGCGCCGGTATCGAGCAGCAGGGCGCGATCCTTGCCAAACAGCAGATACAGAAACGGCTTCTCGTAGTGGACGCAGCCACTTTGGCGCAGGATCAGCAGGTCCGCGTTATAGGCGTGCACCTGCCAGTCGGGAACCTCGGCGCAGTTCGGGCCACCCGTCATCCAGGTATGCGGCAAGACGCCGATCTGTAAGGCAAAAGCCAGAGTTAGCAGCATTAGCCCTCAACGGCCAACCGGTCTTCCGGCGCCGGGTTGTACATCCGGTCAAACTTCTCCGCCGTCGCCGGCTGCGACAGCAGCGTGACCGCGATCATGGTCGCCAGGCTTACCACCGGCGGCAGCAGCGTATCCAGGCCAGCCATCGTCGGCGGCATGTAAAGGTGGCAGACCAGCCGCACGGCCGTCCCGACCAGAATCGAGGCTTTCGCCGCCGAGGCCGTCGCCTTGCGCCAGTAGACACCAAGAACCAGCGGCGCCACGCAGCCCGCAAAAACGATATCAAAGGCGATGACCAGCAGAATCCCGGGCTCCGGCCGCACATAGGCCACCCACGCCCCGGCGGCGGCCGTGGGGATGGCCAGCACGCGCGACAGCAGCAACATCAGCGAATCGCTCACGGCAGCCTTTGACCAGCGCTGATAGACGTTCCGCGCCAGCACAACCGATATGACCAGCATCGCGCCATTCGCCGTCGACATCGAAGCGCCCAGGACCCCTACGAACACCAGAACGCCCAGCCAGTACGGCAGGTGCTCAGCAGCCAGCGTCGGCAGCACCATCCGGGAGTCGCCGATGCTGGGAACCAGCGAAACCGCAGCCAACCCCAGCACAGAGGCGCAGAGCCCAATCACCATCGTCTGGACGCCGGCGTAATAGCAGGCGCGCTGCGCCGTGCGCGGGCTGTTCGCCGCAAACACGCGCTCCATAAAGTCCAGCGCCATCGCATTACCGAAAGCGAGCGAAATCATCGCCGCCCAGTTCACCAGCGCCCCGTGCTCCATCGAGGTGATTCCGCGAAGATCCAGCCGCTCGGCGGGGACCTTGGCCAGCAGGTCGCCCAGGCCGTACTTCCAAAGAATGAACCCGGCGGAGCCGACGAACCCGACGAGGGCGACGTGGATCTGGAAGAAGTCGGTCCAGATGGCGGCGAACAGGCCGCCGGCCATCGTGTAGAGAAGAATGATGGCCGTCGTGATCACCAGCGACGTCCCGTAGCTAAGGCCGCTGACCACGGAGAAAATCCAGGCGACGGCGGAAAGATTTCCGGCGATCACAATCGTGAAGCAAACAATGGTGAGCGCGGAGGTGAGCGCTTCGGTCTGCTTGTCATAGCGCCGGTAGAAGAACTCGGGAAGCGTCAGCAAATCCATCTTGTTCAGCGGCGCTGCCAGGAACCGGCCCACGAAGAAGAGACTAATGGCCAGACCGATCGGAATCATCACCCCGGCCCAGAAGCCGGTGGCCCAGGTCATCGACACGTTGCCTAAGGTCGCGTTTCCATCAACCGCCTGCGCCATCAACGCCGTACCAATCACGATAAACGGCATCGCCTTGTTGCAAACGGTGTAATTCTTGCTGGAGCCGCGAACCTGGGTGTAGGTGTACAGGCCAATGGCCAAAGAGATCGCCATAAAGATGACGACGGGCCAAAACATCACAGTCATGGAACTCTGCCTCAGAGAAGGAATGCGCCACGACAAGGGGCCTTTCGCACTACGGGGTAGAACCTATTGTAGGCAATCGTTAGCCACGCCGGTATCGGTTCTTTTTATGGCCTATATTAAAAACTTGCCGTTCCTTCCCGAAATCACCCCGTCGCAGTGGCGGACTCTCTGGGCCGCGATGCTGGGCTGGATGCTCGATGCCATGGACGTCATGCTGTACTCGTTCGCGCTCGTGTCGATTCAGCAGGAGTTCTCCCTGTCCGGAGCCCAAAGCGGGCTGCTGACCACGGCCATGCTGTTCTCCGCGGCGCTGGGCGGCACCCTGGCGGGCTACCTGGCCGACCGCATCGGCCGCACCCGGGTGTTGATGGGGTCTATCCTGACCTATTCCCTGTTCACCGCCGCCATTGCCACCGCCACCAGCTTCGAACAGTTGCTGTTCTGGCGGGTGCTGGTCGGGTTTGGCCTGGGGGCGGAATGGAGCGCCGGAACCGTGCTGGTGGCCGAGTCGTGGCCGGCCAAACATCGCGGCAAAGCAATTGCTATCACGCAGTCCGGGTGGGCGATCGGATACATTTTGGCCAGCTTGCTGGCGGCGGCGATTCTGCCGGTTTACGGGTGGCGGCCGTTGTTCGCCCTCGGCATCCTGCCCGCGCTGCTGACCCTGTGGATCCGCCGTGCCGTGCCCGAACCCGCCGTGTGGTCGGCTTCGGCGCCCCGGCAACCGCTAGGAATCCTGTTCCGGCCGCCCCTTTTCCGCTATGTCGTTGTATCGATTAGCATGGCGAGTCTGATCCTGTTCGCTTACTGGGGGTTGTTCACCTGGGTACCCGCCTACCTGGCCTCGCCGATCGAAAAAGGCGGGGCTGGTCTCAGCGTGGTTCGCTCCACCGGATTCATCATCCCGATGCAACTGGGGGCGCTGGCCGGCTACTTGAGCTTCGGCTTCTTGGCGGACCGCTTTGGCCGCCGCCCCGTCTTCGTCGGCTTCCTGCTGGGGGCGGCGGTGGTGACGTACCTGTACGGCGGGTTGGCGCAAAGCCCCGGGCTCCTGCTGGCCCTGGGTCCCCTGGTCGGGTTCTTCGGCCACGGCTACTACAGCGCTTTTGGCGCGATTCTCAGTGAGTTGTTCCCGAGTGGGATTCGCGCCACCGCACAAGGACTCTGCTACAACGCCGGGCGAATCTTCAGCGCCATGGCCCCGGCGGGGATCGGGTTTTTTGCCGATCGCCATGGGATCGGCGCGGCGCTGGCCATGACGGCGGCTTTTTTCGCAGTTGGCGGTCTGCTGATCTTCGGTTTACCGGAGACGAAAGGACGGGAATTAGCTTAGGACCCCGTCTCATTAGCCCTAGTGCCCTGCTGGATCCGGGATAACTGCCGATTGGCAGGAGGATGGAGAGAGTTTCCATTTTTGCCTGTGAGTCGCAGCCGATGGTGGTGGCCGGGTTGGAGCATGTCTGCGCACGATCCGAGGATCTGCATTTTTGCGGATCCGCTCCCACTTGGTTTGCGGCCCGCGGGGCGGTGATCAGCCTCCAGCCGCGCGTCGTGATCCTGGACAACGCCGGCGGCTACCGGCAGAGCGCCCAGTTCCTGGCGGAGTTATCGGTTTTGGCGCCGGGGGCCGCCTCGATCTTGTGGGTCAATGATTTAGGGGAGACGGAATTGATTCGGGCGCTGCAGGCTGGAGCGCGCGGCCTTATCCGGCGCACCCAGCCGGTCGAGCTCTTTTGTGAATGTCTTCGCCAGGTGGCGGCGTCGCGCATTTGGATTGAACCGGACTTGTCCGGTGTCTGGGAGGCGCACGAGCGCCGGGGGCATCCGGCGCTCACGCCACGCGAGCGCGGTGTGGTTGAGTTGGTGGCGCAAGGGCTGAAGAACCGGGAGATCGCCGCCGCCTTGGGCATCACGCCCGGCACGGTGAAGGTCCATCTGATGCACATTTTCGAAAAGACCGCCGCCAAAGACCGCTACGAACTGGCGCTGCAGGCCTCCCGGATCCTCGGTGGCCGGGAGCTAGGGGAGAGAATTGCTGGCGATCAGTTGCGCACGGCCTAAGGTTTCTTGCGGGTTCGTCCGATCAAGAACCATGCCTTGGCGGTGCAATGAATGACGACTCCAACTGTGCCTTCCCCCACTGATTCCGCTAAAGCGTCGCGCTGGTCGCCTTCGCTTGCCGACTTCCTGTTCGCCTCTCTGATTGTTTGGCTGTTTTTGGCCGGTCCCAACGGATGGTTGGCGTTGCTGTCGGACGGCGATACGGGCTGGCATATCCGCGTCGGGGACTGGATCCGGGCCAATGGTACCGTTCCGCACACCGATCTGTTTTCGTTTTCCAAGCCCGGCGCTCCGTGGTTTGCCTGGGAGTGGTTAGCCGAACTGCTTTTCTCCTATCTCCATAGCTGGGCTGGACTTAAGGGTGTAGTGCTCTTCTGCGGGCTTCTGATTCCCACCTACCTGCTGATCCTGTTCCGGTACATGCTGTGGCGCGGGTCAACGACACTTCTGGGGCTGGCGATGATCCTGCTCATCAGTGGCAGCTCGGCGATTCACTATCTGGCGAGGCCGCATCTTTTCACTCTTTTGTTCCTCGCCGCCGCGCTCTGGATTTTGGATGCTGATCTCGTGCGGCCCTCACGCCGCGTCTGGTGGCTCGTTCCCCTCACTCTCTTGTGGGCCAACCTCCACGGCGGGTTTTTGGCGCTCATCGCTTGTCTTGGCGCGGTGGTGTTGGGACAACTGCTCAGCGGAAACCGGCAGACCGCCTTTCGGTACGCCGGGTTGGGAGCGGCTTGCCTTGCTGTGAGCGCAGTGAATCCCTACGGTATTCAGCTCCACCTGCACATCGTGCAATACCTCCGATCGGACTGGATTAAGGAAGTGGTCGACGAGTTCCAATCGCCCCGCTTCCGCAGCGAGTCCATGCTTTACTACGAGATTCTACTCCTTGCCGGTGCGGCAGCCTGTGTTGGTTTGGCGCGCAAGGGGCGATGGAGTGATGTCCTGCTGATCCTGCTGTGGGCCCATCTCTCCCTCGGTGCCGTTCGCCATGTCCCGGTGTTCCTGGTTGTGGCCGCTCCCCGGATCGCGGCTGAGTTCTCCGACTGGTGGCAGGCGTTCGTCAGTTCTACGACCCGGCGTTCGATTGCGCGAACGTTCGATGAGCTGTCGACGGACTTGGGTGCGCGCTTTGCCCGGAACTCCGCTTGGGTGATCCTGCCGGTCCTACTGCTCATCGTCTTGGATAAGCCGATCGCCTGGCCGAAACAGTTCCCCGAGAAGCGGTTCCCTGTTGCACTGATTGAACAGAATCTGCCGAGCATCGCCGGCCGGCGGGTCCTGGCGTCCGATGAGTGGGGGGACTATCTGCTCTATCGGTTTCCGGTGATCCAGCGGGTGTTCTTCGATGGCCGGAGCGACTTTTTCGGACCGGAGATTGGCAAGGACTACATCGCGTTGATGAATGGAGCGCCGCAGTGGGCCGAGATCATGGACAAGTACAACTTCGAAAGCGCCCTGCTGCCGGTGGAGTGGCCCCTTCATTCCCATCTGAAGAAGGACGGTAAGTGGCGGGTCCTCGCTTCGGACAAGGAAGCAGTTCTGTTGATTAGAAGGGATTTAGTCGTGGCGGCGAACGCCCCGGGCGGAAGGGCCGCCACCCAGGACCACAGTTCTAAGGAATTTGGCGCAGTGGGCCTAATGAATCCCGCAGTTTCTGCCGAAATAACTAAGGAGACGCAACGGTAATGCCTCACTTGTCGCAGAAACGAAATCTTCAGACCTCGATGTCGCCGGTCTATGCAGCCGCGCGAAGTGTCTGGCAACTGCCCGGTGGGCAGACCCTCGCGGAATTCGGGCTAACGGCGGGCATTTTGGCCCCGAAGCTCCTTGCCGCGATGCCGCCCCTGCCGTCCCCCCGCGCTAGCCAGCCCGACACCAGTCCGCGCCCCCGGAGAGCGAGATGATGTCCGTCCAAACTGGTCTGGCCCTCTTTTTCGGGACCGTTGCCGTCATCGAGGACCTCCGGTCCCGAACGATTTCGAACTGGACCACCTTAGGCGCTATGGCTGCTGGGGTGCTCTACCATGTCGTGACCGGCGGCTGGGCCGGCTTGGGCTCGTCCCTGCTCGGTCTTATCGTTGGCTTTCTAGCGTTCTTGGTCTTTTACCTCCTGGGTGGCATGGGTGGAGGCGATATCAAACTGATGGCCGGTTTCGGAGCCATCCTCGGTGGAGCAGTCGCCTCGGGGCAGGCGGCGATTTTCGCTGCGGCTGTTGGAGGCATGCTCGCCCTCGCAGTGCTTGGGTTCCGATGGTTACGGGCCGTTGCCCGGCGCCAAGCCATCTCCGGTTCCCCGTTCATTCCTTATGCGCCGGCCATTACCGCTGGCGCGTGGCTCACACTCTTGGCGAGATCGTAAGACTCGTTTAAAACCATCTCAGCCGCCTGGCGATTGCCGGGTGTATCGCAAGTCGTCAACGGAAGGGCAAACCTCATGGATCGTAGATTCTTAACCGTACTGGGCGTCAGCCTCGTCTTCGCACTCGTGGTGTCGAGTATTTTTTATCAAATGACGGCACGGGCAGGTGCGCCCGCCAAGGCTCCTGAGCAAGCCGAGATGAAGGACGTTGTTGTTGCCGCCAAGCCCCTGACGGTGGGCGGAACCATCAAGCCGGGTGACGTCAAGATCGTCAAGGTCGCGGCAACCCAATTTCCCCGGGGAGCTTTCTCCAAGGTGGAGGAGGTGATGGACCGTCCCCTGACGAGCAACATCCTACTGGACGAGCCGATTCAGGAAGGTCGGTTGGCGGCGCGGGGTAGCGGATTAGGGATTGCGCCCATTATTCCCGTGGGAATGCGCGCGGTCACCGTACGGGTCACCGAGGTGGTGGGTGTGGCTGGTTTCGTGCTTCCCGGTATGCGGGTGGATATTCTCTTGACGGGCAGACCGCCAGAGTCGGCTGATGCCGTCACCACGACGGTCCTCCAGAACATTACGGTCCTCTCGGCTGGTCAAACCTACCAGCCGGATGCCAAGGGACAGGCAATCAATGCCAGTACCGTAACCCTCCTCGTCTCTCCGGACCAAGCGGAGACGTTGACCCTGGCGAGCCAGGAGGGTCGGATTCAACTCGTGCTGCGAAATGGCAGCGACCACAACATCGAAAAGACCCCGGGTAGAGAGGTGCGGGAGCTTTTTGGCGGCCGTCGATCCGTCGGCCGGAACCGCCAAGCTCGGGGGGCGGGTCGCGAGGGGGACGAGGCTGAGGCTCCCGTCCGAGTACCCCGGCCCCGCCCGAACGTCGTAGCGGCTGCTCATGAGCCGTCCCCCACCCCCGCTGCTCCCCCTCCGCCCCCGCCTCCGCCTGATGAAATCGTCAGCTTCCGGGGTACCGTCCGCACGGTGGAAGCCGTGGGTCCGCGGAAAAACTGATCGCCAGCTCTCGGTCCTGTGCCATAAAACGCGAACGCTTCTAAGGAATCCTTTATGACTATGCCGCCTGTAAATCGAACGCTATCCGCATGCTGGGTCCTGTTCGGAACTCTCTTTGTGTGGGCGACCGCTGCAACTCCGGCCCTTCAGGGCCAAACCGTGCAGGAGCTGAAAATGATCGTCGGCCGGAGCGTCGTCGTCGATTACCCGGCCGACATTGGCCGGATCTCGACGAGCAACCCGGAGACCGTCGATTACGTGGCCGTCACCACGCGAGAGATTCTGCTGCACGCGAAGTCGCACGGAAACGCAACTCTCATCGTTTGGTCTAAGGCGGGGCAGAGGGAGTTCTATAACATCACGGTAGAGCATAACCTCGAACCGATCCGTCGAATTCTCAAGGCCACCTTCCCGAACGAGAGTATTGAAGTGCAGTCGGCTCGGGATACCATCACCTTGAACGGCACCGTCTCCTCGCAACCGGTGGTGGACCGCGCGCTCGCCATCGCAACGCCACTGGCGAAGGCCGTGGTCAACAATTTAAAGCTGGCTACCCCGAAGGTGGAGAAGCAGATCCTCCTGCGGGTCAAGTTTGCCGAACTCAACCGCAGCGTGGCGGACAGCTTCGGGGTAAATCTCATCTCTACCGGCGCCGGAAACACGCTGGGCCGGATCGATCCGGGTGGCAACGCCGCTCCTACGCCCACTACCGTCGGCGGAGGTCCGCAGTCCACACAACAGAGTTCGCGGTTCACGATCAGCGACGCTCTCAATATCTTCGCCTTTCGTCCGGATCTGAATATCGGTGCCTTTGTTCGCGCCCTGCAAGGACGAGGGTTGTTACAGATTCTCGCCGAGCCCAATCTGGTCACCGAGAACGGCCAGCCCGCCAGCTTTCTGGTCGGCGGTGAATTTCCCGTTCCGGTCCTTCAGGGTGGTGCCAATGCTGGTGCTGTGACGGTTCAGTTCCGTGAATTCGGTATCCGCTTGAACTTCAAGCCGCAATTGACCGAAAACAATACGATCAAGATGTACGTGAAGCCCGAAGTCAACACGATTGACATCGCCAACGGCGTATCGATTTCGGGGTTCAATATCCCCGCTCTCGCTACTCGACGGATCGAAACCAACATCGAGCTTGGAGAGGGCCAAAGTTTCGTAATCGGCGGCCTGATCGATGATCGGCTGAGCGACAGCGTCTCTCGCATTCCAGGATTAAGTTCGATCCCACTGCTGGGTAATCTGTTTCGTAGCCGGTCCGAGAACAAATCGAAAACGGAGTTGATTGTGCTGGTCACCCCCGAAATCAGTACCCCGGTTTCCGCCTCCGATCCCAAACCATCGATCGACTTCCCCCGGGAATTCCTTCCGACGATGGACAAACCGAAGCCCCCGGCTCCGACCACTCCGAGTGCGCCTGCCAAAGTCACTTCTGACAAGAAGAAGGGTCGGAGTTTGCGCAACATCCTTCTCGGCGGCAGTGGAAAAACTTCGTAAGGGTCGCGGCCACGCGAGGTTGACGATTCTTATCTCCAACGTCCGGACCCATCGGAATAAGTACTGCAATGAGTCCCAAAGATACAACATTGACGGCACTGCTGGTCTCTCCTAACCGGGAACTCGCTGAGCGCTTAACAAGGACGTTGCCATCGGCCAAAACCTTTCAGGTGATTGCCGATCTGCGCTCCTATCCCACCGAGCAAGCTCTCGATCTCCGGTTGCGCCAGATGGCCCCGCAAGTAGTGCTTGTCGATGTCATGACTGATCTCGATGAAGCCTGTGGCATTCTGCAGTACTTGGCCTCTTATCGGCCTCAGGTCCACTCGGTTGGGCTGCATCTGGAGCAGGATGGCGATTCGATCGTTCGTGTCCTGCGAGCCGGCGCGACGGAATTCCTCTTCTCGCCATTTGAAGAGTCTTCGCAGCGTGAGGTCTGTGAGCGGATCGCACGCTTGACTCAACCGGAAGAGCCGATTGAAAGAAATGCAGGCACTGTTTGCGCCTTCGCCTCCACCAAGCCTGGCTCAGGAGCTTCCACCATCGCCGCTCAGGTCGCTTTTGCGATTCGGCGACTGACCGGAAAACGGGTTCTACTCGCAGATTTCGATCTTACCGGCGGAACGATCGGCTTCTATCTGAAAGCCCAGAGTTCCTACTCGCTGCTCGATGCGATCGAACTCCACGATGAACTGGATCCAGTGGCTTTCGACGCGATGATCACTACCGTCGATGGCGTCGACGTCCTCGCCAGTCCCGAGGAACCCTATCTGGCGCCGATCGATGCGACGCGGCTTGAAGCTGTGCTCGATGTGATGCGGAATCTATACGATTTCGTGATCCTCGACCTGCCCACGGTCTTTGACCGGTCCAGTCTGATGTCGCTGGCTCAGGCCGATTCGGGGTTCCTGATCACCACTGCCGAACTGCCAAGTCTCCATCTAACGCGCAAGGCTCTGCAAATGCTGCAACAGTTGGGATTCGACAAAGAGCGGCTCCGCGTAATCGTCAATCGTTTAAATCGGAAGGACGGCCTGGACGGAAACGATCTCGGAAAAATGTTCAATGCCGGCGTGCACACCACGCTGCCCAACGACTACTTTTCGCTGCACCGCGTGGTGACGCGCGGAGAACCGCTTACTGGGGAAAGTGAGCTTGTGCGGGCGATCGAAGGATTGGCGGGGAAGATAGCCGGTCTTGCTGCGCCCGAGAAAAAGAAATCGTCCGTACTGTTCGGCGTCAAGCCCGTGCTTTCACAGATCTAGATAGTCCGTCGGGTTAACTACCACCTCAACTCCGAGTAATAGAATGGCAATCTCAAGCATCGAACCGAAGTCAGCGCAGCAACTGAGCTGGGAACAGCGCCTAATGAAGAACTCGACCCAGAAGCGGTCGGGCCCCAAACCAGAGTATCAGGAGCTGAAGTTTACACTTCATCGAAAGCTTCTCGACAAGATTAATCTGGAAGCGCTGGCGACCATCGACAACCAGAGAGTTCGCGGCGAGGTCCGTCAGGCCCTGATCACTCTGATCGACGGAGAACCGACTCTCCTGAGCTCGGTGGAAAAGCAGCAGATTTGTGACGAGGTGCTTGATGAGGTTTTCGGCCTCGGCCCGTTGGAGCCTCTTCTGGTGGATCCAACGATCTCCGACATCCTTGTCAACGGAAGTAAGCAGGTATATGTCGAGCGGAAAGGCCTCCTGGAGTTGACGAACGTCACCTTTCGCGACGACCAGCACCTGCTCCGAATCATCGATAAGATCGTTTCCCAAGTGGGTAGGCGGGTCGACGAGTCGAATCCGATGGTGGACGCTCGTCTCGCCGATGGCTCTCGTGTGAACGCCATCATCCCCCCGTTGGCGCTGGACGGGCCGTTGATGTCCATCCGTCGGTTTTCGCAGGACAAATTGATGCCGGCTGACCTGGTGGCCAAGAAAGCTTTGACCCAGGGCATGATGGAACTCCTCGAGGCCGCGGTTAAGGCCCACATGAACATCATCATTGCCGGAGGTACCGGCGCCGGTAAGACGACCCTGTTGAATGCGCTCTCTGCCTTCATCGCGCCCAAAGAGCGGATCGTAACGATCGAAGACGCGGCGGAACTCCAGCTCAAGCAGCCCCACGTCGCCCGCCTGGAAACACGCCCGCCCAATCTCGAAGGCAACGGCGCTATTCGGCAGCGAGAGCTACTGATCAACTCTCTCCGTATGCGTCCCGACCGGATCGTCGTCGGAGAGGTCCGCGGTGGCGAAGCGTTGGACATGCTGCAGGCGATGAACACGGGTCATGACGGATCTCTGACCACCGTACACGCTAACACCCCCCGCGATGCCGTAGGCCGGCTGGAAGTGATGGTGTCGCTTGCTAACGCCAACATGCAGTTGGTCTCAATCCGTCAGCAAATCGCTAGCGCCGTGCATATCTTTGTCCAAGCGGCCCGGCTATCGGACGGCAGCCGGCGAGTGACCAGCATCACGGAGGTCACGGGCATGGAAGGCGAAGTGGTTACCCTCCAAGACATCTTCGTCTTTGAAAAGCGCGGACTGGGCCCGAACAACGAAGTGCTCGGCCGGTTCGCAGCCACCGGCATCCGGCCCAAGTTTTATGAAAAATTACTGGCGGCCGGTATCAAGTTGCGGACGGATTTGTTCGATGAAGTACTAGAGGTGCCATAGCGCAAAATTCTGAACGGTTCCTCGTTCCAGGCTTCTCCCCTCGGATCTCCGGGCCCGTGGGCCATCGTGACCATCATCGGTTCTGAATAGTAAATGCAATGACTTCCTTCCTGGCAATTCTTATCTTCGTTTGGGGTACGGCCATGCTGGCCTGGTGGCTCGTCAGCCGCTATCTGCGGCAGGCCGATCTTGGCAAAGTTCGGAGCCGGCTGCTGGGCGCTCCGGCCAAAAAAACCAAGGCCGCTCCGAAGAAGATTGACCTGATCAACCGCCAGGATGTCAAGACCGGAAAATTCGCGCTGCAACTGCTTCAAAAGCTGGAACTCCAGGATCGCTTGGAGAAAATGCTCGAGCAGGCTGGGTTGAAGTGGAGTGTCGCGCGCCTCGTCCACGCCTGCCTGGGTTGCTTTCTCGTCACCTTCGGTATTGCCTGGGTGTTCTTGCCACCCGAAATGACTAATCTCGCCTTCGTTCCGGCCTTCTTGAGCAGTGGTTTGCCCGTGGCCTTCGTGGCGAGGAAGCGGGCAGCCCGGATTCACCGCTTTGAAGAACAGTTCCCCGAGAGTCTTGAGTTCGTTGCTCGCTCGATGCGCGCCGGCCATGGGTTTTCGGTCTCGCTCGAAATGATTCATCGAGAGTTCCAAGAGCCCCTAGCGGGCGAGTTTCGCCGGACCTTCGAGGAGCACAATCTCGGGATGCCGCTCGAACTTGCCCTCGAGAAGCTCGGCCAGCGGGTACCGCTCCTGGATGTACAATTCTTTGTCTCGGCTGTCATGTTGCAAAAACGGACGGGTGGCAACCTCGCCGAGATCCTGGACAAACTCGCCTATATCATCCGCGAGCGCTTCAAGCTACGAGGACGGATTCGAGCGATTAGTGCGCACGGTCGAATGACCGGCATGGCCTTAACGTGCATCCCGATCGGCGTTGCTGTCCTGATGTTCTGGGTTAACCCCGATTATGTGCGGTTCTTCTTCACGGAGGAGACTGGCAATTTGATGATGGGTGGGGCTGTCTTTCTTCAGATCCTTGGCTACCTCATTATCCAGAAGATCGTGAGTATTGAGATTTAACCATGGCTTTCCTGATCACATTCATCGTGTTCTTCGCCGTCGCGCTCGCCGTATCCATCATCGGCATGCGCCTATGGGTCCGCCCTAAAGAGGCCATCGAGAGGGTCACCGGTGCAGGGATTCACGTTCCGGATAAGATGCCGACTCACCCGAGTCTTGTCTTTCATGACCTGATCAAAAAACTCGGTACGGTTCTTCCCACCTCCCCGAAGGAAGTCTCCGTGATGCGCCGGAGACTGATTCGGGCGGGAATAAAGGGGGAGAATGCTCTGAGCATTCTCTATGGCTGCAAAGTTTTCTTTGGGATCGCCCTACCCATCGGGATGAGCTTGCTGGTCGCCAACTCGGAGTCTGACTCCACGAATAAAATCATGGCGATTGCGGCCTCCGCGGCACTGGGCTTTTTCGGTCCCAACGAGTACGTCAAGATTAAGTCGCAACGTCGCCAGAAGAATATTCAACACGGTTTGGCGAACGCCCTCGACCTGTTAGTGGTTTGCGTCGAGAGCGGTCTTGGGTTGGATCAGGCGATTGTCCAGGTCGCCAAGGAGCTGGAGCAGGCGCATCGACCGATCTCTGAGGAGTTCGCGATGGTGAACCTGGAGCTGAAAGCTGGTAAGCGACGAATCGACGCCCTCAGAAATCTCGCGGAGAGGACAGCCGTTGACGACTTGAAGAAGCTGGTGGCCGTTTTGATTCAAGCGGATCGCTTCGGGACCGGAATTGCCCAAAGTCTACGGGCTCATGCCGACTTCATGCGAGTCCAAGCGCGCCAGATCGCTGAAGAGAAAGCAGCGAAACTCGGCGTCAAGCTGGTTTTCCCGATCTTTTTCTGTATTCTGCCATCTCTGTTCGTCGTTACCGTTGGGCCGATGGCGGTCAGAATCTTCCGGGAGCTACTCCCGATGATGAACAACATATAACCATTACGAATTTGGAGTGTCCTGCCTGACATTAGATCGGGATTGGACGAAGGAAAAAGGAGAAAACAATGGATGAATCGATGATTCGTATCGTTTGCGCTTCGCTGGCGGCGGTCTTTATTGGACTGATCGTTCTGCGGCGGCGCAAGACCGAAGAATAGGAATGTAGTTGTCCGGTGCGGCGCCACAGTAGCTGCGTTTGCGGCACCTGAGAAGTAGCGTCGTCTGCAGCTCGTAGTTCGATCCAGTTGCCACACTCGATAGGCTAACTTGGTCCGTTTGGCCAAGAAGAAACGCTGGACGTCAGAAGAAAGATTATGAATTGGATGGAGTATTTTATGCCAGTAAGCTTGACCCCAACGAAACGAACCCGGAGAGATCTCGGGTGGCTGTCCTGCTTGTTGCTTGGCGTGCTGCTATGTAGCGGCAGTCTGAGTGCGGGGACTTTTGGACAGGTGGTCGCCATTGGAGGGCAGGCTGCCGATCTTGCCATCGATGAAGCGCGCGGTGTACTCTATGTCGCCAACTTCACGGCCAATCGGGTCGATGTAGTTTCACTGGCGTCAAGGTCCGTCCAGACCTCGATCAATGTGGCCCCGTATCCCAGTTCTTTGGCTCTGTCTCCCGACGGACGCTATCTGGTGGTCTGCCATTACGGGAATTTTCAGTCCCCCGCTACCTCGCAGAACTCGCTCTCCATTCTTAACCTGGCCACCAATACCAGGCAGACCTTCTCAATGGGGCAGTCTCCGTTAGGTGTCGCGTTCGGTATTGACAATCGCGCATTGATCGTCACTAACTCTGAGTTTGTTCTGTTGGATCCGGCGACCGGGGTCACCCAGACGCTGGAGACGATTCAAGGTGTTACGACCAAGACACTACCGACGCCCGTGGGGAATTTCCCGACCAATATCGTTGCGAGTTCACTAGCGGCTTCCGGAGATGGTACGAAGATTATCGGAATGGTGGCTGGCGGGGCGTCCGATGGTCAGACGATTGAGTTTTCCTATGATGTAAACTCTCGTTCCTTGCGCGCCTTAGCCTGGATTTCGACTCCGCCGCTGGGGCCGCGGGTGGTCAGCGTGAATCGAACGGGGAGCCGTTATGTGGCTGGCTGGGCAATGCATGACGAGGTCGGCGCTCTCATTGCGCAATTCCCAGACCCCGCTGGCATCCTCAACGTCGGCAGCCATGCCATGGATCCTGCCCGGGGCGTGATCTATGCCCAGGTGACAACGACCCAGGCAGGCGCCGGTAGCGGCACCACAACGACGGCAGCAGCTCCGATTCTACAGGTCGTCGATATTGACAACCTGGCGGTGGTCGAGCGTTTAGAACTTGCTGAGAATCTCGCTGGTCGAAGCCTTATCAGTTCTGACGGGAACACGATGTACTCGGTTTCGGATAGCGGTGTGACTGTTTTCCCGATTGGCTCTCTTCATCAGGTTGCACGGCTGTCATTCGCGGTGGAGGACGTGCTTTTCCAGACTTCGTTCTGTGAACGGCAATCTTTGACGAGGCAAGTGGTCGTCTCTGATGCTGGAGGGGGCCGAATCCCGTTCTCCGTTGCATCGACAATGGCCGGTGTGACGGTCAGCCCGTCCTCGGGGGTAACCCCGATGACGCTAACGCTCCGGTTAGATCCGGCGGCATTCCAGAACCTAAAGGGTACGGCGACGGGAAGCCTTACGTTAACGTCCACGGCTGCGGTTAACGTGCCGCGCCCTTTGCGGATCCTTGTTAACAACAAAGAACCCGACCAGCGCGGGCTTTCCATTAACATTCCGGGCAAGCTTGTTGACATCCTGCCGGATCCGGTCCGCGATCGTTATTTCGTAATTCGCCAGGACACGAATCAGGTCCTGGTGTTCGATGGTCAGTCTCATAGCCGTGTTGCGACGCTAAAGACGGGGAACACGCCGACTCAGTTGGCGATCACGTTCGATCGGCGCCGCCTCCTGGTTGGCCACAACAATAGCCAGATTATCAGCGTATTCGACCTTGAGACTTTACAAGCGGAGGCCCCCATCCGGATGCCCGGTGGCCATTATCCCCGGTCCATTGCCGTGTCAGGCCGCGCCATCTTGGTTGCGAATCGGGTTGCCGGTCCGAATCACACGATAGACCGGGTTGACCTTCTCACGCGATCCGCCGCCGAGCTTCCGTCTCTTGGGATCTTCGAGAATAAGATCGATGTCAACACCGTTTTGGTTGGAAGTGCCAATGGTTCTTCGATCCTTGTGGCTCAGGCCAGCGGAAATCTGATGCTGTACAACGCGAATGTGGACACCTTTACGGTCGGCCGGAAGGATTCGTCGAGTCTGTCTGGTGCAGTCGCCGCCTCCAGTTTTGATCAGTATGTCGTTGGCAACCGCCTGTTTAATTCTTCCTTGGTCCCCATCCGCCAGTTTGACGCTGCCAACGGGAACAGTTCCGGCTTCGCGTTCATCGATCAGATTGGAATTCGAACCACGGCCCCCTCTCTTTCGAGCCCCGGCGTTATTCAACGGATTAGTTTAGCGACTGGTGGGGCGGAAGTCAGGCCCGTGCGGCTCGTTGAGGCCCCTCTCCTGGGTGAGTCGGGCGCGGTGTTCACTCGGACTGTGGCTCCCCTCTACGGGCGGCAGGCCATCGCGAACCTGACGGTTGGTGGTCTAACCGTGCTGCCCTGGTCCTTTGATGCGGCCTCAGCTGTTCCCCAAATCGATCGACTGGTTAACGCGGCCGATTTCACCGGACTCGCGGCACCCGGCAGTCTGGTCTCCATCTTCGGCAGCAATCTGAGCCCTGTCAACCAGGTTACGAGTGTCCTTCCGTTGCCAACTGCGTTGGGCGAAAGCTGTCTGACCGTCAACGGCCAACCGGTGCCGATGATTTTCGTCTCTCCCTCGCAAATCAACGCGCAGTTACCTTATCAAATCGAAGGAAACGTTACTCTGATTTTGCGCACGCCTGGCGGAGTCAGCGATAACTTTAACCTAACTCTGCTGCCCAATGCTCCGAGCATCTTCCGGACCCCAGTGCCTGGATTGGATTCAGGGGTGCCGACCATTATCAGGGCGCGGAACCAGGAACTGGTGACTCTATCCAATCCGATTCACCGGGATGATACTATCACGATTTATCTCACCGGTCTCGGAAACACTCTTCCGGCGGTTGAAGCCGGAACTGCTGCGAGTTCGTCGGCCTCACCGGTCGCCGTTGTGCAGCCGACCGTCCAGATAGGCAGTGAAGAGTTGACGATCGAGTTTGCCGGTCTGGCGCCTGGACAGGTGGGTGTCTACCAGATAAACGCCCATGTGCCACGAAACGTCCCGGTGGGTCTCGATGTCCCGCTCACGGTCCGTCAGGGTGGCCAGGCTACGCAGGTTTCCGTTCGTGTGATCAACTGATTCGCCGGTCTGGAACCTGCAACTCCTCTCGGCCAGATTGGAGCCGTTAAACATAAGCCGATCAAATCTGCTCCGATCGCCGCGCCAACAAAGGGCGGCGGTCGGAGTCTGGTTTTCGGGGAACTCCTGGGCGGTTGCTCTCGGGATTCTCTCCCACTTGTCACATCCTAGCCGCGTGAGAGTCCGACGAATACCGGGCCAGCAAGCTAATCGATACGCACCGGACTGCGTCTCTCAACAAAGGGCGCAAAGCGGAGTCTATCCTCCTCTCCTAACCGAACGCACTGGTGTCCAAATTAGCCGGAGACCGGTTGGGTCTGAATTGATAGCAAAGGACTTGTGGCGGTGATTTCTGTGGTCTGGAGTTGAGGTTGCCCTTGTGCCGCCGAGGTGCCGGTT
>JAIXQP010000010.1 GCA_027485675.1 Terriglobales bacterium | reverse complement strand
GAGTGGTGGGGGGGGGCGTTGGCGCGGGGGATGGGGTTGGGGCGCGGGGCATTGAGGTAAGGGGCGCGGGCGGAGCGTCGGGGCTGAGGATGGCGGCGCGGGGCGGACGGGCGGAATTTACGGGGCTATGTGGGGTGGTGGCGGCGGCGTGGTTTATCGCGATTGCCAGGCGCGGGCGATCAGCCAGAGGACGAGGGCGGAGCGGGCGGTCCAGAGGGCGGTGCGGAGCCAGTTGGTGCTGACGAGGCGGGCGTGGGCTTCGGGGTCGAAGCCTCCGGCAAGTGTGGCGTGGAGGGGCATCTGGACCAGAGCGGTGGAGGCCCAGAGGGCGGCTACGGCGGCGAGACCGGCCCAGCGCCAGGGGTCCTTGGTGTTGATAGCGACGAGGGCGAGGGCAGAGAGGAGTTCGGCGAGCATGGCGGGGCCGACGGCGAGAGAGGTGAGGTTCTGGTGGGCGAGCTGGTATTGACGATAGCCGTCGGCGCCGACTTGGCTCATCAAGGGATAGTGAACGAGTTGGACAAACCAGATGAGGCCGGTCATGTACAACGTGGCGGCGGCGTTAATGAGGAGTGGCAGGAGGGCGGATTCCATGCTAACTTCGCAAACAAGAATGATGATTTCAGGAATCGACCGGCGCAGTTTCGTTTTGGCCTCGTCCGCCGCGTTGGCAGCCGATGGGCCCGTGCGGGGGGCGGTGATTGGCGCGGGAGGGCGCGGCCGATATCTGACGGGCGAGTTCAAAGAGATTGGCGTGCAGATGGCGGCGGTGTGCGATGTGTACGAGCCGAATCTGCAGGCCGGGTTGGCGGTGGCTTCTTCGGGGGCGGCAGCCTATTCGGACTATAAGAAGCTGCTCGAAGATAAGTCGATTCAGGTGGTGGTGGTGGCGACGCCAGACCACTGGCACGCGCAGATGGTGATTGACGCGGTGCACGCGGGGAAGGACGTTTATGTCGAAAAGCCGCTGGCGCATACGATTGCCGAAGGGGACCGGATTATCGCGGCCGTGCGGCAGACAAAGCGGATTGTGCAGGTGGGGATGCAGCGGCGGAGTTCGGAGCTGTTTCAGGACGCCTACCGGCAGATGAAAGCCGGCGACCTGGGGGACATCCGGCTGATCAACTCGTGGTGGTACAACCATCAGGCGTCGATTCGGAATGAACCGCTGAAGGGCAAGCTGGACTGGAAGCAGTGGCTGGGGAACGCGCCGGCCCGGCCGGAGGACGCGCAGCGATTCTTCAACTGGTATTACTTCTGGGATTACTCGGGCGGATTGATGGTGGGCCAGGCGGCGCACATGCTGGATGTTTTCCACTGGTTTATGGGTTCGGCGTATCCGCTGGCGGTGACGACGGCGGGCGGGAAGGCGAACCTGCCGGGGGTGGAGGTGCCGGAGACGACGACGATTTGTCTGGAATACCCGGAGAACTACTTTGCGGTGTTTACGGTGGGGTACAAGGCGATGCGGTATGCGCCGGTGAACGACCAGTTGGCGCAGTTTCACGGATCGAAGGCGCGGTTTGACCTGGGGCGGGAGGGGTACAGCCTGTTCCGGGAGGATCCGAAGGCCATTGAGATGAAGCCGGCGGTGGAGAAGCGGCTGCCGGGGAGCTTTGGGCCGGCGACGCGGGCGCACATTCGGAATTTCCTCGAGTGCGTGAAGACGCGGCAGGAGCCGAATGCGCCGGTGGAGGCGGGACAGGCGACGAACATTGCGCTGTGCATGGCGATGGAGTCGTTGCGGAAGGGGCGGCGGGTTCGGTTCAACCCAGGCAGCCGGGAGACGGAAGTTTAGGCGGATGGTCGATATTCACAGCCATGTGCTCTGGGGGCTCGACGATGGGGCCCGGACGGTGGAGCAGAGCGAAGCGATGCTGCGGATGGCGGCGGCGCACGGGACCACGGATATCGTGGCGACGCCGCACGCGGATTTGCAATATACGTTTCAGCCGGAGCTGATTGCGGAGCGGCGGAAGGAGTTGCAGGAGCGGCTGGGGGAGACGATCCGGCTGCATACGGGGTGCGACTTCCATCTGAAGCTGGACAATATCCAGGACGCGATTGCGAATCCGGCGAAGTACACGGTGAACGGGCGGGGTTGGCTGCTGGTGGAGTTTTCCGACCTGATGATCTTCCCGAATACGGAGGAGATCTTCGTGAAGCTGGAGAACGCGGGGATGCGGGTGATTGTGACGCATCCGGAGCGGAACTGGCTGCTGCGGCAGAAGCCGGAGCGGTTGGAGGCGTGGGTGCATCAGGGGGCGTTTTTGCAGGTGACGGGGCAGTCGCTGCTGGGGTTTTTCGGGAGCGAGGTGCGGAAGTTTTCCGAGGGGTTGATTGAGAAGGGGTGGGTGCACTTTCTGGCGAGTGATGCGCACGATACGCAGCGGCGGACGCCGCGGCTGGATCAGACGTGGAAACTGGTGTCTGACAAATACGGGGCGGAGTATGCCGAGGCGTTGCTGAAGATTCACCCGCAGGCGGTGATTGATGGTTACAAAATCGAGTCAGGACCGCTCGATCCGCCGGAAAAGCGGCGGAAATGGCTGGGAATCTTCTAGTACCAGTACCTTCCAGTTGTGAACTCAGCGGAAAATCCTAGTACGGGCGTTGAAGTCTGTTGACCTTTAGTTCTAGGCATTGTACTGTATAGCAATCGTAAGGTTGACTTAGTGTAAGGCGGCCCACCGCCTACGTAAAACAAACGAAATACGTTGGAAGAGAGGATTCGAATCGTGAGGAAAACATTTCTGCTTTTGGTGGCCGTCACTGGGTTGAGCTTCGGCGCTCCGGTGATCACGGTGATTCCGTCGGTTGGTCCGTCGAGCCTGGCGGGTAGCGCGGCTAACTACGATGCCAACGCCTTGCTGGCGCTGCGCAATGGCCTGAGCTCGACCAGCACCAACGGCGGCCCGGGGTCGGCGTCGGTGTACAATGCGCTGGTTGGCTTGGCTTCCGCGAACCAAGTGATCGATACGTTCGGTGCGTTTAATAGCTGGCTGGGGGTGGCGAGTCCTGCTTCCCCGTTCAACAACGAGTTCGGCAACAACCTGTATTTTGGCCTCCGGGTCATCGGCGGGACCGACACCTTCTCGTTGAGCCAACTCGTTTACACCGATAATTTGGCGATCTATGACCCGAGCTTGGCGGGGACGACTCCTTTCAGCTTTAACGGTGACAACTATGATTCCCGGTTTTTGGCGTTCCTGGACAACGGTACGACTCCGGGCACGTTGGATGCTGGCGACAGCCAGGTGGCGTTGAACACGGCTGGTACGACCGCGGTGAATTATCTCTTTTATCGCGGCGTGCCGACGTTCTTCACTCCGGTGGCTGGGGCGAACAATCAGCAAGCGCTCAACAACACGATTGCGGCTATTGACGCGAACCGTCCGCTCAACTTGACGGCTTCTTATTGCTTGGCGACCACTTCGGGCAGCTTGACCTGCGGTCCGGTGAGTGGCCAGGCGTCGGCTGGGGTTGGCGAGATTCCGGAGCCCTCGACGTATGCTTTGATGGGCCTGGGCCTGGCGGCTCTGGCTTATGTGCGGCGTCGGATGGCGTAAGAGTTCGAGTCTGTTTTTCGGGACGGCCGCAGCTCACGCTGCGGCCGTTTTGCTTTTTAGTGGCGGATGACAAGGCCGCTGAGGGAGACGCCGGCGGCGGTGCCGACGAGGAGTGACGCTTCGCCGGGGCGGCAGAGACCTTGGGAGAAGGCGTGGTGGAGGGCGGTGGGGAGGGAGGCGGTGACCTGGTTGCCGACTTCGGCGAGGATATCGACGTGGGGGATCCGCCGGGGGCGGAGCTGTTTGGCGAGGAAGGCCAGGCCGATGGCGCTGGCTTGATGGGGGACGACCAGCGAGACGGGATGGGCGTGGAGGAGTTCTTCGAGAAACGGCGGAAAGTGCTCCTGGATGAGGCGGAGGAGGCCGCGGCCGTTCATCGCGAAGAAGTAGTCGGTTTCGGTGGGCGGGGGCTGGCGGACGTTGTAGCGGGTGCCGCCGGCGGGGATGCGGCAGTGGTCGAGGCCTTCGCTGCGGGTGACGCTGTGGGAGGCGAGGATGCCGGCGGAGCCATTGCTGGGGCCGAGGACGGCGGCGGCGGCGCCATCGCCGAAGAGGGTGCAGGTATCGAGGTCGTCCCAGTTGAGGCCGCGGGAGCCGAGTTCGGCGGCGACGATGCCGACGTGGCGCCACTGGCCGGCGTGGATGCCGGCGGCGGCGATTTCGAGGAGCTTGAGGAAGCCGTTGCAGGAGGCGTTGAGATCAAAGCAGGTGACCCCGGCGGCGCGGCCGCCGATTTGGCGGTGGATGAGGATGGACGTCGTCGGCATGGGCTGTTCGGCGAGGACGCTCGCAAAGAGGATGGCGTCGAGGTCGGCGGGTTCGCGGCCGGCGTGGGCCAGGGCCTGGCGGAGGGCGGCGGCGCCGAGGCCGCTCGAGGACTCTTCGGGGGCGGCGAAGTAGCGGGTGGCGACGCCGTTGCGGGCGAGGGTGGTGCCGGGCGGGAGGCGGAGTTGGGCGTCCAAATCCTCGGCGCGGACGGGGCGGGAGGGGAGGGTCGATCCGGTGCCGAGGATCGAGACGGGAACGAACATACGCGTTAGCATAGCAGCGCGATAGCATAGCAGGAGGAATATGGGTTTACTCATTAATGGGGAATACGTCGACGACGCGCTGATCCGGCAGGAGATGGCGTCACTGCGGCCGCACTACGAGGCGATGATGGCGGATATGGAGCCGGTCGCACGGGAGATGCAGTTGAAGGATTGGAGCCGGGAGAACGTGATGGAACGGGTTCTGCTGCGGCAGGAGGCGGCGCGGCGATTTCCGGCGATTCCGGAGGAGGAGATCAACGAGCGGCTGACGGCGTTGCTGCCGCCGCCGGGGGATCCGGAGAACTGTGAGGCCGGGGCGACGCGGGCCGGGGTGGACCAGGAGGCGATGGCGGCGGAGATCCGGGCGCAGATCCAACTGGAGCGGCTGGTGCAGGAGATTGGGGAGAAGACCCCGAAGCCGAAGAAGCAGGAGCTGCTCGATTTCTACCAGGCGAACCGGGAGCGGTTTGCGGTGCCGCCGATGCTGAACGCTTCGCATATCGTGAAGAACGTGAATGACACGGTGGACGAGGCGACGGCGCAGGCCGCGATTGCGGTGGCGGAGGCGGAGTTGGTCGCCGGGGGGGCGTTCGCCGAGGTGGCGGACCGGCATTCGGACTGCGCGGGGCAGGGCGGGAGCCTGGGTTGGTTTCCGGTGGGGGAGATGGTGGAGGAGTTTGAAGCGGCCGTGATGGCACTGGAGCCGGGGCAGACGAGCCCGGTGTTCCGTTCGGTGTTCGGCTTTCATATCGCGCAGTTGCACGACCGGCGGGCGGAGGGGATCCGGCCGTTCAACGACGTGCGCGAGGAGATTGAGGGCGCGTTGCTGGCCGAGAAGCGGGAGCGGGCGCTGGAGGCGTTTGTGGATCAGTTGAAGGAGACGGCGGTGGTGAAAACCGCCAAGCAGCCGGCCGTATGAGCGATCCGTTTCGTGTCCTGGGCGGGGTGAACCCGTGCTGTATTCCGAGCCGGCAGCGGGAGGCGGAGCTCGCCTTGTCGAAGCGCATGGCCGAGGAGCGGCTGGTGATCCGGAGCGGTTCGACGGCGGGGATGACGAAGCTCGATGGCGGCCGGTTTCTGATGGGCGCCGAGGACGCCGAGGGGTTTCCGGCGGACGGGGAGGGGCCGATCCGGGAGGTGCATGTTGACCCGTTTTACCTGGATACGAAGCCGGTGACGAATGAGCAGTTCGGCGAGTTTGTGCGGGCGACGGGCTACCGCACCGAAAGCGAACGGTTCGGGTGGAGCTTTGTGTTTGCCGGGCATATTCCGGAGGAGAAGTACCGGCGGATTGTGGAGGATACGGTGCTGGGGCACGAGTGGTGGTGCAAGGTGCCGGGGGCGGATTGGCGGCATCCGGAGGGGCCGGATTCGTCGATTGCGGAGCGGCCGCATCATCCGGTGGTGCAGGTGGCTTGGAACGATGCGCTCGCCTATTGCGAATGGGCCGGGAAGCGGCTGCCGCGGGAGGCGGAATGGGAGTACGCGGCGCGGGGGGGATTGGAACAGAAGAAGTACCCGTGGGGCGATGAGTTGACGCCGGGGGGGAAGCACTTGTGCAACATTTGGCAGGGCGAGTTTCCGAAGGTCGACTTGGGAGAAGACGGATTTACGGCGCCGGGGCCGGTGGACGCGTTTCCGGCGAACGGGTACGGACTGCTTTCGGTGACCGGGAACGCGTGGGAGTGGTGCCAGGATTGGTTTCACCCGACGTGGCACATGACGGCGACGCAGCGGAACCCGGTGGGGCCGCCGGAGGGGCGGGAGCGCGTGATGAAGGGCGGCAGCTACCTGTGCCACAAAAGCTACTGCAACCGCTACCGGCCGGCCGCGCGGACGAAGAACACGCCGGACAGCGCGACGACGAATATCAGCTTTCGCTGCGCCCGCGACTTCTGAGGTATTCGATGAGGATCGGCAGGATGGAGAGGAAGACGATGCCGATGATCACCTTCTCAAAGTGCTTGCGGACGATTTCGTTGTCGCCTAGGAAGTAGCCGGCCATGGTCATCGAGATGACCCAGCCGATGCCGCCGAAGATGTTGAACGACAGGAAGCGGGAGTATTCCATCTGGGCGACGCCGGCGATGAAGGGGGCGAAGGTGCGGACGATCGGGACGAAGCGGGCGTAGATGATGGTCTTGCCGCCGTGCTTGTCGTAGAAGGCCTGGGTGCGGAGGAGATGCTCGCGCTTGAAGAAGCGGGAGTCCGGACGGTTGTAGACGCTGACGCCGGCTTTGCGGCCGAGGAGGTAGCCGACGCCATCGCCGACGACGGCGGCGACAATGAGCACGCCGATGATGGCCCAGATGTTCAGGCCGCCGGCGCCGGCCACGACGCCGACCGTAAACAGAAGCGAGTCTCCCGGCAGGAAGAATCCCGCCAGAAGACCCGTTTCCGAGAAGACGATGGCGAACAGGAGGGCGTAGCCCTGCCAGCCGGAAAAGACCATCGTGAGCAACTGCATTAACCCGTCAGGGTTGGTGAGGGTTTTGAGAAAGTCCAGAACGGTGTGCAGCATGCGAAGTTAGCTGCGATAGCTGTTCTGGAGCTTCTTGATGGCTTCGGTGTTGATTTTGATCTTGCCCTGCTCGACGAGCCGGTGGACGAGACCGTCTTCAAAGAGATCCTTGCGCTCCTGGGACTTGCGGCCTTTGAGGGCGCTAACGAGGCCTTCGCGTTCGGTGGCGAGCTTGGCGAGGTCGGCTTCCACCTTGGCGGCCACTCGGGCGACGACGATCTGCTCCGGCATCGTTACCGGCCCAATGATGGTGCCCACGGGCTTGACGAAGGCGTCGGCGAAGTAGGCCGCGTCGCCGATACCTTCGGCGGCGCCGTCCCGGCCGAACTCGGCCGTGGTTTTGAGTTCGCCGCCCATGGTCTTGGCGAGCTTCGCGAGATCCACGCCGGCTTCGGCCATGGAGCGGGCGAGTTCAGCGCCTTTGGCGGTGAGCAGTTCGCGCGCCTTGACTTCGAGGACCTGGGCGCGGATCTGGTCGGTCACTTCAGCGAGTTCGGCGCCGCGGCTGGGGGTAATGCCGGTGAGGACGCCGATGGCGACCTTGTTACCCGGAGCGGTGATGGCCGGGGTGACGCCGCCCTTCTGGAGGCCGTACATGCTGCCGGCGAACTCGGCGTTGATGCCGATCTCCTGGATGGGATCGCCGCTGCCGGCGTTCTGCACGACGTAGTGGTTCAGGTTAAACTGCTGGGCGATCTGGGCGCCGGAGGAGGGGCTCTTGACGAGGGCTGCGCGGGCCTGTTCAATCGAACTCTGCATGCGGTCGAAGACCAACTGCTTCTTGCTTTCGGTGGCGAGTTCGGCCTTGATCTCGTCGAAGGGCTTCACGCGGGCGTCTTCGCGGTCGGTGACCTGGACGATGTGGAAGCCGTACTCGGTCTTGATGACGTTGCTGGTTTCGCCTTTCTTGAGCGAGAAGGCGGTGTTTTCGAAGTTGGGGACCATCTGGCCCTTGGTGACCCAGCCGAGGTCGCCGCCCTTGGGCGCGGAGCCGGGGTCGTCGGAGTTCTTCTTGGCGAGTTCGGCGAAGTCGGCGCCGCCCTTGACCTGCTTGAGGAGATCGGCCGCCTTGGCTTCGAGCTTCTTCGTGTCGTCGGCGGACTTGTTCTGGGTCATCAGAAGAATGTGGCGGGCCATGACGCGCTCGCCGGTGCGATAGCGGTCGAGGTTCGAGGCGTAGAGCTTGCGGAGTTCGTCTTCGGAGAGATTGATGGAGGCGCCGACTTTCTCTTCGTTGGCCACGAGGACTTCAAAGCTGCGCTTTTCGGGCATGCGGAAGGCGGCTTTGTTGGCGTTGAAGAACTTTTCGAGGTCTTCGGGGGCGACGGTCACCTGCTTCTTCAGGTTTTCGGTGTTGAAGGAGATGTAGTCGAGCTTCACCTTTTCGTTGCGGCGGCGATACTCGGCTTCGATTTCGTCGGGGGTGACGACGACGCCTTCGAGGACGATGTTGCGCAGCTTGGTGAGGAGCATCTGCTTGCGCACGTTGCCTTCAAAGTCGGCCACGGTCATGTTCTGCTGGGCGAGGAAGGCGGTGTAGCGTTCCTTGTCGAAACCGCCCTGGAGGATGTTGCCGAGCATGGAGCGGAGGGCGTTGCCGAGCTCCTCTTCGCTGATGGAGAAGCCCATTTTGCTGGCCTGGTAGGCGACGGCGCGTTCGGCGATCATCTGATCGACGAGGGTGGGCACGTAGTTCTGCAGCATTTCGGGCGGGAACTGTTTGCCGCGGAGGGCCCCTTGCAGCGTCCGCTGCACTTCCAACATGGAGAGCTGCTCGTCGCCGATCTCGGCGATGATGGTGTCGTTACCCGCCATGGTGGGGCTGCCGGGTCCTCCGGGGATCAGATAGGTCACCAAGGAAAGAGCAACAAAGCCCAACAAGATGGTCAACAGAATGCGCACATTCTTGTCGCGGCGGCGGAAAAAGTCGAACATGGAAAAGGGAACTCCTGACTGAAAAGTACTCTCGCGATTATATCGCGAGACTCACTCCCACTCGATCGTGCCGGGTGGTTTGTGCGTTAAATCGTAGAAAACAGCGGCGACGCCGGGGATGGCGAGGAGGGCGTCGCGCATGCGGTGCAGTAATGGCGCCGGCATCATGACGCTTTGGGCGGTCATTCCATCCACGGAATGGATGGGGCGCAGGACGACGGAATCCGGCAGACCGTCGCCGCCGACCGGGATGAGGACGACGGGAAACTGCCAGACCTGGGATTCGAAATCGGCTTCGAGGGAGAGCCGGCGGACGACGGCGTCGGCGTGGCGGAGGCGGTCCATGCGGTCGGGGCTGATGCCGCTGGCGATGACGCTCAAGCGGTCCATCGGGAGATTGTGGCCGACCATGCCGATGACGCGATTGACGCGCTGATTGGTGTTGATGGCTTCGGTGGCCTGGGCGTGATCGAGGTGATCGACGATGAGGACGGGCCGGTAGCTGCGGGAGTCGCCCTGGACGCCGACGGAGTGGACGGGGGCAATCCAGCCGCCGTCGATAGTTTCGATGGGCTCGTCGCGGTCCGCGCCGAGGCAGCGGATGCCGAGACCGGGGCCGGGGAAGGGGTGGCGATCGAGAAAGGCGGCGGGGAGGCCGAGTTCGCGGCCGATCTCGCGGACTTCGTCTTTGTAGAACGACGCGAGGGGTTCGACGATGCGCTTGGCGTCGATGAGTTTTTGGATGCCGGCGACGCGGTTGTGGTGGGTCTTGATGAGATCGGCCTTGGCGGTGCCGCCACTTTCGATGGTGTCGGGGTAGATGGTGCCCTGGCCGAGGATCCAATGGCCATCGAGATAGGGGCCGCTTTCAAGGACCGTTTCCTGGATCTCGACGAACTTTTCGCCGATGATTTTGCGCTTGCGTTCGGGTTCGGTGACGCCTTCGAGGGCGCCGAGGAACTCCTCCTGCGCCTGTTCGATGCGGAAGTGGCGGGCGCCGAGCGAATCGAAGATGCCGCGGACGAAGTCGGTTTCGCCATCGCGCATGAGGCCGGTATCGACGTAGGCGCCGTGGACGCGGGCTTCGCCGAGGGCGCGGAGGCAGAGGGTATAGGCGACGGTGGAATCGACGCCGCCGCTGACGAAGAAGAAGATATTGCGGTCGCCGGCGACCTCACGAATCTGCTGCTCGACGACGGGGATGCGGCTGGCGGGTTGCCAGTCTTCGGTGCAACCACAGATCAAGAAGACGAAGTTGCGGAGGATCTTCAGGCCTTCGGTGGTGTGGACGACTTCGGGATGGAACTGGACGCCGTACTGGCGCGTGGTTTCGTTGCCGATGGCGGCGACGGCGCAGGTATCGGTGGAGGCGAGGACGGCGTAGCCGGAGGGGGGCGCCGTGACGGTGTCGCGGTGGCTCATCCAAACCTGCTGACGGTTGGCGACGCCGCGGAAGAGGGGACTCGCCCCGGCGATATCGAGATGGGCGAGGCCGTACTCGCCTTTGACGCCCTTGGTGACCTGGCCATCGAGCCGGAAGGCCATCAACTGCTGGCCGTAGCAGATGCCGAGAACGGGGAGACCGGCGCCGAGGAGGGTGCCGTCGATGGTGGGGCTGCCGGCTTCGTAGACGCTGGAGGGGCCTCCCGAGATGATGACGCCTTTGGCGCGGGCAAAGCGGGAGGTTTCGGTTTCGCTGGCAACGACTTCGGCGTAAACGCCCAACTCCCGAACCTTGCGGGCAATGAGGTGGGTGTATTGCCCACCGGTATCTAGAATGTAAATCTGCGGTTCGAGAGCGGGGTCGTTCACAAAGTCAGGGAGACTATTCCTGCGGAGCGGTCCGCTGGACAATCAATTTCTTAGCGTTTTCGAGGAGGGATTTGGCCTTGGGCAGCGACTCGACACCCTTGAGGACCATCGGATCGGTCTCGACAGCGAGCTTGCGGGCCTCTTCGGCGCCGAAGGCGGTGAGGTAGAGTTCGCGCTGCAGGGACTGTTTGGTCCATTCGAGGTTTTCGGTCCACTCGGTGTCGGTGAAGGAGGCGCCCGCCTTGGTGACGAACTGGCGGAACTCGCTCATGACGGTCGAGTCCGGCGTCCAGCCCTGCGGCAGCTTGGCTTCGCGGGAGCCGAAGTATTTCGCCGTGTAGCTGAAGAAGACGAACTTGCGGAGGAGCTCGGTCTGGAACTTGTTGTACTTGGCCGGGGTGAACGGTTCGTCGGGCTTGATGCCGCCGCCGCCGTAGACGGTGCGACCGCTATCGGTCATCTTGACGTCGTTCATGTTGGCCGTGGCCGTATCTTTGCGGTAGTAGTAATCGAGGAACGAGGTGTGCTGGTAGTCGCGCTGGATCAGCCGGTTGCTGGGGGTGTAGTACTTCTGCGTGGTGAGCGCGAGACCGGTGTTGTCGCCCATGGGGTAGACCGTCTGCACGAGACCCTTGCCGAAGGTGTTGTCGCCGAGGATCCAGCCGCGGTCGTGATCCTGGAGGGCGCCGGCGACGATTTCGGCGGCGGAGGCCGAGTAGCGGTTGACGAGGACGACGATGGGATAGTCGCGTTTGGTGCTGCCGTTGCGGGCGACGTAGGGACGCTCAGCGAAGGCGCGGCCGCGGTGCGAAACCACGGTCTGGCCGGGGGCGAGGAAGCGGCCTGCCACGGAGACCCCTTCGTTCAACAGGCCGCCGGGATTTTCGCGGAGGTCGAGGATGAGACCCTTTACGTTCTGCTCGCCGACGCGGCGGAAGTTCTCTTCGACTTCGCGGCTCGTGTTTTCGTTGAAGGACTCGATGTCGATGTAGAGGATGCCCGGCTTGACGAAGAAGGCGTCCTGGACGCTCTTGCGGGGGATTTCGTCGCGGATGATGTTGAAGACGATCGGCTGGTCAACGCCTTCGCGGGTGACCTTCACCTGGACCTGGGTGCCGCGGGGTCCTTTGAGGATGTCGGCGACTTCGGTGGTGGTCAGATTGTCGGTCCGCTTATCGTTCACTTCGAGAATGGTATCGCCGGGGCGGATGCCCGCTTTGTAGGCCGGGGAGCCGGGGAAGGGCGCGATGACGACCGTGCGGCGGTTGCGCTCGCTAACGGTCATGCCGACGCCATAGTAGTGGCCGCGCTGATCTTCGCGAAGGGATTGGAAGTCTTTGGGATCGAAGAAGCTCGAGTGGGGATCGAGGGTGCGGAGCATGCCGCCGATGGCCCCTTTATAGATCGCTTTGTCCGAGGTGACCTTGTCGGCGAAGTTCTCTTCGACCAGCGCGTAGACCTTGGCAAAGGTCTTGACGCTCTGCTGGACTTCGTCTTCCGAGCCGGCGGCGGAGACACCCGTCACCCCAGGGCCCAGAATGCCCCCAACCAGCGAACAGACAAGAACGGTGGAAGGGATAAGAACTGTTGAACGGCTAAACGCCATACCGCGGGACCTCCGGAGATCTAACGAAAAGTATATCAGGTGAGCGGACGGTGAACCCGCTAGTTGACTAGACGGCGCGAGCCTTCTTTACGTTAGCGGAAATTTCAGGGCGAACCGGTTTCCGGGCCGCGCCGGGTACCGTGACGCCCAGGCGGCGGGCCTGGTCGGTGACGCAGACGAGGAACATCGGCTGTTCGGAATCCTTGAAGAGATTGATGATCCGCTCGTTGTTGTCTTCGAGATAGATGCTTTTGCCGTCGGTGAGCAGGTGCCAGTCGCTTTCGGCGCTGAAGATTTCGGCGAGCTTTTTGCCCATCTCCTTCTGGAGGAAGCGCAGCACCTGACGGATCTTTTGCAGGGAGAAGCCCTTGCGGCGGAGTTCGGCGATGACGGCGATTTCGACGGCCTCTTCGGCCAGATAGATCCGCTTATGTCCTTCGTGGCGGGGGGAGACGACCTTTTGCTCATCCCACCACTGGAGCTGCCGCAGGCTCACGCCGGTCATCTCCGAGATTTCGCTCGAGGTGAACGAGCGCCCGGTGGGCCCTGCTTCAGACTTCGCTTTTTTTGTTTTGAACATAAGTGGCCGGTTCCGTTTCGCTCGCCTGCGCGACTCCTCAATTGTACGGAAACGGCGGTGGCTGTCAACGGTTCGGTACAAACTATCTTACGAGCACAAAATGTAGTGTTTCCATAAACTTCCAGTCCACTCTATAGTCGCCCGGTTGCCAGTCCGCGCCCCTCTGCGCCGGCGGGGGTATACTCGAAAGTTATGCGCAAAAAAGTCACCGTCGTCGGTGCCGGCAACGTCGGCGCCAACTGTGCTCTGCGAATCGCAGACAAGGAACTGGCCGATGTCGTGCTCGTCGACATCATGGAGGGAATCCCGCAGGGGAAAGGACTGGATATTCAACAGTCCGGCCCCGTGCAGGGATATGACGTCCGGATCACGGGCGCCAATGATTACGAGCCTACGGCGGGTTCCGACATTGTCGTGATCACCGCCGGGTTCCCGCGGAAGCCGGGCATGAGCCGCGACGATTTGCTTCTGGCGAACTTCGAGATTGTGAAGACGGCCGCCGAGAATGCGATGAAGTATTCGCCGAACGCGATTCTCATCCTGGTGACCAACCCGCTGGATGCGATGTGCTGGGCGGCGTGGAAGGTGACCGGCCTGCCGAAGAACCGGATTATCGGTATGGCGGGTGTTCTGGACACGGCGCGTTTCCGGACGTTCCTGGGCGAGGCGATGGGGGTTTCGGTGACGAACATCAACGCGCTGGTGCTGGGCGGCCACGGCGACACGATGGTGCCGATTACGCGGCTGACGAACGTGAGCGGCGTGCCGCTGAGCGAGATTCTGGACGCCGAGACGATTGCCAAGATCGTGGAGCGGACGCAGAACGGCGGCGCCGAGATTGTGAAGTATCTGAAGACGGGTTCGGCGTACTACGCTCCTTCGGCGGCGACGGTGGAGATGGTGGAAAGCATTCTGAAAGATCAGAAGAAGGTTCTGCCTTGCGCGGCGCTGCTCGAAGGCGAGTACAACGTGAACGGCGTTTTCTTTGGCGTTCCGGTGAAGCTGGGCTCGAGCGGCATTGAGAAGATCTACGAGGTGCAGTTGACCGACGACGAAAAGGCGCAGATCCAGAAGAGCGCCGCGGCGGTGCAGGAACTCGTGGACGTTTTGCAGCAGAAAGTCAGCTAGCCCGCTGAAACTTTTTTAACGCCCGCGGGTTTGAGAAGTCTCCCCAACCCGCGGGCGTTTTGCGTATAATCAAGCTTCTCAACTCAGTGGAGGACTGTTGTAGTCTATGGAACCAGAGCAGGTAGTACAACTTGTAGCCGGAGTTTTGGCGGTGCTTTGTGTGGTTATCATCATCGTGCGGCGCAAGTCCAAGGGCGCGAAAGCGAAGGCAGAAGAGAACGACTTCTAATGGCGCGTAAGAAGCAGGCAGCTGAGGCGGCACCGCCGCCGCAAATCAATGAGAAGTATGCCTGCTTCCGTCTCTCCGTGCGCCCCTCGGTTATCCACCGCTGGGGCGTTTTCGCCGAGGAGTTCATTCCGAAGCGGCGCAAGATCATGGAGTACACCGGGGAACGGTGCAACCGCCGGGAGACGAAGCGCCGGGTGTTTGAACGCGAGTTCAACTACATGTTCACGTTGAACAGCTACTGGTGTATTGATGGCTCGACGGGCGGGAGCGGAGCCGAGTATGTGAACCATTGCTGCGAGCCGAACGTGGAGGCCCGCATCGTAAAAGAGCACATCCTCTACATGAGCCTGCGGGATATCGAGCCGGGCGAAGAGTTGACGATTGACTACCACTTCGGCAAGGACGTGGAGCGGGTGCCGTGCGGCTGCGGGGCGGCCACTTGCCGGGGAACGATCAACCTGTTGGCTTAACGTTCCAGCGGGGCTCCTCGCGCTCGAAGGCCTCGCGGGACTCCGGGGTGCGGCCCTGGTCGTTGGTGGCGGCGATCCAGCGGTCGAGATCGCGGGATAGTCTTTTGACGGTGGCCTGATAGCGCTTGTCGGCGGCGAGGTTGTTGACTTCGTGGGGGTCGGCCTGGTGGTCGTAGAGTTCGATTTCGGGCTTGCGGGGGGCCAGCCATTGGGCCTGGAGGGGGGTGAGTTTGCCGGCGGCGCCGAGCTCCTGGATAACGGCCTGGGTGGGGTAGTTGGCGCGGATGTACTCGTTGAACTGGGTATAGGGCCGTTCCGGCATGAAGTTGCGGATGAGCTTGAAGCGGGGGTCGCGGACGGCGCGAATGCGGTCGATGGTCATGTCGCAGCGGTC
Organism: Terriglobales bacterium; assembly: GCA_027485675.1. GTDB lineage: Bacteria > Acidobacteriota > Terriglobia > Bryobacterales > Bryobacteraceae. The sequence goes on along the minus strand of JAIXQP010000010.1, from coordinate 72,464 downwards.
GCGGGCGGTGAAGATCTGTTTGCGGGGTTTGGCGCCGCTGAACAGACCCTGGCCGTGGAAGAGGGCCGGTTTGGCGATACCGGCGATTTCGAGGCTGGTGGCGGTGATGTCGAGGGCGAGGACCGGATCCTTACGCACCGTGCCGGGCTTGACGCGGCCGGGCCAGCGGACGAGGAGCGGGACGTGGGTTCCGGCGTCGTAGAGCCATTGCTTGCCGCGGATGAGGCACCGGCCGTTGTCGCCGAAGATGAAGATTACGGTGTTGTCGAGCAGGCCGTCAGCTTTGAGTTGCTCGAGGACGGCGCCGACCTGGGCGTCCCAGAGGTGGACGGCATCGAGGTAGTTGGCCAGTTCGTTGCGAACGACGGGGTGATCGGGATAGTAGGGCGGGAGGGTGATTTTGGCCGGGTCGGTGAGTTCCTTCTGCTTGCGGGCGGCGGGCCACATGGGCCCTTTGTGCGGGGCGGTGAAGTTGATCTGAGCGTAGAAGGGCTGGCCTTTGGCGCGCTGATTCCAGTGGGTGCCGTCGAAGGGCTTTTCCACTTGGAAATTGAAGTCCGTTTTGCCGGAGCCGCGGAGGCCGGGCGCGATATCGGTGACGTTGGCGGTGAAGTAGCCGGCCTCGCGCATGCGGTGGGAGATGAGTTTGACGCCGTCGGGAAGGCGGTAGCCGTCCTTGCGGTGGCTGCGGTGGTTGTGGGCGCCGAGGGTGGTCTGGTAGACCCCGGTGTTCCAGGCCGAGCGGGCCGGGGAGCAGACGGGGGCGGTGGTGAAGCAGTGGGTGAAGCGGGCGCCTTCGCTCGCGAGGCGATCGACGTTGGGGGTTTTGGCCAGGGGGTGGCCGTAGCAGCCGAGGTCGGGGCCGAGGTCGTCGCCGAGGATCCAGAGGATATTGGGGCGATCGGCGGGGTTCTGCGCGCGGAGGGAGAGAAGCGGGGAGGCGGCGGCGGCGAGGGCGGCGCGGCGGGTTAGCGGCACGGTTTTTCTCCAGCGAAGGGCAGGCCATCCCAGGCTTCGAGTTCGAGGAGGCGGTTGTATTTGGCCAGACGTTCGGAGCGGGTGATGGAGCCGATCTTGATCTGCCCGGCGCCGGTGGCGGTGGCGAGGTCGGCGAGGAAAGAGTCTTCGGTTTCGCCGCTGCGGGCGGAGATGACGGCGTTGTAGCCGGCGGCGCTGGCCTGGCGGCAGACGTCGAGGGTTTCGGTGAGGGTACCGATCTGGTTCATTTTGACGAGAACGGCGTTGGCGGCGCGGCGTTCGATGCCCTGGCGGAGGCGGGCGGCGTTGGTGGTGAACAGGTCGTCGCCGACCAGTTGAATGTGGCCGAGGCGTTCGGTGAGGCGGACCCAGCCGTCCCAGTCGTCTTCGGCGAGTGCGTCCTCGATGGAGACGACGGGGAAGCTGTCGCACCAGCGGGCGAGGAGGTCGACCATTTCGTCACTGGAGAGGGATCGCTTTTCGCTGGCGAGGTGGTACTTCCCTTCCCGGTAGAAATGGGTGGCGGCGACGTCGAGGGCGATGGAGACCTGGTCGCCGGGGGCGTAGCCGGCCTCGGCGATGGCGACGGTGAGGAGGAAGAGCGCCTCTTCGTTGCTGGGCAGGCGGGGTCCCCAGCCGCCTTCGTCGGCGACGCCGGTGAGGACGTAGCGGCTGCGGCGGAGGAGTTCGCCGGTGGTGGCATGGATGCGGACGGTGGCTTCGAGGGCTTCGGCGAGGGTGGCGAAGCCGTGGGGGATGATGAGGAAGTCCTGAAACTCGACGTTGCCGCCGGCGTGGAGGCCACCGGAGAGGATGTTGATCATGGGCACGGGCAGGCGGGGGGCGCCGAGGGAGAGGGTGCGATAGAGCGGCTCCTGGCGGGCGACGGAGACGGCGCGGGCGACGGCGCAGGAGATGCCGAGGAGGGCGTTGGCGCCGGTGCGGGATTTATTGGGGCTGCCGTCGATGGCGAGCAGGCGGGCATCGAGGGCGCGCTGGTCTTCGACGGGGAATCCGGCGAGGGCGGGCGCGAAGATTTCGGTGACGTGCCGGGCGGCTCCCTGGACGCCTTTGCCGCCGTACCAGGGGCCGCCGTCGCGCCATTCGTGGGCTTCGTGGGTGCCGGTGGAGGCGCCGGAGGGAACCTGGGCCTGGGCGCGGACGCCGTTTGCGAGAATAGCCTCCACTTGCAGGGTGGGCCGGCCGCGGGAATCGAGAATTTCAAGAGCGCGGAGGGATTGCAGGGTCAAGGTCATCGGTTCCAGAGTGCGAGGAGATCAGGAGGTGGCGAAACCAGGATATCGCGGGCGACGGAGCGGAGAAGCGGCTTCGTTTCGTCGTGGAGATATTCGGCAGGGGACTTACCGTCGAGGCGGGCGAGGAGGAGGCAGCCGAGGTGGAGCTTGACGGCGGTGGGGTCGACGGCGGGCGCGGCGGCGCGCCAGAAGGCGGCGGCGGCGGCGCCGTACTGGGGGCGCCATTGCGGCCGGTGGTGGGACTTGAGGAGGAGGTGATTGAGGAGGAAGGCGGCGTCGAAGGCGGCGTCGCCGTAGTGGACGACTTCGTAGTCGATGAGGAGGGGGCGGCCGGCGGCGATGAGGATGTTTTTGGGGGACCAGTCGCCGTGGACGAGACTCGTGGCGTGGTCTTGGCAGCGGGCGATGGCCTGGGCGAAATAGGGGGCGAGAGCGGGGTGGCGGGCGGCGGTGAAGCGGTAGTAGGGGTCGAGGCGGAGTTCGTCGAAGACGCGCTGGTCGCCGTAGCGCTGGCGCCAGGGGATAGGGTCGCGGGTGGCGGCGACCTGTTGGGCGAGGAGTTGGCCGACTTGGGCGCCGATGGCGGGATCGATGTGGCCGGCGAGGAGGAGGGTTTTCCAGTCCTGGGCGCCGGCGGGGGCGGCTTCCATGGCGTAGATGTAGTTTTCCTGGTCGAGGAAGGCGAGGGCGGGTACGGATCCGGGCGGGAGGAGGGCGGCGACGTCGTGGAGGGCGGCGGCTTCGCGGAGGGTGCGGGCGGGGTCGGAGCGCCACTCTTCGGCGACGCGGAGGCGTTCGAGGGCCTGTTTGACGACGAGGCGGCCGCGGGCGGTTTCGGCGAGGAGGACGGTGTTGGAGACTCCGCCGCCGAGGGGCGTGAGGGCGCCGCGGAGGGGGTAGCCGTGGGCGTCGAGATAGGCGGCGGCGTTGGAGACGTCGAGACGCAGCAAACGCCAGGATATCAACTAGCCGCGGGAAAAGGCTTTGAAGAGTCCGGTGAGGCTGCCCGAGAAGACGCCGCCCGAAGCAGGTTTTTTGGCCGGTGGGGTTTCTTTCCCGGTTTTGCCGAGCAGGCCTTGCGAGAGGGTGAGGAGACTTTTGCCGAAGGGGGTGGTGGTGGGAATGACTTTGCCATCGAGGAGCGCCCGTTGGACGTTTTCGTAGTCGCTGGGGACAAGATGGTGCACTTCGGTATGCAAGGCCATTTCGATCATTTCCTTGTTGAGACCGGCGTCCTTGTTGAAGCGGTTGACGATGAGTTTGGTTTTGTGGCGCTGGACGCCGGCGGATTCGAGGTACTGCAAGCCCCGGGCGGTGGCCTGGAGGGAGGGCAGTTCGTTGGTGGAGACGACGAGCACGTCATCGGCGGCACGGGCAATGGAGACCGTCCAATCGCCGTAGATGGAGCCGACGTCGACGACGATGTGGTCGTAGATCCGGCGAGCGAAGTCGAGGATGGGCGCCGCCGAGCGGAGGCCCTGGATGCCGTCGACCGGGTTCTCGGGCGGCAACAGGACATCGACGCCCTGGCTTGAGCCGACCAAGCCTTTCCACAGGTCGGCATCGAGACTGTCGGCGTGCTGCAAGGCATCGAGAAAGCTGTAGGTGGACTTGAGCTTGAGCAGGAAGGAGACGGTGCCGGTGAGGGGGTCGAGGTCGGCGAGGAGGACGCGGCCGTCGCTGATGCGTTTATAGTGGACCGCGAGATTGGAGGCCAGGGTGGTGGCGCCGCAGGCTCCCTTGGCCGGGACGATGGCCGTGATGCGGCCGCGCTCGAGGCTGAGCGAGGGGCTGAGGCGGCTGAGCTTTTCGAGGACCTGGCGCAGCTGTTCCTGGGTGAAAGGCCGGGTGAGGAACTCCTGGGCGCCTCCGCGAAGGCATTGGAGTATGAGGTTGGGGTCTGCCTCTTCGACGAGGACGACGATGTGCAGATTCGCCTTCAGGGCGGACAGGGCGGCGAGAACGGTGAGGGCGGCTTTCTGATCACTGGAGGCATCGAGAAAGCAGACGCTCGGCGTGCTGCTGAGCGGCAGATCGTGCAGAGCATCGGTGGAGGGATAGCCCCCGAATTCGATGACCGGCGCGTCGGCGATTTCGTTGGAAATGACGGGAAGCAGCTCAGCGACGTACTTCCGACTTGGACTGATAACAATGACCTGCCAATTGTCCTTGGGCAAATGGGAATCCCCTAGAGAGAGAGATCGGCGGAAGGGGGGGAAAACATGAGGCGGAAATCGTCTTACGAACAGTGGAATTGCGCTCATACCCCTTCCGGCGTGGCCGATATGCCTTTCATTAGGAGTTATCCCCGTCGTGGGGACGAGCATATGGAACAGAACCTGAACAAAAAGTCCGTCCTGCTATGCGAGACCCAACCGGTCACCGCCGAAGGGATCCGCGCAATTCTCTCGACTTGTCCCGATTTGGAGTATCTCGGCCGTACCGAGACTCTGGCGGGGGTGGGGGAGATCGTCCGGCAGCAAAGTCCGAACCTGGTGATGATCGACAAATCGCTGGGGATTCAAGCGGTTTTGGACTGGCTGGCGCTGGCCAAAACGATGTTGCCCGCCGAGACCGAGGTGGTGATCTGGGGGGTTTCGATCACGGAAGCCGAAGCGCTGCGTTTTCTGCAGTCGGGGGCGCGGGGCATCCTGCGGAAGACCTCGGACCCGGAGACGGTGGTGGCGTGCTTGCGCGCGGTAGCGAAGGGGAACAGCTGGATGGCCGATTCCGTGTTCCGTGAGCCAGGACGTCTGGAGCGCAACTCCCGCAGCGAGTTGACGCCGCGCGAGCAGCAGGTGCTCGAACTGGTGGAGCAAGGCATGAAGAACAAGGACATCGCCCGGGAACTCGGCATTCGTCCCGGAACGGTGAAGATTCACCTGAAGCACATCTTTGAAAAGACGGGCGTCCGGGGCCGGTATGGCCTGGCGTTGTCGGTGATCCGGCAGCGGGGCGGCTTGGACCAGCTGGCGAAAGCCTCCTAGGCTGGTGATTTCCGGATGTTTACCGGGGCCGCACCCCCTGCATGATATTCTGCTAGGGGTGCGGTCTCCGTTTCCAATTGTCTCTGTAGCGTTACTTTTTTCGATATTGTCCGCCAATGCCCAGTCGCCCCCGCCGCTGGTGCAGATTCTGGCATCGGAGATGGAGCGGAACTTCGCGGGATTGAAAAGTAAGGGAGATCCGGCGCCTTACTTTCTGGCTTATGCGGTGACGCAGCAGGAGACGCACCTGTTGACGGCCACCAGCGGGATGTTGGCTTCGAAAGATGCTTCGAAGTCTCGTTCGCTTGATGTCACCTTGCGCGTGGGGAGTCCGCAACTGGACAACTACCGGCAGGTGGGGCGCAACTTCGCCAGCTTTACCAATGGCTCGCTGCTCTCGCTTGACGACAACCCGAATGCGTTGAAGCGGCGGATCTGGATGGACACCGATGCGGTTTACCGGGCGGCTTCGCAACGGCTGCTCAACATTCGCACGAATAAAGAAGTGAAGGTGGAAGCTAGCGATCAGTCGGGAGATTTTTCGCCGGCGCAGGCCGTGGTTTCGTTTAAGCCGGTGCCGGAGATTCGCTTCGACACGGACAAATGGGCGTCGCGGGCGCGGCAGTGGTCGAAACGGTTCACCGAGTATCCGGATATTCTGAGTTCTTCGGTGACGGTGGTGGCGCAACGGGAGATCAAGACCTTCGTCAACACCGAAGGCACGCGCCTGCAGCACGGACGGACGTTTGCGCGGATTCTGGTTTCGGCGCGGTCGAAGGCTTCGGATGGGATGGACCTGACCACGTCGGAGACGATTGAGGCGGACGACCCCACGCGGCTGCCGAGCGATAAGGTGGTGGAAGCCGCGGTGGACCGGGTGACCCGGGACCTGCGGGGGTTGCTGCGTTCGCCGGAAGTGGAGCCGTTTGTGGGTCCGGCGGTCCTGTCCGGACGGGCGGCGGGCGTGTTTTTCCACGAGATTTTCGGCCACCGCATTGAGGGCCACCGGCAAAAGGACGAAAGCGAAGGCCAGACGTTTACGAAGAGCGTGAACGGCCCGGTGCTGCCGCCGTTTCTTTCGGTGACGTTCGACCCGACCGTGAAGCGGATGGCGGAAACGGATCTTTACGGCTGGTATGACTTTGATGATGAAGGGGTGGCGGCGCGGCGGGTGCCGGTGGTGGAGGGAGGCATTCTCAAGACGTTTCTCCTTTCGCGGTCCCCGATTGCCGGGTTCGCGCAGTCGAACGGGCACGGACGGCGGCAGGCGGGGGCGGAGATCGTCTCGCGGCAGAGCAACCTGATTGTCTCTTCGACTAATAGCGTGCCGGATGCCCAACTGCGGGAGCTGCTAATTGCCGAGATCAAGAAGCAGGGCAAGCCGTATGGCCTCTACTTTGAAAGCGTGACGGGCGGCTTTACGACGACGGGCCGGAACGGATTGCAGGCGTTTACGGTGATTCCGCTGGTGGTCTACCGCGTCTATCCGGACGGACGCCCGGATGAGTTGGTGCGGGGCGCCGACATTGTGGGCACCCCGCTGGCGAGCTTCGCCAAGATTGCCGCAACGGGCAATCAGCCGCAGGTTTTCAACGGCTACTGTGGCGCCGAGAGCGGCAGCGTGCCGGTTTCGGCGATTTCGCCGGCGTTGCTGGTGACGGAGATTGAAGTGCAGAAGAAGAACCGTTCGCAGGAGCGGCCCCCGCTGTTGAGCCGGCCGCCGCAGAGCGGTGGAGGCGACCGATGAAGCGCCGTACATTCGGCCTGCTGTTGGGCGCCGCGGCCGTGGCGCCGGGACAAACGAAACTCGATGACCCGATCCTCGAAGCGATGCGGTTGGAGTTGGAACGGTCGCTGAAGCTGCGGCTGGCCGGGGAGACGCCCTACTATATCCAGTACACCGTGGAGCAGGGGATGAACCTGAACTGCTCGGCGACGCTGGGCGGGCTGCTGCTGTCGCGGACGTCGAACTACCGGCTGCCGCGGGTGCAGGTGCGGGTGGGCAGCTACGAGTTTGATAACACGAACTGCGTCTACACGGGCATGGTGCGTGGTGCGCGGTTCGACAATGAGAACTGGCCGCTCGAAGCCGATGAGAACCAGATCCGGCAGGATCTGTGGCTGGCCACGGACCGCAGCTACAAGGCGGCGGTGGAGACCCTGTCGCTGAAGCGCGCCGCGATTAAGAACGTGAATCAGGCAGAGAAACTGAACGACTTCGCCAAGCAGGCGCCGGTCGTGAAGATTCTGCCAGCGCCGAAGATCAAGATGGACGAGAAGCGGGCGAACGAGCGGGTCCGCGTGCTTTCGGCGCTGTTTTCGGCGTATCCGAAGATTCTCGATTCGCGGGTGGAGTACGAGGAGGGGGTTTCCACCTCTTACTTCGGCAGCACCGAGGGGACGTTTTTCCGCACGCCCGAGAACATTGTGACGCTGCGGGTGCGGGCCGAGGCGCTGGCCGACGACGGGAGCCCGCTGCGCGACCATCTCACCTTCCACGCGTTTGAAGCGGCCGGGCTGCCCTCGGACGCCGAGATCAGCCAGGCGATTCACGCCATGGCCAAGCGGCTGACGGAGCTGTGCGCGGCGCCGCTGGGCGAGGCTTATAACGGCCCGGTGCTGTTTGAAGGGGAGGCCAGCACGCAGCTGCTGGCGCAGATGTTGGGCGGGAATCTTTCGCCGGTGCGGTCCCCGATTTCGGAACCGGGACGCCCCGTAAACCTGCCGCCATCGGACTTCGAAGGCCGAATGGGGGCGCGGGTGATGCCCGAGTTCCTTGATGTGACGGACGACCCATACGCCAAAGACGCCAAGGGACGCCCGCTGTTTGGTTCCTATGCGATCGACATGGAGGGCGTGGTGCCGCCGGCGCTGCCCATCGTGAGCCAGGGAACGTTGAAGAATCTGCTGCTGACGCGGCAGCCGGTGCGCGGGTTTGAGGGGTCGAACGGGCGGGCGCGCCTGCCGGGATCGTTTGGCGCTAACGCGGCCCTGCCGAGCAACCTGATTGTCAAGGCCAAAGACACGGTGGCGCTAGCGGCTCTGAAGGCGAAGCTCATCGATACGATCAAGCAGCGCAATAAGCCCTACGGGATTATTGTGCGGAAGATCGACTTCCCCAGTTCGGCCAGCGTGGGCGAGTTCCGGCGCCTGGCCGCGTCGTTGCAGGCCGGTGGGGGTACGCGGCCCATTTCGCTGCCGCTGGCGGTCTACCGGGTTTATCCGGACGGCCGGGAGGAGTTGATCCGCGGGATGCGTTTCCGCGGGTTGACGGTGCGGGCGCTGCGGGACATTCTGGCGGCGAGCACCGAGACGACGACGTTCGACCTGCTCGCGAACAGTTATCCGTTGGCGCTGATGGGCGCGGGCGGTTTCGTGACGGGGATGACGGTGGTTGCGCCTTCGCTGCTGTTTGATGAGATCGACATGGACCGGCCCCAGGAGGAGCGCCCGAGCGCGCCCGTCGTTCCGCCGCCGCCGATTGAAAGCGCGGGGTAGTGCGCGGGTATGGGTCTGCTGAGCCGTGCGATTTTCCGGGAGGTCTTGGCGGGGGCCGGGCTGGGTACGTTGTTATTCAGCTTCGTCCTCTTCCTGCAACGGATCAGCCTGCTGTTTGAGCAGTTGGTGCGGGGGGCGGCGTCGACTTCGACGGTCGGCTATTTGTTTCTCCTGGTGATGCCCTTCACGCTGATGATGACGCTGCCGGTGGGCGTCCTGGTGGGGGTGCTGATTGGGCTGAGCCGCATGTCTTCCGACGGGGAGATTATCGCCATGCGGGCCGCCGGGGTGCCCGGGCGAAGGGTGCTGGGGCCGGTGCTGGTGTTTGCGGTGATGGGTTCGCTGATGACGGCGGCCTGCTCTCTGTACCTGACCCCCTACTCGATCCGGGAGACGGTGCGGATTTTGAACCGGGTGATCGCCGACCAGATGACCGCGGAGATTCAGCCGCGGGTGTTTGCCGAGCAGTTTCCGAACAAGACAATCTATATCGGCGACGTGATCGCCGGCCCGGTGACCCGCTGGCGGAACGTGTTTATCGCCGATATGACGCCGCCGGAGCAGCGGAAGCGGAGTACGCAGGAGGCTTCCGGGGACGCTCCCCGGATAACGATTGCCACCGAGGCGATCGCAGTGCCGGACTCGGCCAACAACCGGATTCGGCTGCGCCTGGGCAACGGGAGCACGCACGAGGTCGGCAAGGAGACCGGGCAGTACTACAATACGGCCTTTCCGGTGATGGACCAGTCGCTCGAGGCGCAGAAGCCGGCCGAGAAGCAGGCGCGGGCGTTCTCAGACATGGAGACGGAGCTGCTGTTTGCCGAGGCCAAGAAGTCGCGGGAGGCGGACATTGAACTCCAGCGGCGGCTTTCGCTGCCGCCGGCCTGCATTCTGCTGGCGCTGGTGGGGATTCCGCTGGGGGTCTCCTCGCGGAAGGCGGGGAAGTCGGCCGCCTTCGTACTGACGGTGTTTCTGGCCTTCCTCTACTTCATGGCGCAGGTGAGCCTGTTGGGACTGGCCAAGCAGGGAACGTTGAGCCCGGCGTTGGCCGCCTGGGCGCCGAATATTCTCTTCGCCATTGTGGGAATCGTGCTGCTGGTTCGGCTGGAGACGCCGGGCGACCGGGACCTGGTGGGCGCTATCCGGGGATGGTTCCTCGACACGTTCAGCGGCCTGGCCGAGCGGTACCGGACCAAGCGGGAACGGATTGCGCGGCGGGCGCCGCGGACTACGATCCGCCTGATGCCGCAACTGATCGACACTTATGTTCTGAGTGAGTTTCTGTTCTACTTTCTCATCTGCCTCGTGAGCTTCGTGGTGCTGACGCAGGTGTTTACGTTCTTTGAGTTACTCAGCGACGTAATCCGGAACCAGATACCGATGGAGAAGGTCTTCCGGTATCACCTGTTTCTGGGGCCGAAGTTCATCTATGATTACTCGCCGGTGGCGGTACTGGTGAGCGTGTTGATCACCTTCAGCATTATGGCGAACCAGAACGAGGTGACCGCTTTCAAGGCCTCCGGGGTGAGCCTATACCGTTTGTCGGTGCCGATTCTGCTGGCGGGCCTGTTACTGAGCAGTGCGCTGTTCGCGTTTGATCACTATGTGGTTCCGGACGCCAACCTGATCCAGGACGGCATCCGCGCCGAGATCAAGGGCAAAGCGCCACAGACCTATCTGCGGCCGGACCGGAAATGGATTTTTGGCCACGATGCGCGGATCTATTACTACAAGTATTTTGACCCGGCGGAGAAGGTGATGGTGGGTGTGCACGTCTACGAACTGGACCCGAAGACGTTTCGACTCGTCCGCCATATTTCGGCCGAACGGGCGCAATGGCAGCCGAGCGTGTCGGCGTGGGTGTTTCAGAACGGGTGGGTGCGGGATATGCAGGATATCCGGGTGAAGCAGTACGAGGAGTATCCGGTGCGCACCTTTGCCGAACTCGACGAGCAGCCGGACTACTTCCTGATTGAAGAGAAGCAGTACAAGCAGATGAACTTCCAGCAGTTGGACAGCTACATTCAGGATCTGAAGCAGAGCGGGTTCGACACGATCCGGCTGCAGGTGCAGTTCCACCGGAAGTTCTCCGTGCCGCTGTTCGCCTTCATTCTGGCGGTGATTGCGGTGCCGTTCAGCTTCATGGGCGGGCGGCGGGGCGCCATGGCGAGCGTGGGGGCCAGCTTCGGGATTGCAATCGCCTACCGCGCCTTTGACGAGCTCTTCGTGCAGATCGGCAACCTGAATCAACTGCCGGCTCCGGTGGCGGCGTGGAGCCCGGATGCGATCTTCCTGCTGGCCGGGCTCTACATGATGACGCGGATGCGTTCGTAGTCTTAGATCGACTTCAGATACTCGACGAGGGCCCAGCGGTCGGCTTCCGAGAGCGCCGGGCCGACGACGCCTTTGCCGCGCGGACCATCCTCGAACCAGTGGCCCTGGTTGCTGTTGCCGGGCTCGGCGTAGTCGAACCAGAATCCTCCGTCGAGTTCCGTGGACTCGTAGCCGACCTTTGCCGGGTCAAAGCGCTTGGAGCCCAGCCAGAAGCCCTTGGCCGGCCGCTGCTGGCGGGAGGCGAGAAGGTCGTAGAGGCTGGGCACTGAGCCGTTGTGGAGATAGGGCCCGGCGGCCCAGATGCCGTTGAGCGGCCGCGCCTTATAGATCTCGTCGGCGCGGACGGCGGGAATGCTGCCATCGCGATAGCCCTGCCACTCGAGCTTCTGTTCGGCGGAGAAACCGGCCTGGCGGAAGAAGCGGTCGCGGATGCCTTCGGTGACGAGTTTCAAGCCCTCGGCGGCCGAGACTCTGCCCTTGCCAAGGGCGCCGGTATCGGCGGTGCGGTTCTTGAATTCGATCGCCTGATTGGGGTCGGTGGCGACCATGCCAAGCGGGATATCACGGAGATCGAGGAAGCGTTTGCCGCTCGAATTGGTGACCCAGTAGACGGGCTTTTCTGCCCGCAGATCGGCCTGTAACTCGTCGAGGGGCGGCAGATGGCAGCCCTGGCAATGCTTTTTATAGAGCGCGGCGCCCTGGGCCACTTTGGCGGCATCGAGGGCCGGAAAGACGGCGGGCCAGCGGGGGGAACGGAGGCCGGTGAACGGGTCGGGGCCGGAGAGGAGATCCTCCATTCTCTTGAGGCCGGGCAGATTAACGCTGTTGGCAAACTCGGCGGCCTGCGGACCGGACAAGCGGGCGAGGGCGCGCACGCCGAGGGCTTCACCGATGTTGCGGACGAGCGGATCCGCGATGGAGGAGTTGTACTGCACCCAGGTGAACCAGGAGGCGTCCCAGACCTGCGGGAACTTGACGGGGGCCTGGGCGACGGCGTAGTTGGCGGGGAGCCCCATGTCGGCGGCAAAGACCTGATTGCCGATGCGGGTGAGCGCGTCGGTGCGGATGAAGCCGGCGTCGTGGGGGTAGATGTTGGCCTTTTCGGTGGCGGCGACCTCCGCTTTGGCGCGGGCGAGAAACTGCTCGACGGCTTGCTTCAGGGCAGCGCGGTCCGCGGCGGGGGCGTTGGCGCCGAGGACCCGCTCTTCAAAGGCGCGATAGCGCCAGGGGATGAGGTCGGTGAGGATGAGGGCGACGCCCAGCGCCTTTTGGAACTGGGTGACCTGGATCATGGCGGGGCCGCCTTCGACGCGAACCGAATAGTTGCCGTAGCGGAGTTCGCCGGTGTGGCAGGCGGCGCAGGTGAGGCCGACGACGGGATACTGCTGCCCGGTATCGGAATCGGCGAAATCCTCCTGGCGGGCGAAGCCGACGGGGAGGCCGTCGGGGTTCCACTTGGGGTCGGCGGGACTGGAGAGGAAGCCGAAGCGGCCGAGGTACTCCGGCTTGGCGAAGAGTTCGCAGCCGAACGGGGAGAGGCACGGCTGTTCGAGAGCGAGCAGCCAGCGATAGGGAACGAGGCGGGTTCCCTGCGCGGTGTGGTGGAACTCGAGACGCTGGGCGTCGGACCAGCCTTGATCGAGGAGCACGATTTCGCCGGAGCGTTCATAGGCGGGCACGTGGACGCGGAGCTTGGCCAGACGCGGATAAGCCAGCGCGCCCCCCACTACCAGCACCAGGGCGAGGCTCCCCAGCAGGATCTTCTTAAGCGGCGGCGTCTTCATCCTTGGAATGATGCGCTTAGGACGGGGTGCAGGTCAATCGAAAAGTATCACTAGGCAACCAATTCACGAAGGACGGAGCCGTGGACATCGGTGAGGCGGCGGTCAATGCCGTTATTGCGATAGGACAGGCGTTGATGATCGATACCGAGGAGATGCAGCATGGTGGCGTGGAGGTCGTAGCAATAGACGGGTTTGTCGACGGCTTTATACGACCATTCGTCGGTGGCGCCGTAGCTGAAGCCGCCGCGGAAGCCGCCCCCGGCGAGCCAGGAGGTGAACCCGGCGGGATTGTGATCGCGGCCGAGACTGCCCTGGCTGCAGGGCATCCGGCCGAACTCCGTGGTCCAGTGGACGATCGTATCCTGCAGCAGGCCGCGGGCCTTGAGGTCTCGGAGCAGGCCGGCGACGGGTTTATCGAGAGACTTGCCCAGTTCGCCGTGGTCTTTGGCGAGGTTCTCGTGGCTATCCCAGTTGCGGCGCGGGAATCCGTTGTCGGCGCCGCTCCAGATCTGCACGAAGCGTACGCCGCGCTCGACGAGGCGCCGGGCGACGAGGCAGCGTTCGCCCATTTCGGCGGTGGCGGGATCATGGAGCCCGTAGAGCTGGCGGGTGGCCGGGGACTCGCCGTCGATTGCGAGCACCTCCGGGGCGCTGAGTTGGAGCCGGGCGGCCATTTTGTAGGAGGCGATGCGGGCTTCGAGGCGGGAGTCTCCGGGGTGGCCGGCCAGATGCTGCTGGTTCACCTGATCGAGCAGGGCGAGGCCTTCGCGCTCACTGTCCGGGGTGATGTATGCGGCGCCGGCGGGGGCACGCAGATCATGAATGGGGTTGGGCGTGCCGACGCGGACCGTGGTGGCCTGGTGGGCGGCGGGGAGGAAACCGGAGGACCAGTTGCCGGGGCCATTCGGCGGGACGCCGCGGTGATCCGGCAGGACGATGAACTTCGGCAGATTCTCATTGAGGGTGCCGAGGGCATAGGACAACCACGACCCGGCGCTGGGGAAACCCGGGAGGATGAAGCCGGTGTTCTGCATGAACGTCGCCGGGCCATGGATGTTCGATTTCGACTGGAGCGAATGGATGAAGGCGATGTCGTCGACGCACTGGGCGATTTCCGGGAAGAGGTCGCTGACCCATTTGCCGCTCTGGCCGTAGCGCTTCCAGGCCCACGGGCTGGGCATTACGACCCCGGGATTGCTTTGGAAGAGTTCGACCTTCTCGCCGGGATCCCAGGGTTGGCCGGCCTTTTCGAGGAGCCGCGGCTTATAGTCGAAGCTGTCGCACTGGCTGGCGGCGCCGGAGAGGAAGATCTGAATGACCCGCTTGGCGCGGGGGGCATGATGGAGCCCGCCACTTTCCTGGCCGAGCATCTGGGCCAGGGCCATGCCACCGAATGAACCTAAGAGATCTCTACGCCGCATGGTGCCCCCTAATCGACAAACAGAAACTCGCTGGTATTGAGCAGAACGCGGGCCAGATTGGCCAGGCCGTGCCGGGCGCCGTAGGCGGCCTCCTCGCTCGACAGGCGGCGGCCGAGGACGAGGTGGCCGAGGCGGTCCGCGTCGCCGGCGGCGCGGGCGGCGGCGTGTTCCGCCATGCGGACCATGAACCGGTTGTTCCACATGGCCAGCGCCTGAATGGCGGTGAGCGTGGTGGTGCGTTTCGGGGTTTGCAAGGAGGGGTCCGGACAGTCCAGACGCTCCATGAAAGGGTCCGGGACGCTGCGCACGAGGAAGCGATAGATGCTGCGGCGGTAGGCGCCGGGGGCATCGGGATCGAAGGCGGCGTAGTCGTAGACGGGGGAGTGATCGTCCTTAAAGCCGAACTGGCGGACGGCGGGGCCGCCCATGGTGAGGTCGAGTTTGCCGGCGACGGCGAGGGTGGAATCGCGGACGCTTTCGGCGTCGAGGCGCGTCCGGTTCATGCGCCAGAGCAGGCGATTGTCGGCGTCGAGCTTGGCCGGTTCGGCCCGGTGAGTGGAGGTTTGCCGGTAGGTGGCGCTGAGGACGAGCAGGCGGTGCAACTGTTTGAGGGATCCGTGTGCCTCATCACGAAACCAGACGGCGAGCCAGTCGAGGAGTTCGGGGTGCGAGGGCGGAGAGCCCATGCGGCCGAAGTCGCTGGGGGTATCGACGAGTCCGGCGCCGAAGTGATAGTGCCAGACGCGATTGACGATGGAGCGCCAGGTGAGCACGTTGGCGGGGTCGGCGATCCAGTGGGCGAGGGCGGCCCGGCGCTGGCTTTCGTCGTCGGTGTTGGGGAACTGGGCGTTGAGGCCGGGCACGCAGCGGAGGGCGGCGGGGGAGGCAAGGGGGCCCGGGGAGGCGAGGCTACCGCGGTTCAGCAGATGGACCGGGCGGGGCGTGAGGGAGGGCCGGAACGCGCCGGCGCGGTTGAAATATGCGGCGCCGGAATAGACCAACTGGGGAGGCGGCAGCGCGGCCAGCCGGGCGTCGATGGCGGCGAGTTCCTGCTGGCCAGCGGCGATGGCGGCGTAGGTTTCCGGGCCCACGAGGGCGTCGACCAGCTTCAGGCGGGCGGCGCGGTCGGCGGTGCGCCGGGATTCGAGTTGTTGCTTTTCGGCGGTTTCGGCGGGGGTTTTGGGGGCGCCGAGGTGGGCGAGGAGGAGGCTCGCGTCCTGGATCCGAATGTCGAGGGCGGTGATGGCGGGGCTGGCGGCGAACTCGACGCGGTCGAGGAAGGGTTGGAGTTTGCGCTGGGCGGCGAGTTTTTCGGCCAGGAGGGCGCGGCGTTGGCGGGAGACGGCGGGGTCCTGATCGTAGGGGCGGTCGGCGCGATCGATGCCGGCGAAGACGGCTTGCAGGTTGTAGTAGTCGGCTTGGGGAATGGGATCGAACTTGTGATCGTGGCAGCGGGCGCAGTGGGCCGTGAGGCTGACGAAGGTGGACATGGTGGTGGCGACCATGTCATCGCGGTCGAGGAGGCGGGTGAGGTTCTTGTCGGTGGTGCCTTCTTTGAGTTCCTGGTGGCCGACGAAATCCCAGGGGCCGGCGGCGAGGAATCCGGTGAGGGCGAAGGCGTGGGGGTCGTCGGGGAAGAGGACGTCGCCGGCGATCTGGGCGCGGACGAAACGGGGGTAGGGCATGTCCTGGTTCAGGGCGCGGATGACAGCGTCGCGGTAGGGCCAGGCGTTGGGGCGGGGCTTGTCTTTGTCGTAGCCGTGGGAGTCGCCGTAGTGGACGATGTCGAGCCAGTGGCGGGCCCAGCGTTCGCCGTAACGGGGGGACTGGAGCAGGCGGTCGACGAGGTTTTCGTAGGCGCGGGGATGGGGATCGGCGACGAAGGCGTCGACCTCTTCCGGGCTCGGGGGGAGGCCGTGGAGATCGAAGGTGAGGCGGCGGATGAGGGTGCGCCGGTCGGCTTCCGGGGAGGGGGTTAGGCCGGCGTCTTTCAACTTGGCGTGGAGGAACGCATCGACGGACCCGGGCCGGGCCGGAGGGAGGGGGCGGAGGGACCACCAGAGGGCGGGTTCGCCGGTGGAATCGTCTTGAGCGCCTTGCTCCACCCAGCGGCGAATGAGGGTAACCTGCTTTTCTGTCAGCGGCTTGCCGGCCTTGGGCATACGGGGGCGCTCGCCCGTGAGGGTGTCGAGCAGGAGGCCCGAGCGGGCTGCCTTGGCGATGCCCGCGACCGTTTCGGCGATGAAGCCGCCCGAGGGGTTGCCCGCCTGATGGCAGGCGACGCACCGCTCGTTCAAGATGGGGGCGATGTCCTTTCGGTAGCTCACCGGCTGGGCCGCCAGGGAAGCGATCCCGGCGGCGAGGAGGAGACAGACCTTGGTCACGGCAACTAGGATATCAAGCTGGTCAGAGGCGCTTGCCGTCGGCTCCCCAGCCGCTGACACAGAAGTTGGAGGCGCGGGGGGCTTGGTAGCGGACCTGGAGGAGTTCGGGCGTGGCCAGCTTGCGGTGGCCCTGGATGCGGGATTCGAGGGCGAAGTCGAGGATGCCGCTCGTGAGGAGCGTGCGTTCGACGGGATAGGGCGAGCGGCCAGTGGTGAACAGCTCCTCGATCTTTTCGACGAGGCAGCCGAAGTGGTGATGCGGGCGGCCGTCCTGCAACTTCATGAGGGTCGCGATGGGTTCGTTTCGTTGCGGGAGATCGATGGCGACGGTGAAATCCTCGACAGCACCCGTGAGAAGGAACGCGGCGGCGAGTAGGCCGTCGGCGTACTCGATGACGAAAACGGCGGGGGACGGGACCAGCTTGCGGAGGTCGCCGGGCTTGCGGGTTTCGCTGAGGGCCAGGGCGCGATCGAAAAGGCGTTGCGCCCATGCGTTGGTGGAGAGGAAGTTCCAACAGGCGTCGCCTTCGAGACACTGTACGCTCTTGACCCCGGTCTCACCGCCGGCGCGGCGTTCGGTCATCGTCTGCAGGGCTTCGAGCACATGGAAGCCATAGATGTCGAGGCCGCTGTAGGAGATGGCGACGGCATAGCGCTGTTTCTCTCCCCAGGGTGCATCGAGGGCGGGCTGGCGGAAGGCCACGGGTACGGAGGAGCCGGCGAGCATCGGAAACTTCAGTTCCCGAGAGATGTCGACCATGCGTTTGGCCTGACGGAAACTCCAGGAAAGATGTTTGTCGTTGAAGACGGGGACGGAGCGGCCGCTCTGGCGGAAGACATCCGTAATCTTGAGGAACATTTCAAAGCGGGGATAGAGCCTTTGTTCCTTGTCGTTAAAGGGGTAATCGCCGTGTTCGCCGATCAGGATAACGCCATCGACCGCCAGTTGGGTGCCTCCTAAGGTCAGGGCCTCGCTGACGGTTCGATAGATCGGGACATTGAATTTCTTGGCGCGTTCCCGGCTCATGTCCTTGTCCGGCACCTGCTCGGTGAACAGCGAAACGAGGCGGGACTTGGGGTAAGGGGGACGCTCATCCTGATTGAAGCCCTCGAGGTACTTGCCGAGGATCACATCAGCGTGGGAGAGCGGACGATATTCTGTGACGATCGCGGCGAGGCGGAGCGGCTGCTTTTGGGCGGCGGCGTTGGCGGCCAGACTGGCGAGGAAGAGTCTTCTGTTCATGGGAAAAGGAAAACGGCCTATTTCGGGTGGAAACAGGCCGTTGGTGATTCAGGTTTTGGAAGAGCCCTAGTGAGCGGCTGGTGCAGCGGCCGGCGGTGCGGCAGCCGGAGCAGCGGTGGGCGGCGGATCCACTTTTCTCAGCCCGGTCGGGTAGACGCGTTCGCGAGAGCCAAGGTCGATCATGCAGAAGCCCAACAGGATACCCAGGAAGATCAAAGAGCTGAGGAAGATGATCGAGTTGAGGGGCTTGTCGTGACGCAAGTGCATGAAGACCAAAGCGACGAGAGAGGCCTTAAAGGTGGCAATCAACATCGCGATGATGATGTTCACGGTCGACGAACCAAAATCGACGTAGGCAGCCCCTACCGTGATGCCCGTCAAGAACAGCAGTGCGATCAGGGTGAGCAGGTACGGCAGAGGGGAGTGGGAGGTGTGGTGCGCTTGTTCGCTCATGAGATTCCTAGCTGACGAGATAGAGAAGGGGGAACAGGTAGATCCAGATCAGGTCGACCAAGTGCCAGTACAGTCCAACCAGGTCCACCGGGGTGTAGTAGGCGCTCGAGAAATCGCCGCGGTTTGCCCGGATCATGATCCACGCAATCAGCGCGATGCCGATCAGGACGTGGAAGCCGTGGATGCCAGTCATCGCGAAGTAGAAGCCGAAAAACATCGCCTGCTGGGGCGGACCGCCGATGCCGGCCAGGTTAAAGTAGCGGCCGGGGAGAAGACCATCGTGGAACTTGTGGGAGTATTCGAAGTACTTCACCACAAGGAAGGCGAAAGCGAAACCAAGGGTGAGCCCGAGGTTCATCACCGTCTTCGACTTCTGATCGGTGGAAGCATAGTGAACCGCCATCACCATCGTGAAAGAGGAGCAGAGCAGGAATACGGTGTTCACCGCTCCCAGCACGCGATCCAGGTGATGGTGTCCCGCCACCCAAGCCTCCGGATAGACCCCCTGCATGAGCCCGAAGCCCACGAAGAGGCCACCGAACATCAGGATTTCAGTGGCCAGGAATAGCCACATCCCGATCTTGGAGGTGTCGAGTTGTTGTTCGGCGTTAGCGAAGTGATGTTGGCGGAACCGGTGTTCCGCCACATCATGAGTAGAGTTGCTCAAGCGTTCCTCCCAGTCCCGACCGGGCGATAGTAATCGTACGGTCCGCCACCCACAGACGGGACTTCATGGAAATTGTGCGTGATCGGCGGAGAGGCCGTCTGCCATTCTAGCGTACGGCTGTGCCACGGATTGGCGGGCGCGTCCATCTTCTTCCGCAAAGAAGCAAACAGATAGCCGGCCATAATCAGGAAGCCGAGACCCAGGATCCAGGATCCGACGGTGGACGCCTGATGCAGAGCCTGGAACTCCGGCAAGTAGTTGTAGTAGCGGCGGGGCATACCACGGCTGCCGAGGACAAACTGCGGCAGAAAAGTGGCATTGAAGCCGATGAAGACCAGGGCGCACGCGATCCGGGCGGCCGGCTCGCTATACATGCGGCCAAACATCTTCGGCCACCAGTAGTGGAGACCGCCCAGGAAGGCGATAACGGTGGAACCCATCATGACGTAGTGGAAGTGGGCTACGACGAAATAGGTGTCATGCAGATGGATGTCGACCGAGACTGCGCCAAGGAAGATACCGGTCAGGCCGCCGATGCCGAAGAGCAACAGGAAGCTGAGTGCATAGAGCATCGGGGCGTTGAAGGCGACCGATCCTTTATACATGGTGACGATCCAGTTGAAGGTCTTGATGGCCGAAGGAACCGCGACGAAGAAGGTGATGAACGAGAAGATCGCGGAAGCGAGCTGCGACTGGCCGGAGGTGAACATGTGGTGGCCCCACACGATGAACGAGACGAGCGCAATCGCAACCGACGAGAAGGCGATGGCGCGGTAGCCAAAGATCGTCTTCTGCGAGAAGGTCGGGATGATCTCCGAAATGATAGCCATGCCGGGCAGGATCATGATGTACACGGCAGGGTGCGAGTAGAACCAGAAGAAGTGCTGGAACAGAACCGGGTCGCCACCCAACTTCGGATCGAAGATGCCGATGCCGAAGGTGCGCTCCATAATGAGCAGGAGGAGGGTGATGGCGAGGACCGGAGTCGCGAGGACCTGGATCAGGGCCGTGGCATAGATGCCCCAGCAGAAGAGCGGCATGTCGAACCAGCCCATCCCGGGAGCGCGAAGCTTGTGAATGGTGGCGACGAAGTTGACGCCGGTCAGGATGGAACTGAACCCGAGGACGAAGGCCGCGAAGGTCATCAGCGCTACACTGCCGTCAGTCGTTGTGGAGTAGGGCGTGTAGAAGGTCCAGCCCGTATCCACACCGCCGGTCACCATCGCGGCGATCGCGATGAGAGCACCGGCCATATAGATGTACCAGCTGAACAGGTTCAGTTTCGGGAACGCGACGTCTTTGGCGCCCAGCATGAGGGGAAGCACAAAATTGGCAAGCGCTGCGGGTA
This sequence comes from Terriglobales bacterium, assembly GCA_027485675.1. Classification (GTDB taxonomy): domain Bacteria; phylum Acidobacteriota; class Terriglobia; order Bryobacterales; family Bryobacteraceae. The sequence goes on along the minus strand of JAIXQP010000010.1, from coordinate 52,111 downwards.
CCGAGGGAATAATGAACAGGAACACCATGATGGCGCCGTGCAGAGTGAAAACCTTGTTATAGGTCTCCGCGCTCATGATGGTCTCCTTGGGAGTCAACAACTCCAGGCGGATCATCATGGCGAAAACGCCGCCAAGGAAGAACATGAAAAGGATCGACCAGAGATACATAACGCCAATGCGTTTGTGGTCTACCGTAGTCAGCCAGGATTTCAGGCCTTTGCCGTCGTGTAGATAATCCACATCATGGTGATCGGCGTGGCCGCTGATGTGTGGTGAAGTGATGATGTCAGCCATGTGAAACCCCCTTTTTTATTTCAATTCCTTGATGTATGCAATGATACCCCGCATTTCCGGAGTGCGGAGCAAGCCCTGGAAAGTCGGCATGACGGGCTCGTAGCCTGCCACAATTTTGGCCTGCGGATTGTTGATCGACTCTACGATGTAGTTGTCGTCCACCATCTGCGTGGTGCCATCGGCAAATTTCTCCATCCGGCCGTACAGACCCTTGAAGGAAGGACCGGTATTTTTGCTGCCGTCGATGCTGTGACAGGAGTTGCAGCCTTTGTTCTCATAGACAAGCTTCCCAACCTCCACCGGCGGCATCTGCTGCAGTTCCGGATCACCTTCAACCAGCCACTTCTCATAGACTTCCGGGGAATCAACGAACAGATTCGCCATCATATCGGAGTGCGATTTGCCGCAGTACTCCGCGCAAAACACCTGATGCTTGCCAGGGACGGTGGGAGTAAACGTCAAGTCCACGAACCGGCCCGGAATCACGTCGGTCTTCTGACGCATCGACGGGATGTAGAAGTCATGAAGGACATCTTCGCTCGTGAGGATGAGTTTTACCGGGCGGTTGACCGGAACGTGCAGGTTTCCGATGGTGCGGGTGCCGTCCGGATATTCAAAGGCCCACAGCCACTTTTTGCCGGTGACGTGAATCTCGATGGCGTCGTTGGGCGCAACGCTTGCCCGCACATAATCATTGAATCCCCAGAAGAAGATTCCCATGACGATGATGAGCGGAATGATGCTCCAGAGGAGTTCCAACGCCAAATTATGGGAGATGTTGGGCGTGAGGACCCCTTCTTTGCGACGGCGATATTTCCACGCGAAATATACAGTCAAAAATACGATGAGTACGAAGAAGAAAACGCTGAGCCACACCAGAAACATGTAGAGGTCGTCAACATTGTTGGCGTACGCACTACCCTGAGGGCCAAGCATCCAATGCCTGATGGAATCCATATTGCCTTCCTTATGATAAAACCGGCCCCTTGGGGGGCGACTGCTTAAACTGTTCCCGTTCTTTCCGCCAGAACCGCATGAGAGAGGCACCCAGGATGAAGACCGTGAGTGCGCCACCACCTCGCATTATGTTCTTGGCCGTCATGACGTAACTTTTGGAGAGCGGATCATACTGGAAGCAATATAGGAGAAGATGCTCGCCAGTTGACCGCATCTTGCCATCCCGCGCTTCGGTCAGTCCCATCCGCAGGTCAAACGCCTTATATTTGATGCCATAGAGATAACGAGCGATTTTTCCGTCCGGCGCAAGAAGAATCAGACTCGCACTATGTGCGTATTGCTGCCTGTCTTTATCCCAGCGATAGTGGAAACCAGCCTGCTCGGCCAGCTTCTTCGCATTGTCGTTGTAGTCCGAGAGAAAATGCCAACCGGGAGCAGGACGATCGAAGCTCAGGAGTTGCGCCTGCTTCTTGGTTGCCGCCAGCGTGTACATCTCCCGTGGATCGATCGAGATCGTGACAATTTCATACTCATTGCCAGGCGTCCAAGGAAGCTCGCGAATGCTGGACGTCAGTCCGTTCATTACGAGACTGCACAACATTGGGCAGGAGTAATACACGAAGTTCAGGACAACTGGCCGACCCTGATTGAGGTACTGAGACAGCCGCACGGGTCGTCCGTTTTCTGCAATGAACTCGAGGTTGCCATCGAGAACCGTTCCCAGACGTTCGTCCACGCCAACACCGCCCAGTTCCTGCGGAACCGAGGCGTTGCCTTGCAACAGAGCAAGGAACAAGACGTTGGTAATGAGAAGTCGGGAGATCATGTTCTTCGAATAACGGGTGAACTATTTTGCCGGAGCAGGCGCCGCAGGGGGAGTCGCCGCAGCGGCGTCTTCTGGCTTCTTGACCGGGTAGGGATTCACGGGGAACCGCCATTTGCCCCCAGGAGCCGATTCCGCTACCACCAGCGACATCGCCTTTTCGATGGGAAGCCGGACGCTACCGGTATTCTTGTCGATCGTCGCATAGGTATTCAGCTGTTTTGCTTCCCGAGCCTGCAGCTCCATGTAGTCCTGCGAGACCGGTTCCAACTGCAACCGCTCGACGGCCGCATCGCGGAAGCTATTGTAGTAGATGGCGCAACCGACACAACTCGCTACAATAAAACCGATGATGGCGACCGTGACGACGAGCACGGGGACCGTTTGCACTTCGGTTCGATCAAAACCGAGCTCAGCAATCTCATCGGGCGTTAGATTCTTAGGCGCGTTAGACATTCTGGAACTCCAATCCTTTCTCGAGGCGAGGATCACCGACGGCCACGATCGGGGCCGACTTCAACCGCCACCAGAAGCCGAGGGCTAAAGTACTCATCACCGCGACGAAGCAGGCGGCATCCATCCAGTGCGGAGCGACACCGGCTTTTGCGAAGTTCGGCATAACGAGCCAATAAACGTCGACGTAGTGCATGCACAGGATCCACACCGTAACGAAGCGCAGAACGTTCAGGCTGCGCTTACTCGCGCGGGCCAGCAGGACGAGGAAAGTGGCCGCAAAGTGTCCAAAGAGGAGGATGGCGCTGACCGATTCCCAAGATCCAGTTCGCCGCACTTTAAAGAAGATTGTCTCTTCCGGGAGGTTGGCGTACCAGATCAGCATGTACTGGGAGAAAGCAACATAAGCCCAGAAGACGGTGAGGGCGAACATCCACTTGCCCATGTCGTGATAGTGTTCGACGGTGACGGAATTGGCCAGGATCCCATGGGCACGGAAGCGCAACAAGGTAAACGTGAGGATCGCGAAGAAGGCCCACATTCCGCCGGCGAGGCAATAGACGCCAAAGATCGTGGAATACCAGTGCGGCTGCAGCGACATGACCCAATCGACGCTGGCTAACGAGGCCGACAGGAAGAAGAGCAGCATGCCCGGCGCCGAGATGCGTTCGCTCTTGAACGTGAGGTTCAGATCTTTCGACTGATCCTGCGCCCGCGACCAGCTCGAGAGCCGCCAGGCCCAGAAGCTCCAGATGGCGAAGTAGACGACGGCGCGGATGTAGAAAGCGGTCGGGTTCAGGTATGCTTCTTTCTTCTTGAGCAGAGCGTCCGTTTCCATGATGCCCGGGTGGGACCACTCATAGAGTTCGTGGAGGCCGAAAGCCACGGGCAGGAAGAGCAATGCGAGAATCGGCATCGACATCATCACGTTTTCCATGAGGCGCCGCAGAGGCACACTCCACGCCGAACCGGTCAGGTGCTGGATCATGGTGAACAAGGCTGCGCCGATAGCGATCCCGGTACCAAAGAAGAACGCGACGAGATAGGACGGGAAGAACTGCTTGTGATCGATGCTGTAGCCCGCCAAGGCAGCGACCCAGCCGAGGATGAAGACACCTAGGATGATGTTCCGGCCCTTCTCCCAGGTAGCGGTGGGGATTTCGTAGCTATCCCGCGGAACGTCGTGATGGTGATGTTTACTCATGTTGCGACTCGTATTCCTCGCTTAGTTCAGTTGCGCCCGCAGGTTTTCCGGGACATCCTCTTTGGTTCCGCTGCTGGCCCGATGCAGCGCACGCAGATAGGCGACGATCGCCCAACGGTCGTGGTCGCTGGTCTGGGTCCGATATCCCATCATGGTCCGGCGTCCTTCACTGGCCACCGAATAGAGCTCCCCATCGTTCATCTGCAGAACACGAGGCTCGAGAAGGTTCGCCGGCTGGAAGGCCGCGCCAGCGCGAATGCCGACGATCCCTTTCCCGTCGCCAACTTTGGAGTGGCAGGGTGCGCAATACGTGTTGTACTTGAGCTGTCCATGGGCGAGTAGCTCGGGCGTAATGGCTTCGGGGTTTTTGCCGACATACTGGGAGGAGAGGACGCCCCAACGGTACCCGTCATCGCCACTCAACTGGCCGATTGCGACGGTGCCTTCCGGCGGCCGGCGGCTCGCCCGCTTATCCGAAAACAAAGGGCTCTGCTGTTGCGATTTGTATTTGGGCTGCGCCTTCATGTCATCCCAAATCTGCAGCGGCGTGGTGTCACGGCTCGGGCTAAGGCACCCGGTTAAGAGGAGAAGTCCCCCCGTGAGAACTACCGACTTTAAGGTAAGGAGTTTCATGCTTCGACGACCTCCAGTTTTTCGGCTCCGAGCGAGGCAAGAAAATCTTTGGTCTCGTTGGCGTCAAATTTCTTGTCGGAGGCTTCAATGACCAGCAGGAAGCGGTCATCCGAGGAACCGGCCACGCCGGAGTAATTAAAGATCGGGTGGCTCAGCCGCGGCAAGCCGTTCAAGCCAAGCATTCCAAACACCGCGGCGAAGGCCGACAGGAGCACGGTCAATTCAAACATGACCGGGAAACCGAACTCGAACGCAAACAGCGGCTTGCCGCTGATCACGAGCGGGTAGGCGATCGTACCGGTCCACCACTGCAGGAGGACAGCCGTCGTGAAACCCGTGGCGCTGCCACAAAGAACGATGTAGCCGAGAATAGAAGGCTTAGCGCCCATCGCTTCATCGATCCCGTGGATCGGGAAGGGGGTATAGGCTTCCATCTTGGTGTATCCCTTGGCCCGCGCGGCCCTGACCGCATCGAGAAGAGTATCCGGAGAGTCGAAGTCGGCAACGACGCCGTGTATGGAGGAGTGTTCAGCCATGGCGTTCCTTAGTGGGCCTTGACCGGCTCAGACGAGCCAGACGTGGTGGCAGGCAGATAGTGCTTTTCGTGTTCGGTCTGGATCATCATGCCTTTCACCTCGCTGACGGCGATGATCGGCAGGAAGCGGGTGAAGAAGACGAACAAGGTGATGAAGAGACCAAAAGTGCCGAAGAAGGTCAAGATGTCGACGATGGTTGGCCGGAAGTAGCCCCATGAGGAGGGCAGGTAGTCGCGGTGCAAGCTCGTTGCGATAATCACGAACCGTTCGAACCACATCCCGATGTTCACGAAGATGGAGAGCACGAACATGAAGGGGATGTTGGTCCGCAGCTTCTTGAACCAGAAGAACTGGGGCGAGATCACGTTGCAGGAAACCATCGACCAGTAAGCCCAGGCGTAGGGCCCCATGGCGCGGTTGATGAAGGTGAACCGTTCGTATTCGTTGCCGGAGTACCAGGCGATGAAGAACTCGGTTGCGTAGGCGTAACCGACGATCGTGCCGGTGGCCAGGATCACCTTGTTCATGTTTTCAAGGTGCGTCATCGTCACCAAGTGCTCGACCTTGAACACCCAGCGCGCGATCACCATCAGCGTGATTACCATCGCGAAGCCGGAGAAGATGGCGCCAGCGACGAAGTATGGCGGGAAGATCGTGGTGTGCCAGCCGGGAATGATCGAGACGGCGAAGTCGAACGAAACGATCGTGTGCACGGAGAGCACGAGCGGGGTGGAGAGGCCAGCCAGGATCATGTAGGCCTTTTCGTAATTCTTCCAGTGGGTGGCCGAGCCGCGCCAGCCGAGGGACAGCAGGCCGTAGATGGTATGCCGCATTTGCGTCTTGGCGCGATCCCGAATGATTGCCAAGTCAGGAATCAGGCCTACATACCAGAAGAGGGCCGACACGGTGGCGTAAGTAGAGACCGCGAAGACGTCCCAAAGCAGCGGGCTGCGGAAGTTCTGCCACATGGCCAGGTCGGCGTTCGGGATGGGAAACAGCCAGTAGGCGCGCCAGGGGCGGCCGACGTGGACGAGAGGATAGATACCCGCGCAAGCCACGGCGAAAAGCGTCATGGCTTCAGCAAAGCGATTGATCGAGGTCCGCCACTTCTGCCGGAAGAGGAACAAAATGGCCGAGATCAGAGTGCCGGCGTGACCGATACCGATCCAGAAAACGAAGTTGGTGATGTCCCAACCCCAGCCAACGGGATTGTTGTTGCCCCACACGCCGATACCGGTCGAGACGAGGTACGCCAGCATGGAGCCAAGAAGCAGAGTGATGCTGCCGCTAATGGCAAGTGCGATATACCAATTTCGATGGGTCTCGATTTCGGTATGGATGCTGACCGCCTCGGTCACCTCATGGAGCGACGGCTGGCCAGTCACCAGCGGAGGACTTAATTGCTCGACAGCCTTAGGATCAAATGCGAGATCGGCCATTAGGCAAGCTCCGGATTGGGATTGCGCACCTTCGCAAGGTAGGTAGTGCGCGGCTTGATATTGAGTTCATGAAGAAGGGTGTAGTTCCGATTGTTCTTCTTCATCTTGGACACGGCGCTTTCGGGGTCGTTGATATTGCCGAAGGAGATCGCTTCGGCCGGGCAGGTCTGCTGACATGCGGTGAGCACGTCGCCGTCCTTAATCGGCTTGCGGCCATCCACTTTGTGTGCAATCTTCACTTCCTGAATGCGCTGCACGCAGTAGTTGCACTTTTCCATGACGCCGCGCATACGAACGGTGACGTCCGGATTGAAGACCATCTTGCCCACTTCTTCGATGTCTTTATGCCAGTTGAAGTAGTTGAAGCGGCGAACCTTATACGGGCAGTTGTTGGCGCAGTACCGGGTGCCGACACAGCGGTTGTAGGCCATGTCATTCAGGCCTTCCGGGCTATGCACCGTCGCCGCCACCGGGCAAACCGATTCGCACGGGGCGTTTTCGCACTGCTGGCAAGCCATCGGCTGGTGGACAACCTCGGGGTCATCTTCGGTGCCGGTGAAGTAGCGGTCGAGGCGAATCCAGTGCATTTCGCGGCCCTTCGAAACCTGGTCGCGGCCCACTACGGGAATGTTGTTTTCGGACTGGCAGGCGACCAGACAAGCGTTACAGCCGATGCAGGACTGTAGGTCGACTACCATGCCCCACTGATTGCCCTTCGAGTAGTCGAAGCTGTCGAACAACTGGAACAACTCAATGTGGGCATCCTCGTGGGAGGCAAAGTGCGCCTCCTCTTTGTACTTGTCGACGGTCGCCTCGCGGACCACCGGACGACCGGCCTGGTCGTGGTGTTCCTGCGTGGTCACCAACTCATAGGTGCGGGCCGATTTGGCGAGCGTCGCACCGGTGCCAAAGCCCATAGCGTCGGCGGTACGCAGCAGGTAGGCGTTGTACCCGACACCGGTACCGACCCGGCCCACCGAGGTGCGGCCGTAGCCGAGGGTCAGGGTAACAGAGTTGTCGGCGTGTCCCGGCTGGACGAGAACCGGGGCTTCCACCTTCCGGCCGCCGCGCTCGACAACAATAACCGAACCCTCTTCGAGCTTCAGTTCCTTCGCGGTCTTCGGGCTGACCAGAGCGGGGTTGTCCCACACGATCTTCGTCATCGGTTCGGGCGCTTCCTGCAACCAGGCGTTGTTGGCATAGCGGCCATCGAAGGTGGACGCCGAAGGCGCAAACACGACTTCGAGACCGGCAGCGGCCTTTGGCGCGGCGTTGAGCGCAGTTTCCACCGCTTTGGCATTGGCCGCCGGCTTGACCAGCGCGGCCTGCGAACCGGCAACGAAGCCGTCGTGCAGGGCCTGCCGCCAGGCAGGATCGGCCAGTTTGGACTGGGCCTTCACCTGTTCGTAGGCGCTCGTCGCAACACCCAGGGCCATCGATACCACTTCGATTGCCGACTTGGTTTTGAAAATGGGTTCAATGAGGGGCTGTTGCAGCGAAACGGTGCCGTCCGCGGCCATCGCATCGCCCCAGCTTTCGAGGGCATGAGACTCCGGCAGGTGCCAAGTGGAAGCAGCAGCGGTTTCGTCGACCTCAAACCCGAGGTGAATCGTGGTTGCGATGGACTTGTACTTGGCGCCAAAATCCAGGTCGGCCGGCGCGCTGTAAACGGGATTCGCGCCGAGGACAACCAGGGTCTTGACCTGTCCGGCAGCGACTTCCTTGGCCAACTCGGTGATCTCCGCGGCCGAAGAGGTACGGCCCGGACGGGTGTAGGAGACGGTCTCGCCGATGTTGCCCAGGGTCTGATTGATTGCCGCAGCCAAGGCGTGAACGATGGCGGGTTGCCGCGGTCCGGCGAGGACAACGGAGCGGCCCTTGTGAGCGAGCAGGTCCTTGGCCAAGGCCGCGATGTACTTGTCGGACTGGCCGAGAATTTTCAGCCCCTGCGGAATCGCAGCGACTTCGCGGGCGAGATCCGCCGCAAACGCCTGCACATCCGCGGCGCGGAGGCGGAGACGATGGTCGGCTTGTGCGCCGGTGAGGGTGAAGTTGTTCTCGACAACGTACAGCCGGTTGATGCTCGTCGACTCCGCGGCAGGAGCAGCAGCCGGGGTAGCAGCAGGCGCAGCGGCGGCGGCATTGGCAGCAGCAGCCGGAGCATGCGCGGCGGCGTCCGCCTTGTGTTCATCCGCCTTATGCCCATCCGCCTTATGCCCATCGGCCTTGTGTTCGTCGGCTTTGTGCGCATCGGCCTTGTGGCCGGCCGCCTGATGGTCACCACCGTGACCGGCAGGAACCGCCGAATCCACCGCCCGCCGGCGCTTCGCGAAGTCGCGAATCACGTTCAGGCCAGGATTATCCAACTGCAGGAAGTCGCAGTCGAGGGAGACCACCACATCGGCCTTCAGCAGATTGTAGTGAGGCCGCAGCCGGTCGCCGAATGCCAGTTCCGAACCCGCCAGGGCGGAATCTTCGTTCACCGGCTCGTATTCATACCACTTTGCCTTCGGGTGCTTCGCGGCGAGACTGGCGCGGAGGCTGGCCAAGGTGGGAGAGACGACGGCGCCGGAGAGAATCCGGATCCCTTCCCCGTCTCCAACAAAAGTCGCCTTGGCAGCCGCTCCAAAAGCCTCCCAGGTGCTAGCCTTACCCTTCTCAAGGACCTTTTGCGAGCGGTCCGGATCGTACAGGCTGAGGATGGACGCTTGCGCCCAGGCGTTGGCGGCCCCGTTTGAAATCGGGTGCTTCCGGTTCCCTTCAATTTTGACCGGACGGCCATCAATCGCTTCGACGACGAGCGGCTGGGCCTGGCCCGCCACATTCATCACCGTGGCGTAGTGCTGGGGAGCGCCGTGAACCAAGCCCTCGACACCCTTCGCGTAAGGCAGGATCTTCTCGACGGGCCGGCGGCACGCCGTCAATCCAGCCAATCCCATCGATGCAGCCATCAGCTGCATGAAGCGGCGGCGGGAACCCCTATCCAAAAGGTCCGTAGCTCCTTCCGGAAACTCCTGCACTAACCACTCCTTAAACTTCGGAGTGGAGGCCAGCTCGTTCAAGCTGCGCCAAAACTTCTTTCCAGTCTGGTTTCCAATACCTTCGATTTGGATCATCGATGACACCCTGAGCAGTTCACGGGCGGATTAATGCCCTTCTGTGCAATGATTTCCCGTCCGAGGGCCACGGGGTCGCCCTCCGGCTTCCAATCGAGTTTCGTAACAAACTGCGTCGGACGCAGGTTGGGGGCCGGATTGCGGTGGCATTCCAGGCACCAGCTCATGGCCAGGGTCTGGACCTGTTTCACTTCCACCATCTGGTCGATTCGGCCATGGCAGCTGACACAGCTTACCCCAGCGTTGGTGTGTGCGCTGTGATTGAAAAATACGTAGTCCGGCAGACGATGGACTTTGACCCACGGCACCGATTCGCCGGAAGCCCAACTGGCGCGCACGGGCTCGAGCACGACGCTCTTCTCCTTCACTTTGGAGTGGCAGTTCATGCAGGTCTGCGTCGGCGGGATCGACGCATAGGCAGCCTTCATTACGGATGTATGGCAGTACGTACAGTCCATACCCATATTCCCGGCATGTAGCTTATGGCTGTATGGAACGGGCTGTTGCGGCTGATATCCGGGCTCGAGCGTGGTGGGCAGCGTCGCATAGTACAAAGTACTGGCGCCACCAACTACTCCGAGACCGACCATCACCAGAACAGTTCGCAGAATGCGATCTGACTTCTTGGAAAACTTGAGTCCCATGGTCGTTATAGCAACTCCTGAAAGGCCGGGTGGTCTTTATGAAAGGGCCAAGGCAAATTCCTGGGCGTATCGCAGCCGGGATTGCGGAAGGGGTTTAAACGCGTCACAACTCTCCCTCTCTACGTCTACCATAGCGGCATGGATTCCGCAATACCGACAAAAATTCCGGTTTGACAAGAATTTCTCCTGCCAAACAAACTTGATGACGGTCGATCGAACGAAAATGCATTAAGGTGTTAAGGATGAGTTCCGGCTGGAAAGTTCGGCTCCCGGAGGTGCGCACACCAGGGTACCTGGGGAGACGTTTCGGCAACCTGCAACTTCGTCTGAAACTCATTATTCTCCACAACCTGTTCTTCTCGATCCTTTCAGGTGCTGTGTATTTTACTGTCTTCCCCTTACTGGAGCAACGGGTGCAGGACGATATGGCTCGCGAGGTGGCGTTGTGCATGGTGCTGTTCGAGGCCGAAGGCCCCTGGGCGAGGACCCTTCCACCGGCGCTACTGCAGAGGTATTCCTTTCAGGAGGGTAGTGCGCGGGCGCTGGAAATCTCGCAACAGATTCGCGAGCAACTCGACAAAAACCCAGGATCGAACGTCACCGACCCCGCTGATCCCGAGCCCCGTGCCGTTACAACCATCTATCGACGGCTACCCGCCCAAGAAATATATAGGAAAATCCGGATGCCGTATGCGTACTACGAACGTTCACTCGATCTGGTCCGCATCGCCCTGTTTACCGTCCTGGGCATCATCTACATCCTGGCCGTCCTTTTGCTCGAGTCCGTGATCATGCCGCTTTACGTTTATCGCCCCCTTCACGCGATGTTGCGGGCCGACCATGCGTCGCAGACCGGGGACCGGGCGCACGAGATTATCCCGGGGGAGTATATCCCGGGGGATGAGATCGGGCAGATTATGCGATCCCGCAACGAGACGGTGACCGAATTGCGGCGGCAGGAAGAAGAACTCGAAAGCGCACTCGACCGGCTGGAGACGGCCAAGCAGAAGATGGCGGACCAGGACCGGCTGGTGAGCCTGGGCATGCTGAGCGCCGGGGTGGCCCATGAGTTGAACACCCCGCTCGCCGTACTGCAGGGCTCGATCGAGAAACTGCTCGAAACGGTTCCTGACCCCGCCGCGCAGGACCGGTTGCGGCGGATGCAGCGGGTGGCAGCGCGGCTGAAGACGATTAGCGAAGGTCTGCTTGATTTTTCGAGAGTCCGGCGCCAGGAGAAGCACGAAGTACCGGTGCACGAACTGATAGACGAAGCCTGGCAGTTGGTCTCTCTCGATGAGAAGGCCGCCCAGACCGCCTTTTGCAACCGGATTGCGCCGGAGTGCCGCGTCTACGGCAATGCGGACCGGTTGATGCAGGTCTTCGTCAACCTGCTCCGCAACGCGCTGCAGGCGGTGCCGGCCGGAGGAGGCGAGATCATTGTCCAGACCACCTTACAGATCAAAGATTCCGAACGGTGGTGGCTCATCGCCGTTGAGGACAACGGACCCGGCATTCCGCTTGATGTTCTGCCCGGCATCTTCGAAGCCTTCATTTCGACGAAGCTGGATTCGAAGGGCACCGGCCTGGGCCTTACCGTTTCCGAAGGCATCGTGCAGCAGCACGGAGGAACCATCAGCGCCGGCAACCGGCCGGGAGGCGGCGCCCGGCTTGAAATCTGTCTGCCGGAAGCGCCGGTCACGATCCACTCGAACCCCGTAGAAGGAGGTAACGTCTATGCCCGCTGAGGCCCCCAACGCGGACCTCAAAATCGAGATCGCCATCCTCGATGACGACCTCGACTTTCGCAACTACATGGAAGATTTCCTGACCGACGAGGGCATCTACAATGTCCGCCTGTTCGCCCATCCGGACGACCTGTTCGCAGCGAATGAGCAGAATCTTCCCGACATCGTCCTGCTCGATATGAAGATGGGCGATTTCAAGGGCGACCAGGTGCTTGAGCAGTTGCAGACCCGCTGGCCGGGGCTTTGCGTGATTGTCGTCACCGGCTACCCCTCGCTCGAGGATATGCGGCTGACGTTCAAGATGAACGTGTTCGACTATCTGTCGAAGCCCTTCTCGCTGGCGCAGCTGCGGCAGACCTTGAAGAATGCCATCGAGACGTTTGGCCTGGGGAAGACGCCGCAGGACCGGCTGCGGGAGCGGTTGGGACACCGCATCAAGATGCTGCGCGTGGAGCGGGATTGGTCGCTCAAAGACCTTGCCGCCACCACGAAGTTGAGCGTTTCGCAGATCAGCGCTATTGAGCGCGGCACCCATCTGCCGAGCATGGAGAGCCTGCTCTCCATCTCGAAAGCCTTTGACAAGAAGCCGTCCGAGATCCTGGAAGCCATCGACTTTTGAAACACTCCCTCGCGCTGTTGCTCCCTCTCCTGCTGACCGCGCAGAAACCCGAAACGGGCGATGCGCAAAAGCGGGTTGAACTCAATCTTCTGGGCAAAGAAGATACGACCAAAGGCGAAAGCCGGCGGAATGAGAATATTCAATTCAACCTGGTCGACAACAATGCGCTCAAGGAGCTGAACGTCCGCCTGGGGGCGACCGCGACGCTCATCGAAGAGTTCCGGGCCGATCGCGGTTACTACGGAGCAGAGTTCGGGATCGCCGTCCCCGGGCCGCTGGCCCTTGGTCCGCAGCGCCGGGTGGGTTGGCACGGCAACGCGTTTGCGAACCACCAGAACAGCGTCTTCGCGGCCCGCGCGTTCTTCCAGGTGGGCGACGTGAAACCCGCGCGGGAGAACCGCTACGGGTTGCAAACCGGCTGGAGCCCGTGGCGCAAGGGGTTCCTCTCGCTGCAGGGTTCGCAGGAGAAGTTGCGGGGGCAGGTGAACGGCAATGTTCTGGTGCCCTACGCGAACGAACGCACCGCTCTTGCCACGGACCCCGCCGTACGGGCGCTGGTGCAGCGCTACCTCGACGCCTTCGGCCCGGAGTTGCCCAACCGCGGCAACGGCACGCGGCAGTTGAACACGAACGCCCCGCAGCGGATTGACAGCAACGACGGCGGCCTCCGCCTGGAGCAGGAGGTTACAGCGAAAGACCGGCTGTTTGCCAACTATCAATTTACGGGCCAGACGGTGGACGCGTTTCAGTTGATCGCGGGGCAGAATCCGGACACGACGACGCGGTCGCACCGGGCCCGGCTGACGTGGAGCCACGGCGGCAAGCTGCAACTCTCAAGCGGCTTTGACCGGATCGGCTCGGTGCTGGTGCCCGAACCGAACGCGGTGGGGCCGATGGTTTCGACGGCCGGGCTGACGACGCTGGGGCCGCTGGCGGCCATCCCGATTGACCGCGCGCAGAACATTTTCCGGCAGGAGGCGCAGTACTCCTCGGTCTTCGGACGCCACACGGTGAGCTTCGGCGGGGGCCTGACGCGGCGGCAGTTCAACGGCAAGGAGACGGACTCGCATCGCGGCTTCCTCTCGTTCTCGAACGACTTCGGGCGATTGGGCATCGAGAACATGCGGCTGGGGACGCCGTCGCAGTATCTGGTTGCCGTCGGGGATATCCATCGGGGATTCCGGCAGACGATGGGGGTGCTGTACGCGCAGGATTCCTGGAAGGTCTCCTCCGATCTTACGCTGCAGTGGGGCCTGCGCTGGGAGCTGGCCGGCCGTCCCTATGAGGAACATCGTTTGAACGAGATTCCTTATAACGCCGACTGGAACAACCTGGCGCCGCGGCTGGGCCTGGCCTATCGGCTGCCGCGCAACGGCGGCGTGATTCGGGCGGCGGCCGGGGTGCATTTCGGCGAGATCATGCCGGTTTCCTATTCGCAGGTGCGTTTCTCTCCGCCGCTCAGCGTGAAGCTGGTGATTCTCGCGCCCAACCTGTTGAACCCGCTGGTCAGCACGGGCGTGGCGCCGAAGGGCAACCTGTACCTGATTGACCGCGAGTTGGCCACGCCCTACCACTACCAGTACAACTTCAGTTGGGAGCGAGGGCTGGGCGCGGGCTGGCGCTTGCAGGCTGGCTACGTGGGCAGCCGGGCGCATAAGCTCGCCATCATGTGGTACACGAACCGGGCGCATCCCACCCCCGGCATACCGCTGACCACGGCGACCATCAACGAGCGGCGGCCGAACCTGGATCTGGCCGATGTCCGCATCATGCTGAACGGCTCCCGCGGATACTTCGACGCCGGGCGGCTGACCGTCGTCGCGCCGCGGGTGAAGCGGTTCACCGTTGATGCCGCTTACTGGTTCAGCAAGGCGATGGACCTGGGCGCCGACTACACGAACACGGCCTATGACGCCGATTCGCGCCTTTCGCGCAGCCAGAGCGAATACGATACGCATAAGGATCGAAAAGCGCGCAGCCAGTTTGATCAGCCGCACGCCTTTCTGGCGCGCGTGAGCTACGACCTGCCCCAGGGCTGGACCCTCAGCACCGTGGCGCTGCTCAAGCAAGGTACGCCGTTCAACCTGACGACCCTGGACGGCCCCGGGTTCGGCAACGTGGACGGCAACGGCGGGGACCGGCCGAATCTGCTCGACCCAACGATTCTGGGCCGTAGCTATGGCAACCCGGACACCTCGGTGGAGCGGCTGCCGCGCGGGGCGTTCCGCTACATCGCCACCGGCGCCGAGGCCGGAAACCTGGGCGCCAACGTGTTTCGCAAGGGCGCCATTCGCAACGTGAACGCGGCGCTGGCTAAGAGCTGGCAACTGCCGCACGAGATGAAGCTGCTGCTGCGGGCCGAATCGATCAACCTGCTTAACACGCCGCAGTTCGCCGAACCGGGCAGCATGCTGGGGACCCCGGAGTTCGGCTTCATCACGAACACGTTGAACGACGGGAGGACGTTCCGGTTTAACTTAGGGCTGCAGTGGTAGCAGCCCGGCTTCGCGGAGCCAGGAGAAGCTATCGCGAAGGGCGCGGTCAATCTCGGCGGGGGTGGCCGTGTAGCCGGGGACGACGAAGGCGTGCTGGGAGTCGGGGTACAGAACCACCTTGGCCTTTGCGTGGGCGCGGGCGAAGCGTTCGGACTCGGTGAACGGCACGACGGTATCTTTGCGGCCGTGGAGCAGGAGGGCCGGCGGCGTCTTCGCGTCGATGTGGAAGAGCGGCGACAGGCGCCGCGCCTCGGCGGGCGAGCCGGCCGGCGCGGCCCATTTGCCGGTGAGATCAGGGATGGGATTGTAGGCGACGATGGCGTTGGCGCGCTCTCGCGTCACCGTGCCCAGGGCGAGCGCCAGGTGGCCGCCCGCGCTATCGCCGGCCGCGATGACGCGCTGCGGATCCACGCCCAACTCGGCGGCATGCTTCCGGATCCACACGAGCGCGGCTTCGACATCCTCCACCGCCGGGGCCACGGAGCCGAGGCGGTACTGCACGGTAAACGCGATGGCGCCCTGGGCCGCGCTGTACTCGGCGGCGGGCAGGAACATTTCGGGCCGGCCGCCGGTCCAGCCGCCGCCGTGAATCCAGAGCACGGCGGGCTTCGGCGCGGCGCCGCGGCGGCCCACCATGGTCAGCGTTAGGCCGGGCTTGTATTCAAACGTCTGGGCGCTTTGTTTCTCCCACGGGTCGGCGGCGATGCCGTTCTGATCCCAGGCGACGCGGCCGGCCCGCAGGGTGAGTTCACACTGCAGGAGCTGTGTGCCGCCGATCTTCGAGCCGCCGACGTCCAGGAATCCATACTGGCCCTGGTCGAGGCGGAGCACGGCAACATCGGCTTCGGCGCCCACGGTCAGATGGCCCAGCGCGGGGCGGCGGATGGCCTGCGCCGGGGCCCAGGTAGAAGCGCGGATCACATCGGCCAGCGGCATGTTCATGTTCAGAAATTTCGACATGGTCGCGAGCATGTTCTTCATGCCGCCGTTGGCGCTGCTGGTATGGAGATCGGTGGAGATGGTATCCGGCACGAACCCCTGGCGCATGGCCGGGACAGCCCATTTGAACAGCAGCGAGCCGGAGCCGTGGCCGACGTCAAACAGGATGCCGCGCTCGCGCGCCGTGCGGTAGTAGGGGCGCAGCTTGCCGTCGGCGTCGAGCACCGGATCAAAGGGCCGGTACATGTGCGTGTAGATGTCGCCGGGCCGGAGCTTATCGAGGAAGAGATCGCGGTGGGGCCGTTCAATGTGAATGATGCCGAAGTCCACCATGACGGGGAGCTTCGAGATTTCGGCGGCCTTCACGGCGCGGTCCACCGCGTGCCAATCCGGAGCGGCCCAATGGGCCGTTTTGATGCCGACGATTACGTCCTGGTTCGCCAGGGCCATCTGCGCGGCGGCGGCGGGATCGAAGTCCGCGGGGTCCTGCTCGTTGGCGCCGCCCATGCCTCCGGCGGCGATATTCAAGAACGCCAGGACGCGGGTGGAGGTGTCGCGCATCAGCCGGTCGCGGAAGTCCGGGAAGTTGCGCCAGCCGGAGCTGCCGGCGTCGACGACGGTGGTGACGCCGGCGCGGAAGCTGTGCATATCGGCGGGTACGGACTGATCGCCGCCGGCGAGGATGCGGCCGTTGGGCCCGGTATAGACGTGCGTGTGCATGTCGATGAGGCCGGGGACGACGTAGAGCCCTTTGGCCTCCACGACGCGCCTGGCCTGGTTGCGGGGAATATCGGCGGCCACGGCGGCGATCTTGCCCTTGGTGATCGCGACATCCCGCTGGGCGTTGAGATTGTTCCTGGGGTCGATGACGGTGCCGCCTTTGAGCAGCAGGTCGTAGGCTTGCTCGGCGCCGGTATCAAAGACGGCCAGCACGGGGAGATGGTCGCTGGGATAGCGGCCCGCGTTGTTCCTGGTGATGGCGTCGACGCGTTTCACTTTCCACTGCGGGGCGCGGAAGAGAATCCAGTCGATGCGGTTGGGCCCCACGGTTCCCTTGAACCCGTGGAAGGTGCCTTCGGGCCCGCTGGTGGCGGCGGCGACGGACTTGGCGTCGGTGAGCGCGGCGGTGAGAATGCGGTAGGATTCGCTGCCGGGCGTCGTGTTGAAATCGCCGGTGAGGACGAAGGGTGCGGCGAGGCCGATGCGCGCGGCGATGAGTTTGGCGGAGGCGACGCGGGCGGCTTCATCCTGCTGGCCCCGGTGGGCGAAGTGGGTGTTGTAGTAGGTGAACTTCCGCTGCGTTTGCAGGTCGGTGAAGATCGCCCAGGTGACCATGCGCGGCAGCGACATATTCCAACTGCTGGAGCCGGGAACCTCCGGCGTTTCCGACAGCCAGAAGTTGCCGGAGTCCTCGACGCGGAGCCGGGAGCGCTTGTAGAAGACGCCCATGTGCTCGTCCTCTTTGTTGCCGCGGCGGCTGAGGCCGAACCAGGCGTACTCCGGCAGCTTTTCGACAATGTACTGGCCCTGGAGGTAGAACAGCTCCTGGGCGCCCATCACGTCCGGGGAGGCCTCGCGGATGGTTTCAACGAGAAGATCGCGCCGGTTTTCCCAGATGTCGGGCCCGTCGCCGGAGGCGGGGTAGCGGACGTTGAACGTCATGACGCGCAGCTCGGCGGCGAGCAGCGGGAGAGCGGCTAGCAGTAGCAGAAATCGCATGGGAGTGAAGGGTTATTCTCTGCCGGGCAAAGGGAGAACGGCGCCGGTGATTTCGGCGCCGGCATCGCTCGCCAGCCAGACCAGCAGGCTGGCGACGTTGGACGGTTGGACCCAGCGGGTGGAGTCGTAGTCGGGCATGGCGGTGCGGTTGGCGTGGGTGTCCATGGTGCCGGGGGCGACAATGTTGGCGCGGACGCGGGCATCGCGATTTTCGACCGCGATGGTCTTGATGAGCGAGATGAGGCCGGCCTTGGCCGCGGCGTAGGCGCCGACGGAGGGCGCCGGGTCGATGGCCGCCGGGCTGCCGATGGCCAGAAAAGCTCCTCGCTTGGCCGCGCGCATGACGGGCAGCACGGCGCGGGCCAGATGGATGGCGGGCCGCAGATTGACGGCGAACATCTTGTCCCACACCTCTTCGGTGGTCTCCTCAATACGCAGGCCACCGGCAAATCCGCCCACCAGATGCACGGCGGCGTCGATGCGGCCGTGGAGCAGGACGGTGTCGTTGACGAGTTGTTCGACGGCGGCAAAGTCTTCAAGCGCCACGGCGACATGGGTGAGCGACGGGTGGTCCGGACTCTTCGAACGCGGCACGCGGTCCACCCCGACCACGCGCGCCCCGGCGTCGAGAAACGCCTTGGTGACGGCGATGCCTAAGCCTCCGCTTGCGCCGGTGATGATGACTACTTTGCCTTCCAGGTTCAGAGAGAGCATATGATCCGAATCCTAGCTTACCTGCTTTATTTCGACATACTGGACGCCGAGTTCCTGGCCGTTGATCTCGAGGACCGCCTCAAGGCGCCCGGGGCCCACCGGCAGCCGGAGCCCCCGGAACGTCAGTGTTTTGGCGCCGGCGGCGAAGGGCGCCGACTGGGACAGGCTGCCGAGCCGGAACAGCGCCGTGCCGGCGGCGGCGGCGGGGGCGAAGAGGAGATCGACGTCGTAGGTGGCGGCGCGGAGCACCTCCACCTCCCAATAGCCGAGGCCCTTGGCGTCCCAACTGGCGCGGGGGCCGCGCCAGTCCTGGCGAGTGAACAGCGTGGGATTCTCGCTGGGATGGCCGATGGCCAAGCGGGGCGGCGCGTAACCGCCGCGGGAAGCGGCCACGCTGCGGAACCACGTTTCGGTCTCCTGCCGCAGGCGCGCGACCACTTCGGGATGCTGGGCGGCCACGTTGTTCGCTTCGGCGGGATCGGCGTCCATGTCGTAGAGTTCCACGCCGTTGACGAGCTTCCAGCGCTGGGTCCGCACGGCGTGGGCGCGGAAGAGTTCGGGCTCGTCGCCACGGTGCCACTGGATGTGGATGCTGCGATCCTTCCAGCCGGCCGCCTTGCCATCGAGCAGAGGCAGGAGGTTGCGGCCGTCGAGCGGGGCCTTCGGCAGCGGCGCCCCGGCGGCGGCGAGAAGGGTCGGCAGCAGATCGAGGTGGGAGGCGATGCGGTCGATCTTTGAGCCGGGCTTGACCCGCGCGGGCCACTGCACGAAGCAGGGCACGCGGATGCCCCCCTGATAGACCGTGGTCTTCAACCCGCGCATGCCGCCGTTGAAGCGGACCTGCTGAGGGCCGTTATCGGTCAGGAAGATCAGGATGGTGTTTTCGCGGAGTTGCAGCCGGGTGAGGTGCTCCTGGAGTTTGCCGATGTTCTCGTCAATGTTCTGGAGCATGCCGTAGATCTTGGCGGTGACGTCGTCGAGACCTTTGTCCTTGTAGGGCTTGCTGTAGCGCTCCTCGACCTGCAGCGGGGTATGCGGGGCGTTCGTCGGCAGGTAGACAAAGAAGGGCTTCGTCCGGTTGGCTTCGATGAACTGCAGGGCTTCGCGAAAGAAGATATCGGTGCAGTAGCCCTGGGCCTTCTCGTCTTTGCCGTTGCGGCGGAGGACCGGATCGAAGTAGGACTGGCCGGGCGGCGGGTCCCCGGGTTGGGCGAGGCCGCCGCCGTTGATGACGAAGGCCTCTTCGAAGCCCTGGTCGCCGGGGCGGAGCGGATAGTTGTCGCCGAGGTGCCATTTGCCGAAGATCGCGGTGCGATAGCCGGCGCTCTTGAGGGCTTCGGCGATGGTGACTTCCTTCGTGTCCATCAGGGCGCGGCCGAGGTAGGTATCGACCACGCCGGTCCGGTAGTTGTACCGCCCGGTCAGCAGGCCCGCGCGGGTGGGGGCGCAAACGGGGCAGACGTGGAACTGGGTGAACTGGGCGCCGTTGTTGGCGATGGCGTCCATGTGGGGCGTCGCGAGGTCGCGGTTGCCGTGGAGAGAGAGGTCGCCGTAGCCCTGATCGTCGGTCAGGATGACGACGATGTTGGGTTGGGAGCGGGGCGCGGCCAGCAAGGGGGCGGCGGCGGCGGCGAGAAATTGGCGGCGGTTCAGCATCGCCCCGTCAGCATATCAAGGCAACCGGTAGCGGAAGAGGCGGCTGGGGTCGTCTTCCGGCAGGAGAAAGAGAACGCCGTTGTGGATCGCCATGCCTTCGTTCGAGAAGCGGACGCCGCGGTCGGTGAGGCCGGTGGCAATCGACTTCTGGACGGCCAGCGTATCGGGGTGGAGCCACTCGATCGCGCCGGCGGTGCGGCTCTTCACGCCGTTGCCTACCAGGCTGCCGCCGAGGGCTTTCAGGTCCTGAAAACCGGTTCCGGTGGGATTCGGCCGCTGGTCGATCCGGGTCCCATCGGGGCGCCAGCGGTAGAAGTGACGGCTATCCCAGTTGCCGCCCCAGATCACACCCTGGGCGACGGCGACGCAGCCGATGTGGTCGGCGACGGCGAACTGGGTTTCCAGCGCCAGGGTCACTTTGTTGCGTTTCTGGATCCAGGCGCTCGATTCGCGGCGGTACTCGGCCACCGGCACCCAGAGGGAATCGCCATCGAGTTGGACGCCGCCGGGGTGATACCGGTCGCCATCCTGCAGTTCGACCATGGCCAGCCGCTCGCCGGTCTTCCAGTTGAAGCGGGAGAGGTAGCCCTTGCGGGTCGCCCGCTCGACGGCGGAGACCCAAACGACGTCGCCTTCGACATCGATGCCTTGCACGTGATGCGTGGGGCCGGTGAGGTTCGTGATGCCGAGCAGCGTGAGCGAGGCCAGTTCGAGGAGCACTACTCAATTCTAATGGGGGTCTCGTCGGGATCGTCCGGCATCTGCGCCAGGGAGCGGAAGGTCAACGCCAGGAGCACAGGCGCCACGACTGTAGTCATTACGGCCATGATGACCACCACGCTATAAGTTGCCTTCGTCACAATGCCCAAACCGGCGCCGAGTTGGGCGACCACCATGCCGACTTCGCCCCGCGGCACCATGCCGGCGCCGATCCGGCGGGCGTCCGGCCAACCGAGCGAGAGGGCGCCCAGGCCACAGCCGATGAACTTCGAAACGATGGCCGCGAGCGTGATCACCCCCGCGAGCATCAACGTTTGCGGGTCTTGCAACACCCGGATATCGAGCGCGAGGCCGATGCCCGCCAGGAAGAACGGCACGAGCAGTTCCGAGACGCCCTGCGCCAGATCATGGACCCGATGCGAGACGGACTCGGCCAGCGCCACCCCCGCCAGAAACGCCCCGATGATCGCGGCCACGCCGGCATAGCTGGCGAATACCGCCAGGGCGAACAGGAGAATCATGGCGAGCGAGAACTGCGATTCCCCGCCCCGCAGGCGCTGGTCGATGCGCGGCAGCACCCGCCCCATGGTCTTCGTTCCCACGCTGAGCATGAAGATGGTGAAGCCGATGGAGAGGCCGGCGGTGGTGGTGAGTTGGAGGACATCGACTTCGCCCTTCGCCATGCTCGAAACCACGGCGAGGACGATGAGGCCGAGAATGTCGTCAATCACGGCGGCGGCCAGGATGATGCGGCTGGCCCGCACGTTGAGCAGCCCCTTGGAAGCCAGAACCTGCGCGGTGATGCCGACGGAGGTCGCCACCATGGCGGCGCCGACGAAGAGGGCTTCAATCTGGTTGGAGCCGGTGTAGACATAGATGCCGTAGCCCATGGCAAACGGGAGTAGAACCCCCAAAATCGCCACGATCGACGCCACCCGCCCCACCTTGATCAGATCCGAGGCCTTCACCTCCAAACCGACGCGGAACAGGAGGAACATCACGCCGAGATCGGCAAACTCGGCAATCTGCTTCGGTTCCACCCAATTCAGAACGCTCGCGCCGAGGACGACACCGGCCAGGATCTCGCCCACGATATTCGGCAGGCGGAGCCGTTCAAAGATTTCGCCCATGATCTTGGCGGTGCCGAAGACCAACAGCATCGCCATCGGCAGCTGCGCGCCGCCGTGCTCGGTCATCGGTTGCGCATCCACTCTACGAACGTTCTGGCGTAGCGGTCCAAGTTTTCCTCGGACCCGCCACCGAGCAGCGGGGAGCACATCTCATAAGCCACGCTTCCAGTGTACCCGGCGGTCACGGCGGCGTTGAAAAACGCGGGGTAGTCGATGAAGCCCTCGCCGAACGGGACGGCCTGGACGAAGGGGGTGGTGGGCACATAGTTGACGAGCGCGGGCTCGTAGCGATGCCGGGGCCGACGGACATAATCGGCCACGGTGGTGTGGACCATGAGGGGCGCGAGCGCCGTGGCGGCGGCGGCGAGATCGTCTCCGTGCAGTGCGGGCGCCCAGGCGTCGAAGCCGGCCCGGAGATTGGGTTCGTTCACTTCGACGAGCAGGTCGCGGAAGCTCTCCCATCCGACGGCGACGTCGTGGTGGTTCTGCAGCACGAGGGTGACGCCATGGGGGGCCGCCCGGCGGGCGCATTCGCGGAGGGCGTCGACGATCAGGCGCCATTGCGCGGAGTAGGGCGCGGCGGGATGTTCGTAGCCGGTGAAGATCCGCACCAGGGGGGCGCCGATCTCGGCCCCGAGCTGGGCGAGCGCCTCGACGTAGTGAATCTGCATCTCCCGCTGGGGAATTTCGGCGTGCTCCAGATCGGCCGTGAAGTTGGTATACCCCGCCAGGACGTTGTGGGTAAGCCCGGCGGCGGCCAAGCGGTCCCGGAGTTCGCGGCGGCGGGCGGCGTCAAAATCAAGCGGACTGAGATGGGGCCGCTTGGCCATCAGCATCACCCCTTCAAATCCAAGGCTGGCCGCCTTGGCGGCGAACTGGTCGATCGAGAGCGCCGTTTGCCCCCAGGAACCGGAGTAACTCACCGAATGCAGCAAAAGAGGCAGGGTAGACATGAGGCGTAATTAGCTATACTCTATAGCACTTTCCTCATGGCGGCTGCATATGTCCGAATCCACCAAGCGATCCTTGAGCAAATCCGATCTGGCAAGCTCCAGCCGGGCGACAAACTAGCCTCGGAACGCGATCTGGCGGCCAAATTCGAAGTGAGTCTGATGACGGCCCGGCATGCGGTCTCGTTGCTGCAGCAGGAGGGTTGCGTCATCCGGCGGGTGGGGTCCGGGACCTTTGTGGCGCCGGCCACCTCCGGCGGACAGCGGCTGCAGGACCCCCACGAACTGTTTAGCGGAAAGCTCTCGGGGCGGTTGGCGGCGGCTCAGATTCTGGCCGAGGGGGCGTTGCTGCCGGAGGCGATGGCCGGCCAGAGCTGCGGACTGCTGAGCCGGGTTTGGCTGGCCGGTTCGGCGAGGGTGATTGAAGAGCAGATCTGGATTCCGGCGACCAGCGAAAGAGAGTTGCGGAAACTGGGTACGACCCCGCTTTTGTCGTGGCTGGCGCTCGATGGCTTGTTTGCCAAGGAGACGATTGAAGCGATTGTCGTGCAGGGTACGGCGGTTTTGCGATTGACGCAAACGCTCTATGACGGCAGTCAACGGGCCGTGGCGCATCGGGTGGCCTTGTGCCAGGGCGACCGGATGCGGATCCAGAGGATTATTCAGCGCTAACGCGCGGTTCAAGATTCCGACGCTCGGGCCGATACGCAGGCTATGGAGCAAAATTCCGACTCAGAGCGCCGTCGCCGCCCCCGTTTGCCTGCGTCGGCCTCGATGGAAGTTCAACTTTGGCTGCAACTGCCGAACGGCAAGTGGCAAAAGGTACCGGCCCGTGTGGAAAATTTTTCCCAGAACGGCTTGGGAGTTTTGCTTCCGATTGAACTGCGAATGGGGCAGACGGTGCTGGTGGATGGAGCGCCCGCCAGCGTTGCCTCCGGCCCCGGCCGCCCGCAAGGCACCGTCGCCTGGGTCATTCAGGCCGGGAAGTTCTACCGCGCGGGCATCTCGTTTGAAGGAAATTCGCCGACGAATCCTTCGGCCGAGGAGTTGGACCTGTACGAGTTCATGCAGATCCACCCGAAGGCGGAACCGGACACGGTGCATCGCGTCTACCGGATTCTGGCGCAGCGGTACCACCCGGATAACCAGGACACCGGGAACGAACAGCTTTTCATGGCTCTGGTGTCCGCCTACCGCGTCCTGGCGGATCCGGTGCAGCGGGCGGCGTACGACGTGGATCGGGCCCGCGTGCAGAAGAAGCAGTGGCGGGTGTTCAGCTCCGGATCGGGATCGGGCGGGATGGAGACGGAGCGGGAGCAACGGCAGGCGGTGCTCGCGATGCTGTATATGAAGCGGATGCGCGATCCCGCCAATCCGGGGGTCCCGATTCAGGAGTTCGAAGAGCTCCTGGGGGTGCCGCGGGAACACCTCGAATTTACCCTCTGGTACCTGCGGGAACAGGGCTTCGTGGTCCGGACCGATAACGGCCGGTTCGCCATCACCGTCAAGGGCGTCGACCGGGCCGAGGAGATGGGCGCGACGCCGAAGCCGACAACGTCTCTGCTGAGTCTCGAGTCCTCCGTTCGTTAGCGGGAGCAGAACGTGATCAGATGCTGTCCCCGCGGGAGTAGCACGGCGAAACGGCCGGCCCCGGCGTCGAGAATGGGGGGGTGCGCATTCGCACCGTCCACCTCCACGCTCGCCGGCCGGCGATCCAAAATCGCGATGGCCCGGCCGGCGCTCGAATAGGCCAGATCGACCGATCCGCCCTGCACGGCGGCGGATTTCAGGTCGCCGTTGAAATCGAGTACCCGCAAGGGCAAGACGGTCTGGGAGGGCTCGATGGCGACGGGCCCCGGCGGCAGCCACAAGGTGCGTTCATCGGCCACCGGCCAGGGGCGGCCGTTCACCATGGCCGTGCCTTGCCACGGAATTCCCAACCCGCGCGGCGATTCGATCACCAGCCGGTTGGCCACGTACTCCACCCGCTGCACGTCGGCCGCCGCGGAGGCCAGCAGCGGCAGATCCTGAGCCAGAATCGAGTTTTCAAAGTACAGAGCCACCCGAGCGAAGGCCTTCGCCGACAGGTTGACGAGTTGGAATAGCTCGGTGCCGGTCTGCTGTTTAGTGGGATAGACGTCCTGATACCGCTCGACGATGTTGATGTCGATCGCCAGCTTCTCGCGGTGCGTGGTCAGGGGCTTGTACTTCTCGGCGATCTGCGGGTAGCGCTGCGGACCCAGGTGCCAGATGGTGGCGGGATCTTCAATGAGGAAGGTGAAATCGTGGCTGTCGAGGAGCGGCAACAGGCGGCCGGCATCGGCGCCGATCAGCTCCCGCATGCGCGTATCGAACCGGTCGTCCACATGGGTCAGCACGATATCGAGATGGGGTTTCTGCCGGCGTTCGGCCTCCAGCCGCGCCAGCCACTCCTCCTGCATCTGCTTGGCCAGGTGGGCGCGAAAATCGAGCCAGACGCTGCGGAGTTCGTGATTCTTCTCCTTCACGATTAACAAAGGGTCGACGCCATGGAGCTTTGAAAAAGCGGCGCGGGCGTTGTCATTGAACGGGGTAAACCGGGCGGGATTGTCGATGCCTTCGAGCGACTCGAAATACAACTCGGCCAGGTTCACGCCGTCCCATTCAAAGCGGCGCACCAACGCCGAGATGCCCGCGGCGACGGCCTGGACACAGTCGGGATGCTGCAGGTTCATCAGCTTGCGCCAGTCGAGATGCGCGTCCTGCAGCAGGGCGGTCTTTTCGCGCCACTCGGGGTGCTCGTTCCAGAACTGCTCGCTGACGTGGGGCAACTCGACCCAGGCATAGACCAGAATTGCGCGTTTGTGGCAGGCTTCGATCAGCTTGCGGAGATACTCGTCGCGTCCGGCATCCGGCTCCTGATAGTGCCAGGCGGCTACATGCAGGGCGCCGATGCCCGCCCGCCGCCAGCGTTCGGCGAAGTAGTCGGGATCTACGCGCAGCCGGTAGCTCGAATCGAAAAAGGCCCAGAGGCGGCCGCTCCGGTAGGGGGGCTGCAGGCCGAGGTCAGTTAAAGCCTGCAAGGCATAGGGAAAGCGTTCGTGGCCGAGTTTTCCGGGGCCGACGGCCAGCCACAGCACCGCTCCCGCGCCGCGCCGGAGGCCCGCCATCAGCGGCGCCTTGGTCCAGCGTTCGTGTGCGTACACCTTGGCGGCGGCCGGGAGCGTGTATCGATAGAGATCGAGCGACTGCTCCCAGATCACGGGCAGCTTGGGGTCGGCGACGTCAATGAGACTGCGGGTCGAAACCCGTTGCCGACTCGGCACGATGCCGAGCGCCTCGGCGAGCGGGCTATCGCCTTCAATGATGACGATCGCGCCCGCCTCAATCCGCGGCAGCCAGGTGGCCGGGGGAGCGGAGGTTCCGCCCGGCAGCACGAGAACGCTGGCCGGACCGTCCGCGGCCGAGGTCATCCCGATGGAACCCAGCACGGCCGGCCAGGAGGTGGGTTCATCGCCGACCACGTGGTAGGCAAACTGAAACCCCGGGCGGCCCGCCCAGGCGGCCATGGCCGCCAAGAGAAAACTAACGAGTAATCGCATACCAGAAGCCTGCGCGGATATCGAGATAGTTGGGACTGCGCGGATTGCCCGTGTTGACCAGGTGCACCCCGCGCAACGCCTGCACGGTGAAGAGCATCGACGGCGGCATCGACGCCCAGCGGAAACGAACTCCCGGGCCGGTCTCCGCCGTGTTCGCCCAGTACTGGCGCTTGAGGTCCGCATTCAAGTTCATGGACCAGAACAGTTGCGTCCGGAACGTGTTTTGATCTTCACTTCCGCCGAAGTTCCGCCCGAACTTGTTCTGCGATTGAAAGATGGTGTTGTGGTCGAAGCGGCTGACGTAGACGGCGTCGTTGCCCGTTTCGGCAAACCACCCCAGCTTCGTGTTCAGAATCGTGGGGCCGTGGAAGTGGGTGAAACTCACCCCGGCCCGGTAGTCCGACATCGCCCGCGGTATATCCGAACGGGAGATATAGCTCAGCGCGGTTCCCGCCTCGGCCCAGGCGAAGAGGCCGCGATAGACCGGGGTCGCCACGCCCAGGCCCAAGATCAGAGCGCTTTCGGAGAAGTACATCGGGCTCGCCGCCCCCATCTGGGCGCGGTCCATGCGGCCGCTTCGCGCGTCGCCGACGAAGCGGGCTGAGAAGTAGGGCCGAAAGGGCCCCTTCACCTTCACTTCCGTCTTTAACTGGCCGTAGGCGAAGACGTCCTGCCAGCGGGAGCTGAACAGCGGAAACAGCCAGAAGGTCGTCTGCAGGCGCTCACTGGCGGCGCGCAGATTCTGGTACGCCTTGTTGGCTTCGAGCGCGACCTTCGGATCGGGGCTGCGCCGCGCCAGGTCGAACCACTGGGCGGCCACCTGATCCTGCCGGGTGATGTTGTGCGCCCAGCCCAGCTTCAACATCACCTCAAAGTCCAACGGGTCTGTCTCGTGAGCGATCGCCAGATACTTGAGCGCATCCCGCAGGTAGCCCTTTTCGAGCGACCGCTGCGCCAGTTCCTTGGCCTCGATCTTCCGCTCCGCCTGCGGGGTCTCCGGCCGCTTGCGCAGATTCCTGGGCATCTTCAGAGCCGAGCGCACCCGGTCCGCCAGTTCTCCTTCGTCGCCCTTCAGAACGAGTTCCAACAGCGGCATCGCGCCGGTGAGGTCGTTCCGGTTGAGCCGTAGAAAACCGAGTTGCGCGGTGGAAAGCAGATCGCCGGGGGCCGCCGTCACAATCCGGCGGAACTCGTCCTCGGCTTCCGCCTTACTCCCCATTTCGAGCAGGAGGTAAGCCAACTCCCGCCGCAGTTCCACGTTGCCGTCGTCGAGCACCAGCGCCTTGCGGAACTCGTAGACATAGGGGTAGCGCGCCGGCAGCAGTTCCCGGGCGGCTTCCGCCACCCGCGGCTCCGCGCCCCGGCTCGCCGCCAGCAAGGCCGCGAAGGCGTCTTCCGTCCGGCCCAACGCCTTCCATACCCGGCCGAGGTCCAGCAGAAACGCGCGGATGGTGGGCTTCAACTGCCAGGCGCGTTCAAAGTGGGTCGCCGCCAGGGCCAGTTCATCCCGCTGCTCGGCCAGCTTGGCCAGTTCTTCGTGTCCGGAGTAGCTGTCCGGCAACTCGGCCACCGCCTGCTTCCAACGCGTGATTCCCGTCCGCAGCGGGAGGTCGATATTCTCAAACGCCTGCTCGGCCGTTTTGCGGCTGGCGGCGTCGCCAACCTTCCGAATCCGGTCGAACACGCGCCGGGCCGGGATCGTCTCTTTGGTCTCGTGCGCGAGAAAGGCAAACTCCAGCGCCACGTGGTGGTCGGCGGGATCGAGTTCCATGGCCCGGCGAAACTGCTCGCGCGCCGCCGCGGTTTCGCCGACCTTTAACAACGTATACGCGAAGTCCTTCCGCACCGAGGCACGCTCCGGCGCCAAGGTTGTCGCCTGCTCGAACAAACGCACCGCTTCGTCAAACTGCCGCTCGCGGACGGCGGCATAGGCTTTTTCGAGCACCGCATAGGCCGGGTCCGCGGCCCAAACGCCGGCCACTGCGGCCAGCCAAAGAATGATTACTCTTGTTTGCACGGCTTTCTGCTCGGTAGTGCCGCGGCCTCTCCATTCTTCTCAGGCAATATAGAAGAATGAGCTTTTCGGGTGTCGACTACTTCCTCATCGATTCGGCGTTGAATGAGGAGGAGCTGCTCGTTCGCCGTTCGACGCGCGAGTTCGTAGAGGCCCGCGTCGCCCCGTTGATTAAGGACGCCTACAACCAGGGCCGCTTCCCGATGGATCTCGTCCCGGAGCTCGGCCGCATGGGCTTCTTCGGCGCCAATCTCACCGGTTACGGGTGCGCCGGGATGAGCAATGTGGAGTACGGCCTGATGATGCAGGAGCTGGAACGGGCCGACTCGGGCCTGCGCTCGTTCGTCAGCGTCCAGGGCGCACTCGTCATGTATCCCATCCATGCCTTCGGCACGGAAGAGCAGAAGCAGCACTGGCTGCCGCGCCTGGCCACCGGCGAGGCCATTGGCTGCTTTGGGCTCACCGAACCCGATTTCGGCTCGAACCCGAGCGGCATGAAGACGCGCGCGCGCCGGGACGGGGACTATTGGATTCTCGACGGCGAGAAGACCTGGATCACGAACGGCTCGCTCGCCGATGTCGCCTTGGTCTGGGCGCGGACGGACGAGGGCATCCGCGGCTTTCTCGTTGAAAAAGGTACGCCCGGCTTCACCGCCACCGACCTCCACGGCAAGCTTTCGATGCGCGCCTCGGTCACCTCTTCGCTCTCGCTGGTCAACTGCCGCGTCCCCGCCACCGCCCTGCTCCCCCAGGCTAAGGGGCTCAAGAGCGCCCTCTCCTGCCTCACTCAGGCCCGCTTTGGTATCGGCTGGGGCGTCCTTGGCGCCGCCATGGAGTGCTACGAGGTGGCCCGCCAGTACGTCATCCTCCGGAAGCAGTTCGACGACCGCCCCCTCGCCTCTCACCAACTCGTGCAGGAGAAGCTGGCCAACATGATCACCGAGATCACCAAGGGCCAACTGCTGGCGCTTCACGCCGGCCGGATTAAGGACCAGGGCAAGCTCGAGCCGGCTCACGTCTCCTTGTTAAAGCGGAACAACGTCGCCATCGCCCTCGACTGCGCGCGCGCCGCCCGCGACCTGCTTGGCGCCAACGGCATCATGGACGACTATCCGATCATGCGCCACCTGTGCAACCTCGAAACCGTCAAGACGTACGAGGGGACCGACCATATCCACGCGCTCGTGATCGGGGAAAGGGTCACGGGTGTTGCGGCTTACCGGTAGGTGCCCTATACTGGTTTGAGGTAGTTCGCTTCATGCCGATACTTTTCTATGTCCTAACGGTGATTCATGTCATCGTTTGCCTTTTCCTGATGATTGTCGTTCTCTTGCAGAGCGGCAAGGCTGCTGATTTGGCCGGGGCATTTGGAGGTATGGGTTCGCAGACCGTTTTCGGTCCGCGGGGCGCGGCTACTGTGCTGACCAAAGCGACCACCATTGCGGCTGGCGCTTTCCTCTTTACTTCGCTTTCGCTCTCCATTCTTTCGACCCGGAGCGGCGGCGGTGGTGGGTCCAAGTCAGTGCTGGAGACAACGAAGGATCCGGCGGCGGCCACGCAACCGGGCCAGCCGACGGTCCCGGCCCCTGGCGCGGAACCCAAAGTAGAGCTGTTTAACGAGAAAGGCGAGAAGGTGGGCGAGCAGAAGCTTGACCTGACGAACCCGAACGCCCCCGTGCCGCAGAATCAGCAGAAGAAGTAAACTCAGTTTTCCCCACTGCGGAGGTGGCGGAATTGGCAGACGCACTAGCTTGAGGTGCTAGCGGGTAACACCGTAGGGGTTCAAGTCCCCTCCTCCGCACCATTTTCTTCGAAAGGCCATCCCGCGGGATGGCCTTTTCGATTTCCTTCTCCAGATCTGCATTTGGCCGCAAAAGTGGCGGGAGCCGGATGTACACTGAAGAGGAATCATGCTTTTCCGAATTTGGGCTGGCCTTTTGCTGTCAGCACTCTCGCTGCTGGCCGCTGGTGAACTCTCCGGTCGCCGAGCCCCCGGTTTCGCGCTGCCGGACCTGAACCTGAACTACCACGACCTCGCCGACCTTCGGGGCCGCGTGGTGCTGATCGAAATCATGCAGACGACGTGTCCGCACTGCAAAACCCTTTCCGCCAACCTCGAAAAGGCCAAGCAGAAGTTCGGCAACAAGATCGCGGTTCTCTATATCGTCAACCCGCCCGACAACCAGGGAACCGTCAAAGGCTTCCTGGCACAGAATGGCGTCACCTCTCCCGTACTCTTCGATTGCGGCCAGGTCAGTGCCTCTTACATGATGATCACTCCGCAACGTCCTTCGATCAGCGTCCCGCACCTGTTCCTGGTGGACCAAAACGGTTTCATTCGAAACGATTTTGGCCACTCCGAAGCGAATAAGAACATCTTGGAGGGTAACGGTCTCGACGCCGAAATCTCCAAGGTACTCAGCTCGCCAGCGGCTCCCGCTAAAAGGAAGTAACCGTCCAAATTCGATAAGCTGTCAGAGACTCTCACCGGCATGCCTGCAGACACACTCACCCTTACCGACAACCGCACCGCGAAAACCTACGAAGTCGCCATCAAAGACGGCACCATCAAGGCCACCGACCTCCGCCAGATCAAGGTGGATGCCGATGACTTCGGAATCATGACCTACGACCCCGCCTTCATGAACACCGCGGCCTGCAAGAGCCGGATCACCTTCATCGATGGCGACAAGGGCATCCTGAACTATCGCGGTTACCCCATCGACCAGTTGGACGACGGTTCCTATGTGGAAACCGCCTACCTCCTCCTCCACGGCGAGCTCCCCAACGCCGCCCAGTTGGCCGAATTCAACGCCGCTCTTCTCGAACGCGTCGAACTCCCCGCCTTCTTCGACAATTTCTTCCAGGCTTTTGAACAGTCCGCGCATACCATGTCGATGTGGATGGCCGGCCTCGCCGCCCTTTCGGCCGCCTACCCCGACGCCCGCAAGGTGCTTGACCCGGCCACCCGCCGCGAATACTCGCTCCGTGGCATCGCCCAGGTGCTCACCCTGGCCGCCTACGCCCACCGCCGCGCCCAGGGCCTGCCCATCGTCAAGCCCAAGCCGGGCCTGGGTCTCGTCGAAAACTTCCTGCACATGCTCTTTGAGAAAGAGCCCGACCCGGTCCTCGTCAAGGCGCTCGACGTGCTCTTCATCCTCCACGCCGACCACGAGCAGAACTGCTCTACGTCCACCATGCGCCTCGTCGGCAGCTCCCACGCCGACCCCTTCACGTCCCTTTCCGCCGCCGCCGGCGCCTTGTTTGGCCCGCTCCACGGCGGCGCCAACGAAGCCGTCCTCAAAATGCTCCGCCACATCGGTAGCGTCGAGAACATCCCGGCGTTCATCGAAGGCTGCAAGAACGGCGAAGGCCGCCTGATGGGCTTCGGTCACCGCGTCTACAAGAACTACGATCCCCGCGCCCGCATCGTCAAGCAGACGGCCGACGCCGTCTTCGCCGTCACCGGCAAGAACCCCCTGCTCGACGTCGCCGTCGAACTCGAACGCATCGCCCTTAGCGACGAATACTTCATCAAGCGCCGCCTGTATCCCAACGTCGACTTCTACTCCGGCCTCATCTATGAGGCTATGGGCTTCCCCGTCGAAATGTTCACGGTCCTCTTCGGCGTCGCCCGCACCTCCGGATGGCTCTCCCAGTGGGAGGAGTTGCTCTGTGATGACGATCAGAAAATTGGACGCCCGCGGCAGATCTACCTCGGCGAAGCGAAGCGCAATTACGTCGCTCTCGAGAATCGCCAGTAGCCTAGCCCTCTGTCTGTTGCCCGCTCTGGCCAGCGAGCTGCACACCGCAGCTCGCGCCGGAGACGCGCAACGCGTCCGGGAACTGCTGAAAGCGGGGGTCCCCGTTTCCGCCGCCGATATGCTCGGCGGCACCGCTCTGCACGATGCCGCCTGGAGCGGCCACCGCGAAGTCATCGAAACCCTCCTCGCCGCCGGCGCCGACGTCAACGCCCGCCATATCGAAGGCGGCTCCACGCCCCTCCACTACGCCATCATCACCAACCGCGCCCCCATCGTTACCCTCCTCCTCGACCGGGGCGCCGACCTCGCCGCTCGCGACCGCGCCGGCTCCACCGTGCTCCACCTCGCCGCCAACCGCGGCTACGAAGAGCTCGTCGAGTTTCTCATCGCTCGCGGCGCCAAAGTGGACATCGCCGACGAATCCGGCGTCTCCCCGCTCGAAGAGGCCGCCTGGAAGGGCCAGGCCTCCATCGTCGCCATCCTGCTCAAACACGGCGCCGACCCGAAACGCCTCAACCCCACCACGAAATCCGGCCCCCTCCATGTCGCCGCCCAGAAAGGCCACGCCGAAGTCATCCAGCTTCTCCTCGCCGCCGGCGCCTCGCCCACGCTCCCCGACGGCGAAGGCGCCCTCCCCCTCGACCTCGCCCTTCGCTCCCGCAAACTCGCCGCCGCCGACGCCCTCCTCGCCCACGGCGTGAAACTCGACAAGGCCCAGACGCGCCTCGAAACCGCCGTCGTCTCCGGCCAAACCGACCTCGTCCAGTGGCTCCTCGCCCACGGCGGCAACGCCAACGCCCCCACCGCCAACGGCTCCACGCCCCTCCACGACGCCGCGCTCAAGGGCCATCTCGACGTTCTCCGCCTCCTGCTCGCCGCCGGCGCCCAGGTCTCCACCCGCAACGCCTCCGGCGCGAGCCCCCTGCACGACGCTGCCCTCGCCGGCCACCGGGACGCCGCCGCCCTCCTGCTCGAACGCGGCGCCGACCTCAACCTGCAGGAGACCGAAACCGGAGCCACCCCCCTCTTCCTCGCCGCTTCCTGGGGACGCCTCCCAGTCGTCGAATTCCTGCTCGAGCGCGGCGCCAACCGCCTCCTCCGCAACAAGGCCGGCAAAACACCCCGCGAAATCGCCACCGAAAACGGCTATACCGACGTCGCGGCGCTACTCTAAGGACATCCCATGCTCCCCGATTCCGAACTCCTCCCCATGCTCAAGGAACGCGTCTTCAGCGCGCTCCTTGGCGACGTCCTCGACAAAATGGGCTACCTCCATCAGTTCCTTCCTCCCGGTGTCCGCCCCCTCCGCGACGACATGGTTCTCGCCGGCCGCGCCATGCCCGTCCTTGAAATCACCCTCCCGGAATCCGGCGCCCCCGGCCGCAAACCCTTCGGCCTGATGCTCGAAGCCCTCGACGATCTCAAGCCCAACGAGGTCTACGTCGCCGCCGCCGGCCACCCGCCCTACGCTCTCTGGGGCGAGCTCATGTCCACCCGCGCCCGCCACCTCGGCGCGGCCGGCGCCGTCATGGACGGCTACTCCCGCGATACTGCCGGCGTCCTCGCCGTCGGCCTCCCCGTCTTCTCCACCGGCGCTTACGCCCAGGACCAGGGCCCCCGCGGCGAAGTGGCCGATTTCCGCGTCCCCGTGAAGTTCGGCCTCGTCACCGTCCACCCCGGCGACCTCATCTTCGGCGACCGCGACGGCGTCCTGGCCATCCCGCAAGCGGCCGAAGAGGAGTGCATCCGCCGCGCCCTCGAAAAGCTCGAAGGCGAAAACCTCGTTCGCATCGCTATTGAAAACGGCATGAGCACCGTCGACGCCTTCGCCAAGTACGGAGTCATGTAGCCTTGCCCTTTCTCGTCCTCGGCGCCGGGTTCACCGGCGAACGGGTGGCCCGCCGCCTCGAAGCCGCGGGCCACACCGTCCTACGCACCAACTCCCAAACCCTCCCGCTCCCCGACGTCTCCCTCCTCGCCAACCTCCCCGGCGACGATTGGACCGTGCTGCACTCCATCCCCGTCATCCGCCATCCCGAAGGCCCCTGGGAACCCACGCCCCTCTTGGTCGACGCCCTCCGCGGCAAAGCCCGCCGCATCGTCTACCTCTCCACCACCGGCGTCTATGGCGACGTCCGCGACGTGGACGAAACCACCCCCACGCACGCCCGTACCCCGCGCGAAACCCTCCGCCTCGACGCCGAGCGCGCCGTCCAGGCCGGACCCTGGTCCAGTTGCATCCTCCGTCCCGCCGCCATCTACGGCCCGGGGCGCGGCGCCCACGTCTCCATCCGCGAAGGCAAATGGAAAATCGGCGGCGACGGTTCCAACTTCGTCTCCCGCATCCACGTCGACGACCTCGCCACCCACGCTCTCGCCGCCCTCCTCGGCGATCTCTCCGGCGCCTGGCCCGTCGCCGACGAAGAGCCCTGCACCACGCTCGCCATCACCGAATTCTCCTGCGGCCTCCTCGGCCTTCCGCTGCCGCCGGCCGTGCCGCCGGGCACGCTCGATGAAACCCGCCGCGCCGACCGCCGCGTCAACGGCGCCGCCGTCCGCGCCCGCCTCGGCATCACCCTCGAATATCCTAGCTACCGCACCGGCATCCCGGCATCCTTCAAGGAAGAACATGACAGATCAAAAATATGATGCGTTCCTGCTCGTCGGCTTCGGCGGGCCTGAAAAGAAGGAAGACGTGATTCCCTTCCTCGAAAACGTCCTCCGGGGCCGCAACGTCCCGGACGAACGCATGCTCGAAGTCGCCGAGCACTACTACCACTTCGACGGCGTCAGCCCCATCAACGGCCACTGCCGCGAACTCCTCGCCGCGATTCAGGACGACTTTGCCGCAAACGGCGTGAACCTCCCCCTCTACTGGGGCAACCGCAACTGGGACCCCTATCTCACCGACACCGTCGCCGCCATGAAGGCCGCCGGCGTGAAACGCGCGCTCGCCTTCCCTACCTCCGCCTTCAGCTCCTATAGCGGCTGCCGCCAGTACCGGGAAAACATAGCCGATGCCGTCGCCGCCGTCGGCGATATCGAGATCACTACCATCCGCCGCTTCTTCAACCACCCCGGCTTCATCGAGGTGATGATCGAAAGCGCCCGCACCGCCGCCGCGGCCCTCCCCGGCGCAAAATTCCTCTTCTCCGCCCACAGCATCCCCAACGCCATGGCCGATACCTGCGCCTATGCCGATCAGTTGCGCGAAGCCTGCCGCCTAGTCGCCGAAGGGGCCGGCGTCGCCAGTTGGAGTCTCGTCTATCAGAGCCGCAGCGGCCCGCCCACGCAGCCCTGGCTCGAACCCGACATTCTCGACGCGATCCGCGCCGAGAAAGCCGCCGGTACCCCCGCTGTCATCGTCCAGCCCATCGGCTTCATCAGCGACCACATGGAGGTGATGTACGACCTCGACTACGAAGCCTTGCATCTGGCGGAGGAACTTGAACTCCCGTTCCTTCGCGCCGCCACCGCCGGCACCCATCCGCGCTTCGTCGCCATGGTCCGCGAACTCGTCAACGAGTATCAGAACGGCGCCCCGCCGATCTCCATCGGCCTGCTCCCGCCTCGCCCCAGCGTCTGCCCCGTCGATTGCTGCCCCCGTCCCGCCGGCCGGCCCGCCGCACGCCCCACTGCCTAGTAATGGGCAGGTACCATAGGGAACGATGAAAGACGTCATTTCGGAGTACCACCGCTGGAAGCAGCAGGGAGAAGGATTGCGCGCGGAAGCCATGCGAGCGATGGAGACGCGTTATCGCGACCTGTTGACGGAAGCGATTCAGATTGCCGAGGAGTACCGCGCC
Organism: Terriglobales bacterium; assembly: GCA_027485675.1. Taxonomy (GTDB): domain Bacteria; phylum Acidobacteriota; class Terriglobia; order Bryobacterales; family Bryobacteraceae. The sequence continues at coordinate 16,159 of JAIXQP010000010.1, read as the reverse complement.
GATTTCGGCGTCGGCCTGAAGCTCCCCGCCGGGGTCACCCAGTTCGAGTACAAATCGGCCGGCGGCAAGAAGCCGAAAGCGCCGGCGCCTGCCCCCGCTCCGGCCCCCGCTCCAGCGGCCGCGGCCCCGGCGGATCCCAAACTCGGCCCGCTCGAGAAGCGTCTGGCCGCAGCCCAGAAAAAACTCGAAGCCGCCAAGGCCGCCGGAACCCCCACCAAGAATCTCGAAGATAAGATTTACGAGATCGAAGACGAGATCCGTTTGGCCAAGCTCCGCTAGCCCACTAGCCGCGCGGGGGGCAGTTAGCACAAGATAGAGGGAGATGCGGTTGCCCCTCTATTTGCTCTTGCTGCTGTCCCTCGCCGCCCAGGCCGAATCGCCGGCGGTGACCAAGGTGTTGAACCTGTTCAACAGCCTCAACCAGGCCCAGGCCATGAAGGCCTCCGGCAAGCCCGCGCCGAAGGTTGGCTTCACTCTCACCGAATCCGAGGTGAACGAGTATCTCCGCCACGCCCGCGTGGTCAATCCGCGGCCCGGCCTCGATAATATGCGCGTGCAGTTCTACCCGAGTAACTATGTCGCGACGCTGGTCACCATCGACTTTGACGCTGTCGAAAAGTTCCGGCCCGGCACGGTGCCTACGCTGCTGCGGCCGATCTTGAGCGGCAAGCGGGATGTGCAGGTGGATGTCCGCCTCCAGCCCGCCAACGGGGTGACGACCTTTTCGGTCGAAAAGGCTTCGTTTGAGAGCATCCGCATTCCGGCTTTCGTGGTCGAGCAGATGATCGCCGTCGTCGGTTCCCGGCAGAAAGAGAAGTACGACACCACCAAGCCGGTGCCGCTGCCGTTTGGGTTGCGGACCGTCAGCACGGAGCTCGGAAAAGTAAGTGGAGCGAATTGATAGGATATGGGTATGAAGCTGGTTTCTCTGTTTGCCGCCGGAACCCTGGCGGCGGTGGCGGCCGACCCGTCGGCCCTGGTAGTCGATCGTGGCCTCCCGCAGGCGAACTGGAACAACGCCGCTGGCGTTGCCGAGCGCAGCAACGTCCGCTGGACTCTCTATGAGCAGGGCTTCGTCGCGGATGAGTTCCGCCTGGGCGAACCCGGCGAGAAGTGGGTTGTGGACAAGATCCGGGTATGGGCCGTGCCCGGAGCGAAGGGTGTGGACCCCGCGGCGCTGGGCGATTTCTATTCGAAGGTGCAGCTCTTTGTGGGCCCGGCGGAAGGCGACCTGAAGGCGGTAGCCTCGGCCGATCTCGCCCCCGGCAGCAACGCCGGCTCAGCGAACGTCCGCATCCTGAACGGCGTCATGGAAGGCGCGCCGCTGTACGATGATTTTGGCGCCCACTATCGGATTTGGCAGTTGGATTTCGAGAACCTGAAGGTCGCGGTGGACGGCGGCCAGACCTACCGGTTCGGCAGCTTCGGCACGGGCCGCGAGGGCCAGGCGTGGTTCACGCACGGCGCCAATGCGGCGAAGAGCGCGAGCCGGCAGGACGGCGCGGACGGCAAGCTCTACCTGTATGACACCACCGGCAAATTCGCGAGCGAGTACGTGGCCGGCGGCAAGACGTGGAACAAGACGGCCGATTTGAACGTGCAGGTGTTTGCGCATCTGGAAGCGGACGTCGCCGTAGTCGACGGCCAGTTGGCCATCCGCGGCCCGCTCGCGAGCCAAATCGACCCTGCCACGGTTCGCATCAACGGCCAGGCCCCGCGCGGTTTCGCTCTGCGCGACGGCAACCAGGAGATCCTCTTCGCCGGAGCCGGCCAGGGCTGCCTCACGGCCAACCGCTTCGACGGGACGCCGGTCCAGGGCTGCCTCCGCTAAACGACAAGTCAGGCTGCCGGACCGGAATTGAGAAGATCGGTGCGTCGGGGGATCCGCTGAATGGCCAAGCCGCTTTCCTGGCGGGCGAGGTCTAACTCGTAGGCGCTCTGCAGATTCATCCAAAAATCAGCCGACATGCCAAAGTACTGGCTCAACCGCAAAGCCGTGTCCGCGGTCACATTCCGCTTCCCCGCTAGGATCTGATAGAGCCGGTTCGGCGGCACCTCTAGGACGTCCGCGAGTTGTTTCGCCGTCAGCTGAATCGCCTCCAACTCATCGGCGAGGACTTCGCCGGGATGGATGGGTGTGCGTGCCATGGTCGTCTCCTTTTTCTAGTGGTAGTCAACAATTTCGACGTTGGTTGGGCCCGGCGACTCTTTTGGCCACTCGAAGCAGATCCGCCACTGCTCATTGATGCGGATCGAGAACTGGCCCTTGCGATCGCCCTTCAGGGGCTCCAGGCGATTGGAGTTCAGCGCGGCCAAGTCGGCCAGCGAGGTCGCCGCGTCCAGAATCCGCAAGCGCTTCTCCGCCGGCTTCCGAAACGGCTCCCATTGACGAACACGCTCGCCAGACGCCGGACATTCTGCGGCCTTATCCCGATAGCTCTAGATCATTCGATCTTGGCTTTAGTGTAATGTACGTTTGCCGTCAAGCGTTCAATCTCTCGGGCAGGGTGCCCCCGCGGAGCTCTGCTTGCGAGAGCGGTCGCGCAGCCGGCTGGCGCTGACTCCGCCGTCGCTGGGCATAACGGGATCACTCAGCCGCTCCTTGGGAATCACACTCCAGAGCGGTAGCCGGGTCCCGTCCAGGCCCCCGGCTCGTCGCGCCACGCTGCCCGCGGGCTGGGCAGGAATTCGGTTACGCTGCGAAACCCTGCCCAGGTCTGGCCGGTGAGACCCATAGCCCAAGAATCCATTCCCCCGGAGATGAACTCGACCGAAGTCCACCTTGGCCTCCGGCGATATCTCAACACAAAAGCAATCGTTCTGCCAAAGGCCGTCCGTTCCTCAGAAATAGAACTTCAAAGCAAACTGAATAATCCGCGGCTGAATCGTGTTCGCATTCATCCGTCCAAACCCACCCTGCAGATTCAACGACCGCGCCACGCAAGCCGGGCTCAATGAACCCGTCTGGTTCGCCGCCCCCAACTCCGGCGCGTTCGCCGGGCAACCCACTCCGCCCGCCCCCGGACCCGGCAGACCCGCAATCGCCGTATCCACCGGCGTCCCGTTAAACTTCGCAATCACCGCGTCCCACACCCCCGGCGCCCGCAAGTTCCCAAACCGGTTCTGCACGTTCGGCACCGCCGTAAAGTTCGGCGAAGTCCCCGTCGTCAACGGGTTCTGGTTCGCCCCCGTCAGCAAGCCCGTAATGTTCGGGTTCGGCGTGTACTGCTTCAGATTCAGCACGTTGAACACCTCCGCGCGGAACTCAAAATACCGCCGCCGATTCTCAAATGGCATAAACCGCTTAAACACGCTCATGTCGATCGAGCTCACCCACGGATAGTACGCATCCAGATTCCGCGGCGCGTTCCCCCGCCGCCCCGGCTCCGGCACCGCAAACGCCCGCGGGTTGATATACGGCACCCCGCGCCACGCGTTCTCCCGGTTCCAATCCGGGTTCACCAGCGGCACCCCCGTAATCATGTCCGGCCGCTGCGTCCCGCCCGGCGTTCCCAAATCAAACGAATTCCCAATGCCCAGCGGCACCGCCAAGGGGAACCCACTCCGGAAACGCGCCAATCCATTCATGTTCCAACCGCCCACCACATGATCCTTCCAGCCCCCGCCGCTCGCCCAACGCATGCCGCGGCCAAACGGAAGATCATACCCGCCAGACAGGTTGATGATATGCGGCGCATTCGTCGCCGCCACACTCCGGTCGTTCCGCGTGTTGTACGGGTCCTGCGCCCGCAGCAGCGGAATATCGAGCGAAGAGTTGTTGAACGAGTTGTTCGGCACCGGGAAACGGATCCCCCCCGAACTGTCATCCAGGTTCTTCGAAAACGCGTAGTTAAACCGGAACTGCAACCCCGTCGAAAACCGCCGCTCCAACTCCGCCACAAACGCGTTATAACTGCTCGACGTGTTCGTCGGGTCCAGCACAAAGATCCCGCCCGAAAGCCGGCCGGAGAAGCCGGGAAAAGGCAGTTGCCCCGTGAATTGATCGAGTCGATTGAGATTCACACTCGGCCCAAACAAATGCCGCCCAATCGAACCCTGATACCCCAGGCGCATCACCGTATTGCCCGCCGCCCCAATCCCATACTCCAACTGCGCCGAGAAGTTATGCACCGTCGGCAGCCGGTAGTCGCTGTTCAGCACCACCCCCGTCGACTGGTACAGCACGTTCTGCCGCGGATTCCCCAGCGCCGTGCTTCCCGCCCGGTCCCCCGGCCGGATCACCCCGCTCGCCGGAATTTGGAACAACGTATTGTCCGACGCCAACACCGGATTGTTAAACCCGAACTGCATCGGCATCGCCGGATCCCCGCAACGCGCTAACCCACACGAAGGCACGTTGCTCGGCGACGGAATATCGTTCGCCCCCAACACATAGCTGATCTGCCGGAAGCCCGTCCCCGTCTGCGAACCCAGGTTCGGCACCGGCTCGCGGTCATTGCCCATCAACACCCCGTGGGTCATCCCGTAGCCGCCCCGCACCACAAAGTTCTTCCGCGAATTCCAACTCGCATTCGGCGTCCACGCAAACCCGAACCGCGGCTCAAACACATCCTTCACCGACGGCGACACATACCGCGACCGGTCATCCACACCCGAATACTCAAACACCGGCGCCCGCAGCGGCCGACCGTTGCGATCGAGCACAAACGGGTTATCCTCGAGCCGCGCCATGTTCAGCAGCCCCTGCCGGTTGAACTTCTCCCACCGCGGCGACTGAAACTGGTAGCGCAACCCAATGTTCAACGTCAGACTCGGCGTCACCCGCCAATCGTTCTGCACATACCCGCCCAGGTTCGTCCAGCGGTAGTAGTACGGAATCGACAGGTTCTCCGTCTGCACCTGCACCCCGGTCGGCACCCCCAGCAGGAAGCTCGCGAAGCGATCGCCCCCGGTCACCGCCCCGGCGCAGTTCGGCGCCACGCCGCTCAGCGGGTTCACGTTGCAGTTCTGCTCCGCCGTCTGCAGCCGGTCCCAGAAGAAGCGGCCTCCGGCCAGCGAACCCACGCCCAGCGCCGACTGATTCAACTGCAAGTGGCTCGCCGAAAAACCCAGCTTCCAGCTCATCTTGCCCCGCACGTACGAAAAGTCGTTCGTCAGCGAGTAGCTGTGCTCCTTGTTCATGCCCACGTCCTGCGGCGAGTTGAAGCCCAGCGTCCCCACCGCCGCTCCGCTCAGTTGTCCGCTCACCCCGAACAGTCCGCCCCCGTCAAAGAAGCGCGCCATGCCGTAGCCGATCAGGTTCACCGCCCCCGCCCCGGCCCCGCCCGTGTTCAAGTACTTCGAGGTAAAGTCCTCATTCAGCAGCGGCTCCGGAAAGCCGCGTTCAAACTTGCCGTACACATAGTTGGCCCGGAACTCGTTCGTCATCGACGATCCGATCGTCGACGTCACCCCCGCCAGCAACTGCCGCGAGTTATTCGCATCGCTGATCAGCCCGTGCTGAATCGCGTCCCGCTCCTGCCGGTTGCCGAACTGCGGCTGCTCCGTCCAACGCGCCGTCAGCCGGTGGTTCTGCGTGATGTTGTGGTCGATCTTCACCGTGTACCGGTCGTCGTTAAACCGGGTCTCGCGGAAATAGGTGTAGTTTGCGCCGAGCAGATCCCGGATCAGGTTCGGGTCCGTAATGTTTGGCTGCGGGTACAACTCCCGCGCAATCCGCTGCGCCGCCGGGTTCACCAGGCTCTGCCCCAGCTCATTCACCAGCACGCGCCCCCGGCGGGCCGGGTTGGGGTCGTTCGGGTTGAACAGCGGAAACTGAATGTACTGATAGGTGAAGTTGGTCGCGCTCGCCGGCAGCGCGGGGTTGAAGTTCGGGTTCGGGCGCAGCGCCAGCGCGCCGTCTCCCCGGCGATTGAACTGGTTATAGAGCAGCGCGGTCGGCTCCGTGCGCACGGTGCCGTTGGCGTTGCGGAAGTAGACGAGCGACTGCGAAAAGTCGCCCGCCAGTTCCCGCTCATCCGGGACACGGATGTTGGTCGCGCCGCCCGGGTTCGAAGCCAACTGACGCGTCGGCTCATAACTGAACATGAAGAACGTCCGGTCTTTCCCGTTGTAAACTTTCGGGATCGTCACCGGGCCGGTGAGCACTGCGCCAAGCTGCTGCCGGCGCAACGGCGGCCGGTTATCGAAGTTGGTCACGGCGCTGCGCTGCGAGTCAAACGGAGTCGCCGTAAACGCCTTCTGCCGGTGAAACCAGAAGCCGGTACCGTGCAGCTCATTGCTGCCGGACTTAGTGGTCTGCTGAATAATCGCGCCGCCCGCCTGCGCGTATTGCGCGGAGTAGTTGGCCTGCTGCACGCTGAACTCTTGAATGGTATCGGGCGAGAAGGAGATACTCATCCGCCCCAGCGCAATCGACGTCACATTGGCCCCATCGGCCTGAAACTGCGTGGACCCCACCCGGCTTCCGTTGATCGATAACTCGCGTCCCGGCACGGGCTCATTGGTGGTGAACTCACTAATCTCGGTACCCGCGCTTCCGGCCACCCCGGGCAGCGTCAAGGCCAGCGCCAGCGTATTGCGGCCGTTGAGCGGCAGGTCATTGATCGCGCGCTGATTGACGGTCTGCTGCAGCGCCCCCGACGAAGTCTGCACCAATGGCGCCGCGCCCGTCACTTCGATCGAGGTCGCCACGTCGCCCGCCTTCAGGCTGATGTTCACGGTGGTGATGTTCGACGTATCCACCTTCACGTCATTCACGATGGTCTTCTGGAATCCCTTGAACTCCGCGGTCACCCGAAAGACAACGGGCCGCAGCGGGGGCGAGGAGTAACCGCCGTCTGCGGCGCTGATCAGATTCACTTGGGCGTTCGTACCCAGGTCAGTAATCGTAACCTGCGCCCCTGGAACGGCTGCGCCGCTGGAATCCGTAACGGTTCCGCGAATCGAACCAAAGTTCGATTGCGCTTGCATCGGGTTTACCGACAGCAGGGCAAAGAGTAAAACGGAGTATCGGGACATAACTAACCTCGGTCAGGGCAATTCTTTTTACTATACAGAGTTTCCGGAGCCGCGCTAAGTTGTGCGTACGACCACCGAGGGGACACCCTACTTATCTGCGATGACCAAGGCAAGGAAGTTCTCCCGGAGAGCTGCGCAGCTGCTGGTGGCAATGTTCAGCCTGATTCCGCATCCCGCCCGGAACCGATTAGCCAGGGGGACACCGCGACAGCGAGGTGTAGGCAGGGTCGCCGTCCTGGTGACAGATGCCCCCCCCCGGGACACAACCATCCCGCTCCCTTGGCCGTCTGGTCCTGTGGTAGCGGTAAGGAAACTCCAAGACACTCTGCGCGCGGCCGGGTGGACGGCTGCTCGCCCTCGATGTCGAGCTTTTGGAAGGCCGCTCCGGCAAGTTGCTGCAATCGACCCACACCACCGGCGGCGGCGCGTTCCACATGGCCACGCCACCTCCTGGAAACTAACTTCTGCGTGTCAGGCAGACCGGGGAGGCCGCCGCAGTTGTCCCGATCGGAGTGGACGAGCGAGCGGCGCACCCGGAAATGACAATCGACTTTGGCGAAACCAGTTGCGGGGTGACCTACGTTGGTACCCACGCCTGCCCACGCCAGGCGGTCAACATAAACGGGCTCCTCGGCGTAGTGCTCGACGCGTCCGGAGCGTCGATTCCCCGCGCGAGCGTGCTCTTGTTCCATACAAGCGGAGAGGTCCCGGAAGAACTGACCAGCGACGAGACCGGAAGATTCGCCTCCACGAAAAGGTTCGATGGAGACTACGAACTCACCATCACGGCACCAGGATTTACGTCTCTCCGGCAAATGGCACGGGCCACCCATCCGAGAGATGGCGAGAACCCCTCAGCGCTGCGGATCGAACTCGGCGTCGCCGGAGCCTGTACGCACGCCGCGGTGCAGTAATCGGCATTCCGGACAGGGTCGTCAGTTTCTCCTCTGCCTTCGTTCCGCGCAAAACCATCGGGGGGACCGCTGTATCGCTAGGCGTCAAGGCCCGAGAACTGCCACGGATCGACCAGATCAACTCCACAGCCCTCATAGTCCCGGGTATTGCGGGTGGCGACGGCCGCTTGGTACGCGCGCCCAATGGCGGCAATCTGGCAATCAAACTGGCTGATCGGGCGCCCGGCCGCCCGCCTGTTGGCCGCGATATCCGCATAAGCCATCGCTGCGGCTCGGTCGAAAGGGAGAATCCGGCCATGGAAGTCCTCCTCGAGGATTTCGTCGATGGCCAGAGAGAGCGAACGTCGCTTCCGTCCCGCCGGCAGGACAGCTACGCCGTAGCGCAATTCAGCCTCGCCGATTGTCGTAAAGAAGATCGTTTCGCCATCCTGCGCCGCAAGCCAAGCCAGCACCTGCGCCGCCGGCTCTGGACGCAACATTTCAGAGAGGACGTTGGTGTCGAGGATGATCATCGACGGGTTGTACCCAAGCGCGGGGCCCCGCGCATCGGCTCTCGGGCCGGCAACTCTAAGTCAACGCGGTCAGCAGCGGCCAAGCGTGCCCGAATCGATGCGGCGAGGTTGCGCGGCGATGAGCCCTGCCCGATGACCCGTCGCAGAATATCCCGCGCCTCCTCTTCCATCGAACGGCCATGTTGCGCGGCTCGAATGCGGAGCCCTTGCTTTACGTCGTCCTCAAGATTGCGAATAGTGAGACTGGCCATAGCGATTGCCCTCCGGAAACAGACTCTTTATCCAGAGTGTACTCGATGATTGCAATGCCATCAATGCTGGAAGCGAACGTTCCGAGCCTGGCATGGACGAAATCGTCGCCACTCCCAACTTGCCCGAGAGCCCGCCCGCCGGCGGCTCACCATAAGAGATCAGACATGCTGCACGGTCTAAAGCTGCTTCTGCCTGCTCTCCTCCCTTCGTGGCGTTTCTTCGACTCGATCGCGCCGTCGCCCCGGATCGAATATGCGTTGCTGCAGCACCCGCACGCTGTCGCCGCGTGGCAGGAATTTCGCCCCCGGCCCGCGCGCCTTTCCTTCGGCCAGATGCTCCTGCGCATGGTCTGGAACCCGCGCTGGAACGAATCGCTCTATTTGGTGAGCTGCGCAGAACGGCTGATGGCGAACCCTACCGCACACAGCGAGCGCGAAATTGTGGAACGCATCAAGGCCGACCACGCCGAGGCGTCCGCACCCTGGCTGCAATTCCGGCTGGTCTTCGTGAGCAGGCAAGGCGAAAGCATTCGCCAGGACATCACCTTCACTTCGTCCGTGTACCGCTGGAAGGTCTCATGAGCCTCGATGAAGCCGTGCGCTGCACCGAGGTGTTGCTCGCCTTCGCCTTCCTGCAGCAAAGCGCCGAGCATCTGTGCGTTCCAGGCGAGCGCCGCCTGTTCCTCCCGCGCATCGCCCTCAGCCTGCTGCTGATGGCGGGTTTCGCCGCCCCGTGGATATGCCTCGCGCTGCTTCTCCACGCGCTGTTCATCCTGCACCGCTTTGATGGCCCCTATAACGGCGGCAGCGACCGCATGGGGTTGCTGATCCTGAGCTGCCTTTGTCTGGTGCACTTCCTGCCGTCTCTGCGGGCGCGAGAAGCTGCGTTCGGCTATCTGGCGCTGCAGGTGCTGCTGTCATACTGCGTCGCCGGCTGGGTGAAGATCACCAACCCCGAATGGCGTACGGGCCGCGCCTCGCGGGACGTATTGCTGTTCTCCGCCTATCCGGCGAGCGAGAGTATCCGGGCAGGGGCGCACTGGCCGCGCTCCGTGTGCCTCGCCTCCTGGGCGGTGATATTGTTCGAGTTGCTTTTCCCTCTTGCGCTCCTGTCCAAGCAAGCGCTCGTCATCGGCCTCGCTCTCGCCGCGTTGTTTCACCTCGTCAATGCCTGCGTGTTCGGCCTCAACCGTTTCTTCTGGGTCTGGCTCGCCGCCTATCCGTCGCTATGGTGGCTGCAGCAGCGCGTGGGTGCATGGCGATAGCCCGATAGGAAGGTTCTTCAAAGGGATATTCTTGCTGCGCTAGTCGAGACAAGCATCGATTCCGATAGGCATTTTTTTGCCAGTGCGGGAGCTCCGCACTGGTCACTGTCTTTCGTAATTCCTTTGCGGATCAGGGGCAGCGTCGGCTTGGCTTCCGATCCGGATGAGTCGCTTCTTCCGTTCCGGGATATCAGTAGCCTTGACGCCATTGGCGCTATATGCACTATTGCCAAGAGGGTCACGGCCCGCAAGTACCTTTCCTGCATACAGATACAGCGCTCGCGGGACCAAATGCGCCAGACTGATATGCCAATCGTGCCAGATAAGCACCTATGTGGCGCATTTGTACTTGGTACCGCGCAGGCGGCCGTGAGAGCGAATGGCTCCGCTGGCGATTAGGCCGGAAAGCGCCCGCTGCAGCGTGCGTTTTGGGATCTCGTTCCCGACGCGGGCCTGGATCTCTCCAAGGCTGGAGTTGGGGTAGCGCGCCAGGTCGCTGAGCACGAGTTCCCGCAGTCGATGGGGTTCGATCGCCTTCAGCGTGGTTCTTGATTGGAAATCGAGTTGGCGAAGGAGGCTGGCATGCACCAGGTACCTCATTCCCTTGGTGCGTCCTTTGGTCTCAGCGATCCTCCATTCGACAAGCCGGCCGATCCAGGGACGGGTTTCGACTGCGGACCCGATATCCAGTAAGCGCATCAACTCGGCCACCGTGAGGGCTTCATGCTGCGCAATTAGGCCGAGTGGGATTTTTTCCTTCTGCGTCAACGGGAAGGTCTGCCCAGCCTTCGATCCGCCGCTGGACGGTGACCGTCACCCGGTCGTCCCGTTCCCGGACCAGCGGGACTGGTCGCCCGGAGCTGAGAAGCGTCTCGTACATCAGGTCGTAGCCACTTCCTTCTCGTTCCATGAGTCCCAGGTCGTAGAAGAGCCTCGCGAAAAGCTAATTGCGTTTGATGGTGCCTGCCGCCGCAATTTCGATATCCTATACTACGATTCATCTGCAGTTGTATTTGCTTTGAAGCTGGATCATCATAATGGTGACCAGCACGGATAACTGTTGGAGACGGAGCACTTATGCCGCCAAGCGCAGAAGAACTGGTTCAGAGAGCAATCGATCAGCGAAAGCGCGGACATCTCAAGGAGGCGTTGGCGACAGCGATTGCCGCCACCCGAGCAGATGATGAATACGCTAATGCTTGGTGGCAAGTAGCTATTTGTCGCTCATACCTGGGGGACACCGCAAACGCGATTAGTGCCTTGAGAGTGACCGTAGATTTGGCTCCTCGTTTCGGAGCAGCGTGGACCCAACTGGGAAACGAACTTCTCGTGAGCGGCGAGGAGGCTGAGGCGATCGAGGCCTTCGAGACTGCGTTGACGCTGAATCCAGACTCCGAGGAGTCAGCAGGAGCGTTGGCGGCAATTTACGCCTCTAGAGATCCAGCAATCAGAGATCCGCAAGACGATGAACGAGAACTATCCGTGCTGACGCAGCTTGCGCAAATTTCGACGCTTTCATCAGATCAATTAAATCGCATTGGAATTCTCCACTACAGAAGCAAGAACTATTTCGAAGCAATCAAGTACTGGGCAGTGGATGCGATGTCTTCCGCAGATGCTGCCAATCTGTTTAACCTTGGTTTGGTCTACAGTCGGTCGGAAGTTTCTCAGGATGCCGATGCCATAGATATGTGGCGGCTGGCGTTGAAGAGATTCCCCGAATTCACACAATCGAGCGACCGGATCGCCGAAGTCTTACCTCGACTACTTGATCTTGCCGCAAATGCGCGACGTCAGGGCGAAACACTTCTGCCCCCTGCCCAGTGGTATTCGTTTTACATCAATCCATTCGAACTTCTGGCTCTTCCTGCTGGGGTTAGCTGTGACGGCTTAAATGTCACTCTGTTGCAACGACTCAAAAAATCTCTCTTGCGGGAGATCGAGCTTGAGGAAGGTACGTTAAGCTGGTTGCACGGCTGCGCCGTGGACAAGTCGAAAGCGATGATGTACTGCGATGAGCTATCAAATGATTCTCTCCGCCATCATCATTGGTTGGTGTTCACCAACAAGCCTTTGTTGAGTTTCCTGACTCGCGGATGTCACGATCACTTCCTAGTAGACCCACACGAATCACCATTGGCGCTCATCGAATCGCTTGGAGACACGATTGGCGGCTTTCGTCACTGGCTTAGCGGGCCCTTCTCGCGTCAGTTCGACGCTGTCCTAACAAGAGCGATTGAGCGAAAGAATCTTATTGTGCTCGAATGCCTGCTTGACGGACGTCGGTGGGTTGCCCAGGACTTCGAGGACAGATGTTTTGAGAATACTCGGAGAGTGGTGGATCGCATGTTGGACCCTTTACGCGAACTGCGCACGAGCAGCCAAACACAAAAGCCAGATGCCGCTTCTGTTCGGGCCCTGTTAGAGAGCGATTCTCTTCGAGATATTTTGAATCTTTTGCCTACGTATTTCAGTGATCTGCAGAATGAGGCTGTGGCTTGTGTCCGAGGTCTTGCGATCGACAGCTACAATATCTATTCAGATAGCGAGACTTCGAGCGATTTGCTTCTGCTGGCGGAAAGCTTTACGTTCAAGTCCGCCGATTTGAATCATCAGTTGGCAGAGGACCGAGAAACAATCCGGAGGCTTATCTCCGAAGAAAGAGTTTTCGAAGTGCGATTAGTCCACGGTTCCCGCGAGTGGCAAATCACAAAGAACCACGTCCAGATGGGTGCCGTGTCTTTTCCCGCAGTTGAAGCCGCTTCTGTTCGCTGGGGCGCAACACTTCTTCGTAATGGTCACCAAGTGACGTCGGAGTATTTAGTGGCAGTGAAGGCTGACGACGGACGGGAAGTGAGATTTGCGTGGGAGGCAAGTGGCGACCAAGACAAAAATGACGAGCATTTCGAGGCTTTAATCAGCGCGGCTGTTGCATATGTTTTGCCAACGGTGGTCGAAAAGTGTGAGGCCCTGATCGCGAAAGGCCAGCGCTTGCGTATTGGAAATTGTCTTGTTAGCGATCATGGCGTTGAGTTTGAAACCTCGGGTTGGATTTTCACCAAAAAACGTATCGTACCGTGGGGCCGGGTTCGGGCTTTAGTCGCAAATGGGGAGCTCGTCGTTTCTGACGCTGCTGACAATGCAGCGAGAATCACGCTATCGATGCAACAAACGGAGAATGCACCGGCTCTGCGATACCTAATTAACACTCGAAGTGAAGGGAGAAAATAAGATGGCTTACATGCCTAAAGTTGAAGTACCAAAATGGACCCTTGTCCTGTTGAACAATCTCTTCGAGATTGAACGCAAGCTTCTGCGTCATGGAGATCCTGGGAATGCAAAGCGAAACATCGATCGCATTAAAGATACGCTGCTTGTTGAGGGGCTTTTTTATGAAGACCCTAGTGGTCAACCATTCAAGGAGACGCGTACCGACCTCGAAGCTACGATCTCAGGCGAAAGTGCTGATAACTTGTTTGTAACCGAAGTGATCAAGCCAATAATCAGATGCGGAAGTGAAGATTTTTCGCACGTCGTGCAGAAGGGTATTGTTGTGGTTCAGCGTATTGACCGAGAGAGCGCACTATGAAAAAAATGATCAACTTTGGAATTGACCTTGGTACGTCGAATTCGCTTATTGCCAAGTTCGAAAAGGGTCAAGTCGAAGTATTTAAAAATCCAAGCGGCTTCAAAGAGACCCTCCCATCTGTGGTTGGCTTCCGTAACGACCGCATTTTAATTGGCGACCAAGCACGCACATATGCCGAGAAAGACCCGAAGAGTGTTGCGAGCCGGTTTAAGCGCAAGATGGGAACGACCGAAAAGATCACAATTCAGGCAATCGGGACATCTAAAACGCCTTCGGAGCTTTCGGCGTTCGTTCTAAAGGAGTTGAAGACTTTCATTCATACTGGTGAAGTCGTAGAGGCTGCCGTAATAACAATTCCGGCATCGTTCGATACCATTCAGTCAAACGCAACGAAGGAAGCCGGACTAGCCGCAGGGTTCAAAAGCGTTGTCCTTCTTCAAGAACCAATCGCCGCTAGCTTGGCGTACGCAAACAAAGAAAAGAGCGCCGACCTGCGGAATAGTCAATGGATGGTCTACGACCTCGGTGGCGGCACTTTTGACGTCGCCTTGGTTAAGATTATTGAGGGCGAACTGACGGTCGTCGATCACGAGGGCGACAACTATCTCGGAGGGGCAGATTTCGACGCATTACTTGTAGAAAAGCTTATCGTTCCAGAAATCTCTCGTCGCGGACATTTTACTGACCTCCTGACTCAACTAAAGAGCGAGTCGGGAAAGTACAACAGGATCTGGTACCGATTGCTCCACGCGGCTGAGTCGGCCAAGATCGAATTGTCGAACAAGTCGTCTGCTGAGATCGACCTAGGTCTCGTTAGCTTGGAGGATGAAAACAACAGATCCATTGATTCCCTCATTACTATTACGCGATCAGAGTTCGAGTCAGTCGTCAAGGAAGCGATTGATCGAACCGCGGATATGATGAAGAAGATATTAACCCGCCACTCTTTGCGACCGAATGATTTGCAATTCGTACTAATGGTAGGCGGGAGTACATATATTCCGTTCGTTCGAAAGCGTGTCGAGGAGCTTATGGGAATTGCTGTTAACACTTCAGTAGACCCAACAAACGCGGTCGCGGTTGGAGCTGCGTTTTTTGCTGGCTCCATTGAATTCAATGCTGAAGCGATGGATGAAAGGCCGCCGATCAATGATCGACAGATTACCGTTCGAACGTCCTACAGCCGGAACAGCCAGAGCACTGAAGAGACCTTTACTGCGAAGTTTGAAGGAAATATCTCTGGACTGTTCTACCGTATATCCAGCGATGATGGGTCATTCGACAGTGGACTAAAGTCGCTAACAAAGCGCATTTCGGAGGATTTGCCGCTTCGCGAAGGTACGTTCAATGTATTTCACTTTAAGCTGCTGGATGTCCACAATAATGCATACGACGTTGGGCTTGAATCAATCCAGATAGCACAAGGGCGATACAGTGTTGCTGGCCAAATGCTACCTGAGGATATTTGCCTCGTTAAGGACGACATTGCCAACAAAGATACGAGACTGGATCGAGTGTTTTCCAAGAATTGTGTCCTGCCCAAAAAGGAGAAACGTACAGTTGAACTTGCGAAAACAATAATTAAGGGATCAGATGAAGACATCAAGATAATGGTGGTAGAGGGCCCTGCCGAGAAGCATTCTTCAACCAATAAGCCAATAGGAAGTTTGTCTATCTCTGGCAAACAGATTGCGAAAGATCTTTTCAGGGGTACCGAGATTGATCTTACGTTTGAGATCTCGGAGTCTCGCGATTTGACGGTTTCGGCCTTCCTTATTGGTACAGGGCAAGAGTTCTCTCAAGTGTTTCGAGGTACAGCGCGCCACGTAGTGCCAGGTATTTTGGCTACGGAAGTTCTACAATTCGAAGCGAAGATCCAAGCAGAAATTGGGGATGCTATCGTCAAAGGTAATCACGAGGTATCCGAGAAACTTCAGCGGCTACTAGAGCAAACTCAGGGTCTCTTGGCCGAGGTCGGACAACTCGCGCCGGATGACGTTACCGACGATCGCTTCAAGATCGAAGACTCGAAGCGTCGCGTCGCGCAACAAGTCTTCGAGTTAACCTCTTCAAAGCGTCTCCACGCTGCACGAGCTGATTACTTCGAAAGCAAGAAGTCGACGACATCAGTAGTTCAGGAAAACGGCAACGATCGAGAGAAACACCAGCTACGAGAAATCGTTTCCCGTGAACAAACATTTATCCATTCGACGAGTCCCGACCGAATTCAAGCTATGTCGGACGAATTGAACCGAATCAAGTTCCAGATTCTTATCCGGACACCGGAATTCCTTATCGACATGTTTTCGCATCTTGTCGAGCGACGCACTTCAATGAATGATCAATTGCAAGTTAAACAGCTAATCGAGCAAGGGAAGGCGCACCTCTCGAACCAGTCATGGGATGATCTGAGGCAAGTTAATGGGAGACTTTGGGACCTCGTACCGGACGAAGAGCGAGGCTCGGACGATCTCAGGTTGTATACAGGAATCGTTTGAGGCGATCGTTCGGCTCCATTGAACTGGAGTTGACCTGACGCCCTAAACTTGTACCAGTTGGAATCATAGGATCTTTCAAGAAGGAAGGAGAGATCGATGAAGAAGAAACGTCACAGTCACGAAGAGATCGCCCGGATTTTGGAAGCCGG
>JAIXQP010000013.1 GCA_027485675.1 Terriglobales bacterium | reverse complement strand
TTGCGGTCCTCGACCGTGAGAATGGGCGCAAAGGCCGGCACCTCTTCGTCGTGGACGTCGACGTATTTGCCGACGGTGATGGCGTTCATGGAGCTGCGATGTTTGCCTTCGATGGTGACCGGCCCTTTGCTCTTGGCTCCGTTGCGACGGGCTGTTTCGGCACGACGCTGCTTTTGCTCGGCGGTGAGAACTTTCTTCATGACGGTAACTCCGTGAGATTCTTTTGCGGACCCTGCGCTTGCGCGCTGATCCCACTTTCACGATGGAGCATGAATCAGCGGAACCGGCGCCACGGGAGTCGGCAGAAGAGCGTAACTTGTTGAATCGAATCCGGTTGCTGATTGCAAATATTTTCGAATAGGTCGTGACCGGCAGAATTCTCCACGACGCAGCAGGAGCCGAGGGGCTCAGGGCGAGCCGATGGGAAGCCGCTGGCCTGGGAGCGAAGTCAGAGCGGCGAACGCAGATTTTGGCCCCAGCACAAGGCCCGGCGATTGCCGGAGGAACAGGCCAAGCCGCGAGCAGCGCAGGTGGGCGATTGATCCCTTGGATCCCAATCGGAATAGGAAAATGGCATCCAACCGCTCTGCCCACGACCGTCCGTCGGTGGCTCAGGAGCCGCCACGAATCCGGGTGAGATGCGGCCCCATGATTTGCAAAATGATTATTAATCAATTACAAGTCATTTGGCGCGAAATTCGGCTTGCTCAATTCGATGTTACTGCGGTAAATTTCGTAGACCCTATGTCGCTTGCCGCCGTGCCAGCCCCCCTCGTCGCAGAATCGCGAAAAGGCATTCCATTTGCCTAGTGCGAAACAGAATCTCAGCCTGCGACGGTTCCTCGAAAGCCAAGTCCAGCGTTCACAAGGCACTGACTCGTTTGTACTACCAGAGGAGCTCTTCGGCGCTTTTCAGACCGCCTCGCTCGATGTGAACGGCGCCACCTGTTCCGGCTATTCCGACACGGGCCACGCTGTGGAAGTGGAGGTCGCGGTGGACCTCACGGCGCTCACGGTGTTTCCCGTGCCCGGGGTAACGTGTGAAGTCAGCGCTGTGGTGGGTGGCGGGCGCGCCAGCCGATCGATGCTGGTGATGCGCCGCATGCCGCGCCATTTGTCGGGCTACGCCACGGGCCCTTCACTTGGCTTTTTCCAGTTTGAAGGCAAGCGCTGGCAGGCCAATGCGAATCTCGGCGTTGATTTCGCCATCAGCCCGCCCTCCCTCATTCAAGATGCTCTCAAGAAGAGTAGCGGGGCCGAGGCGGAGGACACCGGCGAGGGCGAGGACGACCCGGCCACACTGTCGTTGGAACTGGAAGTCTCCGCCCATGTGATAGCCGGCGGGAAGATCGAATTCCTCTGGGCTTTGGCGAAATCTCCCAATTTCTACGAGTCTTCGATGGACAGCGGCTTGCAGAAGCAGTTCGTCGAACTGATGCCGGAATGGCGGCGCGAAGAGGTGAAGGAAGAGGCGGCGAAGTTCCTCATCATGGTCAGCCAGAATATCCGGAGTGATGGATGGACGGTGGCACCGGAAAAGAGACCCGCGATCCGAGGTATACGCAGCGCTTACTCCTCTGAGGAGTTATTGAAGCAACTGGGAAATGTCGTTTCCGGGCCTTATTCCCAGCGTGCACAGTACCTGAAGACCAGACTGCAGGCCTTCCAGAAAACCGAAAAGGCGGCGCTGAAACAACATGCGCGAAATTGGCTAACGACGTTGGGGGAGCAGCCGCCGGATAGCTTGACCGGGAACGTTTCCTCCGCAGAGTGGCAGAATGCGATCAACAAAGCCCTTGAGCGGATTTCGGCGAATACTCCCAACGGGAGGGCCTGGCGCGAAAGCGGTTTGGAGTTGATCAGCCAACTCCAACGGTTTTCCCAATCCACTCCCGTCCAGCCCGCCGTTTCGGCAAGACAGGGTTTGGCCTACTTCTCGCTTTTTTCCCTCGGCGGCGAGGTCGAGGCGGGTGTCGAAGCCATGGCCAAACTGCGCGGGAAGGCTACGGCTGGCGCCGGGGCGACCGGGCGGCTCTCGCGGAGCCAGTTCCGCTTTCAATGTTTTGCCGAGATGGCCCGCTACAAGGACAATCCGTTGGTCCAAACCCAGGACGTGTGCCTAGTGTACAAGCAGGTGCAGGTTTCGTTGTCGGCCGAGGCGAAGCTCCCGAAGATCAAGCGCGAGGTGGGTTTTGAGAAGACCGTCTTCAACTCCATGCAGTGGAGCGCCTCGATCGCCCAATGGATGTATCCGCGCCGAGCCGACATTGTCGCGCTTCATCCGGGTAGCGGTTACTCGTTGGGGGTGTCGGTCGTTTAGTCCCGTCTGGCCGATAGCGCGGCGCGAGGCACCCGATCCCGTTATCTAGCGAGGATTGCGGCTCGACTGGGCGTTTCGATGGATACGCTGGCCGCTTTTCTTCGGGAGACGCCTCTGTTTAGCGATCGGATCGAACTGCCGAACGACGTCCTGCTGCTGGAGGCCAGTTTTGCAACCGGCCGGGATGCCAACGCGCAGGTCTCGGCGACCTTGCCGCATTTCAGTCTGGACTCTTTGATCCAAAAGCAGATGAGTCAATGGTTCGCGGAGGGGAAGCTGCGGCTGCAGTCGATTACCGCGCGCTACCGCAGCGCAGACATGGCTGACAACAGTAAAGTCCGCGCGTTCCAGCTCGGGGTTCGTGGGGTCGCCAAGGTGGGGATCCGTCTGCGGGCGATCGATGAGGCGGGAATGGACTCGATCATCGATCTGCACCGTTGGTGGGCCGACCCGGCGTTTGCCCATGCGAGCAACGATCCGGCCGGAATGTATGAGCAAGCGGTGCCGCCTGTGGCGCTGTTTCACCAGTAATCGCGAGGAACGGATCCGACATGCCATCACCCTTCAGAGACCTCCTGGATCGCAACCTCGACCGCCACATTTACCGATTCAAGCCTACGCCCACCAGCCCGGCAAAGAGCGTTGCGGACTATAGAGAGATCTGCCTCACCACGCTGGGGATGGCACCGGAGACCTACGAGCGATTCCTGGAGGTGGCTGGACTGTACAATTGCGTGATTCTGGTTCGCAAGACCAACCAGGGGGTGATCTACGGCTTTACAACCGGGCAGAACGTCACCGGCAAGACGCTGGCCACGAAACTGAAATCCTCGGAGTTTCATCCGATTCAGTCCAATCTGGGGTTCTTCAAGTTTCTGTCCAAGGCAGATGTCACGCAGCAATTGGCGAAAGGCCCCAGCTATTGGAATGACTTCAGCAAGGGGCAAGGGGAACTTGTCTCGGTGGTGAATGGTCCGGACGCTACATTTCAAGAGATTACTCTTGAACGATCGGGCCAGCCGTTGACGATACCGATACCGGATCAAGGGTTCATACCGAAGGTGCTGCCATGGACGAGGGTGAAAGAGCACAGCAAGGTCGCGGACGCCACGCCACCCGATTGGATCGTCCAGATCGTGAGTCCGGATGCACAGAAAAACTATCCCAGCGTGGCATGGTCCAAGACTTCCGGCCAGGCTTTGGACCTTCCAGAGCAGGCGCCGGCGATGGCGTTTCTCTACGTCAAAGTCCAGGCCGACTCCGGCGGTACAGCATTTCAGCGAATCAATCAGGACTTCGGCTACGACCAGAACATACGCCTGGCGCTGACGCAGGCATTCAAGGCCCGCAAGTTGGCAGAGTCCAGCGTGCCGGCCGATCCAGCGTCTGGGGAGTTCGACACGATCGTTGCGGCGCTGGGCCGGAGCGGCAAGCTACTGGAGACGGCGGCGGCGATTCTGCGGCAAACGGCGGACGCCTCTTTCGGCGGGCGTTTGAACGGGGCCGAAGCGGCCATCAAGAGCGCCGGTTCGGAGCTGCAGTCCAAGTCCAAGACGACCCCACGAGCTGAGCTGAAGGAGCTCAGTGAAAAGTACGTCAAGGCGGCTGAGGCCTACCAACAATTGGCCGTTGATTTGATGGGGAGCAGAGGCAGCGATCCGAAGAAGCCGCTTGCCCTGCCCTTCTCCCTGGTGCCGGATCAGAAGCAGGCGGACCAAGAGTATTATCGGCTCTACCTGAAGCGGCCCAAAGGAATGCCGGCCATCGATGCGCAGCAGGAGAAGGCCTTTGCTCCGAAGCTGACGCCGTTGCCGGCCGGCGTGCCGGAAGGCGACTGGGTTGGGGTTTCGGTACTCGCCCAATTCAAACTCGCTCCGGGCGATCAGGCCACGAACCCCAAGAAGATTTTTTTCTACGAAATCGTGGCCGACTACGATCTGTTCGCGATCGCTCCGTCCTTAGCGGACTTCAGCGCCACCGTCCGCGGCAGTAGTGGGCGAAGCCAGACGCCGCTCACCAATTTCTTCCCAAAGTTCAGCCCGGACAGGGGACTGATCTCCGAATACGAGCGCAGGGTTCGTACCTCTCTCAACCAAAGTCTGTCGCAGGCTGGTTGGCTCAATCAACTTTATGAAGGGGTT
Organism: Terriglobales bacterium; assembly: GCA_027485675.1. Classification (GTDB taxonomy): domain Bacteria; phylum Acidobacteriota; class Terriglobia; order Bryobacterales; family Bryobacteraceae. The sequence goes on along the minus strand of JAIXQP010000013.1, from coordinate 48,328 downwards.
GCCGAAGCGGTTCTGCATGGATGCGAGGTGAACAACTACTTTTATACGGAAGCTCATGATGAGCTTCTGCTGATTGTTCCGGGCGTACACCCCGATGTTGACGAATGCGCCCGGTTTCGGTTTTCTACCGGGGACTATATTCAGCTTTACCGGCAATCCATCGACATGAAGGCCGCCGCCGTGAACGGCCAGACGTGGCCGGAGTGGAAATACGGGAATTGCACTTTGGCCAAGCAGTGGCTGCCCCATCTCAACCTCGCTTGGATGGATTCCCTGGGCGCTCTTGGCAGCCTGTTAGAGAGCGAATTGAGCAGGCCATCGTCTCCGGAGATGCTGCTTTACTACGGCGGCGTGTACCGATATCTGTTTCTTGAACTGGGCAAGTGGTTCGACCAGAAGGCCCATCACCTTGACCTGAGCAAGCCGGCAGCGCCGAAGGAAGGCGAAACGCTCTCGCAGCGAAGTGCCGCGGCGACCAACGTCGAGGCCATCCAGAAGGATGCGATGAAGCTTACCGAGTTCCGGAAAAAGTTAAAGGAAGCGCTGGACTTGATCTATGAGTGCAGCCTGAAGCAGCGGGCGGCGACGATCAGCGCGAACAATCGGCAAGCCTACGTCGAGGCCCTGCGCACGGCGGACGGCCTGCGGGTTACGAGGAACGACGCTAAAAACGCGCTCGTCAGCTATGCGAAGCACTCCGGTTCGGAGATCTGGGAAAGTTGGATTCGGACGCCTCGGCACACGGACCTGCCCAGCACTCTACAGGTCACCCTTGCGGCGACGTTTCGGAGTGAGTCGGAGGCAACGGCAGCCGTTGAAAAGATCGGAAAGCTGCAGAATATCGAACAAGGGAAAGAGCAGGAAGCGGAGCCGGAAGATCGCCCGATGCAACGCCGTCGTGAGCGATACAACGTGGTGCTTCGGCTTTGGCAGGAAGAGATGAATTGGGTCTTGGAGGCGGCTGAGAGGCACAAGAAAGGCTTTGGCCATCAGGCGCTATGCAAGTCGCTCGGCCGGCAAGAGCAATCTCAGCCTCGTCCCGAGAGCGCGTTCGCTCGCACACACAAGCCGAAGCGCACGCCGGAGCGTATAGCTAATACCGTCGACTGAACCATGCCGCCATCGTCACCTGCCGCCGCTCCCCCCACCAACGCCCACGATTTCCTGTGCGGTCAAGAGGCCTTAATCAAGATTCTGGTGGCGCTATCGGGCTCGCCGACCAACAGCGTCAAAGACAACCTCGGGCAGGCCAAGGTCCAGCCTGACCGCAGCTACGTCGCAACCATCCCCAACGGGGTCACCAGTCACCGCTACGGCGACGTCGGCTTCCACGACATCAAGGTGATCGCCGATCCGATCGATGAGCGCGAATGGGCCATTTCGATCCACGCCGAGGCGCAGTGCGGTGCAGCCAAGTCGACGATCCCTGTCGAGTGCCGTTGGAGTCCGGCCAACCCCCATGTGCTGGTTTTCGAAGACACTCCGAGCCAGCCGGCCGCGGCTCAAGTCCCGCTGCCGCATCTGCGGGAAATGGGTGAATTAGGGGCGGGCGACACCGTCAGCAAACTGCTGGACGAGGCCGCCCTGGCTATTCCCGGCGGCCCCAGCATTAGCGGCGACGGTCCGCCGATTGACGGCGTTCAATTGGTGCTGATCGGCGCGGAGGAGTTACTCCTCGACAGCTCACGCGTCTACTTCAAGTTCGACGTCGACTGGACACTCTTCCCGGGAGTGCTGAAGTTTGAGCATTTGGCGGCCGGCGTGGGACGGATGTGGGCCGGCGGCCACGAAGCGGGCCAGCCCACGCTCAGCTTGGCGGGCGAGATCCTCGTGGGCAGCAACACGCACTTGATCGGCAGCATCAGCTTTCCCGATGTGGCCGTGAGCGCCGAGCTGGATACCGCAAAAGCGCAACCCACCCTTCGCGAGTTCTTCGCGGACTTCGGCCTGAAGGAAGCGTTCTGGCCCTCCGAGCTGCGTCTGAAAATCCTGCGTCTGGCCTACGAGCCGAAACAGGAGCATCACTTCCTGTTCGATTGCGAGGTCGACGGCCATTGGAAGATTTTCTCCGAGTTCGCACTCGAAGATCTGTTCTTCCATCTGGAACGTTCCGGCAGCGGCGACCGTGTCCAAACCGACATCCGCTTTGGCTGTTCGCTGCGCTTGTTCACCGGGAAGCCGAGCGAGTTTGCCATCAGCCTGCTGGCGGAGCGCCGCCCGCTGTTTACGGGCCAAACCCAGGTGCTGGTGGAGGGATCGGTTACGCCCGGCCAGCCGATTCTGTTCGGTGAGATGATCGAGGAACTCGTCCATCGGATGGGTGTCAACTCCTTCGAACTCCCTGGCTTCCTCCACGAGCTGGCGATCTTTGATTTCCACATGGCGCTGGAGATTCTGGAGGAGAAGCCGGAAGAAACGGAGCTTCCTCCCTTCCACCGCAAGCGCTTCAGCGCCGGATTCCGCGTTGGCTCGGCGGGCGGCAATTGGGTGATCCTGCCAGGACTGCTCGAGATCGCCCCGGTCGACATCGACGTCGTCATCGGCGAAGCGGTCGACATCCGCATCCGCGACACGATCAAAGTGTTCGAGGCGGACTGGATGATTGATGTCCAGGTCCCTTCGCTGTGCGGGAGCGTGGACCTTTGTGGCGAGCTCGCGCTGAATCCGCTGTTTGAGCACTTCCATCTGCCGCCGCATGGTTTCCAGAATCTCAAGCTCGTTGATGCTTCGATCCGGTTTGATGCCGCCGCACGGTCTGTCGCCGTTCACCTTGAGCTGAATGATGTATGGACTTACGGCGCGTTTCAACTGCACGATGTTCAGTTGGGCATCGACTACGTCGGCGGCGAGGACGGTTCCCTGGCGGCTGATTTCAGCGGCACGGCCAAGATTGACTCGGTGGACATCCATGTGCAGGCTGTTCACGCCGGCTCCGGACTGGGATGGCGGATGGAAGGCTCGGTGGAGGTCGATGGCGGGCTCAGCGTTGCGGATGTCGCAACGCAGCTCGGCATGGGCGACGCCGTCAAGAACCTGGGCCCGCTACTACAGGAGCAGCTCACCCACCTGGGCGTTCGCTACGACACCCACACCCAAGCCTTCGCCGCCGACTGCACGATTGAGCTCTCCTCGACGGTCACCGTGGAACTCGCTCTGGAGCGCTACCCCGAGGCGGTGCCCGAGGGCGCGGCGCCGAGCTTCGAAGTCCGCTTTAGCGGCTCGCTCAAGGCCGGTGAGGTGGAGTTCGATTTGATCTTCGCTCGCGACGGCGGGAACTCCGACCTCATCGCCAGCTACGTCAATCATGGTGGTGGTCCGCTTTCGCTGGGCGAGTTGGTGAAGGCGTTCGCCGGAGCCGATGTGGCACCGGAGGAGTTGAACGGCCTGATCCTGCCGATCAAGAGTGCGATTGTCGTCCGCGAACGGGAAAAGAAGGAAAAGGCGGAGATGTTGCTGGCCGCCGATATGGACATTGGCATCGACCTGGCGGCACTGGGCAATCTGCCCTTGGTCGGAGCGGCCTTCCGCGATGAGCACCGCCTGACGCTGGGTTTCACACCGATCTATACCACCGGCGATTTCTCGAAGGAACGCATCGCCACGATTCACGCGCTGTGTCCGCCTGGTGCGCCGCTGCTGCCGGATGAGGAGCTGCAGGCCAAGCAGCTGACCCTCACGACCGCCATGATGCTGGGCACGCATCGTTTGCATTTGGACCTCGACCTGGCCGGCCACCAGAGTCCGCTCAGTCCGCAACTGGGCTCGCCCACCGCGCGCCTCGGTAGCGACGGCAAGCCCCAAAAGGCCTCCGCATCCCCCCTCACAGCGGCCACCAAGGCGGCCACCGCGGTGCACTGGATCGAGGCCAATCAACGGCTCGGGAAGGTGCTGAACCTGCGCCGGATCGGCGTTGGATTACGCGGCGACGAAGTGCAGATCGCTTTTGATGGCGCCATCTCCGTCGGGCCGTTGTCGCTCGATGTGATGGGTCTCGAGGCCAGTTATAACCTCAAGGATCACGGCCTGGCATTTGCCCTGACCGGCCTGGGTCTCGAAGTTCGCTCGGGTAGCCTTGAGATCTCGGCCGCGTTCGCCAATCTGGATGGCGATTTCGTTGGCCGCGCCTCGCTGATCCTGGGCGAGTTCGGCCTCACCGCGCTGGGCGCGTTTACGATGCTCGACGGGCACCCGTCGATGTTCATCTACGGCATCTTGAACGCTCCCCTCGGGGGGCCGGTGTTCTTCTTCGTGGAGGGGTTGGCGGCAGGGTTTGGCTTCAATCGCCACCTGATTGTGCCGTCGATCGACCAGGTGCACGAGTTCCCGTTCGTCAAGGACGCGATCAGTCAAACCACGGGCTCGCCGGCCATGGCGCCGACTGGGCTGGAACCGAGTCCGGCCGACAGTCTGGGCGCCGAACTGCAGAAGCTGCACGATTCCATTCACCCGGAGATCGGCGCGATCTTCATTGCCGCCGGCATCAAGTTCAACTCCTTCCGCGTCGTTGACGTTTTCGCGTTGCTGGTGGTGATGCTTGACCTCGAACGCAAACGGGTGCAACTGGCGCTGATGGGGGTGGCGACGCTCAAGCTGCCCAGCGACTCTCCGGAATGGGTGGCGTTCCTGGAACTGAATGTGCTGGCGACGGTGGACCCCGACGAGGGCGTGGCGTTGTTCCAGGCCCAGCTCACTCCCCTGTCCTGGGTGCTGTCGCCCGATTGCCATCTGCAAGGTGGGTTTGCCGCTGGACTTTGGGCCCGTGGCGACCACGCCGGTGACTTCGTTTACACCCTGGGCGGCTATCATCCGCAGTTCCCGATTCCCGCGCATTTTCCGCGTCCGCCCCGCCTCGGTTTCCATTGGAACATCGGATCGGAAATCGCCATTCGCGGTGAGCTGTATTACGCCTTCACGCCGGTCGCCATCATGGGCGGTGGCTGCCTCAGCGCCACCTGGCAATCCGGCGGACTGCGCGCCTGGTTTACGCTGCAGGCGGATTTTCTGGCCCAGTGGAAGCCGGTTCAATTCGCGATGTCGATGAACATCGAGATTGGCGCCAGCTATGACTCCATTTTTGGCACCATCACATTCAGCCTCGGCGCCGGGGTCGAACTCTGGGGCCCGTGCAGCGAGGTCGACCAGAAGATGGGTGGCCGGGCGCATTTCTCCTATGGACCGGTGAGCTTCGCGATCGATTTCGGCGGCTCCCGGCGGGGGCCGGCGCCGGTCAGTTGGGAGGAGTTCCGCACGGCATTTCTGCCCCCCGCGGGTAAGCTGTGCAAGACCAACGTGACCACAGGGCGGATCCGCACCCTAACGGTTGATCAGGTGGAGTGGACCGTGGTGGATCCCCGTAAGTTCGAGCTCAATGTGGCCTCGGCCACACCGGTGACGCATTTGAGGACAGGCGCCAATGGTGAGCCGCAGGCGTTTGACTCGTCGGCCATAGGGGTCGCCCCGATGGGCCGGACGGCACCGGCCAAGTGCACCATGGCGGTGACCATAAAGCATCGCGATGGCGACTTGGTGGAGGACGAGTTTGATATTAAGCTCGCGCCGAAGGCCTTCCCGGGCGCGTTATGGGGCCAGGGGCTACAGAATGCCGCCAGCCCGCGCACCGTGCCGGGAGCCGGCGAATTGCTGATCAAGCCCGCGAGTCTTCCCGTGCCGGGCGCCTCGGCGTCCATCCGACGCGCTCAGCTGAGCTTCGACCCGCAGGGCCGCTGTCAAGAGGCGCGCGCGCGAACCGTTGTCGCCGCGGCCCCGCCCACCGCCGATCGCACCAAGCGGGCCGCTATCCAGGCAGAGGTCACCCAGGCTCTCGATCATCCGGCCAGCTCTCGTGCGGAACTGCTGGACGCACTCGGCTTTGACCCCGTCCGCGTCACGGCGACGAGCGGCTATCTGCAACACTTGCGCGCGACGCCGCGCCTTCGGAGGAATCAGGCCAATGGCTAACTCGCTCGCGCCTCCCACCACATCGCCGGATGATCAAATTCGGTTCGTTGAGTCCGTCCGCCCGCCCTTGCGCGACGGTGACTACATGGCGGAGATCAGGCTTACCCTCGAGGATCCAGGAGGCGACGCCAAGGCGGAAAATCGAACTGAAGTGGTCACTGCCAACTTCACGGTCAGCGGCGATCGGTGGTCGTTAGCTCAGGGTCTGGTGGAGCACGTCTTTCCTCCCCCGGGCTCAAAGGGGCCGTTCGACCGCGTCCTTCCGCACGTTGTACTGAAGCGCGAAACATTGCCGTGGGAGCGCTCCCCGCATGGCGAAGGACATGAAGAACCCTTGACGCCGAGTTGGTTAGCGGTGCTGGTGTTCGTCGGCGACGAGGTCACGAAGTTCGAAACCATCGCGGCCGGAGAATTGGAGAAGACCGCGGGCACGGAGATCGTAAATGACCCGGCAGCCCGGGCGAGCGTTGTTTCTGTGCCGCGGGCCGTGCTCGAGGCACAGATCCCGACTTATGAGGATCTCGGCCTCAACGCCCACTTCCGGGAGATCGTCCCAGCGGATGGCGGAGCCGGTCGCAGCCGGGCCGTGATCATCGGTCAGCGAATGGCGAAACATGGCTCCGTTTGCACGGCCCATCTGGTGTCACTCGAACATGCCTACTTCCAGGATCGGAAGGCTCCGGCCGAAGCGGACGGTCCTGTCACTGCCTGCTTGAACGAAGCCTGGGACAGCATCAAGACCGCGGTGGCGGAGCTCGAAGGCAAGCAAAAAGCCTCTCCGCAGGAGGCCCGCGCCGCCGCCAACCAGCTCAAGACTCTCGAAGTGGAACTCCGCTGCGCCGGCGAGAAGCCGGAGCTGTTTGCACCGATGCCGGGCGATTTTCCAGCTCTGCACTTCGACCCCGCAATCACCGATCAAACCATTCAACTGGACGAAACCCGACTGGCGAAGCTAGCGGTCAGTAAGCCGATGATCCTCGACGAGCGCGGCAAGCGGGTAGCGACCATCGAAATTCTAGTGGACATTTTGCCGGCTCCGAAGCCGAAGCCCAAGCCCGCCCCGGCCGAGCATGCCGATCCCAAGGGGGCGAAAGCCGACGCCAAAAAAGACGACACCACCAAGCCTCCACCCCTACCCGAAGCCCTCCGTCATCTCTTCGACGGACTTCCCTCAACGGCCGTTCGCGCCCACTATCGCCAGGGACTTCGGCCCGTCTATTTCCACCAGTCTGCCCTGGCCGCCCACGCCGGGCTCTCGGCTGACTCGATTCTTGATGCGGTGCTGCCCGACAAAATCTGGCGCGACCGTTTGCGCGACAGAAGGTCCATCCGTTTTGAGCGCTGGTGGGTTTTCGATGGCGTCTCCCGCAAGCTGATCGTCGAGGCGAACAGGCGGAAGGAGATCGACACCGTGACGTTGACCCTACGCCCTGAGGTCCGATACCGCTTCGGCAAGGACGACGATCACGACCCGGTGGTCCGCCTGGTCAGCCTCCATCATTGGACGTTCACGTGCGACCAGGACGATCACGGCCACTTCGGCACCCGCGGCGTGGCGATTCTGCCGGGAGCCGGTATCGACGGCTGCCTCCGCCTGCCGCAAAACGACTCGACGCCGGCCGCGGCGCGCGAGTTTCTCGACGCCGGATACGTGGCGCTGCCGCACCATCTGCGGAGCGGCGAATCGGCGATCAGTTGGTATCGCGGTCCCCTCGCCGCGGCGCTGCCACCGGCGCCGGCGTTGCCACATCTGCCGGCTTCGAGCGCCGATGCCTTGCTGCTGTTCGATGAGCCCTCGGGCCTGTTCGACACCTCCTGGGCAGCGGCTTGGGAACTGGGGCGACAATTGGCCCTCAGCGACCGCAAATTTTCCCATGAGCTGGCCGTTTGGAAGCGCGCCCATCGCGAGGCGCAATACGCCCTCCGCAGGCGCCTCGACGCCCAGTTCTCGATCGCTCATCCGCTGCCGGTGGACACTCGGATCCCGGCCACGATTCGGGATTGGCTGGATCGACTCGCTGTTCTTGAAGGGGTGCCGTTCTGTTACCTCGTTCCGGACCCGCGCATGCTTCCGGCCGAGTCGCTGCGCTTCTTCACCGTCGACCCCGGCTGGATAGAATCTCTGCGCGATGGCGCTTTGAGCATCGCCCGCGTTCATGCCGCCGACCACGCTCAGCACGAGGTCCATCTCGAACAACTGGCGCCGCCCCCGCGCCTGTCCGGCGTGCTCATCCGCTCGTCGGTGGTTAAGGATTGGCCGGATCTGGTGGTCCGCGGCTGGGTCCGCACGGTCCGGCCCGAGGATGCCAGTTGGCAGTCCGTACCAGACCTGGGGGGCAGTGGGCTGCCCTATCGCGAATTGACCGCAGTGCGCCAGACCCATCTGGCTCCAGACATCCTTCTGCTGCTGTTTGAGGACCCGAGCGAGGTCGAAATACTCGAGATGCACGTCCAGCCGCAGATGTTGCACTTCGGTCTCGAAGGCGAGGACGGTCACTGGCACAAGGACGTCCGCGATCCGAACACCGGACTGTTCGTGCAGACCGTCGTCAAGGCGAGCCTTTCGGTGAAAGAGTTAACGCCACACATCGAGGCTCAATCCGACAAAACGATCCAGGACGCCCTCAAGCGCCGGGCGGCGCGGTGGAAGGAAGGCCAACGCGAATGGGAGGGCAAAGAACTGCTCGACCTGCAGGCCGGCATCCCGTCCGCTGGCACCACTCTCGATGAGGAGTCCGCCCGCAAGGTCGCCAAGATCCTCTACGACGCCGCGCACAAGCTTCCAAGCAACGAAACCGTTCCCATTGAAGGCATCTGCTGGCGCGGCGACGAGTCGGCCGGGGTGCTCGACCTTTTCAATTTATTCCAGCTTCTGTCGGATAGCCTCCGTGCTGTTAACGATGGACGCGCCGTCACCACGGGAGAATTCGCCCTCACCATGCTTGACTCACCCGCCATCGTCCGGGTGCTGAGGAAGTTCGCATGAGCCGCTTTCTTGTTGTTCCCATTGATGTCCATGCGCTTTGCGTGCCCCGCGCCATCAGCATCGCCAATCCGCTGATCCGCTTCGACGATCTGCCATACGTGACCGCCGACAAGAAGGAGGTCAATCCGCAGAATCCGTTCCTGAGCGAGACCATCCAGTCCCCACCCCTTAGCCTGGGGGGCAACACGCTAGCCCCCGGCGTACACCTGCACTGGAGCCTGCCCACCGCGCTCACCACCGGCCGCCACCCGAACGGCGACCGCAACCGCGTTGCGTTCGACGACGTTCCGGATCGCTGGCTGGTCAGCCGCTGCCGGGGCGACCGCCGGCTCGCGTCGTGGATCGTCGAGAGCGACTACGTCTGGCCGGCCCACGAAACGCTCACGCCCGAGCAGAAGCAAGGCCTGACCCAATGGCCGTGGCAGGTGCGCGTGAACCCGTCCACCGGCATTCCCGAGTTCCTCAGCGAAGCGGGCACGCCGCCCTGGCGCTACGTGGGCCGGCAGCGGGAGTTGCCGGCGAAGTGGACGCAGACGAAACCGGTCCAGCGGCTCAAAGAGTTTGGCGAACGGCTCACGGCCACGGGCTTCGGCGAGACCACGTTCGCCTCGTTCTATCCGAATTGCCGCAGTGTGTTCGGCCTGCATGACCCTAGCCTGCAGATCCTTTCCACCGATTGGTACGAAGTCATCGGCTGGTATTCGACGGCGGATCATGACCCGGTGAAACGTTTGGCCGGCGACCCGGGTCAACTCGCGACCATCTATGCGTGGAAGCAGGATTCGAGTTCGCCCGTAATCGCCGAGCGTCTGCTTTGCTATGGCCGCGTCAACGCTTCCGAGTTTACGCCGACGGCTCCGCGCCGGCTGGACCAGTTGACGGTGGCCATCGGCACCTCCACCATCGAAGCGCTGGCCGGACTGGTGGCGAACGATCTCGCTCATGAACGCCGCAAGGATCCAGGCGTCGAACGGGAGCGCGACCGCATTGAGGACACCCTCGACGCCATCTGCATGGCCGAACGCTTGCCGCAACGCGAAGTGGACATCGGCACCGACCTCGAGATTGTCCGTCATGAGCGCTCGTACCGGCCGATCGCCGGCAGCCCGCTCTACGTGGTGCGCAATCGCCGTAAGCCGGAGGACAAGGGCGGCTCGCCGACGCTGCCTCCGCCCATCGCAACGCTGGTGAACGAACTGAACTCCGCCCAGCGCGCTTACGACCGAGCGCGCGCCACGCTTCGGGCCGATCAGGACCAGTTGTTTTCCGACTGGCATCGCACCATGAGCCACACCGCTCATGACGATGACGGGACGGCGATCGCCACCGGTCTCCGGGGACACATCGAGGTCAGCCTAGACGTCGATGACCTGACCAGACATCTGCGGCGCAAGGCCGACGACCTGGTCACCAGCAAGATGTGGGTGGGCGAGATTTGCTCCACCGCCGTCGATAGCGGGGAGATCCTCGTGTTCGTACCGGAATACGGCCTGCCCCGCACGCGGACGGTTGTGCTGAAGGGAAGCCGGCAAGGATCAGCCATTCGGTGGACCGCCCCCAACGGTGAGCTTGTTCCCGATTGGGCCGCCAAGACTCTGGCAGCCCGCACGGTAGCGCTGCGTCTCGAACTGAACGCCGCCGTGGAAGGCGTCGCAGAATGGGAAGCCGCGTCGATTCCCGGACCTCGCTCGTGGATTGCCAATGAGCCCGTCCTGCTTTTTTCCGGACCCGGCGCCGCCGCCCTTGGTCATCACCGGCTGCGAGATACCGCCAAGCATGATGCCGCCGGCAACGTCCTCTGCCGGATCGTCGAATCTTCCATCGACCTCGCTGCCGAGCCCGATCCCGCGTGGGTCGAAACGCTTCATGCGAACCGTCTGTTTGATGGACTGGTCGCCCCCATTGGCGCAGCGCAGCCCAAGCCGTTTCTGCTCGAATGGAAGGTCTCGCTGGCCCCGGCGCTGACCGGTTGCAACTATCGCGTCGGCACCACCCACGACTACTCGAGCCAGTACATCCGTGCCAATTGGAGCTTGAGCGAAACCGGTTACGAACTGCGTTCGACGCCGCTCGAGCGCATCTCGGAAAAGCAGGCGCGGACCGTGATTGGACGCTCCGTTCTCGGCGACCATGGCGCCGTGGCGCTGCGGGCCCGACTGGAATCCTATATTCTCAATCGCCTTTCGCAACCGGGTCCGTCGACGAAGCCCGATTGGTTCGGCAAGACGCCCTATGCGGAGCGCAAGCTGGATCCCACCCAGGCCGCCGCGATGAAGCAGTGGGCCCTCGACCTCCGCCATCAGCACGACAACGAAGAGGCCAACCGGTCGCTCGAACGCATGCGGAACGTCCGCGGCGGCGCCGGACTTCCCGATGGGGGAAAGGTAGCGCGCGCCGTCATCGAAGCGGCGCAATCCGGCGACGCTGAGACGCTCGCCCGAATCGATGCCAAGCATTGGGAACAGGTGAAGGGCAAAGCCGCCACCGCCCATCAGCTCACCGAGCTTCAGATCCCGTCAGCCGACAAGCCCGACCCCGCAACCGCTTACCTGTTTTCGCGCTTCCTGCAGGCGGCGGAGCGGAAGGAGTACTTCGGGTCCACCGGCGGGCGCCAATGGTTCCCGCTGATCCATGGCCTGCCCGACCGCGGGGTGATCGCGACGTCGATCGCCGCGGTGGCCAACTCGCTTAGCGACGAACAGTTGACTGGCACGATCCAGCTTTCTGAAAGCGTAGTCTCGGCCATCCTGGATGCGCGCGACGTTACGCCGATCGACAGTCTGCTGCGGCTGGCTTCGATCCCCGGCGTTGGAGCCGGCGCGCTCGGCAAACTGCTCGCCTACGTCGAAGCGAAATCGCTGTGGAAGCCCGTAGCGGCGAGTGAGGAGAACGATCCCTACACGGACATGCTGGGCAACGTTGGTGTTGATGCGCTAGCCGACGCCATTGATGCCTGGCAGCATCTGAATCGAATGGGCGACACCATTTCGCAATCGCTCGACGGCTTCCACAGCGGCTTGCTCATGCGCGCCAACGGCTGGCAACTGCCGGTGGCGGATCCGGTCGGCTTCAGCGACTATCGCAACTTTTACGAGAACGTGATTCGCCCGGCGATCGGCGCGAACATCCAACGCGCCCCGCTGCCGTTGAACCCGTTTCTGCCCATCTGCAACGGCGAGCTCCAGCTCAGTGAACTCCGCATGGTGGACATCTTTGGACAGGTCCAGAAGATCGCCCCGCAGCGGGAGCTTCCGGCTCGCTCCGTGCGCCTGCGCGGCACGAACAAGATGCACCTGGCCCCACGCTTGCTGCAACCGGCGCGTCTCAACGTCCGTTGGCTGGCTGGCGATTCCGGCCAGCAGGAGTGGAACACCCACCCGGCCAGCTCGCCGATCTGCGGGTGGCTCGTCACGGACAATATCGACTCGTCGATTCTGTTCTACAGTCAGGCGGGCGTGGCGCTCGGCAGCCTTAGCCGCGAAGGATTGTGGACCCTTGCTCCCGGGGCGACGGCGCCCTTGCGGCCGGAGGATATCGACAACTCCAGCTTGCGGGCGGTGGCCGTCGAACTCGCGAAGAAGAAGGCGGATCCGAACCGCCCTGAGGGGGCGCAGACCCCGATTGAAGAGTTCGTCGACATCGTTGAATCGTCGCTCGAAACCATCGACCCGCATGCCATCCAAGGTGAAGAGGCGCGGGCGCTGTTGTTCAGCCGCCCGGTGGCGGTTACGCGGATCGCGGCTTCGATTGAACTCACCACGCCGCCGGCGACGCGCCAAGGTATGTACGACCTGGCCAGCGAAGCCCGCGGCGACGCCCCTCGGACGGATGGATTTGAAAAGGTGCAAATGCCGATCCGCATTGGCGAACGGAATCGCCTGGGGGACGGCGTGGTTGGCTACTGGCTCACGGGTGCCGATGGCGCCGTGGACCCCATGTTCCATGCTCCGCAGGCCGCCTGGGTGAAGGGCAAGCGCGACGTCGACGCTCAGTCGGTGCACTGGATCAGCCTGGAGGAGTCGTTGTCGATGATCGTGCTCATTGACCCTCGCGGGACGCTGCATGCGACCTCCGGCATTCTGCCCCCGAAGCGGATTTCGATTCCGCCGGAACAGTTTCTGCCGGCCATCAATCGAATGCAGTTCTATTTGGCGACCGCTCCGGTGCTGACGCCGGGCGCGGGCGATGTGCAGATTCCGTTGCGTATGGAACCCGGGATGAGCTGGCAGTGGATTGCCCGGGAGGGCAAAGGGATTCTCACCTTGCCGATGAAGCCGCTGATTGAGCAGAGCGTGTTTTTGAAGGCATTCCCCGACAGCCGTCCGCCTGGTGGTCTCGTGATCTGGGGGCGCTTGCTGGCAAACGGCGTGCTGGGTGCGGTGGAGGGTGATGCCACGCGCGCGGTGGTGCATTTGGAGGCGCTCCGCGCGGCCTTGGATCTGAAGGCTGACGATCCCAAGGCCATCCCGGAGGAGGCCAAGGGTGACGTCAAACGGTTACTTGAAGTGGCCGGGCGAAAGCTGGCCAATCCGCCGGGAACAGCAGATTTTACGCCCCGTGAACTGCGCGAGGGCTGGCTTAGTTTGACGTTGCCGCCGGCAGCGCCGTCGAAATCATAGGAGATCTCATGTCGACCTCATCGTTTAAAGTCAAGTTCCAGCAAGTCGGAGGAACATCGGATGGCAAGTGGCTGGCACGCGTTAATCACGCTGGCGGCACGTTCCTCCGGCCAGCCACCGCAGGCGACATCTTCGATCTCCAACTGCTCGATGGCCCTGGAAACAATGTCGAAATCGCTATGGGCGGCATCGGATTCGGTCGCTTCGTTTTTAGGGAGCAACTCGACGGCACCGTCCAACTTTGCAGCGACTTACCTGATTTCATCCTTTTGGCTTTGTACTGGCCCCCCAGCGACTACCCTGCGAGCTTCGATTCCGGGTACTTCCTGGAACCACCGGCAGGCAACCTTGCCAAGGAGCTCGTTGTCCTTCGCCTCTTCGTCGAAGCCGGGGGAGCCTGGGTGCCGACCGCTTACAGTGATCTCCGCCTGTCGGCTGCGACAAACAGGATCGTTCTGCCGGTTCAAGCCTCCGCTGGCGCTCCGGTCGACCCTATCCTTGGTGCCTGCCTGGAGGGTTCTCAGAAATGGCCGATTCCCCAAGTCGCCCTCCACGAGCGGAACCCCAAAGATCGAGGCGAACAGCCGGTCTTCCGAGGTTGCTCCGTGAGCTTTTGGCTCAAAGCGAGTGGTGGGTACAGCGTGTCCTTGGAAACAAACAGTGACGACGATAACGCGGGCTGGACCTTGCATTGCAGTGCCCGTTCCGCTACTCAGGCGCTCTCCCCTTTGACCTTTACGGTTCCTTCAACCTTCACCCGTGGGTTTGAGCAGAGCGTCCACGGTCCTTCGCCATCTGAGGGAAGGTGGACGCACGTAGCACTGATTATTGATGGGAGAAACACGCTCGGCATTTACCTTAACGGCCGACTCTATGGCGTAAAGTCGAACTGCGAACGAAGGCTGGTTTACGACGGAACGGAGGCGCTGCGGCTCAGCCCCGGCCCGAACAGCAAGGTCACGATTGCGAAGTTCACGATGTACGACGGCATCGCGCTGAGCCCGAAGTTGCTGCGGGAAACGATTGAAAAGGACTATCCCGGCTTTTTGAAGCCGGCGGCTCCCAGCCATCTTGCGTTACCGCTCGCCCATTTCGATCCGGGCACGCCAGGGTCTACTACGCCGGTCGTGTTCTCGGCTCCTGATTTGGTCCCAGCCTTGGTGACATCCGACGAGGCCAAAACGCGGCGTGCAACCTTGAACGCCCAGATTGCAGAGTTGTCCAAGCAGCTTGAACCACCGCCTTTTTCTCACCGATTGTATTCGATCAACAGTACTTCCGATGGGCTTCCCATGATGGGAGGAGCCACCGAAGTAGGCTTTTCCGCCGTCGTCGGCCGACCGTCCGAGAGCGCGACGGAATGGCGAGTTGAGCGACTCAGTGATGGCACTTACGCAATCAGGCACGTTTCTAACGGGTTGTTGAAGATCTTGAACAACTCCAGCGAGCCAGGCACTCCCGCCGTAATGGCTGATTACGAACCGGGCAACGACGGCAACGGAAAATGGCGCTTAGAATCCGCTTCCGAGGATTCGTTTTATATCATCAGCGATCGATCACGCCTGGCGCTCGCACCGACCCGAGAGTGGGACCACCGTTATCCGAGCGTAGTTGGGAAAGACAATAGAGACTACGACACTAGATGGAGATTCAAGCCTGCCAGCGACGAATATGCAGACTGGTGGCTTATGGAGAAGGCCAAACTGGCTCCGGTCGCCGACCAAATCAAGACCCTTAAAGGCCAACTTGCCGAGCTAGACGCCTCCGAGGCGGTCCCGACCGCGCCAACAATCAAGGCCGTCATTACCGGCGGTGTCCAGTCTGCGCAGGACGACCTGCTAGGCTCAGTCGCCCAATTCAATAACGGATCCGACGCCGTTCGCATTGATTTTGCAGCACCCTCCGAGCCCGGCTTCAGCCGCTTGCTACTCACTCTTTGGTGCAAGATTGAGGCGGACCTCAGTTCCAAACCAACATCGATCTTCACTTGGGGCGGTGGCGAGAGGCATTCAGGCATCTATGCCGGACCGAAAGGCATCATTTTCGCCTGCTATCGCGGTGCTAAAGGCCTCTTCTTGCGCTCCCAACGGCCTCCCCTGTTCGGTGTCTGGACTCATGTCGCCGTCCTGTTCGACGGAAAAACAGCCGCGCTTTTCCTGAATGGGCAACCCGATAACTCGATGGCCTTCGACGGAACCATCCCGTACTATGGCGAGCAAGCTACCGTGGGTGGGCAGCCCCTGGTGCCCTTTAGCAATGCGACCGTAGGATTCAAGGGAGCGATCGCACGCATCGAGTTGACCGAAAACTTCGACCCGGCGGCGCCGTTCGAAAGTCTCCTCGCCGCCAAAATCGATGCCGACCTGGGCCCTGTCGCGGTTGGCGCCAGCGGGCCTATTCCGCTGGAGTTCGCCATCCGCAACTCGGACGACGAGCCTGCCCTCCTGCTCGAGGACAAGGATCAGTCCCTCACCATCGAACTACGTAACACCAGCGCCCACACCATCTCCCTGCCCGATCCCAAGGCCGTCCACGCCATTGAGCTGCGGTTCCGCCCCGGCACGCTTCACGACCCCAAAAACATCAAGACCGGCCCGCCGGAGAAGACTTCCCCCGGCGGCGCCTGGACCGTCGCGTATGTCGCGGAACCCGACGCCACCGACACGCTGCTGCTGCACACCGCTGCCGCCGCCGAACTCAAGCCCGGCGAAACCGTACGCATCCCCTTGCTCGGACTTCGCCCGGACCGCGCCAACGGCGCCCGGACCACCCGCATTCAACTTCGCTACCACTTGAGCTACGGCGATCGCTATCCGTTAGAAGGCAGCCGCGTCCACGCTCTCTCGCTCCTGTATCCGCTGTCGACGGGCGCCGAAGGGGAACTAGTCGAACTCTCCGCGGCCATCGTTGGTGACGACGCCGTGTTCTGCGATGGCACGACCCGCAATAACCTGACCATCCGCGTGTTCAACCTGAGTCCGTTCCCGTTGGAGATCTCCGCTACGAGCCAACTGCGGCTCTATATCGACTGCGTGAACGACGGCAACGGAGCGCCACCGGAGCACTCCAACCGGCCGACCGCCCTCTTCCGCACGGAAGATGAAGGCTCGATCAACAAGGGCCTTACCGTATCCACTACTGGTTGGGGCGTCGGCGCCGCGCTGCCGTTTGCCCTGGTGATCGAAGCGAAGTTCGCCAAACGGCTGGGCGAGTCCGGTGCCGCCGATTCCTTTGTGGAATTCAAGCTTGACGCGTTCACCTGCCATGGCTTGCCCGGTGCGGGCGAGTTGCGGATCGAGTTCCTCAACATCGGCAAGAAGAAACGGCACGGGGAGCGGCCCACGGGGATCGTTAGCGTGCCGGTGCGCCGCGTCAATGTGCTGGCGACAGCGGCCGGACAAACCATCGCCAAGGGTGACCTGACGCTCAGCAATTTCAACAAGATCGACCTCAAAAAGGCTGATGCCGATGTGCCGGTGACGATCAGCGTCAACGCTCCGCGGACGGTCACCATCGCCGCCGATCAGGTCCAACTCGCCACCCAGAAGTTGCACGTCGCCACCGGCCAGCCCGGCGAGGTGACCATTGACGGAAACGGTATCAGCTACGCCAGCAAACCCGGCCAAAAGGATACGCCTGGCTATCTGGTGCCGCGCGGCGCCATCATCATGTGGAGCGGTGCGGCCGACAAGATACCGGAAGGTTGGGCGCTCTGCGATGGCAACGAACACAACGGCGTAAGAACGCCAAATCTGATCAATCGCTTCGTCATGGGCGTGTCCCCCGACCGGAGCGGAAACACGGGAGGGGAAGCGGAGGTAGAGCTCCGTCGGGAACATATTCCGAGCCACTCGCATCGATACGGCGATATCTTCTTTAGCGAAGCGGGCGGTACGATCGATGTCTCAAACGGTTTTGGCCAGGGCGCCAAGAGCGACTACGACAACAAGGGATTGGAAATCTCTCGCACCACCGACCCTTGGGGGGGGAATACCTGGGGCCAAACGATCGCTCATAACAACATGCCGCCGTGGTACGGGCTGGCGTTCCTTATGAAGCTCTAGCGAACCGGCGAGGAGAGCGAGAGCACGAGGTCCATCGTCCGGTCACGGTTCGTCTTGGCCATGCCGTAGTTGCGTTTCCGGGAACGCGGTGGCTTGCGCGCGGCCAGTTCTGCTCAGCGCTTTGCCGTCGAGGAGAGCGGGTCCGTGATGAGGAAGCCCGTGCTGTCGCTTGCGAGCGCTTGAATGCGCTCGAGTGTCGTCATTCGAAGATAGGCCAGTACCGATACAAGACAAGAGACAGAATTGTGGGCTCTGCACCAGCCCGTGCCCGGAGCGGAAAATCTTCCGGAACCAGCCGCGATCGTCGGGCCACAGCGCGGCATTCTCCACCAGCACCCCGTCGATCCAATTGGCCGACGTCGGGCTCCTGATCAGATGCCCCAACCCCGGCTTGCCGTGCGCTCACGCCGCCACCGCCAACGGCACAGTGTCCGCCGCCTGCTGCGCCATTTCCGATGCTTCCGCCAGCGAATCAAACGTCCCCGCATCGATCCACTGGCCATCCAGCATCGCGAAGCCCAACTGGCCGTCATCCAGGTACAAGCGGTTCAGATCCGTGACCTCGAGTTCGCCCCGAGCCGAAGGCTTCAACTGTCGAATCTTGTCGAACACCGTGGCATCGTACAGATACAAGCCCGTGACGGCCAGATTCGATTGCGGCGCCTTCGGCTTCTCCTCGATTGACTCGATTCTCCCATCCGAAATCCCTACGATCCCGAACCGTTCCGGATCCGGAACCCGCTTCAGGAACACCTTCGCGCCCTCCGAGTACTTGGCAAACTCGCGCACTGCACCCGCCACATTTCCACCGAAGACCAGGTTGTCGCCCAGCACCACGAAAGTTTTTTCGCCGTGCGCGAACTGCTCGGCCAGCGCCAGCGCCTGCGAAATGCCGCCGGCCTTTTCCTGCACCGTGAAGTACAAACGGCTCAGCCCAAACTGATTGCCATCCTTCAGCACCCGCATCATCTCGCCGCAGTTGGCGCCGCCGGTCACGACGAGCACTTCCTCAATGCCCGCCTCCGCCATCATCTGCAGCGGGTAGTAAATCATAGGACGGTCGTAGACCGGCAACAAGCTCTTGTTCGTCACCGCGGTCAACGGCATCAGTCGTGTGCCGTTGCCCCCCGCCAGGATAATGCCCTTCATGTGTGTTCCATGCTCCGATTTGATTGGAATGAGCGGTGCGCTTCACCGCTGTGTGTTTCGCTAACTCCAAAGGCAAGCCGCCTGCCAAACGGGGCCAACGAACGCAACGTGCTGAAATCCAGCCGGTTAGCGCCCGCTACGCCAAACGGGCTTTTTCCGAAAAGTGTTTCGCTTCGTGACGGTCCGCGCGGGACTGTTCTGTTGCGTGCGAATGCGCCTCGGCGCAGCACTGGACCGGCTCAACAGGAACCCGCTTCTTTTCAACACATTGACGTTTGGCACGCCGCATGCCTTAGGAACAACCATGAAATCCGATATCGTCCTCGCCGTTCGTGCGTCCCGTCTCGAAGGCAATGCTCTTACCGCTTTGAAAGATGAGCTCCGATTCCTCGCCCAGCCCGGCCGCAACCTTACCCTGGATCTCTCCGCCGTCGAAGGCGTCAGCGCGGCCGCCGCGAAGGTAATCCTTGCAGCCAACGCCCGTCTCCAGCCGCGCGGAGGCAGCCTCCAACTCGTCGGCGTCCGCAACACCGTCGCCGCCTACTTCGAACTGCTCCGCGTCCACCGGCACCTGCCGATCAACCCCGCCATTGCCGCCCCCATCGCCCTGCCCGTCGCCGCGTAATCCAGGAACACCGTGCGAACAACGCTCGTCAAAACCAGTTGGCGCCTCCAGGCCGCGCTCCCCAAGCAAGCGAAGCGCTCGCTCGACGCCCTCCTCTCCGGCCTCGCCCTCCTCGGCCTCCTGCCCCTGTTCGGACTCATTGCGGCGCTGATCAAGCTGGAAGACGGCGGCCCTATCCTTTTCTGGCAAACCCGCGTTGGCAAGCATGGCCGCCGCTTTCGGTTTCCGAAATTCCGCTCGATGGTTGTTGATGCCGAGGCTCACCTCGAAGCCATCCACGCACGGAATCAACATGGCGCGACGATCACTTTCAAGATGCAGGACGACCCGCGCATCACCCGCATCGGCAAGGTCCTCCGCCGCTTTAGCATGGACGAACTGCCCCAGCTCTGGTGCGTGCTCCGCGGCGAAATGTCTCTGGTCGGTCCCCGTCCGGCGCTGCCTAAGGAAGTCGCGCGCTACGATTTAGCTGCTCGCCGCCGCCTGAATGCGATTCCCGGCCTCACCTGCATATGGCAGGTCAGCGGCCGCTCGAATCTGGCTTTCCCCATCCAGTGCGAGATGGATATCGCCTACATTCGCCGGCAGAGCCTCCGCTACGATATCGAACTCCTCGCCCGCACCATTCCCGCGGTGGTCAGCGGCAAGGGGGCCTACTAATCATGCGCCTGACGCTTCACCAGCTCCGGATCGCCACTCAGGGCGCGCTGCCGGCAGCGATCGGCCGCGGCGTGGCCGCGCTGCTGCTCCTGTTCACGGCACCCGTCGCCGCCATCCTCTGGATGCGCGGCGCGCGTATCCGCCGCACGCCCCGGATGGGCCGCCACGGCGCACTCGTCATGGAACAAACACTCGTGAACCGTTCCGGGGCCCCGGTGGCGCTATTCCACGCCATCCCCCGGCTGGTGAATCTCGCCAAAGGTGATTTGGGTTGGGTTGGTCCGGCCGTCCAGACCATGGGACCGTCCCAACTCCGGACCGAGCAAGGCCGCGTGGCCGCCTCCATGCCGCCCGGCATCTTCTCTACGTGGAGACTGCGTCAACGCACTAACGTCGACTTCGGATCCCAGACCGACATCGACGCCGAATACGTCCGGAAGCGCTCGCCGCGCGCTAATGGCGGCATTATCCTCCGGTCCCTCCTGACGTCTGTCTACGGCGGAGAATCCAGGGCCGCCCTGACCGGCCGTGCCGACATCCTGGGCCTCCCGCTCGACAATCTCTCGATGGACCAGGCCATCGACGCCATCGTCACGCCCGCCGCCCCCGGCCGCCTCCGCCAAGTCTCCTTCGTTAACGTCGACTGCGTGAATCTCTCCTACCGCGACGGCGCCTATCGGAACACACTGCTACAGAGCGCTCTCCGCCTTCCGGACGGTATCGGGCTCCGCATCGCCGGACGCATCCTGCGCAGCGAGATTCGACAGAATGTGAATGGGACTGACCTGTTCCCCCTGTTGCTGGCGCGCTTGGCCACCACCGGGCAGGGCCTCTTCCTGCTCGGCGGCCGCCCGGGAGTCGCGGACGACGTGGCCGCGTGGGCCCAGGCCAACTACCCTGGCGTCCGTATCGCCGGCGCCGCACACGGCTACTTCGCCGCTGGGGAGGAAGCCGCTCTGATCGAACGAATCAACCATTCCGGCGCCAACATTCTCCTGGTCGCTTTCGGCGCACCTCGTCAGGAAAAGTGGATTGAGCGACACGCCGGGCGTCTGCGGGTGGACTCGGCTCTCGGGGTGGGTGGGCTCTTTGATTTCTACGCGGGCCGCATCCCACGCGCCCCGCAGTGGCTGCGCGAACTTGGCCTGGAATGGACCTTCCGCTTGTATCAGGAACCCGGCCGGATGTGGCGGCGCTACCTGGTTGGCAATGTGGTCTTTCTATCCCGAGTCATGAAGGAACGGGCCAAACGGCAACTCGGAGTCGGACAAATTCAGGAACAGGTGAACTCGTAATGAAAGCAATTCTTTGGACTCGGCGCCCGGAAGCGAATCTGATGGCGCAGGTGGTGGATCGCCCCTACATTCAGCATGTTGTTGAACAGCTCATCGAGGCAGGCGTGACCCGAATCGAATTCTGCCTTTCGGCTCCTTCTAGCCCGGTGGCCTCCCACCTCGGCGATGGGACCCGCTGGGGAATCGAAATCGCCCATCATTCCGAAGCTACGCCACTCGTCACAGACAGCACCGAATCCGTACTCCTCGGTGAAGCCTCCTGCTTGCCGCAACTGCCAGGGCTCGATGGCAACTCCTGGCACGCCCTCTTCTTTCACGACGAAGCCCGTATCAGCCGCTGGACCGGCTGGGCCATCGTGCCCGCCTCTGCGGTCACAGAGTTTCTTGCCGCTGGAGACGACTGGCGCACGGTCTGCCGCACTCTCGGCTTGCAAATGCGAAAGATGTTCCTGGACGCCCCGTCTCTCTCGACCGCCACTCCGAAACAAGTGCTCCACGCCAATAGGATGGCGCTGGAAGGCACTTTTCGCGGCCTTCATTTTGAGGGCGAAGAGCGCTCCCCCGGGGTCTGGGTGGCGCGCGCGGTGAAGTTGCCCGCCAACGTCCATATAGAGTCTCCCTGTTACATCGGCGAGGAAACCTGGATCGGCGACCGCAGCCGCCTTGGCCCGCACGCGGTCATCGGCCGCCAGTGCGTCATCGAACCGGGCACCGTGGTCTGCCGCAGCGTGGTGGGCGAAGGAACTTACCTGGGTAAGGATCTGGAGGTTTCCGACTCCGTGGTGTCGCGCAACATCCTCCACAACGTCCGCTGGGACGCGCAAATTCGAATCGAAGAACGGCACGTCGCCGGCAGTCTGCTGGAGGGTGGGTTTTCCATCAAATGGCTCGCCCTCAGCACCGCCACGGTTGTCGCCGGCGCCATCCTGCTCTTCGCAAAGGTCTTCTAACCGGTGAGCTTCCTCGCCATCCTGCCCGGCCTCTTCGCCATCGTCTGGATCGCGAGACGTTCTCCCCGTCAGGCCTACCTCGACGTCTATCTCTTCTCCCTCTTCCTGCTGCCCGGCTGGTGCCGCTTCATCGCCCCCGGCACGCCGGACCCAACGTTCTACGAAGCCGCGATTCTCCCCATCGCCGCGGTCTCCATATTCCCTCTTGTCCGCCGCTGGAAGTTGTCGTTCATCGACCTCCTCGTCTTCGCTTTCGCCGCACAGATCGGCTATTCCGAGTACGCCAACGCCGGCTACAAAGAAGCCCAAAACCTCCTGTTCGACATGATCGCGGCCGGCGTGCTGCCCTACATGCTCGCCAAGGGATTCCTTACGACAACCGGCGATCGCGTGCGCTTCGCCAAAAGGATCGTCTGGTATCTCGCCATTCTCACGGTGTTCTTCGCCTGCGAATTTCGCTTCGGCTATAACCCGTTCCGCCTGGTTTTCGATCGCTTCTTCCCCGGCCAGGGCGACGGCTGGGTGACCACATTCCGCTACGGCCTGGCCCGCACCGCCGGGCCCTTCGGTCACGCCATTCTCGCCGGCGTCGTTTTCCTCGTCGGGCTCCACCTGCAACGCTGGCTCGAAAACAGCGGCCACTGGGAACGAACGTTCGCGAAGTTCAATTTGCCATGTGTCACCAAGGCCCGCGTGCTCTCCGTCACTCTCTTCCTCGGCATCGCCATGACCATGGTCCGCGGCCCCCAGATTGGCGCAGTCCTCGCCGCCGCCGTCTGCGCCATTGGCTCCGGCCCCAACCCGCGCCGGCGTGCCCGCTGGGTGCTACTCGCCATCCTCGCCATCGGCATCCCCGCCGGCATCGCCGGCTATCAATACGCCTCCGTGGGCCGCGAAGCCGCCACCACCGCCTCGCAGGAATCGGCCGCCTACCGCAAGGAATTGATCGATAAATACGTCGACATCGCCAAGGAACGCAGCCTGCTCGGCTGGGGCCGCAACGGCTGGCCCAAAGTGGCGGGCATGCCGTCGATCGATAACTACTACCTGCTTCTCTCGCTGATGCATGGCGTGACCGCCACCGCCCTGCTCGCGCTCCTGATCATCACGCTCATTACCAAGTTGCTCCGCAACGGCATCGAGACCGGCCAGTTGAAGCCCGCGGGCAGTTCCCTCAGCTTCCGGCTCGCTGGCATCTACACCGGCTTCGCCTTCGCGATCCTCACCGTTTATATGGGCGACAACGTCATCCCCATCTTTTTCACACTCACCGGCTTCACGGACAGCTATCTCCAATGCGGCGGCGACCGTACTTTGCTGCTCTCGGCCTCCCAGCCCGCCACCACCTCCCCTCGCCGTTTCGCCACTGTCTTCGCCTGAACGGCACGAAACGAAACACTTTACGGAAGCGGAACACCCGATCTTCCCAGTTTCAACAACTTACGATGGTCTCCCAGTTGCAGTCTGCAAGACATGCTCCGCATCGCCTACCTCATCAGCCGTTACCCCGCCATCTCCCACACCTTCATCCTCCGCGAAATCCGTGAACTCCGCCGTCTCGGTGTCGCCATCTACCCCGTCTCCGTCAACCCCCCGGATCGTCCGGTGTCTCAGCTCAGTGCAGAAGAACGAATCGAAGCCACCAACACCGTCTGTCTGAAAGGTATGAGCGGCGCCCATATGGCCGGCGCCCTGTGGCGCACGCTCACCGCCCATCCTAATGGCCTCCTCGCCGGCCTCCGACTCGCGTTCCGCCTCGGCGGTACGGACCCCAAGGCCGTGACCAAACGCCTTTTCTACCTCGCTGAAGCGATCCTCACCGGCGATTTCCTCCGCAGGGAAGAACTCCCCCACCTCCACGTCCACTTCGCTACCCCCGCCGCCACCGTCGCCCTCTTCGTCAAGGAGGTCTTCGGCATCCCCTTCTCCATGACCGTCCACGGCCCGGACGAGTTCTACGACGTCGGGACGCACCACCTTCCCGAAAAGATCGCCGCCGCCTCGTTCCTCTGCGCAATCGGCAGCTTCTGCCGCAGTCAGCTCATGAAACTCAGCGCGCCCGAGCACTGGTCGAAGATGGAGGTCTGCCCGCTCGGCGTCGATCCTCAACTCTTCCGCCCCCGTGACGTCCACCCGATCCGCAAAAATCGGCACTTCCGTATCCTCTGCCTTGGCCGCCTCGTAGCCGCTAAAGGCCAGGCGGTGCTTCTCGACGCCGTTCGCCTCCTCGCCCACCAGGGCCGGCCCGTGTACGCGACTTTCGCCGGCGACGGTCCCGATCGCCAACGGCTCGAAGCAATGGCCCACGAGTACGGCGTTGACCGTCATGTCGTTTTCCTCGGCGCCGTGAACCCGGAGTCCGTCCGGGAGCTTTACGCCGGCACGGACGCCTTCGTCCTCCCCAGCTTCGCGGAGGGCATCCCGGTCGTCCTGATGGAAGCCATGGCCATGGAGGTGCCTTGCATTACCACCTTCATCAACGGCATCCCTGAACTCATCACCTCCGGGGAATCCGGCCTCCTCGTCTCCCCGTCCGACGCCGCTCAGCTCGCTGCCGCCATCGAAAGCCTTATCGACGATGCGCCCCTCCGCGAGTCGCTCGGCCAAGCGGGCCGCCGCAGAGTCACCGCCAGCTACGATCTCACTCGCAACGTCGCCCGTCTGCACAACATCTTCAACCGCCGTCTCGGCGCAGACGTCAGCGGGAAAGCACGGCGTGCCGCATGAAGCGCCTTGTTCTGATCGCGCTCCTCTGCAGCGCTCAAGCCCCGCCGGCCGATGATCTCGTCGACGCCGTGATCTCCCGTTCCGTTTCGCTCCCCGACACCGCCCGCATTGGCCTGAACCTCGGCGTCTGGACCTCCTGGGGCGCCGAACAACTTTCGGCAAACGTCCTGATGAATCCCGGTTTCGAGGGCATCATCGACCGAGCCCTCGTCGCCGTCCGCGACCCGCAAGGCGACAGCTTCTCCGATGACACTGATTGGCTCGCCCGCTCGCCAGGCTTCTGGAACGACGCCGCCTTCCACGTCGTCACCGGCCGTGAAGCTGGCAAACAGGGCACCATCCTCCGTTCCAGCGGAACCTTCTTTGAATGTGCCAGTCCGCTCCCTGGCCTGGCGGCAGGAGACATCGTCGCCCTTACCAAAACAGACGAACAGCAACTGCCCACGCAGTGGTGGCTCGAAGGCCAGGGCCACGCCATCGACCCCTCTCCCCGGCCCGGCAGCCTCGGCCGCCGGGCCCTCCGCCTCCTCCCAAGTTCGGCCGCCGCATCGTATCTCGATGCGATCGGCGACCGCGCCGGCAAACTACTCCCCCTCACCGGCGAATGGACGCTTTCCGTCTGGGCCCGCGCCGCCAACCGCTCCAGCAGACTGCGGGTACGAGTCGAACGAAGCGGCACCCCGGCATTCCTCGACGTCCTGATTCCGATCGAAACCGAGTGGCGCGAGTACCGCTGGACCTTGCACCCGGCCGACACAGGCGCGCCCGCCACCCTCGCGGTCCGCTTCACCAACGAAAGCGCTGGCGGCGATATCTGGCTTGACGACGCCTCCTTTGGCCCCCGTACCGCGAACCCCACGGCCTTCCGCGACGAAGCCGTCGAAACCCTCCGCACGATCCGCCCCGGCTATCTCCGCGACTGGCAGGGCCAACTGGGCGATACTCTCGCCAACCGGCTCGCCCCCGCTCACGCTCGCCGCGCCACACGCTATCGCCCGGGCGGCTCGGAAGCCACGGACTTCGCCTACAGCCTCCCCGATTTCCTCGCTCTCTCCCACGAGATCGGCGCCAATCCCTGGGTAGTTCTCCCGACCACGTTCACCCCCGCTGAATGGGCCGAAGCCGGCGCCTTCCTTAGCGTCAAAGCCGATGAATACGGCTTCCGCGAAGTCGTGGTCGAGTTCGGCAACGAAAACTGGAATGAGCTCTTCCGCCCCGCGGGTATCCTCTCAGCCACCGCCCTCACCGAAGCGGCCGCTCTCGCCTTCACCCGCCTCCGCGAAGGATCCGGCAATGACCCGCGCATCCGTCCTGTTTTGGGCGGGTCGTTCTCCAACCTGTCACAACACGAAACGCTTTGGGAGCGAACACCCCCGTCCACCATGCTGGCCTTTGCCCCCTACTGGGCCTACGATCCGACCCAGCCCCGGGCCTTCTTTCCGGACGATCACGTTCGTCGCCTCCGCACCCTTTCCAACCGTCACGAAACCGCGATCTACGAAATGAACGCTCATTCGCTCAGCGGATCCGCGCCTGCCGAAACCGTCAATCAGATCCTCGCCTCGCCCGCCACCGCCGCCGCGATGGCCTGGAGTACCATCGGTGCCCTGCAGGCCGGGGTCGAGCGAATCTGCATCTACACGCTCGCTGGCTTCGACACGATGGGGGAGGGACGAGGCCGTCTGATCCACCTCTTCGGCGTTACTCGCGATCTCGCCACCCCGAACCGCTTTCGGCCCGAAGGCGACGCGCTCGTCCTGCTCAATCAGGCCATCGGCGGCAACTATCACGCCGTCGAAACCACCTCGCCGGACGTCCGCGGCGCTGCCTTCGCCACCGAAAAGGGCTGGCGTGCCGTGCTCGTTTCCCGCTCTGCCGCCCCCCAACGCGTGCGCGTCATCTTCCCCAACATCCCAACGAAATCCCCCACACTGCGCCCGCGCAGCCGGGCCATCGAGGTGTACCTCCCCGCCTTTGGAATGCGGCTTGCACAACCAGAAGGAAATCCTAATGAACACTGATCTGATCACCTCTGTCGCCGGCATCGCGGCCGCGGCCGCCACCCTCCCGGGGACCATCGAGCTCACTCTCGTCACCTTCGGCAGTTGGCTGCCCGCTCGCCCCGCCCCGAGCCGGTCCGTTGCACGGCCGCCCCGCCTCGCCGTCGTCATCCCGGCCCACAACGAAGGCGAGTCAATCCGCACCTGCCTCCAAAGCGTCCGCGCCTGCCACCGGTTCGACGAGCTGGCCAGCCTCTTCGTCGTCGCCGACAACTGCACGGACGATACCGCCGCCATCGCCCGCGCCGCTGGCGCCACCGTCCTAGTCCGCGACCACGACGCCCTCCGCGGTAAAGGCCACGCCCTCAACTTTGCCTTCACCCTTCTTGGCCGGATCTCCTACTTCGATGCCTTCCTCGTCGTCGACGCCGACACGGAAGCCGCCCCCAATCTGATCGAAGAAGTCGCCACCGCCTTTCACAACGGCGCAGAGGCCGTCCAGTGCGCATACCTCGTCTCCCAACCGGAACGCTTCGCCCGGTTCGATCTCGCTCTCCGCGCCTTCAATCTCGTTCGCCCGAAGGGCCGCTCCCGCCTCGGCTTTTCGGCCGGCATCCTCGGCAACGGGTTTGCGATTTCGGCCCGGACGCTCGCGCGCGTCCCTTACACGGCGGACTCGGTGGTTGAAGATCTCGAATACCATCTCCGGCTGGTGGAGCAAGGAGTCCGCGTCCAGTTTCTCGAGTCCACCTGCGTCCGGGGCGCCATGCCCGGCACGCAAACCGGCCGCGTCACCCAACGCGCCCGTTGGGAAGGCGGCCGGCTTCGCATGCTCCGCGAGCGGGGTGGGGAAATTGCCGGCGGCTGGCTCTTCGGCAAGCGTGCGCTGAAGGAGGTGCTGCTGGAGTTGTTGACACTTCCTCTGGCCTACCATTCCCTCCTCCTCCTGACTGCCCTATTCATCCCCTCCACCATCGGCCGCGCCCTCGCCCTTGCCGGCGTCGTCGTCCTGCTGGCGCATCTGCTCACCGCCATCGGCCACGGCGACAGCCTGCGCCGGGATCTCAACACCATCCTCTCCGTCCCGCTCTACCTGCTCTGGAAGCTCCGCCAAGTTCCCGCCACGATCCGCGCCTCCAGCAGCCGCGCCGCGTGGGTCCGTACCGCCCGCAGCCGGGAGGAGGCCGCCCGTGCGTAGTCAAGCCCCGGACGTCTCCATCGTCATCGTCTCTTTCAACACCCGCGATATGCTCCGCGAATGCCTGGAGACCACCCGCAACCAGGGCGTAACCACAGAGGTCATCGTGGTCGATAATGCCTCGCGCGACGGCTCGGCCGCCATGGTCCGCAACGAATTCCCGGATGTCCGTATCATCGCCAGCGCCAACAACCTTGGCTTCGCCGGGGCCAACAACCTCGCCTTCGCCGAAGCCACCGGCCGCTACGTCGTCCTGCTGAACTCGGACGCCTTCCTCCGGCCCGGAACCCTGGCCCGCGCTGTCGCCCAAATGGACGCCGAACCCACCGTGGGCCTCGCGGGCGGCCTCCTCGTCGGCCGCGACGGCCATTGGCAACCCTCCGCCCGGCTCTTCCCGTCGCTCTTCAACGATTGCCTCAGCCTCACCGGTCTCTCCGCCCGCTTCCGCTCTTCCCGCCTCTTCGGCCGGGCAGACCGTACCTGGGCGGACCCCAAACAACCCACCGATACCGACTGGGTTCCCGGTGCCTTCTCCATCATCCGCGCCGAGGTGCTCAATACCATCGGCCACTTCGACCCGCGCTTTTTTCTCTATTACGAGGAAGTCGATCTCTGCCGCCGCATCAAGGCCGCCGGCTACCGCGTTGCCTACTGGCCCGATCTCGAGGTCGTCCACATCGGCGGCGAATCCTCGAAAACCGTTCGCCGGCTCAGCCTTTCCTCGAGCGGCTCCCAACTCACGCTCTGGCGTATGCGCAGCGCTCTTCTCTACTACCGGAAACACCATTCCGCCCAGACCCGGCTGGTCATGTTCGCCGAGACTCTCTGGCACCGTCTGCGCTTGCTGCGGAACTCGTACCGGAACTCGCCCGACGCCGACGCCAAGGCCGAAGAGTCGCAAGCCGTCGTGGCGCTCTTCGCAGCGGCCTGGCAGGAAACCAACGGAGGAAGGGTCTGCCCCCAGCGGCCCTGGTAATCACCATGTTTGAGAACATCCGCGAAGACTACCGAATGCACGAAGGCCACGTCAGCAGCCAGGGCTTTTGGGTCATGATCCCCTACCGCTTCGGCCGCTGGCGCTACCGGATCCGCCCCGGCCTCCTTCGTAAGCCGATATCGATGATTTATCGCGTCATGAAGATCCTTTCCCAGATTCTCACCGGCATCGACCTCCCCTGCGAAGCCATCGTCGGCCGACGCTTTCGCATTGAACACTTCGGCGGCATCATCATCAGCGGCGATGCCGTGATTGGTGACGACGTTGTTGTCCGCAACGGCGTGACCATCGGCCTCAAGCGCCGTGACGATCCCGGCTCGCCTATCATCGGCAACCGCGTCGATATTGGCGCCGGCGCCAAACTGCTGGGCAAGATCCGCATCGGCGACGACGTTCTCATCGGGGCCAACGCCGTTGTCATCACCGATGTGCCGGCCAACTCTATCGCCGTCGGCGTCCCGGCGCGTATCCTGCCCCGCAAGTCCTAACAGAAAAATCAAAATGTCTACTACCTCTTACACGCAACAACTCGCCCGCAACATTTTCCTACGCCCGGAACTGCGGCGCCCCTCCATGCAGCCGGTCTGGGACACCCTTCACCGCCTCGCCCTCTGGGGCAAGAACATCGGCCCCGCCGGCTCGGTCGCAGATAGCAGCGAGAAGTGGGCGCTCCGCTGGGCCGTCAACGAATCCGCTACCGAAGGGCCGTTCGTTCTCTTCGACGCCGGCGCCAACAAGGGCCAGTACGCAACCCAGGCACTGGCCCTCCTCGGCAACCGTGCCCAGGCCCACTGCTTCGAACCATCGCCCAGAACATACGCCGAGCTCTCCGCCAATCTAGCCGGGAAACAGCAGGTCACGCTTCTGCCATTCGGCCTTTCCAGCCAGCCTGGCGAACTGAAACTCTACAGCCACCTCGGCGGTAGCGCCGAAGCCTCGCTCACCAAACGGGATCTCTCCCACTGGGGCATTGAACAAGACATCGTCGAAACCGTCGCTCTGCGCACCTTGGACGATTACTGCGAGCAATCCGGTATCCCTCGCATCGACTTCCTGAAGATCGACGTCGAAGGACACGAAATCGAAGTCCTCCGCGGTTCGGCGAAGATGCTCGGCGGGCGGCGCATCCGCTTCGTCCAGTTCGAGTTCGGCTCGCCCGACATCGAATCCCGCACGTTTTTTAAAGACATCTTCCACTTCTTGAACCCCAACTACCGCATCTTTCGCATCGTCTATCAGGGTCTGGTCCCCATCGACGCCTACAGCGAGTTCCACGAGACCTTCGCCACCGCCAACTTTCTCGCCGTCGTTCGCTAACGCGCTCGTTTCATGCTGTTTCGAATCAAGACAGCATCCCACTGCGAAGAGCGGGGCCGGGGCAAAAGTGATTGAAACCACAGGGTGGCTGCCTTGGCATCTGGTGTGCATTGATTCAGTCGAATGCGAACCATCCAGTTCTTGGCCGCCCTCGTCTCCATCGCCACGCTGCTGTCCGCCGAAGACAAGGCCCGCTTTGAAACCCCGACGAAGGAGAATCGCGTCACCGCGCTTGATCTCCTCCGGGAGTTTGAAGCTCCCGAAGACCGGGACTACCGCCTCGGCGAAGGTGACGAGATCCAAGTCTCGGTCTGGGGCCGCACAGAACTCAGCGGCAAACATACCATTGGGCCCGACGGCAACATCACGCTACCCTACGTCGGCCTCTTTCCCATCGCTAATCTCACGCGCACCCAGGCCGCCGAGGCCGCGCAGGTTGCCTGGAGCAAGTTCTACGACGCCGTCAACGTTACGGTCACGGTCCAACGCTACGAAGCCAACAAGATCTTCGTCCTCGGCCGCGTCGCCAACCCTGGCGTCCTTCGTTTCGAAGGCCAGCCCTCCCTGCTCGAAGCCGTCACCCGCGCCGGCGGCCTGCCCATTGGCGGCATCGGCGCCGAAAAGGCCGCCCTCGCCCGCTGCATGGTTTTCCGCGGCCGCGACAAACTCGTCTGGATCGAACTCCGCAACCTGCTCAACGGCACCAACCTCGCACTCAACATTCGCCTACAGCGCAACGATACCCTCTACATTCCCGATTCCGACGACCAGCTCGTCTATGTCATGGGCGAAGTCAAACGCCCCGGCGTCGTCCGCGTCACCCCGGAAATGACGTTCCTCAGCGCTCTTGCGCAAGCCGGCGGCCCCACTGAGGACGCCAAAACCGGCAAGATCCGCCTCCTCCGGCCCACTGCCGGCATCGACCGCGACTTCAACCTGAACGACTTCTATCGCCTTCCCCAGAACCAGGACGTCCGCGTGCAGGATGGCGACATCATCTACGTCTCCAAGTCCGGCATGGCCAAGCTCGGCTACGTCATGCAAAAGCTGAGCCCGCTCACCGGCTGGATGCTCTTCGGCACCGCCTTCGCGGGGGGAAGGTAGCCATGACCACGCACCGCCCCGGTCCAGTCGCCGCCACGACCGGCGCTGAGCCCAAGTCCTCGCCCCGCTCCCTCCATCCGATCGAAAGCCTCCGCCAGCACGCCCGCCTCGCCTTCAGCATCGCGCTCGCGGTGATCGTGTTGGGCCTCCCCGCCGCCTGGTGGAAGGGCCGTGCCACCTTCCGCACGGAAGGAGTGCTGTTCGTCTCTCCCCGCTTCCTCCGCAACCTGGACACAGATCCGGAGCACGAGATTCAGTCGAACTCCCAATATCGCGAATTCGTCCAACAGCAGGTCCGCACCATCAACCGCTACGACATTGTCGCTAACGCTCTCCCCTCTGGCTCCCCGGAGGCTGCCATCTGGACGCTTGGCCAGGAAACACCGCGCCGGGCGACCGACCGCCTCCGCGGCGCGCTCCAGATTTCCCCCGTCCCCGACACCTACCAGATCACCGTCGCCCTCGAAGGGGAAAAGGCAGCCGGATTGGCCGAAGTCATCAACAAAGTGATGGAAAGCTATGTGCGCACCGCCCACCGCGAGCTGCTGTACGATAGCGACTCCCGCCTCCGCAATCTCGACGAGGAAAAACAGGAGGTGCAGGCCGGCATCGACAAGCTGATCGATGAACGCGCCGCGCTGGCCCAGGAGCTTGGCACCACCGTCTTCAGCGGCGCCATCGTCAATAGCTTCGACAAACAACTTGGTGGCACCGTCGAGGCGCTCGCCGATGCTCGCCGCCAACGCTTCCTGGCCGAAGCCGCCGTCACCACCCCCGACGCCACGAGAGCCTCCGCCCTCCAAAGCGCCATGAGTGACACCGGGCTCAACGGCTTCAAAAGCGCACTCAACACCCGCAAAGCGGAACTGCTCACCAGCATCCGCGGCCTCGGGCCGCAGCACGCCGGCCGCATCGCTGCTGAGAAGGAGATCCGCGCCATCGATCAGGAACTCGAAGCCCTCACCGCTTCCCTCCAAAGCAGACTCGCCGGCAACCTCGACACCATTCAGCGGGCGCGGCATACCCAGGCCACCGCCGTCGAACAGAAGCTCGCCCAGGAATCGCAGTCCGTGCGCCAGCAAACGGAGTCCTACTACCGGGGCTACCAGCGCAGCCTGGAAGTCGGCGAAGAGCTTGACCGCCTCCGCAAACGACTCAACGCCATCGAAGTCCGCATCAGCTACCTTCGCCTGGAAAACAAAGCCCCCGGCTTCGTCCGCGTCTTCTCGCCGGCCATGACGCCGGAGTTTCCTATCAGCGGCGGCCGCACCAAACTCGGCGCCTTCGTTCTCCTCGCCGCCCTCGCCCTCGCCCTCCTGGTCCCGCTCGGGATCGATTACCTGGACCCCCGCCTCCGTGCGCCCGACGAACTCCAGGTTCACCTCGGCCTGCCGATCACCGGTTGGGTCCCCATCGGCCGCGATGCCGATCCCGCCCACGTCCTCCGCGCCGCCGTCTCCATCCGCCGGCAGCTCCACCTGCTCAAGCACCAGGCGATCGTCGTCTCTGCGCTCGATCACGGGGGCGGCTCCACTACGCTCACCCTCGCTCTCGCCATCGCTCTGCAACGCCTCGGCATCCGCGCTCTGGCCGTGGAAGCCAACGCCCTGACGCGTGACGCCCGCTACGAAGGCCACGCCTCCGGCGCTGGCCTCACCGATTGGCTCGCCGGAGGCACGGAACAGCAGGTACCCATCGCCCCGGCCACCACCACTCTCCCGCCTCGCATCGCCACCGGCCCCGGGCGCTGTGAGGATCTGCTCCCGGTGGAACGGCTGATTACCCTTCTCGATACCCAATGCGAAGAGTGGGACGTGGTTTTGATCGACGCCGCCCCTCTCCCCGTTAGCCTCGCCACCGAAGAGTTCGTCCGCGTCTTCGGCGCTTCGCTGCTCATTGTCGACGCGGAGAAGGACAGCAAGTCCGCCGTCTCCGCCGCTCTCGACAAACTCGACATTCTCTCTCCCAGCGCTTTCGGCGCCATTCTCAACAAAGTTCCCCGGAAACGGAAAATCAATGACACCCCTACTGTACTCGCTGCATAGCGGCAACCTCTACGGCACGGAGCGCATGGCGCTCGCCACCGCCCTCGGCCTGCGCGATGAGTTTGAA
Organism: Terriglobales bacterium; assembly: GCA_027485675.1. Taxonomy (GTDB): domain Bacteria; phylum Acidobacteriota; class Terriglobia; order Bryobacterales; family Bryobacteraceae. Next base: position 14,567 of record JAIXQP010000013.1, on the reverse strand, counting down.
ACCACCTTCGTCGCCCCGGAAGGCCCGTTCCATGCCGAGGCCCGCCGCCTCGGCTTCCACACCATCGTGTTTCAGACGCCGCTCCGCTTCGCGGCCGACATTCGCCGGTTCTTCGCAGATAACCCGTGCGCCGCCGCCGTCGGCACCCGCGTCCTCCACACTCTGGCCGCCGCCCTCTGGTCCCGCCTCTACCGCCGGCCCTGCGCCAATATCCAGGTCGTCCACGGCGGCGCCGATGAACGGCTCAGCTACGGCCGCAAACGCTGGCTGAACCGTCTTGGAACGAAACAGGTGGCTGTTTCGAACTATGTCAGGCAGCGGATGCTGTTCCATGGCGCTGACCCCGCCACGATCTCCGTCATCGAAAACTTCCTCACCCCCGAACGCGTCGACTCCAGCCCCCGACGGGAGCCTTTTCAACAGTCCGGCATCCGCAAAGTCGTCGTTGTCTCCCGCCTCGACCCCATCAAACGCATCGACGTTCTCCTTGACGCCCTGGACCTCGAACCTGCCCTCAACGACATCCAATTTGAAATCTACGGCAGCGGCGAGGACGAACAACTTCTTCGCTCCCGGGCACTTGCCCGCAATCCGAACGTCCGCTTCCTGGGCTACCACCCCGATATCCCCCACCGCGTCAGCCAGTCCGATCTGCTCCTCCACCTCTGTCCCGAAGAGCCCTTTGGCCTCGCCATCCTCGAAGCCATGGCCGCCCACGTCCCCGTCCTGGTCCCCAACTCCGGCGGCGCTGGCGCTATCGTCGAGCCCGGCGTAACAGGATTTCATTTCGAGGCCAACGACGCCTTCGATTTGGCACGCCAACTGCAATCTCTGCAATACGCACCGAGGGAAGCCTTGGCGAGAACGGTGGAAGCAGCCACCCGCTCCCTCCGCACCCGGTTCTCCGCCGACTGCGGCACCGCTCAGTACCGAAAGCTCATCAACGAATGTCTAGCCTGAACCCAACCCTTACTGTCGTCGTCATCGGCCGCAACGAAGGCGAACGCCTCCGCCGGTGCCTGACTTCCGTCCGCGACATGAACCCCATCGGTGGCCCCGTTGAAGTGATCTACGTCGACTCGAACTCCAACGACGGCAGCCCCGGTCTTGCGGCGACCTTCGGTGCCCAGACCATCGAACTCAACGCCGCCCGCCCCAGCGCGGCGCTCGCCCGCAACGCCGGCTGGCGCGCCGCCGTCGCCCCCTGGATCCTGTTCCTCGACGGCGACACAATTCTCCACCCGGCCTTCCCCCGTTTGGCCCTCTGCAATGCTGGCGAATCCTCCGTCGCCGCTGTATGGGGCCATCGGAGGGAGATTGCTCCCACCGCCAACTTCTTCCACCGCGTCCTCGATCTCGACTGGGTCTATGCACCCGGCCTCACTCCCTTCTGCGGTGGCGACGCCCTTTTCCGCCGCGCCGCGCTCGAGCGGGTAGGCGGTTTCAACGAGACCCTGATCGCCGGAGAAGAGCCCGAACTCTGTTTCCGCCTCCGGACCCGCGGCTTGCAGATTCTCCATATCGATGCCCCGATGACCGGCCACGATCTCGCCATCACCCGCTGGAGCCAGTACTGGCGCCGCGCCGCCCGCGCCGGCTATGCCTACGCCCAGATGGCGTGGCGCACCCGCGGCGAACAGCTCCCGCTTTGGAGCGCCGAAGCCCGCGGCAACGCTCTGCGCGCGCTCGTCCTGATTGCCCTTGTCGCCGCCCTGCCTTTCTCCCCGCTTCCGGCCACCATCATTCTCGCAGCCCTCGTCGTTCGCAGCGCCTGGCGCTCGCGCTGGAAGAGCGACGACAACTTCTCCCTGCTCTGCTACGGCGCCCACTCGCACCTGCAGCAACTCCCCATCTTTGCCGGCCAGCTCGCCTTCTGGTGGGACCTCGTCCAGAACCGCCGCCGGGGCTTAATCGAGTACAAATGACCATCAAAAGCCTTCTTCTCCCTCCCGCCGTCGCGGTCGCCCGCGCCGCCCGGCCGTTCGCCGGCCTCTCCCGCCTCTGGGCCTTCGCCCGCCTTCGCGCCAGCCTCCCGACGCGCGTTCCTGACTCCGTCGTCGTCCTCGGCGCTCCGGAAATTCACGGCACCGCCAACATTGTTCTCGGCGCGGAGCTCTATCTGTACCGCGATCTCCATCTGGAGACCCAGGGCCATGGGCGCATTGAAATCGGCCCGCGCGCGGTCCTCTCCCGCGGCGTCCACATCGTTTCCTTCGGCTCCGTCCACATCGGCGAAGGGACGATGATTGGCGAATACGCGAGCATCCGCGACGCCAACCACGCCTTCCTCGCCGACGGCCCCCTGCGTGACGGCGGCCACACCGCTGAGCCCATCTGGATCGGCAACAACGTTTGGATCGGCCGCGGCGTCACGATCCTCGCAGGCGCCCGCATCGGCGACCGTGCCGTCATCGGCGCCAACGCGGTTGTCACCCGCGACGTAGCCCCCGGCGCCGTCGTGGCCGGCGTGCCCGCGCGCCCCATCGTCTCCCGGAGAGCCGCATGACCCCGCGCATTCTGCTCAGCGCCTATCAGTGCGCCCCCGGCCAGGGCAGTGTCTCGCAGATCGGCTGGGAGTGGTACTCCCGCATGGCCCGCCGCGCGTCGGTCACCCTGGTTACCCATATCCGCAACAAACCTTTTCTCGAAGCCGCGGGAGCTCCGTTTGAGGGCTCGGAGATCCTCTACATCGATACGGAATGGTTCGCCCGCCGTCTGTACGGCGCTGCCCGAATCTGCTTTCCGGGCAGCGAGCACTCGGTCTTTCTCCTGTCCTCCCTCGACTTCTTCGTCTACGACCGCGCCGCCCTCCGGGTCCTCGAACCCCGGAAGAGCGAATGGGACGTCGTCCACATCGTCACCCCGGTCTCTCCCTCCGCCCACTCCGTCCTCGGCCGCTTGGGCCTCCCCGTCCTCCGCGGTCCGCTCAACGGCGGCCTCCGCACCCCGCCCAACTTCCCCGAATTCATGCGCGCCGATAGCGCCTGGCTCTACTCGCTGCGCGATCTCGCCAAGCCCCTGCAGGCCCTGCGCAAGAACCCACCGTCGGCCACCTTCTACGCCAACCAGTCCACCTGGAACGCCCTCTCTCTCGGCGAACGCAAACAGGCCGAGCGCCTTCCGGAGATCGCGGTGGACCCCGCCTGTTTCCCCGCCGCTCCCTGGCCGGCCCACCCCAGCCCCGCCAATCCCCTGCGGGTCCTCTTCGTCGGCCGCCTCATCCCGGCCAAGGCCCTTCCGCTGCTGTTCGAAGGCGCGCGCCGCGCACACGGCAATGTCCCCATTGCAGTCACCGTCATCGGAGATGGCCCCATGCGCCAGACCTGGGAAGCCGAAGCGAAAGCCCTCCCCTATCGCGTTCACTTCCTGGGCGCCCGCAATGCCGATGAAGTGAGCGCCGCCTTCGCCGCCAGTCACGTCTTCTGCCTGCCCAGCATTCGCGAATCCGGCGGCGCCGTGCTCCTCGAAGCCATGAGCGCCGCCCGTCCCGTCATCGCCGTCAACTACGGCGGCCCCGCCGAACTCGTCAACGAATCCGTCGGCCGACTTGTCCCGGCGGACTCTTCGGAATCCGTCTCGGCCGGCATCGCCGCCGCGCTCAGCGAAGTCATCGCGCAGCCCGAGGAGTGGCGGCAACGTGGCCTAGCCGGCCGCCAGCACGTGCTGCTCCATCACACCTGGGACCAGCGCGTTGAGCGCGGTCTCGCCCTCTATCACCAGAAAGCCGCATGAACTACCTACTCGTAACCCACATCCCCTTCACCCGTGATGAACACGGGCAGCCCGTGGTCGATAGCCTCTGGGCTCGCGATCTGATCGGCCTCACCCAAGCCATCGGCCCCATTCGCGTGGCCGCTCCCGAGGTCGACCCCGCCAAAGGCCTCACCACGTGGGGCCCCAACAGCGAGGTGCTCCCCGCCTCCGCCAACATCTCGTTCTGCGGCTTCCCTGAAGTGAGATCCGCCCGGAGCTTCGGCGCGATGTGGAAAATCCGGGCCATCCTGAAGCGGGAGGTCGCCGCCGCCGATATCGTCCACACCTCCAACTTCTTCCCGCCCTACACCTGCCTCTCCTACGCGCACGATCTCGCCGTCAAGCTCGGCAAGAAAACGCTCTTCGTTATCGCCGAGGACTTTCATGACATGCTGGCCTGGGAGTGGGTTCGCCCGTCGGAGGGCCTCTCGCGCTGGCGCCGGGAACGCGCGCTCCACCGCATCGATCAACGCGCCCGCAAGAGCGCCGGCTCCGCCGCGCTTACCCTGCTCCACACGCCAGCTGCCGTTGAACGCTACCGTCTTTCCGCGCGCCACTCCATGATGATCCGCCAGCCTGGTCACGAGCTTTCTCAGGTCATCGCCGCACCTGTCCTCGACGCGCGGCTGCAGGCGCTCGCCAACGGCACGCCCCTCCGCCTGACCGCCGCCTGCCGACACGCCGAACTGAAAGGGCTCGATCTTCTCATTCGCGCCATCGGCCTGCTCAACGACCGCGGCGTAAAAGTGGAGCTCACCCTTTACGGCCAGGGCCCCGAAACGCGGCAACTGCAATCCATCGCCGCCGCCACGGGTGTCGGCGGCCAAGTGCACATGCCCGGCAGCCTCCGCGCTGGTGAAGAGCTCGACGCCGCCCTCCGCGCCTTCGACCTCTTCGTCATGCCTCACCGCACCACGGACTTCGGCCGGGCCTTTTTCGACGCCATGGCGGCCGGTCTCCCTGTCCTCGCCTTCCGCACGTCAGCCAGCGTCACCACCGTCTACGATGGCCAGGACGGCTTCCTCGCCCCGCTCGACGACGTCCAGGGCCTGGCCGAACGAATCTCCTGGCTCCACGCCGAACGGGCCACGCTCGCCGCCGCCTCCCGCGCCGCCCGCCGCCGCGCCCTAGAAAACACCCGTTCCGAATGGTTCCGCATCCGCGCCAACTGGACCAGGTCCCTCCTCCACGAAAGTTCCCATGCCGCATAATCGCCGCCTGCTCCAGAACGTGTCTGCCGAAGCCGGCGCCCGCGTCTTTTACCTTGTCACCCGCTTCTTCATCCCACCGTTCGTCCTCGCCCGCGTCGGCATGGAAGCCTATGGTCTGTATGGCACCGTCTTCGTCCTGGTCGCCTACTTCGGCATGTCGGCCATCGGCTTCTCGAGCGCCTATATCAAGTACGTCGCCGAGTTCGCGGCCAACGGCGAAACCGACCGCGCCAACCGCCTACTTTCCTCTGGCTTCACCCTCATGAGCGCTATCGGCATCCTGGGCTTTGGTGCGTTTCTCGCCAGTTGGGAGCGCATTGAGACGTGGATAAAGGTCCCCGATCCTCTCCGCTCCGATGCCCGCTCCCTCGGCCTGCTCGTCATCGGCACTTTCTTCGCCTACCTTGCGCTTTCTGTTTTCCGCGATACCCTGACGGGCCTGCAGGAGATCGCCGTCATCCAGCGGATCTGGATCCTCTCTTTCCTGGTCGAAACAGCGCTGATCTTCGTTCTCGTCGGCAACGGCTGGGGCTTGCCCGGACTCGGCATCAGCTTCACCGTTCGCACCTTGATCGAGCTCGCCGCTCACTACCGCCTCGCCACGCAGCGCGTCCCCTGGCTCCGCGTTCGCTGGGTTGTCCCGGACCGCGACTCCCTGCGTCTCCTGCTCAACTTCGGCGGCATTGTCCAGCTCAACGCCATGCTGTCCATCTTTCTGAACTCCGTTGAACGCGTTATCGCCACCCCCCTGCTCGGTCTCACCGCCTCCGGCCTGCTTGATCTCGGCAAGCGTTTCCCTGCCATGGCCACCTCCATTCCCAGCTCCTTCGCCTCCTCCGTCCTTCCGGCCGCCGCCGAACTGCATGCCGGCGGCGCGAACAACGAGTCCGTCTCGGATCTCTACCTCCGTACGGCCCGCCTGATGAACGTTGTCTCCGGCCTGCTCTTTTCCTTCCTCGCCTGCTTCTCCACTCTGTGCCTCTCCGTGTGGCTCGGCAAGCTTCCTGAAGGGGCAGCTATCCTTGTCGTTCTCTTCGCCCTCAGCTCCCACGTCCACCTGCTCACCGGCCCCGGAACGTCGATCCTGAAAGCCATCGGGAAGCCGAAAATGGAGTTCCACTACAGCCTCGCCAACGTGGCCGCACTCGCGGTCATGGTCCCGTTCGTCCCCCATACGGTCACCGGCATCGCCGCCGGCTGCGTCGCCGCCACCACGATCTCCGCCGGCTGGTTCCTCGCCCGTGCGCACGCGGAGATGGGAGTTTCTCTGCGCCGCTACGCCATGGATGTCCTGTTCCCCGGCCTGGTTCCCTATGCTGCCGGCCTGATTCTGTTGCCGCTGACCCCCGCCGGCGCCGGCCGCGGGGAGTCGCTGCTCGCCCTTACCATTCTTGGCCCTGTCTTCCTGATCCTCGCTGCCGCGGGCCTCTACGGCGCCTGCGCGAGCGCCGGCGAACAGCAGGCCATCCGCCAAGCCGGCAACCGCCTACCGTTCTGCGGGCTCCCAGCGGAGATTCGCCAGCCAAGTCTCTAACAACATCGCCAGGTCGTCGACTTCTTTGGCGGAACCTGCCTTCGCCTGCTTCTCGATGGCCGCTCCCACTCGCGAGATTTCATCGAATCCGTACGACGATCCCGTCCCCTTCAGGTTGTGTCCCAGCCGCGCCGCCTGCGCTAAGTCCCCACTTCCCGCCGCCTTGCGGATCGTTGCCACCTGCTGCTGCGCCGTGTTCAGATATCCGGGTATCAGATCCGCCAGGTCCCTATCCACCAGCAGCGGTTTCCGGGCAACGTCACGCCGCGGCGATACGCGGCCCCATCGCTCCACGACATCCACGAGCGTCTGTGGCCGGAACGGCTTTGTGACGTAGTCGTCCATGTCGGCTGAAAACGCCTGCTCCCGGTAGGCCTGCATGGCGTGCGCCGTCAGTGCGATGATCGGCGTCCGCTTCCAACCGGCCTGCGCTTCATGGGCCCGAATGCGGCTGGTTGCGTCGAAGCCGCTGCCGTCCGGTAACATCAGGTCCATCAGAATCAGATCGTATCGCTCGTGTGTCCCCGCCCGCACGGCTTCGCTCACCGTGGCCGCCAGCACGACCGAGTGGCCATCTTTCGCCAACACCCGGTTTGCATAGTCCTGCCCGGCCGGATTGTCCTCCACCACCAATACCCGCAACGGACGCCCGTGGGCAACCACGCTTCGGTGGCCCCTTGGGATAGCCTCTTCTTCATCCACATACAGCCGCAGAATCGCACGGCCGATCCGTGCCGGCGTCAGCGGAAACGCCAGTTCGCCGCTTCGCCCAGGCATTCCGTCGATCGGGGGTCCCACGATCCCCGGACCGGAAATCCGCAGGAATCGCGCTTCGTTCCCCAGCGACGTCAACCGCGCCAACTGGCGCAACTGCTCCACGCTCCCTCGGCATCCTTCATCGAACAAGAACAGCGTTCCCCGCTCGAATTGATCGGCGAATTCGAGTGCGGCCGCCGCGTCCGTAAAAGTGTGGACCGTGTAGCCCGCCGCCGTCAACACCTCGCGCGACAGGCTCTCCCGTTCGGGCGCCGCCAGCAGCAGGATGTCCAAGATCGGATGCGGTTCGGTGAATAACTCCGTCAACGGGAGCTCGATGCGCAGCGAGAACCGCGAACCCTTCCCCTCCACCGATTCGAGCGTCAACTCCCCTCCCATCGCCTCCGACAACAACCGCGAGATGCTCAGACCAAGTCCCGCGCCGCCCGCCCGCCTGACCTCCGGGGCGTCCACACGAAAGAACTTCTGAAACACCTGACCCATGGCGTGCGCAGGAATCCCGATACCTGTGTCTTCCACGCAGAACCGCGCAGCCGCTCTCCCTCCGCCGATCTGCTCCACGGCCAATCGCACCACAATCGAACCGCGCTCCGTGAACTTCGTCGCATTGCTGATCAGGTTGATCAGAATCTGACGAATCCGATTCGCATCCCCACACAGCCGAACTGCGTCGCCCTGCGGGATGAAGTAGAGCAGCAGTCCCTTCGACTCGGCGCGCACTCGCAGGATCTCCACCGCCTGCTCCACCACCTCCATCGGGTCGAACGGAGTCGAGTCGATATCCACCTGTCCCGCCTCGATCTTTGAAAAGTCCAACAGATCGTTGATCAGGTGCAGGAGCGACTCCGCACCGACGGCCAGCGAATCCAGCATTTCCTTCTGATCGACATCCAGCCGGGTCGTCTTCAACAGCTCCGTCAATCCCAGCACGGCGTTGAGCGGCGTGCGAATCTCGTGACTCATGTTCGCCAGGAAAGCGCCTTTGGCCTGGTTGGCGTTCTCCGCCTCGCGGATGGCGGCCTTTAACTGTGCCTCCGCAGCCTTTCGCGTCGAGATGTCCCGCAGGATCGCGGTATAAACCCTCCGGCCCGCCTTCTGCGATTCGCCATAGGAGACTTCAAGGGGGACTTGCGTGCCGTCGACCCTTTGTCCAAGCAGTTCAATCCCGAAGGACGCCACCTTGCCCTTGGCTCTCGAAATCCTCCGGCGGAGGATCCGTTCGGCGGTGGCCCGGAACTCCGGCGGCGACCAGTCAACGATCACCGTCCCGGCCAGGGCTCCTTCCTCACAGCCGAAGATGCGGTGCGCGGCCGCGTTGGCGTATTCGATCCGGTAGTCCTCGTCGAGGGTCATGATGCCATCGGAAGCTGTCTCCGCTACCACGCGGTAACGCTCCTCGCTGTCCCGCAAGATGGCTTCGGCCCGCCATCTCTCCGTAACGTCCCGGTAGGACCATAACCGGCCCACCACCCGTTGCCCTACGCGTTGGGGTTGCGTATCCCGTTCGAGCACGCGGCCGTCCAGCAGATGAATCACATCAGAACCGGACTCCTCCGGGTGCTCGTAATACCATTTCACTCGCGCCTCGAACACGTCCGGCAACGAGATCTGTCTCCTGGCCAGCGCTCGCAACACTCCGGGTGCGCGCTCCGATGCGGTTCCTTCCGGAAACTGCCAGATCTCGAGGAATCGCCTATTGACTACGACCGACCGTTGCTCCAGATCCGATACCAGAATCCCGTCCTTGGTCGCCTCTAAAGTCGCGTTCAAGGTCGCAAGCAACTTGTCCCGTTCGGCCTGCTCGGCCAGCGACCGCGTCACATCCCGGTAAATCCACACCCGCCCCACAATCCGCCGTTCCATCCAGTGCGGATTGGAAGTCACCTGGATCACGCGCCCATCAACTAGACGCAAGAGATCGTCACTTGTCTGCTCCGGGTTCGCCAACAACTGCGCCCGACGGCTCCGATACCCCGGTTCGTCCACCAACTGCCGGCGGATCCACTCGGACAAGGCCAGCCGGTGCGGCTGTTTTCGCAGTTCCGGCGGCACGTTCCACAACTCCACCCATCGTTCGTTGAAGAGCAGTTCGTGTCCCTCAATGTCGGTAACGAGAATCCCGTCATGAGTCGATTCGATGGTGGAGTGCAGCAGGGCGAGAGCGCTTCCACGCTGCTCCTCGGACTCGCGCCCCTCGACAAATTGTCCTACCTGGTAGCCCAATCCTCCCACCGTTTCGAGCAGTTCCGCCGGCGGCTCCTCGCCGTGCCGGGCGAAAAACGCCATCACCCCGTACACCGCCCCTCCGATCTCCACCGGAACTGCAAACCCACTCCGCAGTCCAGCCGCCATGCCAGTACCCGGATTCGCCCCACCCTCCTCGATGGGCATCCAGAGCGGCTTCCGCTTTTGCCATACCGCGCCCGGCAGCCCTTGGCCTTCCGCAATCTGCATCTGCTGGCTGGTCTTGTCAAACGCCGATCCCGGCAGCCCAGGCTCACCCCAGTGGTGCCAACAAATCAGTACCTGACCTGCCGGATCCAATCGCCACATCGCCCCCCAGACATACCCCAAGCCTTTACAGATCGTCTCCAGAATCTGCGGAAGCGCGACACCAACGCTGGTCGACTCCGACAGGATCTTCGTCACCGAGTAGGCCAGATGGCTGCGCTGTTCCCACTCCTTGCGGGTCGTGATGTCGGTGACAATCGCCATATACCCTTCATGCCGGCCATCGATGCCCGCCAACGGGTGCGCCTCTACGTTGATCCACACCTTTTTCCCGCTCTTGGTGTAATTCAGCAGTTCGACATGAAAGGCTTGCCGCTTTGCCACCTGCTGGTGGGCGTACTCGGAAGCTCGCCCGTCGGTCTCGGGCCCGCGCAGAACTGACGCGGCTGTTCGCCCTTTCACCTCGGGCAGTGTGTATTCCGTAAGCCGCTCGAAACTCTCGTTGACCCATTCGATGCGGTCTTCGGGGTCGGATATGATCACGGCGTTGATCGTGTGGGCCGCGATCATTGAGAGTCGCGTCTTCTCTTTGTCCTGTGCCGCGAGTTGGACGTTGGCGGCTCGCAACTCTTCCCGCTGCGTCTTCAGCCGCTCCGTTAGTCGACGCAGGTCATCCAGGGCGTGGGTTTGCGCTTGTACCACCTGCAGAAACTCGGGCATCGAATCGTGGACGGGAAAGTCGCCGATCTTCAATCCCAGCGCCCGCATCGCCCCCACCTCCGGCAGCCATGGGGAACAAAGAAATACCATATACCCCTGCTCCGGCAAATCCAGCATCTGTCCGCGCAAACGCAACTGCGCCATCGTTTGATGCCGCAGAATGAACAACTGGCCCTTCGCTTCGCTCAAGCCCAGCCAGTTCCGATTCATGGACGGCCGCTCGATCTCAAACAGAATTCGGGTATCCGCGCCCGGAATCGCCTCCGGACAAATCTTCGCCAGCGATCGGCCCACTTGCACCAATCGCATTTCGCGATCGAACGCAAAATGAAACGGGAACAGCTCGGCGATCTGTTCGGGCGACAATCGCACGCCCGTCCCCGTTCCGCTCTCTTTACCAGCGAACGAGGAATTCGTCATGATCGGCCCCGGACGATTTATCGGCCATTTGTACCACATCGGCCGCGGTGTCAAACATCTGGCCCAGACCGACGATCAATCCACGAACAAATGGGGCCAGCCCAGCCCGATGCGAACGATAGTGCAATCGCAGCGAATTTTCGTCCACTTCACTACACGCAAACTCAGGCGGCTGCAGATGCGGAAAAATCATGCTCAGACGAGCATGGAAATTGGGCAGATTCAACATAAACTCCCGAAAAGTGCTCCCGCCCGAGGCCAGGAGGTCGCCATATCCCCTCTGCGCCGTCTGCACGATCCAGTAAACCCCAAAGGCCTCCAGAATCTTCTCCGCGGGCACGCCCAGTTCCGCGCTCACCGCTCCCACCAGTCCATACGTCAGCGCGTCGTCGTAGGCCTCATTGCTGACAAATACTTCCACGTCAACACCCGGACGCTCCTTGATTCGTTCCCAGACAGCCTCGCCGTGACCGGAGATCACCATCTCCTCAATCGCCCGATTTACCATTCCGTACATGCAGCGTTCCTCTTATGCCCCGCCCAACTTGCGTAGCTCGTCGATCTGACCTTCCAGGTCAAACTTCCGGAGCATCCGGTAGAATCGCGTACGGCCAATATGCAACTCTCGCATCGCCGCCGATGCGTTCCCCTCATGCTTCTGCAAGGCTGCGACCAGCAGCCGCTTCGACGCGTCCTCCAGCGTGCCGCCATCGGCCGGTGTCTCCGTCCGGCTTCCTACCGCCGGGTCCGGCGTCGATCGCAGCCGTTCCGGCAGATCCACCGCGTCAATCTCGCTTCCATTGGCGACGACCATCGCCCGCTGGATCACGTTCTGTAACTCCCGCACATTGCCCGGCCAGTCGTGCGCCAGTAGCACGCCCAGAGCGGCCGGAGTCATCCCTGTTACCCGGGGGTTAATCGTATCCCGGTGATGCCGGATAAACACCTGCGCCAGCACCGGGATGTCTTCCTTGCGTCGCCGCAGCGGCGGAAGTTCCAGTTCAAACACGGCCAGCCGGAAAAACAGATCCTCCCGGAAGCGGCCGGCCCGGACGTCTTCAGCGAGGTTCCGGTGCGTCGCCGTTATCAGCCGGAAATCCGACCGGATCATCGCCGATCCGCCCAGCCGTTGAAAGCTTCTTTCTTGTAATACCCGCAACAGTTTCGCCTGCACATTGGCCGACAGTTCGCCAATCTCGTCCAGGAAAATCGTCCCGTGATTGGCCTCTTCAAAACGGCCCGCCCGCCGCGTGGCCGCTCCTGTAAAGGCGCCCTTCTCATGCCCGAACAACTCGCTCTCCAAAAGGTTTTCCGGGATCGCTGCCGAATTCACCGCGATGAACGGACCCTTGCTCCGGCTGCTTGATTGGTGCAGTGCCCGCGCAATCAGCTCTTTCCCGGTTCCACTTTCGCCGTGAATCACGACGGAGACGTCCGTCACCGCCAGACGGTCCAACTGCCGGAACACCACCTTCATCGCGGGCGAGTTTCCGGCAATCCCCGGATACCCGCGGCCCTCCACCTCGCGCTCCAACTGCGTGACCCGTTGCGCCATTCGCCCATGCGCGATGGCGTTCCGGATCGTGGTCAGGAACTTAGTGGTGTCCAGCGGCTTCGTCAGGTAATCATGCGCTCCCAGTTTCATCGCCTGCACCGCGGTCCCCGCCGAATCGTCTGCCGTGAGCACAACGACAGGAAGAGCCGGGAACCGTTCCCGGATCCGTTCCAATGTCTCCAGCCCACTCAGCCCTGGCATGTTCATGTCCAGGCAAATCGCCTCCGGCATGTCTTCGGACAAGGCGTCCAGACATTCCGCGCCGCCATCAAAACCGAACGCTTCGTAGCCTTCGCGTTTCAGCCACCGTTCCACTAATGCGCGCATGGCCGGGTCGTCGTCAACCACAAAAATGAGGTTTTCCGATTCATTCGTCATCTGTGGGTAAAGTGTAACAGGATAGGTCCAAGGGAATGCTCAAGCAAGGTGCCTAGTCCCCATGGCCTGCAAGCGAGTAGCCAACTCGCCACGTCGGAATTCGTCCAACTTCGTTCTCGTTAGCCGGAAGAGCCGCTCGAAGCGGAACAATGTTCTGTTTTGGCCGTATCGATTCGAAACAGCACCACGAGTTCTAGGTGTTGCAACTGCTTCAGTACTGGCCTGGAGCGCCCTCAGGCGCGGCTCGGTCCCTGCTGCTCTGTTCGTTTTCCGGCTAATCGGGAACGCGAGAACGCATCGGCAGAAACGCCACTACGCTGTCGCTACACCTGCAACCATGACTGAGGGCATCTTATGCGAGCCAGGCGCGAGCATTGGGCCGCGGCACTCGTACCCGTGATGCAGGCCGCCCACCCGCGCAATTGCAGATCCGCGTCCCGGCGCTGCCGGCCGCTCGGCAGAGGATGCAGCAGAGCTTTATTGCCACATGATAGGCTCGCTGTCAGTGCGACCAAGGCGCCGAGAGCACTTCGTTGACTCCCAGGGTCTTGCCGTGCCCGGAGAAATCGGAGCCGAAGCTGCAGTCGGAATCCCGGCACCGGGACGCATGACTTGGTCAGACAGGCTTACCAGCTTCGGCTTTTTGACCGAACGAAGCGGACTCCGTGTTGGTGCCAAAGGGGGCGGCTCAGGATTTGACGGTCGACGGCGCGACGGCGCCAACGGGCGGATTGCTTCGACAGCCAAGCGTAGGAGCTGAACGAGGGTACGCAAACTCCATGTTCTCGTGCAGTTCGCGCTTTGCGGGAGGCGCAGATGACTTACGAAAGAGGCGTCGTGATATTGAATGCCGCTCGCGGGAGCAGTGGCTGGCCAGTAGTTGCGGACGCTAACGCGGAGTCTCGGCAACAGGCGATATCGTTTCGCCAAGGACAGCACACAAAGACCGTTTCCGCGAAATATTGCTTGCAATCTACCCTGTGATGGCAGAAACTTCGCTAACCCAATGATTCTGCGGGGCTATTCTGCAGACGGCGCACTGCCGTCCCAAACCAACGTGCTTTCAAAAGGCGCCGATTCCAACTTAAATCCAGTAGAATGAATTGGTTGCGGGGGACCGCAATGCTCTTAAGGTACTGCGGATGAGATTTCGATTGAAGCTTCAGATTCGCCAGATCATCCGCCGCCCGCAGACCCAGCTCTCACTTTCCAGTCTTTGAGTTTTTCGACTTCGCATAGAGGGCAACCCCGACGAACGTCCAGCAAATAGAAATAGGAACGAGAGTGCTTGTTGCGACATGCGCTCCATAGGCGTACTTCCCGCCCACGATCGCTCTCTGCTCTGCTTGTTTAGTTTGAATCGCCATGGTGACAACTAGCGCCACCATGCCGGCCAAGCCAACGATAACCATGGCTAGAGAAACTTTGCGGAGGTCCAACATCGCTCGGAACTATATCACAAGCTCCGTATGGCTGCGATTATCGACGCTAGAGCCACGCGTTGTGCAGCATCCCAAAAGGGATTGAGCTCCATTTCGGAGCTCAAGTGGATGATAATGAGTTGGTTGCGGGGGCATGATTTGAACATGCGACCTTTGGGTTATGAGCCCAAACTTGAAATTGCCCCGGGTTGCCCGCCATTGCCCTTGGTACCCCGAAGTTGTTGATCCTGTTGCCCTACATTGCCCCGGAGTGCCCTCAGTTTGGTGACACTGTGCCCCCGATTGCCCTGGGTTCCCCGCCGATTTGGTGACAATTTTGGTGACGA
>JAIXQP010000028.1 GCA_027485675.1 Terriglobales bacterium | reverse complement strand
TTGGTGGTTTGCGGTTTGTAGCTTTGGGGGAGCTCCTTGCGCCGTGGGTGTTTTGCGGTTCGAAGCCAATTTTGGGCCGGTCGCCGGATTTTCGTTTTTACGATTCGAAGCCATCGCGGGCTCGTTGCCGGTTTGTTGGTTTGCGGTTCGTAGCCTTGAGTGAGGTGTCCTGGCGCCGTGGGTGTTTTTGCGGTTCGAAGCCGATTTTGGGCCGGTCGCCGGGTTTTCGTTTTTACGATTCGAAGCCATCGCGGGCTCGCTGCCGGATTGGAGGATTGCGGTTCGCAGCCTTGAGGGAGTTTGTCGCGCCGTGGGCGTTTTTGCGGTTCGAAGCCAATTTTGGGCCGGTCGCCGGAGTCGTGTTTTCGCGATTCGAAGCCATGGTGGGCTTGTTGCCGGGTTGGTGGTTTGCGGTTCGCAGCCAGTCTGCTGACGATCGCCGGATGTTCGTTTTTACGATTCGAAGCCAATGGTGGTCCGGGCGGCGGGCCGCTCGGACCCTTCGGTTTCGAGGCCAGAACCCAGCCGGCTCCCCCCGCTCCCGACGATACAGCAGCCGTCCAGCCTTTCCCGACCCGGGGTCGGGGAACTGGCGGCAAAGACTCCAGATATTTCCTCCGTTGCCTCGTGAACGCCGCGGGACCGCTCGGACGACCGCTCCACGGTATAGTGAGGGGGTCCACACCCCTTAACCCTCTGGAGAGCACCGGTTCATGGCACAGAAGAAGAAAAAGACGGCGGAGGCTCCCGTACCAGACCTCTTCCTCACCCCCCTGCACGAACAAAAAGTGGCCGTCGAGGAGCCGGAACCGCCCGCCCTCGGCTATCTGCAACTCTGCATCGAACGACGGTTCCACCGGCTCGTCCAAACCAAGTTCGAAGAACTGACCGGACTCGGCCCCCACGACTACTGGATGCACTCGGACGCCGGCGGCGCCCCGAAAATGGAAAACGAAGAAAATCGGGCCCAATACGCCTACTCCCACGGCGTCCGCTATATGGGCTGGTCCGCCCACGGGGCCGGATGCGGCGGGTTCAAAAATCCGTTCCACCCGCACACCGCAGGAGACCGGGAGATCGAAACGGCACTGCGCGCCACCGTGATGAAAAAAGTCTTCCTGTACCCGGACGCCCAACACTACGAGATTTTCGCCACCGAAGATGAAAATGGCAAAGCCGTCCTGCAATGGCGCGGACCGATCCGCCTCATATAACCCCTATCCCTGCCGATACTCCTCAAGACGCCGCTGAGCGGCTCGGAGAGAACGCAGATGAGGAATTGGTCCATTCAGAAGAAGCTGTACGGCGGAGTTGGAGCCCTGCTGGGGCTGCTGATTTTCGCGGGGGGATTGGCGCTTTACGCCCTCCAATCGATACAGACAAATCTCGAGGAGACAGCGGGACCCATTAGCGATCGCATCACGCGCGCAGCGGATATGGTGCAGATCACCGCCGATGCCTGGGGGGCGTCCCAGGGGGCTATTCTGAGTGCAGTTTCTCAAGACGGATCGACGGCGCGGCAAAACCGGGACGAAGTCCTGCGCATTCTAGAAAAATCGGCGCGCGCGGCCGCCGAGTTGCGGCCGCTGCTGGCGACCGAGGAGTCGCGGCAACAACTGGCCCTGGCCGAGTCGGGATTGAAGAAATGGGAGACTCTCACGGTGGAGGTGGGCAAGCGTTTAGAGGCCGGCGAGTTGGAGCAGGCGCTGGCGCTGAACCGCGATAAGATCAAGCCGCTGATGACGCAGGCCTATCTGGCCGCCGAGAGCGTGCTGCAGGTGAACGCGAATCTCATGCAGCAAGAGAAATTGGCGGGTGTGCAGCAGTTTCAGATGCTGCGCGGGATCCTGCTGGGGGTGATCCTGGTGGCGGTGGCGGCCGGGGCGGTGATTTTGTGGCAGGTGCGTGGATTTGTGGAACTGCTGCGGACGTCGGTGGCGGCGCTAGCGCGCAGCGGAGGCCGGGTGGCAACGACGGCGGGCCAGATCTCCTCGACGAGCCAGACGCTCTCGGCGGGCTCTTCTGAGCAAGCGGCCTCGCTCGAGGAGGTATCGGCCTCGATGGAGGAGATGACGGCGGTGACCAAGCGCAATGCCGAGAACGCTACCGAAGCGGCTTCGATGATGAAAGAGACGGTGGCCAAGGTGAACCGCTCGAACGAGGCGTTGCGGGAGATGGTGGCGTCCATGAGCGCGATGAAGGCATCGAGCGAGAAGGTGGGCCAGATCAACAAGTCGATTGAGGCGATTGCGTTCCAGACCAATATTCTGGCGCTGAACGCGGCCGTCGAAGCGGCGCGGGCGGGCGAGGCCGGACAGGGATTCGCGGTGGTGGCCGATGAGGTGAGAAGTCTCGCGCAGCGTTCCGCCGTGGCGGCGAAGGATACGGCGACGCTGATCGATGAGGCGATTGTGAACTCGAATCAGAGTGCAACGACGTTGAACCGGGTGGCCACGGCGATTCGGGACATCGACGAGACCGCGGGACAGTTGCGGATCCTGATGGAGCAGGTGACCGAGGCGAGCCGGCAGCAGGGACAGGGCATTAGCCAGGTGGCGATTGCGGTGACGCAGGTGAGCCAGGTGACGCAGCAATCGGCTTCGAGCGCGGAACAGAGCGCGTCGGCGGCGGTGGAGTTGAGCAGCCAATCGAAGGTGCTGGCGGGTCTGGTCCACGAGTTGGAGTTGATGGTGGAGGGCGGCGCGCGGCGCTAACGGTTTAGCGTTGACGGTCGTGGGCGCCGAAGAATTCGCCGAGGGCTTCGAGGGTGCGGCCGGGGTTATCGGAAAAGAGAGCGTGGGCCGCACCGGGGATGACTGCGAGCCGGGCGCCGGGAATCAGCTTCTGATACCGGGCGGCGGTCTCCGGACGGGCTTCATCAAACTCGCCGGTCATCAACAGGACCGGCAGGCGGAGCGAGGCGAGGCGGGGCGTGAGGTCAAACGACCGCAGCGTCCCCGTCGCGTAAAACTCGGTGGGGCCCCACATGGTTTCGTAGATGTGGTTGTTGCGGATGGATTCGGCACAGGCGGGGTTTGGCAGAGCCGGGGCGGAGCGGCGGACGAAGCGGCGGGTGTACTCGGCTTCGGCACGGCGGTAGTCCGGATGGTTGGTGGTGCCGGCGGTCTCGTGCTGGCGGAGAGTGGCCTGGACTTCGGCGGGTAGCTGGCGCTTGAGCTCCTCGGCGTCGCGGATCCAGTCCGGGGTGCTGAGGAGGGGACTCGCCAGGGTGAGGGTCACAATGCCCTGGGTTCCTTTTGACAGAACGTAGGCCGCGGCCAGGGAGGCTCCCCAGGAGTGGCCAAGGAGATGGACGCGGCGGAGGCCGAGCTTCTTGCGGACGGCGTGGAGCTCCTCGACAAAGCGTTCCACCTGCCAGAGGGTGGGGTCGGCCGGGCGGCCGCTGCGGCCGCTTCCGAGTTGGTCATAGGCGATGACCCGGCGGCCCTGGGCGAGGGGCGCGAGAGCCAGGAAGCCGCAGGAGGTGCCGCCGGGGCCACCGTGGAGAGCGAGGACGGGAGTGCCCTTCCCTTCTCCGGTGATGCGATACCAGACGGGACCGCCGGGTACCTGCACAAAGCCCTCGCGGGACTGGGCAGAAGCCAGACCGGCGAGGGCGAGGAGGAGCAGCAGGATGGGGCGCACGGACTAGCGCTGGGCGGCGCCGGAACGGCCCATGATGGGCCACACGTCGACAATCTGGTTGCCGCGGGCGATGTAGTAGCGGTCGTAGCAGTTGGTGCTCATGTCGAGGTTGGAGCAGTAGATCTCGACGCGGTCGCCCACCTTGGTTTCGCCGCCGCCATCGGTCCAGCGGAGGATGCCGTACTCGGCGCCCTGCTTTTCGAGCTTCATCCAGGGCATCCCTTTGACCTGGTCGGTGGGCTGGAGGAGCGCCTTGTTGCCGTAGTCGATGGTCGCCTGGCCGGCGTGGTGTTTGCTATCGACGGTGGCGATGATGCTGAGGGAGCTTTCAAAGTCGGTGTAGACCTTGTCGTCGGTCTTGCCGCCGACGGCGCGATAGAGCGAATCCATGAAGACGTAGCTGCCGCACTCGAGTTCGGTGAGGCCGAGTTCGTGATCCATGTTGTAGGTGCCGGTGGAGCCGCCGCTGATGATGCCGGAGGGGAGGCCGGCTTTCTTCGCAAGAGCGACGGTTTCATTGACGCCGGAGAGATCTTCAATGGACTTCTGGCGGCGGGCTTGCCAGCCCTTGGTGTGGGAGGCGCCGCCGGAGTAGGCCATCCAGCCTTCAAAGCTGACGTTCTTGGTGGAGAGGACCTTCTTGGCGAGGTCGACGGCGGGTCGGCCGTTGGCGATGCCCTGGCGGGTGAGGCCGGCGAAGACGGAGACGACGATGCGGCACTTGGTTTTGGCGGCGACGGCGGCCTCTTCGACCTTGGCGAGCACGGCGTAGTCGTCGACGACGAACATGAACGTGGGGTCGGCTTTGCTGAGGGCGACGGCGCGAATGATGTTGTTATCGCTGGCGGGCTGTTTGGTCCAGAGGACGCCTTTGATGCCGCCGCGGGACATGAGCTCGCTTTCGGCGATGGTGGCGGTGGTGACGCCGATGGCGCCGAGGGCGACCTGGCGCTTGGCGATATCCACGCTCTTATGGACTTTGACGTGGGGGCGGAGTTGGATGGGGGCGGACTTGGCGTAGTCAGCCATGGTCTTGAGATTCTTCTCAAAGAGATCGAGATCGACGACCATGCAGGGCGTGGGGAGGACGTCCTTGGTCATGTCGCGAAAGTCTTTTTTGGCGATGCGCTGTTCGAATTCCGGGTAGGGAAACATTTTAGAGTTGGCGAAGGCGGCGCTGGCGGCCATAGCGGAGACGACAAAGTTACGCCGGGTAGTCATGGCATTCAGGGTACTCAAATTCCGGCCGGGACTCAACGAAATGTTCAGCCGGCTGTTACCAAATAAACTTTAGCGCCATTTGAATGGACCGGGAGCCGCTGGCGGTGGTGATGACGCCGAACTGGGGGGTGCCGATGGTGAGGCCGGGATAGCCGTAGAGCGGATGGTTGAAGGCGCTGAAGAATTCGCTGCGGAACTGGAGGGAGCTGGTTTCGGTGACGCGGAAGTTTTTCAGCAGGCTGAGGTCCCAGTTATTGGCGCCGGGCATGCGGAGGACGCCTTCGCCGGAGTTGCCGAAGGTGCCGAAGGCCTGGGGCCGGAAGGCGGCGGTATCGAACCAACGGTTGACGCCGCGGTCGCCGCGGGGGAGGTTGCCGTTGCCGATGCGGTTGGGGCGGTTGCGGTCCGACCGGCCGACGTTGGCCGAGACGTTGCCGGCGGGGGAGCGGGCTTCGCCGACGCGCATGGTGACGATGCCGCCGAGTTGCCAGCCGCCGAGGGCGACGTTGGCCCAGCCGGGGAGCGAGTTGAGCATGGCCTTGCCTTTGCCGAAGGGGAGTTCGTAGGCGAAGCTCATGGTGAAGCGGAAGCGCTGGTCATAGGGGAGAGGGCCGTAGTCGCGCTGGCGGTCGCGGGTGTCCATGACGGTGGACTGATCGCCGGCTTCGCTGATGCCGAGGGCCTTGCTGTACGTAAAGGCGCCGAGGAGGGAGAGGCCGGCGGCGTAGCGGCGTTCGAGTTTGGCTTGGAGGGCGTTGTAGTTGGCGGGGTCGAGGGCGCCGGTGAGGCTGACGTCGCCGATGAGGGGGTTGGGGCGGCGGGACTGGATGGAGGTGGGGCGGGTGGGGTCGACGTCGAGGGTGGCCTGATTGGGGAGGGAGCGGGCGGTGAGATAGGACGACTTAGAGCCGACGTAGGCGACTTCGAGGGCTAAGTTGGCGAGTAACTCGCGCTGGATAGTAACATTCCATTGCCAGGTTTGGCTGGCGGGGAGGTTGTAGTCGATGGAGAAGACGTTAGTGCCGGGCTGGAGCTGGCTGGAGGGCGCCGGGAAGAGGACGCCGGGGAGGAGGGTGGGGCGGAGGGGGTCCGAGTTAATGGTGGAGTCGTTCGAGAAGGGCGGGTTGAGCTGGTAGACGGGGTATTCGTCGCCGCGGATGAAGCCGTAGAAGAGGCCGGCGCCGGCGCGGACGACGGTTTTGGGGTTGAGGCTGTAGGCGACGCCGACGCGGGGGGCGAAGTTATTGCGGTCCGGGGCGGTGAGCGAGGGGATATCCTTGCCGACTTCGAGGAAGCGCTGTTCGGCGACGCTCCAGCTGCGGGCGGAGTTATAGCGTTCGCGGATGGGGTTCTGATACTCGTAGCGGAGGCCGAGGTTGAGGGTAAGTTTGGGGCTGAGCTTGAAATCGTCCTGGATATAGAAGCCGTAGTTGTTATAGACAAGGTCGACGAAGCCGTTGGTTTGGATGGGGATGCCGGCGCGGGCGGAGAGGGGGTAGCCGAGGACGAAGTCGGCGATGGGGGTGCCGGTGCCGGGGACGCCGATTTGGTTGGAGAAGCGGTTTTCGAAGTTCAGGATGCCGTTGGGGGTGAGGAGGGCGCGGAGGGCGGGGCGGAAGCGGCGGCCGACGAAGCCGGCTTTGAAGGCGTGGCGGCCGCGCTGGAGCGTGATGTCGTTGCCGACTTCGTAGAGATTTTCGATGGAGCCTTGCGGGGTGAAGGGGCCGCTGCCCATGGTGGTGATGCCGACGATGTTGAGCTGGGGGCTGCCTTGGGCGTTGCCGGGGATGTTGAGATTGCGGAGGCCGAATTCGGTGATGGCGAGGGGCGTTTCGGCGAGGGGGTTGCCGACGAAGACGTCGACGGCGGTATAGCCGACGCGGAACTGATTGATGGTGGCGGGGCTGACGAGCCAGGTGTGGCTGAGGGTGGCGTTGCGGCCGTTGTTGGTATTGAGATTGCCGGTGTAGGGGAGGGCGGTGAGGGTTTCGTTGTTGGCGCGGGACTCGGAGAAGCGCGCGAAGAGGTTGTGCTTTTCCGAGAGAACGGAGTCCATGCGGAGGTTGCCCTGGTCGGCATCGTCCGGGTTGGGGCGCTGAGTGACGAAGTTCTGGCCGGGGACGCCGGTGAGGTTGGGGGTGGGGTAGAGTTTGGCGGCGGCGCGGGCGTATTGGGAGACCTGGCTCGCGGGGATGCGGTTGCCGGGGAAGGGTTGGCGCTGGCCGTTATTGACGACGAAGGGATCGTGGATGAGGGGGGAGCCGGTGAAGTCGCCGCTGAGCTGGGCGGGGGTGGGGACGTTGGCGAAGACGGTGCGGGAGCGGCGGGTGCGGAGGCCTTCGTAGTTGGCGAAGAAGAAGAGCTTGTTCTTGATGACGGGGCCGCCGGCGGCGAAGCCGAACTGGTTGCGGCGGAAGGGGGGCAACGTCGGCGTGCGATCGAAGACGTTGCGGGCGTCGAGCTTGTCGTTGCGGAGGAACTCGTAGGCGGTGCCGTGGAAGCCGTTGGTGCCGGACTTGAAGGCGACGTTGATGACGGCGGTGCCGGTGGCGAATTCGGCGCTGAAGGCGTTTTGTTGAATGCGGAACTCCTGGAGGGCGTCGACGGAGGGTTGGAGGGCGGGGCGGCCGTTGCGGACGGCGCGGACTTCCATGCCGTCGAGGAGCGTGGAGGTCATGTTGCCGCGCATGCCGTTGATGCTGAACTGGCTTTGGGCGCCGGGGTTTTCGCTGGCGCCGGGGACGAGGAGGCCGAGTTGGAGGAAGTTGCGGCCGTTGAGGGGCATGTCGAGGATCTGCTTGTTTTCGATGGCCTGGCCGACGGCGGCGCTTTCGCGATTGAGGACGGGGGCGGCGGCAGTGACTTCGACGCGTTCGGCGAGGGAGCCGACTTCGAGGCGGAGATCGACGGTGGCGGACTGGGCGACCTGGAGGACGATGCCCGAGTTGCGGACGGTTTTGAAGCCGGTGCGTTCGGCTTCGAGGGTGTAGCGGCCGGGGAGCAAGGCGGGGAAGTTGAAGTTGCCGGTGGCGCCGGTGCGGGCTTCCCAACGCTGGCTGGTGCCTTCGCTGGTGAGGCGGACGAGGGCGTCCGGGAGGACGCTGCCGGAGGCGTCAAAGACAGTGCCGGAGAGGGAGCCTTGGGTGCCTTGGGCGAGGAGGTGGGAGGCCGCGAGGGCGAAGCAAGCGAGGGCGCGGGGAAGGACGAGAGGTTGGCTCATGAGAAGTCTGCTCCAGCGAGGGATGGAGAGGTTCTATCAATGGCCAGTTAGGGAGTCAAGGCGAGTCCAGCCTACTGGACGAACCAATGCGGCAGGGTGCGTTCGAGGTTCCAGCCTTCGCCGCGGAGGAGGACGGTGGCGCCGGGGAGTTCGACTTCGGATTTGAGGAGGCGGCGGCCGTTGGGGAAGACGGGGGAGACGTGGGTGACGGGGCGGGGGGCGAGGAGCTTGACGGCGTCGGGGAGGTCGGCGTGGCGGAGGACGCCGGGGAGGACGACGGTATTCAGCCCTTCGTGCAGGGGGGCGGCGGCGAGGTGGAAGTAGCTGATGATGGAGCGTTCGAGGACGAGTTCGGCGAAGCCGGGATGGAGCGCGGCGGCGAAGTGGGCGGCGGGGCCGAGGGCGCCTTTGGCGTAGAGGGCGGGGGCGTGGTTGGCGGCTTCGGGGCGGGACTGGAGATAGAGGGCGGCGGCGATGAGATCGGAGGCCTGCATTTCGACGAGGTTGCGGCCGAGGAGCATGGCGCGGGCGGCGAGTTGGTAGTCCGGGCGGTAGCCGGAGCGGCCGGGGGCCTGGTAGCTTTCGCCGGTGGCGCGGGGATCGACGGCGAGGACGAGGGCGCCGGCGCGGGCGAGTTCAAAGAGATCGGGGTCGGCTTTGCCGGAGGAGCTCGCAAAGAGGATGGTGCGGCGGACGGTGGCGGGATGGAAAAGCAGGGCGGGAATGGGGACGCCGCCTTCGACGGTGAGTTCGAGCTTTTCGATGCGGATGCCGTCGCGGGCTTCCTCGTTGATTTTGCGGGCCGGGGGGAGGGGGGGAGTGGCTTTCCAGCCGAGGGCGGTTTGGAGGGAGGCGAGGGTGACCGGGGGACGGGCGGCGGCGAGGCGGCGGACTTCGGCGAAGTTGAGGGAGTGGACGGTTTCGCGGCCGCCGGCGCTATCGGCGAGGCCGGAGGGGGTGGCGTAGAGGAGGGACTCTTCTTCGGGGAGGAAGGGAGCTTCGCGGCCGTCGGTGTCGCGCTGTTGGAGGTTTTTGGCTAAGAAGCGGGAGGCGGCTTCGCGGCGGGGTTGGGACCAGCCGTGGGTATCGTCGTATTCGAAGTAGCCGGCTTTTTGGCCGTCGCCGAGCATGTCGAAGAGGCGCTGGTTTTGTTTGAAGGTGGCGCGGCCGCCGGCGATGGGGAAGTAGTCGCGGATGGCGGTGGTCATGAGGAAGGGGCGGGGGGCGTGGGCGAGGGCGAAGTCGCCGAAGTCGAGGCCTTTCGATAGAAACCCGGGGAAGATCTGTTCGGCGTCCTGGGGGCCGGGTCCGGACCAGAGTTCGCGCCAGCGGGTGATGTAGCAGGAGGCGACGGCGGCGGCGAGGCGGGGTTCGAAGACGGCGAGATAGGAGGCTTGGGTGCCGCCGCCGGAGTTGCCGGCTACGGCGATGCGCTGGGAGTCGATTTCGGGGCGGGTGAGGAGATAGTCGAAGGCGCGGATGCCGTCCCAGATGAAGTAGCGGGCGAGGGTTTGGCCGGTGAGGAGGGTTTGGAGGCCGGCCATGTTGTGTTCGGCGACGCCGACGCCGGGGCGGGAGCGGCCGGTGGCGAAGTCGTAGTATTCGAGGCGTTCGCCCTGGCCGGGCGGATCGAAGGCGAGGACGGCGAAGCCCTGGCGGGCGAAGCCGGCGAAGGCGGATTGGTAGGTGGCGGAGGCTTTGCCGTTGACGCTGTGGCCGGCGACGCCGAGGATGGCGGGGTAGGGGGGTTGGCCGATAGTGGGGAGATAGAGATTGGCGGTGACGAGGAAGCCGGGTTGGCTTTCAAAGAGGACGTTTTCGACGCGGTAGCCGGGGCGGGAGAAGGAGCCGGTGACGCGGGCGTTGAGGGGGGTTTTGGTGGTGGGGAGGCCGCCGATGGCTTCGAGCATGGCCTGGCGGACGTAGGCCTGGCGTTCGCGGATTTGGGCGGCGGTGGAGAGGCGGGCGATGGCGTGTTCGCGCTGGTCCCAGAGCTGTTCGGCCTGGCGGGTGAGCCAGGCTTCGAAGGGGACGGCGTACTGGCCGCCGACGTCGAGGCGGGGGGTGGTTTGGGCGGCGAGGAGGGGGGCGAGGAGGAGGAGGGAGAGGCGAGGAAAGGTCATGGGCGATTCGAGAGTATCACGGGAGCGGAAGGGGCGAGGGCGAGGGCGGAGACGGTCGATGACGGGACAGAGGGTGAGGTCGGTATCGGTGACGAGGAGCGATTATCGGCGGGAGAGGGACCGGCGGAGGACCATGGCGGCTTGTTCGAGGGGAATGAGCAAGCGGCGGAAGCGGGAGTCTTCGTAGCGTTCGAGGAGGGCGTCGCGCCACGAGCGGGGGAGGGGGTCGTTGGCCCAGGCGGTGCGTTGGCGGTAGGGGGCGTAGAGGCGGCGGGGGGGCGTGGAGCCGGCGAAGTGCCAGGGTTTGAGATTGCCGGTGAAGTGGAGGATGGCGGGCGGGTCGTCAGGCGGGGCGAGGGAGGGGTGGCAGTTCCAGCGGTGGGGGAGGGGCTGCCAGTGACCGCAGAGGACGGCGTTGAGGGCTTCCTGGTCCATGAAGTAGACGCGTTCGCGGTAGCGGCGGAGATAGTCGATGCTGCGGCCGGGGACATCGTGGGCGGTCCAGGCGGGGAGGTCGATGAGGAGGAGGCCGGCGTTGCAGTACGGGGCGTTGGCGGGGAGGCCGAGTTCGCGCCAGGCGGCGACGCCGAAGCGGGAGGAGACGAGGGGGATGCGTTCATCGGTGACGGCGAGGGCGATGGCCGGCGAGGGGAACGGGGCATCCCAGAGTTCGGCGGCGTCGCCGAGGATGAGCATGTCGCAATCGAGCCATAGGACGCGGGGGAGATGGGCGGGTAGCCAGTCGGTGAGGAGGAGGCGCTGATAGGTGGTGGAGGAGATGCGGCCCCAGATGGGAAGGAGGGGATCGAGGGGGAGAGCGGGGCGCCAGTGGAGGGTGAGATTGGGAGTTACGGAGGATTGGACGCGGGCTTGGAGGGCTGGGGAGAGGCCGTCGGAGAGGATGTAGACATCGGCGGTGCGGCCGGGGGCCAGATTGGCTCCGAGGGAGTGGAGCATTACGGCGAGGGGGAGAGCGTAGTTGGCGTCGGCGGCGCAGGCGATGGCGAGGGGTGGAGACGGCAACCTTTTCCAATTATATAGGGGATAGGCGGCCGGGGGTGTGGTTGAGTGAGGGGATTACGGCCAATCGAGCAGCTTTTTGACCGATTTTCCGGTGACCTGGTTTCCGTTGGAGATCCGGCGAGGGCGGAGGTGGCGAACTAGCAATCCCGGTCAAGATCGCATGGACGGCCGGGTGGGCCCGACGGTCTTTCGAGTAGCTGGCGCAAAGCCTGCCTCATTTGTCCTGATGCGGCAGTTCTATGCATCCTCACAGTTTGCGGGCGGGGTGCGG
Organism: Terriglobales bacterium; assembly: GCA_027485675.1. Taxonomy (GTDB): domain Bacteria; phylum Acidobacteriota; class Terriglobia; order Bryobacterales; family Bryobacteraceae. Next base: position 126,673 of record JAIXQP010000028.1, on the reverse strand, counting down.
GCGTGGCACGGCATCAAGGTTTTGTTTTAGCGGAGCCAGCGGGAGAGTTCGATGTCGCCTTGGCGGATCTCGTCTTCGCGGCCGAAGCGGGGGTTGATGCGGCGGAGGCAACTGATCGCGCGCTGGGCGGCGCGGCGGCCAAGGGGGGACTTCCCTTCCTCAGCAATCACCTCGCGAAACAGTTGGTAGGCGCGCCAACGCTCCTCCTGCACATCCTTCAACTCCCGCTCCAGAGCGATTTGCCGGGTGCGCTCCTCGGCCGAGAGCCGGGAGTCGGTGTCCGTGGCAAAGACGTAGCGTTGGAAGTAGTGCCAGAGGCGATCGTTGAAGTAGACGCGCTCCTGGTTCTGATCGAGGAACTGGGCGAGGTCGAACTTTGCCTGGGGGGTGACGGCGGCCGCATGCAGCGCGGCGAGTTGGCGCATCCGGCGGGCGCGGTAGCCAACCTTTAACTGCTCGTAGAGTTGAGCGGACTCTTCGTACTGATGCAGGCGGGCGAGGCGAACCGCTAAAGCGTAGCCGACCTGCTCGACGTGGGGAACACGAGGATAGGCCGCGAGGAACTGGCGGAGCGAGTCGATCGGGGCTTCGATTTCAAGCAGCAGAGCGAGGTCGAAGCCGGAGGTGGGCCAGTAGATCGTCATGTTTTCGACCTCCGGGAAGGCGTCGTCGCCGGGCAATTCGCGGTACGGTTGAGCCGAGAGCCAGAGCGCGTAGCGGATCTGCTCGACAGGGTTGTTCAGCTTCCGATAGATGCCGCAGAGGCCATAGGCCGCGGCCATCTTCTGATGGAGCGTGGCGCGGGCAGAACGATGGAGGGCGACGAGCGGGGCTTCGGCGGCGGCGTACTGGCGGGCGAGGAAGTGGGCCGAGGCAAGCATCCAGAGGAAATCCGGTTCCCGGCGCAACGCGGCGCCGGCCGGGATCTGCCGGGCAAGGCGGAGGGCGGCCGGGGGATCGCCTCCGCGCAGGGCCGTGCGCATGGCGAGCAGGCCGAGGGCGTTCGCGCCCTGGTTGGTTTGGAGGAGGCGGGCATGTTTGGTGAGGAGAGCTTGGATGCGGGCGTGGGGAATGGCCGGGGGCGATTGCGGGGGGGAGTCGTATTCCCGATAGGGGCTGATGGGATTGGTGGCGAGGTGGATGGCGAAGGCGGCGTGTTCCGGGGTGTCGAAGTAATCTTCGAGCTGTTCGAGGAGTTTGGGACCGCCGTTCTGGCCGTAGTTGATGCTGAGGGAGTTTTCGAGGGTCTCGCGGCTCAGGATGGAGTCCGGGCGGTTGAGTTCATCGAGATAGATTTTGCCGGCGGCGGACTGCTGGCCTGCGCGGTAGTGGAGGTGGGCGATCCAGCCGCGGGCTTCGCTGCGGAAGGCGGGGTCATTGGCCTGCTGGAGGAACTGGGTGAGCCGTTGCATGGCTTCGGCGTGGGCTTCGGCGCGGAGGGCGAGTTTGGCTTCGAGGAGGAGGATCTCTTCGCGGTCGAGGGGGGAGAGGGTGCGGTCGGCGTGGGCGGCGGCGAGGAGGGGGGCAAAGACTTTGCGGTCGAGGGGTTCGCCGGGCTGGGAGTAGACGCGATATTGGGCGCGGAGTTTGTTGAGGGGGGTGTCGGCGGCGGCGATGGGCGCCATGCCGGCGTAGGGGGCGGCGGAGTCGGGGCGGTTGAGGCGGCGGAAGTCCTGGGGGCGCTTGGTGAAGGGCATCCAGAAGTGGGTGTGGAGATACATGCGGAGAGATGTATTGACGTAGCAGGCGGAGGCGAGCGTGAGCGCGGCGAGCAGAAGCAGGGAGCGGAGGAGGAGGAGTTTCATGGGGTTTCGCGAGTGAAGCGGGCGGTGTAGGCGGAGACTCTCAGGGTGAGTTCGAGGGGGCTGGCGAGGCGGAGCGGGACGCCGGTTTCGGGCAGGATGTAGTCGATGGGGGCCGGGCTCCGGATGCGGAGAGCGGTCGGGTGAGGCGCGGGGTGGGGGTCCGGGAGGGGACGTTTCATGGGGTTTCGAGAGTGAAGCGGGCGGGTTGGGGGGTGACGATGCGGCCGAGCTGGAGTTCCCCGCGGGCGGTGTAGGCGGGGAGTTTCATGGTGAGTTCGAGGGGGCTGGCGAGGCGGAGCGGGACGCCGGTTTCGGGCAAGATGTAGTCGATGGGGGCCGTGCTCCGGATGCGGAGAGCGGCAGGGTGAGGAGAGAGGCGGCTGTCAGGGAAAAGGAGGAGATCCGTGCATTGGACGGCGGCGCAACCGCCATCCTGCGTTCGCAGTTCGGTCCTGGCTGAGCTGACGGCGAGGACGCCGGCGGCGGAGAGCACATCGGCGGGGGGCGCGGCGAGGGTTTCGCCGGACGAGGGCCAGCGGAAGAAGAGCACCCCGGCGCAGTAGGGACCGAGTTGGCGGGCCTGGGCGACGGCGTCGCGGATGCTTTCGGGGGTGGCGAGGACGAATTCGACTCCGGAGCCGGGGTCGAATTCCTGATACTCGATTTTAGTGGATTGCGTGGCCCGGTACCGCAGAATCAGTTCGCCGGCGGGGGTGCGGCTGGTTTCGAGGGCGAAGTGGGGGCGGACGCCGAAGTCGAAGGGCTTGGCGTTGGAGTAGTAGTAGGCCGTGTGCTGGGGGTTCGGCGGGAGGAGGGCGCGGGCACGGCCGAAGGTGGAGATGCCGACGCGGAATCGCTTTTGGAACCGGTTGAACCGGGGCGCCCACTCGGCGGCCGAGAGGGGGGCGGCGATGGCGGGAGGGGAGTAGCTTTCGCGAGGGCCCTCCAGATCGTAGAACTGGGGGACGAATTCATCAATGGCGGCGGCAACCTTGCCGAAGGCGGTGCCGGCGCGGAACCAATCGAGAAGGGCGGTGATGGAGAGTTCCGTACCGGGCGGGAGGCCGGGCCGGACGGCTTGCAGATACTCGGCGTAACGCGGGAGCGCGTTGGTGGGGCTATCGATATCGAGCTGGAAGCCGGCGAGGGGCAGATTGCGGTAGCGGGCCTGGGCGGCCAGTTGCCGGAAGGAGTCGTGGAGGAGAGCGACCGACTTAGGACTGGGGACGCCGTGCAGGTCAAAGCGGTAGACGGCCCAGTATTGACGGGCGGGAGGCAGGTCGGGGGGGATGTCCGCGAGGACGCTCCAGTCTGGTGGGCGCTGATACCTGGAAATGCTGATGTTACCGGCGTGGAAGTAGAGCGTATCGAGGGGAGGAACGGGACGCGGCTGCCTGGCGGCGCTCCCGGACCAGAACCAGAATCCTGTAGTGAAGGCGGTGGGCGGCGGCGCAGGCGTGGGGGCGCATCCCGCTAACAGAAAGAGAGCGGCGAGTAAGTAGCGCAGTCCTTGTGTGTTCCCCATGCGACCGGCACTTACAGGATAGTTCACGGCACAGAAACGGCGAAAGAATTTTACGGGTGATCGAATGGAAGCTCGCGTTGCGCCCTGCCGGGTATGGAACTGATTCTTCGGTTTGGTTACTACGGGGTGACGGGCATTGGCGGTTCGCTGATCCTGTTCTTTTGGCTGGGCAACCTGCTGGGCGCCAGCAGTGCGGGCGACACGTGGCGGCATAAGGCCATCCTGTTCGGCTCCGGTGCTTTGGCGCTGAGCCTGCTCCTGTGGTCGTACCGGATGGGGCCGGGCCAGGGGCAGTGGCTGGGGGCGGCACTGGTTTCGGCGGCGGCACCGCTGGTCTTCGCCGCGCTCGTGTTCGGCGGCCTCCTTCTGTTTACGAATATCCACTGGCAGTGAAGAGGAAACAGGATTGGCCGGTGGCGCATCTGGTAGAGTGAAGTCACGCTCGCGTCCATCCCCCGGAGCTATCCTTGCGCCTCTTTCTCGCTCTCCTTTTTTGCGTTTTTTCCGCCGCCGCGCAACCTCAGTTGTTTATCCTGCCGGGCCCGTCGGGGCTGAGCAATGCGGTAGTCCCATATACGGTCAATCCGTTTCTTCCCTTCCCTACCATCGAAGCGCCAAACGGAGCTCAGTATTTCTTCGTGCATCCGAACGGGAGTAAGTTCTATATGGTGGCGCGGTCGGCGGGGAATACCGTGCGGGTGGTCAACTCGGCGATTCCGTTTGCCCTGGTCAGGAATCTGAGTCTGACGCAGGCCGTGGCGGCAACCATGACGCCGAACGGGCAGCGGCTGCTGGTGCTGGGGAGTTCGCTCTCCGTCATCGAGACCGCGGCCGATACGGTGGTGGCGACGCTGCCGACACCGAACCCAATTGACGTGGCCGTGGCGCGGGACTCGAAGCGGGCCTTCGTGCTTTCGAGCGGGCAGGTGACCGCCGTGAACCTCGAAACCAATACGCTGGTGGCGAATCCGCTGCTGCTGCCGTCCGTGAATTCGATCGCTACCGGTTTGAATGGTCTGATTTACGTGACGGGGCCGAACCGGATCTATGAGATCGACCCGGGGACGCTGACGATTCGGCGGGAGCTGGCGGTGAATGGGCGTCCGGGGCAACTGGTGTTCACCCCGGACGGGCTGCATGCGTTGGCCGTGAATGAGACGCCGCAGACCGGAGCCTCTCTGTTCCGGATTGCTTTGCCCGGGCTTACCCTCTCGGGCACGTTTCCGAATTTCTTTGTGACGTTGACCTCGCTCGTGGTGGCGCGGAGTAACCGGGTGTATGCAACTTCGGCGCAGACAAACTCGCTGTACGAGGTGAGCGTAGATCCCCTGACCATCAATCCAGCGCAGATCGGCAACCTGGGGACGCCGGAGCGCGTGATCGCGATTACGACGTCCCTTGAGACGCCGACGCCGCGGAACCTTTATCTGCTGACGGCGGAGTCGCTGTACCGGTTGGATAACACGGTGACGCCGCCGGCGGGGACCCCAAACGGCACGGTGATGTCGCCGGCCGAGCCGGGGCCGATGTACTTCCGGGCGGCGGCGGCGACGGGGACTCCGGCGGCGATTCTGGCCTACAACACGGTGCAATCGACAACGGTGGGTTCCGCGTTTTTGCCGGTGATGGCGCGGGTGACGGATGCGACGGGGCGGCCGTTGAGCAATGTGGCCGTGAACTTCTCGTCGAATCTGCCGGCGGCGCCGGTGGGCGCGGCGACGGTGTTTACCGACGCCGAGGGGTTTGCGCAGACCACGGTGCAGACGCCGGGGACGATCACGTCGTTTCAAGTGACGGCGCAGGCGGGTACGGCGCCGGCGGCGACCTATCAACTGAGCACCGTGGCGGGTTCGACGAGTTCGGGGAACACGCTGACGATTGTCCGGGGGCAGGGGCAGATTGTGCAGGAGCAGTTTCAGATTACCGAGCCGTTGACGGTGGTGCTGCGCGATGCGGCGGGCGTGCCGCTGGCGGGGCAGCCGGTGACGTTCTCGCTGGTCTCGGGGGCGGGCACCTTTAACACCTCGACGGCGAACGGGACGCTGCTGACGGGGCTGACCTGTTCCGGGGGGACGTGCACGGGCATTACGGATGCCGAGGGCCGGACGGCGGTGGGGTTCATTGCGACCGGGGTGCCGGCGGGCAGTTCGTACGCGCAGCAGACGATTGCGGCGTCGGCGGGCGGACGGACGGTGAACTTTCTGCTGACGACGATTCTGGGGCAACTGCTGGGAGGCGGGCTGGCTTCGCCGCCGCTGGTGGAGCGGTTGGCGCCAACGGGGAACCTGTTGACCGGGTCGGCGGGTTCGACGATTGCGGACGCGGTGCGGGTGCGGGTGGTGGTGGTTTCCGGGCCGCAGGCGGGGCAGGCGATTCCGAACGTCTCGCTGCGGGCGTTTACGGCGAATACGCCGGGGAGCGGGCCGACGGCGCAGTGCGCGGGGCCGGACGGGGCAGCGCTGACGGGCGGGGACGGCGTCGCGACGTGCAACCTGGTGCTGGGTCCGGGGACGGGCCTGGCGACGCTGTCGGTGAACATTGGCGGGTTTACGAGTTTGGGCGGGGGAGCGATCAACCTGGAGGTGCGGGGCGGGCCGCCGGTGATTACGGGGAGTTTTCCGCTGGCGGGTCAGGGGACCGCGTCCAACTTTTCGTTTTCGGTGTCGCATCCGGATGGGCTGAGCCGGCTGGGGGTGATCAACCTGTTGATCAACTCGTCGCTCGACGGCCGGCAGGGCTGTTATGTGGCGTATTCGGTGCCGCAGCGGGTGCTTTATCTCGTGAACGACGCGGGGCCGGCGGCGGGGTTATCGGCGCCGCTGACGCTGGGCGCGGGGAATACGGGGTTTGTGCAGAATTCGCAGTGCCGGATTAACGCGGGACTCTCGTCGGCGTTGACGTCGGGGAATTCGATTACGCTTTCGCTGAACACGCAGTTTGTGGGCGGGTTCACGGGGGGTAAGGTGCTGTACGCGGCGGCGCGGACGACGGATGAGTTGAACACGGGTTGGCGGACGGTGGGGGTGTACGACATTCCCGGGGGGGCGGTGACGTTTCCGAGCTCGAGCACGGCGAACCCGGCGGCGGGGACGGCGACGAACACGGTGTTGAGCTTTAGCTACCGGGCGCAGGGGAGCCATACGAATCTGCAGACGGTGTGGGGGCTGATCAATACGGCGCTCGATGGGGCGGGGGCTTGCTACTTTGCCTACTTCGCGCCCGGCAATACGTTGTTGCTGATTCCGGATAACGGGAACGGTTTGCAGGCGCAGTCGATTCCGCTGCCGGGTTCGGGGAGTATTGAGAACAGCCAGTGCCGGATTAACGCGTTTGGTTCGGTGGTGAACCGGAGCGGGGATACGTTGAGCATTTCGCTGAATGTGACGTTCAAGAACGGGTTCAGCGGGCCGAAGGTGATTTGGACGGCGGCGAGTACGCTCGGCAACGTGGTGAGCCCGTGGCGGGCGGCGGGAGCGTGGCTGCTGCCGTAGTGATAGGCTGCGGGCATGCTCTTTACAGTTGAATCGAAGCTGCCGTTTGCCGAGATCCAGCGGCGGCTGGAGGAATCGGCCGCCGCGCACAAGTTTGGGATTTTGACCGTCCATAATCTGGCGGAGACGATGCGGAAGAAGTCGGTGGAGTTGGGATCGGAGTGCACCATCTTCGAGGTGTGCAACCCGGTGCAGGCCAAGCGGGTGCTGGATGCGCATCCGGCGGTATCGACGGCGTTGCCGTGCCGGATTTCGGTGTACGGGAAAGACGGCGGGTATACGCTGGCGACGTTGCTGCCTTCGGCGCTGATGGAGAGCTTCGGGGTGGCAGAACTGGCGCCGGTGGCGGCGGAGGTGGAGACGGTATTGAAGGAGATGATGACGGACGCGGCGGGGTGAGCGGTTAGGGTATCCTTAAGATCTGTTTACGCGGTCTTTCCCACCCCTGTCCAGTCCTGGCCACTCCGTCTTTGGGCCAGGGAGATCCCTTCACAATCCCAACCTTAGTCTCGCTTCGAGCGAATGGAGAATCCTTTGATGAATTGGAAGACACGATTCGTGTGCTTCGCTACGGCAGTTTGTCTGTCCGTGTCCTTGAGTCCACCAGCCAGCGCCCAGGTCCTTTACGGATCGATTGTGGGCGCCGTCGAAGATCCCACGGGCGCCGCGGTTCCGGGCGCTCAGATTACCTTGACCAACACGGCCACGAGCGCGACGCGCGAAGTGAAGGCCGATGAGCAGGGCCGTTATAGCGCCGTCAATCTGACGGCCGGTACGTATGACCTGGTGGTGACGGCGGCGGGTTTCCGCAGCCTGAGCCGGACGGGCATTGTGGTGACGATCAACAGCGTGACGCGTGTGGAAGCCAAGCTCGAAGTGGGCCAGGTGAGCGATAAGATCACCGTTTCGGCTTCGGCGGCGACGTTGCAGACGGACCGCTCCGATACGCGGGCCGAGATTGCTTCGAAGACCGTGGTGGAGCTGCCGCTGCCGAACTACCGGAACTTCCAGAGCATGATTAACCTGGTGCCAGGGGCGACGCCGGCGGCGTTTCAGAATTCGGTGGGCTCTTCGCCGGGCCGGTCGCTAACGACCAACGTGAACGGTACGAACCGGAACAACAACAATACGCGGGTGGACGGGGCGATCAATGTCTACATCTGGCTGCCGCACCACACGGTGTACAACCCGCCGGTGGAATCGATTGAGACGGTGAACATTTCGACGTCGTCGTTTGACGCCGAGCAGGGTATGGCGGGCGGCGCGGCGGTGACGGTGGCGACGAAGTCGGGCACGAACCAGTTGCGGGGGTCGGCGTTCTGGTATCACGACAACCAGCACCTGTATGCGCGGCCGTACTTCTTCCAGCAGAACATCAACAAGCCGCGGCTGCCGAAGTCGATTGTGAACATCCCGGGTTTCACGGTGGGTGGTCCGATCATCAAGAACAAGCTGTTCTACTTCTTCAGCTATGAGCGGACGTCGGAGCGGACGGCGCAGTTTGGCAACTTCGCGACACCGCCGGCCGATATGCGCGCGGGAGATTTTTCGGCGTATGCGGCGCTGGGCAACATCTTCGACCCGCTGACGGGCGAGCCGAACGGCGCCAACCGGACGCCGTTTCCGAATAACCGGATTCCGGCGGCGCGTTTTTCGCCGATCTGGACGAAGGTGCAGGCGTTGGCGCCGCTGCCGAACCAGCCGGCGCAGGATGCGTTCAACACGACGGGCAACTTCTTCTCTTCGGCCACGCTGGCGCTGACGCGCGACCAGTACGACATCAAGTCGAACTACAGCGTAAATCAAAAGTTGATGGTTTGGGGCAAGTACTCGCTGATGAAAGCTCCGGTGCTGGGCGCCGGGGCGTTGGGCGAGTTGACGGGTCCGGGCCTGGGCCAGATTGGGCAGGCGAAGACGCGGGTGGACATTCCGACGTTCGGCTACAACTACACGGCGACGCCGACGTTTCTGATTGACGGGATCTTCGGCTACACGAAGTTTTCGAACGAAGCGACGGGTCCGGACTACGGCAAGAACTGGGGTTCGGAGATCTGGGGCATTCCCGGGACGAACGGCGGCCGGACGCGTCCGGACGACATCCGCTACTCGGGCCAGCCGTGCTTGAACAATGGGTTTACGGCGTGGGGCAACTGCACGGGTTCGAATCCGAACTTCTACGCGGATAACTCCTACACCTTTTCGACGAACTTCTCGAAGATTCAGGGCGCGCACGAGCTGCGGTGGGGCGTGGACATCATCCGCCACGCGATGAACCACTGGCAGCCGGAGATTGCGAATCCGCGCGGCAACCTGGTGCCGACCGGCAATGCGGTCGTGTTGTTGGGTCAAGTGGCGCGCGCTCCGCACACCTACGCGGCGGGCTTGCTCGACATTCTCGGCAGCGGCGCCAAGTCGGTACAGAACTTCGACATGACGACGCGGGAATGGCAGCACGGGCTGTACTTCCGCGACCGGTGGCAGGTGAACCGGAAGCTGACGGTGAACTTGGGCGTGCGTTGGGAGTACTATCCGCTGATGACCCGGGCCGAGGGCCGGGGCGTGGAGCGGTGGGACCCGGCGACGAACCTGGTGACGATTGGCGGCGTGGGGAACATCCCGGCGGCGAATGGCATGTCGACGTCGAAGGCGCTGTTCTCTCCGCGGATCGGCTTTGCGCTGCGTTTGGACGACAGCACGGTGATGCGGGCGGGCTACAGCGTGAGCTATAACCCGATGGTGCTTTCGCGGCCGCTACGCGGCTTGTATCCGTCTACGGTTGCCGCCACTTGGGTAGCGCCGACGCAGTTCGGTTTCTTCGGGACGTTGAGCCGGGGGATTCCGGAAGTGCCGCTGCCGGACATCAGCTCCGGGACGGTGCCGCTGCCGCCGACGGTGAACATGGGACCGCGCAGCCCTTGGGGCGGACAGATCAATCGCGGCTACATCCACAGCTGGAACTATACGCTCGAACGCCGGCTGCCGGCCGATTTCCTCTTGTCGGTGGGCTATGTGGGCAACCAGACGGTCCGGCAGTTCCTGGACCGGGACATCAACGCCGCACCGATTGGGACTGGTCCGCAGGGCCGTCCGCTGGTGCGGACGCAGAACCGGCTGATTGAAGCCCTGATGTGGGATGGCTGGGGCAATGCGAACTACCATTCGCTGCAGACGGCCGTGAACAAGTCGATGTCGAAGGGCCTGTTTGTGAAGGGCGCTTATACGTGGTCGAAGGCGATCAACATGAGCGACGACGATGGGTGGGCGGGTCTGCCGCTGACGAATATCGAGAGCGACCTTCGCCGCAACCGCGGCTTGGCGGGCTATGACCGGACACACATGTTCGTGATGAGCTGGGTTTACGAACTCCCGTTCGGTAAGGGCAAGGCGATGAACATGAACGGCGTGGCGGACAAGGTGTTCGGCGGCTGGCGGTTGAACGGCATCTACTCGGCTTACAGCGGTACGCCGTTTACGGTGACGGCGTCGGATGCTTCGTTGAACGCTCCCGGGTCTTTCCAAACTGCCGACCAGATTGGCGAGATTGTGAAGATTGGGGACGTGGGGCCGGGGTCGCAGTACTACTCGATCAACTCGTTCCGCGATCCGAACTTCCAGCGTCCGGCGGGCACGTTCCGCTATGGCACAATGGGCCGGAACTCGATGCGGGGTCCGGGCTTCCAGAAGGCGGATTTGGCGATGTTTAAAGACTTCCAGTTGAGCGAGCGGTTTGTGCTCCAGTTCAAGGCGGAAGCGTTTAACTTCACCAATACGCCTCGCTTCGGTAACCCGGCGGCGAACGTCAGCAACATGGCCGTGAACGCGGCCGGCGTGGTGACGAACCCGAACAACTTCATGGCGATTACCAGCGCGAGCGACGAACGGAAGTTCCGTTTTGGCCTGCGGCTGGGTTTCTAACCAGTAGCCAAACAACCAACCGCAAGGGCCTGTTTTCCGCCACTGTATGAGGGGAAAACAGGCCCTTGCGCTTTTTGGCGGGGTAGTCGGAATACAAAAAGCCCGCCTCGCCGATTCCGGCGAGACGGGCTCTTCCCGAAAGACCGCGAGCTTCCGTGCTGCGCGTTTACGGCAAGCAGAGCTGCCGAGCCGGGGAGACAATGGTGTTGCCTTCGGCGGTGCAGGAGCCGGACGGGCCGGTGTAGGCGCCGACCAGAGTGCTGGAGCGCACCGTGTTCAATTTCATGTTGGTGGTGCCCAGCGGTCCGCTGCGGACGACGACGTCGCCGGTGGCGGTGACGCGGGAGCTTTCGAGAGCCGCTTCGCCGCTCTGGCCGGCGTTCGAGGCCTGCACGGTGACCGAGCCACCCGAGGTGATGTTCGAAGAGACGATCACCGACTTGGCCGGGCGAGCGCCGCCGAGCGCCGTGATGAAGCTGGCCGAGCCGAGGCCCGCGTTCACCGTGACGTTCTGCATGGCAATCTGGCCTTCGGAGCCAGAAAGGTTCACCGTGACGCCGTTGCCAGCGCGCATGATGCCGCGAGCGTAGTCGAACGTGGCCTGACGGCCGGGGCCGGTGATGGCGATGGGGCCGTTGGTAGCGATGAGGTTGGAACCGCCGATGGCGAGGGTCAGCTCTTCGCCAGAGGCATTGATGGAGATGCCGGCGTTGCCCTGCACGGTGGTTTCGGCAATCTGCGCATCGAGCTTACCGGCGCCGGAGATTTGCACCGAACCGGCGGCGAGGATGGCCTGGGTGCGGGTGGCAAAGCGGCTGATGATCGCGACCTGGGAGATGGGGCCAGCGGCGATGACCACGTTGCCGGTGGTGGCGCGAACGGTGGATTCGCCGAGGGAGACGATGTTTTCGCCGCCGGCGAGGTCAAAGGTGACCGAGGGGGCCTCGATGAGGGCCTTGGTCAGAATGACTCCCGACTTGAGGCCGCCCTGGAAGACGACGGGACCGGCGAAGCCCATGTTGATGGAGTCGCCTTCGAGCCGCGCGTCGAAGCCGAAGACGATGCGGCATCCGGTGGTGACGTTGACCCGGGTGCTGAAGTTGGACACCTTGATCGGCGAGTTAACCGCCACGGTGTTCATGGGGGAGGTCTCGCAGAGCGACTTGAGCTGCTGCGGGGATACGTCGATGGCCAGAGCTGCGCTGGCCGCGAGCGAGGCGCCGAGGGTGGCGAGTTTCATGATCTTCATGTTGGTCTCCTGTGATCCAAAGGAACAAATCACGACCCGGAGATTCGAGTTCCGAGTTCGATTGCGTAGTTCCTGCCTGTAGAGGGACACGGCAGAGGAGATTGATATAGGGATGGCGAAAATTTTTTTGGGGACTTCGGGGCGGGAGGACCGCCCCAGGGTGGGGAAGAGGGCAGGGTGCGCTATCGGCGGCGGCGGAGGGCGATGAGGGTGAGGAGGCCGGCGCCGAGGGTGAGGAGAGTGGCAGGCTCCGGGATGGGGTTGGTGGAGGCGGCGTTGGCCGTGGCGCGGAAGTAGAGGTTGCCGGTGGTTGCACTGGTTGGGCGGCGGCTCAACGGAGTCCCGGTGAAAACTTCCGCGAGGTTGCTGGTGCCGATGGCCGGCGCGCCGCCGGAGCCACTCGGGCCCCTGTAGGCGTTGAGACCGAGATCAAGAGCGCCCACCACGTTGCTCACGGAAACGCCGAAAACGACCGTGTCCGGCACCAGAAGCTCAGGGAAGGCGAAGTCGACGACGAGAAAACCGCTCCTTGCGATCGCCAGACCATTCACCTGGACCGGGGAGCCGATCGCTGCACCGACAGGCGATCCGTTCTGATACAGCTGCATGATGGCTGAGAAGGTGCCCGCGCCCGTCCCGCGATTAAAGAACTCCACCGAAGCACCCGTCAGGTAGCGCTCCGTGCCCCCAAACGTGACGCGGTCTCCAATCTCCGTGACCGGATAGGCACTGTAGAAATAGCTGATCGACGCGTCTGTGGTGGTGTTGTCGTAAATCGTGGCGGCGGAGCCGGTGGCCAACGCGGCGAGGGAGAGCAGGCAGAGGCGGAGGAGATGGCGCATGGGCCGGAGAGTAGCACGGCCCAGTCCGCACAAAAGGACCGCCCTTAACTAGCCGGCGGTAGGATAACGGGATGGGTTTCGACTACGATGGGCGGCGGTTTCGGGCGGTGGCGAATTCGGGTTCGGGGGAGGTGGGCGGGGAGACGGTGTTCGTCTACCGGCAGGCGGGGGATCTCGTCTGGGCGACGTATTCGGGGGGAGCGATTCGGTTGGGTCACCTGGTGGCGTTGATGAGTGAGAATGGAGAGTTGGAGATGCGTTACCACCACGTGAATGCCGCGGGCGAGTTGCAGACAGGGGTGTGCCATTCGACGCCGGCGGTGCTCCCCGATGGGCGCTACCAACTTGCTGAAACGTGGCGGTGGACCTCCGGCGACCTATCGGCCGGCACCTCGCTGCTCGAAGAGATTCTGTCATGAAAAAGCCAAAATCCGCCGCGGAGCGGAAGGCGCGCTATGCCGCCATCCTCGCAATTCTCGACGAGTTGTACCCGAACGTCACCTGCGCGCTGAACCATCGCAACGCCTGGGAGCTGCTGGTGGCCACGATTCTTTCGGCGCAGTGCACCGATGAGCGGGTGAATCTGGTCACGCCGGCGCTGTTTGCCAAGTATCCGACCATGACCGATCTGGCCCATGCTCCGGTGGCGGAGGTGGCGGAGGTTGTGCATTCGACGGGGTTCTTCAACAACAAGGCCAAGAACATTGTCGGGGCGGCGCAGCGGATTCTGAGCGAGTACGGCGGCGAGGTGCCGCAGAACATTGAAGACCTGCTTACCGTGCCGGGCGCGGCGCGGAAGACGGCCAATGTGGTGCTAGGGACGTGCTTCGGGATTGCGAGCGGCGTCGTGGTGGATACGCACGTTTCGCGGATCTCGCAGCGGCTGGACTTCACGCGGCAGACGACGCCGGAGAAGATTGAAAAAGACCTGGTGAAGCTGTTGCCGCAGGAGCGGTGGATCCAGTTTTCGCACCAGTTGATCCACTTCGGGCGGGAAACTTGCGTGGCGCGGAAGCCGCGGTGCGGCACGTGCCGGATGGCGGAGCTGTGTTACGCCAAGGACAAGATCGTCGCATGAGGTGGCTGGGGTTGCTGGGTTTGCTGGCGACGGGTTGCACGCCGGCGCCGCAGTGGTATCCGGTGCCGTACCAGCGGGTGCTGACGGTGGGGGCGGATCCGGCGGGGCTGGGCGAGTTTGTGAACTTCAATCAGCGGGCGGCGCAGGAGTACGTGGTGGCCGAGATCCTGGAGGGTTCGCCGAACGATGTGTGGCGGTGGACGAACCAGAATCCGACGCTGCGGTTTTTTCTGCTGGAGCCGCAGGGTTGGGAGTTTCAGGTGAGCTTTACGCTGGCCGAATCGACGTGGAAGAGTACGGGGCCGGTGGGGCTGCGGGTGGTGTTGAACGGACAGGAGCTGGGGACGGCGACGGCACTGGGGCAGGGGCGGCATGAGAAGAGCTGGAAGGTTCCGGCGGAGTTGATTAAGCCGAAGGCGGAGAACCTGGTGCGGCTGGAGTTGGATAAGGTTTTCGTGGCGCCGGGGGACGGGGCGAAGCTGGGAATGATTCTCGAAGCGGCCGGGTTTAAGAAGCTATGAGCGAGGTGGTGTACCTGCTGCTGGGGTGGCTCGTGACGGTGGGCGGGTGCTACGCGCTCGGGCGGATCCTATGGACCCGGCTGGGGGTGCGGCTGAGCCGGGAGGAGGAGGTCGCTTACTCGTTTCTGCTGGGGGCGGCCGGGTATTCGCTGGTGCTGTTCGGGCTGGGATTGGCGCATCTGTACTACCGGGCGGTGTTTTTCGGGCTGCCGGCGGTGTTGGGTTTGGCGGGGTGGCGGCTGGGGGCGTTCGCGCTACCGGAAGAGCGGTTGGCGCCGCTTTCGCGGGGCTTGCGGTGGACGCTGGGCTTGCTGGGCGGGCCGTTTGCGTTGCTGTATGTTTCGAACGCCATGGCGCCGGAGATTAGTCCCGACGGGTCGACTTACCACTTGGGATTAGTGGCGAGATACTACCGGGAGCATGCGATGGCGCCGGTCCATACGAGCATTTACTCGGCGCTGAGCCAGGGCGTGGAGATGCTGTTTCTTTCGGCGTACGCGATTGGGCGGCATTCCGCGGCGGGGATGGTGCATGCGACCTTTTTGTTCCTGCTGCCGTGGATGATGCTGAACTGGGCGCGGCGGAAGGGGCAGGCGGCGGCCGGGGTGGCGGCGGGGCTGCTCGTGTTCCTGGCGCCGGTGGTGGGGGTGGACGGGATCAGCGCGTATAACGACCTGGCGGGGGCGGCGGTGGTGTTTGCGGTGTTTGCGCTGCTCGACCGGTGGGACGAGGGGCGGGAGCCGGGGTTGCTGTACGCGATTGGGTTGTTGGCCGGGTTCAGTTATGGGATGAAGTACACGCTGGCGTTGGCGGTGCCGCTGGCGCTGGGGTGGGTATTCTGGCGGGAGCGGCGGTGGCGGCTGGTGCTGGTGGTGGCGGGGTGCGCGGCGGTGATGATTCTGCCGTGGATGGCGCGGAACGCCGTCTGGTGGCAGAATCCGGTGGCGCCGCTGTTTAACTCGTGGTTCCCGAATCCGTATGTTCACCAGTGGTTTGAGAAAGAGTATAAGTTATCGATGACGACTTACACGTTGCCTTCGCGGTGGATGATTCCGTGGGAGGTGACGGTGCAGGGGCAGACGCTGGGGGGCCGGTTGGGGCCGGTGTTTCTGCTGGCGCCGCTGGCGCTATGGGGGTTGCGAAACGAGTTGGGGCGGCGGCTGCTGTTGGGATGGCTGGTGTTTTCGGCCACCTATTTTTCGAACATCGGGACGCGGTTTCTGATTCCGGGGTTGCCGTTTATCGCCCTGGCGCTGACGATGGGGCCGTGGCCGCGGGGGGTTTTGCCGGCGGTGCTGACGGTTCATGCGGTGCTGTCGTGGCCGGATGCGATGAAGTTCTACGGGGAGCGGTACGGGTGGCGGTTAGAAAAAGTGCTGTGGCGGGAGGCGCTGCGGATTAAGGAGCCGGAGGATTTTCTGCGCAGCCACGTGCCGAGTTACCCAATTGTCCGACTGGTGGACGCGGAGGTGCCGGTGGGGCGGCGAGTGTTTACGTTTCAGCAGCTCGCCGAGGCGTACTGCCATGCCGAGGTGATTGTGGGGTTTCAATCGGCGCAGGGGGAGGTGCTGATGGACGCGGTGCACAACGCGCTGCGGGAGGAGCGGAAGCCGGCGCTGCAGGTGCGGTACGCGTTTCCGGCGCGAGCAATGACGCAGGTGCGGGCGATGGTGGGCCGGGACTGGCCGGAGGCGCGCTGGAGCGTGCACGAGATGCGGGTTTTCCATGCGGGCAAGGAGATTCCGCGGTCGCCGCACTGGCGGGCGCGGGCGAATTCGACGGCGGAGATTGCGCCGTTTGCGTTCGATAACTCGCCGGTGACGCGCTGGATTGCGGATGTGCCCTGGAAGAAGGGCCATGCGCTGGCGTTGGATTTAGGCGTGCCGCAGATGGTGGACGAGGTGGTGCTCGAGATGAGCCCGGATCAGCCCTGGCAGGGGATCGGGCTGGACGGGATTCCGGAAGCGAAGATTTCGGCGCTGCACGTGACGCCGCCGACGGGGCTGCGGCGGATTGCGATGGAGGAGTTTCTCGCACGGAACGTACAGTACATCGTGGCGGCGAGTGATGAGTATTGGTACAAGGACCTGCGGGTGCGGATGGACTACTGGGGGATTGAGGAGATTGGGACGCGGGGGAACCATACGCTCTACCGGATTCTGCTGCCGGGTGAGAACCCGAGGATAATAAACAAATAGTGAAGGGAACATTACAGCTTTATTTGGGCGTGGACGGCGGACAGTCGAGCACCACGGCGCTGATTGGGAATGCGCAGGGGGAGATCCTGGGGCGGGGATCGGACGGGCCTTGCAACCATGTGAAATCGGCGGCGGAGGGGCGGGATAAGTTTGTCCGGGTGATTGGCGGGTGCGTGGCGGAGGCGTGCCGGCAGGCGGGGGTGGACGCGGCGGCGGTGCGGTTTGCGGCGGCGTGCCTGGGCTTCAGCGGGGGGCCGGCGGACAAGGAAGCGATTCTGCGGGAGATTGTGCCGGCGGAGAAGATGCTGGTGACGACGGACGCGATGATCGCTCTGACGGGCGCGGCGGCGGGCGGGCCGGGGATCATCGTGATTGGGGGGACGGGTTCGATTTCGTTTGGGCGGGACGCGGCGGGGCGCGTGGCGCGGGCGGGGGGGTGGGGATATATTTTCGGCGATGAGGGCGGGGCGTTCGACATTGCGCGGCAGGCGCTGCGGGCGTCGTTGCGGCACCATGAGGGCTGGGGCGCGAAGACGATTTTGCACGACCGGCTGCTGGCGGTGACCGGGGCGAAGGACATGAACGAGTTGCTGCACCTTTGGTACACGGAGGAGTATCCGAGATCGCGGGTGGCGACGTTCGCGCCGATGGTGGACCAGGCGGCGAAGGACGGCGACCGGGTGGCGGGGGATATTCTTTCGCGGATGGCGCGGCAGTTTACGCTGCTGGCGATGGCGGTGCGGAACCAGCTCTTCAAAGAAGGCGAGGAGGTGCACGTGGCGCCGATTGGCGGCGTTTGGCAGAGCGAACTGCTGCAGCAGCACTTTACGAATTTTGTGCATGTGGTGGAGGGCAATCGAGTGGCTCCTCCCCGCTATGCGCCCGCGGTGGGCGCGTTACTCGAAGCGTATCAACTGGCGGGGGTGGCCCCGCATTTGGCGAATGTCCCGGAGACCCACAAATGAGATTGCTTGGATTGATGATGCTGGCGCTGCCGTTGGCGGCCGCCGAACCGGATTGGCAGACGCTGGAGCCGTATGCGCTGAGCCTGCTGCAACGATTTATCCAGATTCCGAGCATTAACCCGCCGGCGGATACGAAGCGAGCGGCGGCGTTCATGAAAGCCGAGCTCGAAGCCGTGGGGATTGCCGTGAAGCTCTACGACACGGGCGATGGGAAGTTAGTGAACTTAGTGGCGCGGATTCCGGGGCGGGATAAGAGCAAGAAGCCGCTGCTGCTACTGAACCATTTGGACGTGGTGCCAGTTGACCGGAAGGCGTGGGGGACGGTGGATCCGTTTTCTGGGGCGTTGAAGGACGGCTTTATTTGGGGCCGGGGAACGCTGGACATGAAGGGCATCGGGGTGATGCACATGATGGCGATGATCACGCTCAAGAAGGCGGGGCTGACGCCGGAGCGGGACATCATCATGCTGGCTTCCTGCGATGAGGAGACGGGCGGCGAGAAGGGCGTGAAGTGGATGCTCCAGAACCACGCGGCGGATATCGACGCTGAGTTTGTGCTGGACGAGGGGGGATTGGGGACGCGGGATATCTTCCGCGAAGGGAAGTTGGTTTACGGGATTTCGGTGGCGGAGAAGCAGCCGTTGTGGATCCGGCTGCGGGCGACGGGGACGGCGGCGCACGGGTCGCAGCCGATTCCGGAGAACGCGAATATGATTCTCTACGCGGCGCTGGCCCGGGCGATGGCGCTGGCCGAGGGCGGCAAGGCGAATGACGTAGTGGAGGCGATGCGGAAGGCAAGCGGGGGGGAGTTTGCCGCGGGCAAGTTTACGGCGGCGATTCAGAAGAACACGATGACGTTGACGACGCTGCGGAGCGGGGTGGGCGATCCGCCGAAGATCAACGTGATTCCTTCGGCGGCGGAGGCGACGCTGGATTGCCGGCTGCTGCCGGGGACGAGCGCGGAGGAGTTTGTGAGTGAGTTGAAGGCGCGGATCAACGATAAGCGGGTGACGGTGGAGTTGACGAACACGCCGCCGGGGGATCCGGGGACTTCGAATTATGAAACGGGGCTGTTCCGGGTGTTGAAGCAGGTGATTTTGAAGTACCATCCGGAGGCGGAGGTGACCCCGATGCTGGTGCCGTATTCGACGGATTCGACGAAGTTCCGGCATAAGGGATTGCCGGCTTACGGGTTCACCCCGCTGGTGCTGCCGGGGCAGATTCTGGCGACGATGCACTCGGACGCCGAGCGGATTCCGCTGGACCAGTTCTACACCGGAGTGCGGATGATGTTTGACGTGGTACGCTCGGAATTCTAATGGCAAAATTGTCAATTCGTGACCTGAACCTGAACGGGAAGACCGTTTTTATGCGGGTGGACTTCAATGTGCCGCTGACCAACGGCGGGCAGGAGATCACCTCCGATAAGCGCATTAAGGCTTCCCTGCCCTCGATTCAATACGCTCTTGCGCAGGGCGCCGCGTTGATTCTGGCGAGCCATCTGGGCCGGCCGAAGGGGCAGCGGAACCCGGAGATGAGTTTGCAGCCGGTGGCGGCGCGTTTGGCCGAACTGCTGGGGCAGCCGGTGGCGTTTGCCCCGGATTGCGTGGGGCCGGAAGTGGAGGCGATGAAGCCGGCGCCGGGTTCCGTGCTGCTGCTCGAAAACCTGCGCTACCACGCGGCCGAGGAGGAGAACGATCCGGAGTTCGCCAAGCAGTTGGCGAGCCTGTGCGATGTGTACGTGAACGATGCGTTTGGCACGGCGCACCGGGCGCATGCCTCGACCGTCGGGATGATTGCGTATGTGCCGCAGGCGGCGGCCGGGCTGCTGATGGATAAGGAGCTCGAGTATCTGGGCAAGGCGACGACAAATCCGGAACGGCCGTGCGTGGCGATTATCGGCGGCGCGAAGGTGTCGGACAAGATCGAAGTGATCATGAACCTGCTGAAGGTGGTCGACCGGCTGATGATCGGCGGGGCGATGGCGTACACCTTTGCCAAGGCCAAGGGCGAGCCGATTGGGAAGTCGCTGGTGGAGGACGATAAGCTGGACCTGGCGCGGGACCTGATGGCGCAGGCGGGCGACAAACTGATGCTGCCGGTGGACCACGTGGTTTCGGCCGAGTTCAAGGCCGGGGCGGAGAGCGAAGTGGTGACGGTGATTCCGGAGGGCAAGATGGCTCTGGATATTGGTCCGGCTACGGTGGCGGCTTACGTGGAAGTGGTGAAGTCGGCGAAGACGATTATCTGGAACGGGCCGATGGGCGTGTTCGAGTTGAAGCCGTTTGACGTGGGCACGATGGCGCTGGCCCATGCGGTGGCGGATTCGGATGCGATCTCCGTGGTGGGCGGGGGCGATTCGGAGAAGGCGATCAAGACGGCCGGGCTGAGCGATAAGATCTCGCACGTTTCGACGGGCGGGGGGGCGTCGCTGGAGTTCTTGGGCGGGGTAAAGTTGCCGGGAGTGGTGGCGCTGACTGATAAATAGTTCATGCGCTTTTGCAGTCTGTTCCTGGTTGTGACCCTGGCGGTAGGGTATTCCGCCGATTGGGCCCGCTTTCGCGGGCCCAACGGGTCTGGGGTGGGGGATGGGACCAATCTTCCGGTAGAGTTTGGGCCGGGGAAGAATGTGGCGTGGAAGACGGCGGCGCCGTTTGGGCGATCGTCGCCGATTGTGGCGGCGGGGCATGTGTATCTGACGGCGAGCGAGGGTGGGCAACTGCTGACGCTGGCTTATGATGCGCGGACGGGGAAAGAGCTTTGGCGGCGGGCGGTGAAGCCGGCGAAGATCCAGGAGACCTATAAGGCGAACGACGCCGCTTCGTCGACGCCGGCGGCGGACGGGGAGGGCGTGTATGTCTTCTTCCGGGACGTGGGATTGATCGCGTACTCGCACGCGGGCGTGGAGCGGTGGCGGGTGGCGCTGGGGCCGTTTGACAGTTTTTATGGGCTGACGGCGTCGCCGATTGTGGCGGGCGGCAAGGTGTTGCTGCTGTGCGACCAGACGAAGGGATCGTATCTGCTGGCGGTGGACGCGCGGACGGGGAAGACGGTTTACCGCGTGGAGCGGCCCGGCATGGGGGTGGGATGGTCCGTGCCGATTGTGCATGAGGACCAGGTGATTGCGGTGGGAAGTACGCGGGTGGATTCGTATCATCTGGGCACGGGGGAGAGGCGGTGGTGGTTGCCGCTGCCTTCGATGGGAGCCATGGGTTCCCCGGTGATTGCGGGGGATGCGGTGATCGTCACGGCGTCGGGGAGCGATCAGCCGTGGCTGCCGACATTCGCGGCGGTGCTGGCGGCGCGGGATACGGACCGGGACGGCGAATTGGGCCGGACGGAGGCAGCGCCGGAGACGGAATGGTTCGAGCACTTCGGGTGGCTGGATGAGAACAGCAATGGGAAGGTGACGGCGGCGGAGTGGAACGCGGCGCGGGATGCGGGATTGGGGGAGTATGGGGCAGTAGCGATTCCGTTGCAGAGCCGAGGGGCGGCGACGGTGCGCTGGCGCGTGAAGCGGAACTTGCCCTATGTGCCTTCGCCGGTGCTCTACGAGGGCGTTTTCTACATGGTGAAGGACGGGGGCATTGTGACCTCACTCGACCCGGCGACGGGGAAGACCCTGAAGCAGGGGCGGGCGCCGCAGGCGCCAGGGCAGTATCTGGCTTCGCCGGTGGCGGCGGACGGGAAGCTCTACCTGGTGAACGAAGAGGGCCTACTGACGGTGATGCGCGCGGGGGCGCAGTGGGAGCCGCTGGCGCGGAATGAGGTGGGCGAAGAGGTTTATGCTACCCCGGCCGTGGACGGAAGCCGTTTGCTGGTCCGGACGCGGGGTAGCCTGTACGCGTTCGCTAACTCAAAATAGGCTTGAGGACGTGGCCGGCGACGTCGGTGAGGCGGAAGTCGCGGCCTTGGGAGGGGAAGGTGAGCTTGGTGAGAATCGTCGCGTGGATATCGTGAATCTCGAACTTCCCTTCCGTGGGGGAGAAGCCGAACTCGTCGCTGCGGCGTGCTTGATGCCGCTGCCAGCGAAGAGGTTTATGCTACCCCGGCCGTGGACGGAAACCGTTTGCTGGTCCGGACGCGGGGTAGCCTGTACGCGTTCGCTAGCTCAAAATAGGCTTGAGGACGTGGCCGGCGACGTCGGTGAGGCGGAAGTCGCGGCCTTGGGAGCGGAAGGTGAGCTTGGTGTGGTCGAGGCCGAGTTGGTTCAGGATGGTGGCGTGGATATCGTGAATCTCGATCTTCCCTTCCGTGGGGGAGAAGCCGAACTCGTCGCTGCCGCCGTGCTTGACGCCGGGCTTGAGACCGCCGCCGGCCATGAACATGCTGAAGCTATCGATGTGATGGTTGCGGCCAATCTTGCCTTTCTCGCGCACCTCGCCCATGGGGGTGCGGCCGAATTCCCCGCTCCAAACGA
Organism: Terriglobales bacterium; assembly: GCA_027485675.1. Taxonomy (GTDB): domain Bacteria; phylum Acidobacteriota; class Terriglobia; order Bryobacterales; family Bryobacteraceae. Next base: position 104,664 of record JAIXQP010000028.1, on the reverse strand, counting down.
CTAAGGTACGTTCGAGGAGGCCACGCTGCTTCAGGTCCTTGATGAGGGCGGCGGAGGCGCGATCGACTTCCTTGGCGACTTGGTCGAGGGGCTTGGTAATATCGTCGTGGTGATCCCAGTCGGTATGATACAACTGCACAAAGCGGACGCCCCGTTCGACTAAGCGGCGGGCTAAGAGGCAGTTATTGCCGAAGCTGGACTTGCCGGGTTCGGCGCCGTACATTTCGAGAGTTTCTTTGGACTCCTTCGAAAAGTCGATGAGTTCGGGGCCGGAGGTTTGCATCTGGTACGCCATTTCGTACTGGGCGATGCGGGTGGCGATTTCGGCGTCGGCGGTCTCTTCGAGTTCCATTTGATTGAGATCTTTGAGGACCTCAATGGTCTGGCGCTGCTGCTCGGGGGTGACGCCCTTGGGGGTAGAGAGGTTCAGGATGGGGTCGCCAACGTTGCGGAAGGGGATGCCCTGGTAGGAGGTGGGCAGGAAGCCGCTCGACCAGAGGGCGGCGCCGCTGCGGGGGCCGCGGGGGCCGCTCTGGAGAACCACGAAGCCAGGAAGATCCTTCGATTCGCTGCCGATGCCGTAGGTGACCCAGGCGCCCATGGAGGGGCGGCCGGCGCGGATGCTGCCGGTGTTGGCAAACATCTTGGCGGGGCCGTGATTGAAGTTTTCCGTGGAGACGCCGTGGAGGACGGTGAGATCGTCCGCAACCGAGCCGATGTGGGGGACGAGGTCCGAGAAGTAGTGGCCGGAGTTGCCGTGCTGCTTGAAAGTACGGCGAGTGCCGAGGAGCTTGGGGGTCTCCTTCGAAAACGTATCCATGAAGGCGAAACGCTTGCCTTTCAGGAACGATTCCGGGGTAGGTTTACCGTCCCACTGAATCAGGTCGGGTTTGTAATCGAATAACTCGAGATGGCTGGGGCCGCCGGCCATGAAGAGGAAGATGACGTTGTCGGCTTTGGCGGGAAAGTGGCCCTTCCCTGCCCCGAGGAGGCCATCGGCGAGCATGGAGGCCAGGGCCATTTTGCCGACGCCGAAGCCACAGTTGCGGAATAACTGCCGGCGTGTCTGAAAGCGGGTAAGTCTGGTTTCTAGATCCATGGGGAGTTACTCTCGGGTCATGAACTCGTCGAGGTTGAGGAGGACGCGGGCGACGCTGGTCCAAACGGCGGTGTCGCCGGCTTCGGGCATGGAGTCGCGTTGCTGGCGGACGAAGCGGAGGAGGCGATCGGTTTCGCGGGGGCGCGGGGCGCGCTGGACGGCGAGTTCGAAGCCGTGGCGCAGGCGGGCGGGGTCTTCCGCGGGGGCTTCCTTCACGATGCGCTGGCCGAGGGCGGCGGCGAACTCGACGGAGGCTTCGTCGTTCAGGAGCGTGAGGGCCTGGAGCGGGGAGTTCGAACGGATGCGGCGGGTGCAGGAGGTGATGCCGTCGGCGGCGTCGAAGACCGTCAGGCTGGGGTGGGCGGCGCTGCGCTGGAAGAAGGTATACATGCCGCGGCGGTAGCGTTCGGCGCCCGTGGCGGTTTTCCATTCGCGGACGACCTGAGTGACGGTGAGAGCGCCGGGGGGAATGGGCGGATAGAAACTAGGGCCGCCGAGTTGTTGCGTGAGGAGGCCGCTTGAGACGAGGGCGGAGTCGCGGATGATTTCGGCATCGAGGCGGAGGCGATTCTGCCGGGCGAGGAGTTTGTTTTCGGGGTCGACGGCGGCGGCGTCTGGGCGCGGGAGGGAGGCCTGCTGGTACGTGGCGCTAGTAACAATGAGTTTATGCAGCGCTTTCTGGCTCCAGCCGCTTTCGATGAATGCAGCGGCGAGATAGTCAAGTAACTCGGGGTGCGTGGGGCGGTCACCGACGACGCCGAAATCGCTTTCCGTGTCGACGATGCCGCGGCCGAAGTATTTCTGCCAGACGCGGTTGACGGTGACTCGGGGGGTGAGCGGGTTGTCTTTGGCGACGAGCCACTTGGCGAAGTCGAGGCGGTTGGCGTTGGCGGGCATGGGCGGGAGGACCGCGATGCCTCCGGGTTGCACGGCGCTGCCTTTGCGGGTGAAGTCGCCGCCGAGGTGGATGTAGGATTCGCGGGGGGCGGGGCGCTCCTTCATGATGAGGGTGCGGAGGAGCTTGGGCTTTTCCTTGCGCAGGTCGACGAGTTCCTTGCGGAGGGCGATGAGCGTGGGGTCTTTATCCGCGTTTTCGGTGAGCGATTCCTGGTGCTTCCGGATCTTCAGTTCGAGGGCTTGGAAGTCGGCGTCCCATTTGACCTGGCGGGCTTTTTCCTCGTCGGTGCCGATTTCGAGGAAGGGGCGGTTGAAGTACTTGCGATCCTCTTCCTTGTCGACTTCGTCGACGCCGTTCCAAAAGGAGAAGATCTGGTAGAACTCGCGTTGGGTGACGGGGTCGTACTTATGATCGTGACAGCGGGCACAGGCGAGAGTTAGGCCGAGGAAGGCGGAGCCGGTGGTGGCGACGCGGTCGGCTACCGCTTCGACGCGGTACTGTTCGAAGTCGATGCCGCCTTCGTAGTTCGAAGGGGTGTTGCGGTGGAAGCCGGTGGCGATGAGTTGGTCGTTGGTGGGGTTGGGGAGTAAGTCGCCGGCGACCTGTTCGATGACGAACTGGTCGAAGGGCATGTCTTTGTTGATGGCTTTGAGGACCCAGTCGCGGTAGGGCCAGATGTCGCGGGGGGCGTCGATGGTGTAGCCGTCGGTATCGGAGTAGCGGGCGACGTCGAGCCAGTGGCGGCCCCAACGTTCGCCATAGGCGGGAGAGGCGAGGAGCTGGTCGACGACCTTTTCGTACGCGGCGGGGGAGTCGTCCTTGAGGAAGGCTTCGAGTTGGGCAGGGGTGGGGGGGAGGCCGGTGAGGTCGAGATGGACGCGGCGGAGGAGGGTGCGCTTGTCGGCGCGGGGGGAGAGGGCGAGGCCTTTTTCCTGGAGTTTGGCGAGGATGAACGAGTCGATGGAGGAGTTGGCGGGTTTGGGACGGACGGGCTGGAAGGCCCAATGCTTGCTCGAGCGGCGCTTGGCGGCGACGAAGGAGGCGGGGGCGGGCATGCCGGCCTGGACCCATTTTTCGAGGATGGCGATGTCGGCGTCGGCGAGTTTCTTGCCGCCTTTCGGCATCTTGAGGTCGCCGGAGTGTTTGACGGCGGCGAGGATGACCGGGGCGGCGGGGCCGCGGTTGCCGCCTTTGAGGATGGCTTCTTTCGAATCGAGGGCCAAGCCACCGTTGACGGAGTTGACGTTATGGCAGCCGGCGCAGTTCTTTTTGAGAATCGCGATGGCCTCCGCTCCGTCCTGCGCCACTAGCGGCACTGCTGCCAGGAAAATGAAACTGAATCGAAGCATTGTGGGTATCTTATCAAGAGATGCCGATGTTTGCGGCTTTGTTGGCCGTTACGTTTTATGCCGATGTGCTGCCGATTCTGGAGCGGCGCTGCCTGGGTTGCCACCAGGCGGGCGAGGTGGCGCCGATGGCGTTGGGAACGTTCGCCGAGGCGCGGCCATTTGCCAAGGCGATGCGGGATGCGGTGGTGAGCGAGTCGATGCCGCCGGGGGGCGGGTTGGCAGCGGGGGAGGTGGCGGTGCTGCGCGAATGGGCGCGGCGGCCGGTGGCGGGGGTGGCGGCCCGGGCAGCGGTGTTGCCGGTGCGGCCGGAGGTGCGAGGGGATTTGGTATTGCGGATGGCAGCGCCGTTCCCGGTAGGCGCCGGGGCGTCGGTGGACTATCAGCACTTCGTCCTGCCGGCGGGACAAAACGAGCGGCGGTGGATCCAGGCCGTGGAGATCCGGCCGGGGAACCGACGGGTGGTGCACCATGCGGTGGCGTTTTTGCGGACGGCGCGGAGCGAATTTTTGCGGGGCGGGCGGTTGTCGGTGGAGGACGAGGTTTTGGGGACGTACCTGCCGGGAGAGGGGGTACTGCGGTGGCCGGAGGGGCAGGCGAAGCTGCTGCCGGCGGGGGCGGAGATCGTTTTACAAATGCACTACACGAGTACGGGGCAGGCGGAGGAGGACCAGACCGAGGTGCGGCTGGATTTCGGGCCGGCACCGCGGGAGCGGGTCTATACGATGTCGGTGGCGCAGTGGGAGTTTGCGATTCCTCCGTTTGCGCCGGCGCATCCGGTGACGGCGGAGTTCCCGGTGCAGACGGGGGTGCGGGTGCTGGCAGTGACGCCGCATCTGCATTTGAGGGGGCGGAGCATGCGGGTGACGGCGGGGGAGACGGTGGTGCTGGACGTACCGCGATACCGGTTCGACTGGCAGTTGCGGCGGGTGTTGGCGAGGCCGGTGCCGTTGGCTTCGGGGGAGACGATTCGCGTGGAGGCGACCTTCGACAACTCGCGGAACAATCCGCGGAATCCGGATCCGACGGCGACGGTGCGGTGGGGGGAGCAGAGCTGGCAGGAGATGATGGTGGCTTTTGTCGAAGTCGCCATCCCGGCCGCCTGGCCCCCCACGGAGATCTACCGGCCGAAGCGGTTTTAGATCGCCAGGAACTTCACGCAGACCGGGACGGGCGCGGGGACGGGTTTGCCGACCGGGGTGAGTTTGCCGGATGTGCCGTCGATGCGGAAGACCATCAGGGAGTTGGAGTCCTGGTTGGCGGCAACTAGGAAATTCCCGGAGGGGTCGATGTTGAAGTTGCGAGGCGTTTTGCCCTGGGTGGATTCGTTGCCGATGCGGGCGATCTTGCCGGAGGCGGCGTCGATCGAGAAGATGGCAATGGAATCGTGGCCGCGGTTCGAACCGTAGACGAAGCGGCCGTTGGGGTGGACGACGGTTTCGGCGGTGGAGAGGCCGCGGGCGACGGGGATGGGCATGGTGGGTTCGGTGTTGATTTCCGTCAGCTTGCCGGCTTTGCCGTCCCAGCTCATGGCGGTGAGGGTGCAGAGCATCTCATTAATGACGTAGGCCCATTTGCCGTTGGGATGGAAGGCGAAGTGGCGGGGGCCGCTGCCGGGGGCGACGGCGAATTCGCCGTGGGTGGCCATGGCGCCGTTCTTCGCGTTGAACTTATAGACCATGACGCGATCCTTGCCGAGGTCGGCGACGAGGGCGAAGCGGTTGGCGGGATCGAGATTGATGGAGTGGGCGTGGGGGCCGGCCTGGCGGGCGGCGTTGGGGCCGAAGGGGGCGGCGTGCTGGAAGAAGCCGGTGCGCTTGCCGATTTTGCCGTCGGCGGCGAGGGCAAACGCCGCGGCGCTGCCGCTGTTGTAGTTGGCGCAGAGGACGAACTTGCCGCTGTCGCTGACCTTGACGTGGCAGGGGCCGCTGCCGGCGCTGCCGACCTGATTGAGGGCCGTGAGTTTGCCGGAGGCGCGATCGATGGAGTAGGCGTTGACGGAGCCGACCTTTTCGCCCTGGAACTCGGCGAGTTCGCCGACGGAGTAGAGGAGGTTTCCTTTTGGATGGAGGGCGAGGAAGGAGGGGTTCGGCGTTTCCGCGGCGAGGCCGAGGGGGGAGAGCGTGCCGGAGGCGGCGTCCATCTCATATTGATAGATCCCTTTGCTGTCACCTCGCGTGTAGGTTCCCACGTAGACGCGCCACTTTTTCGGCGCTTGGGCGAGGAGCGGGGCGCTCAACATGATCAATCCGAAATCCCGTCGTTGCATAAAGGCTCTCCTTAGAACATGCGCTCTTGGCGGCGCAAGGTGCCGAAACTGCCAATGTTGGCTATGGCAAACGATACCAAATATTGGTTCTCGTTGCGCGTGCCGAAGCTGAAGCGGCGGTATTGGAAGCTGAGGCCGCAGCAGTCGGAGTTGTAGCTGATCTCCGTGGTGGCGAACTGCATCCGGGCTTCGCGGAAGTCGTAGACGCCGGTGTAGCCGGCGCTCCAGCCTCGGCGGCCGGGGGCGCCGATGCCGCCGAGGAGGAGCAGCTGGTTGGCGTTGGGGCTGACTTGCGGGGTGCCGCGGACCTGATTGTGACCGATGCCGAAGAAGGTTTGGCGGATGCGGGCGTCGGCGATCACGGTCGAGTTGGTGACGCGTTTGAAGAGGGGATCCCAGTCGGTACGCCATTCGAAGGCGGCGGATTGGAGGGGGGCCATGCGGAGGACCGAGATGATGGGGGAGTAGTGGCGGGGGCGATCGATGAAGCTGTAGCCGGTGAGGGTGGTGGAAGAGAGAAAGACGTTGCGGGAGCCTTCGACGACGGCGCCGCCGAAGGTGGGATCGAAGTAGCGGCGCTGCATGACCTGCCAGGTGAGGACCTCTTGGACGACGCCTTTTCGTTTGGCGTAGAGGCGGTTGGTGAGGGAGAGGTCGGCCTCGGTGGTGGAGGTGAGGATGTCGCGTTCGTCGAAGCGGATGATTTCGCGGAAGTTGCGGATTCCCGAAACGTGGCGGAAGGAGAGCCTCGGTTCAATTACATGTTTCACTTCCGTCCCTAACCAACTGGGAAATCTGAAGATACGCTCCAGAGTTGGGGTGATTAATTCCGCGCCGAAATCGTGTGCCTGACGGTAAAAGTCGCGGCCGGCCGTTGCCGTGGCCGTCGAGGAGGCGGAGAGGTCCTTGCGGGAACCGTAATGGGTGGCGTGGAAGGTATAGGACGGGGAGAAGCTGAACCCCTTCCATTGAAGGGCGGTCATGACGCGGGGGGCGAAGTTGAGGCGGTCGGTGAATTGACGGGTGATAAAGCCGGGCTCGCGGCGCTTGTGGAACCCGGCGCTCGAATCGAAGGAGTACCAGACGGGGATGATTTTGCCGAAGAGGCGGCGTTCGCGGGAGTGGAAGTCGACGGCGGGGGTTTTGCGGATGACGACCTGATCGTCGGGGAGGGTGCTTTGGAAAAACTGGTGACGGGAGAATTCGATGCCGAGGACATAGGTATCCCAACTCTTCTGCACGTGGCCATCCGAGTTGACAGCGGAGAAGATTGCTTCATTAAAGCTTTGCGTGAAGGCTTGCCGGAAAAGAAATGAAGACAAGTAATTTATGTTCGCAGCGCCCGTCCATCCCTTCCCCAATACGGACCGTCCGGAGCCGTTGATTAGAAAGCCTCCCTCCTTGAAGCGCTCGCCGCTATCGGTGAGGCGGCCCCGATCGTTGACGCCGTAGAGATAGAAGTTGAAGTCGGTGCCGGCGCGGGGCTTGCCGCGGAAATTGACTTCGTGGGCGAGGCCGCGCTGGGTGAAGAGCTGGCCGCGATACATAGCATCGTAGGAGCGATTGATGGCCCAGTAGTAGCCGACGCCGTACATGAAGCCGCGACGGGTGCTGTTGCCAAAGTTTGGCGTTAAGAAACCACTCTTACGCGGTTGTTCTTCCAGGGACTTATAGAAAACAGGCGCGTAGAAAATCGGGACCCGGCGAACGCGGAAAACGGCGCGGTAGGCAATGGCGCGGCCTCCCGGGATGATGTCGAATTTGGGCCCCGCCAAACGCCACCAGGGCTTGGGCAGGACGCAGTTGGTGAGGAACCCATCGTATAGAATGAAGCGATTTTTGATCTTCTCCGCCCAACGTCCTTGAAAATTAAACGGGTTCTGCGAGATGAGCAGGCCAGGCCGGTATTCGATCTTCCCTTGGGCGTTTCCCTTGACTTCAAAGAAGGTTCCGGACTCTGTCTTCAAGTTGTACTTTACAGATTGCGCCCGCATCTCTTCTGAGCTGGTGTAGCTCTTGTAGTAGACATTGCCGCGGGCGTCGACGTCGCCGGTGGACTCGTTGTAGTCGATTTCGTCGGCTTTGAGCAGGATTTCGGCGGTTTCCACCTCGGCGGCGCCGCGGAGGTGATAGATCTGCCCGTCTACCTCCTGAGCGACGGCGCGTACGAGAACCTCGTCGGCAGCGGGGGCATTGAGGCGCTTGGTGCCGGAGGGGGCAGCGGCGGCGGGCGCTTTGGGAGCGGGAGCCGCCAGGGGGGCGGGACGAGGCGGGAAGGGCTGGGCGAAAAGATTTCCGGCCAGAGGTATAAGGCAAATGCCCAAGAGGGCCGATAGACGAACAACGGATGAATGGTTTGGACGAATCCCTGAACAAAACTCTATGATTTCGTTGGGAATAATGTTAATGTGGCTGGATAGTGGTAGTACAGTACTATCGTAGCGGTCTACTACCTTCAGCCGTTTTTGTTTCACCGTCGTCAAACCAGCAACCCTAGCACGTCCACTTTCGACGAGGCAATACGCGAAAGGTCAATTATGAACTGCCCCAACTGCAAGGTTTCTATAAGCGAAGATGATCACCGTTGTTCGAATTGTGGCCGTCGCCTCGGCAACAATCCCGGCCCTTTGCTGGCCACGCGAACCGCGGCCGCTTTGAGATTGGACACGGTATTGACGACCTATGCGGAGCCCGCACCGGCTCCTCGCCCGCGGCTCGAGTACACGAACGCCGATGCGCCGAAGGCGTCGCGTCCGCGGCACTCCGCGGCGATGCAAAGCTCTCTGTTTTCGATCCGCGAGGAAGGGAAAGTTCGTTCGATTGACGGGCGGCTGGACGGCCTCGGTGATGCGCCGGTTTCCGCCAAGCGGACGCGGCGGCAGCCAGTGGAGCGCTCGTCGTATCTGCCTTATCAGGGTGTGTTGGAGTTTCCGCCGGCCAATGGCCCGGCGCCGCGGACCTTGCCGACATCGGTGGAGGCTGTCATCTATTGTGACTACCCGGTCGCCACGCGGACGCACCGGATGCTGGCCGGATTGATTGACTTTTTCATCGTCCTGGGCTGCATGCTTCTGTTTTTGGGAATCATTTACCTGGGTTGCGAGGGGATGCCGTGGGTGACGCTGGACAAGACGGCAATCGCGATGATCGGGATCGCCACGGGTTTACTGGGCTTTTTGTATGAGGCGTATTGGACGATGGCCGGGGTACCTTCGCCGGGTATGGAGTCCGTGGGGCTGCGGTTGGTGCATTTTGACGGGAACGTGCCTTCGGCGATGGATAACACCCGCCGGATCTTTGGTGGTTTGCTGAGCGTTATGGCGGCCTTCATTGGTTTGGCATGGGCCTTCGTTGATGAGGAATGCCTCACATGGCAGGACCATATCTCGCGTACCTTTCCCACTCCGGTGCGGGTGCAGTATGGTATTCGCCGCTAACTGACGTACACTAACGTCATGGCGATCGTATTTGACGAGTCAAACCTGCTGGCGCAGATGGTCGGCGAGGCCGATGGGATTACGCCCGAAGAGTTGAGCGCGGCGGAGCCTCTAGCGGCGCAAGCCTTGGCCGGCGTGAAGGCACTCACCGAGTCGGGGGCGATCGGCTTCCCGAACCTGCCGAAGCAGACGGGCGTGGCCAATGAGATTGTGGCCTACGCCGAAAAGGTTAAGGGTTCGTATGACACGGTGTGCCTGGTCGGCATTGGCGGCAGCGCGCTGGGGGCTTGGGCCCTGGACTGCGCCCTCCGTGGGCCGCATCCGGTGCAGGGAGACCATTCGACGGCCAAGCCGCGATTGGTGATCCTCGATAACGTCGACCCGGAGTTTGTGCAACTGGCGCTGGCTTCGATGAAGCCGAAGAAGACGCTGGTGGTGGTGATCGCTAAGAGCGGGGCGACGGCGGAGACGGTTGCGACCTCTCTGATTGTGCGGGCTTGGCTGGCGGCGGGTGTGGGGCCGAAGGGCGTCAAGGCGCGGGTCGTCGTGGTGACCAGTGAGGGCCGGGGGGACCTGAAGGTCCTGGCCACGAATGAAGGTTACACCACCTTCCATCTGCCGGAAAACGTCGGCGGTCGGTTTAGCGTGTTGTCGGCAGTCGGGTTGGTGCCCGCGGCCTTGATTGGAGTCGACATTCTGGCGCTTCTGCGGGGCGCGTCGAAAATGACGGCGACGGCGTGGAAGCCGGAGTTGGCGGCGAATACGCCCCTGCGGGCGGCGCTGCTCCATTATCTGTTGCTGACCAAGAAGGGCAAGACCATTCAGGTGGCGTTTCCGTATGCTAACCGGCTTTGGGGAACGGCGTTCTGGTTCCGGCAGCTGTGGGCGGAGTCCTTGGGCAAAGCGAAGAACCGGGCCGGCGAGGTGGTGCATGTCGGGCAGACGCCCGTGGCGGCGCTGGGCACGACCGATCAGCATTCGCAGGTGCAGCTTTACATGGAAGGGCCGAAGGATAAGCTGTTTAGCTTCTGGGTGGTGAAGAAGCCGGCGGATCCGGGGGCGATTCCGGCGGAGAAGACCGGCCTCGAAGGGTTCGATTACCTGACGGGGCAGTCGCTCGCGAAACTGCTGGATGTGGAGTGCAAATCGACGCAAGCAGCGCTGACGGAGAACCAGCGGCCGAACTGTGTGTTCACCCTGGACCGGGTGGATGCCGAACACATTGGCATGTTTTTCCAACTGCTCGAATTCGAGACGGCGTTTGCCGGCGAGATGCTGAACATCAATGCGTTTGATCAAGAGGGCGTTGAGTTAGGCAAGAAGTTCACCTTTGGCCTGATGGGCCGCAAGGGGTTCTCGGATTTCAAGCAGCGCTATACGGACTACGAAAAGCGCCGCAAGGGCTAAGCGCGCCGTATCCATGCCATTCGCCCCTATTCCTGAGGCTCTGGCGGACTTCCGGTCCGGCCGGATGCTGATTGTTGTTGATGACGAAGACCGCGAGAACGAAGGCGACCTGACGATCGCGGCGGAGCACATTACTCCCGAGGCGATCAACTTCATGGCCGTGCACGGGCGCGGGCTGATCTGTCTGGCCTTGAGTCCGGAGAAGTGTGACACGCTGGATCTGCCACCGATGGCGGCGGCGAACACGTCGCGGTTCGGCACGGCGTTTACGGTTTCAATTGAAGCGGCGCAGGGAGTGACCACGGGGATCTCCGCGGCGGACCGGGCCCATACGATCCGGGTGGCGATCCGGCCGGATGCGCGGCCGGCGGATTTGGCTCGGCCGGGGCATATTTTTCCCCTACGCGCGCGGCCGGGCGGGGTGCTGGCGCGGGCGGGACAGACGGAGGCCGCGGTGGACCTGGCGCTGCTGGCGGGGCTGCAGCCAGGTGGGGTGATCTGCGAGATCATGAACGAGGACGGGACGATGGCCCGTCTGCCGCAGTTGATTGAGTTCGCCAAGAAGTTCGACATTCGGATTATTTCGGTGGCGGATTTGATCCGGTACCGGCTGCGGAATGAGCGCTTTATGCAGCGGACGGCGGCGGGACGCGTGGTGACGCCGCATGGCGAGTTTGCCACCTACGCCTATACTTCGACGCTGGGCGGCGGGGCGCACACGGCGCTGGTTTTGGGCGAGTTGGCGGCGGTGGATAATCCATTGGTCCGGGTGCATGCGCATTGCGCGTACGGGAATCTGTTCGGCGCGACTTCGTGTGAGTGTGCGCGGATCGTCGACCGGTCCTTGGCGTTGATCCGGGCTGAGGGTGCGGGCGCGCTGGTTTATCTGCATCAGAATACGGCCGGGTATCAGCAGCGCAACGGCGAGATTGTGCCGCACGCGCGGGACCCGTTGACGCATACGACCGCGGACGGATCGACGGTGCTGCAGCACGAAGCGGGGCTGGGGGCGCAGATCCTGGCGGATTTAGGGCTGCACCGGATCCGGCTGTTGACGAATCACCCGCGGAAAGTGGTGGGGCTCGAAGGGTTCGGCATCGAGATTACCGCGCAGGTGCCAATCCTTTAGGGTGTTGGCCGTCGCGGAGGTGGAGGCCGGCGGGCCGGTAGTCAGCCAGGGCGGGCGAGGGATCCCGGGACGGGGCGCGCAGATCCTGGCGGATTTCGGGCGGCACCAGAATCGAGATTACGGCGCCGTTGCCTATCCTTTCGGGCGTTGGTCGTCGCGGAGGAGGAGGCCGGCGAGCCGGTAGTGAGCCAGGGCGGGCGAGGGATCCCGGGACGGGGCGCGCAGATCCTGGCGGATTTCGGGCGGCACCGGAATCGAGAGTACCGCGCAGGTGCCTGTTTTTTAGGGTGTTGGTCGTCGCGGAGGTGGCAGCCGGCGGGCCGGCAGTAAGTCAGGGCGGGCGAGGGATCCCGGGACGGGGCGCGCAGATCCTAGCGGATTTCTGGCGGCACCAGAATCGAGATCACCGCGCCGCTGCCTGTTTCTTAGGGTGTTGGTCGTCGCGGAGGTGGAGGCCGGCAGGCCGGTAGTGAGCTAGGGCGAGCGAGGGATCCCGGGACGGGGCGCGCAGATCCTGGCGGATTTCGGGCGGCACCGGAATCGAGATTACCGCGCCGCTGCCTATCCTTTCGGGAGTTGGCCGTCGCGGAGGTGGCGGCCGGCGGGCCGGTAGTAGGCTAGGGCGGGCGAAGGATCCCGGGACGGGGCGCGCAGATCCTACCGGACTTCGGGCGGCACCGGAATCGAGATCACCGCGCCGGCGCCAGCCCTTTCAGCCGTTGATAGTCGCGGAGGTGGAGGCCGGATTTGCCGGGGTCGCCGAGAGCCCGGTAGAGGGCGGCGAGCCGGTAGTGAGCCAGGGCGAGCGAGGGATCCCGGGAAAGGGCGCGCTCAAAGGCGCGTACGGCTTCCGCGTTCCGTTGCTGGGCGGCGTAGAGGCGGCCGAGTTCGAGGAGAGCTCGGGTGCCGGTGGGGTCTAGTTCCGCGGCCCGTTCGAGATGGGGGATGGCGGCAGCGGTCCGCTCCGGAGACTGCAGGAGCAGGGCGCGGGCCCAGTAGAATTCGGCGTCGGCAGGCGCGGCGTGGGCCGGAGCGAGTTTTTCGATGCGGGCGAGGAGACGGGCCGACCAAGCAGGCGCGGCGCCGACCGTTTCGCCAAGAAGCGGGAGGACGCGCGGATGGTCGATCGAACAAAGGATCTCCGCGCTCTTCTCCGTTTCGCCGGTGAGAAAGAGAACAACGGCGGCGCCTTCAGCGGGACCGTTCTTCCGGAAGTGGAGCTCCGCTTCGCCGAGGAGGCGGTTCTCAATCAACCGGACGCCGGGGGCGGCTTCCGGAATCGCCCGGAGCAGGCGGAGGAGACTCTCGTTGATCTGCGTGCGTTCCGCCGCGACATGGGAGGAGCCATCGAGCGAGCCGGCGGAGGGACTGGATTGAAACGTGCCGGCGGCTTGGAACTCCGGGGGGGAGCCGATTTGCGCCAGAAGGAGCACCGGCATCGCGATTAGGCCAACAGAACGCATGGCAACGACAGGCTAACACGTTCTCGCCGCGGGTTGGGGCGCCGTAGGGAACTAATACGCCCGGCAATCGGCGGCGGTGGTTCCCTCCGACAAGTTACACAAGGCGTTGGTCGCCAGGTTACTCCAGGTTTCTAATTTACCGGAAGGCCAGCGGACCGTCACCCGATCCACCCGCGGCGCCGCGGCGAGGCCGAAATGGAGAGTCATCGAGTTCTGGGAGTAGAAGCTTTCGCCGCTGCGGACTTCGTCGATCCACTTGCGGGCGCCCGCCTCCACCGTGACCCGGGCGCCGATGGCGGAGCGGTTCGACTGGACTCCCCGCAGCCGCAAGTTCAAGAAGCGGCCGCCAGGGGCGGTGTTTTTGAGCAGCGCCGGACGGTCGTTCATGTTCAAGATCACGGCTTCGGGCCGGCCATCCCCATCGAGGTCGCCGAGGGCCAACCCGCGCGAAGGGCGGTCCACCGCCAAGCCGGGGCCGCCGGTGGCGGTCAGGTCGGCGAACTTCCCGTTGCCGAGATTGCGGAAGAAGAGCGTGGGCTGGCGGTAGGCGTCGCCGACCGCGGCCTTCTCCACCTCCGGATAGACATGCCCATTGACGAGCATCAGGTCGCGCCAGCCATCGTCGTCGGCGTCGAAAAAGGCGATGCCCCAACCGAGTAACTGGCGCACGCCGAGGCGGGCGGGGCCGGCGACATCGGTGAAGAACTTCCCGTCTTCATTGAGGAAGAGAGAAGTCAGATCGCCGGAGAAGTTCGTCTTGGCGAGATCGAGAAAGCCATCGTTGTTGAAGTCGCCCACGGCGACACCCATGCCGGCTTGCAGGCGGCCATCGGCGTTGAAGGCGACGCCGGCTTCAACGCCTCGCTCTTCAAAAGTGCCGTTGCCGCGGTTGCGGTAGAGGAGGCTGGGCGTCATGTCGCAGGCCACGTAGAGATCCGGCCAGCCATCGTTGTCGAAGTCCGCGGTGACCGCCTGGAGAGCGTAGCGGCCCCCCGGCTTGAGGATGCCGGCTGCGGCGGAGACGTCGCGGAAGGTCCCGTTCGGCTCCTGATGATAGAGGAGATTCGACGCCAGGGGCAGGCCGCGGGGGCCGCACATGACGGGAATCTCTTTCCAGACGCAGAACTCGCCCTTGCCGGGACGGGGCGTCTTTTCGAGATCGAGATTCACGTAGTTGGCGATGAAGAGATCGAGGCGGCCGTCGCGGTCGTAGTCGAGGAAGGTGCAGCCGGAGCCGAAGCGGACGCCGGTCGTGGGAAGGCCGGCCGGAGCGGAGACGTCGTCGAACTTCCCTGCTCCGCGGTTGCGAAACAGCCGGTTCTGGCCGAAGTAGGTGACGAGCAGATCGGTCTTGCCGTCGTTATCGTAGTCGCCGGCGCAGACGCCCTGGGCCCATCCTTCGACGGGAAGCCGGGCGAGTTCGGTCAACTGGCCCTTGCCGTTATTGCTATAGAACACTGGATAGCGGGGCTGGCCGGTGATGGGCCCGGAAAGGGTCGTGCCGTTCAAGAGCAGGACGTCTTCGTCGCCGTCCTGGTCGGCATCGAAGAGGGCGACGCCGTTGCCGGTGGTCTCGACGATGAAGTCTTTGCGCTCGCGTCCACCGTAGGTGTTTTCGGCCGTCAGACCCCAAGGCGCGGCGTAATCGACCCAGCGGACGGGCTCGGCGACCGCGCCGAAGGCGGCGGCAATCGCCACGAGGCATGACATCTTGATGAAATTTCCTATCATTGCGCCCGTCCCGCCACTATGATAGCGTTCCGCAAGCGTTTCACCACGCTGTAACCCTCTCTGGGACTTGAGGTCTTTCCAAAATGAACTTGTTCGCTCTGTTGCGATGCGGTTTTCTTGCCTCGATTTTCGCTGTGTGTCTGTTGGCACAGCGCGATCTGGCCACCCTCGTAGGAACCGTAACCGATCCGACCGGCGCTGGAGTACCCAACGCCAAGGTCGTGATCTCAGAAGAAGCGACCGGTCTGACTTATGAACTCGTCACCGCCTCCGGAGGCGAGTTTGCCCGACCAGCTTTGAAACCTGGAATCTATACCGTTAGCGTGGAAGCCCCCGGCTTCAAAAAATCCACGCGGCGGAACATCAACCTGACTGCCGGTGACCGCACCGGTATCGACCTCCAACTGCAGGTTGGCGAAGTGACGACGAATATCGAAGTCACTGGCGAAGCCAACGTGCTGCAGACGGAATCGACGATCATTGGCGCCAGCGTGGACGCCAAGCAGGTTGGGGAGTTGCCCCTGGGCGGCACCCGCAACTTTGCCTTTTTAGCGCGGCTTTCGCCGGGCGTGGTGCCGAATGAACCCGGCGCGCGGGACGCCACCGGCGGCGGCTTTTCGGCCAACGGGGTGCGTTCGAACGGGCAGAATAACTTTCTGCTGAACGGCGTGGACAACAACGTCAACGTGATCGACTTCCTGAACCAGACGTCCTTCGTAATTGGGCCGTCGGTGGAAGCGATTGGCGAAATGCGCGTGATGACCAATGGGTATAACGCCGAGTACGGCCGGGGCGCGGGCGGCGTGGTGAACGTCACCATCAAGAGCGGCACGAACCAGATTCATGGCGCTTTGTTTGAGTATCTGCAGAACGACAAGATGAACGCCAACCGGTGGGAGAACAACCGCAATAACGTCCGGCGCGGCCCGTTCAAACAAAACCAGTTTGGCGCGGCGGTGGGCGGTCCGATGATCAAGAACCGGACGTTCTGGTTTGCTGATTATCAGGGCACCGAGATTCGCTCAACGGGCGGCGCGGTTCCCGGACTGGGCACTTCGGCGTTCTTTAGCATTCCGACGCCGGCGATGCGGAACGGCGACTTTTCCCAACTGTTGGGAGTGAACCGGTCGATTCCGAATACGCTGGGCGTTTCGGCACGGGAAGGAGCAATCTACGATCCGGCGACGCAGGCGATGGGAACCTATCCCAACGGCACGGCGGGCTTGATCCGGCAGCCGTTCCCGAACAACATCATCCCGCCTTCGCGGCTGGACCCTGCGGCGAAGAAGATCGCCGACCTGTTCCCGGCGCCGAACGTGGCGACGGCACCGGGCATTTCGTTGAACAACTTCTTCACCACGACGGCGGGTACGTCCGGGGTGAAGCAGTTCGACATCCGGTTGGACCACCGGATCTCTGACAAAGACAACATCTTTGGCAGCGTGTCGTGGTCGGAGCGGAACCAACTGAACGGGCAGCCGCTGCCGGGCGCGTTGGACGGCACCTACTTTGCCTCGAACATCGAACAGACGCTGGCGCGGAATGCGATGTTGAGCTACACCCGGACGTGGTCGCCAACGTTTGTGACCGAGACGCGCGTGGCGTTTTCGCGGCTGGTGACGGCCCGGACGCAGGCCGATCCGGAGACGGACCAGTTCAAGGCGTTCGGCATTGGCGGGTATAACCCGACCGGTCCGCTGAACGGGGGATTGCCGTCGACGAACATCGACCGGTATTCCGGCTTTGGCGCTTCCGACTGGCTGCCTTCGAAGGAGTACAACAACGTTTGGGACTTCATTCAGAACGTGGCGATTCAGAAGAACACGCACTCGATTAAGTTCGGCGGCGAGTTCCGGCCGATCAAGTTCCCGTTCTTCCAGTTCCCGAGTCCGCATGGGAATTGGACGTTCAACCGGACGGAGACGTCGTTCCCGAACGGCACGGACGCCTTGTCGAACCTGACGGGCGATGGCTATGCGTCGTTCCTGATTGGACGCGTTTCGCAGGGCCAGATGTCGACGACCAACTTCATCTCTTCGCAGAAGGAAGCCTGGGCGTTTTATGCGCAGGACGACTGGAAGGTGAACAGCAAACTGACGATCAACTATGGCGTGCGGTACGAGCTGTTCTCGCCGATTGGCGAGAAGTTCGGGCGGCAAGCGAACTTTGACTTCGACCGGATGACGCTGTTTATTCCGAAGGGTAAAGACCAGGACGCTCCGCTGCCTCCGAACTTCGCGCGCGACTTTGCGAACGTCAAGGTTTCGCGCGGCGAGGTGGACCAGTACCTGATCCCGTGGGATAAGACGAGCGTAGCGCCGCGGATCGGCTTTGCCTACACGGTGACGCCGAAGACGGTGGTTCGCGCCGGCTACGGCATCTTCTACGGCGGCGAAGAGAACCAGGGCGGCAACCCGAACCGAGGCGAAGGCGTGCCGTTTAATCAAACGACCACGCTGGTGCGTCCGGCCAACGTGACGACGTTTGAACCGAACCCGTTCTTCAATTTGAATGCCGGGGTTTCGGGCGGTTTCCCGATCAACATCTTCTCGCTGAACGCGCCGATCAACTTCCGGAGCGTGGCGCAGAACTTCCGGAACCCGTTGGTGCATAAGTGGAACTTCTCGATTCAACGGGAGTTCCGCGGCGGCAACGCGTTTGAGCTGGCCTATGTCGGTAACAAGCAGTCGCACCAGTTGCACTTCTCCGATCCGAACGCGTGTTACAACGACCCGCGTCCGAACATTGAGTGCAATGCGCGGCGGCCGATTCCGAACATTGGCGGCGTGAACTACACGAGCACGTTTGGCTTTGGGCGGTACGCGGGCTTGACGGCGAAGTGGGAGAAGCGGTTCTCGCAGGGCTTGCAGTACCTGGTGGCTTACACCTGGGGCCATGCGCTGGCGACTTCCGGTACGCCGCTGAGCGGTTCTTCGGGCTTTGGTCCGAAGGATCCGCGGAACTACTCCGAGGCGTATTCGAGCGCGGCGTGGGACATCCGGCATAGCATGACGGGCAGCTGGCTCTACGATATCCCGATCGGTAAGGGCAAGGCGCTCGATGTGCAGAATAAGTTTGCCAATGGCTTGCTGGGTAACTGGCAGGTGAACGGCATTCTGACGCTGCGCACGGGTTCTCCGTTCACGGTCGGCACCAACCAGTGCGTCGGCAGCTTCGGCAACTGTACGCCGGATCTGGTGGCGGGCAAGAATCCGAACGACGCGCCTTCGGGCGGACGGACGGTGGACCAGTGGTTCGATACGTCGGCGGTGGTGCGGCCGACGCCGGGCACCCCGGGCAACCTGGGGCTGCAATCGAACAACCAGCCGGGCCAAGCCTATATGGACCTGTCGCTGTTCAAGGGCATTCGTTTCAACGAGCGCTTCCAGATGCAGTTCCGGGCCGAAGCCTTCAACCTGACGAACACGCCGCAGTTTGGCGCCCCGAATCGGATTCAGGGCGACCCGAACTTTGGCCGGATCTTCACGACCCAGGACGGAACCCAGCGGCGGACCCAGTTCGCTCTGCGGTTCATGTTCTAAATCGTGAGTCTATAAACCCACCAGCGGCCGCTTTGTTCAGCCATGCAGTATGCTGAGCGGAGCGGCCGCTTCCTTTTTCTCATGTACCTTTTTGCCGTCGATTCGATTACCCAAGCGCAGGCCGCCTTTGAGGCGGGCCGCATGGCGGAGGCCCGGGTGTTGTTGGAGGCGCAACCGGCGTCGGGGGTGGCGGCGGCGTGGCTGGCGCGGGTGTACGGGCAGATGAAAATGCCGGAGCGGGCGGCGGAGGCGGCGCGACGGGCGGAGCAGTTGGCGGCGGGGGAGGCGGCGGTGCAGCATACGTTGGCGCTCTACTATGCGGCGGCGGGGAAGCGGGCGTTGGCGGCGGAGTGGGAGGGGCGGTATGCGCGGTCGCCGCAGGCGGACGCGGCGGCGGCGTTGCGGGCGGCGATGCTGTTTGGCGAAGTGGGGGAGCATCCGAAGGCGATTGCGTTCGGGGTGGAGGCGCTGAGACGTGGCGAGCGGCCGGAGTTGCGGCTGCTGCTGGCGCGGGGGTACGAGGCGACCGGGAAGCCGGAGGAGGCGGTGGCGCAGTACCGGGCGCTGTTGGCGCTGCTGCCGTACGATGAGCCGACGCACGCGGCCTTTGGGCAGGCGCTGCTGCGGATGGGACGGTTCAACGAAGCGGCGGCCTTCCTGGCCGAGGCGCGAGGGAAGTTCGACAAGAGCCCGCAGATTGAGTTGGCCTATGGCGTAGCGCTCTATACGCTGCGGCGGTTCCCGGAGGCAGGCGCGGCATTCTTTCGGGTGATTGCGCTGGCGCCGGAGGTGCCGCAGCCGTACATCTTTCTGAGCCGGATGATCGACCAGTTGCCGGACCGCGCGGAGGCGCTGCGGGACGCGGCGGCGGCCTGGTACCGAAACGAAGCCAAGAACGGATTCGCCCCGTTTGTCTACGCCCGGGCGCTGGCGGCGGCGGGAGCGCCGGATAACGAAACGAAGCCATTGTTGCTCGAGGCGATGCGGCGGGACGGGAAGGTTTGGGAGTTTCCGTTTGAGTTGGGCCAAGTGCTTGAACGGCAAAGAGACTGGGCGGGCGCGGCGCGAGAGTATGAGCGGGCGATTGCGTTGAACCCGGGGGTGCCGGAGCCGCACTACCGGCTGGCGCGGGTGTATGACCGGTTGCAGAAGCCGGCGTTGGCGGCGCGGGAGCGGGCTATGCACCAGAAGCTGCAGGGTGCTCCGAAGGGGGGGATGCAGTGACGCGGCGGGAGTGGTTGGCGCTTTCGGTGTTGGCGCCGCTGGCGCGGGCGGAGGAGGTGGTTTACAAGAACAACCCGCCGTACTTCGCCTACACCGAGTTGATCGCCGGGGGGCAGGACGAGTTTGGCGAAGACCCGGTGATGCCGGCGGCGCCGCCGCGGCGGGACGGACGGTTTGCCGAGGTGACGGGGACGGTGCTCCGGGACGAGCAGCTCGAAAAAGGGATTCCATATTGGATATCCCGGCTGGACGCGGCGAGCGGGATCGACATTTATGGGAACAACGGGATCGCGGTAGGGGATATCGACGGCGACGGGCGGGACGAGATTTATGTGTGCCAGCCGGCGGGGTTGCCGAACCGGTTGTTCGGCTGGAAGGACGGCAAGCTGGTGGAGCGGGTGGCGGGGGTGGAGTTGCTCGACGATACGTCGGCGGCGCTGTTTCTCGACGTGCGGAACGTGGGGTGGCAAGACCTGATCGTGCTGCGCGGGGCGGGGCCGCTGCTGTATCTGAACGACGGGGCGGGTCGCTTCCGGCTGGCGCCGGACGCCTTTCGATTCGCCAAGCCGCCTCAGGGGGGATTCACCGGGATGGCCGCGGCGGACTATGACCGGGACGGTAAGTTAGACCTGTATCTTTGTACTTATAGCTTCTTTCAGAGCGAGGCGCAGTTCCGCTATCCGGTGCCTTACTTTGACGCGCAGAACGGGCCGGCGAACTTTCTGTTTCGGAACCGGCTGCAGGCGGATGGATCCGGTTACTTCGAGGATGTCACGCAGGCGAGCGGGATGGACGAGAATAACAACCGCTATAGCTTTGCGCCGGCGTGGGCGGACGTGGACGGGTCGGGTTGGCCGAGCTTATATGTGGCGAATGACTTTGGGCGGAATAACTTCTACCGGAATTCGGGGGGTAAGTTCCGGGATGTGGCGGCGGCGGCGGGCATTGAAGATATAGGGCCCGGGATGAGCGCGTGCTGGTGGGACGAGGCCGGAGCGGGGCGGCCGGACCTGTACGTGGCGAATATGTGGACGGCGGCGGGGCAGCGGGTGGTGCGGCATCCGAAGTTCCCGTATCCGTTTGATGGGAAGTGGGACGGGCATACGCGGGGGAACAGCTTCTACCGGAACCGGGGCGGGGGGCGGTTCGGCGGCGAGGATTTGGGGATTGCGATGGGGCGATGGGGCTGGTCGGCGGACGCGGCGGACTTCGACAACGACGGGCAGGCAGAGCTGTTCCTGACTTGCGGGATGATGACGGGGCCGAAGCAGCCGGATTTGATGGGTTTCTTCTGGCGGCAGGTGGTGGCTAAGACGCCGGCGACGGCCGTGGCGTCGGGGCCATATGAGAACGGATGGAACGCGATCAACCAGTTCATCCGCGAGGGGTATAGCTGGAACGGGAATGAGCCCAATGTGTTTTATGTGAAAGAGGGCGGGCGGTACCGGGATGCTTCGGCGGAGTCGGGGCTGGCTTATGCCGGGGACGCGCGGGCGTTTGCGGTGACGGATATTGATGGGGATGGCTGCCTGGATCTGGTGGTGAAGAACCGGCTGGCGCCGCAGGTGCGGGTGTTTCAAAACCGGGTGGGGCAGGGGCGGCAGCGGATGGCGTTGCGGCTGCGAGGGACGAAGTCGAACCGGGACGCGATTGGGGCGCGGGTGACGGTGGACGGGCGGGCGAAATGGGTGACGGCGGGAAGCGGGTACCTTTCGCAGCATACGAAGACGGTGTACTTCGGGTTGGGGGAGAAGAAGGCGGCGACGGTAAAGGTGGTTTGGCCGAGCGGCCTGGAGCAGCCGTTGGGGGAGCTGGCGGCGGGCAGCTTGTATGAGGTGACGGAGGGGGCGGCACCGGTGGGGCGGCCGTTTGCCGCGGCCAAGGCGTGGGAGGCGCGGGAGGCGCCGGGGGATAACACGCCGCGGTTGCAGGATACGTGGCTGCTGGACCCGGTGCCGTTGCCGGAGCCGCAGCAGGGGCCGGGGTTGTTCACTTTGACCGAGGCGACAGGCGACCGGCTGACGACGTTTACGCTGTTCCGGCGCTACCTGTTTGAGTACCGGGCTCCGTTGGAGCTGCCGCTTTGCCTGCTGCTGAATGCGGACGGCCATGCGGTGAAGATCTACGCGAAGCCTCCGTCGAAGCAGCAGGTGGCGGCCGACCTGGCGGCGCCGCGGCCGGCGGGACGGGGGCGGCGGGACTACTTCAAGCTGGGCGCTTCCCTGCTCTGGTGCGGGTACCCGGAGCAGGCGTTGCCTTATCTGGAGGCCGTGCTGCGGCAGCAACCGGGGAACGTGCGGACGCTGACGCTGGTGGCGCAGATCCACCGGGAGGCGGGCCGGTTAGAGAAGGCGGCGGGGCTGTTGGACGAGGCTCTGCGGGTGGACGCGGGGTCGGCGGAGGCGTGGAACGAGTTGGGCGGGGTGGCGATGGCGCGGAACGACCACGCGACGGCGCTGCAGCATTTCGAACAGGCGTTGGCGGCCAAGAGCGGCTTGCCGTACGTGCTGCTGAACGCGGGGCAGGCGTGCGACCGACTGGGGAAGCTGGGGGAGGCGGAACGGTACTTTCGGGAGGCGCTGCGTTGGGAGCCGGGCAACGCGGATGGGCGGCAGGGGTTGGGCTTGACGCTGGCGAAGCGGGGCCAGTTGGGCGAGGCGGAGCGGGAGTTGCTCGAAGCGGTGCGGCTACGGCCGGTACTGGGGGCGGCTTGGAACAACTTAGGGGTGCTCTATTTGCAGCAGCGGGATGGGGCGAAGGCGATGCGGGCTTTCGAGCAGGGAATCGCGCAGGCGCCGGGCGATGAGACGCTGTATTTGAATCTGGGGAGGATGTACGTTCAAATGAAACGAATACCCGAGGCCCGCGCGACGATGGAGCGGCTGCTGCGCGCCAAGCCGGAGAGCCGGGTGGCGAAGAAGGCGCTGGAGGATCTTGCGAATGCTCAACCGTAGAAGTTTATTGGCGCTGGGAGCGGCGTCGGCTTCGGCGCAGAAGCCGAAGTTGCTGCTGCCATCGGACGTGCCGGATGAGCACCATTTGAAGCTGATGTGGTACAGCCCGGTGGCGCCGATCGATCAGAAGACGTGGCGGCTGCAGATGAAGGGTTTGGTGGAGAAGCCGGTCGCGCTGCCGCTCGCGCAACTGCGGGCTCTGCCGCAGGAGACGCAATCGTCGCGGATGAAATGCGTGCAGTGCTGGTCGGCGCGGGCGACATGGTCGGGGTTCCGGTTTCAGCAGTTGCTCGATCTGGCCAAGCCAAGGAAGAGGGCCAAGGCGGTGCGGGTGGACTGCGCGGATAAGTGGTATGAGTACTTCACGCTGGCGGATTTGCTGCAGCCGAATGTGATGTTTGTGCTGGACCTGGCGGGTAAGCCGCTGCCCGATAAGCACGGGGCGCCGCTGCGGCTGCTGGATCCTTCGCGATATGGGTATAAGTCGGCTAAGTTGATTACTTCCCTAACCTTTGTGGAGGAGGGGAAAGGGAGCATGGCTTGTGACATTGGGCCGTATTACTCGCCGGACGGCAGGATTCTGGCCGGGTATGATACTCCGCTTGACTTAGGAGGCAAGACGAAGCGGAAGATTACGGGCGGGGAGATTACGGACTACTGACCATGGGCCGCGTTGTCTTGCTGGCGGTTCTGAGTTTGGCATGGGGCTGGGGCCAGTCGCCGGAGGAGATTCTGCGGCAGCGGCAGCGGGCCGAGCCGAGGGCGTTTGGGCCGAACCTGGCGCTGGGCCAGTATCTGCTCGAGGCGGGGGAGGCGGCGAAGGCGTTGCCGTTTCTGGCGGCCGCAGCGGCGGCGCGGCCGGGGGATCGCACCGCGCAATACGACCTGACGGTGGCCTACATGGAAGCCGGGCGGTTGCCCGAGGCGAGAGCGTTGATCGACGCGATGCCGCCTTCGGCCACCGTCGACCACCTGGAGGGGCAATGGTTGACGGCGGCCGGGCAGCCGGCGCCGGCGGCGCTGCGGTTTCAGAAGGCCGCCGAGGCGGAGCCGACGGAGCGGCATCTGTTCGACTGGGGCAACCATATGCAGAATCATGGCGCCGCGCAGCCGGCGTTGCAGATCTTCCGGTATGCGACGGAGCGGTTCCCGGAGTCGGCGCGGCTGAAGGTGGGCGAGGGCGTGGCGCTGTATGCGATCCGGGAGTACGATGCGGCGGTGCGGGCGGTGTGCGCGGGGGTGGACCTGAACCCGGCGGACTTGCGGCCGCTCGTATTTCTGGGCATGATGATCGACCTGACGCCGGAGTCGGCGCCCCTGGTGCGGCAGCGGCTCGAGGGGTTCGCCAAGCGGTATCCGAGGAACGCACAGGCGCAGTACCTTTACGGGTTGAGCTTGACGCGGACGGCGACTCCCGCGGCGGCGGAGCCGTACTTGCGGCGGGCGATCACACTGGCGCCGGGGTTGGCGGAGCCGCATCTGGAGTTGGGCAAGCTGTGCGCGGATACCAATCGGACGGCCGAGGCGATTCGGGAGCTCGAGGCGGCGCTCGAACGGTCGCCGCGGATGGAGGCGGCGCACTACCGGCTGGGTCAACTCTACCAGCGGACGGGGCAGACGGCGCTGGCCAAGCGGCATCTGGCGGAGTATCAGAAGCTGCGGGCCGGGAAGCCGGCGACGCCCTAAGGGAGGGCGACGAGGCCCTGCTGGTGCTTGACGCCGACGTCGATGAGGGTGTTCAGCGAAGCGTGGGCGCGGGAGGGGCTGCCGGAGCGGATATCGTCGACCAATTGGCGGTGGGCGGGAATCGCCTCGCACAGGGATTCGAGGCGATCGCCTTTGCGGAAGTACTGAATGATGAAGAAGGCGAACAGGGGCGCGACGGTTTGTTCGAGCATCTGTTCGAGATAGTGGTTGCCCGTGAGGCGCCAGAGTTCGCGGTGGAACTGGATGTCGCCGTCGTAGAAGGCGACGCGATCGAGGCGTTCGGCGGCGTCCTGCATGCCGGCGAGGTGGTGGTCGAGTTGAGCGAGTTCGACTTCGCCGGCCGCGTAGCGGCGGCTGACGATTTCGCAGGCGGCGCCTTCGAGTGCGGCGCGGACGACAGAGAGCTTCTGAGCCTCTTCAAGATTGAGCTGGCTGACGTAAGTGGCGCGGTTGGCCACGCGTTTGACGAAGCCCTGGTGGGCGAGCGCGATCAGCGCTTCGCGGACGGCGTTCTGGCCGACGCCGTGGGCCCGGGCGATGGACTGTTCAACGAGGCGGTCGCCGGGCTGCAGTTCACCGCGGAAGATGGCCTGTTTGACGGAGTGGGCGATCTGTTCGGTGAGGCTGCTGTAGCGGACCACGCCTTCAGAGGCAGGTAGCATTTTTTCCCATTATCCCAGATGAATGGCCTTGACACCGCATTATCCATAATGGATGATTGATCCAATTCATCGTCTGAAGGAGCACGTCGCTATGCTGTTTTCGCGCAATGGGAGCGCACTTTACTTGGTTGCTGCAATGGCAGCGACCCCTTTGATGGCTCAGGTGGATACCGGGTCGGTGATGGGAATCGTGAAGGACGCCTCCGGCGGCTCGATTGTGGGAGCGCGGGTGACCTTGCTCAACGAGGGCACGGGATTCCTGCAGAACGCGACGACCTCGGACGAGGGGCGCTATCTGTTCACGCCGGTGCGGATTGGGTCCTACACGGTGGAGGTGGAGTTTGCGGGCTTCCAGAAGACGCGGCGCCAGGGCATCCAGGTGAACATCCAGCAGCAGAGCGTGATCGACTTCAACTTGCGGCCGGGCGAAATTACGACGACGGTGGATGTGTCGGACACGCTGCCGGTGCTGCAGACGCAAAGCGGGTCGGTGGGCGAGACGATTAGCGCGAAGGTGATCAACGATCTGCCGCTGAGTGGGCGGAACTACAACTTCCTGGCACGATTGACGGCCGGGGTGACACACCCGCAGCCGGAGGGCCGAGGGTTGAACGCGACAGGCTGGTTCACGGCGAACGGAACGCGGCCGGCGCAGAATAACTTTCTGCTCGATGGCATCGACAACAATTCGAACAACGTGGACTTTCTGAGCGGAGCGGCATTCGTGCTGCGGCCGCCGGTGGACGCGATTGGCGAGTTCAAGATTCAAACCAACGCGTTCAGCGCGGAGTTTGGACGGGCGGGTGGGGCGGTGTTGAACGCCTCGCTCAAGTCGGGCACGAACCAGATCCACGGCAGCGTTTGGGAGTTTCTGCGGAACGATAAGTTCGACGCCACCGACTTCTTCCTGAATCAGCGGGGCGTGAAGAAGGGTGCCTACCGGCAGAACCAGTTCGGCGCGGCGGTGGGCGGGCCGATCAAGCGCAACAAGACCTTCTTCTTCGCCGACTATGAGGGCACGCGGATCCGGCAGGCGGTGCCGATTACTTCGAGCGTGCCGACGGCGCTGCAGCGTTCGAGCGGGTATACGAACTTCCAGGACCTGGTGACCTTCCAGAGCGGCAGCCGCCGCGATGGTCTGGGCCGGGACTTTCCGTCAGGGACGGTGTTTGATCCGGGGACGACGCGACTGATCAACGGCTCGCAGGTGCGGGATCCGTTCACGAACAACGTTGTGCCGGCGAGCCGGTTGAACGCCAACGCCGTGAAGCTGATGAATCTGTTTCCGTCGCCGACGAACGACGGGATCTTCAATAACTTCAACGTCACGCGCAGTAACATCGACGATACGAACGCTTTTGACGTGCGCATTGACCATAACTTCAGCGAGCGGGACCAGATCTTTGGCCGGTATAGCTTTGCGGATGTGACGCGGTTCAAGCCGGGTCCGTTTGAGGGGTTTGCTGACGGCGGCGGCTTCAACAACGGCGACGAGACGGTACGTACGCAGGGCGCGGCGCTAAGCTACACGCATACGTTTGCGCCGACGCTGATCAACGAGATGCGCGCCGGCTTCAACCGGGAGCGTTCGGTGCGCGCGCAACCATTTGCCAACGATACGTCGAACATTCCTTCGCAGTTCGGCATTCAGGGGATTCTGCAGGCGCAGGGCAACGGCGGTCTGCCGGGGTTGAGCATCGGCGGTCTTTCGAACCTGGGCGCGTCGGACTGGATTATCTCCGAGCGTTATTCGAATACCGTGCAGCTGTCAAACAACCTGACCAAGGTCTATAAGAACCATACGATGAAGGGCGGCTGGGAGGGCCAATTGATTGACTTCCCGTGGCTGGCGCCGCCGACGGCGCGCGGCCGTTTCAACTTCAACGGGATGTACACGTCGATTCCGAACCTGACGGACTCGTCGACCGGCCGGGTGCAGTTTCTGCTGAATCCGACGGACGCCGCCGGTACCGGGGGCGCGGGCGCGAGCTCGGTTTCGGCTTCAAATTTCGGCGGGGTGGCGAACCGGAAATACTATACGGGCCTCTACTTCCAGGATGACTGGAAGGTGAGCCGGAAGCTGACGTTGAACCTGGGCATCCGCTGGGACCTGTTCAGTCTGGTGGGGGAGCGGTACGGGGCGCAAGCCAATTTCATTCCGTCGTTGACGGACCCGCAGTTGATCATTCCAGGCAGCCGGCGAGACCAGCCGGTGCTGTCGAGTACGTTCCAATCGCTGCTCGCGTCGAACGGTATCAAGCTGAATTACTCGGATGAGTTCGGGTCGGGCCTGGGCCGGGCCGAGAAGCTCAACTTTGCGCCGCGGTTTGGTTTTGCTTACGCGGCGACGAGTAAGCTGGTGGTGCGCGGCGGTTACGGGATCTACTACGGAGCGTTTGAGAACCGGGGTGGGGCGCCGAACCTGGGATACAACTACCCGTTCCAGTTTGACTTCAACTTCCAGCCAGCTAACGCGTGGACGCCGGTGCAGTACGCCGACGGCAACATAGCGACGCTCGAGCGGGGGCTTTCGAGCGTGCCGATGGATCCGCGGCGGGTGAATGGCCGCTTCCTTTCCCTGCGCGGCATCGAGTTTAACTACAAGACTCCTTACACGCAGGGTTATAACTTCACCTTGCAGTACGAGGCGATGCGGAATACGAGCGTCGAGGTGGCCTACGTCGGCAGCCTGGGACGGAACATTGAGACCTTCATGGGCTCGAACCACGTGATGCAGATTCTGACGCCGAGCGCGAACCCGCAACTGTTCATTCCCTGGCCGGACTTCGCGCGCGGCGCATCGTATGCGAGCACGAACGGGAACAGCCACTACCACTCGATGCAGAATAAGTTCACGCGGCGGTTCGACAACGGATTGAACTTCCTGATGACTTACACGTGGGCGAAGACGATGACCAACGCCGGCGACTTACTGAACGGCGGGAACGTCGGCGGGTTCCGCGGCCCGATGATTCCCGGCATGGGCATCAAGGCCGACATGGCGCTGGCTTCGTTCCACATCAACCACGCCTACACCTTTAACGGCAGCTACGAATTGCCGTTCGGCAAGGGCCGCAGTCTGATGGCGAATGCCAACAAGTTCAGCCAGGCGCTGCTGGGGGGTTGGAGCATGAACTGGATCGCTTCGCTGTATTCGGGGCAGCCGCAGTCGATTGGCTGCGCCATTCCGACGACGGCCGGCGCGGGCTGTTTCGCGTTCATGGTTCCCGGGCAGGATAAGTACATCGGCAAGGTGGAGTCCTGGTACAACTCGGCGGCGTTCCGCAACCCGCCGGTGGCGACGCAGAATGGACAGTCCGACTACTCGCCGCTAGGGGGCCAGCGGACGCAGGTGACCGGGCCGGGCTTTGCGAAGCTGGACTTCTCGATGTTCAAGGACTTCCAGGCGAGCGAACGGTTCCGGCTGCAGTTCCGGGTGGAGACGTTCAACCTGACGAATACGCCGGCGTTCGCCAATCCGGCGTTCACGAACTTCATCGACACGCGGAATTTCGGCCGGGTGACCGCGACGCGGAACTCGCCGAATGATGCCCGGCAGATCCAATTGGCGTTGAAGATGTACTTCTAAAAACGTGATGAAATAGGGGTCGGCAATATGCTCACCCGCGATTTTCTGAAACTGGCCGGACTTACCATTGCCCAGCGGATTCTGCCGCCTAGCCTGCTGCACTTGTGGGCGCAGGCGGCAGAGGCGCAGGCCAAAGGCCGGAAGGTGATTCTGGTGACCTTCGGCGGCGGGGTGCGGACGGCGGAGACGTTTTCGCCGGCCGGACTGCGGAACATCCCCCGGTTGGCGGCGCTGCAAGGGGAAGGCTTCTTCTACCAAAACTGCTTGAACCAGGGGGTGCTGTCGCACTTCAACTCGACGGCCAGCATTGTGACCGGGAACTGGCAGCGGGTGGACGATTTTGGATTCGAAGCGCCGGCTTCGGCCACGCTGTTTGAGCAGTACCGGAAGGCGAGCAAGGCGGGTCCGCTCGATGCCTGGGTGATTGCCACCAACAAGAGCTTCGCGGCCATGGGAGCGAGTTCGCAGCGGGAGTTCGGGCTGCCACACGGCGCCAATGTGGTGCTGCCGAAGCAGTTGCTGCTCGATGCCGTAAACGACATTGTGAAGAAGCCGAGCGGGGCGGACGTGGCCGACCGCGAAGCCGTGCACCGGCGCCTGGAGACGATTCTGCAAGAGGGGTACGAGGGCGTGGGGTGGACCATCTTCAAGGGCGGCCGGCAGATGGACAAGCATGTGCGCGCGACGCTGACCCGGGCGCTGGGCGAGTTCATTAACGGCCCGGAGGCGCCAACCTCGGGCGATGAGTTGACCTTCTTCATCACCCGGGAGGTGATGCGGGAGTTCGCGCCGCGGTTGTTACTGGTGAACTTCTGGGACATGGACGTGGCGCACTGGGGCAGTTACTCGCTCTATCTGCAGGCAGTTACAAAGACAGACCGGTTGACGGGGATGCTGTGGGACGAGGTGCAGGCCAATCCAAAGTATAGAAACCAGACGACGGTGCTGATTCTGCCCGAACTGGGGCGGGATGGGGACGTGAATACCGCCAACGGATTCTTGAACCACCGGTCGGGCGATCCGAGCTGCCGGAATACGTGGCTGCTGGCGCTGGGCGCCGGGGTGAAGAAGGGAGCGACGGAGAAACCGATCCGGCATATTGACGTGGCGGCGACCGCGGCGGCGATGCTGGGGGTGAAGGCGGAGGGGATGGCGGGCGTGGCGGCGCCTGAGATCCTGGTGTGATGGCTTCCCCGCCCCGCTTCGACTTCGAGCACGTGCCGGTGACGTTCGCGGCTTACTTTGTTGAGCAGCTGCGGGGTTGGGAGACGCTGTTTCCGGCTGAGCAGGAGTATTTCGTGCGCCTGGGGGCCTATTTGGAGAAGGCTCCGGCGGCGCTTTTCGCGGGGCTGGCGGCGCTGGAACCGAAGATGGGCGTGACGCCGAAGACGTGGCCGCGGGGACGCTTCACGCTTGAACAGGTGGATTTTCTGAACCGGAACCCGCTGTATCCGGAGTGGCGGCGGGAGATCACGGTGATCTTCAATGAGATCGGCCCGGCGCTTGATGCGGCCGTGAAGGGGCAGCCACGGCTGGTGATCGTGCTGGGTCCGGCGGATCTGCCGGTGGGGCCGGACCGGATGTGGACGCGGCTGCCGAAGGGGCGGCGGGTGCGGCTGACGGTGCCGGAGGATTTGGGGCAGTATGTGCCGATGTTATTGACGGGACGAGGTACACCGGACTTGGCGGGGAGTTTGCCAGACCTTTGTGCGGCGGCACGGGGGACTTATGCGGCCTGGACCGTGGAGACCGCGGGGGCGTTGCTCGCCTGTTCGGCTAAGGCGACGCGGTTGAGTTACGACAAGTTACAGACCTACCGGCAGCGGCTGATGGCGGAGGTGCAGAAGATTGCCGAGCAGGGAGAGGTGAAGGGTCCACGGCAACTGGGCGAGAAGTTACGGACGCTGGCGCCGAAGGATGCCGAATATTCGGCGGACCCTTTGATGGCCGAGTTTGTCCGCGCGACGCTGCTGGCGGGTAACGGGACGCTGCTCGTGAACAACACGTTTGTTGAGTGGGCGAGCGTGCAGGCGCTGCGGCGGGCGAAGCCGGCATGCCTGGTGGCCAGTTTTGGGATCCGGAACAAGGTGAAGCCGTTCAGCGGTCTGTTGATCTTTACGGATCAGGACCAGGCGACGGCGATTCCGACGCAGGCGGACATGCTGGGTTCGTATGTGGATCTCGAGGTGTTTTACCAGTATGTGTGGCAGGAGGCGGGTAAGTATGTGGAGTACCGGAATAACACGGTTTACCTGTTTGTCGCGGAGGGAATGGACGAATTGATGGTGATCGCCCCGCCGGATTTTGCGCTGCCGGAGGGGACGTTGCGGCTCGAAGAGGTGCACCGGGCGTGCCGGACGTGGTTAGGGGTGTAAGTTTGCGATACTGGGCGTATGAGCGACCGGCGTGAGTTTCTGCTTTCTCTGTTGATGCAATCGGAACACGAACGCTACATGCGGCGCGCGATTGCCTTGACGGCGAACAATCCGCGAGCGCCTTACGCGGCCGTGCTGGTGGATGCGGCGAAGAACGAGATTGTGGCCGAGGGGTGGAACAAGTCCCGGCAGAACCCGCTGCTGCACGGGGAGACCGACGCGATCAACACCTGTGCCAATCAGAAGCCGGGGATTGATTGGACCAAGCTGACGCTTTACACCACGGCCGAGCCGTGCCCGATGTGCACGGCGGCGGCGATGTGGGCGGGGATTCCCACGATCGTGTATGGTTCGTCCATTCCCTTCCTGACGGCGCTGGGAGGCGGGCAGATTGATATCCGGTCGACCGAGGTGGTGCGGCGGACCGGTTTTCGCAAGGCGACGGTGGTGGGCGGTGTTCTCGAAGAGGAGTGCAACGCTCTTTTTCTGGCGGCGAAGAAGCTTTAAAGCACCGCTTCGATAACGCAGGGGCCGCGCCGGCGCATGGCGGCGCCAAACTGGGCGGCGAAGGCTTCGGCGGTTTCCACGCGGACAGCGGGAACGCCGAGACCTTCGGCGAGCTTGACGAAATCGAGCGGGGGCGTGCTGATATCGACCATGGCGGAGGCGCGTTCGCCGAAGCCGTTGGCGCCGGTGCGGCGCATTTCAATGTCGAGGATCTGATAGCGGCGGTTGGCGAAGATGACCGTGACGATGTCGAGGTTTTCGCGGGCCATGGTCCACCAGGATTGGGGCGTGTAAAGGGCGCTGCCGTCGCCTTCGAGGACGACGACTTTGCGGTCCGGACAGGCGATGGCCGCGCCGATCGCCACCGGGAGGCCCTGGCCGATGGAGCCGCCGGTGACGGGGAGATAGTCGAAGCGAGGGGCGTGGCGGAGGGCGGCGAGAACGGGCGGGCCGGAGGAGACCATTTCGTCGGAGAGGATCGCGTTCGGGGGCAGAAGGGCGGCGATGGCTTGGCCCAAGGCGTCGAGGGTCAGCGGGCCGGGGGGCGGGGGCGTGGCGGGAGGAACGTCCTCCCAAGAGGCGGGCGGCAGGTGGCCGGCCAGGGCTTCGAGAGCGGCGAGGCCGTCCTGTTCCGGCGTAGCGAGTTCGTGAACGCGGCAATCGGCCGGGGCGAGATAGCTGGCTTCGTCCGGATAGCCGAAGAAAGAGACGGGGGCTTTGGCTTCGAGGAGGACGAGGTCCGTGAGGCCGGCGAGTTGAGCCTGGGCGGGGCCGGGGAAGTAGGCGATGCGTTCCGGTTGAAAGCCGCCGCGGCCCATTTCGACGCGGGCGGCATTGCGATCGAGGAACACGCGCCAACCGGCGGCGGCGAGGCGGGCGGCGAGCGAGAGGCCGCGGCCGCGGGCCGTTTGGCCGCCGAGGAGGAGGCCCCAGTTCCCGGCTCCGCCGAGTTGGGGGACAACCGGGCGGGGCGGGGGCTCGGGTGGGGTGAATTCGCCGAGGGGGCCGCCGGGGGACCAGGAGAAGTCGGCGGGAATGATGAGATGAGCGATGCGGCCGGGGTAGCGGCTGGCCGCCGCGATGACCCGGGCGGCGGTGGGCCCGATGGCGGCGGCGGATTCGAGGCGATGGATCTCCGGGGAGACGGCCGCGGCGAAGGTGGCGATGTCGGCGGTTAGCGGAGCGTCGTAGGCGAGGTGGCGGGTGGAGTGTTCGCCGATGAGGCTGACGATGGGGGTGCGGGCTTTGCGGGCGTTGTGGAAGTTCGCCAGGCCATTGGCGAGGCCGGGGCCGAGGTGGAGCAACGTGGCAGCGGGTTTGCCGGCCATGCGGGCGTAGCCATCGGCGGCGCCGGAGCATACGCCTTCAAAGAGGCAGAGGACGCCGCGCATGGCCGGGACCCGGTCGAGCGCGGCGACGAAGTGCATTTCGGAGGTGCCGGGGTTGGCGAAACAGACCTCGACTCCGTGCGCCACGAGAGTACGCAGCAGGACTTCAGCGCCGGTCATGGAACTAGAGCTTCACCTTGGCGGTGGCGGGGTCCCAAGAGGCGCGGGTTTTGTAGCGGTAGGCGAGGTTGCACAGGTGCGCGGCAGCGGCGGCGTAGTGGCCTTCTTCGGCGTTCTCGCGGCTGGGTTTGTTGTTGCGAATGGAGTCGATGAAGTACCAGTTGTGGGATTCGCCGCGTTCGACGGTGATCTCCTTCGGCTCGGGCCGGGGGGCGCGGGTTTCGCCGGCGAACTGGGCGAGATACTCGTCGCGGAGCTTCTTGGGGAAGTTAATGCTGCCGTACTCCTGGGCGTTGCCGGCCTTGCGTTCGGGAGTGAGTTCGAGCTTGCTGAACGTTACAAGGAGAGTGCCTTCGTCGCCGTAGATGTAGATGCCGCGGGGCTGGGCGCCATTGGCCTGGTTGACGTAGACGTCGACGAGGAAGCCTTCGGGATATTCGAGTAGCGAGTTCATGACGTCCGGGACCGTACGGCCGTCTTTCCACTTGCAGATGGCGCCTTGGGAGACGGCCGAGAGCGGCGCTTTGGCGCCCATGATCTCGTGCATTTGCGTGAACTGGTGGACGAACAGGTCCGCGGCGACGCCGCCGGAGTAGTCCCAGAAGCGGCGCCATTGGAAGACGATTTTGGGGTCGAAGGCCTTCTTTTTGGTGCGGCCGAGCCAGGTGGGCCAGTCGATAGTCTTCTCCGAAGCGTCGGGGGGAACGGGGTACTGCCAGGCGCCTTCCGAGGAGTTCCGATGGTTGGCCATACGGATCATATTGACCTTGCCGAGGGCGCCGCTCGCGACGATCTCCTTGGCTTTGGCGGTAAGGGCGGAGGTTTTGGCCTGGCTGCCAACCTGCAGCACCTTGCCGCTGGCTTTGGCGGCGGCGACGATGCGGGGCCCCTCTTCGATGGACCAGGTCATCGGCTTTTCGATGTAGACGTGTTTGCCGGCGGAGAGGGCGTCGAGGGTGATCTTTTCGTGCCAGTGGTCGGGGGTGGCGATGACGACGGCGTGGATGTCTTTGTTGTCGAGGAGGGCGCGATAGTCTTTGCCGGTCCAGATGTGGTCGCCGAGTTGTTCTTTCGCCCGCTGGAGGCAGCCATCGTAGAGGTCGGCGACGGCGATGCCTTTGGCGCCGGGGACTTCGGCGAACTCGTCGATGAGTTGCTTGCCGCGGACGCCACTGCCGATGTAGCCGAGGTTGACCGGGTCGGCGGAGGATTGGGCGAACAGGGGCGCGGCGGCGGAGAGGGAGTAGACGACCGAGGCGGTCTCAAGGAAGGTACGACGAGTCGGGGCCATAGCTACCAGACTACTGCACGGCGACGGAGGCCATGGAACTGACCGGCGAGCCGACAAAGGGATTACGGAATTCTGCGGCCCGCGAGCCGGGACTTCCCTGCCCGGAGCGAATGAGAACTTATCCGGCGGGCCAGGACTAGGGTACTGAAACAAGACATCAAGTCCTCAGCGTGGCGCAGTACTTTGTCATGCTCAGGCCGTAGGAATCATCATGAGACACTTACTCCGACTTCAACTGGCCGCAGCCGCCTTCGCTGTGGCGGCACTGAGCCCGCTAAGTGCGGCCACTCTGATTACTAACGACCGGGGCGAATGGGTGACGGATGTCTCCAGCCTGGTCAACCTGAATTTCAGCACGTTCGGCAGCGGCAACTCGGGCGGTTTCACCGTCGGGAACACCGTACAGCCTGGAAACATGGCGTTTTATAACAACATGAACGGCTACTTCAACAATAGCTTCCAGGTGGTAGGCTTCCAGAACTCCAACAACTTCCTGTTGCAGACTCTGGCCGGCGCCTCGCAACCTTGGAATAACTGGGGCAGCGGCGCGGTTCTGTTTAGCGACACGAAGAACGCGAGTAACACGGTTTCGATGCGGGTAACCTTCCGCACCGGAGGCCTGGCGACGCCCGTGAACGCGTTCGGATTCGCTTTAGGGTTAGGCGGAGAGGGTGGCGCGGCGGGGACCATTACGGTGACGCCGCAGGGATTGGGTCCGCAGACGGTGACAACGTTCGATCAGTCGACGGGGCTGCGCTTCTTTGGCGTGTCGAGCGATACGCAGACGTTCGGTTTCGCCGATATCACCATCACGACGCCGAACCGGTACATTGTGCTCGATTCGCTCGAGCAAGGTGTTTACACGGCCCCGGTGGGGCCGCCTCCGCCGCCGCCCGACCCCACGGAGACCCCCGACCCCGCGACGCTGCTGTGTGTGGGCACCGGGTTGGCCTATCTCGGCTATATGCGCCGCAAGAACTACGCAGCAGTCTCCTAACTTATTCTGCCTGCTGGATCCTGGGGGCAGATGCCGGTTCTTCCGGCGTCTGCCCCTTCCTTTTTCGTGGGATTAGCGAATGGCGACCGTGACCCCGGATAACGGGCCGAAGCTGCCGATGCGCAGGGTGAGGGGCGTGTTGTTATTGGCCGGCAGACCGGCCGGGACGCGGACGTTGATCTGCCAGAGGCCGGCGACGGCGCCCGGCGCAGCGCCGGAGTACTCGACGCTGGCGTTCTGGCCACCGATGGTAACTAGGGTGGGCTGGGCGAGCGGCCGCGGCAGCGGGTTGCCTCCGACGATTTGGCCGTCGACGCCGCCGGGCGTCATCTGTCCGGCGCCAGTGCCGTAGAGGACGATGATGGAGCCGGGGGCGGCGGGATTGGCGGCGGAGTTGATGGTGGCGTCCTGATTCAATATGGCGCCCTGGCCACGGCCTGATTGGTTGGCGGTGAACAGGGCGGGGTCGGCAGCGGGGGAGGCGACAAGCGTGGAAGAGCGACGGCCGCCGTATTCGACCGCGACGCTCACCGCGGATTTGCCGTTGATGGCGTAGGGCGCAATAAAGGAGACTTGGCCGCGAGTGCTATAGAGCACCGGGGCAGCGATGCCGTCGACGACAACGCGGGTACCGCCGGCTTCGGTATTGAAGGCGGTGCCGGCCTCGTTGAGGGAGCCAAGGGCGAGTTCGGCTGGGCCGAGATCAGTGCCGTAGAGCGTCGAGATGGCGCCGGGGCTGAGGGTGCCGAGGCGGCCGGAGGCTCCGTTGGTGACCGACTTGCCGGAGAAGTAGGGCCCCGCCGGCTGGATGCGAAGCCGGAGAAACGGGCCGCCGTCCGCCGGCTGAAAGGAGGCCCGGGTGGACTGGAAGAGGGCATCGGCCACGGAGCGGGCGAAGCCGGGATCGGTGGTTACCCCGACACTTAGACTCTGCGAGCCGGTGCCAGTGTGGGCGATCTGCACGACGAGGTCGCCGCCGGTGTAGACGTAGGGGACGTCGAATTCGACGAAAGCGCCCCAAGGGTCAGCCGCGCCGGAGGGCGGCAGGCTGCCCTGGGCCACACCGAAGGGTCCGGAGCGGACCAGTTGACGGGTGGCGAAGTTGTTGCCGAACACGTTGCCCATCCGATTGATGGCGCCCGAAGCGGTGCCGAGGGTCACTTCAAAGTTGTTGAAGGCGATGAAGGCGGCGGGGGTGGCGGCGCCGGGGTTAGCGCTACGGACGTCGAAGCCAGTGATCAGATCGCCCGGGCGCAGGTTCCTTAGGCCGTCAGCGGAGAAGTGGCATTGCGCGGTGACGGGAGCGATGGTGAAAAAGAAGGAGCTCGCCTGGATGCGGTTGAGCAAACCTTCCGAGGAGGGAACGATCTCGCTGCGGTTCTGAGCAAGGAGAGCGGAAGAGAGGAAAAGAGCGAGGAGAACAGTGCGCATATGGAGATAGCGAAAAGCGGCTGGATTTCACGTCAGCGAAGAAGAGATGATCGGACAACGGTGGTAGTCTAAACGTTAATCCGATTTAACAACAACGCGGCTTCCGAGATATCGGGCATCCGAGGTGCGGTTCGGACCTTTGCCCCATGTTGATTTCTACTCCACGCGCTTCGGCGCTCTTGTTTTTGCCCCTTTTCGGGCTGCTCTGCGCTTGCCAAAAACAGAAAGCGCCGGCGGCCGGCCCGGCGGGCCCTCCTCCGGTACCGGTGACGGTGGCGACGGCGACCCAGGAGTCGGTCCCGTTTGAGCTGCGGGTGGTGGGTTCGGCGATGGCCTCCGAGACGGTGCAGGTGAAGTCTCAGGTGGCCGGGCAGATTGTGGCCGTGCACTTTAAGGAAGGGCAGAGCGTCGCCAAGGGAGCGCTGCTTTTCGAGATTGACGCGCGGCCGTTTCAAGAGGCCTTGAAGCAGGCCGAGGCAAACCTGGCGCGAGACCGGGCGCAACTGCGGCAGGCCGAGGCGAATCTGGCGCGGGACGTGGCGCAGGCCAAGAACGCCGAAGCCGACGCGGTGCGATATGCCAACCTTACGAAGGAAGGCATCATCTCGAAGCAGCAGAACGAACAGGTGCGGACGAGCGCCGATGTGTTCAAAGAGAGCGTGCGCGGGGCGCAGGCGGCGATTGAGAGCGCCCGGGCCGCGGTGCAAAGCGACCTGGCGGCGATCGATAAAGTGAAGCTCGATCTGGCGTATTGCCGGATTACGGCGCCGATTGCGGGGCGGACGGGGAACCTGCTGATTACGCCGGGGAACCTGGTGGCGGCGAACGGAGCTTCGCCGTTGGTGGTGATCAACCAGATTTCGCCGGTGTTTGTGACGTTCAACGTGCCCGAACAGCACGTGGGCGTGATCCGGCGGCTGCAGGCACAGCGGCCTCTCGATGTGGTGGCGCGCGTGCAGGACGCGGCGGCGCCGCCGGTGAGCGGGCGGCTGACCGTGATCGACAACGCCGTGGACACGACGACGGGAACCATTCCGCTGAAGGCAACTTTCGAGAACCGCGATGGTTCGTTGTGGCCGGGGCAGTTTGTGAACGTCAGCCTGCGTCTCGAAACGATTCAGAACGCGACCGTGGTGCCGGCCGAGGCGGTGCAATCCGGGCAGACCGGGTTGTTCGCTTACGTCGTGAAGGCGGACCAGAAAGTGGAACCGCGAGCGTTGAAGACGGGGCGCACGTTTGAAGGCAAGGTGATCATTGAGCAGGGCGTGGCGCCGGGCGAGACGGTGGTGACGGACGGGCATATGCGGCTAGCGCCGGGCTCGAAGATCCAAGTGGTGCCGCCGGTGAAGCCGGTGGGGGTGGAGCGGCTATGAACCTTTCGATCGGATTTATTCGCAGGCCGGTGATGACCTCGCTGGTCGTCGTGTCGATGCTGCTGTTCGGCGCGCTCGCTTTTCGAGCGCTGCCGGTGGCGGCGCTGCCGAGCGTGGACTATCCGACGATTCAGGTGCAGGCCAGTCTTTCGGGCGCGAACCCGGAGACGATGGCGGCGGCGGTGGCGACGCCTTTAGAGCGCGAGTTTTCGACGATTGCCGGCGTCGACTCGATGAGCTCGGTGAACTCGCAGGGGATGACCCGCATCACGATTCAGTTCACGCTCGATCGGGACATTGACGGCGCGGCGCAGGATATTCAGGCCGCGATTGCGAAGTCGGCCGGACGGCTGCCGCCGAACATGCCGCGGCCGCCCTCCTTTCAGAAAGTAAACCCGGCCGAGCAGCCGATTTTGTATCTGGCGCTTGCGTCGAAGACGCTGCCTTCCTACACCGTGAACGAGTACGCCGAGACGCTGCTGGCGCAGCGCATTTCGATGGTGACCGGCGTTTCGAGCGTGAACATTTTCGGCGCGCAGAAGTATGCCGTGCGGGTGCAGGTGAACCCGGAGGAGATGACGGCGCGGAACATTGGGCTCGATGAGGTGCAGCGCGCGATTCAGGCGGGGAATACGAACCTGCCGACGGGGCGGCTGGACGGCGCCAAGCAGGCGTTCACCATCGAATCGACGGGTACGTTGAGCAACGCGGCGGCCTACCGGCCGTTGATTGTGGCGTGGCGGAACGGGACGCCGGTGCGGCTGGAGCAGTTGGCGAAGGTGGTGGACAGCGTCGAGAACGATAAGTCCGTAGCCTGGTACAACAACGCCCGCGGGGTGATTCTGGCGATTCAACGGCAGCCGGAAGCGAATACGGTGGAGGTGGTGGACGCGGTGAAGGCGCTGCTGCCGGAGCTGCGGCGGTCGATCCCGCCGTCGATTTCGCTTGAGGTATCGAACGACGCCTCGGAGTCGATCCGCGGTTCGATTGAGGACGTGGAGTTCACCCTGGTGCTGACGATTGGGCTCGTCATCATGGTGATTTTCCTGTTTCTCCGGAACTTATCGGCGACGTTGATTCCGGGCGTGGCGGTGCCGTTGTCGATTATCGGTACCTTCGCCGTGATGTATGTGCTGGGTTACAGCTTGAATAACCTGTCGCTGATGGCGCTGACTTTGTCGGTGGGCTTCGTGGTGGACGATGCCATTGTGATGCTCGAAAACATTGTGCGGCACATGGAGATGGGGAAGACGCGGATGGAGGCAGCGATTGTGGCGTCGAAAGAGATCGGCTTCACGATCATTTCGATGACGGTTTCGCTGATTGCCGTGTTCATTCCCGTGCTGTTTTTGGGCGGCATTGTGCGGCGGTTGCTGCATGAGTTTTCGGTGACCATCGTCGTGGCGATTCTGATCTCCGGGTTCGTGTCGCTGAGCCTGACGCCGATGCTGGGGAGCCGGTACCTTTCCAGCAACCACGGCAAGAAGCACGGGTGGCTGTACAACTCGTTCGAGAAGGTTTTCGACGGCATGGCCAAGGTGTACGAGGTGAGCCTGCGCCTCGCCATGCGGATGCACGTGGCGACACTGCTGGTGGCGATCTCGATGCTGTTCGGCACGGCGTATCTGTTCGTGACCATGCCGACCGGCTTCATTCCGAGCCAGGATTCCGGCTTCTTCTTTGCGAACTCGCGGGGCGGGCAGGATATCTCGTTTGAGTCGATTGCGCAGCATCAGAACGCGGTGGCCGAGATTGTGCGGGCGCATCCGGAGGTGCAGTCCGTGGGCGCGTTCGTGATGGGCGGCAACCAGGCGTTTCTGTTTGCGCGGATGAAGCCGCGGGCGGAGCGGAAGCACTCCGTCGATGAGATTATTCAACAGCTGCGGCCGCAGGTGGCGAAGGTGCCGGGTCTGATGGTGTTCATGACGAATCCGCCGCCGATTACGGTGGGCGGGCAGCAGCGGACGAGCTTGTACCAGATGACGCTGCAGGGGACGGACCTGGCGGAGATCTACACGTGGACGCCGCGGCTGATGGAGAAGCTGCAGAAGGATTACCCGGACTTTGTGGATGTCAGCAGCGACGTGCAGATTGCGAGTCCGCAGGTGATGGTGGATATCGACCGGGACCGGGCGATGGCGCTGGGCGTATCGCCGCAGCAGATTCAATCGGCGTTGTTTACTTCCTACAGCGCGCGGGAGGTTTCGATTATCTACGCGCCGGCCAACGAGTATTCCGTGATTATGGAAGTGGAGCCGAAGTATCAGCGGGATCCGGATGCGTTGTCAAAGCTGTACATCCGGTCGACGAACGGGGGTCTGGTGCCGCTTGATTCGGTGACGCGGATCCGGCGGAGCGTGGGCCCGCTGAACATCAACCACTTCGGGCAGCTGCCGGCGGCGACGATTTCGTTCAACCTGCGGCCGGGGGCTTCGATTGGCGACGCGGCGAAGAACGTAGACGAGGCGATTCAGGCGATCCGGATGCCGCAGTCGATTTCGTTCAGCTTCCAGGGGACGGTGAAGGAGTTTCAGCGGTCCTTTCAGAATCTGACGATTTTGCTGATTGTGGCGGTGCTCGTGATCTACATCGTTCTCGGGGTGCTCTATGAGAGCTTCATTCATCCGATTACGATTTTGTCGGGGCTGCCTTCGGCGGTGTTCGGGGCGTTGCTGACGCTGCTGATTTTCGGCAAGCAACTGGACCTGTACGCGTTCGTGGGGATCATCATGTTATTCGGCGTTGTGAAGAAGAACGCGATCATGATGATCGACTTCGCCATTGACGCGCGGAAGGAAGGGCTGACGGCGCGGGAGGCGATCTGGCAGGGTTGCCTGCTGCGGTTCCGGCCGATCATGATGACGACGGCGGCGGCGCTGTTCGGCACGCTGCCGATTGCGCTGGGCTATGGCGAGGGCGCCGAGGCGCGGCAGCCGCTGGGCTTGGCGGTGGTGGGCGGATTGCTGGTGAGTCAGTTCCTGACGTTGTATATTACGCCGGTGATTTACCTGTATCTCGAGCAGTTGCAGACGTGGATGAGCCGGGAGCGGACAGCGGGAGCCAAGCAGCCGGTGCTTGCGACGGAGACCGGGCGCGAGTAGTCTAAGTCATGCGGTTGATGGCGCTCGATCGGTTGGGCCCGCGAGAGGTTTCTCCGGGCCGGCTGCGTTTTGCCCTGTTACTGCCGTGGGTGACAGCCGCCCACGGAAACCAGATATCCGTCAAAATCATTCACGAAGCGGACCAGTTTCTGCAGGAGATTCCGCCGCACGAGTTCGCCCTGACCCACGGGATGGACCCGGACTACGGGGACCTGTGGACGGCCGAGTTCGACGTGCGGCCGGAGGAGCGGAAGCAGGCGCGATCGGCGTGGGGAACGGCGGGGACTTACATCTACCGATTTCAACTGCGGAGTCCGCGCCTGGGGCGGCCGCTCGATTGGATTGTCGATCCGTTTGCGCGCGAGTTCGGGATTGGCAAGCTATCGGCGATTACGCTGGGGTTTACGCCGCATCTGTGGAGTGCGGGGGAGGCTAGCTGGAAGACGCCGCGGCTGCACGAACTGATTGTCTACGAGATCATGCTGCACGAGTTCCGGGGCGATCTTGAAAGCGCGGCGGAGCGGTTGCCCTATCTGGCCGATTTAGGGGTGAACTGCGTGGAGGTGATGCCGATCACCAACGTCGAGGCGACGCTGAATTGGGGGTTCGAGCCGATCGGCTTTTTCGGCGTGGACGAGCGATTCGGGAACCGGCGGAACTTTCAGCGGTTTGTGGACGTGGCGCATCAGAATGGGATCGCCGTGATTCTGGACGTGGTGTACGGCCACACGGGGAAGCACTTTCCGTATGAGTACGTTTACGCGGCGTTGGGGTATGACGAGAATCCGTTCATGGGTTCGTTCAGTAAAGACATGTTCGGGCCAAGCACGGACTGGCGGCGCGAGTTGGTGCGGGACTATTTCTTTACGGTGAACCATTACTGGATGGATAAGTTCCACGTGGACGGATTCCGCTACGACTGCGTGCCGAACTACTGGGACGGACCGACGGGCGTGGGCTACGCTCAACTCGTCTACGAGACGCATGAGCAGGTGAAGGCGCAGGGGCCCGTGGGAGACTGGCAACGGTTCTTCGCCGGGACGGAGTTCCGGCTGATTCAGTGCGCCGAGCAGCTGGAGGATCCGACGGGCGTGGTGCGGACGACTTACACCAACTGCACCTGGCAGAACGCAACGCTGGGGGCGGCGAACGCAGTGGCCAAAGGGGACCGGGGCCGGCTGTACGACCTGGGCCTGGCGTTGGGGTTGGAGGGGTATCCGCGCACGGTGAACGGCATGGGGAAGAGCGCCTTTCAATACGTGGAGAACCACGACCATTCGCGGTTTCTGGCGAACTTCGGCATCCGGCGGGGAGACGATCCGTTGTTCGACGCGGCGGACCGTTCGCAGTGGTTCCGGGTGCAGCCCTATCTGATTGGGCTGTTTGCCGGGGAAGGCATTCCCTTGCTTTGGCAGGGCCAGGAGTTGGGGGCGGACAACGTGGTGCCGGAGCGCGGATTTGCGCGGATTGGCGT
The DNA here is from genome assembly GCA_027485675.1 of Terriglobales bacterium. Classification (GTDB taxonomy): domain Bacteria; phylum Acidobacteriota; class Terriglobia; order Bryobacterales; family Bryobacteraceae. Next base: position 62,150 of record JAIXQP010000028.1, on the reverse strand, counting down.
GATGCGGCCGATGCCCTGGGAGCTGTTCTACGACGAAGTGGGGCAACGGATTTTGCAACTGGTGCGGCGGTTGGCGCGCCTGCGCCGGGAGACGGAGGCGCTGCAGAGCGGGGAGTATTTCTTCTACAACGACTGGGCGCGCTACCAGTCGCAGGGGGTGCTCCTATTCTCGCGGTCGCTGGCCGGGGAGTTCTGTCTGGTGGCGCTGAACTTCACGGGCGGCGAGGTGGAGACGAGCTTCCGGTTCCCGCGCGGCGGGGCGGCGCGGGAGTTGTTGCACGGAGATGATGAGTTTTCCGTGACGGCGGGGGAGACCCGGAGTTTACGGATTCCAAGCCACTACGGTCGCGTTTGGGCGATATAGTCTGAGCTATGGCCAACGTTCCGATTTCGATTCCGGCAGGGGCTTGCGACTGCCATACGCACATCTTCGGGAACTACCCGCTGGTTCCCGAGCGGCGCTACACGCCGGAGGCGGCGGGGCCGGAGGCGATGGCGGCGCTGCACCGTTCGCTGGGAATTGAACGGGTGGTGATTGTCACGCCGAGCGTTTACGGCACGGACAATGCGAGTACGCTCGACGGCATCAAGGCGCGCGGGGCGACGGCGCGGGGCATTGCGGTGGTGAGCGACCAGGCGGGCGAGGCGGAGTTGAAGCGGCTGCACGCGGGGGGAATTCGGGGGATGCGGCTGAACCTGGCGACGGCCGGGGTGGGCGATCCGGTGGTGGCAGCGGCGCGGCTGCGCTGGGCGGCGGAGCAGGTGGGCGGGTTAGGCTGGCATGTGCAGGTGTACACGACGCCGGCGGTGATTGCCGCGCTGGCGGGCGTGGTGGCGGGGTTGGGGGTGCCGGTGGTGTTCGACCATTTTGGCGGCGCGCGGGCGGAGTTGGGCGTGAAGCAGACCGGGTTTGCGGAGCTGGTGAAGCTGGTGGGGTCGGGCCGGGCCTATGTGAAGATTTCGGGCGCTTACCATGCCTCGAAGCGGGGGCCGAACTATCCGGACTGCGCGCCGATGGCGCAGGCGCTGCTTGCCGCGAACGCGGAGCGCGTCGTGTGGGGAACGGACTGGCCGCATCCGCAGCCGGCCTCAGGGACGCCCTTGCGGCCGACCCCGTTTCAGGCGATTAACGACGGGCTGCTGTTGCAGCAGTTGGGGAGTTGGGCGCCGGATGCGTCCGTTCGGGAAAAGATTCTCGTGACGAATCCGGCGCGATTGTACGGGTTCTGATCAGGCGTAGAGATTGATCGGGACGCCGATGGTGGGATCGACCACGATCGACCGTTGGGAGAAGGTCTGATTGCCGACGCCGGGCACCTTGATGGTGACGCTGGAGGTGACGGGGTAGCGAATCTTCGAGATGGTGATGGTAGCCAGCGCGGTGACGCCGGGGGCGGCCTTTTCAATCTCGGCGGTGATCTGATCGTTGACCGTAGCGGCGAACCCCTTCACTCCGTTGCGGACCTGTTTTTCGATGTCGTCCTTGTTGACGCAGAGGCCGGTGATCCAATCGGGGCCGGGCAAGTCGATATCCATCTCCTCGACCGAGAGGCGAACGAGTTCGGAGAGATCGCTCGAGGTGGAGGGCTTGGGGTGGATCTCGAATTTGATGACGCCGCCGCTCTTCTCGGCGGTGCATTTGATGGCGTTCGAGCTGATCGAAGCGGAGACCTTGTTGAGCTTGAGACTCTTCTTCAGCTTGTCGGCTTCCTTGTTCACTTCGCCGGCGGGGATGCCCTGGTCATCGGGCGTGGTGGAGGGGAAGACGAAGATCTTCTGGACAACCCCGTTCACCTGGTCGAGCTTGAAGGAGGCGGAGCGGTAGAGCGGAGACAGGATCTCGATGGACGGGACGCCGGGGAGGTTGACGTTGACAAGGGTGACGTCGTAGGCGATGAGGCGTCCGCGAAAGCTCTTCATCCCATCCGGGACTTCGACGGTAAAGTCGCCGTTGGCGTTGGCGTCCGCCTTGAAGGACATGTTCGGGATGAAGCTGTTGCTGAAGGAGTTGAGAGGAGCGTCGGTGGCGACGTGGATTTTGGCTTTGCCGAAGTTGGCGAAGCCGGTGGTTGGTTTCCCGCCGGTCCCAAGAAAGCTGGCGACGAAAGTCTGGATATTGGTGATGCGGTGGAGTTTACCTTTGATTTTCATAGAGGGTGAGGCCTTAGCGCGTGAGTGTCGCCAGGCTCCCCTCCGTTTCAAAAGCCGGAATGAATTAATGAACCTGGTTTTTGCGCGGCTAAGATTTCGGCCTCGAGATCGAGCCACTCGGACCAGCGGAGGGCGACGGCATCGGGCGGCGCGATCTTGTTGGCGAGTTTGAGAAAGATCTTGTAGTGGCCCATTTCCGAGGCGAACAGGGCGTGATAGAACTTGGCGAGATCGGGCTCCTTCTCCGCGGCGGCTTCGGCGAGGACGGCGAAGCGTTCGCACGAGCGGGCCTCGATGAGCGCGGAGACGCAGAGGCGGTCGAGGAGTTCGTCCGAGCCGCCGTTGCGAACGCGGGCGCGGAGGTCGCGGGGGTAAGCGGCTTTGTGGGAGCGGACGAGGCGGCCGCCGCGTTTGATGAGCACGCGGGTGACCTGGGCCAGGTGCGCGGCTTCATCGCGGGCCACGCTCGTCATGGCTTCGACCCAGCCGGGCAGCCAGGTGTTGGGCCAGCGGGTCATGAGGTCCATGGCGTTCTGGGCGGCCTTCATTTCAAGAAAGGCGTGGTCGTTGAGGAGCGCGATGGGGTCGGCGAGGGCGGAGTGCGCCCACGCGAGGGGGGTGCGGGTGCGGAGCGGGAGGATATCGACAGTTGCAGAGGTCAAATTTCAGGGTATCGCAGCGTTGCTAAGGGAGCTAGGGGAATCGACGGAGGGCGCTTTTTGCAAGGCAATGATAACTTGGGTAATGATGCGCGTCGTCCGGGTAGCGTTGGTCGTGTTCGGCTTGGCCGGTCTGCTGTGGGGGCAGGACCGGACGGGCAGAATCCGGACCTGGAACCAGCGGAGCGGCGTTTCGCGGGTGGAGGAGTTGGCGGAGCGGGCGCGGGAGTTGCGGGAGCTGATGCGGGAGAACCCCGCGGCGGCGCTGGCGGCGGCCTTGCCGGAGGCGGCGGCGGAGCAGTTGCGGCGGCAGCGTCCGGAGGCGGCCGAGCTGGTGGAGAGTTGGGGAGAGTGGGAGGACGAGGCCGAGCGGACGATCGCCGAGAATTTCGAGACGGGGGAGAGCCGGGAGATTTTGCGGATCGGCGGACGGGAGGTGAACCTGGTGGACCCGCCGCTGACGCTGCAGTGCGGCGACCGGCTGCGCGTACGCGGGGTGAAGCTGGGTGAGGAAGTGGCGGCGAAGCTGGTAGAGTTGACGCCGGGACCGCGGGGCGTGACGGCGTGTTCCAACACCGGCGAGCAGCGGGTGGCGGTGATCCTGTTGAACTTTCCGGGGCAGTCGCTGCCGGCCAATGTGAACGCGGCCAGCTTGCGGTCCGCGATGACGGCGGTGGACACGCATTGGCGGGAATCCTCCTACGGATTGACTTCGGGAAACAGCGATGTCCTGGGCCCGTTTCTGTTAAACCAGAGTTTTGATTGCGACCAGACGGACCAGATTCGGACGGCGGGAATCGCGGCGGCGGACAGCAGCGTGGACCTGCGGCAGTACACGCGGCTGCTGTTCGTCTTTCCGGGCAACTGCGGCGGGTTGGGGACGATTGGATGCCGGAATAACACTTCGCCGACGCGGGGGAGTTTCACGGCGTCGGTGGCGTGGCTCGGCCAGGACTTTTCAGGGAGCGTGGGTCTCGCGTCTTGCGCGATTGTGCACGAGATTGGGCACGGCATGGGGCTGAACCATGCGAGCAGCGTGCGGTACGGAACGCATGTGCTGGGGGGATTGAACCAGACGGGCACTCACGATGAGTACGGCGATCGGTTTTCGTTGATGGGGCTGTGCTTCGGGACCTCGGGCGGCAACTACCTGATGGGCCACTTCGCGGCGCCGCATAAGCGAACGCTGGGATGGCTGGAGGGAGCGAAGTTTCAACAGGTCGAGAGCAGCGGCACCTTCACCTTGGCGCCGTATGCCCAGAACACTGCGGCGCTGCAGGCGATCCGGGTGCGGCGGGGAGCGGGAAACAATCGGTGGCTGTGGCTTGAGTACCGGCAGCCGATTGGGCAGGACGCGACGCTGTTGAACTTCTCGACGCAGTTCGACGATGGGGCGCTGGGGCACTACGAGAACCCGGCGGAGCCTTCCTATAGCGACTACACGCGGCTGGTGCATTTCCGGGCGTCGACGAACCCATCGAACTTTACGCAGCCGGCCTTGGCGGCAGGGCAGAGCTGGACCGATCCGTACTCGGAGCTGTCCCTGCAGGTGACGGCGGCATCGAGCAGCGGCATGACGGTGCGGGTGAACTACGATACGCCCTGCGCGACGCTAGGACCGGCCAATGCGTCCGTGGGCACCGCGGCGGGGACATCGACGGTGCAGGTGACGGCGGCGGCCGGGTGCGCCTGGAACGTACTGAGTAACAATACCTGGCTCACGGTGACCAGCGGCAGTTCGGGCAGCGGGAACGGTACGGTGAGCTACAGCTTCCTGGCCAACACGGCGGCGACCGAGCGCATCGGAACGATTTCAATTGGCCGCCAAGCGTACAACATCACCCAGCGGAGCACGAACAATCAGCCGGAGGCGACCAGCGTGAGCCCGGCCGGCAGCACGCTGGCGCTGAGCACCTACTCCGTATTCGAGGCCGTGTTTACGGACCTCGATGGCGGGAACACGTTGAACACGGTGAACCTGTGGTTTTCGGCGGGAAGCGGGCAAAGCAACGGCTGCCGCGTGGAGTACCGGCGGGCGGCGAACGAACTGCGGCTTTACGGCGACTCTAACAGTGGATGGCAGTTCACGACCCCGGGCGTGAACGCGACAATGAGCAACTCCCAGTGCCAGGTGGGAGCCGGGGCGACGAGCGTGGCGGTGAGCGGAACCACGTTGCGCCTGCGGGTGAACGTGCGGCTTCTGGCCGCATTCGCGGGGCTGCGGAACATTTATGGCAGCGCCAACGATAGTCAGGGCGCGACCAGCGGAGATGTCCTGCTCGGGACCGTCAGCGTGGGGTCGGCGAACGTGATCCCGGCGGTGGGCGGGGTGTCGCCGGCGGGAGGCAGCGGGACCAACCGCATCCTGACGTTCACCTTTAGCGACGGCAACGGGGCTGCGGATCTGAACGTATTGAACGTGCTGATCAATGGCGGCCTGGACGGTAGTAGCTCCTGCTATCTGGCCTATGTGCGATCGGCGAACTTCCTGTATCTGATGAACGACGCGGGGAGCGACCTGCTGCCGGGAATCCCGTTGACGGGCAGCGGGACGATCGCCAACTCCCGCTGTAGCGTGGCGGGTGCGGGGTCGAGCGCGACGGTGTCCGGGACGGGGTTGACGCTCGTGCTGAACCTGAGCTTCACGGCGGCGCACGCGGGTAACCGGGTGGTGTATGCGGCGGCGCGCGATATCGCCAGCGGCAATAGCGGCTGGCGGGCCGTGGGGGTGTGGCAGGTGCCGGGCGCTCCGGCTTCGGCGACCGCCGTGGGCACGCTGTCGCCGAACGCTCTCACCGGGGCGAGTGCCACGGTGTCGGCGACCTTCACGGACGCCAACGGCTTCGCCGATTTAAACGTGCTGAATCTTCTCATCAACACCGGGCTCGACGGCGCCAACGCCTGTTACATCGCCTATGTCCGTTCCGCCAACGCGATTTACTTAGTGACGGATGCGGGCGACGGCTTGTCGCCGGCGGTAACTCCCGGCACCGGCGGGATGGCCGCCAACAGCCAGTGCAGCGTCCTGGGGACGGGCTCTGCGGTGGCAGCGGCGGGCAACTCCCTCACCTTGACCCTCAACCTATCGATGAGCACCCCGGCTTTCCAGGGCGCCCGCATCGTCTACGGGGCCGCGCGGGATTTAAGCGGGAGTAACTCCGGGTGGCAGGCGATCGGTACTTGGAACGTCCCCTGACGCGCTAGCATAGAAACATGAGATTGCCAGCGGCCCTGCTTGCCCTGACGGTGTGCGCCTGGGCGCAGCCCAATACGTTGACTTCGAAGGAGATCGCCGAGGGTTGGCTGCTGCTCTTCGACGGCGAGTCGACGTTTGGATGGACGGCGGAGGGCGGGGCGAAGTGGCGGGTGGCCGACGGATCGATCCTCGCCGATGCGGGCGGGTACGGGTGGCTGCGGACCAACACCCAGTTTGCCGATTACTCGCTGAAGGTGGACTTTCAGACGGCGGCGGACGGCAACAGCGGAGTCTTTCTCCGTTCGGCCAAGGGGAAGGACCCGCACGTTTCGGGCTACGAGTTACAGATTTTTGACGCGCATCCTAAGTTTCCCACCGGGTCGATTCTGGACGCCGGGCGGACGAACAAGAAGCTGCGGATTGACCCGGGTAAGTGGCATACCTATGAGGTCTTCCACGTTGGCGACCGGTGCCTGGTGAAGTTGGACGGCAAGAAGGTGCTGGAGTTGACCGATAGCAAGTCAGCCAATGGGCATCTGGGGCTGCAGTTCAACCCGAATAAGCCGGTGGCGTTCCGGAACATCAAGGTGCGGCCGCTGGGGCTGGCGCCGCTGTTCAATAACCGGAACCTGAGCGGCTGGCAGGAGGTGCAGCCTGCTAAGGCGCCGGCCGAGCCGGCCATCTGGAGCGTGAAGCGGGGGCTGCTGCACGTCGAAAAGGGCCCGGGACAGCTCGAGACGAAGACGGTTTATGACGACTTCATCCTGCAACTGGACATTCGGACGAACTCGCAGGATCCGAACTTTCATCCCAATAGCGGCGTGTTCTTCCGGGGTACGCCGAACGGCTATTGGACGGGGTACGAGATCCAGATCCGGAATGAGTTCAAAGACGGAGACCGGACCAAGCCGGTGGACACGGGCAGCGGCGGGATCTATTTTCATCAGCCGGCGCGGCGCGTGGTGGGATCGGATAACCAGTTCTACACCCAGACGATTGTGGCGCAGGGGCGGCATATCGCTACCTGGGTGAATGGCTACCCGGTGGCGAATTGGGAGGACCCCTACCCGGAGGGCACGAGTCCGCGGAACAAGCAGGCCCTCTTGAAGCCCGGGCCGATTTCGCTGCAGGCGCATGACCCGAAGACGAACCTCGACTTCCGGAACATCCGGATCAAGAGCCTGAAGCGCTAGGCTTTCAACTTGTTGATGGCTTCGGTCAACGCCGGCACGACTTCAAAGAGATCACCGACTACGCCGTAGTCGGCGACTTCAAAGATCGGCGCGTTCGGATCTTTGTTGATGGCGACGATGGACTTGGCGCCCTTCATGCCTACCAGATGCTGGATGGCGCCGGAGATGCCGACGGCGAGGTAGAGCTTGGGGGCGACGGTTTGGCCGGAACTGCCGACCTGCCGCTCCATGGGGAGCCAGCCGTTGTCACAGATGGGCCGCGAGGCGGCGAGTTCGGCGCCGAGCGCCTCGGCGAGCTCCTCGACGAGGATGAGGTTATCCTTCTCCTGAATGCCGCGGCCGACCGAAACAATGATGTCGGCGGCGGTGAGGTCGACGGCGCGGGAGGACTCGCGGAACGGGGCTTCGGCCTGCGCGCGGACGGGGCCGGGATCGGCCGCGAAGGCTTCGATGACCGGGGCGCCGGCGGGGACGGCGTCGGGCCGGTAGGCGCCGGCCTGGATGGAAAGCAGGCGGGGACCGGGACCGGTAAACGTGTAGTCGGAGTTCAACTTGCCCTGGAAGTGCTGGCGGACGGCCGTGCCGTCGGGATGGAGCTTGACCACGTCGCTGACGAGCACGCGGCCGAGGCGGGTGGCCAGTTTGGGGGCGAAGTCGCGCACCTGATAGGTGTGGGGGAATAGGACGTAATCCGGCTGGACCTGCGCGATGAGGGCGGCGAGGACGGCGGTGTAGCCGTCGGCGGAGTAGTCAAACGCGGGGATCGTGTAGAGCCGTTCGATGCCCTTCGTGGCGGCTTCGCCGGGTTCGCCAATAACGGCGGCCGAGACGGGTTGGCCGAGGGCAAACGCCGCCGCGAGTGCTTCCCAACTCATGCGGTGATAGGCGCCGCGAGTCTGTTCGAGGATGACGAGAACACTCATAGCACGCGCACCTCATACTTCAGCTTTTCGGCCAACGCCTGCGCGGCCTTTTCCGGGTCACCGTCGAAGATCTGCGCCTGTTTCGAGCGGCTGGGGGCGTAGCCGGGACCGGCGTGTACCTGCGCCGGAGCCGGGGCGCCGGGGATCTCGCGGATCTCCTTGGTCTTGGCCTTTTTGATGCCCATAAGCGTCGCGTAGCGGAGCTTGTTGATGCCGCTTTGGATGGTGAGAACCGCCGGGAGCGGCAGGGTCACGTGCTGGAACCACCCGTCTTCGAGCTCCCGCTTCACGCGGACCGTGGCCCCCTGGGGTTCAATGGCCATGATGAGCGTCGCATGGGCGTGGCCGAGCAGCTCGGCGAGGATGACGCCGGTTTGGCCGCTGCCAAGGTCGTCCGACTGGAGACCGGTCAGCACAAGATCAGGCGATTCGGAGGCGACCGCTTCCCGCAACAGTTGGGCGACGCCGAGGGCGTCGAGTTGATCGGGCCGGTCGACGACGATGTGGACGCCACGGTCGGCGCCTTTCGCCAAGGCTTCGCGAATGGCGGTGGCCACGCGCGCCGGGCCGGCGGAGAGGACGAGGACTTCCCCGCCCTGGGCTTCGCGCAACTGCAGCGCGGCTTCGAGGGCGTAGGCGTCCGGCTCGTTGATCTCAAATTGAAGATCGGCTTCCGCGGCGCCGGGCGCCGAATCGCGCGCCGGCACCTGTTTGAGGGCTACGGCAATTTTCATTATTCGTACTTTTTGAAGATCAGCCCGCCGTTGGTGCCCCCGAAGCCGAACGAGTTGCTCATGGCGATGTTGATCTTCATCGGCCGGGCCACGTTGGGGACGTAATCGAGATCACAGGCCGGGTCGGGCGTTTCGTGATTGATGGTGGGCGGGGCGATCTGGTCGCGGATCGCCAGCACGGCGATGCCGGCTTCAAGACCACCGGCGCCACCGAGCAGGTGGCCGGTCATCGACTTGGTGGAGCTGATGGCCAGTTTGTAGGCGTGTTCGCCGAAGGCGCGCTTAATGGCGGTGGTTTCAATCTTGTCGCCGAGGTCGGTCGACGTGGCGTGGGCGTTGAGATAGTCGACTTCCGAGGGCTGGATGCCGGCGTCGCGAATGGCGGCGCGCATCATGCGAAACGGGCCATCGCCGTCTTCGCTCGGAGCGGTCATGTGGAAGGCGTCGCCGCTCATGCCGTAGCCGACGATTTCGGCCAGGATGTTGGCGCCGCGGGCCTTGGCGAACTCGAGCTCTTCGAGCATGAGAATGCCGGCGCCTTCGCCAATGACGAAGCCGTCGCGATCCCGATCCCACGGCCGGGAGGCGCGTTGCGGATCGTCGTTACGGGTAGACAGAGCCCGTAGCGCCGCGAACCCACCCACACTGAGAGGAGTGATGGCCGCTTCGGCGCCGCCGCAGATCATAGCGTCGGCATCGCCGCGCTGAATGATCTTGAACGAGTCGCCGACCGCGTGCGCCCCGGTGGTGCAGGCGGTTGCCACGGCGGAGTTCGGGCCCTTGGCCCCCGTCCGGATGGAGACCTGACCACTGGCGAGATTGACGATCGTGGCGGGAATGAAGAAGGGCGAAATCTTGGAAGGGCCACCTTCGAGAAGCTTCGAGTGCTCCCGCTCAATGACCTCGAAGCCACCGATGCCGCTCCCGATATAGACGCCGACGTTTTCGGCGTTCGAGGCGTCAATCTTGAGGCCCGAGGAAGCCAGGGCTTCATCCGCCGCCGCAATGGCAAACATCATGAAGCGGCCCAGCTTCTTCACTTCCTTGCGCTCGATCCAATTAGCGGGATCGAAGTCTTTCACCTCTCCGGCAAAGCGGCAAGCAAAGCCGGTGGTGTCAAAGAGCGTAATGGGAGCGATGGCGCACTTGCCGGCGATTAAACCCGACCAGGTTAATTCAGTACCGATGCCGAGGCCCGAGACGAGCCCCACCCCGGTCACCACCACTCTACGCTTACGGAACTCGGTTGTTGATTGTTCAGCCAATCAAGATCTCCTCCCGCCAAGACGGAGGCGGGTTCACCCTCAATTGGATGCTTACTTCTTCGCTTTGGCTTCGATATAGTCGATGGCGTCTTTGACGGTCTTGATCTTTTCGGAGTCGTCATCCGGAATATTCAGATCAAAAGCCTCTTCGAACGCCATGACGAGTTCGACGAGGTCGAGCGAATCGGCGCCCAGATCGTCGACGAAGGAGGCGGTGCCATCCACCTGGCCCTCATCCACGCCCAACTGCTCGACGATGATCTGTTTCACTTTCTGGTCAACTGACATAAAAGGTCTGTTTGTTCTCCTCTAAACTTCCCGATTCTAGCGGGTGGCGCGCTTGGGCCGCAACCGGTAGACCGCGCATTGAACGGGACCATCCTCTTTTAGCACAATAGGAAGTCAGTGCGCGTCCTATACCTCCACGGTTTTGCGTCTAGTCCTTCTTCCCGGAAGGCGCAGGTTTTCGCCGAAAGGCTGCGGGAGGCTGGGGTGCGATGCGACATCCCGGCTCTGGACGGGGGCGACTTTTCCGCATTGACGATTTCCGGGCAGTTGGCCGTGATCGACCAGGCAGCTGCGGGGGAGCCGGTGACGCTGATCGGATCGAGCATGGGCGGCTACCTGGCCGCGCTGTACGCCGCGAGCCATCCGAGCGTGGAGCGGGTGGTGCTGCTGGCTCCGGCGTTCGGGTTTGCGCGGCGTTGGCCGCAGCGTTTGGGAGAGGCCGCGGTAGCCCGGTGGCGGGCCGAGGGTTCGATGGAGGTGTTCCACTACGCGGCCGGCGAACGGCGGCGGGTGGGGATCGCCTTGCTCGATGACGGGGTTCAGTATCCGGATTTTCCGGACGTGCGGCAACCGGCGCTGCTTTTTCATGGCAAGCTGGATGACGTTGTGCCGTACACGTTCTCCGAAGAGTTTCAAGCCTTGCATCCGGAGGCACAGCTACACTTGTTTGAGTCCGGCCATGAGTTGACCGATGTGCTGGACGAGATGTGGCGGTTGACGGCAACGTTCTTGGGGTTGCAACAAAATGGCTGAGTTTTACACACGGGAAGAGTTGGTGGCGGAGCGGGCGCGTTGGAAGGCGGACGGCCGGAAGGTGGTGTTCACCAACGGCTGCTACGATATTCTGCATCCGGGGCACATCCGGCTGCTCGAGAGCGCGCGGTCGCTGGGCGATGTGTTGGTGCTCGCGTTGAACACCGATGATTCGGTGGCGCGGCTGAAGGGGCCGAGCCGGCCGCTGTTGAGCGAGGCGCAGCGGACGCAGATGGCGCTGGCGCTGGCGGCGGTAGACGTGGTGACGCTGTTTGATGAAGACACGCCGCGCGAGTTGATTGCCGCGGTGCTGCCGGACGTGCTTGTGAAGGGCGCCGACTGGAGCCACTTTATCGCGGGCCGGGAAGAGGTGGAGGCGGCGGGGGGCGTAGTAATGCCGTTGCCGCTCGAGCCGGGATATTCGACGACGAATATCGAGAAGGAGATTCTAGAACGCTACCCGCTCGTAGAGGGAAGCGAGAGGAAGATGCACGCCTAGGCTTTCGATGGGGCAGAGGGCGTCGAGGCCGGCGATCCATTCGACGCTGACTTTGCCCTGGGGCGCGCGGGACTGGACTTCGACGAGGGGCTGGTCCTGGGAGACGAGCAGATACTGATGCACGGAGGGGCAGCGCCAGTATTCTCTCGTTTTCAATCCGCGATCATGAGCCTCGGTGGAGGGCGAGAGGACCTCAATAACGACCTTCGGGTTCTGGCTTATGCGTTGCCCGTCTCCTTTGAGTTGGATTGGGCCGCAGAAGACCATGAGATCTGGGTAGGCGAGCAAACCATCGTTGACGGTCTCGAAGAGTAGGTTTTCAGTCAGCACTTCGCAGGCGCCACCTTGGAGCAGGGTACGGAGATGAAAGGCAAGATTCGCAACAATTCGCACATGAGAAAGCGTGCCACCGGCCATCGCCAGGATCTCGCCCCGGTAGTACTCGCTGCGATACTCAGCCACCTCTTCAAGCGCCAGATAATCGTGCACCGTCACATAGGGCAGAGGACTCGTTGCCATGTTTTCATTCTAGCTCTGTCAGACTAGAAGGAGCCCTCCCCGATGACGCATCCCGCTCTCCGCGATCTCCTTGAATCCCTAGGCCGTGATCCGGCGTTTGACCAGATCATCCGCGGCCTTCGCACCCACACCCACCAGTCGCTTTCGGGGCTGACGCTGCCGGCCAAAGCGCTCTATAGCGCCCTGCTCTGGAAGCGCACCGGGCAGCCGGTGCTGCTCCTCACCGATGGGGCGCAGGAGGCCGAGGGCCTCTTCGCGGCGCTCGAAACGTTCTTCGACATCGTCGTGAATGACGAAACGAAGCCAAGGCCGCAACTGCTGCCGGCGCTCGACGTGCTGCCCTCGCAGGGGCTTTCGCCGCACTCGGAGATCAGCGAGGAGCGGGCGGTGGGCCTGTACCGGCTCGCCTCGGGGATGACTTCGATCACCGTCACGCCCATTGGCTCGGCGCTGCTCCGCACCTACCCGGCGAACTTCTATCAGCAATTGGCGCTGACGCTGAAGCTGAACGATGAGATCGGCATGGAGGACCTGAGCGAGCATCTGCGGCGGATCGGTTACTCAGAGCGCGATCCGGTGGAGATGGTCGGGGAGTACTCCGTGCGCGGCGGGATCGTCGACATCTTTCCGGCCGAGTCCGAACAGCCGCTGCGGATTGAGTTTTTCGGCGACGCCATCGACTCGATGCGGCGGTTCGATGTCGCGACGCAGCGTAGCGTGATGAAGGTGGACCGGGCGGTGATTCTGCCGCTCGTCGAGCATCCAAAGCCGTCGAATCCAGTGCCGGCGTGGGAGTTCACGCGCGTGCTGACCGACCCGCGCGAGGCGACGCTATTGGGGTTGGCGGCCGAGGGTCTCGTGGTGATCGATGAGCCGGAGCAGGTGCGATCGGCGGCCGAGCGGTTGTGGAAACGGTTGGGCGAAAATCAGCGGGACCTGGTGGTGCCGCCCGAGGATGTCTATCTCAGCTGGCCGGAGCTGGCGGCGCAGATTGAGGAACGGAAGCGGGTGACGCTGCGGCAGGTGGAGCTGCTCGGCGAGTCGGCGGCGGGGCAGTCGGTGGACCTGCATTCGCGGCAGTCGCCGGCGTTTCATGGGAACCTGCCGAACGCGGTGGCCGAGACGCGGAAGCTGGTGGAGCAGGGCTACAAAGTGCTGTACTTCGCGCCGGCCGTGGGCGAGGTGGAGCGGCTGGCCGATATCTTCCACGAGTATTCGGTGCCGTTCCAGTTGGCGCTTTCAAGCGAAGATACCGTCTCGCCGTTCCACGCCGAACGGGCAAAGCTGTTCGGCGGCTCGGCGAGCACCTTGCTGGCCAAGGGCCGGATGGTGCGCGGCACGGTCTTGTCCGAAGCCAAGCTGGCCATCATCGGGACCGAGGACCTGTTCGACACCTCAGACCTGATTGCCGAGCCGGGGCTGAACAAACGCGCCGCGGCGGCCTTTGCGGCCGACATCGCCGACCTGAAGCCGGGCGATTTCGTCGTCCACGTGACGCATGGCGTCGGCAAGTTTCTGGGTATCAAAGAGATTGCGCAGGGCGACCAGCAGGGCGATTTCCTGATCCTCGAGTATTCGGGCGAGTCGAAGCTCTACGTCCCGATGACGCGCCTGGACCTGGTGCAGAAGTTCCGCGGGGCAGGCGAAGGGACGCCGCCGCTCGACCGGCTGGGCGGCGCGACATGGTCGAAAACCAAGTCGCGGGTGAAGGCGAAGATGCGCGACATGGCGGACGAGCTGCTGAAGCTCTACGCCGAGCGGCGCATGTCGGAGGGATTTGCCTTCTCGCTGGACTCGAACTGGCAACGGGAGTTTGAGGACGCCTTCCCATACACCGCCACCAAGGACCAGTTGCAGGCCGTCGCCGAGATCAAGCGGGACATGGAGCGGCCGCAGCCGATGGACCGGCTGCTGTGCGGCGACGTCGGCTTCGGGAAGACGGAGGTGGCCATGCGGGCGGCGTTCAAGGCGCTCGGTGATGGCAAGCAGGTAGCGGTGCTGACGCCGACGACGGTGCTGACCTTCCAGCACTATGAGACGTTCAAGCGGCGGTTCGCCAGCTTCCCGGTGAACATCGAGATGCTGAGCCGGTTCCGGTCGGCCAACGAGACTAAGAAGATCATCGAAGATCTGGGCCATGGGAAGGTGGATATCCTCATTGGTACGCACCGGGTGCTGTCGAAGGATGTCGAGTTCATCGACCTGGGTCTGCTGATCGTCGATGAGGAGCAGCGGTTCGGGGTGCGGCACAAGGAGCGGCTGAAGCAGCTGCGGCACAACATCGATGTGCTGACGATGTCGGCGACGCCGATTCCGCGGACGTTGCACATGTCGTTGCTGGGCCTGCGGGACATGAGCGTGATTGAGACGCCGCCGAAGGACCGGCTGAGCGTGCAGACCGTGGTTTCGCACTACAACGCGGATCTGATCCGGTCGGCGATTGAACTCGAGGTGAACCGGGGCGGGCAGGTGTACTTTGTGCACAACCGGGTGGACACGATCTATCAGCGGGCGGCGTGGATCCAGGAGCACATGCCAGGGATCCGGGTGGGCGTGGGGCACGGGCAGATGGGCGAGGCGGCGCTGGAGAAGGTGTTGCTCGGCTTCATGACGCACGAGTTTGACGTGTTCGTGTGCACGACGATTATTGAGAACGGAATCGATATTCCGCTCGCGAATACGATTCTGATTGAGAACGCCGAGAAGTATGGCTTGTCGGAGTTGTACCAGCTCCGCGGACGGGTGGGACGCTCGAACCGGCGGGCGTATGCCTATCTGCTCGTGCCGGAGAACAAGGATCTGACGGAGATTGCGCGGAAGCGGCTGGCGGCGTTGAAGGAGTTCAGCGACCTGGGGGCCGGGTTCAAGATCGCGGCGCTCGATCTTGAGCTGCGCGGGTCGGGCAACCTGCTCGGGGGCGAACAGCATGGGCAGATGGACACGGTGGGGTACGACACGTATCTGAAGCTCCTGGGGGATACGGTCCGGGAGTTGAAGGGCGAAGAGGTGCCGCCGGAGATTCACGCGACGATCTCGCTGGGGCTGGATATCCGGATTCCGGCCAGCTACATTGCCGAGGAGTTGCAGCGGCTGCGGGCCTACAAGAAGATCGCTTCGCTGAACACGCAGCTCGAAGCGGCCAAGATTCTCGAGGAGTTCGCCGACCGCTACGGTCCGCCGCCCGAGGTGGTGAAGACGCTGGCGAGCTTTTCGCTGGTGCGGGCGACGGCGCAGCGGCTGGGCATCGAGTCGATCGACCGGCGGCAAGGGTATTTCAACATTAAAGTTCATCCGGAAGCGCGGATCCGTCCGGAGGGGTTGATGGAGATTGTGACCGCGACGGCGGGCGCGCAGTTCACTCCGGCGGGTGTGTTGCGGCTGCCGGCGGATGCCTTTGCCACGGCGCCGCCAGAAAAGTTACTGAGCTATCTGCTCGATACCCTCCACACTTTGGATTTCGTGGGGGTAAAATAGTCGGCATATGAAGTTGCGGATTCTGAGTTCGATGCTGGTCGGGGCCGGTTTGTATGCCGCCGATGTCAAGGTGATGGAGCAGATCGTCGCCAAGATCAATGGCGAGATCATTACACGGACCGAGATCGATCGGATGACCAAGGCGCTTTACGATGCGGCCAAGGAGCAGAAGGTTCCGCCGGCGGACATCGAGAAAATGGTGCAGGAGCGTTCCAAGGACCTGCTGCGCGAAAAGATCGACCAAATGCTGTTGGTGCAAAAGGGCAAGGAGCTGAACATCAACGTCGACCCGGACGTGACCAAGCAGATCGCCCGCATTCAACAGGGCACCAAGATCGCCGACCAGGAGAAGTTCCAACAGTTCGTCAAAGAGCAGACCGGGATGAGCTTTGAGGACTACAAAGCCGAGACCAAGAACCAGTTTCTGACCCGGCGGGTGATCGGCCAGGAGGTTTCCTCGAAGGTTTCCGTTTCGCGGGCCGAGGCGCAGAAGTACTACGACGAGAATAAGGCGGAGTTCCAGCGCGAGGAGCGGGTGTTTCTCCGCGAGATCTTCCTGGGCACGGACGGCAAGGACGCCAAGGCGCAGGAGGCCGTCGAGAAGAAGGCCAAGGACCTGGTGGCCCGAGCGCGGCGCGGCGAGAAGTTCGGCGAGTTGGCGCGGGAGAATTCCGAGTCGGAGACGGCGCAAAACGAAGGCGAGTTGCCGCCCTACAAGAAGGGCGAACTGTTGAAGGCGATTGAGGATCAGGTATGGCCCACGCCGCGCAATTCGGCCATCGACCCGATCAAGCGGCCGAACGGCTGGCTGCTGCTGTTTGTCGAAGAGCATCACCAGGCGGGCCTGGCGGACTTTGAAGAGGTGCAGGGTGAGATCACGAACAAGCTCTACACCCCGCGCAGGGAACCCGCGATTCGCGCCTATCTGACCCAGCTGCGGCAGGAGGCGTTCCTCGAAATCCGCGAAGGCTACACCGACACGGGCGCAGCGCCGGGCAAGTCGACCAAGTGGACCGATCCGGCGCAGTTGAAGCCGGAAACGATTACGAAAGAAGAGGTCGCGATGCAGGTGCGGAAGAAGCGCTTGCTGTGGGCGGTTCCCGTCCCCGGCACGGCCGTGAAAGTGAAGTCCACCTCGAAGTCCTAAATGAAACAGTTCGCCAACCAACTGGAGGCCAATCAGGCGATCCAGACAACCTTCCTTGTCCTGCACAAGGAGATCCGGCAGAAGAAGACGGGTGAGCCTTATCTTTCGCTGACGCTCGGCGACAAGTCGGGCGATGTGGACGCCAAGATGTGGGACCATGTCGCCGAGGTGATGGACACCTTCGAGCGCAACGACTATGTCAAGGTCCGGGGGCTGACGGCGATCTACCAGAACCGGATGCAGTTGACGGTGCACAAGCTGCAGCGCGCCGAGGACCGGGAGATCGACAAAGCGGACTACTTCCCGGCCTCGAAGCGCAACCGCGAGGAGATGTTCACCGAACTGCTCCAGCACGTGGCGGGAATGCAGAACCCGCATCTGCAGGCGCTGATCGAGGCGTTCTTCGCTGACCGGGTGCTCGTCGAAAAGTTCAAGACGGCTCCCGCGGCCAAGACGATCCATCATGCCTGGATCGGGGGGCTGCTCGAGCACGTGCTCTCGCTGGCGACGCTCGCGAAGTTCACAGCGGCGCATTATCCGGGGGTGGACGCCGATCTGCTGCTGACCGGGGTGATTCTGCACGATATCGGCAAGATTGATGAGCTGACCTACGACCGCGGCTTCGGCTATTCGGACGAGGGGCAGTTGGTCGGCCACATTCTGATTGGCCTGCGGATGGTGGATGAGAAGGCCCGGCAGGTACCCGGCTTTCCGCCGAAGCTGAAGCTGTTGGTGGAGCATCTGGTGGCGAGCCATCATGGCGAGTTGGCCTACGGGTCGCCGAAGGTGCCCTCGACGCTCGAAGCCATGTTGTTGCATCATCTCGACAACCTCGATTCGAAAGTGGAAACGGTGCGCCAGGCCGTGGACCGGGACACGCTGGTGGACGGGAACTGGTCGGCCTACATTCCATCGCTCGAGCGATCGCTCCTCAAGCAGGATCGGTACCTGCGCGAGACGCCGCCGGCGGCCGCTCCGGCCCCTCGGAACGGCGCGGAGAGGCCGGTTTCAGAGTTTGCGGCAAAGCTCTCGGGAGCCTTGCTGCCGAAGGGGTAGGATGGCTCGTCCGGCCGGCAGTCGCGAGATTCCTCCGCCGCTCGAGTTGGAGTGTCTGCGAGTGTTGTGGGCGATGGGCGAGGGCAACGCGCGGAGCGTGCGGGAGGCGCTGGCGCCGGGCCGGACACTGGCGTACACAACCGTTTTGACGCTGCTCGAACGGCTGGCCAAGCGGGGCCAGTTGAGCCGGCGGAAGGACGGCCGGTCATTTATTTACAAGCCTATCCAGGACCGGGAGCTGATGCGGCAGGCGGCGGTGGCGGAACTGGTGACTACCTACTTCGATGGGGAGCCGGAAGGATTACTCAAGTGGTTGCAAGGGGTTGGGAACCACCCGGTGGAAGTGGACAGGCAGGAGAGCTCGCTGGACGCGACGCTTTTGTAGTCGAATTCTTCCAATTTTCATAGAAAACTACGCTTAATGGAATATTAAGTCCTTTCGAATGTAGGACTTAAATCTTGTCCCCGAGTGACATTCCCGTTACTCTAAAGCGGTAAGGGGCCATCTCCTTCTATGAGAAAATTCAATACCATTTGCTGTTTGTTGTTTACCGTGGCGCCGCTGGCGCTAAACGCACAAACCATCACCGCCTCGATTACGGGCACCGTTACGGATCCCTCCGGCGCGAGCATCCCGTCGGCCAAGGTGACGGCCACCAACTCCGGTACCAATGTTTCGTTCACGACCCCGGCGAACAATGAGGGCATCTACACCTTCCCGTTCCTGCCGGTCGGTTCCTATTCGGTGACGGTGGAATCCCAGGGCTTCAAGAAGTCCGTGGTGGGACCGTTTCGGTTGGAAGTCAACCAGATTGCACGCGTCGATGTGAAGTTGGAAATCGGCGAAGCGACCCAGACCGTCGAAGTGAAAGACGTGGCTCCGGTGCTGCAGACGGAGTCGACCTCGACGGGCGATTCGATCAGCTCGGCGAAGTTGACGTCGCTGCCGTTGAACGGCCGGAACTTTGTTTCGCTGACGTTGCTGATGCCGGGCGCGGTGAGCCCGAATCCGTCGGGGATGAACTCGCGCTTTGGCGCCCGCCCCTACGTGAACGGCAACCGCGAGCAGACGAACAACTTCCTGCTCGACGGCGTGGACGTGAACGACTCGATCGACAACCGCGTCGGCTATTCGCCGAACGTGGACGCTCTTGAAGAGGTGAAGGTGCTGACGGGCAACGCGGCGGCCGAGTTTGGCAACGCCGGCGGCGCCACCGTGATGCTGAGCCTGAAGAGCGGCACGAACCAGTTCCACGGCAACGTTTTCGAATTCCTGCGGAACAACAAGCTCGACGCCAACGGCTTCTTCCGGAACCGGAACGTGTCGACGGCGCAGCGGACCGGTTTCAAGCGGAACATCTTTGGTGGTACGCTCGGCGGCCCGATCAAGCGGAACAAGGCGTTTTTCTTCATGGACTATGAAGGCACCCTGCAGCGCGCCGACGGCCCGGCTTCGGCCAGCGTGGCTCCGGCCGCGTGGCGGAACGGCGACCTGAGCGCCTTCCCGAACAACATCGTCGACCCGGCCGCCGGCGGCGCGCCCTTCCCCGGCAAGCAGATTCCGCGTTCGCGGTTCTCGCCGGTGGCGAATGCCCTCTATGGGAATCAGACGCTCTATCCGCTGCCGAACCAGGCGGGCGTGGGCCCGCTCGGGGTGACCGGCAACTATGCTGGTTCTTCGGCGTCGAAGCTCGACAATCATCAGGCGGACGCGAAGGTGGACTACCGGCTCTCGGACAAGGACAATCTAATGGGCCGCTGGTCCATCGGCCGGTACGATTCGATTGGCTCGGCGGCGGCGTTGCCGGTGTTCATGACCTCCGGTCAAGCCGGTCCGACGCAGTCGGCGGTGATCAATTGGAACCGCACGATTTCGCCGACGACGGTCAACGAAGCGCGCATTGCGTATTCGCGCGTCGTCATCAACGACATCGCGGTGGACTGGTCCGGTCAGTTGGGTGCCGATGGCAATGCGAAGTTCGGCATTCCCGGTGGTCAGCCGATTGCGGGCCTGAGCGGCGTGGGTCTGGGTGGCGGTCTGTCCGGCATCGGTTCGGGCGCTTCTATCTCGAACACGGCCGACAACAAGTTCATCTACTACGACAACCTGACCATGCAGAAGGGCAAGCACCTGCTGAAGGTTGGTGCGCAGTTCATGCGCTATCAACAGAACCGCTACTACGCCGGCAACAACGGCGCGTTGGGTCTGTTCCGCTACACGGGCACCTACACCGGCCTCGACCATTCGGACTTCCTGCTCGACCAGTTGAACGGCAAGGGCCGCGGCGCGGCGACGGGCACCTGGGGCCACCGGTTCTGGCGCTCGGCGTTGTTCTTCCAGGACGACTTCAAGGCCACCCGGACGCTGACCATCAACCTCGGCCTGCGCTGGGAATACATGCAGCCGATCTACGAAGTCGCCGATCGTCAGGTGAACGTCAACACCTTTACCGGTGCGCTGATCACCCCCGGATCGGGAGAGTTCGGCCGCGCGCTGTACAAGGGTTACCCCCGGCAGTTTATGCCGCGCTTCGGCTTTGCCTGGACGCCCGGCATGTTCAACAACAAGATGGTGGTTCGTGGTGGCTACGCCTACCAGAGCTTCATGGAAGGCACGGGCGCCAACCTGCGCCTACCGCTGAACCCCCCGTTCTTCATCGAAACCGACTTCACGTACGATCCGCGGACCCCGGGCTCGATCCGGACCGGTTTCTCGGACGTGACGACGGCTAACGTGGCCCTCAACATGCCCCGTCCGGCGGGTGTCGCCGTTCCGCAGCTGCAAGGCCGTGCTTGGGACCTGAATCTCCGTCCGCAGACGACGCAGCAGGTGAACTTCACGCTCGAGTACCTGCTCGACAACGCCACGTCGATCTCGGCGGGCTACGTCAGCCAGAAGGGTACGCACCTGGTGGCGCCGGTGGAGGCGAACCAGCCGCTGCCCGGCACCGGTCCGTTCTCGACCTGGGCGCCGATCAACAGCCGCCGTCCGCTCATCAATGTGTTGCCGAACCTGGGCAACATCGCCCGGACCGAGTCTTCGGCCACGATGGACTACCACTCGCTGCAGGTGACCGGCCGCCGGCGCTTTGCTTCGGGCTTGGACTTCATCGCTGCCTACACTTTGGGCAAGACGTTGACGGATAACCTGGGCTATTACGGCAGCGGCTTTACCTCTGGTGAAGGCGCCTACTGGCAGAACGCGTATGACCGCCGCTCGAACCGCGGTCCGGCCTTCTTCGACATCCGCCAGAACTTCACGATTGGTGGCAACTACGATCTGCCGATGGGCAAGGGCCGTCAGTTTGCGACCGATATGCCGAAGGCCGCCGAGGCCCTTCTCGGTGGCTGGAGCTTGAACTACAACCTGTCGGCCCGCACGGGCCTGCCGATTACGGTTCGGGCGATCGACCGCACGGGTCAGGCGGTTCGCGGTAACGTTCGCGCCAATGCGTACCGTCCGCTGACGGTCAATACGGCGGCGCGCACGGTGGACAACTGGTTCGGCTTGCCGGACGACCGCACGACCCTGTTCTGCGCCGCTGGCGTGAACAACGGTTCCTGCGCCTACGGCCAGCCCGGCGACGGCGAATTCGGCACGGCCGGCATTGGCACGGAGCGGGGCCCGGGCTTCTTCAACCTGGACTTCTCTGTGGGCAAGCGCTTCAGCATCACCGAACGCCAGTACTTCGATTTCCGGGTGGAGTTGTTCAACGCCCTGAACCACGTCAGCTGGGCGCCTCCCGGCGCCAACATCGGTACCCCGGCGAGCTTCGGCGCGATTGGGGCGCAGGTGCAGAACCCGCGGAACATCCAGTTTGGTCTGAAGTATCACTTCTAGACAAAACACGAGCGTAAAGCGAAACGCCCCTCTCACCAGACCTGGTGGGAGGGGCGTTTTGTTTTGGCGCCGAGGGCGTCTACCAGTCGATCTTTTCGGGGAAGTACTCGTTGATGAGGTCGGTGTAGTAGGGCCGGAGTTCGCTGAGCTGGGGTTTGGCGTCGGACTTCGAATAGAGATCGAAGGGATTGAACGTCCGTACCCACTCCATCATCGCCTCATCGTGCGGCGTCATCAGGTAGCTGTAATCGCCCTCCCGGTGCGCGCTGTACCAGCTGTGATACCGGATCATGTACTGCGCCGGCTCGGGCAGATAGGCCTTAGTGACGTGGTAGAGATACTCGTCATGGCCCCAGGACATCCGCACCTGGTCCAGGCCGCCACCCGCTTGGTAGACGCCCAGCTGGGTCTGCAACTCCGGTTTCGCAGCGTCAGGGTTCGCCGCGAAGAACTCGGGGAAGACAATCCGGTCGCTCCAGGAGCAACCGGTCGGAAAGGTGTCTCCGACCACGGCCCACTGCGGCTCGCCCCAAAAGGTCAAGACCTTGCCCAGGTCGTGGATAAAGCCGGTTAGTTGAAACCACCGCGGATGACCCGCGGCGCGGATCGCCTCGGCCGTCTGCAAGTTATGCTCGATCTGGCTCAGATCCGTATCCGGGTCCGAATCGTCGACTAACTCATTCAGCCGCTCCATTGCCTCCCAGATTCCCATCCGGCCGTGCCGGAGCGGAACGTACTGGGCTAGCTTCGCGCAGGCGAAATCGTGAGTCTGGTTGGCATGGTTCTGCCGGTAGAACTCCCGCACCACGGGGGGAGTGGAGTCGTCATAAACGCGAAACTCCTCCTTCTTTCGGTCGGCGCGGTAGCGGCCTTTCACGTGGTCGTCCCACTGTTCGAGCGAGTCCAATGGACCATTTTGTATGACTTGCATTTAGAACCCCCAACGCCAGAGGTTGGCGCCCACGGTGTAACCGGCGCCGACGGCGGCAAACATAACCAGATCACCTTTCTTCAGTCTACCCTGGGTGACCGCGTCGCGCGTGGCCAACGGGATCGTGGCGGCCGTGGTGTTGCCGTATTCGTGAATGTTAATGACCACCTTCTCGAGCGGGATGCCGAGCCGCTCGGCTACGGCATGGATAATCCGCTGGTTGGCCTGGTGCGGGACGAAGAGCGAGATATCGTCCACGGTGAGTCCATTGCGTTCGAGCAGGGTTCGTGAGGTGTCCGCCATTTTCGAAACCGCGTACTTGAACACCTGATTGCCTTCCTGATGGACATAGTGGAGTTTTTGATCCACGGTCGCATGCGAAGGAGGCAGGCGGCTGCCGCCGGCCGGCATCTTGAGCGCATCGCCGCCGCTGCCGTCCACCTCATTGAGGTAGTCGATGAAGCCTTCCTCTCCCGCTTCGGCGGTTTCGACCAGGAACGCGCCGGCGCCGTCGCCAAACAGGATGCAGGTGGCCCGGTCCTCGTAGTTCAAAATCCGCGACATGGTGTCGGCCCCGATGACCAGCACCTTTTTCGGCTCGCCGCTGGCCACCAGATGAGCCGCCATGGTGAGTCCGTACACGAAGCCCGAACAGGCCGCAATGAGATCGAAGCCGAAGGCCCCCTTGGCGCCCAGCCGGTCTTGCACGAGACAGGCCGTCGAGGGGAAGAACATATCGGGCGTGACCGTGCAGACGATGATGGCGTGGAGGTCCGTGGCGGGGATGCCTCGGGCGGCGAGCGCAATTTTGGCGGCTTCAAGGGCCATATCGGACGTCGCCATCTCCGGCGGGGCGATGTGGCGCTGGCGGATGCCCGTGCGATCGACAATCCACTGGTCGGAGGTATCGACCATTTTTTCAAGATCGTGGTTTGTCAGGACTTGTGAGGGGGTAAAGCAACCGAGTGCGGTGATTTTGGCTTTACCGGAGAACGATTTTCCCAATGGAGCTCCGTGGCGACGTGGAACGCGGCGATGACGACTATCCGCTATGTTACCTTCTGATATTAATGCAAGTCGAGAGCGCGCTCCTGTTTGAGACTCCCACGGAAATCTGCGAACGGGTGTTCCGGAGCTTGCGGCCGCGGACGCCGGCGCCGGAGTTTCGGGTGAGTTTCAAGAAGTTCGCCAACGCCACCAGCACCATCCGGAGCCGTGGCGATGTCATCGAACTGAAAATTACCGACCTGCTGGCCGACGCCCCGGCGCCTATTCTCGAGGCGCTGGCGGTGATTCTGCTCTCGAAGCTGTTCCGCAAGCCGATCCCGGCCCACTACAACGAGCAGTACCGGCGCTACCTGAACCGTCATGAGGTCCGCCAGGGGATCACCGAAATCCGGCAGACGCGCGGGCGGAAGCTGATCGATCCGCCGGCGGGCGAGACCTACGATCTGGCGGACCTGTTCGAGGCGATGAACGCGCAGTTTTTCGGGGGGACAATGGCACGGCCGACGCTCGGCTGGAGCCGGCAGGCTTCGCGGACGATTCTCGGCCATTGCGACGCGGCGCACAACACGATTGTGCTTTCGCGGATTCTCGATCAGCCGCATGTACCCCGGTTTGTGGCTGAATACGTCATGTACCACGAGATGCTGCATCTGGTGCATCCGGTGGAGTCCCGGGGATCGAAGCGGTCCATTCATCCGCCGGTGTTCCGGGCGGCGGAGAAGCAGTTTCCTCGCATCAAAGAGGCCAAGGCGGTCATCCGGCAGTTATGCTCGCGTTCATCACAGCGCTCGCTTTTGTTTTAGCCGATCCGGCGGAGTTGGACCGTGTCCTGGCGCAGTACGTGCTGGCCGATGGCAGCGTCCGGTATGCGGCCCTGCAAAAAGACCTGGCGGCGCTGACCCGGTATGTGGAGGCCCTGGCCGCGCCGCCGCCTCCCTTCCCTTCCCGGCAGGCCGAACTGGCCTATTGGATGAACGCTTACAACGCGTTCGTACTGCATTCGATGGCCGCTGAGTATCCGGCCTCAAAGGGGCGCCTGGCGGGGCTGTTGGGCCGGGCCAACTACTTCTACCGGCGGAAGTTCCAGATTGCGGGGCAGTCGCGGTCGCTCGCCGATATCGAGAACAACACGATCCGGAAGTTTGGCGAGCCGCGGATCCACTTCGCCATCGTCTGCGCTTCAAAGGGATGCCCGTGGCTGGCGCCGCAGGCCTACACGGGCGAAAATCTCGAAACGCTGCTCGAAGCGCGGACGCGGCTGTTCTTCTCGCAGGAGCGGAACTGCCGGATGGAGCCGGGCGTGGTGCGGCTGTCGGCCATTTTCGACTGGTTCAAGGGCGACTTTCCGGCGGGATTCGTCGAGCGGTACCGGCCGGAGGCGGCGGGGCGGAAGCGGAAGTTCGTCGACTGGGATTGGTCGTTGAACGACGCGCCTTAGCCGCGCAGGATCTTGTTGGCGGCGTGGGAGGCGCTGGCGATTTCGACGGCGGCGCGCACGGGCGCATTGGGTTCGTTGCGGGAACGGATGCAGGCGAGCCAGTTTTCGAGGTGATCGATGGTGCCGTCGCGCTTCGAAGGCTCGTGGAGGATGGGGTCGGGATAGCCGGCGCTCTCCTGGCGGATGACGCCTTCCGGGTAGACGGTGACGGCCGAGCGGGTGATCTTCATCATGGCTTTGGTCCCGCGGAGCGTGAAACCGCCGCCTTCAAGCGAGGCGATGATGGTGCTGGCGTAGGTGACCTGGAGGCCGGGGTAGAGCCAGGAGGCGTTCAGGGTGTCGGGGCATTCGAACTCGGTGAGTTCGACGCGGTCCCCTTGCGCGAAGACTTTCGACGGCTGCCGGAGGCCGAAGTACCAGTGGAGGGTGTCCCCCCAATGGCTGTAGAGATCGGTGATGGAGCCGCCGCCGTAATCCCAGAACCAGCGCCAGCGGGCGTAGCGGAGGAGTTCGAAGGGCCGGGCGGGAGCGGGGCCGAGCCAGGCTTTCCAGTCGAGTTGGGCGGGATCGGTGGGCCGGTAGACGCCGCGGCGGGCGAGGTAGTTCTGATACCAGAAGGCCTGCGCCATGGTGACCTTGCCGAGCAGGCCGTCGGCGAGAGCGCGTTTGCCGGTGAGAAAAACGTCCGTGCTGCGCTGCTGGTAGCCGATCTGGACGACTTGTTTGCTGGCTTCGACGGCGGCGACCAGGGCGGCGCCATCGTCGCGGCTGTGCGTCACCGGTTTTTCACAATAGACGTCCTTGCCGGCGGCGATGGCGTCGCGGAGCATGGCGGCATGCCAGTGATCGGGCGAACCGATGACGACGGCGTCGACGTTCTTGTCATCGAGGAGGCGGCGGTAGTCGGCGTACTGGGCGACCGGCGTCGAGACCTTGATCGGGCGGTCGCCCCAGGCGAGATCGCGGGCGGGGGCGAAAACGTCGGCCGTGGCGACCAAGCGGTTGCCTGGGAGCTGGGTGAGCTTATCGAGCAGGCCCCGGCAGCGGCCGCCGACCCCGATAGCGCCGATGCGGATCATGTCGTTGGCGCCCAGAATGCGGGTGGCGGAGGCGGCGGTGGCGAGGAAGCGACGGCGATTCATGCGGGTGGGTCCAGTCAGACGTGGCACTCCATCGCCCTAGTATATCTTTGCGCCGTGACGCGACTTTGGAGAGTCTGATATATTCAAATTCGTCCGTTCGAACTCCCCTTGAAGGAAGGTGTCCGTTGAGCACTTCGAAAGAAAAACCGAAGGATCAGCAAGCAAAATCGAGATTTTCGCGCCGCAGTTGGCTGCAGGGCGCGGGTGTTTCGGGAAGCGTGTTGACCACTGGCCTGTTGGCGGAAGACGCCCAGGCGCAGACCGTTGCGAATGTCATGTCCGGCGAGGTCGAGATCACGCTCGACATCAACGGAAAGAAACGGAGTGTGAAGGTTGAGCCCCGCGTAACTTTGCTCGATGCATTGCGGAACCGGCTCGACATGACGGGCGCCAAACGCGTGTGCGACCGCGGCACCTGTGGCGCCTGCACCGTCATCGTGGGCGGCAAGGTGATGTACGGCTGCTCGGTGCTCGCCATTGATGTGGTGGGCAAGCCGATCCAGACCATTGAAGGTCTGGCGCCGGAAGGACAGTTGCACCCGGTATCAAAGGCCTTCGTGAACCATGACGCGCAGCAGTGCGGCTACTGCACGCCGGGCTTCATCATGGCGACCAAGGGCTTCCTCGATCGGAATCCGAACCCCACGCCCGAGCAGATCGACAAAGGGCTTTCCGGCAATCTCTGCCGGTGTGGAACGTATATGGGCATGAAGGCCGCCGTGCTCGAAGCGGCGAAGGAGATCAAGAATGGCTGAGTACAAGTGGCCTCCTATGGATAAGCGCCGGGTGATGGGCAAGCGGATTGCCCGTCTCGACGGCCCGATGAAGTCTTCGGGCCGGGCGAAGTACCCGAGCGATATGAACCGTTCCGATCTGCTGTTCGGCGCGCTGTTGACCTCGCCCCACGCGCATGCGAAGGTGACGAGCATTGACGTCACGGCCGCGAAAGCGATTCAGGGCGTGACGGCCATCCGGGTAGTCTCCGGGCCGGGCACCGAGATTCAGTGGGCGGGTACGGAAGTCGCCGCGGTGAGCGCGGTGACCGAAGAGATCGCCCGCGACGCCGTGAAGGCGATCAAGGTGACGTACGAAGTGCTGCCGCACCTGGTGAAAGAGGACAACCTCGCCAAGGTGGGCGCCCGGGCCAAAGCCGCGGGTGAGCAGGTGACGGGCGATCCGGACAAGGCGTTTGCCGAGGCCGAAGCTAAGACCTCCGGCGACTACGGCATTCCGGTGATCACGCACTGCTGCCTCGAACCGCATGGTTCCGTGGTGGCCTGGGGCAACAATAAGATCGACTTCTGGCCCTCGACGCAGGCGGTTTCGACCGTGGGCGGTGACCTCGCCAAGATGCTCGAACTGCCGGCGACGCAGGTCCACGTCGACTGCCAGTACATGGGCGGCGGCTTCGGCGCGAAGTTCCCGGCCGACCGGTGGGGCGCGGAAGCGGCCCGGCTGTCGAAGGAATCGGGCGGGCGTCCGGTGAAGATGTTCCTGGACCGCGCGACCGAGTTGACGATTGCGGGCGTCCGGCCGTCGCACTTCGCCAAGATCAAAGTGGCCGGCAAGAAGGACGGCACCATCACCGGCTGGCAGAGCGAATCGTGGGCGTCGGGCGGCATTGGCGGAGGCGGCATGGCGCCGCTGCCGTACGTGTTCACCAACATCCCGAACCGCCGGATGAACCACACGCAGGTTTCGCTGAATACCGGCCCGGCCCGTGCCTGGCGCGCTCCGAACCATCCGCAGGCCAGTTTCCTGACCTGCGCGGCGATTACCGACTTTGCCGATACGATCGGCATGGATCCGTTTGACGTCTTCTTCAAGAACGTCGCGGTTTCCGCCCGGCCCGAGATCTATCGGAAGCAGTTGGCGAAGGCGGCCGAGCTGATCGACTGGAAGAAGAAGTACTCGCATGGTGCGAAGAAGACCGGCACGCTGCGGCGCGGCCTGGGCATCGGCATTGCGACCTGGGGCGGCGCCGGCCATGCATCGAAGTGCAAGCTGACGATTCATCCGGACGGCAGCGTGGAAGTCGAGATCGGTTCGCAGGACATCGGCACCGCGACGCGGACCTGCATTACGCAGGTGGCGGCGGAGACGCTGGGTCTGCCGATGTCGGCGATCAAGGTGAAACTGGGCGACAACAGCTATCCGCCGTCAGGCCCCTCTGGCGGTTCGACGACGATTGGCGGCGTGAGCTCCTCGACGCGGAAAGCTGCCGTGAACGCGCTCGAAAAGCTGTTCGAGAAGGTGGCTCCGAGCCTGGGCGTCGCGCCGGATCAGCTCGAAGCCGACGATAGCCGTGTGGTGGCCAAGGGCAACCCGGCCAAGGCGATGAGCTGGAAGCAGGCGTGCCAGAAGATCGGGCCGTCGCCGATCAGCGAGATGGGCGAGAACGAGCCGCGTACGGCGGCGCGCGAAGGCCTGAACACGCAGGGCGCGAGCGGCATTCAGATGGCTGAGGTGGAGGTCGACATCGAAACCGGTGTTGTCCGGATCATCGAAGTGGTCGCGGTGCAGGATTGCGGTCTGGTGGTGAACCCGAAGACGGCGGAAAGCCAGGTGGCGGGTGCGATGATCATGAGCGTCTGCTCGGCGCTGATGGAAGAGCGCATCACGGACCAGACGACGGGCCGCGTATTGAACGCCGATATGGAGTTCTACAAGCTGGCCGGTCTGCCGGACGTGGGCAAGCTGACCGTGCACATGGACATCACCCCGGAGCATGATGCCCGCGGCATCATTGGCCTGGGCGAGCCCTGCGCCATTGGCGGCATTGCGGCAATTGCGAATGCGGCGGCGAACGCGCTCGGAGTCCGGGTGCCGATGGTGCCGCTGACCCCCGAACGAGTGCTGGCCGCTTTGGCCAACCGGAGGAACGCGTAATGGAAAACTTTGAATACGCTAATCCCACAACCGTGAAGGAGGCCTTGAGCCTCCTGACGGCTGGCTCGGAGGTGCTGGCCGGCGGGACGGACCTGCTGAGTCTGATGAAGGACGATGTCCATAAGCCGAAGCGGCTCGTGAACATCAAGAACATCAAGGCGCTGGGCGGGATTTCGAAAGCCGGGAACAACATCCGCATCGGCGCGACGGTAACGCTCGATGAACTGGCTTCGAATCCGTTGATCCGCACGGCTTACCCCTCGCTCGTGCAGGCGGCGCTGGGCATCACCAGCCCGCAGATCCGGAACATGGGCACCGTGGGCGGCGACCTTTGCCAGCGCCCGCGCTGCTGGTACTTCCGGAGCGGAAACGGGCTGCTGAACAAGAGCCTCGTCGAAAACGGTGAGAACAAGTACCACGCCATCTTCGGCACCGGGTCGGCGCACTTTGTGAGCGCTTCGAGCCTGGGTCCGGCGCTGATGGCGCTGGGCGCTAGCGTGAAGATTGCCGGCGCGGACGGCAAGACGAAGGACGTTCCAGTGAGCCAGTTCTTCAAGGCGCCGAACGCGGAAGGCGAGCGGGAGATCGCGCTGGCAGCCAACGAGATCGTTACCGATATTCTTGTTCCGGCGCCCGCGACGAAGAACGCAACCTACGAAGTCCGGCATAAGCAGGCGCTCGATTGGCCGCTGGCGACCGCGTCCGTAGCGCTGCGGATGTCCGGCGCGAAGGTGACTTCGGCATCGATCACGTTGGGCCACGTGGGTCCGACGCCGGTGCGGGCATCTGAGGCCGAGAAGATGCTGGTGGGCCAGACCATCACGGCGGATACGGCGGAAAAGGCGGGCGCGGCGGCGGTAGCCGGGGCGAAGCCGCTGAGCCAGAATGCGTATAAGGTGCAACTGGCGAAGGTGGCCGTGAAGCGGGCACTTTTGACGGCGGCAGGCGTCAAAGCCGTATGATCCGGGCCGGGTTGAGCCGGCCGGACGACGACCGGTGCGCCAATCTGTGCTGGAAAGGCATGTATATCGATGCGATTTGGGACCCGACCGTGCAGGCTTCGAACGACCGGCTATACTGGTGTCAGAAGACTCAACTGCCTCTCGGTCCCGACGGTAAGGGTGTCGATGAGTATGAGTGCAACGAAGCTCGCAACTGCTTCAAGCTGCTTTAAGGAGAAGGCATGAAAACAATCCTCGCAACTTTAATGGCCGCCTCGTTTGCGTTTGCCGGAACTGGAATCAAGGGTTTCTACATGGAAGCCCGGAGTGCGGATGTGTATGTCGGCCCGTGTTTTGCAAACTCGGAAACCGAACTTAAGGGCGATCTGGCCGTCATGGGCTGGAAGATCAACACGGGATCTTATGACGGGGTGAAGCTCGATGGTTTGTCCGTCGTGGGCGTCGTGAAGGCGAGCGGCACGATTGGCAACACCTTCGCGGCCACCACCTTCCCCGTGAAAAGCGCGCTGATCATCGACGAGAAGGCGAGCCCGGAACAGCGTCTGGCGCTGAAGAAGTTTGCCCAGGCGATGAGCAAGGACATGCTGATGAACGTCGTGCGGATCGACTACCGCCCGGTGACCATCGACGTGGCGAACAACGACGTGCACAAGGCGACCGCCAAGCTGCAGGCCGGTGAACTCGCGGCGATCCAGACCCGGCAGTTGAACGAAGGCGACAACCACTGCTCGCATGAAGACGTGTGGTATCCGCCGATGGTGGCGACCGACCATGCCATGCCGGCGTACACGTTGGCGCACAACTACAACGGGAAGGACCTTGGCACCACCTGGTCCAGCCCCGAGAAGCGTAGCGCGTTCGTGGCCACCTTCCACTACAACGAATAACCCTGCAACTTCCCTTCCCCCGCAAGCATCAGGAGGGCAGTATGAGAACTCTGCTCACTGCCCTCCTTATGACTACCGCCGCTTTTTCCGCCTCTTCCATCCACGAATTTACCATGAACAACATCGACGGCCAGGCTACGCCTCTGTCGACGTTGAAGGGTAAGGCTGTTCTGGTGGTGAACGTCGCCAGCCAGTGCGGCTATACGCCGCAGTATTCCGGCCTGCAGGCTTTGTACGAGAAGTACAAGGGCAAGGGGCTGGTGATCGTCGGGGTTCCGGCGAATAACTTTGGCGGCCAGGAGCCGGGCTCGAACGAAGAGATCAAGCAGTTCTGTTCGCGGAAGTACAGCGTGACCTTCCCGATTATGGCGAAGGTGAGCGTGAAGGGCGGCGACCAGACGCCGCTGTATCAGTACCTGACGTCGACGATGGGCGGCGATGTGAAGTGGAACTTCACGAAGTTCCTGGTGGGAAAGGACGGCAAGCCGGTGCAGCGGTTTGAATCCGGTGTGAGCCCGGACAGCCCCGAGCTCGCTGCCGCCATCGAAAAGGCCTTGAAGTAGACTGGCGCTTACGGTTTCACCGCGAACGACCCATAGAAGTCGCGGTTGTCGCCCTCCCCGGTACAGCGGACCAGGAGAGATCTTCCCAAGTTGGCGACGGGAACCTGCACGTCTAACTGGTAGATAACCACTAACCCAGGAGCGAGCCCTGAGAAAAGGACCGGAATTTCCACCGGCGTGCGACTCTCCGGGCTCGTCCAGCCTAAGCAGGTGACCGGGGTGAGTGTGCGCGCCGGTGGATTGGCGGGGGCAGGAAGGCCATCCTCCGGCCTTCGATCCACCGGGCCGAAGTTCGTGCCGTACAGGTGGACGATTTCGCCGCCCAGCGCCGGGTTAGTCGCCGTGATGACGCCGCTCCAGTCCTGGCGGATGGCGAGGGCGTCCCAGCCTCCAAAAGCGGAGGGGGAGGCGTCATTGAAGAGAAAACTTCCCGATGAGGAAGTTCTTGCGGCGGACAGGTTGAGCCGGGATACAAATGGCGATGTGGCGGAGGCGCGAACGACACCGGGTGCGCCCGGCCGGGCTTGGGATGGGGCTTGATATTCAATCTTGGAGGGGGAGACCGATAGGATCGGGCTGTCGATTCCATCCACGGTCACGCTCACACCCGCCAAGCTGCGCGGAAGGGGATAGGACTGGGCCCGCGCGGAAGAATCGCTGAAGCCTACGCCGAAAGTCGCGTTGTAGGAACCGATGATGGGCGAGTTCCCACCGATGAGTTGCGGGGTACGTCCCAGGCGTTCGCGCACCTCGCCGGTCGCGAGGTCCTGCTGATAAAGCCGGCCGGAGCCGGCGAAGTACCAGACGATCTTGCCATCGTCAGAGAGAACAGCGGACACCACTCCGGACGGTTCGCGGCTGACTTGGCGCGGCTGGCCGCCATTGGTCGCGACGACGTAGAGCTGCGGTAGGCCAGAGGCATTCGAGAGATAGAGCACTCGCTGACCGTCGGCGCTGAGCTGGGGAGCGGAGATTTCGGCGGCATCGGGGGAGACGAGAGTGCTCTGCCGCCCGTCCGAAAGCCGGAGAAGGCGCAGGGAGCGGTGCTGGGAGATCCAATCGTAGAGAACATAGACGACGATGTTGCCGGCCGCGTCGATCGTTGGCTCCAGCGCAGCTCCGGATATGGAGACCGGTACGCTTCTGACGGTCGCGTTGCGGAGGATGTCGATACCGCTGTTGGCGATGGCTACTGTGCCGTCGTCCGCGACGACGCGGCGCCCGTTCGGCGGCTGGCTCCTAAGGATTAGACAGCTTGCCGGCGGAGTCAGCGAACTCGAATAGAGATCCACCACATACGAACAGCCGCCGCCGATCGATCCGTCATCATACACAAACAGGTATCGCCCGTTCCGGCTGAGGCTGCCCGCGCCGGCTACCTCGACCTTGCCATTGGGCAGGCCGGTGACCGTGGTCTGCAAGTTCGGTACGGCGCCGCAGCGTTGCCCGCCACTGCAGTTTCGCCGGCCGACAACCGCGACCACGCGGCCGTCCTGGCTGACCTGGGGACGCGATAAGTTGAAGTAGTTGGTGAGCCGATTGCCGAGATAGCCATCCGTGCCCGGCGGCTGCTCCATGCTCGGCCGTTCGAGATAAAGCTGGAAGCGGTCGGCATCGACGCGGAAGATCCGTCCCGGGGCTCCAGCCGGCGAGGTCGCGCCGGGGCTCGCGAGGGAAAGCGTCGAGGCGAAGTAAGCGGTGCTGCCGTCGCCGGAGGTAGCGAGATCGAATAAGTCGTACTGAGCGGACGCCGTGCTGATGGCGGCTAAGAACAGGAAAATCATCCGCACGGTCGGAGTGTAGCATGACGCCAGCGGACCGAATTCGCGACAATCAGAGGGTGACCCTTCGTTCGTCCCTTTCCTACTCTCCCGTGGAACTCAAGTTCGGCACCAGTGGCCGGCGCGGGGAGATTATCCATCTCACTCCGCTGGAGATTTACCTGAACGTATTGGCCGAGACGGAGTATCTCCTCTCGCTGCCCATCGAAGAGGGCGGGATCCGCCGGGGGGACGAGTTCTACTTCGCCTGCGACCTGCGGCCGAGTTCCCCAGACCTGGCCGTCGCCGCCGTCGAGGCGATGCGCGACGCGGGCATGCAGCCGGTGAACTGCGGGCGGATTCCCACGCCGGCCCTGACCTACTACGCGCTCTTACAAGGCAAAGGGTCGCTGATGGTGACCGGCAGCCATATTCCCTTCAACCGGAACGGCTACAAGCTAAACACTTCGCGGGGGGAACTGCTCAAGCACCACGAGGGGCCCATCAACGCCCGCGTGGCGGCGGTGCGCGAGCGGCTGTATAGCGAGCCGGCGGAGAGTTCGCTATTCAACGCCGAGGGCCAGTTCAAAACCGCACCCGCGCCGCTGCCGGCCGAGACCGGAGTGGCGGCCGAGGTGTATCTCGAGCGCTACCAGACCTTCTTCGCGGGGAAGTCCCTCGCCGGGAAGCGGATCCTCGTCTATCAGCATTCGGCCGTGGGCCGGGACCTGCTCGCCGAGATGCTGCGGCGCTTAGGCGCCGAGGTGGTGCCGGCCGGGCGGAGCGAGACGTTTGTCCCGATCGATACCGAGAACATTGAAGCGTCGCAGTTAGCGGCGATTCAAGCGCTCGTGGACGGACCATACGACGCCGTGGCCTCGACCGATGGCGACAGCGACCGGCCGCTGCTGCTGGGCGTCAACGGCGATGGCTCGCTGCGCTTCTTCGGCGGCGATCTGCTGGGAATGGTGGTGGCCGAGTATCTGGGGGCGGACGCCGTGGTGGTGCCGATCAGTTGCAACGACGCGATTGACCGGGGGCCGTTGGCGGGGGTGCTGGAGCCGAAGACGCGGATCGGGTCGCCCTATGTGATCGCCGGCATGGAAGCGGCTCTGGCGGCCGGGAAGAAGGTGGTCTGCGGCTGGGAGGCCAACGGCGGATTCCTGCTGGGATCGGACCTGCCGACGCTGCGCGCCTTGGCGACGCGGGATGCGTTCCTGCCGCTGCTTTGCGCATTGTTTGCGGCGGGCAGCGGGACGTTGGGCGAGCTGTTCGACCGGCTACCGGCGCGCTACAGCCGGGCGGCGCTCTTGAAGGAGTTTCCGCGGGCAACGAGCTTGAAGATTGTCGAACAGTTGACCCCGGAGACCGTCGGGCAGTTCTTCACGACGGAGCTTGGCTTCGGGGCATTGCAACGGATTGACCGGACGGATGGGGTGCGGATGCTGTTTGCAAACGGCGACGTGGCGCATGTGCGGCCGTCCGGGAACGCGGATGAGTTGCGGATTTATGCGGTGGCGGATACCCAAAAGCGCGCCGATGCCATCGCCGAGGCGGGGGTGGCGCCGGGCGGCATCCTCCGGCAACTGGAACTGTTCGTCGCCTAGACGTGTTGGTCGACCAGGATCGGATTCCCGTCCGGGTCGACCGCCACGAAGCTGGCAGGACCCGTTCCCTGCTCATCGGCCTCTTTGGTGAACTTCACGCCCTTCGCCTTCAACTCGCGCTGTAACTGCCGAATATCTGTGAACGGAGTCACCTTCTTCGCGTTACTATCCCAGCCCGGGTTGAACGTCAGAATGTTCTTCTCGAACATCCCCTGAAACAGCCCGATCACATGGTCGCCATTCTTGAGAATCAGCCAGTTCTGCTTGGCGTCGCCGGCGAAGGGGACGAAGCCAAACTTCTCATAGAACTGCCGCGAAGCCTCCAGGTCTTTCACCGTCAGGCTGATGGAAAATGCTCCTAAGTTCATCCGCTTCTCCGTCTGCTTCTGCGCCAAAGCGCCAAGTGGGGTAAGTGCGCCGGTGCCTGCTAACCGTAACAAGGTTCGCCGCGGGACTGACCGTTTTCCCATAACGCCAAGAGCATAACACGAGGTCAAGGCAGAGGAAGCAGGACCGGCACATGCTGATGCACCCGCAGCACCCCCCGCCCACCCGGGCTCCCCGGCCCCCAAACCCACAACGTCCCGTCCTGCTTCACCGCATAAGACCGCGAGCCGCCGAGATACACCGCCGCCACGCCAGCAATCCGCGTCTTCACCGGCGCCTCGTGATAGAAGCCCGACGTCCCCAAACCCAGTTGCCCCCAACCATCATGGCCCCACATGCGCAGCGTGCCATCGCCGAGCAGCACCGCGGCGTGGCCGCCACCCAGCACCAGCGACTTGGCGCCGGCTATCCCCTTCACCGGCATCGGCCTGGGATTGTGTGCACCCGGCCCCCCGGGCCCCGACGTGGGGATCCCGTTGCCCATCATCCCTTCCGCGTGGCTCCCCCACATCCACACCG
This sequence comes from Terriglobales bacterium, assembly GCA_027485675.1. Taxonomy (GTDB): domain Bacteria; phylum Acidobacteriota; class Terriglobia; order Bryobacterales; family Bryobacteraceae. The sequence goes on along the minus strand of JAIXQP010000028.1, from coordinate 26,359 downwards.
TCCCATCCGCGCGAATCGCCCCCGAACTCCCCCGCGCCGCGCCCCCGGCGGCAATCGCCACCACCCGGTCAAGCCCAACCACCAACGCCGGCGTGAGCGTCGGCCCCGTCGTCACCGCGCCATTCCCCAACTCCCCATCCCGATTCGAACCCCACGCATACACCAGCCCCTCGCTCGTCAGCGCCAGGTTGTGTTGCGGACCCACCGCAATCTTCACAATCTTCGGCAAGCCCGCCACCGGCGCCGGCGCCGCCGGGCCCCACGTGTAGACCGTCCCGTCGCGCCCCAGCGCCAACCCGTGGTAGAACCCCGCCTGCACATCCACGATATCGGCCAACGCCGCCAGACGCGCCGGCGTCGCCCAGCCCCGCTTCACCGCGCCACCGTCGCCCAACTGGCCCACATCGTTCCAACCCCACGTCCAAACGGTGCCGTCCTCGAGCAACGCATACACCGCCGACCGGCCCACCGCCATCCGCTGCACCGGCCCCGGCATCGCCAACGGCTTCGGGGCCCCGATCGTTTCGTTCGGCGATGGAGGATATCCCGCCATGCCAAACGTCTCCCGCCCCCAACCCACCACCGAACCATCACCCTTCACCACCATCGTGATGTCGCCCGCCGCCACCTGGCGAATCTGGCCCCCGGCCCCGGAGGCCACCAGCAACGCGAGCATGCACACTCGTACCATCATCGGGCCTCCTACGGCAACACCTTCACCGTCAACTTCGTCCCATCCGCGCCGCCCAGGTAGACCCGCTGCGTCGCCTTCACGAAGTCGGCCGGCCGGGCATTCGGAATATCGAGGAACTTCTGCGGATTGCGATCCGCCAGCGGAAACCAAGAGCTCTGAATCTGCACCATAATCCGGTGGCCGCGGCGAAAGGTATGCGCCACGTCGGGTAACTCAAATTTGATGAAATCCGGCTGGCCCGGCACAAACGGCTCGGCCTTCTCAATGCTCTTCCGGTACTTGCCGCGGAACGGCTCGCCGCGAATCAGTTGCTGATAGCCGCCCATCTTGATCGCGTTGGCCGGCTCCGGCCGCGGCGGCGCGCCGGGCACCGGCGGCGGGTTGTTGAAGTCGGGATAGTCGCCGGGGAACACGTCAATCACCTTCACGACGAAATCGGAATCGGTGCCCGTCGTCGATACCTTCAGTTGCACCTCGATCGGGCCCGTCCAGGTGACATCCTCTTCGAGCGGCTCGGTCTTGAAGACCAGCACGTCCGGCCGGGTGGCGGCGAAACGCTGATCCTCCGTCATGTAGTCCGGCCGCACCGCCAGCGAAACGTGCGCCAGGTAGGGCACGGGCCGGTTCGGGTCCGAGACGTACTCCTCGAAGGAGGCAGCGGCCGGCGCGGTGGCCGCGATCTGCCCGTTCGGCGCCAGGTGCAGCGTCCGCGAAACGGCGGCCTTCGGCGGCCACGCGTCAAAGCGCCGCCACTGGTTCATGCCCGTTTCAAAGATCCAGGCCTTCGAGAGATTGCCGTCGCCCTTCTGCTTCAGGTAGTGCAGGAAGAACGGGAACTCAATGTTTTGCCGGTAGTAGAGCCCGGTCTTCGCGCCGAAGTTGACGTTGCCCACCCGGTCGCCGTCGCCACGGGCGAAGCCGCCGTGGGTCCATGGGCCCATCACCAGCATGTTCTTGCCGACGGGGCTGTTCTTCTCGATCTCGTTGAACGTCCGCAGCGGCCCCATGGCGTCTTCGGCGTCGTACCAGCCGCCTACGGTCAGCACGGCCGGCTTCGTGTTCTTGAAGTGGCGCCAGATGGACCGCGACCGCCAGAACTCGTTATAGGCCGTGTTCTCCATGTGCTGCGTCCAGAAGGGCTGCGTCCGCTTGAAGTACTTCTCCTCCGCGTTCGCCAGCGAACCGAGGTTGAGATAGAACTCGTAGCCGTCCGGGGTGCCGAAGTTGAATGGGGTGCCGGCCTCCATCCCCTGCGGGCGGAAGTTCTGATAGAAACGGAAGCGGTGGGCCAGCATGAAGGCCCCATTGTGATAGGAGTCGTCGTTCAGATAATAGTCGGTGACCGGGGCCTGCGGGGAGACGGCCACCAGAGCGGGATGGGCGTCGATGGTGGCGGCCGAAGCGAAGAAGCCCGGCTGCGAGATGCCCCAGATTCCCACCCGCGGAACACTCCCCTTCACGTTCTTGATGAGCCATTCGATGGTGTCGTAGGCGTCGGTGGATTCGTCGGTGTCCTTGGGCGAGGTCTTGACGGGCTTGTGCGGCCGCGTCAGCGCAAAGTCGCCCTCTGATTGGTTTCGGCCGCGGACATCCTGGTAAACGAAGATGAACTTCTCAGCGAGGAAGAGCGGCGAGGGGCCGAGATTATCGCGGAACTGGTCCACGCCGTACGGGCGGACGGAGTACGGCGTCCGCTGCAGCAGAATGGGATAGCTCTTGCCATCCGTCACGACGTCCTTGGGGACATAGACGGAGGTGAAGAGCCGAACACCATCGCGCATGGGAACGCGGTATTCGTACTTCGAGTAGTTTTCGCGGACAGCGGCGACCTGCGCACAGAGGGGCAGGGCCCAGAGGAGAAGAAGAAAGCGCATACGATTAAACCTGGAAAAGGGGCGGCATCAGAGTATGCCACTTCGTGGTGGTCTGGAAGGCGTGGGCGACACGGGCCATCTTGCCCTCTTCGTACAGACGGCCCGTAAACAGCAGGCCGGTGGGTTCGTTTCCGTTGACGAAGCCGCAGGGGACCACGATCTGGGGATGGCCCGTCAGATTGGTCATGGTGAGGCTGGGGCTGCCGGTGGGGCTGACGAGGACGTCCCAGCCGGTCTGGAACTGGGCCCAGGCCTGCATCAACAGCGTCCGGGCGCGGGCGGAACGGATATACTCAACGGCCGGCACCAGGCGAGAAGAACGGAACGAGTTGGGCCAGTCTCCCGGCTTCTGGCCGGAGAGGAGGGCCACGCGATCGTCCCGGGTGATGTCGTCAAACGCCGCGGCGCCTTCGGCGTTGAGCATGAGCAGCAGGCCGCCGAGCGGGAAATCAGGAAGGGGGATGGGTGTGAGTTTGGCGCCGGCCTTGGCCAGGCTCGCCAGGGCATCCGTGTAGAGTTTTTTCCGCTCGGGGTTATCGATTTTGTCGAAGTCCGCCTGCAGGACTCCCACTTTCAGGCGGGCGAGCGGGCTCGAGGGCGACCAGACGAGCGGAGCCGCGGTTTGGGTGGTGGGGTCGAGCGGGTCCGGCCCCTGGATAGCGCGGAGGACGAGCATGGAGTCGGCGACGGAACGCGTCATGGGGCCGACCTTGTCCATCGTCCAGGAGAGCGCCATCGCCCCATGGCGGGACACGCGGCCGAAGGTCGGGCGCAGACCGGTGATGCCGCAGCGTGTGGAGGGACTGATGATGCTGCCCAGGGTTTCCGTGCCGATCGCGAAGCCCACCAGGCCCGCGGCGGTGGCGGCGCCGGAACCGGCCGAGGAGCCGGAGGAGGTCTGCTCCAGGTTCCACGGGGTCTTGGTCATGCCGCCGAACCACTGTCCGCCCATGGCGAGGGCGCCCATCGAGAGCTTGGCCACCATCACGGCGCCGGCCTTGTCGCAGCGCTGGATGACCGTGGCATCATAGTCGAGCATCTGGTCGGCGAAGGGTTCGGCGCCCCACGTAGTCTTGTAGCCCTTCGAGGCGAACAGGTCCTTCACGCCGTAGGGAATGCCGTGGAGCGGGCCGCGCAGCTTCCCCTGGCGGATTTCGCGGTCGGCCTGGGCGGCGGCGTCGAGCGCCTTGGCTTCCGTAAGCGTAACGGTGCAGGTGAGGGCGGGCGAGTGTTCCTTGAGCCGGTCGAGATAGAGCTGGGTGAGTTGGCGGGAGGTGACCCGGCGGGCGCGGAGGAGCGCGGCCAGTTGGGTGACCGGTTGAAAGGCCAGTTCGGCGGGCTTCTTGAAGCGCGGAAGGACGGCGGGCGGCGTGGCCAGGAAAGGGCCGGCCGGCGGCAGCTTCTGGCCGGGCAGTAGCGGGTCAAACCGAAACGCCGGCGGGGTATCGAGCGGGATGGGAAGTTTCCGCAGGTCGGTGATGCTCCCGAGGGTGCGGTTGACGCTGGGGAGCATGAGGTCCAGGTAGTCTTCCTTGAACTCCAGGCCAATCAGAACGAGCGCTTGCCGGAGTTGGTCCTTCGTGATGCCGGTGGGTTGGGCGGGGGCCGATTCCGACAGGACGAGGGCGAGGGCGGGAAGCAGGCGAGCGAGGTCGCGGCGAAGCATCCCCTGAGTTTCGCATGGGTTGCAATGGGGGGTGAAGTTTGCATACGCTGGGGGGCGCTATGCGTATCATTTTGACTTCCCTGCCCCTGCTGGGCCTGATGCTCGCGGGTTGTAAGTCCGCCGAGCCGCCCTTCAAGGGGTCGGCGACCGTGATTCCGGAAACGGCCGCGGAACTGATTGCGAAGGACGGTTCGTGGGGAAACACGGAGGGCCCGGCGATTGATTCGAAGGGCACGCTGTATTTCACCTCCCGCGGAACCTACAAAGGAATCGTCGCCTGGACCGCCAAGGAGGGCGCCAAGCCGTATCTGGCGGTGGCGACCAAGGAAGGGCCGGGCGGCTTGTGGGTGGACGACAAGGATAACATCTTTGTAACTGCAACCGGGGAGCAGCAGATTCTGAAGGTAACCCCCGATAAGAAGGTCAGCGTCGTGGCGGAGGGCTTCGACGCGATGCCGCCGGGCGTGAGCAAGGGGCCGAACGACCTGGTGGTGCATCCGAACGGCACCATCTACTTTACGGCGCCGAATGGATACGACGGCAAGGCGCCGAAGGGCACCATTTACGAGATTCCAGCCGGCGGCAAGGCCAAAGTGTTCAGCCAGGATATCACCGGGCCCAACGGCATCATCCTGAGCGCGGACCGGCAGACTCTCTATGTCGCGCATAACACGGCGGAGAATACGTCGAAGATTGTCGCGTTCCAACTCAACGAGGACGGCTCGCATACCGCGGCGAAAGAGTTGGCCACCATTGAGCCTTGTCAGGCGGACGGGATGGACGTGGACGAGTTGGGTAACATCTGGTTGACCTGTTACTCGCACGGGACCGCCTACCGGCTGACCCCGGCGGGGCAAATTCTCGAAAAGATTACTACGGAGCAGAAAGCATTGACCAATATCAAGTTTGGGCGCGGAGCGGACAACCGCACCCTGTACATGACCAGTTCTGACATGGCGCGGGTAACCGGTTACGTCTATAAAGCCACCGCGAAAGCGCCGGGGATCCGCTAAATGGGGCGCTTAGAGAAGAAGGTTGCCATTGTAACCGGCGGCGCGTCCGGAATTGGCCTGGCGATTGTGCATCGGTTTCGGGCCGAGGGCGCCGTGGTGGAGGTGCTCGAACGCGAGGCCGGCGAAGGCCAGATCGCCTGCGACGTCGCTGACGCAGCGCGCGTCGAAGCCGTGGTGGACGAGATTCACGCCCGGCACGGGCGCATCGATATTCTCGTGAATAACGCGGGAATCGCGCACGTCGGGAACGCGCTCACCACCTCGGCCGAGGAGTTCGAGCGGGTGCAGCGCGTGAACGTGTTTGGCCCGGCGAACTGCCTGCGGGCGACGCTGCGGCACATGGTGGCGGACGGGGGCGGCGTGGTGCTGAACCTCGCCTCGTGCTTGTCGGTGATGGCCATCGCGGACCGTTTCGCCTATGGGACGAGCAAGGGCGCGGTGCTGGCCATGACTTACTCGGTGGCCAAGGATTTCCTCGATAAGAACATTCGGTGCAACGCCCTGTTACCCGGCCGCGTGCATACGCCCTTCGTCGATGGCTTCATCGCCAAGAACTACGCCGGGCGGGAGGCGGAGATGTTCGAGAAGTTATCGAAAGCGCAGCCGATTGGCCGCATGGCGCAGCCGGAAGAGATGGCCCACGCCGCCCTGTTTTTGTGCAGCGACGAGGCGGCCTTTATTACCGGGGTAGGATTACCCGTCGACGGAGGAACCCTGTCGATTCGCTAGACTCAAGGGATGAAAAAAGCCTTCGTGGTGGCGGTGGACGATGACCTGTCGGTGCTTAAGGCGGTGGAGCGGGATCTGAAGGCGAAGTACAGCGCCCAGTACCGGGTGATGACGGCGGACGCACCCGGTAAGGCCCTCGAGTTGGTGAAGCAGTTGACGGTGCGGGGCGACCGGGTGGCGCTCTTCCTGGCCGATCAGCGCATGCCGTTGATGACCGGTACGGAGTTCCTGCAAGAGGCGATGAAGCTGCAGCCGGCGGCGCGGCGCGTGCTGTTGACGGCCTACGCGGATTCGAGCGCGGCCATTGACGCCATCAACACGATCAAGCTCAATCATTACCTGATGAAGCCCTGGGCGCCGCCCGAACAGAATCTCTATCCGGTGCTGACGGACCTGCTTGAAGAGTGGACCGCCGCCAATCCTTCCGAGTTCGAAGGCATCCAGGTGGTGGGGCCGCGCTGGCTGCCCGAAACGCACCGGATGAAGGACTTCCTGGCCAAGAGCCAGGTGCCTTACCGCTGGCGGGAGCCGGAGGCCGAAGCAGGGGCGATGCCGATGGTCGTCTTCCCGGACGGCACCGTGATGGAGCGGCCGGAGACCGGAGCCGTCGCCGCGAAACTCGGGCTGGCGATGACGCCCAGCCGGCGCTTCTATGACGTCGTCGTGGTGGGCGCCGGCCCCGCCGGGCTAGCCTGCGCGCTCTACTGCAGCACCGAGGGGCTGAAGACGGCGATGGTGGAAAAGGAGGCGGCCGGCGGGCAGGCGGGGCTGAGTTCGCGGATCGAAAACTACCTGGGCTTTCCGTCCGGGTTAAGCGGGGCCGACCTCGCGCGCCGGGGGGTGACCCAGGTGAAGCGGTTCGGCACCGAAGTGATTGCGCCGGCCGAAGCCGTCAGCTTGAAGGTGGAAGGCGACTACCGGGTGGTCACCCTCTCCACCGGGCAGGAGCTAGCCGCGCATGCCGTGGTGATCGCCGCCGGGGTGCAATGGCGGCGGCTGGACGTGCCGGGGCTCGACCGCTTGACGGGCGCCGGCGTCTACTACGGGGCGGCGACCACCGAGGCGGCCTCCTGCGCCGGCGAGGACATCTACATCGTCGGCGGCGCCAACTCGGCGGGACAGGCGGCCGTGCACTTCTCGGAAATTGCGCGCAGCGTCACGATGATCATCCGCGGCGAGGCGCTTTCAAAGTCGATGTCCCACTACCTGCACGAACGAATCTCGACGATTCCCAACATTCATGTGATCGCGAATGCGGAAGTGGTCGGCGTGAGCGGCGAGGAGCGCCTCGAAAGCATCACGATCCGGCAGGACGGGGCCGAGGACCGGACCGTGCCCGCGGTGGCGCTGTTCGTGTTCATCGGGGCCGAGCCGCATACGGAGTGGCTTGAAGGGGTCGTGAAGCGGGACGAGAAAGGGTTTATCGTGACGGGGGTGAACCTGCCGCGCACGGGCAAGCGGGACCCGTATCTGCTCGAAACCAGCGTGGAAGGGGTTTTTGCCGTGGGCGACGTGCGGGACGCGGCCATCCGCCGGGTGGCGAACAGCGTCGGCGAAGGATCAATCGTGCTCTACTTCATCCGGCAGTATATGAGGAACCGCTGATGTTAGCCGACGAGTTACAGCGCCTGGACTTATTCGCGGACGATCCGCGGGAGGCCATCGAGTGGATCGCCGAGCGGATGACCGTGCGGGAGATAGCGGCCGGCACCGTCTTCGTGGAAGCCGGCGATCCGGTGACGGAGTTTCTCCTGATTCTGGAGGGAGAGGTCCATCATTCGCGTCCGGAAGACCAATACGGCAGCGTTTTCGTGCGGCGCCAGGGGCAGGCGTTGGGGGTGCTGCCCTTCTCGCGAATGAAGGTTTCGCGCGGGCGTGGGCGGGCGGTGGTGGATACGCGGCTCGGCGCGATGGACGCGCGGCACTTACGGGAGTTAGTATACCGGGCGCCGTGCCTGGCGCAGAAACTCGTCTCGGAGATGACGGACCGGACCCGCGAATCGACCCAGATGGACGAGCAGGCGGGGAAGTTACAGGCTCTGGGTAAGTTGTCGGCCGGGCTCGCGCATGAGTTGAACAACCCGGCGGCGGCGGTGGGCCGCTCCGCGGCGCGGCTGCGGGAGTTATGGGGCGAAGCGCCGCCGCCGGTGGAGTTGGACCCGCTCGAACGGGCGGACCGCGAGGAGGCCATGGAGGAGTGGCTGCGGGCGCGCGGGATGGACGAGAACTTGGCCGGAGGGCTGGTGGAGGCGGGAACTTCGCCGGAGGGATTATCGGAGGCGGAGCTGCGCCGGCTGGTGCGGGACCGGGAGATTGGCGCCCTGACGCGGGAGATTGAGGAGGCCGCCGGGCGGATCTCGGAGTTGATCCATGCAGTGAAGTCGTACACCTACATGGACCGGGCGCCGGCGCGGGAGGTGGATCTGGTGGAGGGGTTGGAGGTGACGCTGCGCATCTTCCAGCACCGGCTGAAGCAGGGGGTGACGGTGCGGAAGGAGCTGTCGCCGGGGTTGCCGCCGGTGCGGGGGAACGGCAGCGAACTGAACCAGGTGTGGACGAACCTGATCGATAACGCACTCGACGCCATGGAGACAATGCCCGCGGAAACCCGGGAATTGTCGGTGAAGGCATGTGCCGACAGCGAGTCGGTGACGGTGGCGATAGCCGATAACGGTCCCGGCATCCCAGAGGCCATTCAGGCGCGGATCTTCGAGCCGTTTTTCACGACGAAAGAGGTGGGCGACGGCACCGGGCTAGGCCTGGACGTGGTGCGCCGCATTGTGCGGGGGCACGAAGGAAATGTTCGGGTGGAGTCCCGGCCGGGGAAAACGACCTTTACGGTGCGCCTGCCGCTGCGGCGCGCCTCCCAAAAACAAACAAGCGACCCGGAGGGCCGCTCATAATCTTTCAGTCATTTGGTGCGGATGAAAGGACTTGAACCTTCACACCCTTGCGAGTACTAGAACCTGAAACGGAAATGACTTGTTTTCGGCTGTTTGGCCTGGGTTCATTCCCCTTCGTAAGATATTGATCCGATTGTAGATGCGGCCTTGCCTGTGTTTGCCTCAGTCCGGGCTGTTTGTGCCGGTTTGGCTGATTCCGCACACAGCCCGCACACTAAACGGCGGCTCATCACGGGCAGAATCAAGTTGGCAACTTCGGTTGGCACGAAAGCAGTCTAACGTGGATTCCGGCGGCCGCAAAGCAACATTAGCTTTGGGCAGACTGGACCGACATACCTTCGAGATTCACTACCAGATGGTTTCGACCGAAGATACGCGGATCTTACGATCACGACTTAACAGCGGCACACCAAGCGCAAGAGCGGTCGCGGCGATGATACGGTCAGGCATGTCGGGAACCTCATCTCGGTTGACTTGGCCGAGCGTATCCACGACGATGCGGTCCACCGGAACGAGGCGCGTGGGATTCTGAACGTCATCGACGGCCGCGACTACCATTCGTTGTTCGTCGACGCTGAGGCGTCCCTTTTCGACGAGGTATTGGATCTCCACCATCGTGATGGCGGAAACGAATATGGGATCGCCTGCGGTTGTTGCATTGTCCATGGCGGTAGTGGCGGCGCGCGAGATCCGCGCGTCTGCCGTCAAGTACCAGAGGATCGCGTGGGTGTCGGCCAGGACCGCTGCCATCAAATGTCTTCCCTTGGGAAGTTCTTCCACATTTCGCGCCGGGCTTCATCGATGTCCTCAGCCGAAACCGAAATCCCTCGGCCAGCAAGGATACCCTTTATGCTTCGAAATGGCTTTTTCGGGGCCGCCTCGTCCCGCAGTCGCGTGGCGTGGCTCAAGATCTCTTGTTGCTTGTCGAATGGGAGCGATCGTACCGCGTCGAGAATAGCCTGTTCAACCGACATGTGGACCTCTCCCCTATTATTACGAATCCGGTCGGCAATTTCGACGGTCGGTGGCGTTCAGTGGTCCGCACAAAGCGGGGTAGAACAAGTCCGATGAGGATCAGCAACCGAAATTCCGTGCTCGACCGCGTTGCACAAACACTTCGTATGCATCGGCGTTCGAGTCTGAGACCCGCCAGCGCCGCACCTGATTTCATCGCGAGGCCAACTCGTGGTCGAGTACAAGGGCGAGTGAGGGAAATCAACCTTGGTCGTATTGAGCCAAGTACGCCTTGCTGTCATGATGGACCAAACCGAAACGAACTCGATCGAGCCAGCCGATTCGTCCAAGCACGTTCTTTTCGATCATCGGATCGGCAAAGAAGTAGACGATGGAGGTTGTCGCCACGCCGAATACGCTGAGCTCCACTTCGTGACCGAGAGCATCGAATCCGCTGTTCGCGGTTCGGAACCGCTTGCGGATTCCGCCTTCCAGGTCGAGGCCAAGTGCTTCGGCGATCTCCGCTCCAAACAGGCAAAATGACGCTCCCGTGTCGACGCTGGCGGCCACACGCACTTGCTTGGGTCCTGATCGAAGAACGACCGGCACGATAACGCTCTCATCCTCGCCAGAGTAGTCGTAGACGTGCGTAAACTCCAATTGGTGCATCGCCTACCAGCCCCCAAATGGCACATTCTTCTCCCTGGGAACGCGCGCGAAAAATGGTTCGGCGATACCAGCGGCGGCAGCAGCCGCGCTTACGTCAGCTAGCTTTGTGCCGTGCGAAATCAGGCGTGGTCCGTCAAGCGCCACCCACTCCCCGGCATACGGACCAGATTCCTTGGCGAGCCATAGCAGTTCCTCACGGCGCTCACTGGTGGGTTCATTTGATTCCCAACTGAGCTCTACCGGTTGTTCTTCAAGCGTTAAACGGACCCGTTGATGCTCGGGCAGAACGAGCGGTTCCAGGGGACGCAAGACCCCGTGTTCGTAAACGGCTTCGAGCTGTCGAGACATACCCTCATTGTACCGGGTTGGATCCGGCGAGGCATGTAGCAAGGAGGCCTCCGATGGCGTTTGCGAGAGACTGCTGGAAAACGGGTCTGCCTGTTCAATTTTGGTGTTCCCCAATCATATTCATTAACCGGCATAAGGTGCCGGCTGTTGCGTATAGTTGGGGCGTTGCGGGTTCTGTTGATCTGATTACCCGAGTCTCATCACTCGATACAGGAGAATAGTGCTGAGGCCGTTCTGCTGGCCTTCCGCGAGCTTGGTCCATTTCGGCGGCGTTCGCAAACGGACGATCACAGTATCGAATGATGTTTGAATGGCCAAAGTGAAAGTCGCCGCGAGGCAATTCTTGACCGCGTCAACGAGTCAGTGAAGGCCGACGACGAACTCTACTTTCTCGGCGACTTCTGTATCGGCGGACCCAAGGTCGCAGCCGCGTACCGGCAGAAGATCCGCTGCAACAAGGTCTACTTCGTTCTCGGCAACCACGACCGCGTCATCAAAAAGATCGTGGACCAGTTCGTCTGGGTCAAGGAAATCGCCGAGATCAATATCCGCAATCAGCCCATCGTGCTCTGCCACTACGCGATGCGGGTCTGGCCTCACTCACGCCGCGGAGCGTGGCAACTTTTCGGCCACTCGCACGGCAAACTCCCAGTCGCCGAGGGCAGTCGAAGCATGGATGTCGGCGTCGACACGAACGACTTCCGCCCGTATTCCTTTGACGATATCCGGGCGAAGCTGCCGGCCCAGTCGGCTGGCCGCGATATGCCAGATCTTGAGAGCGCGTAGCCTATTCATCTTCATCGTGGCGCCACGCACGCCGCTTGCGGACGTCATCGATGACAAAGCGGACGCCTTGGTTGTCAGACGGGTTCAGCCATAACATCCGTTCGCACACGGCAAGACTTTCGTCAAATCGTTCGAGCCGCCAGAGGCAAAGGCCGTATCCATTTAGGCACCGCAGGAACGGACGGTTGTCGATCATTCCCCAAGGCAGCACGCCGTTGAAGTCCGCTGGCAGTGACAATTCGCCAATTCGGACGCCAACTTCGTAGTGCCGGATGGCGTCCTTCGGGCGCGTATCGAATGACAGGTTCCCCAGGTGCGCGTGGGCGTCCAGGCAGCGCAGGTCTGCGCGGCAGAGGCCCATCAAGATGTCATAGGCTCCGGAGTAGTCGCCAGCGTCCTTCTTCTCGTTGGACTCGATGATGGGATCGCTGCAGTCATCCGGGTCTTCACCTGGGATCACCTGCTCCATCTCGAACTGCGATCTTCGTCCACGCTTGATGATCTTCTTCGCCCAAGCGCCGACAGGATCTCCCGGCTCGCCCCAGTATTCTTCTGCTGGATCCCAGTCGCCGAAGGGCTCCAGTCGAAGTGGCGTCAGCCCGATCGCCTTCGCGTCCAGCCGAGTTGCCTCAATGGTGCCGGATAAATATGGGTTGCCGCCATAGGTCCACTCTTTGGCAGGTTTGATCGTCGCAATCTCGCCCGGTACAACCTGCCAGAGCCTGCCAGCGCGAAGCGTAATCACCTCGCCGGTGTTCAGAATTCGGCACCGTGCGGCCCGCGCTGAGCGCGATAAGGCGACGACATCGATGTTGCCAGCCAGAGGCTCGGTCCTTGCGGACCTGTTGGCACGCGGTGCTTCTGAAGTCAGTGGTTCGACGCCCATCCATTGCCGATACGCCGCAAAGTAGCGGTGACTGAGTGCATCCTCGTCGAACTTGGTCACCGTCACCGGTTCGCCAGCAATCATGGCCGAGCAGGGAACCTTCACATGGTCGTCGAGCGCCTGCCGAAGCGCCCACAGTTGTTCTTCATCGCCATGGGCGTCAGTGAGGATCTCATCGAGTAATGCCTCGAGTTCGCGGCGTCGTTTCCTGCTCATTGAGTGCTCCGATTTTGCCACTTCTGGGCTGAATCAGACTGAGGAGACGGCAGAGTGTGTTTGAAATTCGTTAGCGCCTTTCCTTGGCGGCGGTAGAGTCCCCCTTCAATCTGCATGACGAGAATGTTGCGGCTCCAACCGTTCTCGATGGCTGCATAAGCGTACCAGATCCGTTCTTCTTGGTCCTTCGTGTTGTCCAGAAGGGCGCAGTTATGGAGCCACGGCCAAGCCTTTGAAAACGCACGCATATAGAGAAGATTTGTTCGGGAGAAACCCTTCCTATGCGGAAACGACGAGCGAAGGCCCTTCGCAAGACGTTCGACCACCTCAGTTCCGCGTCCCTCTTGCCTCTGTCGGCCGAGGATCTCCTTACCGATTCCTCCATACAGAAGCACCAGCTCTCGATTGACGGCAAGAGCCGCCCGCCCCTGGGCGATTTGGATGCGCTCCTTGATCGTCGCCAGCAGGGCGGCGTAGGTTTGTTGGCTGGGGATCTCTTCGTTCATTGGCTCTTTCTGTCGTACCAGAGAACGCCCGTCCATGCTAGAAGCTCATCGGCGTTCCCCTCCCTGGCGTTGCGCATAACGATTTAGTTGGATGACTAAGCCGGCGAATGCCTTCAATCTTCCGCTCCACGCAAGCCGAACGAGATGCGCAAGGGGGCATCGTCTGACGTTCCAGCCAAATACCTTACGGAGATCAATGCGGCCCATTGCGAAAGGCACTGCGCCAAATGGCCGAGAGTGACGCATCCACGATCAACACCACGGCCTCAGCGCGGATGCTTTTCGCCCCCGAAACCTCACCAATATTCGGCTTCGGACGGTGCGCCCGACAGATCGTCGCAAAGCCCTTGGCGCGCTTGCGCTGACATGAATGTCCGCCCTCGCGATTCGACAGTCGTTAGGTCTGCGGTCCCGGCTCCGCTCACGTGCGCTGCTTCGCTGCGAATCCTACGACAAGGCTTATCAAGTTATCTGGAAAGACCTTAAGCTCCTGGCGCCGGCCGGCCGCGGCAAATCCGTACCGCGGAAACCCACTCTTGTTGAGTAATCAGCGACGGCGCCGATTAACACCCATCGCACGATCATCGCCTCGGCGGTAGAGAGCCTGCGCCGTCTGGGAGCGGCACACAGGGTAACGCTCATCGGGGCCACCAGCATAGGGCACGGCGGCCATCAACCCTTCCACCTATCAGGGGCCGCCGGCCAGTGAGGCGCTGGACGCCTCCGCCGCCGTGGCGTTCATCTTGTCGAAGAGCGTCTTCAAGCGCTCCACTGCCGCAGGGTTCTATGCGGCAACGTTGGGCTGTTCTCCGGGGTCCTAGGCAAGGTCAAACTGCATCATCGGCTATGGGCCCAAGGGCAAACGCTGCCGGTGGTTGGCACGACGCCGCCCCCCGGCACCGGGTCCACGCATACGTTTTCATTCCCATTGGCGTGATAGAGCACGCTCTTCACCAGGGTCTTTCACAAAGCGTTCGTGTTCGCGCGGATTGATTTCGGCCCACAGCCCGTCGAAGTGCTCCATCGCCTGGCGCACGGACGCCACGCCAACCGTCGCGCCTGCTATTGCTGCCAGCTTCCCCCCGGATGTCCCGGATTTACGCGTCCTCGATCGTTGCCCGCACCTGGATTTCGGCCAGCCGGTCGGCAACCAGCTTCCCGCCGATGGGAGCCAGCTCGGGGATCTCGTCGCTGATACGTCCGAGCTCTCTTCGGTCAGCCGCCATTCCCGCTAAAGGCTTTCGATGTTTGCCGTGCGTTCTTCTTCGAGTTCCTGGAGTACCGCGGCGACGATCAGCGGCTTCCGAGAGATACCGCGGATCTGATCGATGACCGCCTGCTCGATGGCTGGCGCGGAAACCGAACGTGTCGGGCGCTCGCTATAACCTCTTTGAAAGGCCGTGACGCAGATGTAGTAGCGGTAGAGCTTGTTGGCGCTTTTCTGCGTGTAGGTGTGGGTCATGCCCGTCTGGCCACTCGCGCACTTCAGGAACCCCTTGAGCAGGGCGCCGTTTTTGATGCGGACCTCTCGTCCGCCCCTCCTGGCGTTACTCCGCAGCCGGTTCGACTACTCCCCCATGCTCGCCGTCGTAGATCTGGCGCCACATTCGACCTTGCCGACGTCTTCCATGTTCGTCAATAGGTTGTTAAGCCGGTTTCTGCTGAAGTCGTTGTCATCGGTCTGTTTTCCGCGCCGTGACCGAAAACAGGTCGACCTGGCACCGCTTACAAAAACCCGGGCCACGTTCAGCAAAATAGTTAGGCGTTTTCAGTATTTTGCCATGTCCTCTTCCGTTTTTTTCCGTATTTTCGGACACCGGTCAGGGCTACACTGTGTGGGTACTGGCACCATTCAACACTTCTAACGAATGCAGAGTCGTTTCCCCACCGGGAGCAGGCTGCCGCCAAAGTCGTTAGATCCGGACGTTGACAGTAGTTTGGCATTTGAGACGCTTACAAAGTCGGACTGTACAGCCCCCTTTTGAGCAACCTAAGGCGACGCACATTCGAGGTAAGAAGACTTCTACATGATCAACAAGCTCCCCACTGCTTTTCTATTTCTCCCTTTGTTCTCTTTGACGCTCTTGGCGCAAACCACCGCTACATTCACCCTAAACACCGGTCAGCCTGGGGTGAATGTGGGTACGATTAGTACCTCCGGTGGACCGTGGAATTCGGCAACGTCTGCTGCCCCTGGCAGTAACGTACGTGGATATGCCTCTCAGTGCTTTACGCCTGCCGCGACGGGCAGTTTTACCTTTGGCATGTCAAGTGCGACTTATGACCCGGTAATGATCTTGCATACGACGTCCATGAACCCGGCCTCCGTCGACCAGAACTGGCTGGCTGGCAATGACGACGGTGGTGGACAAGCCCCGGCCGGAAGCACCGTCACCATGGGTACGTGTGGTGGTAGCGCAGGGCTGTGTCCGAAACTGACCCAATCTTTAACGGCCGGCACCCTTTACGTCATCACAATTAGTACCTACTCCAACTCAGCTTCCGTCCCCCTCCCTGCCAATGGGTACGTCTACGGCCCAGGCCTGAGCCTGTCGGCATGTCCGCCTCCCGGGCCACCCCCTGCGCCTCCTACCGTCAGCACGGTTAACCCCGCCTCCGGTGCTCCTATCGGCGGAACGACGGTGACGATCACGGGTACCGCCTTCACAGGTGCCACCGGCGTCACGATTGGTGGCAATGCGGCTACGGCAGTCACCGTCGTGAACGATACCACCATCACGGCCACGACTCCCGCGGGATCGACGGGGACAGCAAGTGTGTTGGTGACAACGCCCAACGGGACAAACGCTGCGAACACCCTTTTCACGTATCTGGCGGCGCCGACGGTGACGGGCATCAGCCCCCATGCGGGTCCTCTGTCCGGCGGGCAGGTGGTGACGATTACCGGTACTGGCCTTACGGGGGCGACGGCGGTGACCATTGGTGGTACCGCAGCGACCAACGTCACGGTGGTCAACTCGACCACGGTGACGGCAACCGTTCCGGCAGGATCGGCGGGGACAGCAAGTGTGTTGGTAACAACGCCCAACGGGACGAACGCCGCGAACACGCTTTACACGTATCTGGCGGCGCCGACGGTAACGGGGATTAGCCCCAGTGTGGGTCCTCTAGTTGGCGGCCAGGTGGTGACGATTACCGGTACGGGCCTTACGGGTGCCACGGCGGTGAGCATTGGTGGTAACGCAGCGACTAACGTCACCGTGGTAGACGCGACCACGATTACGGCGACTACACCGCCGGGCCCGGCCGGTCTGGCCAGTGTGGTGGTGACCACCCTGGGTGGCAGCAACGCGGCCAATGCGCTCTATACTTACTCGAGCGCCCCGCTGGCGCTGACCTGTTCGAGCAATGCTGGGGTGCCGCCGATTGTCCGGGCCGAAGGCATCGCCGAACTGGTGGGTGACCTGATCTTGAACTGTAAGGGCGGGACGCCTACCGCGGCGGGTCAGCCGGTTCCTCAGGTGAACTTCCAGATCTTCTTGAACACCAATGTGACCTCGCGACTCCTGAGCGATCCGTGGAGCGAAGCACTGCTGATGGTGGACGAACCGTCCGGCTCAGTCGCTAATGGTGGGAACCTGCGCTACTGCACCACGTTGGGCGGCTGCCCGATGACGGGGGTGGGTACGCCGGGTGGGGTGAACTATCTGACGGGTACCACCGCTAACGTGTTCCAGGGCCGTCAGTCCGGGGCAAACTCGCTGGTTTGGCTTGGCGTGCCGATTGATCCTCCGGGTCCGGATGCGACTCGGATCATTCGGATTACGAATGTGCGGGCGAATGCGAATCAGCTGGGGGTGAGCTCGACGCTGATTCCGACGCAGATCGTGATGTTTGTGTCGGCGACCTCGACGACGTCGATTCCGATCAACCAACCCCAGCAGACCGTGGCTTTCATCCAGCCCGGCATGACGTTCAGCACTCGCACTCTGACGAGCTCGAACTACCTGCAGTGCGTATCGAACAACAGCAGCGCGGCGTCGAACTCGGCGGGTGGGATGACGAGTACGCGGCATATTCTTCGGTTTACCGAGGGCTTCGCTTCGGCGTTCAAGAAGCGGGTGAACGGGGCGGAAGGCAGCGCGGACACCAACCAAGCGGCCGTGGCGCAGAACACCCCGAACAACAACTTCTTCACGGAGTCTGGGTTCTACAATCCGTTCCCAGTGGCGGGTTCGAATTCGGGGGCATTGACGAGCGGCATAGAGAACGCCGGACTGGCGTCGCAAGGGACGCGACTGATGGCGCGGTTCACGAACGTGCCGGCTGGCGTGGCGCTGTATGCTTCGGTGTACGGGGTGACGTCGAGTTCAACGCCGGCTTTGACGGCGGCTGCCACGAGTGCGAACTCTGGGGTTCGTCTGGTTTCGACGGATGGCAACGGCAGCGGAGCGTTTTCGGCGGTGTCGGCGACGAACTCGTCGTCGGAGAGTGCGCTTACGATTCCGTCGGCGCCGATTGCCCTGAGCAACGGGTCTGGCGCGGCGGTTTGGGAAGTGGTAGTTGCTAATCCGTTCCAGGTGCAGGACTTTGAGGTGGCGGTGTCGGTGGCTTACGCGGCCAACACGAGCAGCAACCTGCCTGGGTTGGGTACGGCTTCGGTGGCTGGCAGCTTCGCACCGCTCAGCACCGTGACGACGGCCTCTACTTCGAACCTCCAGCCCCGTTTTGCGGATTCGAGCACTGCTCGGACTCTGTTTACTATCAACGATTGCAGCACGAACCTGTTGTTCCCGTTCCTGACGAACCAGGCGGGATTTGATTCGGGAATTGCGATTGCGAACAGCTCGACGGATCCGTTCGGGACGACGTCGCAGGCTGGACCGTGTAAGCTGAACTACTACGGTGAGAGCACCGGCGGTGGGGCGGCTCCGGCGGCGCAGACCTCGGCGGTGGTTCCGGCCGGCAAGACCTTGATGGCCACCCTATCGACGGGTGGTAACTATGGGATCGCGGCGACGCCGGGCTTCCAGGGTTACATGATTGCGCAGTGCCGCTTCCAGTACGCGCATGGCTTAGCGTTCATCAGCGATGTGGGCGCCAATCGGGTGGCGGAGGCCTATACGGCACTGATCCTCGATGGGGCGCTGGGATCGCGGACGCTGGTCAACTCCGAAGTGCTGGGCCATTAATAGCTGTAGTTTTTCTCCGATTGCGGTACTTTGGGCCACCCTTGCGGGTGGCCCTTTTTTGTTCCTTGACGGCAGGGGCGGTGGCGCGGAGCTCTTCTTCGAAGGCGATTTGGGCGCAGAAGCCGGGTTGGAGCAGGAGGTCGCCGAGCTCTTCGCAGAGGCCGGGCCAATCGTGTTCGTCGATCGAGTCGAGGACCTCGTATTGCAGTCGAAGGTTTGTTCCCGATCCCGGGGCAACCATCGGGGGAGCGTAACTTCGTGATGAGGGCGAGTAATCGGGAGAGCTCTTCTCCGGCTTGAGCTGAGGGGTCGGCCACTAAAACGGGACGGCGCTGGACCGACTTGCAAGACTCGGAGCGAAAAGCTTGACGGGCGTGGTGCGACCTTCTAAAAGTACTTTCCGCAGACAAGTATTGGCACTGAGCCCCGAGGCCTGAGTTTTGACAGTACGGACCTAGCAATACTGTGTCATCACCTCTGAAATACTCTTCGCGTGGCCCCGCAACCTCCCCCCGCGCCAGGCCCACGTGAACAGCGTCTTGCCGCCTACTTTCAGGGTCTGGCGCAAGCGGCAGGACACCGGGACCGGCTTCAGCCCTTAACCAGCTACTGCCTCGGCCTTCTTCTGCCCGGAGAATGCAAAAGCGTGGAACCCATGGCCGCCCGTCTCGATCCCCACCCACTTTCATCGAAGAACGTCCGGCGCGCTCATCAATCCCTGCATCACCTCGTCGCCGTACCGCCCTGGAATGACTAACTTCTTCTCCAAGCCTTCCGCCACCGTTGCCGGAGCAATGGTCGCTGATCGAATGGCTTTAAGAGGAGACGCTGCCGACGAAGTTCTGGTTGGGAAGTCTTGCGGCGGATATTAGCTTGACGGCATTGGTCACGACGGCCAAACAACGATGGATCATTGAGCGGAATTACGAAGAGCTGAAGCAGGAGTCGGGCTTGGGGCCCTACAAGGGGCGAGGTTGGCGCGGGTTCCATCATCACGCAGCACTCTGCATTGCCGCATACGGCTTTCTGATCGCGGAACGAAGCCGTTTTCCCCCTCGGCCCGCGCGGGACAGCTCCAACTGGCCCTACCCAAAGTTCCACCGGACTGGAAGCCACGCGGGGCGAGCGCAACGTCATAACCCGCATTCGATTGCCACCATGCGAATCCTGGTCGCCAGAGTGCTGGCCGGTCAGCTTCCGTGTTGCCCCTTATGTTATGGGCTTCGTCTGTAACATGGTAGTATTATGGCCGGATCTATTCTGCGGCTTTTGAGTGGGTGTGGGAGTTTGGTCAGGGACGCGGTTTCGGTACGGACTTCTGAATAAAGCTCGTTTTCTAATGAATGTCGAGTCGAAACTTATCGGTATCCGCCGGCATCCGCGATAGCGCGCGTATACGCCCGCGGATCGGACGTTTTCTTGTACGACTTTTTGACCGGGCAGTTCGTTAGCCTACTGGCAATTGTGCCATCCCGCGCGGCAGTCAGGGATGCTAAGATAAGGAGCTTGGGGGTTATCAACTTGGGGCGGGGTCTAGTTGGTAAAGTTGGCCTGCATTTGGGTAAAGTTGGCCTGCATTTGGGTAAGGTTGACCTGCATTTGGGTAAGGTTGGTCTGCATTGAAACTATCGAAGTGGATTTATGTCACTTGTGCTTTCGGACTTCTGCTGGTGCTTGCAGCAGAACTTTCCCTATCTATGCGGCAGCAGTCGCAAACCTGGGACGAGAGCCATCACCTATTCGCCGGTTATCAGTACTGGAAACACGGTGATTTCGGGATAAATCCTGAGCACCCGCCGCTGTTGAAGCTGGTCGCTGCCATCCCGCTTCTTTCCCTCGACCTGAAGGAGCAACCCGTGGCGGTGGGGCCCACGGACACGGCGCACTGGGCAAGTGCGGCTGAATTTCTTTACCAGAACACAATTGACCACGACATCATTCTCTTCCGCTCACGGATGACAGCGTCGGTATTCACTTATCTGCTGGCTGTGCTCGTGTTCCTATGTGGGTTGGAAATGTTCGGCTTTGGCGCGGCCCTACTGGCTCTTTTCTTGCTTGTGTTCGAGCCGAATATCCTGGCGCACGGTGCCCTGGTCACAACCGACATCGCCGAGACTTGCTTCGTTTTCGCTTCCGTCTACGCGTTTTACCGATATGTGAAGAAGCCAAACGTTGGCAGGCTTCTGATTTGCGGCGTCGCCCTGGGCTTTTCGTGGGCAGCGAAGCATAGCGGCCTGGTCGTCGGGCCGTCCCTGGTCCTTCTCGCCGTCGCCGACATTCTGCTCCAGCGGAGGCGCACCGGACACGAGGGGGCTATGGGCGTCCCGCGCCCTGTAGTCAGACAAACCCGCCGTTACGGTCTTGCCATCGTTGGAATCTTCGCGGTGGGAATCGTTCTTCTCTGGAGCTGTTACGCCTTCCGCTTCGCCGCGCGGCCCGAAGGGGCGGCCCTTAATCCAACCCTGGACGTGCAAGCCCGCAGCCTCAAGAACGGCATGGAAACCAACCTGGTTCTGGCCCTAGCGAGCCGACACGTGCTGCCCGAGGCATACCTGTGGGGACTGAGTTACGTTCTGGGCAATGCCGACCGGGGGTCTTTTTTGCTCGGCAAGGTATATGCCACAGGCCCGTGGTTCTATTTTCCACTCGTTCTGATGATGAAATGCACGCTAGGGTTTCTTCTCCTTCTGGCCGCTTTCCCGGTGGCCGCGATGCGGCTGAGAATGCCTCGGGAACTCTCTTTCCTCGTGATCCCGCCAACTATCTTTCTGGCAATCAGTATGCTGTTTGGGCTGAATATTGGTCTTCGCCACGTCTTGCCGATTTTTCCCTTTTTGATCTTGCTCTCGGCAGCTGCTGCGATGAACCTCGCCGCGCGCTCGCGGCTTGTCGCCGGTGCAATCGCGGTGCTGGTAGTGGCACATGCCACTTCTTCGCTGCATTCGTATCCAAATTATCTGACGTACTCCAACGAGGTGGTCGGAGGCCCTTCGAATACGCGTTTTGTCATGAGCGATTCGAATGTGGATTGGGGTCAGGGGTTCAAGCAGGCCGCCGCGTATCTCGCAGAACGACAAGTAACGGATTGCTGGTTTGCATACTCGATACCGATTTCTATGGTCGATCCCCGTTTTCAAGGACCATGCAGGCCGCTGCCAGTGGGATTGGGACGCATTACGCCTCCCTTCCCGGCGGTTATCGAAGGGACAATTCTTATCAGTGCAAATGAGGCGGCAGGCCAGAATTGGGGTCCCGACGGGTTGAATCCCTATAGGCAGTTCTTCGACAAGCAGCCCGATGATGTCATCGCGAATAGCATCCTCGTCTTCCGTGGTTCGTTTGACGTGTCGCTGGCTTCCGCGTCTTCTCATGCGGCCAGAGCAAGGCAATTGATGATTCGGGATAAGTTGGAAGATGCGCTCCGTGAAGCGCAGACCGCCGCACAGCTTTTCCCTGATTCCGCGGATGTTCAGGCAACCCTGTGTTTG
Organism: Terriglobales bacterium; assembly: GCA_027485675.1. Classification (GTDB taxonomy): domain Bacteria; phylum Acidobacteriota; class Terriglobia; order Bryobacterales; family Bryobacteraceae. Next base: position 4,474 of record JAIXQP010000028.1, on the reverse strand, counting down.
GCGCTGGCGCTGACACAGACGACCCGGAAGGAAGAAACAAAAGGGGTGTGCCAGGCTGCATTTTCAATTGCTCGCAGAGTCCATCCTGAGTTTCAATTTCTGCACGTCCACAGCGTTCGCGCAATCGCATCGTGGTTCAAGTAGTTCCGTTTAGAATAAATATTCTCCACTCTGGTGTCTCGCAATAGGATGGAGCGGCTCCAATTCTGGAAGTTGTTCCTACCGCCTCCTGAATTTCATCCTGAAGATCTTCAGCTGCTTACAATGACCATGAGATCGTCATCGGGGTTTCTAGAGCGCCCTAAAACCTTTGCGCGGTCAGGCGTTACGGAGCTCCATCCATTCACCTTTTCCTCTTCCTCGCGGCCGCACCCGCAAACGCTGCTAACGGTTAGATTTCGGAGCACGCAACCTCCCATTTCTCCTTTTGATCCACCGCAGCCCCAATCCCGCCCCAACCAAAATCCCCGCCAAGTTTGCCGTAACATGACTCAAATCCATGGTGCGCCCCCCCGCCAACACCGGCGCCACCTCCAGTCCAAACGCCACCACCGCCAACTCCATCGACAAGCGCGCCCGTCGCCGCCGCCCCCACACCGCCGCGTGCGGTATCGCCATCAACCAAGCAAACAACAAGACGTGCACGACGAAATCCAACCGCCACGCAGAAACCACGCCCGCCATCGGTGGCCAAGCCGGTACCGGAGCTAACAACCCCATAGCCACCACAAACAGGCTCACCAGCCAAACCGACAACACTATTTTCTCCAGCCGAACCAGGCCTATTGTGCCTTCCCTGCCCCCTCCTCCAACGCACGCCGCACCACCCAAATCAACGTCATCCCCGCTTGTCGGCATATCGGATCCATTAGCACAACCAATCGCCCCCCGCGCACCCGCGTCCCCATCGCCGTTCCCACCATCTCCGGCCTGCGGAATTCGAACAGCCGCCCGCGCAGGATCAGGCAAACTCCGGGGACACCCATCGCCACGCCGAGCCTCCGCACCGCGGCCCAGAGTGCCTCCGCCGTTTGAGCCTCCAGCAGGTTTGCGTGGACCGTAGCCACCACTCGCTCGCCGATCGCCGCATGCCGGAGCATTGCGACTGTCTTCTCCTCTTGCGCTCTTTTCTCCTCTTCCGCTCTTTTCCTCACAATTTCTCCAGTTCACATCCCGGTCCCCCTGCTCTAATTGCGGCCACAGCCCAAACGCTGCCCGGCCAGGGAGATTCGACCATTCCTTGTTCCCCACATAACTCCGCCCCACAGCCGCATACCGCCTCCCCGCCATAGTCTGGCAACCCGCCCAGTGACGCGCAGAACACGCGGCGCAGGAAGCGCGGCTGTAAGCACCCCATCGGCGAGCCGAAAAACGACAAGCCACCAGCAGCGATCCCGCACTCGGCCCCGTCCCAGCTCGTCGCCCCATTCCTACTCTGTACTTGGGCTCTATTCCCCAAGTCCGCCGCGGCACCTCCCACTCCAACACCGCCATCTCCACGCCAATTGCCCAGACCGAGAACCACGGCAGCCAGGGAGGCTCTCGCCTGGCCTTCGTCGCCTCTACCCATGGAGAGTCCCCCTCCTTTGCCGCTAATCTCGTTGCTCCGCCCGGACCACCACATCGCCCGGCAGCAATCCCCAGCCTGGTCGCCTTCGACCAGTTCCACCGTCCGCACCGTCAACCTTTTCCAGTGAAACGGCACCGTCAGCGCAATCTCAACCTTTCCTTCCACGGCACCACCCATTGCATCCGGACGCGCTTTTCTGCGAGCCGGAACAGCACACAATATGGACTCCCGCATCACGAATGCCGACTCCGGAGGACAAACAGAGCGAAAGGGATGCTTGAACGAGATCACGCGAGCGGCCCCGAAGCCCGCCTTGGCCGCACTCATCGGTATGCACCGAAACGGAACATCCCCTGAACGGGCGCAAGCGGCAACCCGGCGTAAGGACATAAACCCTTCGCCTTCAGCCGCACCACCTGTGTCCAACGAGACTTCCGCCACACAAGCCTACGCACCCGAGTCGTTGCAACCTTTATGGACATGAAGCGCACTGACTAGACGATAGATGACCACTCGACACGCAGCGATAGGGAATACTTCCCAAAGCCATAGAGTTTGTTTCGTAATTTCGTTTACCTATTAGGGCCCTTTCTCGACCCTTTGCGAATGCCGACGTCCCTAGCCCTACTGTTTTATAACAACGAGTACAACGAAGCGACACGGTGACTGCTCGTGGCCATATAGCGGTGAAAATCCGCTGAGCCGGAAGCGATTGCTGATCACGGTCTCGCGCTCGCCCCTTGGCGTCCAGTTGGGTGGAACTTCGGGGCAAGTTGGACCAGTCGAGGCTGGAAATCCAGCGGCGAGGAAAGCGAATAGCGCTGGCTGGTTCGGCCCGTCACCCTTTCGGGGGAAACGGCTGCGGATTTCGAACCATATTACCCATAGCAAGCCGATCAGTGCTGTTCCGCTCTTCAACGAAGCGCCGCCCGCGTGCCGGCCTACGCAATGGTTTTCACCTTCTGCCTGAGCACCTCAACAAACTGAAAGACAGATGTCCAATTAATACCTTATGAGCGACGGTACATCTATTCTTGGCCACGGCAGCAAAACGATAGGGAATCGTATCCACCGCTGCCGAGGTGTTCTCCTGACGCCGACTCAGTCGTAATAGGAAAGCTGCTCAGCACTTCTTCTCTCTGGGCCACTCAATCTTGTGCAGATGGTCTGGGAACGTTCCGAGGCAGACACTCACAGAGTTAGCTGACGCGCCTTCTCCGATTAACCGTTACTACTGGATTCGTCAAGATTTCAGGGCTAATCTCAGGTTAGACATCTACTATGCAAAGGAGTCGAGTGCGTTTATCTTTGGATCGGCTAGGAATCGGGGAGGAGAGTGCGTTGGCCTCCGCCTCATGCGACTCAGATTTGGTCGAGGCTATTGTTGCATCTGATGAGAGATTGAGGCGGCGATTCGGGCCCCTATTTGAAGCGCACCTTGATCAGGCCTGTACTTTGATTCGGATGACTATGGCTACGCGGGGAGGCTCGTCTCCTCTCTGTACGGCCGTCGAATTGGGTACTTCGGGTGAGTTCGGCATGGCGATTGGCGATGACGATGACGCCTTTGAGCTGCTGGTTCAAGCATCCCTGCGCCTTCTTTTCAAGCGGGGTACCAGGGAAAAGGTCAATTGACGACGGCTTCTGTTGGCGAATCGGTTTTGGCCAGAGTGGCTCGCGACATCTGTTCGAAAGGATCTCTCGGTTCGCCTTTTTGTTTGTATCGGTTGTCGCGTTCTCTCGTTCGGCAGTCCGCAGATCTAGAGGATCCGAGCGCGACGAACGGTTCCCTGTATCTCGCCGAGGTATGTCGTGTCCTCTTCGTTTCGCGTGACCCTGTAACGGGTTACGACCTTTTGACTTCGCGGAAGAAACTGGACGACGCCACGACATCCGATGTCTTCGATCTCTGCGGTCGGGCGATATCGCTGACGGTGTTTTGCCGCAACTGGACCGACGCCAGGGAGCTGTTTCAGCAAGCGTTGAGGCGTGCCGCCGCATCGCCGATTCCGTATCTGCATGAAGCGGTTGTAGGGTTGTACGAACGGTACTTCCTGCTCCCGCTGTCGGGATGCGGAGTTCGCGAGACGTCGTCGAGCTCAGATCTTCTGTGGGCGTTGAACTATGCGGAGCAACTCTTTTGCCAAGGTCGATTCGTAGAGGCGCGCAAAGCCGCTGAGTCCATTGTGCTGCGGCATGGGCGATTTGGCTGGGCGAGAATGCTCTTGATCCGGATTCTTTTTGTGCAGGGGGAGTTCCAGACGGCCAGTTCTGTGCTTTGGGATTCTGAAGTCGGCACTATGTCTGCCGCCGAAGAACTCGCCTGGGACACTCTGCTGTCAGGAGTCTTGCGCGGTTGGGAAGATTCGCCGGCTATTAATCGAAGCCCAAGAAACGGCCAACGTCATTTTCGGCTTCCTCTCTATTACGACGGCTTGCGCAATATCCTGCGGGGAGAAACCAGAATCGGTCTGAAAATGGTGGAAACCGCGACCAAGTTAGGTGAGCCGTCCGCGTTCATGCGCGCGCAAGACCCGGTACGAGTGTTCGCCCTCCGATACGGTACGACGGTCTGCGGGGTGTCAGCTGGTCGAGATGTCGCAACCAATCGGACCGCATTCATGCACGGAACAACAAGCCCATAAAGGGACGGCTTTCGGGGGCGCAGATCGATCGAACCATGAAGAAGAATTCAAAACTTTATCATTGTACTTTTTACAAATGCGGCAGCCAATGGGTACGCGACGTGCTTTCCGATCCCTCCTTGTTCGAGTTCACCAATTGTCCCACTGGTGTCCAAATTAGCCGGAGACCGGTTGGGTCTGAATTGATAGCAAAGGACTTGTGGCGGTGATTTCTGTGGTCTGGAGTTGAGGTTGCCCTTGTGCCGCCGAGGTGCCGGTT
>JAIXQP010000038.1 GCA_027485675.1 Terriglobales bacterium | reverse complement strand
CTCAGAGTCTAAAAGAGTCGCTCATCGCCGGCCTCGAAAGGCTTTTCGGCTTCCTGAGCTAGGAAAGACGCTTCCGCATCCATCTAGTTCCCGGTTACCAAAACTCGAGAAACTTGTACCAATGAGACTTCGCCAGGACCTTCCTTATCTCTCAGGCCCACTTGCCGCCTCAACCGCTTCGGGTCGCTCGCGCTACCCAGGCTACGGAGTGACGCTCAGAGTTGAGCGTTTTTACCGCAGCTTTTTCAGATTATCAGCTTCCGATGCGTATTGCAAGGTTTTTTTCGTTCCTTGCGTTCTCTTGGCTTTTCGCTCAAGGTCGCTTGCGACTGGCTGACTCTTTTAGAGTACCAAGGCACCGACCGAAGCGCAACTGTAATAATCAAATTCTCTGATTGGCTCGATCAGATTTCTTTTCGCTTCCCCCAAGCCGTCGCAGAACCCGGTCCGCCGCCTGCACTCCCCAGTATTGTGCCTCCTCGAAGATCGAGAACCCGCTCAGGTCGGCGTGAGCAAATTGCAATCCGGGCATCCCCTCTCGAAGCCGCCTTAGATCCGGCGACCCGCGGAGACCCACGCCAGGCCGGCTCATCGCATGGCCATTGCGAAAGATATCCACGCGTTCAATGCACTCTTCGATCCGGGGATGTGCCCGCCGAATGTCTTGAATGACCCGGTCCCGCCAACTCTCCCAGGACGAAGCGAGCATTTCCCGCCGAACTTGGCGAGGCTCCGCTCCGGCCAGCGCCCAGTAGTGCGTCCAAACCGTCTTCTCAATCCGGGTGCGGAGACTTTGGTGGGTCGCCGATACATAGCCGAGCGCGGGGGACCCGTAAATCACGTTATCCCACGCGATCTCTTCGGCCCCCGGCGGGATCCGGTGCAGAGTCAGGTTCGAGACTACCCAGGGGGAGTAGCTCAGCGTCGGCAGCGGGGCGAAGCCTTCAATGATGTGGGGCGCCAGATAGGTAGGCGCGGCGAAAATCACGGCATCCGCCGTCCAACTGGCTCCTTCCGTGTCGACCTGCCAAGCGGTTCCCCGCCGGGCGACCCGGCGCACCAACTGTCCGGTCCGGATGTAGCGCCCCAATTTGGCGGTCAGTTTCCGCAGCAGCCACCCGTTTCCTTCGGGCCACGTCAGGGGCCCCTTTTCCTCGTGCTCCCGCGCCGCGAAGTAGTGCAACCCGGCCCACGCGGACGCCTCGCCCAGGGCGGCCCCATAGTCGTCCCGTGTCGAATAGTCGCAGAGCCAGCGCAGATACGGCGACCGGAACCCCTCCCGATCGAGCCAGGCGGCGAAGCTCTGCCGATCCAGTTCGGCCAACGCCGCACCCCCCTTCCCTTCTCCGAGCGCCATGGGAATCGTAAATGCCCCCGTGGCCCGCAGCTCGGCGACTCGCCCCAGGAAACGCTGGTATTCGCCATGGTCCGCCTTGGTCGCGCCAATCTCCGGTTCGATCCCCTCCTGCCAGCGGCCGTGGATATACAGCCGCTCCTGCGGCGAGTGGCATAAGAACCGCTCCTCCCACTGCCCATCGGCGAACGCGCCAAACTCGGTGAGGATCTCGCGCACGAGGACCGACTCCGTGTTAGGCACGGGAATGTAATGCGCCCCCCACGGATAGGCGCTTACTTCGTTTTCGCCGAACCGCGAGTTCCCCCCGGCCTGCGGCTCCATTTCGAGCAGAACGAAGTCCCGGAATCCCTTCTTCTCGAGGCGCCAAGCGGCGCACAAGCCGGCCATGCCGCCGCCGACAATCACCACCGGCGAGCGTTTGGCTTCGGCCGGCGGCCGGTACGCCGCCTTGTCCCGAACGCGGTGTCCGCGCTCCTGCGACTCGAAAACGAAGCCGCCGGCGATGGGCCGGTCCGTTTTCGGCGCTAGTCCCACCAGCGCCGGCGCGCCGAGCAGACCCGTGACGATCTGCCGCCTAGTGCGCAATCTCCCGCCACTCCTTCTCGTAGTAGCGCACGAGCGCCTGGTCGTTCAGACGATTCGGCTCGGCCGGCACTTCCGCCATATCCTGCGGGAAGACGAACAGTTGCGCCAGGGTCCGTTTGTCCAGGAACCGCAATCCGGCGGGCAGGGACTCCGGCGGCTGGTATCCGCCGGGTCCGGCCAGAATGAATCCCCACTCGCCGAAGCTCGGCACATATACATGGTACGGCCACGTCGCAAAACCCGACTGCTTGAGCGTATTGGCGATCGACCAGAAGCTTTGCCGCGCGAACAGCGGGCTGGTTGACTGGACCACCACCAGCCCGGACCGCGCCACATGCTGCTTCAAGAGCCGGTAAAAGGCCGTCGTGTAGAGCTTCCCGAGCGAGAAGTTCGTCGGATCCGGAAAGTCGATGATGACGAAGTCGTAGATCTCCTGGTTCTGATCGAGCCAGACGAACGCATCAGCGTTGATCACCTTCACCCGCGGATTCGAAAACGAGCCGCCGTTTAACTCCTTGAGCAGCGAATGCTTGGTAAACAGCTCGGTCATCTCCGGATCGAGATCCACCAGGGTGACACTTTCCACGCCGGGATACTTCAACACCTCCCGCACGGCCAACCCGTCGCCGCCGCCGAGCACCAGCACGCGCCGGGCCGCGGGAATCGCGGCCAGACCAGGATGCACTAGCGCCTCGTGATAGCGGTACTCATCGCGTGAGGAGAACTGCAGGTGCGAACTCAGAAACAGCCGCAGGTCGTCTTTCCACTTGGTCAGCACGATCCGTTGATAGCGGGTAGTCCGCGAGAAGATGACATCGTCGGCGTAGATGCTGTTGTCAGCCGCCTCCGTAATCCGGTCGGCGAACCCCATGCCGGCCCCCAGCAGAACGATGACCACGGCCCCGGTCGCCCGCAACAACGGCGCCGGACCAATCTGCGCGCGAAACAGGTACATCGACCACACCGCCACCCCGGCGTTGACCAGCCCGAAGAGCAGCGCACTCCGCACCATACCCAGCTTCGGCACCAAAAACAGAGGGAAAAGAAGAGACGCGCCCAGCGCCCCCAGATAGTCGAAGGTCAGGACGTTGGCCACCAGATCGGTGAACTGAAACCGTTCCTTCAGAATCCGCATCAGGAGCGGAATCTCCAGCCCCACCAGGATGCCGATGACGGTGACCAGGGAATAGAGAAGCAGGCGAAACCCATCGGTGTAGGCAAAGGCCAGAAACAGCAGCGAGGAGGAGAAGCCGCCGATCAGGCCCACCATCAACTCGATGGTCACAAAGCGCGTCACCAACCCGCGATGGATATAGCGGGACAGCCAACTGCCGATGCCCATGGCGAACAGGTAGCTGCCAATCACCGTCGAGAACTGCAGAATGCTGTCCCCGAGCAGGTAGCTCGCCAGCGCTCCGGCGATCAACTCATAGATCAGCCCGCAGGCCGCAATGAGAAAGACCGAAATAAAGAGAACAATCGCCACGCCGGCTCGGTGCTAGTGGACGGCCGAGGCGATGATGATGCCGATGCCCAGCATCATGAAGCCCACCACGATGGCCGCCGCGATGTTGTGCTTCTGGAAGATCTCCGTATGCAGGTCGCCCGGCGTGGCCTTATCGATGACGAAAAACGCCACCATGTAGATGACGATGCCCAGTGCGGCATAAACAACCGCATTCACAAAGTGGTCCATGCGAAATTCCATAATCTGCTATTTCCCCCCCATGTATCGGGTATAACCAGCGTAATGGGAGCGGTAGGCTCCCGGATTGTTGCGAACGGATTTGGGCACGCCTTTCACCTCGTCATAGGGGGTAAAGGGGGACCACCCGGTAATGCTCGAAACCGCCAGTCCACCGGCGACCAGCATGCTATACGCCATGTACATTTTGCTCATCAGTCGTCTCCGTCACTGGAACTGCTGCCCCCGGAATAGTCACTCTCGCTCCACCGTTTCGCCTCGAAGGCGGCCGAGCGGATACTCGTCCAGATCGGCGGAATCAGAAGCAGGAACATCCCGAGGAAATACCGGAAGTAGTAGGGCACGCCGCGCACCAACTGGATGCGAGCCGAAATAGGCGCCGCGAGCGACGGATCGGTTTCCGGCTCGATCCGTAGGTAGTAGCGGCCGCCTGGAATGTTGGGCAACAGCACATCATCGCTGCGGCTGCCTTCGGTCCAACTGCCGTCCGAGTCGGTGCCAAAATAGAAGCTCACTTCGCGGCCGAAATCGAACGCCTGGCCGGTCTCTTCATTTATCAGGGCCATGCTCAGGAAGATCCATTTGTTCGATACGTCGGCGTCGATGTTCACTTCGAGGTTGTCGTTGTTCCCGTCGAGCGTGAACACCTCGGTGACGAAGCTCTTTTCGCCGGCCATCTGGCTGGGGGTGATGGTCACGGTCTTGTCGAACGCCCTTTGCCCGCGCGCGGTGATGGCGAAGAACACCATCATGGCGAACAGCACCATACACATGAGACCGTAGAACTTCCAGGCGCCCGCCACCTTGCCGGCGTACGGCGACGGCTGGTCAGCGAAGATGCCGATGGGCGGCGGGCAGGGCGTCTTCACTTGGAACGCCTGCCAGATCTCCGCGCCCGTCATGTACTCGCCCTGGCTCCACGTCACCTCGTTGTCCGTGGTCTCTGACGAGAGCATCTTCGGCGGCGACACATAGTCGGCGGCGTCCACGGCTTCGCCCACCTGGACCATCCAGGGAAACTCACCGATGACAAACCAGGTGTACGCCCGCGCCGTCTGGAAGTGCCGGTAGGTGTCCGGGCCCAGAATCAGTCCGGGCATACCCATCACGGTGGTCGGCGCCGGCAGCGTTTGCAGAGGCGTCACGAAACTCCAGTGATTGTTGTACTCGCTCAGGTAGCGGAATCCCTGGTAGGGGTTCCACAGCACGTACTCCCGCCAGAAGTAGTTCGTGCCATCGACATTGATGCCCCGCTGCTGGAAGCCGATCGCCTCCCACAACACGCCCTTCAGCTTACCGCGCGAGCCCAGCGGAATCGCCGGCTCGATGGTCATGGCGGCCTGCCACTGGCCGATGATCCGCAGTTGGGGATGGGTCGCATCAATCGTGCTGCTGCAATAGTTGCAGATGACGGCCGAGGCGGCGCCTGCAGCCCGCAGCTCAATCTGCGAGCCGCAGTTCGGGCAGTTCAGGGCTTTGGCCTTCGGGACAAACCCTTTACGGGGAGCCGTGGGGTTCATACGGTGGGCCACCCTTCAAACTCTTTGAGATTCTTCAACTGCAAACTGCTGAACTCGGCAAACTGCCCGAGAAAGAGCAGCGGCGGATTCTCACTGTAATCCACCGTCGCAAACCGGCCGTCGTTCGTTCGGAAATCCGCGAAGTAGCACTTCTCCTTGTCGTAGGAGGTGAAGGGGAGTTCCCCTTCGGTGGTCTCGTAGAGCGCGTGCGAAATCACCGTGAGATAGAGCGGCACGTTGTGCTGCACCATCATCATGCCCCGCTGCAGGCCGCCGGCATCCGGCGGCGCGTCCGTGAAGGAGTTGGCGAAGGAGACCGCGTATTCGGCCTGCGCATCGGACAGCCAGCCGCTGCTGCCGTCGGTGAACATCAGATGCCACTCGTTCCATGTGCCCAGATCGTAGCGGTAGACGATCCGGCCGATCACCTGAAACGCCTTATTGTTGAACATGCCCTCCGTCCCAATCTGGATGGGCGAGATATCGATGGGCAGGTCCGCCGCTTTGCCGACGAGCGCAAGGTTGAGATCGTTGCGCACGAGGATCGACTTGCAATACTCGCACGTCGTCTGCACCGCGCCAGACCAGCGGAATCGGACTTCAGCACCACAATTTGGGCAAATGGCGTTCCGTGTACTCATCAGGAGCCGTAGGGCCTCTCCAACTGACGCACTCGTACTTCCCGCGCGAAAAAGTTCTTCTTAAGATACGACACAAAGTCCCAATCCGGGCGCGGCTTACAACAAAAAACATTCAAGCATAGGCTGCCGAACTCGGGAAAGGTATGGCAGGCCAAATGGGACTCGGCCAGCAGGCACAATCCCGTAATCCCGCCGGGCCCGGGGAACTGGTGCCATTGGGTCTCCGCCACGGGATGCAGGGAGAGTCCGGCGATCAGGTCGGCAAATAACGCGCGAAGGGCCACGGGATCCTTGAGGAGCTCGGCATCGCAGCCGAGCGCCTCAATCACCCATTCACACCCCGAAATTGCCATAGCCACAGACTATACCGCAGGCTGGGGCGAACCGCACTCTCCACAGAACTTCGCCACGCGTAGGATCTTCGATCCGCAATTGAAGCAGAACTTGGTTTCCCCTTGCGGCGCGGCCCCGGGAGCTGCTGCTACAGGAGCAGCGGCCGGCGCTGCCACCGGCGGAGCCGCGGGAGGCGGCGGAGGCTGCTGCGGCTGCTGATAGGCCTGCGCCATGGCGCCGGTCATCGCCTGCGCCATGCCATAACCCGCGCTCAACCCCGCGCCGATGCCCGCAATGCCGCCTTCGTTGGCGGCCGCGATCGGAATCGACTGCGCCACCTGGAACTGGGTGTACCGGCCCATATCGCCAATCATGTTCATCGAAATACGCTCGTCGAGGCGCTTCTGCAGCTCTTCGGGCAGGCTGAGTTCGCGCACCACGAAGGTATCGAGTTGCAGGCCGAGTTCATTGAACGACGGCTGGAGCGCCTTCAGGATCTGCGCGCCCAACTCCACCTGGTTGGCGATCATGTCGAGGAACGGGATCTGGCTCTGCGCAAACGCATCGGCCATGTGGCTGATGACGACATCGCGAAGCTGGCCTTCGAGTTCGGCCACGCGATAGGTCTCCCGCGTGCCGCTCACCTTCTGGTGGAACGTGCGCGGATCGGCCAGGTGCCAGGCGTAGACGCCGTTGCCGCGCACCCGCACAGCGCCGAACTCGCGGTCCCGAATCGTGATCGGATTCGGCGTCCCCCATTTCTGATTCAACTGCTGCCGGGTCGAGAAGAAGTAGACGTCGCTTTTGAACGGGCTTTCGAACATCTTGTCCCAGTTCATCAGGTTGGTCAGCAGGGGAATGTTCTGGGTGGTCACCTTATACGTGCCCGGCCCAAAGATATCCGCCATGCGCCCTTCGTTAACAAAGGCGGCCATCTGCGACTCGCGGACGGTGAGCGACGCCCCGTTCTGGATTTCCATATCCATCATCGGAAAGCGATACGACAACACGCCGTCTTCGTTCTCCACATACTGAAGAACGTCAATAAATTGCTTCTTGACGAAGTCCTTTAATCCGCTGCTCTTGAGAAAGTCGTTGATACCCATTGGGAAATTAGCCTGTGCTGAGTATAACGCCGCTTTTCGGAATTTGTTCCCAAAATCGGACAGCGCCTACTGCTGCTGCTGTTGCTGCTGCATCTGTTCCCAATGGTGGTCCGCCACCGGCGACGACCCGCTGTTGCTCGCCGGCACCAGGACCAGTTCTTCTTTATCGTCGGCCGGTGCATTCGTCGGCATCACCCGCACCGCCACCGTCAATTCGCTCGTCGCCCGGCCCTTGAAGACGCCCTTGGTCGGCGGCACATCCGCGTAGTCCCGGCCAATCGCCGCGCGGATGTGGCGGTCGCCGCAGACGCAGTTGCTCGTCGGGTCGAAGCCCACCCACAGCCCCTGCTGGTTCGACCCGATACCGGGAATCCAGGCCTCTACCCACGAGTGCGTGGCCAGGGTGGTGGACCGGCCGTCCTGCTCCGAACGCGGATACACATACCCGCTGACATAGCGGCAGGGAATGCGCAAACTCCGCGCAATGGCGATCATGATGTGCGAAAAATCCTGGCAGACGCCTTTCCGGCTCACGAGCGCCTCGTCGATGGGCGAATCCACCCGTGTCGACTTTGGCGCGTACTCAAACGCCGAGTACATCTTCTCGTTCAGCCGCCGCAGCAGCGTCAACGGATTCTCCCGGCGGTCCACCCCCAACTCCTGGATGAGCTTATCGAGTTCGGCCGACGGTTGCGCGAAATGGCTCGGCGTCTGAAACTCGTAGAGTTCGCCGGAGGCCCAGATCGCATCAATCGCCTCCCACGCCGCCATCGGCACGGCCACGGGAATATCCTTCGGCTCCTCCACTTCAACGACCGCTTCGGCAATTAGCGCCAGCCGGTTGTGATGGCCCGGCACGTCGAAATAGTGCACGGTGTTCCCCAGGTAGTCCCGGTAGAACTGCACCCGCGCCCGTGGCGTCACATGCAGTTCGAACTTCAGACACTGCTGCAGCAGTTCGCTGCGCGGCCGCATCCGCACCTCCATGACGCTTTCGCTGACGGGAGAACTGTACTGAAAACGGGTGACGTGTCGAATGGAGTAGAACATTAGAGGAGGATTCTAGGCTTCGAGGGCGGCATCGATCGGATATTCGATGTAAACCTGATGAACCGCATTGTGAATCTGTGTGCACTGGCGCTGCACGTTCTCAAGGAAGTCGTGCATGCCACTGGGGGGAATCTCATCCATTTGCGTGTAACTCAGCATCGCCCGCAGCTTCCCGGCCAACCGCGCGGGCCGGTTCCCGCCGGACCGGATGGCATCCGGCAGAGCGTTCATCACGGTGTCGATCTGGTCCACGGCGAAACGGATGGAGTGGGGGAACTCTTCGCTGAGCAGCAGGAACTCCGCCACGCGCTCCGGCTTCAAATCCGCCGTATACACCTTGCAGTAAGCCTCAAACGCCGTCAGCGACTTCAATAAACCGATCCACTCGGAGTGCTCCTGGAAGTCGATCGTCCCCGCGCCTTCCGGCTGAAAGTGCTTGAAGTGGTCATCGAGCAGCAGCGAGGTGGCGCTGGCCCGCTCGATATACCGGCCCAACTGAATGAACTGCCAGCCTTGGCCGTGGTTCATCGTCGAGTCGGTGATGCCCTGAAACAGGTGGGCGCCGTCGCGAACGTTGCGGAGAAAATCGGCCGGCTCGGCCTCCCACTCCTCCTGCAGCGCATTGGACCGCACGTGGTGGAACAGCGTATTGATCTGCTCCCACATCTCCGAACTCGTGTGCTCCCGCACCTGCCGGGCGTTGTCGCGCGCAAACGAAATGCTCGAGACGATCGATAAGCGATTTGACGGATCAAAGCACACCCACTGCACCAGGTCGCTATCGCTCAACCCCTCGGGCGGCTCCAGCCCCAGCGCTGAAATCATCCGTTGCCAGTGCTTCTGGCTGGCCGCGGAAAACGACTCCAACTGCAGGCCAAGATGCACCTCTAGAACCCGGGCCGTATGCTCGGCCCGCTCGAGATAGCGCGACATCCAGTACAAGGAGTCGCAAACGCGCGAAAGCATGTCCATTAGTTCAGCACCCAGGTATCTTTGCTGCCGCCACCTTGCGACGAGTTCACGACTAGCGAACCCTTGCGCAGCGCCACGCGGGTCAACCCGCCCGGGACAATCACCGACTTCTCGCCCTGGTACAGAATGTAGGGCCGCAGGTCGATATGGCGCGGCTCAATATTGCCGCCCTCCACAAAACAGGGGGCCGTTGACAGGCTGATGGTCGGCTGCGCGATGAAGTTCCGCGGGTCTTCGATGATCTTCCGGCCAAACTCTTCCTGTTGTTCCTTGGTCGAGTGCGGACCGATCAACATGCCATAGCCGCCCGACTCGCCCACCGCCTTCACGACGAACTTATCGAGGTTGGCCAGAATGTGCTTCTGCTCGGTGGGGTCGGAGGCCAGGAACGTCTCGACATTCTGGAGGATCGCGTCCTGCCCCAGGTAGTACTTGATGATCTTCGGGACGTAGGCATAGAGCGCCTTGTCGTCGGCCACGCCCGTACCGATGGCGTTCGCCAAGGTGACGTTGCCGGTGCGATAGGCGTTGAACAGACCCGGCACCCCCAGAATCGAGTCCTGGCGGAAAGAGAGCGGATCAATAAAGTCGTCGTCGATGCGGCGGTAGATCACATCCACGCGGCGCAGGCCCGAGGTCGTCCGCATGTAGACGATGTTGTCGTGCACGACAAGGTCCCGGCCTTCAACAAGCTGAATGCCCATCTGCCGCGCCAGGAACGAGTGTTCAAAATAGGCGCTGTTGTAAACACCCGGGCTCAGCAGCACGACGGTGGGCTCCGGCCGCCCCTCCGGACTCAGGTTGCGCAACGTAGCCAGCAACGCCTGGCCGTAGTGGTCGATCGGCCGCACCTCGCAGGCCTGGTACAGCTTCGGGAAGATCCGCTTCAGCACCTGACGGGAGGTCAGCATGTAGCTCACACCGGAAGGTACCCGCAGATTATCTTCGAGCACAACGAACTCACCATCCGGCAGCCGGATCAGGTCCGTGCCCACGACCGTCAGGTAGTTGCCCTTGGGCACGTGCACCCCGCGCATCTCGCGCCGGAAGTGCTTGCAGCTATAGATGATGTCGCGCGGCACCACCCCGTCGGCCAGGATGCGCCCTTCGTGGTAGATGTCGCGGAGAAACAGATTGAGCGCGTGGATGCGCTGTTCAAGACCCGCCTCCACCTTGCCCCACTCCTGCGCCGTGATGATGCGCGGCAGCAGGTCGTGCGGAATAATCCGCTCGGTGCCTTCGTCCCGGCCGTAGACGGTGAAGGTGATGCCTTGGTGGAGGAACGTCTGGTCGGCCGCCTGCTTGTGCAGCCGCAACTCTTCAGCCGGCAGATCCAGCAAGAAATCGTAGATCTCCTGATAGTGCTGTCGCGGCGCTCCCGAGGAGTGGAACATCTCGTCGAACGGGTCGCCGAGTTCGTAGTTCTCGAAGGGAGCCGGAAACTTCCGCCGATCTAGGGCACTGCCAGTCATCGTCATAGGGATTATGAAGCGAGCTCTTCGACGGAGAAGGAATTTCTAACGCTAACGCGGACCAGCCGAACCTGTCAAATGGCTGTAACTACTGGGAAATGAGGTTGGCAAACAGGCGCGTCGCGCCGGGGACGGCGTAGGGCAACTGCCGGTACCACGCCAGCGCGCAGTAAACCCACTTCCCCTTTCCGTAGCTGGCCTCCAGCCAAATGCCGCGTTGCGGCGCCTGCCCCGTGTCCTGGGTTTCGACGAGCGCCCGGTACTGCGGATCCCACGTCGTGAAGAACTTGCTGCCGCGCTGCTCCACCCACCCCTCGAAATCCTGGAGCGTGATCCGGTTCGGCGCCTGGAAAACGGGCGCCGCCGGTTCGAGCAACCGCACGGGGCTATCCTCCTCGCTCACCTCCTCCGGGTTCCGGCCCATCGTGTACGGATAGGGGCCATAGTTCTTATCGAACTCTGGCGTGTTGTATTGCACGATGACGGTGCCGCCGTTCTTGGCGAATTCGAGCAGCCGCGCGTTATTCGCCGGCAGATCCGGCCGCACGGCGTAGGCGCGGATGCCCAGCAAGATCGTCGTGTACTTGCTGAAGTCGGCCGCCGGGGTGATGAGATCGTAGGGAACGCCCAACTGCGCCAGCGCCTCCGGCACATCGTCCCCGGAGCCCATCAGGTAGCCGATCCGCAACCCGCTCCGCACCTGCACGTCCATCGCCCGAACCCGGTGCACGGCCGGTTTCGACAAATAGATCGTCTGCAACCCCGGATAGGTCACCGGCTGAAAGCTCGCCGCGTACTCCTGGCCCTGATACCGCGCCACCGCCCGCACGGCGATCTCGCCGGCCGCCAGGCCCGCCGGCGGCGTCAAGGTAAAGGTCATCTTGGCCTGCTCCCGCTCCCGCGCGAACGAAAACGGCGCCTCGGCCGGCTCCGCCCGCCAGCCCGCCGGCAGCGCCAGCCGCACGGTTCCCGCCGCCGGGCCGTCGACGTTGGTCCCCACCAGCACCTGCACCTGATGGGTTCGTTTCGTCAACGGCAGAATCCCGGCCTCGGTCGGAAACTGCAAGGTGATCGGCGGGCCCACGGCCAGCTCATGGAGATGCTCAATCTGCGTGGCATCCACGGTCGAGGTCTTCAGCGTCGTCTCCATCACGCCCTTGGCATGATGGACCCGCACGCGGATGGGCGGCTCCGGCAGCGGAGTGGCGAAGCCGCCCGCCAGTTCGTACTTCGGCTCGCGAATCGAAGCCCGGCTCCAGTAGGCCTTCGTGTAGGCCGCGTTTTCCGGGACTTTGATGGTGAAGCGCCCGGGTTCGTTTTCGGTAATCTGGTAGCCCGGCGCGGCGAGCAATTCGATCTTCGTTGCCGGCGCCCCGTGCAGCTTCACGGTCGCCTTGAAGGTCTGCCCCGGCACGGCGACGGCGAATGTCTCCGCCGCGCGGAAGGCCGCGAAGGGACCGGTCGCCGGGTTGCGCGGATCCACCCGCGCCTCCACCGTCAGCCCCGGCTCGGGCCAGGGGTTCGCGTTCGGCGCGTCGGGAATCCGTTCAAGGAAGCTCTGCTCCTTATCCGCCAGGCCCACCTTCGATTGGGTGAGCCGATAGTAGCTCGATTGCGGCCCCGGCCGCCCCACGGCGCCGCCGGTGGCCTGCGAACGTTGGAAGCGGAGCCCTTCGCGCGCGATCTGCGCGTAGCTGCGGCCCAGCACCGGGTCGTGCTCGCCCGTCTCGGTTTTGATCGTGAACCCGTCGAAGGGGTTGCGCGTGCCGACGTAGAGCTTCAGCGGCTGCCAGGCCGGACCGGCGTTGGGGAAGCGCTGCATATCGGCGGCGGCCGCGAAGGCCTCCTGCGCGAGAATGCCGGAGGCTTCGTGGTTGCCGTGCCCGTCCTGCGGCGTGCCGGACCAGCGCGAAATCAGAATATGCGGCTTTTCGGCGCGGATGATGCGGACCATGTCGGCCAGCACTTCCTCGCGCTTCCACTGGCGGAACGTCTCGCCGACGTTTTTCGAATAGCCGTAGTCGATGAAGCGGGTAAAGTAAACCCGGCGGGCCCCGTAGTATTCGGCCGACTTGAGCACCTCCACCGTGCGGAGCGCTCCGAGCGCGTCGAAGAAATCGTTGGTCACCAGGTTGGCGCCGGATTCGCCGCGGTTCAGGATCAGCATCGACATGTCGACGCCGTGCTTCCGCGCGAGCATAGTGATGGTGGCGCCGTCCTCATCGTCCGGGTGCGCCGCAATGTGCATGGCGCGAATCGACGTTTTCGCCGAGAGCTGCGCCCGCCGCAACCCGGCCGCTCCCCGGTCTTCCGCAATCGGTTCCTGAGCCGGCAACAGCAGGGGGAGAAGAAACAAAAGCTTCCGCATTCGTTTCAGTGTGTCATCATGGAGGCTGCACTGGTTGGACGGGCAGTCGCTGGGGTCGCTTTGCTTGCAAAGCGGGCCTGGAGGAAAGTCCGGTCTCCACAGGGTGACGTGCCGGCTAACGGCCGGGGGGGCCGCGTGAAGGCGGCTTTACGGAAAGTGCCACAGAGAATATACCGCCCGGTCTTTTGGCCGGGTAAGGGTGAAAAGGTGCGGTAAGAGCGCACCGCGTCGGCGGTAACGTCGATGGCAGGGCAAACCCCACGCGGAGCAATGCCAAATAGGGGGAGAGGGGCGGCCCGTCCCGTTACGATCCCCGGGTAGGCAGCTAGAGCCTGCTAGCAATAGCAGGTCGAGACGAATGACTGCCGCCTCGCGCAAGCGAGGTACAGAAACCGGCTTATAGTCCAGCCAGTGCTTACTGATACTTCGCCGCGACCGCCGCCAGCAACTGGCTGCGGATCGCGGTGACTTCGTCGCCGGTCAGGGTCCGGTCCGGGGCGCCCAGGGTGATCCGGAAGGTCATACTCCGGCCTTTATCTCCCTTGTAATCATATAAATAGCGGACATCGAGCGCCAGCGAACCCGCATGCTCCCGGATGAACCCAAGGACTGTACCGGCTAACTCCCGCTCCGCCGTCGGCACGGTCAGGTCAAAGGCGCTCGTCGGGAACCGGCGCAGCGGCTTGTATTTGCCGGCCGCGGTCCGCAACGCCTGCACCTTCACGAGATCGAGATCGAGCACCGCCGCCCGGCCGGTTTCGACCATCGCGGGATGGAACTCGAACAAGCGGCCAATGGCTTCGTTTCGTAGAATGACTTTCGCCGACCGGAACGGATGCTCAAACGGACGGGCCTCGGCCGGCTCCACGGTGCAGCTCGGCGCGATCGTGCCCGCGAGGCGCTTGAGTTCGAAAAGGTTGGCGACGCCGTCGCCGTGCCGCTCAAAACTTACGGCCGCCAGGTGCGGAATCTCTTCCGGCAGCTCCTGGCCCCGGGCGTGGATCTCCTTGCCGATTTCGAACATCCGGAAGGATTCGTACTCGCGGGCGTTGTCGTTGATGTTGCGCTTGATGTTCGGCAACAGGCTGGTCCGCAGCAGCTCCTGGCCCTGCGCGATCGGGTTCACCACGCGGACGTGATCTTCGATCGGCAGGCCCAGTTCCGTGGCCTGCGCCTCATTGACGAACGAGTAGTTGTAGACCTCGGTGTAGCCCTGCGCCGTCAGCAACTGCCGCAGTCCGCGCAGATAGGCGCGTTCCGGCGGCAGCGGCGGAACCACGCTCGGTACGAGCGGCGGCACCGGCGTCAGATTGCCGTAGCCGATCATGCGGCCCACCTCTTCAACGAGATCGTCCTTCAGCGAGATGTCCTTAGTAGCGCGCCAACTCGGAACGGTTACCGTAAAGTGGCCGTCCGCCTCGGAGACGCCAAAGGCAATCGATGTCAGGATGGCCGTCACCTCGGCCGCCGTCAGGTCCGGCTTGCCGAGTTTCCGCCGCATCCAGGAAAGGTCAAACGAGATCGGCGCAACTTCGGGCAGTGGATAGTAGAGATCGGCCAACCCGCCTACGAGGCGGATGCCGGGCGAGACCTGCTCCAGCAGCCACTTCGCCCGGGCCAGCGCCCGCACGGTGTTGACGGGGTCCTGCGACTTTTCAAAGCGCATCGAAGCGTCGGTGCGCAGCTTCAGCTTCGTGGAAGTCTTGCGGATGGAGGCCGCATGGAAGTTCGCGGCTTCGAGCAAAATCGTGGTGGTGGCATCGCTAATCGCCGAAGGTCCGCCGCCGATCACGCCCGCGATCCCCACCGGGCCGCCGGCGTCCGCGATGACGAGGTTCGAGGAATCGAGCGTATAGGTCTGCCCGTTCAGCGCCGGGCACGGTTCGCCCTCCTCGGCCACCCGGACGATGATCTTCCCGCCCTGCAGCTTCGCGGCGTCATAGGCGTGCATCGGCTGCGCCAACTCCGCCATCAGGTAGTTCGTCACGTCAACGATGTTGTTGATCGGGTTCAGACCCACCGATTCCAACCGCTGCTGCAGCCAGAGCGGCGACGGCTGCACAGTGACATTCTCAAAGCGCAGAGCCGAGAAGCGCGGACACAGCTTCGCATCGCGAATCTCGATCTCCACCGCGGGCGCGCCCTCGGGCAGGTCCGCGGGAATCGACTTCAACGGGCGGCCGGCAATAGCCGCCACCTCGCGCGCCATGCCATGGTGGCCCCACAGGTCCGGCCGGTGGGTCAAGGACTTGTTGTCGATCTCGACAATCGTATCTGCCGTGCAGCCGGCAATCGCCGCTCCCGGCTCGCCTTCGGCAAACTCGATAATCCCTTCGTCCTCGGCCGAAATCCCCAGCTCTTTAGCGGAAGCCAACATGCCGTCGCTATCCACGCCGCGCAGCTTCGCGGTCGTCACGCCCAGATGCCCCGGCGGCACGTACGCCGTCAACATTCCGGCCCGGCAGTTCGGCGCGCCACAGACCACCTGCTTCACGCCATAGCGGCCCGTGTCCACGGAGGTCACCGCCAGATGCGTCCCCGGAATCGGCTCGGCCGTCAGCACCTTGGCGACGACGACATGATCAAAATGCGCGCCATGCGCTTCGACGCCCTCACACTCGGCCGTCTTCATCGTGATCAGCTTGCCGATCTCGGCCGGGGGCACGGTCAACCCGTCAATGTGCTCAGCGAGCCAGTTGTAGGAGAACTTCATGGCTTCCTTAAAATTGGGTCAAGAAGCGGAGGTCGCCGCCTTGCAGTTGCCGGATATCGTCGATGGCGTAGCGCATCATCACGAGCCGCGTCAGCCCCAGGCCGAAAGCGAAGCCGCTGTACTCTTCGGGGTCGATGCCGCCGAGGCGCAGGACGTTCGGATGCACGAGGCCGCAGGGCAACAACTCCACCCAGCCCGACTGCTTACACACCGGGCAGCCGGCGCCGTTGCAGATCAGGCACTGAATATCGAGTTCAAAGCCCGGTTCAACGAACGGGAAGTAGCCCGGCCGCAGCCGCACCGTCACGTCGCGCTTGAAGATCGCCGAAAGCAGCGTCTTCATGAAGTAGATCAGGTGGGCGACCGAAACGTCTTTGTCCACCATCATGCCTTCGAGCTGATAGAAGGTGTGTTCGTGCGAGGCATCCACCTCTTCGTTCCGGAACACGCGGCCCGGCGCGATCATGCGCAGCGGCGGTCCAAGCTTCTTCATGCCGCGCACCTGCACGGGAGAAGTGTGCGTCCGCAGCAGGTGACCGTTCGAAAGCCAGAACGTATCCTGCATGTCGCGCGCCGGATGGTCGGGCGGAATGTTCAGCGCATCGAAGTTGTTGAACTCGGTCTCCACCTCCGGGCCATCAAGCACCGTGAAGCCCAGCGAAACGAAAAGGTCTTCAATCTCGGCCTGAATCTGCGTCAACGGATGCAGACTGCCCAGACCCACGCCCGGGGCCGGCGCCGTCAGGTCCACCCACTCGCGGTCGAGCCGGGCGGCCAGCGCGGCCTGTTCGAAGGCCGTCTTCCGCGCCGTGAGAGCATTTTCGAGCGTCTGCTTGGCAGCGTTCAGCAGCTTGCCCACCACTCCGCGTTGCTCCGGCGACAGCTTGCCCATGTCCTTGGACACCTCGGCCAGCTTGCCTTTCCGGCCCAGCACTTCCACGCGAATCGCTTCGAGTTCATCGGCCGTCGTGACCGCGGCGATGCGCGCTTCCGTTGCGGCCGCCAGTTCAGAGAGCTGCGTTTCGATCATTGCCCTAAGCGCTCCAGCAGCGCCACGACCCCGCCATGGTTTCGCGCGCGCGCCATATCCAGCGCAGTTTCACCTTTTTCAGATTTTGCTTTCGGGTTGGCCTCATGGGCCAGCAGCAGCCGGACCAGGTCTTCATCGCCGTTGGCGGCCGCCGAGTGCAGCGGGGTGTAGAGTCCGGCCTGCTCCGCGTTCACCTCCGCGTTGTGCGAAAGCAGCAGCGCGCAGACTTCGCGATGACGCCCGGCCGCCGCCGCATGCAGCGGCGTGTTGCCCATCGTGTTCGCGCTCCGCGTCTTCACGCTCGCGCCGAGTTCGAGCAGCGCCTCGACGCAGTCGAACTGGCCGAAAAAGCTCGCCAGATGCAGCGCCGTCCAACCGTCGGAGCTGTGCATGTTCACCGGCTTATCCGGTCCACTCAATTGCTCCCGCAGCACCGCGACATGCCCCAGCGCCGCCGCGGCGAACTGGTCGAGTTCGGCGCCGCGCGCGATCAGCATCGCCGCTATCTCCCGCTTTCCGCTATAGGCCGCGAGCATCAGCGGCGGCATCCCCGCGGAGCCTCCGCCACGCACCAGCGCGGCGTCGGCATCGAGGAGTTCGGCCACCCGCACCTCATCGCCGACCTTGATCGCCGCATGCAGCGCCTGCGCCGGAGACATAGCTACTTGCCTTCCTGTCCCGCCGGAAGAAAAAGCTCCGTACCCTGGCTCATCTCCATGGCCAAGTGGTTCAGGTAGAACACCAGCACGCTCTTCGGCATCTTGCCGTGGAACTCGTCCCACACCCGCTGCTGCCAGCCGGCCGTGAGATGCGAGGAGATGTCGGCGTCCTTGTCGAAGAAGCCCTCCGTGTGCGGCACATTCAAAAAGTTGAGCACCGGCACGATCAGCGAATCGACGTGCGAAACGAGGATGGCCTGCGAGAGATCCATCGCCAGGTCGCCGTCGCGCTCGTCCTGCAAGCGCGCCCACTGCCGCGGAGCGCTCTTCATCAGCGACTCGCTATTCAGTTTCACCACCCGCAGGCGGAGTTTAATCCGTTCGAAAAGCTGGTAGGTCCGAAGCTTTCCCAGGCTGATTTGTTTCAGCAGATCCCGGAACGTGGCTTCGCCCAGCCCCAGATAAATATCGCAAAGCTGCATCCATTCGAGGTTAGCATAGTGCGCTAGAATTAAAGATTTGGTTTGCTCATGAGTAACATTATCGTATTGGGGGCCCAGTGGGGCGACGAAGGAAAAGGGAAGATGGTCGACCTTTTCTCCGAGCGCTTCGACATCGTCACCCGCTATCAAGGCGGGCACAACGCCGGCCACACCGTCTACATCGGGGAACAGAAGTTCGTGCTGAAGTTGATCCCCAGCGGGATCCTCCGGCCCGGCGTCCAGGCCGTCATCGCCAATGGGGTCGTCATCGATCCAGCGGCGTTGCTTGACGAGATCGCGACGCTCGAAAAGGCCGGCTTGCCAGTCTTCGACCAGCTGCGGATTTCCGACCGCGCCCACGTCATCTTCCCGTTCCATCGCATCGTCGAGAAGATGAGCGAAGCGCGGACGGACCGGACCGCCATCGGCACGACGTCCCGCGGCATCGGCCCTTGCTATGAGGACAAGATCGGCCGCCGCGGTATCCGCATCGCCGACCTGTGCGACCGCGAGATCTTCCGCAGCCTGTTCACGGCGCTCGCCGAAGACAAGAAGACCGTGGCTGACGCCTTCGGGATTCCTTGGGAACTCGACGTCGCCGCGCTGCGCGAGCAGTACGAAGGGTTCGCCGAACGCATCCGGCCCATGGTTTGCGATACGTCGCTCCTCCTCGCCAAGGCGATGAAGGGCGGCCGGCGCGTGCTCTTTGAAGGCGCGCAGGGCACGATGCTCGATATCGACCACGGCACGTATCCCTTCGTCACCTCGTCGAGCGCGGCCGCCGGCGGCGCCTGCACCGGCGCGGGCGTGGCTCCCACGAAAATCAACGGCGTCATCGGCGTTTCAAAGGCCTACATCACCCGCGTCGGCGGCGGCCCCTTCCCCACCGAGGACCACACGGCCGTCGGCGAGCAGATCCGCAAGGCCGGCAAGGAGTTCGGCGCCGTCACCGGCCGCCCCCGGCGCTGCGGCTGGTTCGACGTGCCGCTGCTGCAGTACACGGCCATCGTCAATGGCTTTGACAGCCTGGTGATCACCAAGATGGACGTGCTCGACGAACTCGCCGAAATCCCCGTCTGCGTCGGCTATAAGGTCAACGGACAGCTGATTGAAGGCATGCCGGCGGCCAACGATGTCGTCGAACGCATTGAAGCGGTTTACGAAACCCTGCCCGGCTGGCAGACTGTCACCCGGGGCACCACCCGGTTGGAAGATCTGCCCGCCGCCGCTCGCAACTATCTCGACTTCCTTGCCGCCCAAACCGGCGTCGAAGTTGGCTGTGTCTCCGTCGGCCCGGAACGCAATGAAACCATCATTGTGCCCGGCTCCAAGCTTGAGAAGCTCCTTGGCTAACTGGAAAAAATTTGCTTTGGCGGCTTTGTTCGCCGCAATCGTCTTCTACGGTGGCGCGATTTGGATGGGCATCCGGATTGCTAAACAGAAACCCGGGGTGCCCATCAACACCTTCGCCACCTTCGCTGTCGGCGACCCCATGCCGCAGCTGCGCTTCGAAATCACGGCCTCGGAAAAGAAGGACGACATTGACTCTTTCCGTGGCAAACCCGTCCTGGTCTACTTCTACAACCTCGGCGACACCGAACTCGCCGCCCGGCTTGCCGCCAAACATACCGTGCTGGCGCTCAGCGACGAGAAGCGCTATGCGATCCTCAAGGACCTGCTCGGGAAGCCGCAACCCTTCGTCTCCGCCCGCGTGACGCAGTCCGATATCCGTTCGCAGTTCCCCTGGCTCCGCCAAGGGCAGCGGCCCCGCGCCGTTCTGATCGACGCCGAAGGCCGCATCGCCCGGTTCTTTGAAACGCGCAGCGCGCTCGAGCAGTTCGCCAACTAGAGTTTGAAACTCGCCAAGACCTGATCCCACGGCTTCCGGTACGGCCGCGTCAGCATCCGCGCCGCCTCCGCATCGCCGACGATGGTCTCCTTCTCGGCGTCCCAGGTTAGCTTGCGGCCCACGCGCAGCGAGATGTTCGCCAGGTGGCAGGCCGTCGCGACCGCGTGGCCATCGGCCACATCCGCCACCGGACGCTGCCGCGTCTTCACGCAATCGAGGAAATTTCGCACATGCAGATCGAACTGCTCGTCCGATGATCCCGGCACCTTCATGGCTTGCGTCCAGGGCTCCGGCGGCGCCTCGCTCCGCTGCGGTCCGCCGCCCGGCGTCCCCTTGAACCGCGGAATGTTGTTCGCCGGATCCACCTTCATATCCGGCACAATCTGGAAGCCGCCCCGGTCAATCACCAGCGAGCCTTTCGTTCCAAAAAACTCGAGCGACCCGCTCCGCGGCGTCCCCCGCGAAGCCTCGCGATGGTGCCACGCCGCCGACCAGCCTGGATAGGCAAACAGCGCGTCCTGTGTATCCGGCGTTTCGCCGTCGTCTTCAAGCGCATACCGCCCGCCGACGCTCACCACGGATTGCGGCCCTTTCGGCGCCAGCGCGAAATACATGATGTCGATCGAGTGCGCCGCCAGATTCGTCATCTGGCCGCCCGAAAAGTCCCAGAACCAGCGGAAGTGATAAATGCCCCGGTGCGGCGAGTAGGGCTTCATGGGCGCCGGGCCCAGCCACATGTCGTAGTCAAAATTCGAGGGCGCCGCCCCGCCGGGAGGCATGCCGAACCCTGGCATCACGTTTCGCGTCGCCTGCATGCGCACGTGGTGGATCTTGCCGATCGCGCCCTCGCGCAGCAGGTCCCGCGCCTTCTGATAGTGCCGGCCGGAGCGCTGCTGTGTGCCCACCTGCACCACGCGGTTGTACTTCCGCGCGGCCTTGATCATCCACTGGCCTTCGGCGTGGAACAGGGTCATCGGCTTCTCGACATAAACGTCTTTGCCGGCGCCGCACGCCATGATGGTCATCAGCGCGTGCCAGTGGTCGGGCGTGGACACCACGACAGCCTGCAGCTCTTTGTCGTCGAGCAGTTTCCGGAAATCGCGATACGCCCGCGGCTTGCCGCCCATCGCCTGCAGACCCTCTTCGAGGCGCGGCTGATAGGCCTCCGCCAGCGCGGCCATATCGACATCGCGCTGGTTCTTGAAGTCGAAAACATGCTGCGCGCCAATCAGCCCATAGCCAATGAATCCAACCTGCAGGCGATCGTTCGCCCCCCAGACACGGGTGGCAGCCGCAGCCGTCGCGGCGCCGAGAAAGAAGCGGCGGGAACTCGACATGGCGGCGATCATATCACTGCCCGCGATAGACTGTCGCTTTAGCCCATGTCAACCATCTTTGATTCCGGCGACGCGTCGCTCTACGATATCCGCACCAAGGTCCCTGGTCCCAAGGGCCAGTTGCCCATCACTCCCGAGATGCTTCTGAACCGGCCCTCCGGCGACTTGTTCGGCTGGACGCTGAACGCCGGGATGGGCTGGGATCCCGCCAAGCTTGGCGGCCGGGAAATTCTGCTGCTGTCGACGCACGGAGGCATCCGCCGGCCTGATGGCTCGCCGGTAGCGCTGGGCTATCACACCGGCCACTGGGAGGTCGGCCTGCTCGTCGAGGCGGCGGCCGAAGAGCTCAGCCGCCTGGGCGCTGTGCCCTTCGCCGGCGCCTGCACGGACCCCTGCGACGGCCGCAGCCAGGGGACGCCGGGCATGTTCGATTCCCTGCCCTACCGCAACGACGCGGCCATGATCTTCCGCCGGCTCATCCGCAGCCTGCCCACGCGCCGCGGCGTCATCGGCGTCGCCACGTGCGATAAGGGCCTGCCCGCCATGATGATGGCCCTGGCCGCCCAGCACGATATGCCCTGCGTCCTCGTCCCCGGCGGCGTCACGCTCCTCGCCGAAGACGGCGAAGACGCGGGCAAGGTGCAGACCATCGGCGCCCGCTTCTCGCACGGCCAGATCACCCTCGAAGAGGCCGCCGACATGGGCTGCCGCGCTTGCGCTTCTCCCGGCGGCGGCTGCCAGTTCCTCGGCACTGCGGCCACGGCGCAAGTGGTCGCCGAAGCGCTCGGCATGACGCTGCCACACAGCGCGCTCGCCCCCTCCGGCCACCCCATCTGGCTCGATATGGCCAAGCGCAGCGGTCGCGCCGTACTCGAACTCGGCAAGCTCGGCTGGACCATGTCCACGCTGCTCACCGACGCCGCGCTCGAAAACGCCATGGTAACCCACGCGGCCTTCGGCGGCTCCACGAATCTCATCCTGCACATCCCCGCCGTGGCTCATCAGGCCGGCCTCCGGCGCCCCACGGTGGACGACTGGTCCCGCATCAACAAACTGGTTCCGCGCCTCGTCGACGCCCTGCCGAACGGCCCCCGCAACCATCCCACGGTCCAGGTGTTCCTCGCCGGCGCCGTCCCCGAAGTGATGCTGCACCTGCGCAAAATGGGCCTGCTGAATCTGCAGGCCAAGACCGCCGCCGGCGGCACCCTCGACGATTCGCTCAACTGGTGGGAGCAGAGCGAACGCCGCGCCGAACTCCACAAAGTGCTGCGCGACCGCGACGGCGTCGACCCCAACAACGTCATCTTCTCCGCCGATACGGCGCGCCAACGCGGCATCGGCTCCACCGTCTGCTTCCCCACCGGCAATCTCTCGCCCGACGGCAGCGTGATCAAGAGCACCTCGATCGACCCCACCGTCATCGACGCCGACAACGTCTACCGCAAGCGCGGCCCGGCCAAGGTCTTCACGAGCGAACCGGCGGCGATCCGGGCCATCAAGGAAGGCAAGATTGAGGCCGGCGACATCATGGTGCTGATGTCCCGCGGCCCCATGGGTTCGGGCATGGAGGAGACCTATCAGGTCACCAGCGCCCTGAAGCATCTGCCTTTTGGCAAGCACGTGGCGCTGATCACGGACGCCCGCTTCAGCGGCGTCTCCACCGGCGCCTGCATCGGCCATGTCTCCCCCGAAGCCCTCGCGGGCGGCCCGGTTGGACGGCTGCGCGACGGCGACACGATTGAGATCATCATCGACCGCAACTCCCTTGAAGGCCATGTCAACCTCCTGGGCGAAGACGGCACGGTAGCCTCGGGCACCGCGCTGCTGGCGAATCGCGAAGCGCACCCCGGCATCCAGCCCGATCCGCTGCTGCCAAAGGACACTCGCCTCTGGGGCCTGCTCCAGGATGTGAGCGGCGGACCCTGGGGCGGCTGCGTTTACGATGTAGACGCTATTGCTGCTGCTTTAGAGGCTGGCCGGGAAGCCCTGCGCCGGAAAGCGTAAGTTCCAGCTTGTAGAGATTGATCGTATTCTGCAGTTGCATGGCGACGAAGGGGCTGGTCTTTTGCACATCGAAGACCAGCGCCTGCGCCTCCAACTGGCGCTTCTGATTCAAATACGCGACCACCAGATGCCGTGCCGCGGTGACGTGAAACGGGTCCAGGGCACAGACCCTTTCGAGCGCCTTGATCGCTTCGTTCGCTTCGCCCGTGCGTTCATAGGCGAGGCCGAGCAGGTACCAGGCCTCCGCGAAGTCCGGCTTCTTCGTCACGGCTTTCCGCAGATGCGGAATCGCCCCGGCGGGATTGCCCCGGTCGAGTAGCGGCGCCCCGGCGCGCAGATTGGCTTCGGCGGCCGGATCGAGGCCTTTCTTCCATTCGGCCAGCGTCTCCGGCTTCCGGGTCTGCACCTGCACGGGTTGCGCGGAAAACAGCATCTCCTGGCCCGTGGTTGGCAGCGAAAAGCCCAGCAGGACGCGGCCGCGGCTCACGTCGTCGCCGCGCACGGTGGCGAAAGCGAGTTCATTGCCGGCCGGCGTCCGGGCGACGATCTTCTCGGCGCGGGAAAAACAGGCCCGCGGCGTCTCCACCACGCCGGGCTCGTTCGATAGCCGTCCCTCCTCGGCGCAAACCCGTTTGCCGGCGGCATCAAAGCCCAGGACCGTCAACGTCATCACCTGCGCCGGGGCCGCCACCGCAAAGAGGAACAGAAAAGCCCGCATACGTTTGATGGTAAAGCATGCCGGATTCGCCGGGCGATCTTCGTCCTCACGGATTCGGCCCAGTCTGTTCGATAATAGAGGTTTACCATGGATTGGAGTTCGCTGGACCTTAAGAAGACCGTAAACCTGCCGCAAACGGCGTTTTCGATGAAAGCCAATCTGCCCACGCTCGAGCCCAAGCTGCTCGGCGAGTGGTCAGAAGGCAAGCTCTACGAGCAGATTCGAATTAGCCGCCGGGGGAAACCGCGGTTCATCCTCCACGATGGCCCGCCCTACGCCAACGGCAACATCCACCTTGGTCACGCCTTCAACAAACTGCTGAAGGACTTCATCGTCAAGTCGAAGACCATGTCCGGCTACGATGCGCCCTACGTGCCCGGCTGGGACTGCCACGGCCTGCCCATCGAGATCAAGGTCGACGGCGAACTCGGGAGCAAGAAGGCGCAGATGTCGACCGCCGAGATCCGCCGCGCCTGCCGGGCGTACGCCCAGAAGTACGTCAACCTGCAATCGAGCAGCTTCCAGCGCCTCGGCGTCTTCGGCCGCTGGGACGATCCGTATCTGACGATGGCCCCGGAGTATCAGGCCGCCATCGCCGGCGCGTTCGTCGATTTCTACGCGAACGATTACATCTACCGCGGCCTCAAGCCCGTGAACTGGTGCATCAACTGCCGGACGGCGCTCGCCGAAGCCGAGACGGAGTATGAGAACCACAAGAGCCCGTCCATCTGGGTGAAGTTCGCGCTGACCTCGGACGCTTCGGCCATCGACCCCGCTCTGGCCGGCCGCGACCTGTTCGGCCTCATCTGGACGACCACCCCCTGGACGATCCCCGCCAACCTCGGGCTGTGCTTTCACCCGCGTCTCGAATACGTCGCGGTGGATTCGCCGCAAGGCGTGCTCCTCGTCGCGGACGGTCTGCTGGCGCAGGTGGCCAAGGATCTCGGGTGGGAGAGCCACACGGTGCTCGCCCGTTTCCCCGGCGCTCAACTCAACGGAGCCGTCTTCGCCCACCCGTTTGCCCAACGCGAAAGCAAGGGCATTCTCGGCGACCACGTCACCCTCGAACAGGGCACCGGCATCGTCCACACCGCCCCCGGCCACGGCATGGAGGACTACATCGTCGGCCTGCAGAACAGCCTGGCGGTCTATTGCCCGGTGGACGCCGGCGGCCGCCTGTATCACACCGAAGCCGAGCCCGGCCATCTCCCCGAGGAGTTGGTGGGCCTGACCGTTTGGCAAGCGAATGCCAAGGTGATGGAGATCCTCACCGCGGCCGGAGCGCTGGCGGGCCATAAGTCCATCGAGCACTCCTATCCGCATTGCTGGCGCTGCCACAAGCCCACCATCTTCCGGGCCACCGAGCAGTGGTTCATCGGCATGGAGAAGAACAATCTTCGCCACGAGGCGCTCGAGGCCATCAAGCGCGTAAAGTGGATGCCGGCATGGGGCGAAGAGCGCATCTCGAACATGATCGCCGGTCGCCCCGACTGGTGCATTTCCCGGCAACGGACCTGGGGCGTGCCCATCGTCGCGTTCACGTGCACGAGTTGCGAGAAACTCGTCAAGGACCGCACGGTGCTGGACGCCGTGGTGGAACGGTTCAAGACCCATTCGGCCGATCTCTGGTACGAGAAGACGGCAGCCGAGCTCCTGCCGGAGGGCTACCGCTGCGCCTCGTGCGGCGGCGGCGAGTTCTCGAAGGAGACGGACATTCTCGATGTCTGGTTCGACAGTGGCTCGAGCCACCTGGCCGTTCTCTGTGACCGCTATGACCTGCCCTGGCCCGCCGACCTTTACCTCGAAGGCGGCGACCAGTACCGCGGCTGGTTTCATTCGTCGCTCCTCGTCGGCGTCGGCACCAAGGGCGACGCGCCCTACCGCGGCTGCCTGACCAACGGCTGGGCGCTCGATGAGAAGGGCCGCGCGATGTCGAAGTCGCTCGGCAATGTGATCGAACCCGAGAAAGTGATCAAGCAGGCCGGCGCGGAGATCCTCCGCCTCTGGGTGAGTTCGGTCGAGTTCTGGGAGGACGTCCGGCTGGGCGACGAGATTCTGCAGCGGCTCACCGAGGCCTACCGCAAGATCCGCAATACCTTCCGGTACACGCTCGGCAACCTCCACGGCTTCCACCCGGAGACGGACGCGGTTCCCGCCGCGGAGTTGGAGCCGATCGATCAGTGGATTCTCGTCCGGGCGGAGGAACTCGTGGCGAAGTGCCGCGGGTGGTACGAAGAGTACGCCTTCCACCGCATCTACCAGGCCTGCTACGCCTTCTGCACCACCGATCTCAGCGCCGTCTATTTCGACGTGCTGAAAGACCGGCTGTATACGACGGCCACGCGGTCGCACGCCCGCCGCAGCGCGCAGACGGCGCTGTACCGGCTGACGGATGCTCTGGTCCGGCTGCTCGCGCCGATCCTGAGCTTTACGTGCGAGGAGATCTGGCGGAGCCTCGGGCACGCCGAGAGCGTGCATCTGGCCTATTTCCCCGAGGCGTCCGGCCTCACGGCCGGGATTCCGGAGGAGCAACGCGCCAAGCTCGCCGATTGGGACCGCCTCATGGCGCTACGGCCGGAGGTGACCAAGCCGCTTGAAGCCGCCCGCCAGGCCAATCTGATTGGCGCCCCGCTCGAAGCGAAGGTAAAGATTACGGCGGACGAAACCACGTTTGCGCTGCTCGACGCCCACCGCCGGGATTTGCCGGGATTGTTTATCGTTTCGCAGGTCGAACTCGCCAACTCCGGCTCGGCGCCCATCGCCGTCGAGGTGGAGCGCGCGAGCGGGGCCAAGTGCGAACGCTGCTGGAAATTCGTCGCCGACATCGGCAGCGATGCGGACCTGACCACAGTCTGCGGCCCCTGCGCCAGCGCGGTGAAGGAGATGTTCGCCACCTAGCCGGGTATGAACCGAATCCACGCGGCCATCATCAGTATCGTTCCGGCAATCTTCGCGCTCGATTGGGTGACCAAGCGTCTGATCGAAACGCACGTCAACTTCTGGGACGCTTACCCCGTGATTCCCGGCTTTTTCAGCATCGTGCACGCGCAGAACCGCGGCGCGGCGTTCAGCTTGTTGAACGACGCGCCCGAACACATCCGCGCCCTCGTCCTGATCGGCTTTTCCGGGGTGGTCACGCTGGTGGTCGCCGGGATGCTGGCCATGTCGTTTCGCAAACACGACAAGCAGTCCAATTGGGTGCGCCTGGCTCTGGCCTTGGTATTGAGCGGCGCGCTGGGCAATATGTGGGACCGCGTCCTGCGCGGCTATGTGACGGACTTCCTGCTGGTCTATATCGGCGAATACCAGTGGCCGGTGTTCAACGTGGCGGATAGCGCCATCTGCGTCGGGGCGGGCCTGCTGCTGGTCGACATCTGGCGGCAGCGCGGAGAAGAGCATGCTGCCTAAGCTGTTTTCGACCGGCGATTTCTTTTTGCCAACCTACGGCTTGCTGGTCGCCTCGGGTGTTCTGCTGGGCCTCATGGTCACCACGCGGCTGGGCCGCCGGAAGGGGATGGACCCGGAGAAGATCACGAATCTGGTCCTGTATGTGGTTTTCGCCGGGATGATTGGGGCCAAGCTGGCGATGTTTCTGTTCGACTGGCAGTATTATGCGCAGCGGCCCCAGGAGATTTTCACGCTCTCTACGCTGCAGGCCGCTGGGGTATTCCAGGGCGGCTTGGTGTTATCCCTGATCGTGGCCTGGTGGTATGTCCGCCGCGAGAAGCTGGCGTTTCTCCCGGTGGCGGATGTATTCGCGCCGGGACTGGCGCTGGGTCATGCGGTGGGCCGCATCGGCTGCTTCGCGGCCGGCTGCTGTTACGGCGCTTACTGTGAGCGGCCTTGGGCGGTTCGGTATACCAACCTGGACGCGGCGGCGATCAGCGGCACGCCGCTGGGCGTCCCGCTGCACCCGACACAGCTTTACGAGTCGGTAGCGGAGTTGGTGCTCTTTGCGGTTCTGTACCGGATGGCGGCCCGGCCGCAGCGCCCAGGAACACTCATTGGCGTCTACCTTACGGTGTATTCCCTAGTGCGTTTCTTAGTAGAATTCGTGCGGCATCATGAACAGAGCCTGCAGGGCGGCTTTTCGCTGACACAATGGATGAGTTTGGGGTTTGCGGTCGCGGGAACTGCGTATCTGTGGCGGGCTTCTAGGGCGAAGTCCGTACCCGCCGCCCTGGAGAGCTAAGGCGATTTCGGGCATCTTCTAGGTGTCGCGCTCCATTGGCTTGAGCGAGTTTCTCCTCTATTGTTGAGCTTAGGAAATTAGCCTCCGCTCTTATGTCAGAGAACTCTCAAGTAACGCGGCGAAAGAAGCAGGCAGGCAACGCAATGCTGGAATTCGGCTTCGTCTTTGTTCCACTGTTTGCGATTCTGTTCGCCATAACCGACTATTCGCTCGCCATCTTTATGCGCGCCACCTTTCAACATGCCGTCCGCGAAGGGGTGCGGTACGCGGTCACCTACCAGACGATGTCGGGGATGTGTCAGGACGCTTCCATCCGGCAAGTGGTAAAGAACTCCTCGGCGGGATTTTTGAATAACACGCACGATTCGTTGATTAAAGTTACCTATCATCCGCCATCCAACTTGAGCCAGACCGTGACCGGGGTGGGCAGCAACGCGGCCGGTAACATTGTTGAAGTCTCGGTAGAGAACTATAGCCACAGCTGGCTCGCTCCGCTGATGCGGAGCAGTACGCCGCTGAATATTACGGTTACGGCAGCGGACCGCACGGAAAGTCTACCGGGCACCTCGACGCCGCCCTGCCGTTAGGTACTGCTTATGAGCCTCCCAAAATCACATCGCCAGGCACGATCCGAACGGGGTAACTCGCTCATTGAGTTTTCGCTCGTGATCGTGTTTCTGCTTCCGATTATGTACGGCGTCTTCTCGGTCGGCATGAGTTTGACGAAATCGGTACAGGCCGCAGTGGTCGCCCGGGACGCCGGGTCAATGTTCATGCGCTATGTCGATTTTTCCACCTCGGCCAACAAGCAGTTGATCGTCCGGGTTGCGCGCGGGCTGGGCATGACCGAAACCGGCGGCAACGGCACCGTCATTCTGACCCAGATCATGAAGGCGGGAACTTCGCAATGCATACCGACCTACGCGAATACTGCATCGTGTCCCAACTTCAATCGGCACGTGATTATCAAGCGGATCGTAATCGGCAACGCCAGCCTCATGTCCAGCAGTTTCGGCACTCCGGTGTCATCGATCGTCACTACGGACGGTAGTATCACTGCCGCTAACTATCTCGCGAACACGACGGCGCGCGCCGATGCGTTTGATACCTTGATGAACCTCGGCGATGGCGAGTTCGCCTTCGTGGCCGAAGCTTACTTCCGTACGCCCGAACTGGACTTGCCCGGTTATCGTACCAACACCCACGTCTACCAACGCAGCATTTTCTAGGGAAGGAGACACCCGATGGCTCAAACGATACCTCCGTCGAAAGCCCGCGCCGCCCGCGAGAAGGGCATCGCGGTCATGTTGACGGCATTCATGTTGATCTTTACGATTCCGATTGTCGGCTTAGCGATCGATGCGGGGATGCTGTACCTCATCCGCGCCAAAATGAGCGCCGCCTGTGACGCCGCTGCCCTGGCCACGGCTCGCAATCTGAATCTGGGCCTCACCCTGGCGGAACAGACCTCGAGCGCGGTGCAGCGCGGAACCGCCTTCTTCAATGCGAACTTCCCGCCGGGCTACATGGGTACCAACAATGCAGTCCCGACCATTACGGTAACGCAGGCCACTCTGAACACCCTCAATGTGACGGCGACGGCGACGGCAAACGCTCCGCTTTACTTCATGCGGTACATCGGCACCACGGCCGCCATGACCAGTTCCACGGGCCGCGCTTCGCGGCGCGACGTCAATCTGATCCTGGTGCTGGACCGTTCTGGATCCATGTCAGGACAACCGTGCACTGACATGATCTCGGCATCGAAGACCTTCGTGAACATGTTCGTCAACGGCCGCGACCGGCTCGGGATGATCAGTTTCGGCGCCAGCGTTTTTAACGCCTATGCTCCCACGAAAGAGTTCAAGGCCTCGGGCGCCGCACTCACGACGGCTATTGATCAAGTCACCTGTTCGGGATGGACCAACACCTCCCAGGCTTACTGGAACGCCTATCAGCAACTCGTGACGATCAACCAGCCTCTGGCGCTGAACATGATCGTGTTCTTCACTGATGGCGTGCCGACCGCCTTCACCGCCCGGTTCCCCGTCAAGACCCTGGCTGACCAACGGCGCGACTATACCGATGGACCGTGCGGGGGCCCGACCGTTTTTTGCAACGTCCCCAAAAGCACCTGTAATGACGATAACGGCAGGTTGCATACCAATGCGTCCTGGGGAACGTTCGCACCGAAGCTAGGCGTGATCACCGGGGGCGATCTGGGATCGTCGAGTGGAGACACCAACGGCTTGGTTAATCCCGTGGCCACTTCGTTCACCGGCGAACCCATGATCCCCTCCGCCCAACGCACCAACTGCCAGATGTCGATTAGCCAAAGGCGCCTGCGGTACGACTTGGCTTACGTGCCGTGGACCGATGCCAACGGCCTCAACACAACGGGTTACCAGACCGGACTACTCACCTTCGCAACGGGCCATGCCTATGCGGGCTTTCTCCGGCTCGACCGGCCGAACAACATTGCCAGAATCGGCATGAACCTCGCCGACAACGCCGCGGTCGCCGCTCGCAACAATCCCAACCTGGGCATCGTTACTTATACGATCGGCCTCGGCAGCAACGGAGGCGTGGATGACGAGTTGCTTGAACGGATGGCGAACGACCTGAGTTCCTCAAGCTACGACAACACGAAGGTGAACGGGCTCTATATCTTCGCTCCCAGTTCAGCCGACCTCGGCAATGCCTTCGCCCGCATCGCCTCGGAGATCCTCCGGCTCGCCCAGTAATTCCCAAGCTGAATCGGTTCCGCTTTGGCCGGTCGATACCTCGACCGGCCATTTCCGTTTCACCACCCCACGCTGCAAACAATTCCATTCTGAAATGTTTTAGGGTACAGTAAGCCTGAAGGGGCTCGACCTTAATGATTGTCCCCGGAAGGAGTTTGCTATGTCCATGAAACCACTGTTTCTTCTGGGATCAGCCCTCGCCGTATGTTCGGTGCCTGGCTTTGCCCAAAGCATGACGTGCACCGCCACCCCGCCCGCCGCCGCGACGATCCGGCAAGGCGGCGTGGCTGAACTGACCGGTGACATCGTGATCACCTGTACGGGCGGCACGCCCGTCACCACGGGGGCGTTCCCGACCATCAACGTCAGCATGTTCTTCAACACGGCGGTGACCAGCCGGATCGTGGCGCCTGGTACGCCGCCGATCACCGAAGCGATCCTGCTCATCGACAACCCCGCCCCCGCAGTCCAGGCTCCTTGCGTCACGGCCGTTTGCAACAGTACCGACAACATTTTCCAGGGGCGTTACGAGTCGTTCAACTCGTTGTCCTGGTCGAACATCCCGGTGAATCCCCCGGGCCCGAACGCCCAACGGATACTCCAATTCAAGAACATCCGCGTCAATACGAACAACCTGCCGACTTCCGGCTCCGCCCTGGTCTTCCTGTCGGTTACCGGTGCGTCTGTCGGCAGCTTCGTCAATCCGCAGCAAACGGTCGCCTCGGTCCGCTCCGGGATCGCCGGAGAGTTGCGTTCCCCGAGCAACACCCTGCTGACGGCCCCCCTGAGCTATGTCACTTGCACGGGCAACAACGTCGATCTGGCGAACAACAACGCCGCCCAGTTCTCCACTCCGGGTGGCCTCAGCATGTTGCTCGCGTTCTCGGAGACGCAGAATTTCCCCAATTCCTTCAAGAGGCGCAACGCCGGCACGACGGCGGCGAACCCTGCCGCGGTCAGTTCCCAGGAGTTACCGCAGGGCAACTACAACACCGAGAGCGGCTTCTACAACTCGCTGTTCCCGGCTACCAACGGACTCAACCGCATCGGCTTGGCGGATAGCGGAACGATTCTGCGGGCCGTCTTCAGCAATATTCCCGCCAATGTCAAGCTGTTCGTCACCACGCGGGAGAGCTTGACGGGGTCCACCATCGGAACCACGGCAGTGCCTTCGACCGCGGCGCGCTTGACGCTGAATCCCACGCAACCCTTCTCGCAGGCGCCTGCTGTTTCTTCGGCGGCGGGTGGCCTCGCGCTGGTGCCGCCATCGGGCGAGGTGAACTGGGAGGTTCTCGAGACGGATCCTGCCGTCGTTGAAACCGTAACGTTCGGGATCGTCATCTCCTACGCGGGCTCCCCCCAACCGACCGCCGGCACGATTGGTGTTGTTGGAAGCTTTGGTCCGCTCGGCGGCAGCGCCTCGGCGTCGGCCACGGATCTGATTCCTCGCCACGTGAATCCGAACTCCCCCATTCCCGCATTCACCTTGAATGCTTGCCGCACCACGCTGCTCTTCCAGTTCCTGACCAACCAGGCAGGCTTCGATACCGGCGTTTCCGTCGTGAACAGTTCGCGGGACACGCTCGGCACACTCCCCCAGACGGGGCGTTGTACCAGCACGTTCTTCCCAACACCCTTCACCCCCGCCACCCAGGCCCAGTTCCCGCCCTTGGCGAGTCCCGTGCTCCAAGGCGGCGAACAGTGGACCTTCACGGTTTCGAGCGCGCGTCCGAATTTCCAGGGCTACATGATGGTGAACTGTGAATTCCAGTTCGCTCATGGGTACGCCTTCGTCAGCGACTTCGGCAGTACCAAACTCGCCCAAGGCTACCAAGCCCTCGTGGTTCCGGACCGCGCCCGCGTGGCCGATCCGATGACCACGGCCGGCACCGGTTCCGGCGAACAACTCGTTCACTAGCTCCCTCTGTTCGTTGTTCATCCTCCTCACTCCAGGAGAGCGTCTCCCCCGGCGCTCTCCTTTTTTTGCGCCTTCCGACATAATTGTTAACTCTATTACTCGAAAAGGGGGCATTCCCGATACGCCCCCTCCGCCATTTTTTATTGGTGCTATCGTAAGATCTCGGTTGGTCGTAAAAATTGTCTGAGGGACGGTAAAGCGATGCGGCTTCTGCTCTTGTTATCCATTGCAGGGTTTGTGGGAATCACAAACGCCCAGGACTTGGCTACCCAAGTTCGCAACTTGGAAGCCAAGGGGAGCGGCGCCGCGGCGCGCGACCTGCTGGCCGAAGCGGTCCGCAACGCTCCTACTGATCCGGTTTCGTTGTCCTTCTACGCCGAGTTCCTCGACCGGCACGGCGATCCCGCTGCGCGCGAGGCGTACGCGAAGCTGCTCGGGCTCCTCGAAAAATCCGGTGGCGACCGCAAGCAGACCGCCCGCCGGCTCGTGATCCTCGATTTACTCCACGGGGACCGGACCGCCGCCGCTACGCACCTGGCCGCCTACCGCAACGTCGGCGGGCAGGATCTGGGCGCGGCCATTCCGCAAGCGAAGCCGCGGACCAGCGGCCAGGAGTGGACGACCATCGAAATCCCAGGGCCGCTACGTTCGTTCAACCGGATGGCCGCGCTCTCGCCGGACCTGCCGTCCGAAGAGATTCTCCCGGCTCTCGCCCGCAACGTGGTCACCAATGGGTATCAAGCGGCCAACTCCTCGGAAGGGCTCGAACAGACCGAGTTCCTGAAACTCGTGGTCCGGTATCTCACCCAGGCCCGCGAACTGGCCAAGCTCGCCGGCGACGCCCGGAAGATTCAGATCGATCAGTGCGAATCCGCCATCACCGGGGACCTCTTAAAGATCTTGGGCTACCGGATGCGCGGGGCCTGCGGCGCCGAAGTCGTCCTCGAAACGGTCAATGCCTCCCGCGCGTTCCTGACCATTGACTCGGGCTTCCCCCTCGCCGAACTCGAAACGGCGCTTCGCTCAAACCGGCCCTTCAGCTACCCCTTCGCCAGCACGACCGTTCCCATCCTCTATACCGCTGAATACTGGCTCGGCGCCAAGGAGAAGGTACAGGGCGAGTTCATCGACGCCTTCCTGAGCGACCCCCAACTCTGCCGTTTGTATTTGGGCGTCTCAAAACTCGATCGGGAAACTGCGGACAAGATGAAGGCCAGCATCCCGGTGGTGCGTCTCAAAGCCTTCTCGCACGTGCTGGACTTCTTCGGTGGCATGTTCTACATCCGCGACGGCAAGGCGGTGGTCCCCGGCGGCCCTAAAGCGGAAGCGATCTGGGCCGAACTGGCGGGTGCCTCGCCCGCCGATCCGGCCGCCTTCTTCGAGCGGCTGGTCGCGAAGGACGACGGCTGGCTCTGCAGCTACTTTGACTCCATCTCGCGGATCTCCGGCCCGGTGCAGGAGTTCCTCACCCAACCCGCCCGTCTGCGCCGCTACTATGGCGCCGTGAAAGGCCGGCTGACCAGCCCCGGCCCGGCCCGCCCGGTATTTCGCGCCAACACCGATCTCTTGCTGCTCACCACCCGCCTGCGGCTCGACCCGGACGGCAGCGCTCACGTTCCCGGCAACGTGGAGATCTGGAAGAACCTGTTCGTCAAGCACCCGCACGGCAAGTACGATGGGAAGTTGACGAAGTCTGCCGTCGGCTGGAAAGAGTCCGACGACGTCATCGAAGCGCTCTTCGCGCTCAGCCGGAAGGCGGTCGAGAATGAGCCGCTGCGGATCTATATGGCGTTGAGCGATATGAACCGGCGCCGGGCGAAGCCCCTGCTTCCCGCCACCGTTGATCGCCTGGCCCGGGAGTACCGCACCTTCGGCGCCCAGTATCCGGTGCTGAACGAAACACCCCGGCTCACCGACGAAACGATCCAGGCCTACCTCGATCTACTCACGGCGGAGGCCTCCATCCGCGACCAGGGGGTCCGCGCCGACGCGGCCGGTACCTTGCAGGCACTGGTCAGCTTCTGGCAGATCTTCTTGCGCCAAGGCAGCATTCCGGAGGCTGACGCCGACAAGGTGTTCAACCAGATCACCAGTCCCTTTGGCAAAGTGAAGAACGAGCGGGACGTCTTCGCGGCGGGCTTGGATGGCGTGAAGACGCTGCTGGCGGCCACCAAGTCCCGCCCCGACGTCTCCCCCCAGGACCGCATGCTCGACCTCCTCGCCGGCTTCGACGACGAGATGGAGAGCGAGGCCCACATCGCCCTCGTCCAGGACTTGATGAAGGTCTTCGAGGCGCAGCGGCTGGTTTCGCTCAAGGCCATTATCGACCTGGCCGACCACCTCGATGCCATCGGCAAAGGCGGCAAGGTCGACCCCGCGATCATCGCCCGGGTGTCGCAGCGGCTTGCCGATGTCCAACTGCCTCGGGCTGGCTTGTCGGGCGTCGAGAAGAATTCGCTGCTGTTTGGCTACTACGCCGAGCGCCACATCGAAAACCAGCGCAAGCTGAACCTGCGCGCCGCCATTGAAAAGGCCGCCGGAAACCCGGAGCGGCTCTCCGAGATCAAGGGCAGCCTGGCCCCCCTGCTGCGCGATACCCTCGTCGGGCTCAACTATGCGCACTACGCGCCGCCCGGTGCGCAGATCCTGTATACCAATCCGATCTTCGTCCGCAGCCACGACTTCCTAGGCATGCAGGGAGCCAACCAGACCTGGCGCCACACCGAGGTGGTCGGCACCGGCTGGCCGGCCAGCGCCGGTGGGCGCCTGGTGGGCTCGCTCGTGAGCCTGTCCTACGCCCTGGCCGAAGCCGAACAGAACTTCCTCATTCCCAGCCGCGAGCAGGCCCTGATCTGGGGCGATCTGGTGCCGCAGATGGTGCAGAGCGCGAAAGTGCCGCGGTATTGGGAGGTAACCCCCAACCAGCTTCACTTCACCGCGCTCCACCTGCGCTACGCCGACGCGCTGCTGGGCGAAGCTTCCTTGAATGAGTCGCTGCGCACCCGGGTGATCGAAACGCTGCAGCAGCAGGCGCCCCCCGCGCGCGCCCGCCTGGTGGGCCGCCTGCTGGCCGACGGCGAGATCAGCAAGGCGCTCGAGAACGTCACCCCGTCCGAGGCGTTCGTCCTCGCCATGCGCCTGGTAGGCACCGAAGGCCTGGGTGACCAGGACCTGGCGGGCGAGATTCGCCGGCTGACCAAATCCGCGCCTGAGTCGGTGAACTATGCCGCCATCAGCAAGCTGTTCGGCTCCCCCAAGCCAACGCTCACCAATAGCTATCAGCCCGAACTCCTTTACCTGCGGACGTTCCCAACGCTGATGGGTTATTCCAGCCGGGTCATGGCCGAAAGCTGGGAATCGAGCGCGCTTTTCTACGCCTCCGTCGCCGACGCCCTTTACATGAACCCGGGCCAGTTGAACGTCGTGATTCCGGAGTGGACGCGCAGCACGGTCGAACGAATTTTCGCAACCCATCTCGAAGATTGGCCGGCCCTCTTGCGCAGCCTTCGCCAAGTGGGTCATGATGCTGTAAACAAGCGGACGAAGGTGGCCTCGGCTGCCGGGCTCGAATAGAATCTGAGATCAGGAGGATGTTGTGAAGTCTCTTCGCAGCATTGTGGCATTAGGATTTGGGTTAGCGACGTTTGCCGGCACCGGGGTTTACCTTCTGGCGCAGGATTCGAGTCGGCCGACCTTCCGCGTCAAAGTGGACATGGTCGTACTCGGCTTCACCGTCACGGATAGTAAAGGCCGTTACGTGAACGGGCTGAAGCCGTCGGACTTCCGCATCTTAGAGGACGGTATCGTCCAGAAGCTGAACACCTTCGCCGAAGGCAACAAGCCCGTCATGCAGGTGCTCGACGATGGTTCGATGAAGCCGCTCAATCCCGGCGGCGATGCCGAAAAGGCCGGACCCGACGTGAAGTCCGACGCCTTTGTCGGCACTAATGTCTTCGTCCTGTTCGATACGTCGAATTACATGTATCGCGGCTTCGTCTACGCCTCGGACGCCATCGCCGACTTCGTACGCGGTCTCGACCGCGCCGACTCCGTCGCCGTCTACACGTTCTCCCGCAACCTCACCCGCGCCGCCGATCTCACCAAGGACCGCAACAACGCCATTCTTGGACTCCGCAAAGCCGTCGCCGGCGACGACGCGGCGCTCTATAACGGGCTGCTGCTCACTCTGCGGGACGCCGCGAAAGTCCCCGGGCGCAAAGTGGTGATCGTTTTTTCGAATGGACCCGATAACGCCAGCATGGTGGCCCCCGACGATGTCCGGGCCGTCGCCGAAGACGAAGGGATCCCCATTTACGTGATCTCGACGGCGGA
This sequence comes from Terriglobales bacterium, assembly GCA_027485675.1. Lineage (GTDB taxonomy): Bacteria > Acidobacteriota > Terriglobia > Bryobacterales > Bryobacteraceae. Next base: position 27,454 of record JAIXQP010000038.1, on the reverse strand, counting down.
AGCCAGCCGCGATGCGATCTCGGCCGGCGTGTTCAAACGGATCGCCACCCGCACCGGCGGCAAGGCGTATTTCGCAAAAACCTGGCAAAAACAGGTGGAAGCGTTCGAATCCATCCGCGAGGACCTCGGCAACTCCTATACGGTGACCTACTATCCGCAGACCAATCCCAACGATGGCTTCCGGAAGATCAGCGTCGAAATCGCCGGCGACATCGGCAAGAAGTACCGCGTCCGGGCCCGCCCCGGCTACCGGCCCAGCCGCGGCTTCTAATCGGATTGCAACACCCCAGGTTATATAATGGGGCATGAAACGTGGCTACCTGATTGATATGGACGGTGTGGTTTACCGGGGGGCAACGGCCATCCCCGGAGCCGCCGAGTTCATTGCTCATCTCCACGAAGAGAAAATCCCGTATCTGTTCTTGACCAACAACTCCACTTACACGCCGTTGGATGTGGTGTTCAAGTTGCAAAAGATGGGGATTGAAACGACCCAGGAGCATGTCTACACCTCCGGCATGGCGACCGCGGCTTTTCTGCAAAAGCAGAAGCCGAACGGCACCGCCTTTGTTATTGGGGAGGGGGGACTTCTGCTGGCGTTAAACGAAGTGCAATACGCTATCACCCGCAGCCGTCCCGACTTTGTCGTCGTCGGCGAGGGACGCACGCTCACGTATGAGATGTGCGAAGTCGCGCATCGTTGTATCGCGAACGGCGCGGGACTGATCTCGACCAACGCCGATACGTGGTGTCCGACCGACGAAGGGCCACGCCCCGGATGCGGCGCCATCGTCGCCCTGCTCGAAGCCGCCTCCGGCAAGAAGGCTTACCACGTCGGCAAGCCGAACCCGTTCATGATGCGGGCGGCCCGCAAGCGCATGGGCCTCTCCACCGACGAGATCACCATGATCGGCGACACCATGGAAACCGATATCCGGGGAGCCACCGATCTGGGCTTCCGCTCTGTCCTGGTTCTGACGGGCTCAACGGAACGCGCCCAGCTCGCCGATTACCCCTTCCAGCCGACCCGGATTGTCGAATCTATTGCCGAACTGCTGCCCACGCCGGCCCTCGCCCGCTAGTCCGGCTCCCGTCCCCAAGCCGCGGCTAAGCTTACGCCGCGGCCGGGGATCCGGGTAAGCACCGCGGCGTAGAGCAGGTGGGCGAGCAGGGTCGCCGGCTGCGGGGTCATCCGCACAATCAGCGGATTGAGGGACCGTAAAATGCCGTGTTGTAGGATACCGTACCACACCACCCCGGCCACCATCGCGCCCAGCAGGATCAAACTGAACCGGTGCAAGCGGCCGAGCGCCAGGGCGATTACCGCCCCCGCGACGCCGCCCAGAAAGATGTGCAACGCCGCTCCGGCCAGAGAAGCCTTGCCCAGGCTCATCCGGAATACCGCGTTGCCGTAAATCGCCGCGCCCCACAAATTGAGCATGGCCCACCAGTGCTGCCGCTCCACGAGGGCGTCCAGCGCAAACCACACCATCATCAGCACCGCCCCCAGCACCCCACTCTCAAGACCAGCGAACAAGAGATGGGTGGTTTCCGGGACGGGCGGAGGCGGCGCCGGGGCCAACACCGGGACGGGCGGCGCCGGAATCACCACAAACGGCGGAGGTTCGGAAGGTTCTTCCGGAGCAGGCGGAGGCAGCGCCGGGGCCAACACAGCGACGGGCGGCGCCGGAATCACCACCAACGGCGGAGGTTCGGGAGGTTCTTCCGGAGCAGGCGGAGGCGGCGGGGGAATTGTCTCCATTCGAAACTCATATACTAGCAGGGTGGAAGCTAGGCGGGTAGTCGTAACGGGGATCGGGGCGATGAGCCCCAACGGGTTAGGAAGAGAGCGGTTTTGGCGCGCGTGCCTCGCCGGAGAAAGCGGCGTCAAGCGCATCTCTCGCTTCGACCCGGCGGAGTTCGGCGTCCAGATCGCCGGTGAGATCACGGACTTTGATGAGACCGCCTGGACGGATCCCAAGGAGCGGCCCCACGTATCCCGGGTGGCGCCGCTAGCCCGCGCCGCGGCCGGCGAGGCGCTCTCCCACGCCGGCATCGACCCGGCCGCCATGACGCTCGACCAACTGCGCGGCATCGGCATCGTGCTAGGTTCGGGCGGCGGCAGCCAGGAGTGGACCGAACAACAGTACCGCCACTGGTTCGGCGGCGAACAGAAGCAATGCAGTGTGTACGTCATCCCGACCTCCACCATCGGCACCCTCGCCAGCGAGGTGTCAATGCACTACGGCCTGCGCGGGATGTCGCACGTGGTCTCGACGGGTTGCACCTCCTCGACCGACGCCATCGGCTACGCCTACCGCCAGATCCAATGCGGCATGATCGACTGTATGCTCGCCGGCGGCGCCGACGCACCCTTGGCGCCCCTGATCCTGCGCGGCTTTCAACTGATGCGGATTATGACGCAGCGCTGGAACCAGGAACCGCACCGGGGCTCCCGGCCCTTCTCCGGCGACCGCGACGGCTTCGTGGTGGGTGAGGGCGCCTGGATGTTCGTCCTCGAAGAGCGGGAGCGGGCGCTGCGGCGCGGCGCGACCATCCTCGGGGAGATCAGCGGCTACGGATCCACCTGCGAGGCCTACCACCGCGTGCGCCTCGAAGAATGCGGTGAAGAGCCCGCCCGCACCATGCAAATGGCGCTTAACGAGGCTGGCGCCGCGCCGGAGGCCGTGCAGTATGTGCAGTACCATGGCACCTCAACCCAGTTGAACGATCGCATCGAATCCCGGGCCATGCGTCTCGCCTTCGGAGACCACGCCTACCGGCTCTGCGGCTCCTCGGTCAAAAGCATGATCGGGCACCCGCAGGGTGCCAGTGGGGCGGCCGGTGTGGCCGTCTGCCTGCTCGCGATGCGGGACGGTGTGGTTCCTCCCACCATCAACCTCGAAGCGGCCGATCCGGATTGCGATCTCGACTACGTCCCGGCAATCGCGAGGCCACTCCAAATTGAAGTGGCCATCGCAAACTGCATCGCCTTTGGGAGCAAGAACAGCGCCTTGTGCCTGCGGCGCCCGGCTTAGCTCTCCTGCTTCTCGGCGCTTTCCGCTTTCTCGGCGGCCTCTTCGGCGCGGGATAGCGCCTCGGCCTCGCCATCCTCGCGCGCCTTCGCTTCCGTCGAATAGTAGTACGAGTGATAGTACGTGTAGCGGCTGTAGAGCTCGCCGCGCCGCGCGCCGTTGACCGAAATCCCAAGCACGTTGTTTTCGCAAAGCGACTGCATCGCTCGCGTGACCGAGTCGATGGTGGTCGTTCCAATCCGAACCACCAGCAGGGTGCCGTGCGACATGGTCGAAAGCAGATTGGCATCGGCCGCGAACAGCAGCGGCGGGGTGTCGAGGATGACCCAGTTGAACAGCGACGGCAACCGGTCGATCATGCTCTTCACTTCCCGCAGGTTCAACAGCTCGAGCGGGTTCAGAACGGCCTCACCGGCCGGCATGATGTAGAGGTTGGTGCCGGAGATCTTCTTGATAATCTCGTGCAGTTTGGCCCGGCCCAGCAGGAAATCCGTAACGCCCGGGCTGCGGTCAACCTGGAAGAGCGTGTGAACAATGGGCCGCCGGAAGTCGAAGTCGCCGAGTAGGGTCAGGTTCCCGGCCAAATGGGACTGCGCCAGCGCCAGATTCACCGCCGTAAACGACTTCCCTTCCGCGGGGGAAGGAGAGGTCACCACGATCGCGTGAATCGGGCTGAGGCTCTGCATATGATTCAGCCGGGTCCGGAGGCTGCGAAACTCTTCGCTCGGCGCCTCGCTGGGGCGGGTCGGATCGATCAAGTGGGCGTCAGCCAAGGGCCGGAAGGGAATCTCTTCGATCTTTTCGAGGAGCCCCTGCAGATTGACCGGGTCGTTCGCCATCGCGGAGGCATTTTGCAACGCTTGCTGGGCGTAGGCAGGTACCATCGTGGTGGCGATCGGCGATCCCTGGGTGGGTTGAAACATTCCCGCGCGTTCGGCGCGGCGAAGGGCATCGTGAACTCTGCTCATGCTAGTGGTTCTCTTCTCCGTTACGGCTTCGTTGCAATGTAGTAGTAGAAGGATCCGGCCATCACCAGGAGCCCCACCAGGATGGCGGTCGCCCAAGCCAGCATCGTCAGCCGCTTCCGGCGCTTCACCACGATGTCTTCTTCGAGCAGGGGAATCGACCCCAGAATCGTCAGCTGCGTGTAAGCCTGCACGTCCTTGAGATTCTTGAGCGTGGTGTCTTTCATCTCCCGGACGCCAACCAACAACAGTCCAAGCAACAGGCCCAACGCAGCGCCGGAGCCGATGATGACCGGGCGCTTCGGTTCGGTCGGTTCGATCGGCAGCGAAGCAGCGTCGAGCAGTTCGAGCGTTTCACCCTGATTGCGCCGCTCCACTTCCTGACCCCGCTTGGCATCGCTTTGCTTGGCGAGCAGCTGCTGATACTCCAGCTTCGCGCTTTCATAGTCCCGGCTCAGCGCCGAGAACTCCTGATCGGCAATCGGCGTAGAGCCGATCCGATTCTGGAACTCCCGCACCTGCGAATTCAACCGCACCAGTTCAGCAGAGTAGTCTTGCGCTTCGTTCTGCTTCGCCTGGATCAGCGTCTCCATTTGCTTCAGGCTCAACTGCATCGCCTGCATCTCCCGCGTCAGCGGCACCGAGGAGTTTACCGGTTTCGCCGGGGCCGGTTTGGCGGCTTCCGCTCGCTGGCTGTCTTCCTCCCGCTTAAGCAGCTGTTCGCGCTGCTTCTGCAGCGCTTCGAGATTCGTCTTCACCCGCTGAACGTCCGGGAAATTCTCTTTGTACTGCTCCCGCAGCCGGGCCAGAATCTGTTCGGAATTCAGGATCTCCCGTTCCAAAGCCACCAGCCTCTCGTTGGCCACCCGCGTCTTCACCACTTCACTCGCCCCACCGGCCGTCGCGGCGGCGGCGCTGGCGGCAACCGCCTGATTGAACTGCTCCCGCTGCAGCCGCATCTGCGCCTCGAGCATCAGCTTTTCCTGATTGATCCGCTGAATCGCCCCGTTGATCGACGCAATTCGCGTCTCCGTGCTCTGCAGCGCCGTGAAGTTCATCGTCCGCTCGTCAGGCAGGCGCCCGGCGTTCTTCATCCGGAAGTTTGTCAGGGACTGTTCGATCTGATCGAGCCGCGTCTTGGCCTTCTGCACCTCTTCGGTCAGGAACTCGGTCGTATTCTGCGTTACACCCAACTGCACACGGGTGTTTTCGCTAATCAGCCGGCTCACGATCTCCTGCGTCACCTTTTGCGCTTTGTACCGGTCCTCGTACTTGAAGGTCACCGGGAAGGCGCCGGCCCGGGCCGATTGCCCTTGCAGCGAACTCACCATGCCGATCACGATGTCTTTGTTGCGCATCCGGTCCACCACGTCTTCCATGGGAAGACGCCGGCGATCCCGTTCGTACAAGTCGAACGTCTGGATGATGTTGATCAGCGTGCTCCGGCTCAGAACCTGCTGCGAGATGCTGTTGATCCGCTCATTCAGCATCTGATTCAGCGCCGACTGCACAAACCGTTCCGGCACCTGCGGCGGAGTCACCCGCACGACGGCCGACGACACATAGGTGTCCGGCCACAAGCACGCAACCACCGTGGCGATCACCACCCCCGCATAGAGCGGACCCAAAATCCAGGACTTATGACGGCGGAGGATATCGACATAATCCTCCATGTCCATCGCCCGGCGTCCGACGTTAAAAGCTTCCTGCGTTTGCATAGCGTTCCTTCCGTTCGCGGCTCCGCCCTAAGGAACGAAAACCTGGTCCCCGTTCTCGATAAAAATGTTTTGCTCGAGTTTCTTACCCTTCATCACTTCGTCGTAGTTGAACTTGATCCGCTGGCTGCCCCGCAGAATGACGATCTTCTTCTTGTTGGCAAACTCGCGCAGACCACCGGCGGCGTTGATCGCTTCTAAGACCGTTATCGGCACAATCAGCGGAAACATCCCGGTTCGGTTCACTTCACCGACCAAATAATACTTCTTGCTCCCCACCCGGAGCAGCGAAACCGTCACTTCCGGGCGGTTCAGTTGCTCGCCAAAGGCCTTCGTGATCTCGTCCTTCACGGCATCGAGGGTCTTGCCCTCCACCAGCATGTCCCCGCTCAGAGGCAGCGTGATCTTGCCGTCGGGCCGCACCACAAACTGGCCGCTCAGCTCCGGCTCCCGCCACACCTTCACCCCAATCACGTCTTCGGGACCCAGCTTGTAGCCCTTTGGATCCACCGGAGCCGCCGCCTCGAGCGTCGCATTCGCGTTGGGCGATTTCGTCTCTTCCACCGCCGGCGCTGTCGGCTTCGGCGCATTTTGCGCCTGCAGCCCTCCCGTCGCCATCAGGAAGGTTAAGGCAAGCGCAGTGCGCAGTCCATGCTGCAAATCCATAAAGCCTCTCTTTACACGCAATACCCAGCGTCTCTGGCTATCCTCGCCCAGTTTGCGTTATCGTCTCTTTATTGTATACCAGCCCATTGGAACTAAGGGTTCCAGTTCTCTCACCCAAAACACCTTAGTCCGTCCGGTTAACCTGTTTTTCTACAGTTGCTTAGAACCAATTTCCTATGCCTGCGCCCCGCTTCCACCTCGCCAAGACCGATCCGGAAACCTACAGCATTTCCAACTTTGAATTGGATAAGAAAACCGTCTGGGACGGCGTCACCAACGCCCAAGCCGTCCAATCCATTCGGAATATGCAAAAAGGAGACAAGGTCTTCATCTACCACAGCATGGGGGAATCCGCCATCGTCGGTCTCGCCCGCGTCGACTCCGCTCCCCGCCCCGATCCTAACAACCCAAAGTCCGCCGTCGTCGATCTGACCCTGCTCCGCCGCCTCGATCCCCCCACCACCCTCCACGCCATCAAGGAATCCGGCCTCTTCGCCGATTTCGCCCTCGTCCGCCAAAGCCGGCTCTCCACCATGCCCTGTCCCGATGAGTTCGTCGACTGGGTTCGCGCCCGCTACCCCAAGGTCAAGTTCTAAACCAGGCCCTGCCGCCGCAGGTGCGCGTAAACCTTCGCCACCGGCAGCCCGACGACGTTCCAATAACACCCCTCGATCCGGTCGATGTACCGGCTAGCGCCGCCTTGAATCGCGTACGCCCCGGCTTTGTCCATCGGCTCGCCCGTCGCCACGTAGGCGGCAATCTCGGCCTCGCTCATCGCCACGAACCGCACCAGCGTGCTCTCGGCGTCGATGTACAACTGCCCTCCCACCTTCAGGCAGATTCCCGTGATCACCTCGTGGCTCCGCCCCGCCAACCGGCGGAGCATCCGCACCGCATCGGCCGCGTCGGCCGGCTTCGCCAGAATCTCCCCATCCACCACCACCGTCGTATCCGCCCCCAGCACCACCTCGCCGGCCTTTCCCACCGCCACGGCCTTGCGGGTCGCCAGGCGCCGCACGTAGCTTTGCGCCCCCTCTCCCTCGCGCAAGCTCTCATCCACGTCCGCTACGCGCACCGTAAATGGAATCCCCGCCCGTTCCAAGATCTCTCGCCGCCGCGGCGATTGAGAAGCCAAAATCAACATAACTTCCGATGTTACACTCATGTCATGTTAGCCCGGTTAGTCACTCTCGCTTTTCTTTTCGGTTTTGACCTCTTCGCCCAAGGAACCACCTCCCGGCTGCAGGGTGTTGTCGTCGACTCCTCCGGCTCCGTCGTCGCCGGTGCCACCGTCACCCTGAACAACGAAGGGACCAATACAACCTTCCAAACGAAGACAACCGGCGCAGGCACCTACGTCTTTGAATCGGTCCAGTCCGGCCGCTACACCGTCGTCGTCGAGAACGCCGGCTTCAAGAAGTTCACGGCGAAGAACAACCTCGTCTCCATCGGGCAACCCACCACGGTCAATGTCACCCTCCAGGTCGGCTCCGTCACCGAAACCGTCGAAGTCAGCGGCGCCTACGAAGCCGTCCAAACCTCCACCTCCGGCAACATGGGCAACCTGCTCGAAGAGAAGATCATCAAGGATCTCCCCATCGTCGGCACCCGCGGGCGCAACCCCCTCGATCTTGTCCTCATCCAGCCCGGCATCACCTCCGGCTCCAACACCGGCGGCGGCATCCATGTCCACGGCGCCCGCGACCGCGCCTGGAACTACACCCTCGACGGCATCGACACCAACGAAACCTCCGCCGGCGGCTCCAACTTCTCCCCCATTCGCGCCAACCCCGACTCCCTCGCCGAGTTCCGCGTCATCACCGGCAACTTCACCGCCGATTCCGGCCGCAACTCCGGCGCCCAGGTCGCCATGGTCACCAAGTCCGGCACCAACGACCTCCACGGCTCCGGCTTCTGGTTCTACCGCACCCCCCGCTTTAACGCGAACGAATGGGAGAACAACCTCGATAATCTCGGCAAGCGGCAGTTCGTGCAGAACATCTTCGGCGGCTCGGTCGGCGGCCCCATCATCAAGAATCAGACGTTCTTCTTCGCCAACGTCCAGGCTCTCCGCGCTCTCGAAACCGCGCAGGTCACCCGCACCGTCTACACCCAGTCCATGCGGCAGGGCATCTACCGGTACAATCGCGCCGGCCGCAACCTCCCCGCCGGCGTCGCCGGGGGCAGCGTCGACGCCTCCGGGAACCCGATCGTGAATATCGGCTCCCACAACATCCTCCAAAATGATCCCCAGCGCATCGGCGCCGACCGCGGCATCGCCGCCCTCATCGCCGAGACCCCCCTGCCCAACCGCTTCGACTTCGGCGACGGCCTCAACACCGCGGGATTCACCTTTGTCGCGCCCCAAAACGAGCGCCAGCACGACGTCACCTTCAAGGTCGACCACATCTTCGACCCGGAAAACACCGTCTACCTCCGCTACTCCTTCGGCCGCCAGGACACCAACTGCGACCGCGTCAACGGCGGCTCCCCCATCTTCCCCGGCACCACCTGCCTGGTGGACACCCAGCGCACCCCCAGCAACCTCGCCTTCAACTGGCGCACCAACCCCACCTCCACCATCACCAACGAGTTCGTCGTCGGCTTCAATCAGTTCGAATTCTTCTTCAACCAGCCGCTGGCCTCGCTCACCAACCCGTCCCTGACCGCCCCGGTCGACCTCATCGCCAACTACTCGTTTGGCAACAACCGCCGCGTCCGCACCGCCCAGTTCGTCGACAACCTCTCCTGGGTCACCGGCAAACACTCGCTCAAATTCGGCGTCAATATCCGCCTCCAGCGGCAGAACGATGACCGCGGCACCGTCGGCGGCTTCAATGCCAACCCCAGCGTGAACTTCTCAACGGCCCTCAACCCCGTCGACCCGCGCACATTCGGCCTGCCCACCGACGTCAACCAGCAGTTCGACCTCGGGACCTTGCAGACCCACACCAACTTCCTGCTCGGCCGCGTCGGCCAGCGCTCCCAGGGCTTCATCTCCCAGGGCGACCGCTTCGTCGCCGGCCGCTTCGATTTCGTCACCGACTACCCCGAGTACGATCTCTACATCCAGGACACCTATAAGCTCCGCCGCAACTTCAGCCTCGATCTCGGCCTGCGCCTCGAAATGAAGCCCGCCCCGAGCAATATCGACAATCGCATCCGCCGGCCGGACCAGTTGATGGTCTTCGGCGCCGCGCCGCAGAACACCGCCACCTGGGTCCCCGGCCAGCTCCACGCCGACCGCATGAACAACTTCGGCCCCTCCGTCGGTTTCGCCTGGGACCCCTTCGGCACCGGCAAAACCTCGGTCCGCTCGAACTACCGCATCGCCTATGACCGCATGCCCACGTTCCTGCTCGCCTCGACCATCTTCCCCAACATGCCCGGCGAAACCTTCGGCCTCGCCGAACAGCAGTACGGCATCAACGGCGGCCGGCTTGCCAACATGCCGGCCCTGACCCCGCCGACCGCCAATCCGCTGACGCTCTCCACACCCGCCCCGTTTGGCGCCGCCGGCGTCACGGTCGTGGATCCCAACTTGAAGATCCCCACCACGCACCAGTGGTCGTTCTCGCTCCAGCGCGAGGTCTTCCGCAACACCGTGATCGAAGCCAGCTACATCGGCCGCCGCGGCTACAACCTCTTCGGCGCCTATAACGCCAACCAGTCCGATATCTTCTCGAACGGGTTCCTCGAGGGCTTCAACGAAATCAACGCGGGCGGCCAGTCCGCCGTCATCAACCGCGCCTTCGCCCGCGACTCGCGGATCCAGGCCGGCGAAACGGCCTCCTCCATGATCCGCCGCCTCTTCCCCGGTGACCTCCGCACCGGTAACGTCGCCGGCCTCGCTTCCGGCCTCGCCACCCGCATCCAGGGCGGCCGGAACGTCACGGATCTCTCCGGCGCCGGGCCGTTCTTCTTCAACGCCTTCCCCCAGTTCGGCAGTGTCGTCACCATTGACTCGAACGATTTCTCCACGTATCACGCGCTCGAACTGACGCTCGAAAGGCGCCTGTCCAAGGGCTTCTACCTGAACGCGAACTACACCTGGTCCAAGTCGCTCGACACCCGCAGCTTCGACCCGATCTTCACCACCGCCGCCTCCGGAGCGGCCCAATCGGCCTCCTCCACGCCCTTTGACATTCGGAACCGCCGTGGCAACTACGGGATCTCGGACTTCAACCGCACCCACGTTTATAAGACCACCTGGTCCTATGAACTGCCCTTCGGCCGTGGCGCCCAGTTCCTGTCCAGCACCAACGGACTGGTCGACCGCGTCATCGGCGGCTGGCGCGTCTCCGGCATTCTGACGATGGCTTCCGGCCGCCCCTTCACCGTCTTCTCCGGCTCCAACACGGTCTCGAACGCGGTGCAGTCCACCGCGTTCTGCAACGGCTGCACTCCCGATATGGGCCGCGCCTTCACCGATCCCACCCAGGGCCTGGTCTTCTACTTTGACCAGACCGAACGCGGCCTGTTCAAGATCGACGGCGGCATCGCCGGCCTCCAGGGCAACACCCCACGCAACTTCTTTACGGGCGACGGCCAGTTCAACCTCGATGCCTCCCTGCAGAAGGACATCGCCCTGCGCGAAGGCATGAAGCTCGAAATCCGCGCCGATGCCACCAACCTCAGTAACACGCCCACCTTCGGCTTCCCCACCACCACCGCCAACGCCGCCACCTTTGGCCGTATTCGCAACACGGTGGCCAGCAGCAGCCGCAAGATCCAACTCGGAGCCCGCTTTACGTTCTAAACTGCTCCCTATGGAATTGGCGCTCGCCGTACTTCCCTTACCCGCGCAAGCGGCGAGCGCCAATGGGCTTCGCGGCCAGTTGGGCAACCTGCTCTACCGGCACGACAAGCCGCTCTATGACGAGTTCTTCTCGCCGACCGCCGACACCGGCCCCAGCGGCCTCCAGGATCGCCCCCGCCCCTTCGTCCTCCGCCCCCGCGCCTTACACATCTTCAGTCCGCCCCTCGTCCCGCGCCTCGCCGCCCTCCTCGGCGTCCAGCCGCAGCTCCTCTCCTGGCCCCTCGATCCCCTCCCGGCCCGCCGTCTCCGCGTTGAGTTTCTCACCCCCACCGAGCTCAAACACGGCGGTCAACTGCTCCGCACCCCCCACTTCCCCGCGCTCGCCGCCCGCGCCCGCGACCGCGTCCTCAGCCTGCTCTCCTTCTACCAGAACGTCTCCACCGCTCACGTCGACTTCACGGCCTTGGCGGCTCAGGCGGACGAAGTCACCGAGACCGCCCGGCATATCCAGGAAGTCGAAGGCGAAACCCGCCGCTCCACCCGGAACCGGAACGTCCACTCGCTCGGTGGATTTACGGGTTGGGCCGAGTACTCCGGCCCCCTCGACGCCCTCGCCCCCTACCTCATCGCCGCGCAATGGACCGGGGTCGGCCGCCAGACCGTTTGGGGCAAAGGTGAGCTGAAAGTCTCTGTGTTACCGTTTGAAGAATGCGTCGTTTAGCCGTCTTATCTTCGCTCTCTGCCCTGCTTCTCGCCCAGGATCCCCCCAAACCCGAAGCTCCCAAAGTCGAACCGCCCAAGACCGAGGCGGCGAAACCATTTCCCACCGGACGCCCCACCGAACCGCAGATTCAACCCTACGACCGCGTCATCACCAAGGAAGCCAAATCCACGCCCGGCATCTTCACCGTCCATCAGGTGAAGGACAAGTACTACTACGAGATCCCGGTCGCTGAACTCGGCAAGGACTTCCTCTGGGTCCAGCAGATCGCCCGCACCACCCTCGGCGTTGGCTACGGCGGCCAGGCCCTCGGCAGCCGCGTCGTGCGCTGGGAGCGCCGCGATGACAAGATCCTTCTCCGCGACGTCCGCTACGACATCATCGCCGATCCCAGCGCGCCGATCGCAAAAGCCGTCCAGGACGCTAACGTCAGCGCCATTCTCCAGGCCGTCAATATCGCCGCCGAAAACAAGGCGAAAAAGACCGTGGTGATTGAGGTCACCCGCCTGTTCTCCTCCGAAGTGCCGGAACTGAGCGCCCGCAACCGCCTGCGCGCCCGCGGCTTCGACCCGACCCGTAGCTTCCTCGACCGCATCTCCGCCTTCCCCACCAACATCGAAGTCGAAGCCACCCACACCTACGTCGCCCCGCCCGACGCCGCCCCCGCTTCACCCGCTTCCCCCTTCGCGCCCTCCGGTATGCGCGGCAACAGCGCCACCGTCGTCCTCCACTATTCCATGGTGAAGCTCCCAGAAAAGCCCATGATGCCCCGGCTCGTCGACGATCGCGTCGGCTACTTTGAGGTGCGCAAAACGGACTTCTCCCTCGATGAGCCCCGCGCTCCCAAAGTCTCCTACATCACCCGCTGGCGCCTCGAAAAGAAGGACCCCTCCGCCGCCATCTCCGACCCCGTCAAACCCATCGTCTACTACGTCGATCCCGCCACCCCGCCCAAGCTCATCCCGTACGTGAAAGCCGGCATCGAAGAGTGGAAAGTTGCCTTTGAGGCCGCCGGTTTCCGCAACGCCATCCAAGCCAAGGACGCGCCAAAGGACGACCCCTCCTGGAGCCCCGAAGACGCCCGGTACTCCGTGGTCCGCTGGCTCCCCTCCGACACCGAAAACGCCATGGGCCCGCATATCAACGATCCCCGCTCCGGCGAGATCCTCGATTCCGACATCCAGATGTACCACAACGTCATGCGCTTGGCCTCCGCCTGGTACTTCATCCAGGCCGGCCCTCTTGACTCCCGCGCCGGAAAGCTCCCCCTGCCCGACGACATCCTGGGCAAACTCGTCCAGTTCGTCGTGGCCCACGAAGTCGGCCACACCCTCGGCTTCCCCCACAACATGAAGGCCTCGTCCATGTACGAAGCCGCCAAGGTGCGCGACAAGGCCTGGGTGAAGAAGATGGGCCACACCCCGTCCATCATGGACTATTCGCGCTTCAACTACGTCGCCCAGCCCGAAGACGGCATCGACGCCGCCGACCTGATCCCCCACGTCGGCCCCTACGACATCTGGGCCACCGCCTGGGGCTACAAGCCCGTTCCCGGCGCCAAGACCCCCGCCGATGAGAAGCCCACCCTCGATGAATGGGCCCGCCAGCAGGATCAGACCCCCTGGTTCCGCTTCATGACCGCCAAAGCGCGCGGCGCCGACCCCGGCGAAGTCACCGAAGCCGTCGGCGACGCCGACCCCGTTTACTCCACGGGCCTCGGCGTCAAAAACCTCGAACGCGTCATGAAGATCCTCCTCCCCGCCACCGAAAAGAAGGGCGACGCCTGGGACGATCTCGAAGATATGTACGGCCGTGTCCTCGGCCAGTGGACCCGGGAGATGCTCCACGTCGCCGGAGTCGTTGGCGGCGTCGCCTCCCAACAGAAGAACGGCGGCCAGCCCGGCGTACTCTTCACCACCATTCCCGCCCCGCGCCAGCGCAAAGCCGTCGACTTCCTCAACGCGCAGGTCTTCGCCACCCCCTCGTTCCTCGTCGACCCCACCGTCCTCCGCCGCATCGAACCCGACGGCGTCCTCGCCCGGCTCCGCAATGCCCAGGCCACCGTCCTCGAAGGCCTGCTGACCTCCACCCGCATCCAGCGCATGTCCGAGCAGGAAGCCATCGACGGCGAAAAGGCCTATAAACCCCTCGACCTCCTCGGCGACGTCCGCCGCGGGATCTTCACCGAACTGGCCGCCCCCGCCCCGAAGATCGACCCCTACCGCCGCAACCTGCAGCAGACCTACCTCGAAGCCATGCACATGCGCATCAACGGCGGCGCCGCCCCGTCCACTCATCGCTGGCTCTATCGCGGAGAACTCAAGTCGCTGAGCGCCGACATCACCCGCACCCTGCCCCGCGTCACGGATCGCCCCACCCGGCTCTTCCTCGACGACGTGAAAGAGCAGATCGCCCGGATTCTCGACCCCAAGTTCGCCCCGCCGGCCCCGTCCGCTCTCTCCCTCGCCGTTCGCCGGGCCCTCGAATCCCCCAACCCGGAAGCCTGCTGGCAAGAGTTAACCATCACGCGCGATGGGATCACGTTACAATAGGGTACTTTCCTCCATGAATCGTCTTTCGCTGCTCCTCGTCATTGCCGCCGCCTCCATGGTTACCGTCGGCTGCAAGAAGACGCCCCCCGCTAACGTGGCGGCCACGGTCAATGACCGCGCCATCACCTTCGCCGACCTCGAAAAGCAGTTCAAGATGCAGTTCCCCACCGAGCCCGGCCAGGCGGAGAACGACGATCAGGCCATGATCAACAAGCTCGAAGTGCTCCGCAGCATGATCGACCAGGAGATCATGATGCAGCGCGCCGAAAAGAACGGGCTGCTCGCGCAACAGGCCGACGTGGATGCCGAATTCGCCAAGCTCAAAGGCGGCTTCACCGAAGAGGAGTTCAAAAAGCGCCTCGACGAGCGGAAGATGTCCGCCGAAGACCTGAAGGCGGACATCCGCAAGAAGCTCAGCATCGAGAAGTTGATCACCAAGGAGATCACTTCGAAGATCAACATCACGGACAAGGACGTGAGCGAGTTCTATGCGGCCAACAAGCAGAACTTCAACCTCGCCGAACCCCAGGTCCACCTCGCGCAGATCCTGACCACCCCGGCGCCCGACAGCAACATTCGCAACCTGAAGAACGATAAGGCCCAGAACGACGATCAGGCCAAGCGCAAGATCCAGCAGATCGCCGACCGCATCCGCGCCGGAGAGGATTTCTCCATGCTCGCCCAGAACTACTCGGAAGACCCCGGCTCCTCGGCCAACGGTGGCGACCTTGGCTTCGTTTCGGAAACGGCCCTCGAAAAAGCGAACGTCGCCCTGCGGCGCATGGTCAGCGAAATGCAGCCCGGCCAGGTTTCGCCGGTCATCAACACGGGCGAAGGCTACCGCATTCTCAAACTCCTCTCGAAGGAGCCGGCCGGTCAGCGGGAGCTCTCCGACCCCCGCGTCCAGCAGACCATCCGCGAAACGCTCATGAACCGCAAGGATCAGCTCTTCCGCTCCGCGTTCCTCGAAGCCGTCCGCAACGAAGCCCACGTCGAGAACTATCTCGCCCGTGTCGTCGGCCAGCTCGATCCGAAGAAGTAGACGTTACTCCTGGCGCCGGGCGCTGGTGGCTGACTGCGTGAAGTGCATCACGACATAGTCATTCACCGGCGAAACGGCCGCCGTGTATCCCTGCTGCTCCATGTAGCTCTTCATCCAGGGACCCAGCCCCGAATCGGCCGCCGCCAGCAGATACAGCTCCCGCGCCTTGGGAGCTTTCTGCACAAAATCCTTCACCTCTTCCCCAAACTGGTAGGGCAACGGCACCGTCGGATTCCGCAGCGGGTACACCGTCAGCGGCGCGAATAGCCGATGCGTGGCCGGAGACATCGTCTGCCAGTCCATGGCGCCCGACTCCACCAATCCGCTCGCCACAAACACGGGCGCCGCCTCCTTCGCCGAGAGACTGCGTACCACCTCGATCGGCTCCCGCCAACTCATCGCGGAATCCCGCCAGCTTTGCAGGATGTTCCCCGGATGCAGAATCGTCCCCGCAAAGAACGCGAGCAGCATAATCCGCCGCGCCGCAAAAGGAAGCCCCGTAATCACCCACGCCGCCAACAGCAGAAACGCCGGGCCGGCCCAGAGCTGAAACCGTGTCGAGAAGAATGCATGCGGCGTCAGCCGCGCGGCCAGAAAGAACACGACCGGCCCCAGCACCAGCCAGACCCCGAGCAAGGTGAACGATGCCCGCGGCAGCGCGACAGGCTGCCAACGCAGCTTCTGCTTCTGCAGAGCCACCAAAACAAAACCCAGCCCCAAAATGAGCAGCAGCGGCGGATGGAAACACATCTGCAGTAGTTGCAGCAACGTCGGTGGAGTCGGGAAGGCGAACGTAATGGCCTCCTTCGCGGTCAACAGCAGATGCCGGACGAGAGGAATCAGACTGGCCGGCAGCACGATCGCCGCGGTCACCGGCAGCGCCAACCCGACCGGCTGGCCCGATAGCTTGCGGGCCATCAAATAGATTGCCTGCACCACGAAGATAAACCCGAAGAAGTAGTGAAAGTAGAGCGTCAGAATCGAAGCAGCCAGATACTGCACAATCGTCGTCCGCTTGCCCCCATCCAACCACGCGAGCAGATACCAGAACGAAGCCAACGCCGCGGCCAGCGCCATGGCGTACGGCCGGGCCGACGTGCCGAAGTTGATCACATCCGGGGCGCAAAAGAAGAGCACCGCAGCCGGCCACCCGGCCTCGCGATGGATCAGCGTCTCGCTGATCCGCTTCAGGTACCAACCCGCCACAATCATCGCCATCACGGACGGCGCCCGCATCAGCGGTTCGAGCCACGGCCCCCGGCTCGTGAAGAACGACTGCAGAAACCCGTAGAGATTCGACTGCCCGGGGCTCATCGCCACGCGCACCAACGCCTCGCGCCAACCTTCGCAAGCCATCCAGAACGTGCTGGCCTCATCCGTCCACAGGCCCCAAAATAGCCGCGGCAACCACGTGACCAGAAACGCCCCGGCACACAGGCCGAGCGCCAGCCAACGCAAATCTTTCGCCGAGCGAGGCTCCATACCCGTTATTCGGGCGAAACCGAAAAACTCTTTAGCGACTACTTCTTCGCCGCCGGCGCCGTCTTCCGGACCTCTTCAAAGTACTGCTGCACGTAATCCTGATGATGCAGCGGCACCTCATCCCGGCGAATCTCCCCGCCGCCCTCGGCGTGGGCCGCCCCGGACTTCGTGTACTGCGTCCGCAACTGCTGCTTGCCCCCGCTCACCTCCACCATCACCTCTCCCGTGATGTTCTGCGCCCGCTTCCCGAACAGCTCGCTGATCTTCCCCATCGCCTGCTGCTGCTCAGCGTCCTTAATCGCCTTATCCCCATCCGCCTTCCCCACGCCCGATTTCGCATCCGGCGGCGCCTTCTGATTGCTGTTGCTATCCGCCCCCTGCCCCTTCGCGTTGGCCGACTTCTCGCCCTCTTCGCCCGCCTGGTCGCCCGGCGACTCGCCGTTCTCCTGCCCCTCGCCCTTCTGCCCGTCCTGCTTCTGCCCCTTCTCCCCGCCCTTCTGCTGCTGATTCCCCGCGCCCTTCTCCGCCGCGCCCTGCTTGTTCGAAGCCTGCTGCTGCCCGCCGTCCTGATTAGGCATCTTCAGCTTGTTCATCATGTTCTGGAAGGCGTCTTTCATCTTGTCGAGCATCGACGAGCTCTCGCCCGGCTGCTGACCCGGCTTGCCGTCCTTGCCCTGCTGACCCTTCTGCTGCGGAGACTGCCCGCCCGGCTTGCCGCCCTCCCCGTTGGGATCGCTATCGCTCTTATCGCCGTCCTTGCTGGGCTGGTTCCCCTCCCCGCCCTTCTCCTCGCCCGGGTTGGTCGCCGTCCCCTCCTGCCCGCCCTTGGCCTGCTGGCTCGAAGCGGCTTCCGACAGATCATTCACGTCCGGAATCTGCGGCGTCGTAATCTCGCCCTGCTGCACACCGTCGAACTTCCGCTGCTCGTCCTTGGCATCCTCGTCCGGCGTCAGACCCAGTTGCTTCAACTGCTCTTCCATCCAGGGACTCGTCGCCCGCTTGGCCGCCAGCTTCTTCTGGTCCGCCGGCCGGAACACATCCACAATCGCTTCCGATACCGGCGCCCGCAGGTCCAGCGTATGCAGCATCCCATACCGCAATCCCAACAGGCTCACCGCCACCAGCGTCAACACCGCCGCCGCATAGACCGCCTTCGGCCACACCATCGGCACCGCCAACTCCGGCGCCAACTGCGCGGCCAACTCATCGGCCCGCTGCCGCTGCGCCTCCACAATCGGTCCCCGCTCGGTCTGGAAATAAAACGCGGTCGAAAGAGCATCGGCCAGCCCCAATCGCTGATCCGTCATCTGCGCCAAACGATACGCGCTCGGCAGCGCCCGCAGAAACCGCCACGTCCCCCAACCAAACGCCAGCGCGAACAGCGCCGCCGGCCAAGCCCAGTCCATCACCTGCGTCCCCAGCAGCAGCAGCAGGATCAACCCTGCCAACCCCGCCGTCGCCGCCACCACGCCCTGCCGCAGCAGTTGCGTCGTAATGTACCGGCGCCGCACGCCGCCCAGGAACGCCGTCAGATTTCCGCTCTCAGCCATTGCCCTTATTGTGACACCGTTCGATTAAACTATCGACGTGAACCTCTTACTCCTCCTCGCCCTCGCCGCCCTACCCGACGGCCTCCTCTTCCACGCTTCTTTTGAAAAGGACGGCAAGGCCACCGTCGCCAAAGGCAACGCCCAACTCTTCTCCGCCGCCACCTACAAGAACAACCCTGCCGGCCAGCCCGGTCTCGCCGCCGCGCCCAACGTCGCCCTCGTCCCCGGCGCGGGACGCAACGGCTCCGGCGCCCTCCGCTTCAACGCCAAAAACGAAAACGCCGTCTATTTCGAAGCCGCCAAAAACGTCAACTTCGCCGCCGGCACCATCTCCTTCTGGCTCCGTCTCGATCCCAACAAAGACCTCGCCCCCGGCTACTGCGACCCCTTCCAACTCACCGACAAAGACTACAACAACTCCGCCATCTGGGTCGACTTCACCAAGGACGAACGCCCCCGCCACTTCCGCCTCGGCGTCTTCGGCGCCCTCAAAGCCTGGAACCCCACCGACATCCCCCCGGACAAGAACCCGGCCTTCAACAACCGCCTCGTCGTCCACAAGAATCCGCCCTTCACCGCCGCCCAGTGGACCCACGTCGCCATCACCCACCAGGGCCTCGGCACCCCCACCGGCACCGCCTCACTCTATCTCAACGGCACCCTCATCGGTACCGCCAACAAGATCCCGGAAGCCTTCGATTGGGCCCCCGAAAAGACCAAGCTCCGTCTCGGCGTCAACTACGTCGGCCTCTTCGACGACCTCATGATCTTCAACCGGCCGCTGAACGCCGCCGAAATCAAGAGCCTCGGCGCCAACTAATACAGCCGGTTCCGATACCCCTCCGCCACCGACGCCTCAATCTCGGCGGCCGTATCGGCAATCTCCATCTGGTCTTTCATCATCTGTCCATAGGACGGCAGCGCGCTCCGGTCAACGTGCGCTGCCGGATCCCACAGCCGGCTCCGGATCATCGCCTTCCCGCAATGCAGAAAGGCCTCCTCCACCCGGATCACCAGCGCCGATTTCGGCCGCTTCTCCCAAAGCCCCAGCAACTCCTCCGCAAACGAAATCTCCGCCCGCCCGTTCACCCGCAGCGTCTCCTCAAAGCCCGGAATCAGAAACAGCAGCCCCACCCGCGCATCCTCCCGCAGGTTCTCAAGCGAATCCAGCCGGTTGTTCCCCGGCCAGTCCGGCATCGCCAGCGTCGTCTCGTCCACCACCCGCACAAACCCCGGCTGGTCCCCCCGTGGCGTCACGTCCGCACCGCCGCTTCCCACCGTCCCCATACAAACAAACGGCGACAGTTCAATAAACCGCCGGCAGTGCCCATCCAGCCGCCGCAGACTCTTCTTCCGCGCCCGCTCAATCGCCGGGCCATAAACATCCCGCAGCTCCATCAGCCCCGCACCCCGTGAACATGATACGGCACGTAGTACCGAGGATCCTCATCCCGCGTTGTCAATCGGAACCCGGCCTCCGTTAGAAACTCCCGTACAAATTCCAGCGTGCGAAACGCCTCCCCCTCGCCCCGGGCCGCCCGAAAATCATGCGCCGCCACGCAAACCTTCTCCGTCCGCTTAAGCGCCTCCCGGCACCCCGGCAACGCCTGCCGCTCCGCCCCTTCGATGTTCATTTTCAGAAACGAGATCGGACCAATCCCCAACTCCCGGCTCACCTCGTCAAACGGCCGCCCCTCCACCGTCGCGCTCGTCGCCGTTGGCGCCCCGCCACGGACGTAGTTCGATTCCCACACCGGCATCGTCTCAATCTGCAGCGTCTCCGCCCGTTCGACACAAGCCACCTGCCGCACCGTCACATTGGTCAGGCCATTCCACTCACACAGCTTCCGCAAAGCAAGAAACGAAACCGGATGCGGCTCCAACGCCCAAACCCGTCCCGCCGGCCCCACCGCCTCCGAGAACACGAACACATCCTCCCCCCGGCCCGCGCCAATATCGACGATCACGTCCCCCGCCCGCGGCTTGTACACATGGAACCAGTAGTCACCCACGTCCCGCCGATACTTCCCGACAATCGCCGCCCACTTCGCCCAATCCCGGTCCATCTTCTGCGGCAACTCCGGATCCGGAATCCGGTAAGCGCCGATCCGCCACCCCCACACCTCGTCAAAAAAAGCGGTCATCTCTGCTTCCGGGCAAGCCGCCCGCGCTCGCGCCGTCGCCTCTTGCGCTATGCTGTCCGTCTGGTTCACCTCCCCATTCTAACGATGCTCACCCGCCGCCAACTCTTCCTTCTTGCCGCTCCCCGCTTTAACCGGGAGCCCATCGAAACCATCTCCCACCAGCCCGGCTACTATCACGCCTGGCCCACTCTCATCCGCCGCCGCTCCGGCGAACTCCTTGCCGCCTACTCCGGCGGCCGCGAACATCACATCTGCCCCTTCGGCCGCCTCGAACTCACCCGCTCCCTCGACAACGGCCGCACCTGGTCCTGGCCCCAGGTCGCCATGGACACCCCCATCGACGACCGCGACGCCGGCCTCTGCGAAACCGCTTCCGGCGCCCTCCTCCTAAATACCTTCACGTCCCTGGCCTACGAAAAACTCCTCGCCGAAGCCGAAGCCAAGCAGCACTGGGCCCCCGCCCGCCTCGCCCGCTGGCAGGCCGTGCAACGCTCGACCACCCCGGCCCAGCGCGAGTCCCTTCTCGGCGCCTGGATGCTCCGCTCCACCGATGGCGGCTTCACCTGGTCCACCCCGTACCGTGTCCCGCTCACCAACCCCCACGGCCCCATCCAACTCTCCGATGGCCGCCTCCTCCACGCCGGCAAACGCTACCCGCGCAACGGCGAACAGATCGGCTTCACCGTATCCACCGACGATGGCCTCACCTGGAACTGGCTCAGCGCCCTGCCCGCCCGCCCCGGCGACGACCCCACGCAGTATCACGAATTCCACGCCGTCGAGACCGCCGATGGCCGGCTCCTCGCCCACATCCGCAATCACAACCAGCCCAACGAACGCGAAACCCTCCAGTCGGAATCGTCGGACGGCGGCAAGACCTGGTCCATCCCCCGCCCCATCGGCGTCTGGGGCTTACCCTCCCATCTCCTCCGCCTCCGCGACGGCCGCCTCCTGATGACCTACGGCTACCGCCGCCCGCCCCGCGGCAACCACGCCCGCCTCAGCACCGACCACGGCCGCACCTGGTCCGAACCCATCGTGCTCTCGGACGACGGTACCGGCGACATCGGCTACCCCTCCACCGTCGAACTCCCGAGCGGCCAACTCCTCACCCTCTGGTACGAGTCCAAATACTCCGGCTCCCACCCCGTCCAACTGCCGCCACCGCCCTACTCCGTCCTCCGCCTCGCCCGCTGGCGGCTTGGTTGATTTTTTTCGTCCGCGTTGATCGAAATCCGCCCCCCTGTCCGCCCTCCCAAGTGAAGATCGATGCATAGCACGATCCACAGTAAAGGAGACAAAACAATGGGTTTCTCAATGCAAACTGGGGACAACAGACTCCCCGAGATGTACAACGTGATTTATTCGGTCGGCCCCAATTCCGCCAACTATTTCAAGGACGTCAAGCTCGTCCAGTATTGCCTCCAGAAGATTTACGCCACCGGCCAGTACAAGGCGCCGAAGGGCACCATGACCGTCGATGGCGTCTGCGGCCCCAACACCCGGGCCTGGATCCGCGCCTTCCAAACCGAGATGGTCAGCCAGGGCTGGTGCATGAATCCGGACGGCCGCGTCGACCGCGCCCCCGCCGACCCCAACGCCCACAACGTCACCCACACCATCACCATGCTCAACGCCGAATTGAAGCGCCTCAACCCCAACGCCTGGGTCATGCTGCCGGTCCTCGTGCCCATCAGCTCCGGCACGCCCAGCGGCGCCGCGCCCAAGCCGGTCACGGTGACTCCCGCGGGCGGTGCTTAAACCACCGCCTTGCGGATCACCCATGTCGACATACTCCGGAGCCCTTGCACCACGGTAGTCTTCAAGGGCTCCAGCCACTCTCCTCCTAACTCCTCCGTCCAGCGCTCCAGCATCGCCGCGTCCACCAGGAAGCGCTCCGATCCATCGGGCAGGGCAAACCGCCGGCCCCCGAGTGCGGCCACCTCGTTCTCCAGCCCAATCGACGACGCCAGCCGAGCGAACAACATCCCGCCTGGCCGCAGCACCCGCCACATCTCCCGCACCATCGCCGCGAACTGTGCCTCGTCCGCCGCAAAGTGCAGCACCGCGCTGCTGATCACCACATCGGCGAACGCATCCGAAAACGGCATCTTCTCGACGGGAGCCACCCGGAACCGCTCCGGATCGCCAAACGAAGCCACCGCGTCTTCGTTCCAATCCACGCCCCAGACGTCATAGCCCTCGTTGCGCAGAAACACGAGGTTCCGGCCATAGCCGCACCCCGCGTCCACCACCCGCATCCCCGGGGCCACGCGGCCCTTCATCATCTGGTCCAGCAGATAAATATCAATCGGCCCTAACAGCCGCGCCAAGTCCGTCATGGTGCCTCCGCATCATCCAACTCACCGCCACGGCCATCCAAACGAAACCGGCCGCGACATGGTCCACCACGTTCGCGAGTCCGTTCGGATGAATCGCGAACTTCACCACCGCATCCCCCACGCAAGCCCACATCAGCAGGTTCAGCATCCGCGCCGGCTCCCCGTCCCACCGCCGCACCATCCACGCAAACCCCAGCGCCGCCGCTACCGCCAACGCATAGGCCGGCTCCGCCGGACCCCGCTGATACTCCTTGCTCCAGTAGCGCGCCAGGTCCAGCGCCACCGCCGCGAACGTCACGCTATACGCCACGTGCTTGGCGAGCCACGGCCAGCGGGTCAACACCACCAGCAACAAGCTCCCACCCACCAGATACGCAAATCGCACGTCCAGATGCCAGGCCACCGCGAACAGCGCCAAGGTCATCACCACCGCCCCGGCCATCTCCGCCCACCACGCCGGCGCCCCACTCTCCGCCGAACCCTCCTCCGGCAGCGCCGTATGCGCCGCGCACCAAGCCAGCGCCCAGCCAAAGCAGAGCCCGAAGAAAAACTCCATGTACTTCCACCAGTGCAGATTCAACTCCGGCGTAAAAATCCGCCCCAAGCCTTGAATCGCCCCACCCACGCCAAACCCGATAAAGCCCCCCACAAAACAGACCACCGCCCACCGCTGCGCCATCGGCCCCACCACCATCGCCAGCGCCACCGCGGCCAGCAGGAACCCGGCCCAGATCTCCGCCCGCGGCCGGTCGAGAAGGTTCGAAAAGTAGATCAGCTTCGGTTCGTTGATCAGCTTCCAACCGGCCCACGTTGCCAGGATCATCGCCGCCGCGCCGTACGCCACCAGGCGCGTCCGCGGCGTGAACCCCATCACGATCACCGCCCCCGCCAGCGCCCCCCAGATCGCCCCCTTCAATCCCAATCCCAGAAACCCCCACCAGAACGTCTCGGCCTTCACGATGAACCCCACGGTCTGCCCGTAGGTCATCTCCCCGCCAAAGCCGACGCCCACTGCGCCGAAGGCCGCCAGCATGGTCCAGTCCCGCCGCGGATACAGCACCCCCAGCGCCAGGATCACCATCGCCCCCGGAATCATCGCCCCGAACGGCCCGCCCCCAATAAATCCGCGCAACCCCCACCCCAGCATCATCGCCACGGCCGGCAACCAGTATCGTCTGTCGTTCACCCAGACAGAATAGCGCCGAATCCGCCAGGTAAAGTTTCTCGCGGTGAGCGCCGATAATTCCGCAGGTGCAGAAATCGAGACGGGACTTTTGGATCAAGCTCGCCGCCGCGGCGCTCATCGGCGCGGTGCTGTTCTGCTTTATGCCGCTCGGCCGCATGGCCCGCGCGGAGAACGACTTCGTCCATTGGTACGTCGGCGGCTACCTCTACGGCACGCCGGACATCCATCTCCAGGCGCCCAATCACGCTAAGCAAGCCGAGCTTCTCGGCTACACGCTCGACCACTCCTACTTCATTCGCCCCACATTTTACGGCTTCTTTCTCAAGCCGCTCAGTTGGCTGCCCTATCTGACGAGTTACTACCTCTATCAGGCCTACAGTCTCGCCGCGCTGCTCTTCTTCCTGTGGACGTTCTCCCGCCGCTGGCCGGACATCTGGGTCTATGCGGCCATGTCGATTCCGATCATCTCGCACATGGTGAACGGGCAGGACGTCACCAGCCTGTTGCTCTTCTGTACGGTTTCGATCCTGCTCTCCCGCCGGGGCCAGGACTTTCCAGCCGGGTTGGTGTTCGCCCTGTGCGCCATCAAGTTTCATCTGTTCATCCTGACGCCGTTCGCGATGATCGCCCATCGCCGCTGGCGTCTATTCGCCGGGGCTGCGGTCGGCGAGGTCATTCTCTTTCTCATCGGCTTGGCCGGTGGAGGCTGGCCCGTCTTCCTGTCATTGATAGCCCTGCTCCGCCGTCCGGAGAACCATCCGTATCCGGAGCTGATGCCGAACCTGCGCGGGATGGTCTATGCGTTGGCCGGAGGCCCCCAACCCGCCATATATCTGACGCTCTGTGCCCTGCTAGCCGCCGCTGCGCTCTATCTGATTTGGACAGCAAAGAGCTACGAGAAGAGTTTTGCCTTCGCGATCATGGCCGGTTTGGTGATCAACTTCCACGCCTACATCCAGGACCCGATGCTGCTCCTCCTCTGCGCCGCCCTGTTGTTTGATGGCGAAGAGTCCCCCGCGCTGCGGACGGTCTTCCAGATCCTGTTTCTCCCGGTGGTCTATCTGCTGCTGCTCTGGCAGCCGCCCTACAGCGGCATTTACGGACTGCTGATTTTGACGGCGTTCGCGATAGCCCTCCGCGACCAGCTTCGTTCGCGCTTCCCTGCTCTGACGCCGCCCCTCCCGATGCCCGCCGAGTCACACTAGAGGGTGATGGAACTAGGCATTCTGGTCGTGGCGGACAACCACTTCATAGTCCGCGGCCCCTGCCCCACGCCGGAGCAAGCCCGCGACCTCGCCCGCCGCTGGACGATGATCCAGATCGGCTCGAACATCCGCGCGACGGACCCCTACGGCCCCTGGCAGGTCTCCACGAAGGAGTTCCGCGAGAACCTCACCTGGGCGGTAATCGTCGAAGGCCCACCCGCCGAACCCGTCCGCCTACTCCTCGCCGAACTGGAAGCCCGCGGAGTTAAAGTTGCCTCGCCTCCACTTCCGCAATGACGGCACTCAGCGAAAGTAACCATCTTCCAGGGGGCCGCTTTAGGCAGTCCACCGTACGGGCACACGCACCACAACTTGCTCGTGTTCGCCATGCGCACCTCACCGTCGGACGGAACGCCTTCCTCTAACCGAAATCGCCAGTAGTCTGACAGTCGAAGCGCGACTATTAAAGATGAGGTTATTATTCCACCATAGAATCGTCACACTCTGCCTACTGCAAACATCGACTGTCCACTGAACTCCCATTTAGCGCGTTGGCGCGAGCGCAACCCTACTTCCGAATGTTAACCCGCGGCCGCAGGTGAATACGCCGCACAGCCCGTCTTACGCACTTGGGCAATCGACCGAGAGAAGAACTGGCACGCGCCTCAGCCGCCTTCATTGCGCTCAGCACACCTGCCGCCAGCCTCACTTGATCAGCATCTGCTGCGCCGCCATCTCCCTGCCACTTCCTCCATCCCAGATACGGCGAGATCCCGCTAGACGCGAAGTATGTCACATTCCGTTCCAACGTTTTCTGGCAACATTCTGAATCGACTTTTCCGAAAGCACATCGTGGGTTGAATGGCAGCCTCTTCTTGAGGTAGCCTAGGGGTGCGATCGTGGCTTAGCGTTATTGATTGAAGAGGCAGACCGGAGGATGCGCCATGCTGAAGATGGAGATATGGCAATAGATACTTGGGCAAGTTTTTTTCAAAGCGTCTTGACGCGCTATACTTCGAAAAGTGCACTTGCTGGGCAGCAGAGACTGTGTTGTATCTTCTTTCTCGGGGGTGGTCCAATATCACTCTACCTGATTTCCCAGGGCAGCACGGTAGCCCAATGGGGTGGAGTGCTTGTATTATTGGCCGCAATCGCACCGCTGCCATTCCTCCTCCGAGACCACCACTACATGGTCCGTAATCGCCCTGAGCTTCTTCGATCCGAGGAACATGAATACAAGATGGCACGACTACAAGCTGGCCAACAGGGTCTCAATCATCAATATATTGATGCATCAACCCTGCCGCCGGTGGCTAATCCGAAGGCATTGGCTTCTGTGGCCGAGAAGTCAGAAAACGAAAGCGTGAACCCCATCATAGACGCGGAGGAGTGATGCTAATTTCAACTTTAAAGTGCTTTCAGTTATCTTATAATCCGATTGAGCTAAAGATAGATTACATTCTCACGTTTCTCGACACTAGGCAAGAGGTATTGAATTGGTACACACTTTTGCCAGGACAGGTATTCTTGATCTCGAATAGATCAGCTGCCCAATTAGCCCATTTATTTCGTGCCAGATTTTCGAACCAGTTCTTCACTGTTTCCGAGATCGCAAACATAGACGGGGCGATGCCTAAAGCCGTTTGGGACTTCTTGAATGACCCAAGACCTTCGATCCTCCGGAGCCCCCAAGTCCTCACGCTACCTCAAACTGCCCCGATACCGCCGATTACACCCACGCCCAAGAGCACTTCGCTGTTCGAACTCCCGCCTAGATCCTCGGCCTTTGACGATCTGATGAAGGGAAAGAAGTAAGTCTTTAGGATTGCTACTTCATTGAAGCCTTCAGAACCATCGGGGTGTGGCATCTTGACGGCATTATCCGGCCATAAATCTCCCCCGTCTCTCCTTGGCGCGAAAACAGAACTATGCTCAATGAGTACTGATAATCGTGAGCAAGCACGACGCTACCCCACTGGTGTCCAAATTAGCCGGAGACCGGTTGGGTCTGAATTGATAGCAAAGGACTTGTGGCGGTGATTTCTGTGGTCTGGAGTTGAGGTTGCCCTTGTGCCGCCGAGGTGCCGGTT
>JAIXQP010000026.1 GCA_027485675.1 Terriglobales bacterium | reverse complement strand
CCACAACGCAGAGCCCAAGCCCTTCATCTGGACAGCGAGAGCTCAGGACATCCTGGCGAAAGTCATGCGGGCCCAGGACACGCTGAATAAACGACAGACTGTTTGAAGCAGACCACTAGGATCGGGGAAGTATGGCTCTGATTATCTTCTTCTTTGCCGCGGGCCTGTTTGCTTACTGGTTGCTGCGGTTTTGGTTGCTGGCGTTTGGGGAAGAGGCCGTGGTCGAGGAGATTCTTGATGGCGACTTGAGCTTGCTGCGCCTGGTGCGTCTGCTGCTTCGCATTTTGTTTGTGCCGCTGCGGGTGACGATGTAGGGGTGAAGGGTGCGGGCAGTTTCCCGATTGCTAGAATCGGGGACTCATGGCGGATGCAAACGAAGTGGTGTTGACGATCCCGGCGCGGATTGCGGATTTGGCTTGCCGGATGGCCATTCCCGGCGATTGGAACGTGGTGGAACTGCCGGAGGAGAAGGTGGACTTCGGCGAGCCGGCGGCGTTTTTTCCGCTGGCGATGGTGACGGCGCCGTGGGGGGCGGTGGTGCTGACGGTGGCGGCGCGGCCGGCGTTTGAAGACGGGACGCTGCAGGACTGGACGCTGTATTTGTTGAGCTCGCTGGGGGTACGGCCGAAGGAGTTTGGGCCGGTGGCAATTGGAGAGTTGCGGGGCCTGGGCGGCGTGGCGCTGCAGGAGCAGGAGGGGATGCGGCTCGAGTTCCGGTTTGCTTTTTTTGAAGACGGGGAACGGCTGGTGCAGTTGGGGCTGCTGGCGCCGGAGGCGATCAGTGGCTCTCTGGAGGGGGTTTGGCAGCGGGCGGTGAGCAGTTTCGAGTTGGAACGTCCACGGGGGCAGAGTGCGCGGCTGGGGGCGGCGCCGGAGCCGGGGCGGTTTACGGATGCGGACTTGGGGTACTACGAGGCGGGGACGCTGGAAGCGGAGCATCCGGCGAATGTGCGGTGGCGGGAGCAGGGCGTGGGAATGGTCCCGAAGGTGTTGGCGACGGATGGGGAGGCGAGGACGGTGACCGTAGGGGCGGGGGCGATTGGGGCGGTGATCCGGGTGGCGCTGGGCTGGTTCGTGATTGACGACGGGAAGCGCACGATGGTGCTGGATCCGGCGGGGAAGATACAGATCAGCCTGAACGTGATGGCGACGGAGGGCCGGAGCGTTGACGGGATGCTGGACGAGATTCAAGCCGAGGCGGAGGAGAGCCATGCGGAGCCGCAGTTTTTACGGCTGCATGATGGGGGAATCTGGGGGTTGGCGGTACGGGGGATTTTTGTGAACGGGGAGGCGGTGGAGCAGGTGCATCTGCTGACCCGGTGGCAGCAGGATGCGGGGATGCTGCGGGCGCGGGTGACGGCGGATCCGGCGTCGATGCGGTACGCGGTGGATTATGCGGACCTGATTTTGAAGAGCGCGACGTATGGGGAGGCCGAGGAGGAGGGGCCGGTGGAGGGGCCGCCGTGGTGGCAGCGGGCGGTGCAGTTGGAGCGGGCGGACCGGTTGGAGGAGGCCGAACGGCTGTTGCAGGACTCGATTCCTTCGCTGCATTTTGCGATCCAGACGGCGGAGCTGTACCGGCTGCGGTGGCTGCGGCTGCGGGAGAGGGAGCCGGAGAAGGCGAAGCACGCGCGGCAGAAGGCGGCGGACTGGGCTGGGCGGTACGCTTCCTATGCGACGAGCGGGGGAGAGGGGGCGACGCTTTCGCGGGAGCGGGACGAGTTCCTGCGGTCGTTGGGGCCGGAGCCGCTGGCGTAAAGTGGTGCCCGGGCCGGGACTGGAACCCGCACACCTCGTTCGCTGCATTTTGCGATTCAGACGGCGGAGCTATACCGGCTGTGGTGGCTGCGGCTGCGGGAGAGGGAGCCGGAGCCGCTGGCGTAAAGTGGCGCCCGGGGCGAAACTGGAACGCGCACACCTCGTTCGCTGCAGTTTGCGATCCAGACGGCGGAGCTGTACCGGCTGTGGTGGCTGCGGCTGCGGGAGAGGGAGCCGGAGAAGGCGGCGGACTGGGCTGGGCGGTACGCTTCCTATGCGACGAGCGGGGGCGAGGGAGCGGGATTTCGCAGTGGTGCCCGGGGCGGGACTTGAACCCGCACACCCGTTTCCGGATAACGGATTTTAAGTCCGTTGCGTCTGCCGATTTCGCCACCCGGGCACTGCCTTCGATTCTACCGCTTCCCCGGCGGAGCGCGAAGGATTAACTGGCGCCGCGGGCGCGGCGGGCCGGTTCATAGCGCCCCGGCGCCAGAACACCACGCGGGTCAAGCGCGTTCTTGATCGTCTGCAAAAAGGCAAGATAACTCTCGGGCGTTTCCATCTCCGCCATCGACTGAATCCCCAACCGGTAGGAGTAGTAACCGAGACCGTGCATGCGGTCGGCCAACTGCAGATAGCAGGCCATCGCCCGGCTATCCTCGCCGGGAAGAGCACGGTCGTAGGAGATGGAGATGACACAGGCAATCGCCCGGCCGTTGATCAACGTCAGCGAGATCATCGGTTCAAAGCCGGCAGCAAGGAGGATCTCCTCCACCGCGGCACGGGCGCGGGTGACGTCCCGGCCATCGGCGGGGAGAATCGGAGCTAACCACAATAGGCCGCAGCCGTCGCGGTCCGGATCCATCGCGGCCGGGATGGGGCCGCGCTTGCGCCAATAGGCGCTGGCGAGAGGACGGTCCGTGGGCGTACCCTGGAGCAGGCCATAGACGGGTTCGAGCATCGTCAGGGTTTGCGAAAGATCCCAGCCGGAGAGCAGACGCAGCGGCCGGGCATAGCGGCGGAGCAGGGCCAAGCGGCGATCGTCGAGGAAGGTTAAGCGGGTGACCTTGCCGGCCAAGGCGGCGCGGAGGAGGCGGCGGGCCTCGCGGACCTGCGCCCGGGTTCCGTAGAGACCACCGGAGCCGTTCCAGATGCCGAACTGCCGCTTGCGGCGGAACTCGGCGATGGCGGCGGTGGTCAGCGGCGTTTGTCCGCCGGTCTCGTCCCAGGGGTATTGCTGAAGGCCGGAGAGAACCTTGTAGTCGTTGCCCACGTGGACGGTGCTGCGGAGGGTGCCGTCGAGGCGGAGGCGGTTCAACGCGGCGATGACGGGGCCTAACTGCCACTCGTGGTCGCAACGGAAGAAAAAGGCCTGGAAGTGGGCCGGTTTGGGCATGAGCCAGATGCTCATGCGGGTGACGACGCCGAAGCTGGATTGGGAGAAGAGGCCGTCGAGGGAGGGGCCGACGCCCCAACGGTGGAGGGCGCCGGTTTGGGCTTTGGGGAAGCGGCGATAACCGGTTTCAATGCACTCGCCGGTGGGGAGGACGACCTCCATGCCGCAGGCGTGGGCGAAGTGGTCGCCATAGGGCGTGTGGCCGAAGCCACGCTCCATGGTGTTGCCGATGAGGCTGGCGCGGGGGGAGGAGCCGGTGGCATCCATCCAGAGGCCCGACTTGTTTTCGATCAGGTAGGCGTGGAGCTGCTCCTGGGTGACGCCGGGTTCGACGGTGACGTAGGCGAGTTCCTCGCTGAAATCGACGATGCGATTCATGCGGCTGAGATCGAGCAGGACGGAGCCGGTACGGGCGGGGACACTGGAACCGTAGCCCCAGTTTTTGCCGCTGCTGACCGGATAGAGAGCGATGCCGTGGCGATTGGCGATGCGGAGGCACTCCTGCACCTGCTCGCGGGAGGCGGGCCGGAGGATGGCGGGCACGACTTGGCTGGTGGAAAAGGTGGTCGTCGCCGCGGCAGTGAGCTGGTGGGGTTCCGTTACGACGGCCGGGGAACCCAGAGTGGCCTGCCACTCCGACAGCGCGGACGACCAATCATGGTTTCTCATACGGGGCCAGAACATGTACCGGCGGAGTTAGCGCCGGCCTGTTGTTTGCGCTCTTAGCCGCGGGCGCCGGCGTTGCGGCGGAGGCGGCTGAAGACGATGGCGCCGAGGCCGATGCCGATGAGGGCGACGGTGCCGGGTTCGGGAACGTCAGAACCGGTGAAATTGGCCGAGTACGCGGCGTTGACGGTTTGGCCGGAGTTGATGTCGAGCAGGATACCGGCGATGTTCTTGCCGGCGGAGGGGGTATTGAACGCTCCGACGTAGGGGGTGAAGCCAGAGGAGGTGGCACCGGTGTACGCGGATACCTGGACGTTGAAGAAGACCGAGGCGTTCGAGGCGTCCGAGGAGTTGGTGAGGGTGAACGGCGAGACGACGCCGCTGATGACCGGGGTGCAGGAGTAGTTGGGGTTGTTGGTTTGGGCGGGGTCGCAGGGGGGCGCGCCGCCGGGGACGATGTAGGTCAGGTCGAAAATGACGCCGTTCTGGAAGGTGATGAAGGCGTTGAGGAAGTTGACCCCGCTAATGGGCGGGTTGACGAGATCCTGGATGGTGCCGCCGAGGGTTAACGGGACGAGACCGGTGGCAAAGACGCCCGTCAGGGGAGCATTCGCGGCGAAGCAGCCGAGGACGCCAACACCGGCCGTACTGCAGCCGGAGGAGGGATCGCCGAAAAAGTCGACGGAGATGGCGGAGACTCCGGCGGTGCCGGTGAAGTTGACCGAGCCGGCGCCGATGGAGGCGGCGAACAGACCCGGAGTGGCGATGGTGCAAGCGGACAGGAAGACAGCGGACAAGAAGCGAGTATTCATAAACACCTTTCCCTTGGAAACGTTGTTCGGTGGGCGGAGAGCCGGAGTCCGTGGGGAGACGGACCCGCAGGCTTCCGCACCGATACCCGCAGGTAAAGAGCACTTCAGGGGCCTCGGGCTAAGGGTTTTCCCTGAGAGAGACTCAGGTCTCTCTGGAGAGGCGGGGGCGGCGCGCCAAGGGCCGGTTTCTCAACACGTTGGCCGCCGGGCGGGGCGGGCCGCCGGGCGGTGGGGAGGGCCTTGCCGCTGGCGAAGGGCGTGACGAGGAGTGGTCGTGTGACGAGAAATGGTCAAAAATTCAGCCGAGGGAGGCGCCCCGGGAGGTGGCTCCGGGCGGCGCGATGGAACGGGAATGGTCAGTCGACTGGAGCGTTTCGGCGAGCGATTGGAGGGAATGGACGCAGGTAGGGACACTGGCACCGGAGCAGACCACGCGGACGCTGGAGCGCAATTGTTGCTGGTAGGCCAAGACCTGGGAGGAGTATTTGGGGGCGGGCCGGGAGGAATCGAACTGGAGGAGTTCCATGTGGCAGTCGAAGACGGGTTCGAAGTAGGTGGGCAAGGGGTGGCCTTGCCAGTGGGCTTTTTGGGCGCCGAGGCGTTGGAGGATGGAGGACGAGGAGTGGCGGGTGGTGGCGGTGCTGAGCCCGACGGTACCGCCGAGGATTTCGCCGAGGGCGTACATGGAGAGAACGCTGCGGAGGGCGTGGGAGGTTTTGCGGGCGGATTCGGCGACGCACCAGCCGCCGAGTTCGGCGAAGAGGGCGCCCCGGTCGGCGGCCTGGCGGATGGAGTTTTCGACAAGGGAGCGGACAGGGGAGCGCCACTGCGGTTCGGCGGCGAGGCGGGAGCGCGAGGTGAGCGTGGTTTCAAAGCACGGGTTGGGCAGGGAGTAGTAGCGGGCGCAACTGACGACATCGAGGGTGGGGGTCTGGATGACGAGGTGCCAACTGTGGGGGTCGATGGGCTGCTGGTGGCGCCCGTCGGGGGTGAGGTCGGCGGGGCGAAGGGCGCCATCCTGGAGGTAGCTGCGACCGCGGAAGCGTTGGACGGCGCTGAGGAGGTGCTGATAGGCGGACTCATCCACGACGACGTCGTGGAACAGGCTCTGGCGTCTCCAACGGAGAGGAGCGAGGAGGACGAAGTGAGGGGCGGTATCCGGCCGGGGGGCGGAAGCCGGGCGCGCGGCGAACGACATGAGGAACTCCATTTCTTCGAGCGCGAAGAGATTCGAAGGCGGACGGCGGAAGGGGCGGGGCGCTCACCGTACCACTGGCGGCAAAAAGGACTACAGGGGGGGGCTACGGGGGATATCGACGGCAATACGGGGAAACCTTAGGGATAGCAGCCAGAATTCCTGCGGGCGGGAGAAACGAAAGGGCTCGCGGAGTGATCTACGGAGTGGGGTAGTAGGGAGTTCTGCACAGATTGGTTCGTCGGGTTGCAATTTTCCTGCCACCGAGCGGTTTGGGCAGGAAGTCGCTTAGAATCAGCATCCGCGCAACGCGGGGAAGGGGTAGGGGCGGGAGATTTTTTCCGTTGGTTGGCGGAAGTTGCCCGGTGGGTTAGCGGAGCGCGGCTTCGAGTTCCTTCTTGAATTTCGAGTCCGGGGTGAAGATGGGGGCCATCACCTGCAGGGTTTCGCGGATGAGGCGTTTCCCTTCCTCGACCTTGCCCAGCTTGATGAGACAGAAGCCTTCGGTCGAGAGACGATTGCCGCGCCAGGCCGCTCCCATGCTCTTTCCGGCGATGGCATCCACCTCTTTGACCAGAGCCGGCACTTCCTCACACTGGCCGCAACGCATGAGGGCGAGAGCGGCGTCCGACAGGATCATCCAGCGGATGGGGCCGATCTCGTCGGCGCGGCGGTGGGTTTCCGCGATGACCTCGCGGGCGATCTTGGCGGGACGCTCGGTTTCGCCGGTTAAGCCGAGCTTGGTGGCCCACATGACTTTGAGGCGCAGATTTTCGAAGGTGCTGGTGAACCCTTCGCTTAGGCGGACACACTCGCCGAGAGCGTCCGCGGCTGCCTTGATGCGGCCGCGGCCCTGTTCGATGGAGCCGATGGTGCGGTAGAGGGCGATGCGGACGCCGGGGGTATCGGGTCCGGTGCCGGCGTAGCGCATGCCTTCTTCGATGACCTGGAGGGCTTCTTCATAGCGCTGGGCGGAGTAGAGGGCGACGGCGTAGGTGTTCATGGCGAGGGCCTTGAGGAGGCCGGGGCGCATGGAGAGGTTGGTGGCATTGTCCGGAACCTGGCGAACAATGGCGGGGAGCGGGGCGAGAAGCTGGAGCATGTCCTTCTTGCGGGCTTCGCAGGTATCCATGGCTTCGCTGCGCTGCGTTAGGTAGGTGACGAAGGTGATGGGCGGCATGGAGGCGCGGTAGCGCTCGACGTCGGCTTCGACTTCGCGAACGATCTTCATGGCGTCCTCGCACTTGCCGCGGCCGATGAGCATGCTGCTGACGGCCATGCGGGCGGTGATGCGTTCGCCGGGGGTGGCGGCGCGGCGGCCGGCTTCCGCCATCATGACCATGGCGCCATCGGGGTCGCCGGCTTCGGCGAGATAGCCGCCGAGGGCCTGGAGGAGATTGCCGGCGGCGGAGTCGCTCATGTGGGGCCGGCGCTTCAGCTCTTGGCCGGCGTTTTGGACGAGTTCGCGGACGGGCATATCCTGGCGGCCGCCGTACATGGGGCGGGAGCTTTGGATCATCCAGTTGAGGAACTCGGCGGTTTCCTGGGCGACGCGGGCGGCGGCGAGTTTTTCGCGCTGCTGCCACCAGGCGTAGCCGAGGGCGCCGGTGAGGCCGAGGAGCAGGACGAGCGTGGAGGCGACCGTGCCGCGGTTGCGGACGGCATACTTGCGGACCTGGTACCAGGCGGTTTGCTTGCGGGCGAGGACGGGGCGCTGGTCGAGGAAGCGTTCGAGATCTTCGGCGAGGGCGGCGACGGTGGGATAGCGTTCGGCGGGCTGGGCGGCGATGGCCTTTTGGACGATGGCTTCGAGATCACCCTGGAGGGTGCTGCGCAACTGTTCGACGCGCATGCCGCGGGCGGCGGCGGCTTCCGGGGTGAGGCGTTCGGTGAGGCGGCGGCTTGCGGTTTCGCGGTAGGCACGGGACCAGACGCCGAACATGGAGTCCCGGTTGCCGAAGGGCCATTCGCCGGTGACGAGCTCATAGAGAACGACGCCGAGGCTGTAGACATCGCAGGCGGTGGTGACGGACTCGCCGCGGAGCTGCTCGGGGCTGGCGTAGAGGGGGGTCATCTGGCGGGTGCTGGTGAAGTCGCCGGGGCGGACGAGTTTGGCGGTGCCGAAATCGAGGAGGCGGGCGCGGCCGTCGCGATCGATGAGGAGGTTGGAGGGTTTGAGATCGAGGTGGACGATGAGCGAGCGATGGGCGGCGGCGACGGCATCGCAGGCTTGGATCATGAGGCGGAGGCGGGCGGCGATGTCGAGTTTTTCGCGGTCGCAATAGGCGTCGATGGGGAGGCCGTCGAGAACGCGGTCCATGACGAGATAGGGCTGCTGGTCGGGGGTGACGCCGACGTCGAGGACGCGGATGATGCCGGGGTGGTCCAAGTGGGCGAGCATCTGCTGTTCGCGGTGGAAGCGGGCTTCGGTTTCGCCGTCGGCGAGATGGGAGTGGAGGACTTTGACGGCGACGGGTTGTTTGACGCCGGCGCGATCGATTTCGGCGGCGTAGACGGCGCCGTTGCCGCCGCGGCCGAGGAAGCCGAGGATGGTGTAGGGGCCGATGGAGGCGGGGGACGCCAATTGGAAGGGGGGCGGCTGGTACTCGGCGACGGCTTGGGCTTCTTGGGCGAGCGCCGTGAGCATGGCGTGGACTTCGTCGCGAATGGCGGGGTTCGATTCGACGCGTTCGAGAAAGGCGGCGCGATCCGGCGGAGGCTGCTTTTCGGCCTCTTCGCACAGGGCTTGGATGCGGCTCCACAGTTGTTCCGGAGTCATGTTAGTCATTGGCGAAGATTCGGGGTCCTGCGCGTCATTATAGGAATGAATGGGTCGTTGGGGGTTGGGGGGCATCTGGAGGGGCATGGAACAGAACACCAACGACACCAAGACCTGGCCGGAACTCGCGATCGGCCTGTTTGATCAACTGACGGGACGGGGCGCGGAGATCACCTACGCGTTTGAGAATCTGGAAGTGCACGTGCCCAGCTCGACCTCGCCGACGGCGGAGCATGCGTTGTGGCGAGTGAACGGGACGATGCGCATTCGCACGAGCGGCGCAACGACGCCCGTCCGTGGCTGAAGCGGAGGTGGAGCTGGACCTGCGGATTGAGAACGGCGGCTACGCCGTCCACTTGGCGGGTTCACGGGGGCGGTATGTGGCGGAGTTTGCGAGTTTGCGGGCTCTCGTGCATTTCGTGCGCCTGGGCTGGCGGTACCGGCGGCAGGTTCCGCCGGGCTGGCGGATTCCGATACGATGGCGTGGGATGCAGTGGGGATAACGCAAGGAACGCTGGCGATTGCCGGGGCCACGGGATACGTGGGGGGCCGGCTGGCGCCGCGTTTGCTGGAGCTGGGCTATGCGGTGCGGTGCCTGGTGCGGAGCCCGGAGAAGCTGGCGGATCGGCACTGGGTGAAGGGGCCGGGCGTGGAGGTGCGGCGGAGCGATCTGACCGACCTGGCGGCGTTGACGGAGAGCTTGCGGGGGTGCAGCGCGGCTTTCTATTTGGTGCATTCGATGGTTTCGGCGAGCGCGGAGTATGCGCTGCAGGACCGGCGGCTGGCGGAGACGTTTGGGGCGGCGTGCGCGGCGGCGGGGGTGGAGCGGATTCTTTATCTGGGTGGCCTGGGGGAGACCGGGGCAGGGCTGAGCGAGCATTTGCAATCGCGGCGGGAGGTGGAAGGGGCGTTGGGGGCGGGCGGGGTGCCGGTGACGGTGTTCCGGGCGGCGATGATTATCGGGTCGGGGTCGGCTTCGTTTGAGATTTTGCGGTATCTGGTGGAGCGGCTGCCGGTGATGGTGACGCCGAAGTGGGTGGCGACGCGGTGCCAGCCGATTGCGATTCGGAATGTGATTGGGTACCTGACGGGGGCGTTGACGGCGCCGGAGACGGTGGGCGGGGTTTTCGACATTGGCGGGCCGGAGGTGTTGACGTACCGGGAGCTGATGCGGACGATGGCGGAATGTTTGGGGTTGCCGCGGCGGTATGTGATTCCGCTGCCGATTTTGTCGCCGCGGTTGAGTTCGTACTGGATTCATTTGGTGACGCCGCTGAGCAAGGAGATTGCGAAGCCGTTGGCGGAGGGGCTGCGGAATCCGGTGGTGTGCCGGGAGCAGCGGATTGTGGGGCTGATTCCGCAGGAGCTGTTGACGGTGCGGGAGGCGATTGCGGCGGCGCTCAAGAAGATTGCGGCGCGGGACGTGGAGACGACGTGGTCGATGGCGGGGGTGATTCCGGGGGATCCGGACTGGGCCGGGGGGACGGTGTTTCGGGATGAGCGGACGGTGACGATGGCGGCGCCGGACTGGGCGGTGTACCGGGCGGTGTGCCGGGTGGGCGGGGGGCACGGGTGGTACGCGGCGGACTGGTTATGGAAGTTGCGGGGGTGGATGGATGTGATGGTGGGCGGGCCGGGGTTGCGGCGGGGGCGGCGGGATCCGGAGACGGTGGGGTACGGGGAAGCGTTGGATTTTTGGCGGGTGGTGGGGATTGAGCGGGACCGGTGGCTGGCGCTGCGGGCGGAGATGAGGTTGCCGGGGGAGGCGCGCCTCGAGTTTGTGATTCGGGAGGCGGGGGCGGGGCGTTGCGAGTTGACGCAGCGGGCGTTGTTTGCGCCGCGGGGGTTGTTGGGGTTGTTGTATTGGTACGCGGTGGTGCCGCTGCACGCGGTGGTGTTTAGCGGGATGCTGCGGGGGATTGAGCGGGAGGCGGGGCGGCAGGCTGGGATAGGGGCGGGTCGCGGCTGAGGGGGAGGGGGCGGGCGGTGTTTAACGGGTGCTGCGGGAGGCGGGGCGGTTGGCT